>NZ_JBHXLF010000023.1:0-111641 GCF_042721515.1 Lentzea sp. NPDC058436
TCTTGCCTCAAAGGAACTACCTCGACGAGGAGGTAATTCATATATTACTGGCTGTGTTTCGGCACGCTGTTGAGTTCTCAAAGAACACGCGCTCATCATCACGATCCGCCACACGGCGGCTCGATCCGAGGCTGTGTCATACATAAGCTTTTGGTTGAAACTTCCGACGCCCTTGGCCTCTGAGCTCAGACGAGCTACCGGCTGGGTCTTCATCGTTTCGCGGTCACCCACTCTACCACAGTCCGTGGAAGCTTGGTTCGTGACCTGTGTCGCGCTCCGTTCCGGTGTTCCCGGCCCGTTCCTCGCTGACATGGAGAAAGTTACACGCACGCCAACTGAGGGTCAAATCGGGGGCAACCCGGCTTCCTGCGATCCAGAAACCGCAGGTCAGCAGCCCCGTACAGGACCCTCCGACCACGCTATCGCAGGCCAAACCCGTGCACACTGTGACCGCGATCACACGCAGAAAGATCGAAGGCCGCCGGTCCCAGGTGGGATCGGCGGCCTTCGGAGACCTGAACGTGCAGGTCAGACCTCTACGTGCACGCTCGCGTTGTTGCGCTTGCCGCGACGGAGCACCAGCCACTTGCCGTGGAGCAGGTCCGACGGCGCCGGCTTCCACTCCTCGTCGGTCACCTTCGCGTTGTTCACGTAGGCACCGCCCTCGTTGACCGTGCGCCTTGCGGCACCTCGGCTGTCGGCCAGGCCCGACGCGATCAGCAGGTCGACGATCGTGGGCTCGTCCGCCAGGCGCACCTGCCCCTTGGGAGCCTCGGCCAGCGCCGCCTCCAGCACCGGCGCGTCCAGGTCGCGCAGCTCGCCCCTGCCGAACAGCGCCGACGACGCGAGGATGACCTGCTGCGTCGCGCGTTCGCCGTGCACCAGGTCCGTGAACTCCTGCGCGAGACGCTTCTGCGCGGCCCGCTTGTGCGGCTCCTCCGCGGTCTGCTTCTCCAGCTCGTCGAGCTCCTCACGCGTGAGGAACGTGAACAACCGCAGGTAGCGCAGCACGTCGGCGTCACCGACGTTCACGAAGTACTGGTACCAGGCGTACGGCGACGTCATCTCCGGGTCGAGCCACACGTTGCCGCCGCCGGTGGACTTGCCGAACTTCCTGCCCTCGGCGTCGGTGACCAGCGGCGCGGTCAGGGCGTGGACGTGCTTGCCCTCGACGCGGCGGATCAGGTCCACCCCGCCGACGATGTTGCCCCACTGGTCCGAGCCGCCGATCTGCAGCGCGGTGCCGTGCTTGCGGTGCAGCTCCAGGTAGTCGTTGGACTGCAGGAGCAGGTAGCTGAACTCGGTGTACGACATGCCGTCGCCTTCGAGGCGGCGCTTGACCGTCTCCCGCGACAGCATGACGTTGATCGAGAAGTGCTTGCCGACGTCGCGCAGGAACTCGAGCGCGGTGACCTGGCCGGTCCAGTTGAGGTTGTTCTCGACGACGGCGCCCGTGGGCGAGTCGTCGAAGTCGACGAACCGCTCCAGCTGGCCGCGGATGCGACCGGCCCACTCGGCGACGGTGTCCAGCGAGTTCAGCGTGCGCTCACCGGTGTCGCGCGGGTCGCCGATCATGCCCGTCGCACCGCCGGCCAGCACGATCGGCCGGTGGCCCGCCATCTGGAAGCGCTTGAGCATGAGCAGCGGCACCAGGTTGCCGGCGTGCAGCGACGGCGCCGTCGGGTCGAAACCGCAATAGAGGGTGAGCGGGCCGGCGTCCAGGTCCTTCCGGAGTGCGTCGAGGTCGGTGGACGTCGCGATCAGGCCGCGCCAGGCAAGTTCGTCAAGGATGTGCTCGCTCACGCGTCTCATTGTCGCCTACCTGGTCCAACAGGTTTCGACCCGGTCGTGTGACGGGTACGCCGTCGCCATGACGGAGCCACGTGACTCGGAGTTACGCCGGCCGACCGAGCGCTTGCCGCGCGTCCAGGACCCGCGCGTGCAGGAACCGGTCGTCGAAGAGGTCGTCGAGCGAGACGACAGCTACCGCAAGCTGCGGACGGTGCGGACCGTCTGCGCAGTCATCGACATCGTGTGCTGGACGTTCGCCATCGTGCTGTTGGTGCACATCTTCCTGGTGATCGCGGGCGCCAACGCGGGCAACGGGTTCTTCCAGTTCGTCGCCGGTTGGGCGGACGGGATCACCCTCGGCCTGGACGGTCTGTTCACACCGGAGAACGCGTCCGTGGCCACGCTCCTCAACGAGGGCCTCGCAGCTCTCTTGTGGTTGGTCATCGGTGCGTTGCTGACCAACCTGATCACCCGCGTGGCACTGCCTTCCGGACACCGGCGGGCCTGGTACCGCCGGACCACCGCCATCCGCTGACGACACGGCCAGGGTTCCCTGGTCGAGGGAGTGTTCACCGACGAGCGTCGCAGCGGCGGGGCGCTCGTCGGTGGAACGCCGCTGTCCGGCGTCAGGTGGTCCCCCAGGACGTTTCGAGCCGTACATTGGTCCGGTGGCCGAGTACGAGTTCGACGTCGCTCCCTCGTTCGCCGAGCAGGACAGGGATCGGGTGCTGCCGATCGTGCGGCGCCTGGAGGAGCTGGGCGTCGCGGTCTACTACGACGACGACCAGGTCGTCGCGCGGTGGGGTACCGACCTGGTCGAGCACATCGCGGAGACGTTGACGCACAAGGTTCGTTACGTGCTGATGTTCGCGTCACGGAACTACGTCGATCGTGGTCTGGTGCGACACCAACGCCGAACCGCGCAGGCGCGGGCGTTGGTGCAGCAGAACGAGTTCTTGCTCCCCATCCGGATCGACGACACCGAGGTGCCCGGTCTGCTGCCCAGCATCGGGTACCTGGACCTGCGCAAGCACGACAACGAGGTGATCGCGCAGTCCGTCGTGCAGAAGCTCGCTCAGCACCGCGCCGAGTTCACCCCGACGACGCCGATCACGGCCAAGTCGGTGGCGGCGCTGGCTCGGGAGAAGCCGAAGGGGTGGGAGTACCTGCTCTACGCGACCGTTGTGGCGCAAGGACTTGCCGAGTTGCAGCCGAAGTACCGCGAGCACTTCCTGCGCTACTCGCCGCGCAACGGGACCGTCGAGCACGGCAACGGGATCGGGCTCATCCGGGATCGCAACGTGCTGCTGAGCGAGATCATCAAGGTCGCCGTCGAGTCGGTCTTCACGCCGGAGACGCAGGAAGCCGCGTTCGGCAGGGTCGGTGAGGCCGGGGACGCGGACCGGATCGTGCACCTCGGCGAGCTGTTCGTGCGGACGTTCGACGAGATCCTCGAATGGGCGCGGGGCATTCACGGGACCAGCTACGCGGACGACCACGCTCGTGCCGCGGCTCGGGTGCAGGCGCGGTTCGCCGATCGGCAGCTCCAGGCGATGCACGTGGTGGCGCAGGACCTGCGGGCGGTGGCGGACACGCTGGTCGAGCGGTTGACGGCCGGGGAGCAGATCAGCATGACCGTGCCGCTGGTGTTCGAGGTGGAGCCGGCGTTGGAGCTGGAGTTCAAGGCGGCGCTGGACAAGCTCTCACGCTGACGTGCGCGCACGGGCAGAATGACCGGGTGCAGGAGTACGAGTTCGACGTCGCCCTTTCGTTCGCCGACCACGATCGGATGCAGGTACTTCCGATCATGCAACGGCTGGAGGATCTGGGCGTCAGGGTCTACTCCGAAGAAGACAGGCTCGTGGAAGGGTGGGGCCTCGACCTCGTGGACCTTATCGTGGACACCTTGAACCACAAGGTCCGCTACGTGCTGATGTTCATCTCGCGGCACTATGTCGGGCCTGAGTGGTCACGGCGAGAACTCCTTGGTGCGCGGACAAAAGCGTTGGCCGAGCAGAACAAGTACGTGTTGCCGGTCAGGCTCGATGACAGCGAGGTACCCGGCCTCGTGTTGAGCATGGGCTATCTGGATCTGCGCGTGCACAACATCGAACTCATCGCGCAGGCGGTGGTGCAGAAGCTCGCACAGCACCGCTCAGGGTTCACGTCGCCAGTTCTGGTCACGCCGCGGACGGTCGAAGCGCTCGTTAGGGAGAAGCCGAGCGGCTGGGAATACCTGCTTTACACACGGGTGGTACTCGAAGGCATAAGCGAGCTCGAGAACAAGTACCACGAGCACTTCCTCCGATATGCGCCACGCAACGACAGGGTGGAGCACGGCAACGGACTGGACCTGATCAGCGATCGCGGTGTCAGGCTCGACGAGATCATCACGGTCGCCATGGCAAGGGTGTTCGCTCCTGAAGCTCAGCAGATCGCGTTCGGCCCACCGGGCATGGCCGGCAACGCGAGCAGGATCATTCACTTCGGCGAGCTGTTCGTGCAGGTCTTCGACGAGATCCTGAACTGGGCCAGGGACATCCACGGCACGAGTTACGCCGACCCGAACGCCCGCGACGTGGCGTACGTCCAGGCGCGCTTCGCCGACCAGCCTCTGCAGACGATGCGAGGACTCATGGCACGCCTCCGCGACGTCGCGGACACGCTTGTCGAGCGATTCGCCGCAGGCGAGAAGATCGACCTGACCTTGCCCCTGGTGCTGGAGGTCGATCACAGAGTCGAGGAAGAGTTGCGCGACGCCGTCGCCCAGTTGTCGGCCAGCGGCGTTCCAGCAGAACGCGCCCGAGCTTCTGAGTACGAGTTCGACGTCGCGACATCGTTCGCGGGGGAAGACCGCGAGGAAGTTCTGCCCATCGTGCGACGACTGAAGGAACTGCACGTGCGGGTGTTCTACGACGAGGACTTCACCGCCGAGCTGTGGGGTGTGAACCTCGTCGACCACCTTCCGAAGGTCTACGGGCAAAGCGTTCGGTTCGTGCTCCTGTTCGTCTCCAAGAACTACGTTGGTCCCACGAAGAAGTGGACCAAGGTCGAACGCCAGGCGGCGCAGGCTCGCGCTGTCGAACTGACCGAGGAGTACCTGCTGCCGATCCGCCTGGACGACACCGAAGTCCCAGGGCTGTCGTCGTCCGTCGTGTACCTGGATCGTCAGAAGTACTCAGTGGAGGACATCGCACAGACAGTTGTGCGCAAGCTCGCCAAGATTACGGGCGGAGCGAACTGAGCCAACAAGCTCTCACGCTGACGGGCGGCGCTTGCCGCCTCTCTTGTAGGTCGACACGGCAGGAGAGTCGATCCAGAACCGCCACGGCACGTCCATCGCCACGGCGACACCGACGCGCGGGCCGGAACGCACCTCGGAGACTGGATCACCCGCGTACAGGCGCACGGGCGAGACGGCAGACGTCAGGTCGAGGCCGTTGGACGACCGGTCCAGCCCGAGGACCTTGCACAACCGTGCGGGACCCTTGGCCAGTTCCGCGGCGGAACGCGAGGCGGGGCGGCGGGAGAAGGCGACGTCCTCACCCTCGACGACCTCGCCCGCACGCAGGAGAACGGCGCCGGGCACGCCGTCGGTCAGCGACACGACGTTGGCGCAGAAGTGCATGCCGTAGACGAAGTAGACGTAGAGGAAGCCGGCCGGGCCGAACATCACCTCGTTGCGCGGGGTCCTGCCGCGGTAGCAGTGGGACGCCGGGTCGTCGCCGCCCCGGTACGCCTCCACCTCGACGACGCGCACGCGCACGCCGTCGGCCTCCAGGAACGAACCGAGGAGGAGCCGGGACGCATCGACCGGGTCGATGGCCAGCTCCTCCCTGGTCAGAAGCCTAGAACTCACGTGCGGCAGCGGCCTTCGCGACGAGGGCGTCCAACTGCTCGCGGACGCGAGAAGGTGCCGTGCCGCCGTGGGCGTCGCGCGAGGCGATCGAGCCCTCGACGGTCAGCACCGAACGGACCTCGGGTGTGAGAGCGGGCGAGATCGCCTGGAACTCCTCGTCGGTCAGGTCCTCCAGGCCGACGCCGCGCGACTCGGCGGCGCGGACGCACGCGCCGGCGGCCTCGTGGGCCACGCGGAACGGAACTCCCTGGCGCACCAGCCATTCCGCGATGTCGGTGGCGAGGGTGAAGCCGGCCGGGGCGAGTGACGCCATCCGCGCGACGTCGAACTTCAGCGTGGCCACCATGCCGGCGAAGGCGGGCAACAACAGCTCCAGCTGCCCGACCGAGTCGAACAGCGGTTCCTTGTCCTCCTGCAGGTCGCGGTTGTACGCCAGCGGCTGGGCCTTCAGCGTCGCGAGCAGGCCCGCGAGGTTGCCGATCAGGCGGCCCGACTTGCCGCGCGCCAGTTCGGCCACGTCCGGGTTCTTCTTCTGCGGCATGATCGAGCTGCCGGTGGACCAGGCGTCGTCGAGGACCGCGAAGCGGAACTCGGCGGTGGTCCAGATGATGATCTCCTCGGCCACGCGGGAGAGGTTCACGCTGACCATGGCCAGCACGAACGCGATCTCGGCCGCGAAGTCGCGGGAGGCGGTGCCGTCGATCGAGTTCTCGACGGGGGCGTAGAAGCCCAGGTCCGCGGCCACCTTCGCCGGGTCCAGGCCCAGCGAGGAACCGGCCAGGGCGCCGGAGCCGTACGGGGAGTAGCCGGCGCGCTTGTCCCAGTCGTGCAGGCGGTCGACGTCGCGCAGCAACGCGTGGGCGTGCGCCAGCAGGTGGTGCGAGAGCAGCACGGGCTGGGCGGACTGCAGGTGCGTGCGGCCCGGCATGACGGCACCGAAGTGCGTGGAGGACTGCTCGGCCAGCGCGTCGACGACGTCGAGCACTCCGGCGGCGACGCGGCGGGCGGCGTCGCGCAGCCACATGCGGAACAGCGTGGCGACCTGGTCGTTGCGGGAACGGCCTGCGCGCAGCTTGCCGCCCAGTTCGGTGCCGGCGCGGTCGATCAGACCCCGCTCCAGCGCCGTGTGAACGTCCTCGTCCTCCAGCACCGGGGTGAACGCGCCGGACTCGACGTCGGCGAGCAGTTCGTCCAGCGCCTTCTGCATGCCGGCGAGCTCGTCGTCGGTCAGCAACCCGGCGGCGTGCAGCACACGGGCGTGCGCGCGCGAACCGGCGATGTCGTACGGCGCCAGCACCCAGTCGAAGTGCGTCGACAACGACAGCCGTGCCATCGCCTCGGCCGGTCCCGACTCGAACCGGCCACCCCACAAAGAACTCATTGCAGTGCAACTTTCATTTCGGCTAACTCTCAGCTAGCGAAGTCGTAGAGCGATTCTTCCGAACGGGCCACCAGCCCGACCACGCGCCCCTCGTACAGTGCGACGTCCACCTCGCCGGAACCCGACGGCAAGGCCATCCGCGCGACCCGCACCGCGACCGTGCCCAGGCTGGACCTGATCACGCCGGCGCGGAAGTTGAGCTCGCGGACGGCCTCGGCGACGGAGACGGTCTCGCCGTCCACCGCCACGACCACGCCCGCGTCGAACGTCAGAACGGCGTGCACGGGCTCATTCATCGACGTCGCCCGACGCGAGCGCGGTGATCCGCTCGGCGAGCTCGGCGCCGGTCATCGGTTCGCGGGCGACGACCAGGATCGTGTCGTCCCCCGCGATCGTGCCGACGACCTCGTGCAACGCCGCCCGGTCCAGGGCGGAGGCCAGGAACTGCGCGGCGCCGGGAGGGGTCCGCAGCACCGCGAGGTTGCCGGAGAAGTCCGTCGACACCAGCAGTTCGCCGAGCACGCGGACCAGGCGCGTGGTGCCGCCCTGGACTCCGCGCACGGGACTGCCGTCCTCCGGGATCACGTAGACCGGCGCACCGCCGTCAGGACCGCGCAGCTTGACCGCGCCGAGCTCGTCGAGGTCGCGCGACAGCGTGGCCTGCGTGACGTCGATCCCTTCCGCGGCAAGCAGTTTCGCGAGCTCGGACTGGCTGCGCACGGCTTGGTGCGCGACCATCTCGACGATGCGGCCCTGACGGGCGGTGCGGGTCATGCCGACTGCTCCAGCAACCACACGAGGAGCGCCTTCTGCGCGTGCAGCCTGTTCTCCGCTTCCTGCCACACGAGCGACTGCGGGCCGTCGAGCACGTCGTCGGTGATCTCCCAGCCGCGGTGCGCCGGCAGGCAGTGCAGCACCGTCGAGTCCGGCTTCCCGGTGGCCCCCAGCAACGACGCGTTCACCTGGTACGGCCGGAACGGGCCGACGCGGTCCTTGCCGTCGTTCTCCTGCCCCATCGACGTCCACGTGTCGGTGACCAGCACGTCCGAGCCGTCGACCGACTCCTGCGGGTCGCTGATCAACGCCACCGAACCACCGGTCTCGGCGGCGCGCTTCTTGGCGTCCTCCAGGAACTGCGGGTTCGGCAGGTAGCCGGCGGGCGCGCCGATGCGCACGTGCATGCCGGCCGTGGCACCGCCGAGCATCAACGAGTGCGCCATGTTGTTGGCGCCGTCGCCCAGGTACGTGAGCGTCAGTCCGGCCAGCTTGCCGTAACGGCGGCGGATCGTCTGCAGGTCCGCGAGCACCTGGCACGGGTGGAACTCGTCGGTCAGCGCGTTCACGACCGGAACGCGCGACACGGAGGCCATCGCCTGCATGCGGGCCTGGGCGAACGTCCGCCACACCACCGCGTCGACGTACCCGGACAGGATGCGCGAGGTGTCCTCGATCGTCTCCTCGCGGCCCAGCTGCATCGACCGGCCGTCGATGATCACCGGGTTGCCGCCGAGCTGAGCGATGCCGACCTCGAACGAGAGCCGGGTGCGCGTGGAGTTCTTCTCGAAGATCACGGCGACGGACTTGGGGCCCGCCAGCGGCTTCGCGGTGAAGCGGTCCGCCTTGTAGGCGTCGGCGAGGTCGAGGACGGCCGCCTGCTCCTCGGTGGACAGGTCGTCGTCGCGAAGGAAGTGCCTCAGGCTCACTGCGTCTCCTCGAAGAAGGTGGGGAGCGCGGCGACGAAGGCCTGCGCGTCGGACTCTTCCAGAACCAGGGGCGGGGCGAGCCGCAGCACGTCGGGCTGGATCGGGTTGATCAGGTAACCGGCCTTCTGCGCAGCTGCCGCGGCCTTCGCCGAGACCGCCTCGCGCAGCGTGATGCCGAGCAGCAGACCGGCTCCCCGCACTCCGGAGATCGCGGGGTGGTGCAACGCCTCCACCCCCGCGGCGATCTCCTTGCCCACGGACGAGGCGTGCTCCAGCAGGCCTTCCGAGGCGATCGTGTCGAGCACCGCGAGACCGGCCGCGCAGCACACCGGGTTGCCGCCGTACGTCGTGCCGTGGTGGCCGGGCTTGAACAGCTCCGCCGCCGCGCCGAAGCCGATCGTGGCGCCGAGCGGCAGGCCGCCGCCGATGCCCTTGGCCAGCGTCATGACGTCCGGCACGATCCCGGCCTGCTGGAACGCGAACCACGTGCCGGTGCGGCCGACGCCGGTCTGCACCTCGTCGAGGATCAGCAGCGCGCCGTGCTCGGAGGTGATCCGGCGGGCCTCCTGCAGGTAGCCGGCGGGCGGCACGATGACGCCCTGCTCGCCCTGGATGGGCTCGACGATGAACGCCGCGGTCTCGTCGTCGATCGCCGCTTCCAGTGCTGCCACGTCACCGAACGGGATGTGCGAGACACCGGGCACGAGAGGTTCGAACGGCGCGCGCTTCGGCTCCTGGCCGGTCAGCGTCAACGCGCCCATCGTGCGGCCGTGGAACCCGCCGATCGTGGAGACGATCCTGGTGCGGCCGGTGAGGCGCGCCATCTTGAGCGCCGCCTCGTTGGCCTCGGCGCCGGAGTTGCAGAAGAAGACCTTGCCGGGCTCCCCCGCGAGGTCCAGCAGGCGTTCGGCGAGCTTCAGCGCGGGCTCGTTGACGTACAGGTTGCCCGTGTGGCCGAGCTTCGCGATCTGCGTGGACACCGCCTCGACGATCGCCGGGTGCGCGTGGCCGAGGGCGTTGACCGCGAGACCGGTCAGCAGGTCGACGTACCGGTTGCCGTCCGCGTCCCAGACGTGCGCGCCCTCACCGCGTTCGAGCTGCAGCGACGGTGTGCCGTAGTTGTCCATCATGGACTGTTGCCACCGCGTGGTCACTTGTCCCCCAAGACCATCGTTCCGACACCTTCAGTGGTGAAGACTTCGAGTAGAACGCTGTGGGCCAGCCGGCCGTCGATCACGTGCGCCTGCGGGACACCGCCGCGCACCGCGCGCAGGCAGGCCTCCATCTTCGGCACCATGCCGCTCTCCAGGTCCGGCAGGATCTTCTCCAGGTCGGAGGCGCGGATCTGGTTCAGCAACGACGAGCGGTCCGGCCAGTTCGCGTACAGGCCCTCGACGTCCGTGAGCACCACGAGCTTCTCGGCGCCGAGAGCGACCGCGAGAGCGCCGGCCGCCGTGTCCGCGTTCACGTTGTGCGGCACGCCGTGGATGTCCGGCGCGACCGACGACACGACCGGGATGCGGCCCGCGCGCACGATGTCGAGCACCGCGTCCGGGTTGACCTCGGTGATGTCGCCGACGAGACCGATGTCGACCTCCTCGCCGTCCACGATCGCGCCGCGGCGGGTGGCCGTGAACAAGTGCGCGTCCTCGCCGGAGATGCCCACGGCGTAAGGACCGTGCTGGTTGATCAGGCCGACGAGCTCACGCCCGACCTGTCCGACCAGGACCATCCGCACGACGTCCATGGCCTCGGGCGTCGTGACGCGCAGGCCGCCGCGGAACTCGCTGTGGATGCCGAGCCGGTCCAGCATGGACTTGATCTGCGGGCCGCCGCCGTGCACGACGACCGGGCGCAGGCCGCACAGCCGCAGGAACACCATGTCCTCGGCGAACGCCTTCTTCAGCTCGTCGTCGATCATGGCGTTGCCGCCGTACTTCACGACGACGAGCGCGCCGCGGAAACGCTCCAGCCACGGCAGTGCTTCGACGAGGACTGCCGCCTTCTCCTGTGCGTTCATGAGGAATACGCGCTGTTCTCTTCGACGTAGTCGTGCGACAGGTCCGTGGTCAGCACGGTGGCTTCGGCCTCACCGACGTTGAGGTCGATGACGATCTCGATGTCACGGCCCGAGAGGTCGGCCTCGGAACGGTCGCGGTCGCGAGTTCCGTTGCGGTACAACGAGACGCCGTTGATGATGATCTGCAGGACGTCCGGGTCGATCTCGGCGTCCGCGCGGCCGAGCGCCATCGCGATGCGGCCCCAGTTCGGGTCGCTGCCGAACAACGCGGTCTTCACCAGGTTGTCCTCGGCGACGGTCCGTCCGATGTGGACCGCCTCGGCCTCGGTGGCGGCCTGCTTCACGGTGATGCTGATCTCCTTGGTCACGCCCTCGGCGTCACCCTGGAGCTGCTTGACGAGGTCACCCGCGACCTCGGTCAGCAGAGCCACGAAGTCGTCGAACGACGGCTCGACACCGGAGGCGCCGGAGGCCAGCACGAGCACGGTGTCATTGGTGGACGTGCCTCCGTCGACGTCGAGCCGGTCGAACGTGCGGGACGTCGCGAGGCGCAGTGCCTTGTCCAGCTGGTCGCCGGAGATCTTGGCGTCGGTCGTGATGACCGACAGCATCGTGGCCATGTTCGGGGCGAGCATGCCCGCGCCCTTCACGAACCCGCCGGCGGACCAGCCCTGCTCGGAGGCCTTCCACGACTGCTTGGGGCGGCTGTCCGTGGTCATCACGCCGGTCGCGGCGTTGAGCCCGGCCTCGATCGACGAGTCCAGCTCCTTCGCGACGTTCTCGACGCCGGTGAGGATCTTGTCCATCGGCAGGCGCTCGCCGATCAGGCCGGTCGAGCAGACCGCGACGTCGACCGCGCCGGTGCCGAGCACCTCGGCGACCTTCTCCGCGGTGGCGTGCGTGTCCTGGAAGCCCTCGGGACCGGTGCACGCGTTGGCGCCACCGGAGTTGAGCACGACCGCGGTCAGTCGCCGGGACTGGATCACCTGCTGCGACCACAACACCGGCGCGGCCTTCACCTTGTTCGTGGTGAAGACGCCCGCGGCGGAGTCGGACGGGCCGTCGTTGACGACGAGGGTGAGGTCCAGCGCGCCGGATTCCTTGATCCCGGCGGCGATCCCGGCTGCCCGGAAGCCCTGGGGTCCGGTGACGCCCTTGTTGCGGTTCACGGAGCGACTCCAACGGTCGAGAGGCCGGTCGTTTCCGGCAGTCCGAGAGCGAGGTTCATGCACTGGACAGCGGCACCGGCGGTGCCCTTGGCCAGGTTGTCGACGGCGGCCACGACCACGAGCCGGTTCAGGTCCGGGTCGACGGTGACTTGCAGCTGGACGGCGTTCGAACCGAGCACGGCGTTCGTCGTCGGCCAGAGACCTTCGGGCAGCAGGTGCACGAACGGCTCGTCCGCGTACGCCTTCTCGTAGGCCTCGCGAACGTTTGCGCCGTCCTTCAACGTCGCCGTGCAGGTCGCGAGGATGCCCCTGGACATCGGCGCGAGCACCGGCGTGAAGCTGACCTTGATCGGCCGGCCCGCCGCCGCCGTGAGGTTCTGGGTGATCTCGGGCGTGTGCCGGTGCGCGCCACCGACGCCGTACGCGCTGGCGGAGCCCATCACCTCGGAGCCGAGCAGGTTCGTCTTCAGCGACTTGCCGGCGCCGGACGTGCCCGACACGGCGACGATGACGACCTCGTCCTCGATGAGGTCCACGGCCGGTGCGAGCGCCAGAGAAGAGACCGTCGGGTAGCAGCCGGGCACGGCCACGCGGCGGGCGCCCACGAGCGCGTCCCGCCCGTTGGGAAGTTCGGGAAGCCCGTACGGCCAGGTGCCGGCGTGCTCTCCGCCGTACCACCGCGTCCAGTCGTCGGCGCTGGTCAGCCGGTGGTCGGCGCCGCAGTCGATCACGACGGTGTCGTCGCCGAGTTGCTCGGCGAGCGCGGCTGAGTGACCGTGGGGAAGTGCGAGGAACACCACGTCGTGGCCCTTGAGGGTCTCGACTGTGGTGTCTTGTAGTTCCCGGTCGGCGAGCGGCAGGAGGTGCGGCTGGTGCTTGAGCAGCTTGTCACCGGCGCTGCTGTTGGCCGTCAGCGCGCCGATCTCGATGTCCGGATGGCCCAGTAGCAGGCGGAGCAGCTCGCCACCCGCGTACCCGCTGGCGCCCGCGACCGCGATCCTCACTGTCATGCGCATGATTATGCACGGTCATGCAAACTCACTCAACAGTGAACGTGGCCACCTGGCCACCCGATCGGGGCCACCTGGCGCTGTGGACGGGTGACCGGCGTCGACCATGATGATCAGCGTGGACGTGAAGCTGCGCGACGGGCTGTGGACGGCCGGCGCCTTCGTTCTGGCGCTGTTGTCGCTGTTCGCGCCGCTCGGCAGGCCGGTGGAGCCGTGGCTGATCGTCGTCTCGGCGGTGTGGGCGGCCGCGCTGGTGCCGATCAGCGCGCGGTGGCCGCGCTGGGCGATCGTGCTCACCACTCCCCTGCACGGCGTGAACAACCTGCTCGCGGTGGCACCGACGTCACTCGTGATCTTCCGGTCGGCGCGGTCGATGCGCTCGCCGTGGCAGGTGGTCGCGGTGGTCGGTGCCAGCGCGGTGCTGCAGGCCGGGTTCGGCGCCCTGCACTCGTGGCGGGTGGGCAACAGCCTCACCGAGTTCCTGCTCGACACCGCGTTCACCGTGCTGTTCCTGCTGGTCTTCCCCGCCGTGGCCGGTGCGCTCGTCGGACACCGCAAGCCACTCACCCAGGTGTTGATGGAACGAAACGACTACCTGGAACACACGCGCGTGCTGACCGCGAACACCACGAGGTCCGCGACGCGCGCGCACATCGCAAGCGAGATGCACGACATGCTCAGCCACCGGCTCCGGCAGCTGACCGCGCACGCGGGCGCACTGGAGCGGTCCGCCGCCGAGCAGGCCCCTGAGCTGCGCGAACAGGTCGAGCTGATCCGCAAGACGTCCGCCGTGGCGATGGACGAACTGCGCGAGATCCTCGGCGTGCTCGGCACCTCCGCCGACGCCGACGAGGACGCCGGTACGCGCACGGACGTCGAACGGCTCGTGGCCGCGTCGGCATCAGCAGGCGTGTCCGTGCACCTGGACTGGTCAGGACCTGATCTGGCCGATGCCGACGCACGGCTGCGCAGGGCCGTTCATCGGGTCGTGCGCGAAGCACTCACGAACGTGCACAAACATGCGCCGTCGGCTCGCACCCGCGTGTCCGTGGTCGTCGCGGACCGGGTGAAGGTCGAGGTGCTCAACGCGCCCAGCGGCGAACCCCGGGGCGGCGGCACGCGTCGTGGGCTGATCGGGCTGGAGGAACGCGTCGAGCTGATCGGCGGCACGTTCCTCGCCGGGGTGCCGCTCGGAGGCGGGTTCCAGGTGACGGCCGACCTGCCGGCGCACCCGGTCGTGCAGGACGAGGCGGGTGCGGCGGGCGCCGTGGCGGAGGCACCGCCCCCGATCACCGCCGAGATCCTCACGATGCCGCGCGTGATCGGCAGCGGCTGCCTCGGCACGCTCGCCGTCATCCCGGCGCTGGGCACGGCGATGGTCCTGCTCATCATCGCGATCTTCAGCCGCACCGAGATCAGTCCGCAGGAGTACGCGGCCTTCCAGGAGTCGGTCACGCACGAGCAGGAGGTCACCGAGACGTTCGGCTTCGGCGTGCTGTCGGGCAACCCCGGCTGCTACCGCTACCACCTGCGCGACTCGGACGACCGGGACGTCGAGCTCTGCTTCGGCAGGGACGACGGCCTGCTGACCACGAAGAGGGAGCTCGCACGATGAGGTTCGTCTGGCCGTCGCTCGCGTTCCTCGTCGGGCTCGTGCCGCTGATCGCCCCGCTGGCGCCGATCCCGCACCCGTTGCTGACCATCGCCAGCGCGTTGTGGATCGCCGCTCTCGTGTGGTTCGCGCCGAGCAGGCCGGAGTGGGCGTTGCTGCTCACGGCCCCTCTCTTCGCGATCAACAACCTCTGGGCGATGTCCCTCACGGCGTTCGTCGTCTTCGCCGCGTCCCGGCGCGTGCCGCGGCTCGGCAGGCTGTGGGCGCTGCTGGGCGTGACGACGCTCCTGCAGACGGCGTTCGGCCTCTTCCAGGTCTACGACAACTCGCCGCTGTGGCAGACCCTGGTCGGCGGTTTCTTCGGGTCGGCGTTCTTCGTGGTCTTCCCCGCCGTCTCCGGCATGCTGCTCGGCCGCCGCAGGCCCATGGTCCGGCTCCTGCGGGAACGCAACGAGTACCTGGAACGCGCCCGCGCGCTGACCGCCGCCTCCGCCCGTTCCGAGGAACGCGCGCACATCGCCGGCGAGATGCACGACATGCTGGGCCACCGCCTGAGCCTGATCTCCATCCACGCCGGGGCGCTGGAACTCGCGACCGCGACGAAGGCGCCCCAGCTGCACGAGCAGGCCGAGCTGATCCGCACCACGTCGTCGCTCGCGATGGCCGAGCTGCGCGAGATCCTCGGCGTGCTGCGCACCAACCCCGAACCCGAGTCGCTCGACGAGGACACCGGCACCAGGTCCGACATCACCGCGCTGGTCGAGAGCTCGGTGAACGCGGGCATCACCGTCTCGCTCGACTGGTCCGGCGACGACCTGCACGGCGCCGACCCGCGCACCCGCCGCGCCGTGCACCGGGTGGTCCGCGAGGCCCTGACCAACCTCCACAAGCACGCCCCCGCCGCACGGGCACGGGTGCAGGTGGCGGTCCAGGCGGGCAGGGCGCGCATCCAGGTGCTGAACGGCCCGTCCACCGCGGTGCCCGGCAAGGGCACCCGGCGCGGCCTGATCGGCCTGGAGGAACGCGTCGGGCTGCTCGGCGGCTCGTTCACCGCGGGCCCGCCGCCCGAGGGAGGGTTCCGGGTGGCGGCGGACGTCCCGCTGCACCCGCCCACGCAGGCGGAGCAGGCGGCCACCGAGGTCGCCGAGGTGCCCCCGCCGCTCGCCGCCGAGGTGCTGACCGTGCCGCGCGTGCTGGGCGGCGGCTGCCTCGGGTTGCTGGCGCTGGTGCCCATCGTCGGCGCGCTGACCGTGCTGCTGCTCTTCGCGTTGCTGAACACCAGCCAGATGAACGCGCCGTACTTCGACTCCCTGAAGGTGGGCGTCACCCCGGAGGACGAGGTGATGGACCAGTTCGGCGTCGGACAGCTCGGCGTGGACGGGTGCTCGCGGTACCGGACCTCGCACAACGCCGAACTGCTCTACAAGCTGTGCTTCCGCGACGGCAGGCTGCAGTCGAAGGAGCAGGAGAGGCCGTAGGGTGCGGGGCGTGATCCGAGTGCTCATCGCCGACGACGAAACGCTCATGCGCGCCGGCATCCGGCTGATCCTGGAGAACGACCCGGACATCACCGTCGTGGCCGAGGCGAGCGACGGCAGGCAGGCCGTGGAGCTGACGCTGAAGCACTCGGTCGACGTCGCGCTGCTCGACATCCGCATGCCGGGCGGGGACGGGTTGAAGGCGGCGGAGCAGATCGCGTCGAGGGTCAACGTCGTCATGCTCACGACGTTCGGCGAGGACTCCTACGTGGCGCAGGCGCTGAAGGTCGGCGCGACCGGGTTCCTGCTCAAGGACACCCCTCCGCAGGAGCTGATCAACGCCGTGCGCAAGGCCGCGCAGGGCGAACCGATCCTCGCCCCGCAGATCACCAAGCGCCTCATCGAGAAGCACCTCGTCGCACCCGACGACGGCACGGAGGCGCGCCGCAAGATCGACGCGCTGACCGAGACCGAACGCAACGTGCTCAAGCTCGTGGGTGAGGGGCTGTCCAACACCGAGATCGGCGAGCAGCTCTTCATGGCGACCGGCACGGTGAAGGCGCACATCAGCCGGATCCTGCCCAAGCTGGAGGTCACCAACCGCGTGCAGGCCGCCATCGTGGCTCACGACGGCGGCCTGACCCGGTCGTGATCACCTGGTCGTGAAGCGCTCCAGCGCACGGATCTTGTTCGTGGCGTCCAGCGCCGCGATCTTGTACGCCTCGGACAGCGTCGGGTAGTTGAAGACCGTGTCGACCAGGTAGTCGACCGTGCCGCCGCAGCCCATCACGGCCTGGCCGATGTGCACGAGGTCCGTGGCGCCGGTGCCGAACACGTGCACGCCGAGGATCTTGCGGTCCACAGTGGACACCAGCAGCTTCAGCATGCCGTACGCGTCGCCGACGATCTGGCCGCGTGCGAGCTCGCGGTAGCGGGAGATGCCGATCTCGTACGGCACGGCGGACGACGTCAGCTCGGCTTCCGTGGCGCCGCAGTAGGAGATCTCGGGGATCGTGTAGATGCCGATCGGCTGCAACGAGGTCAGCTCGTGCACCGGCTCGCCGAACGCGTGGTACGCGGCCAGCCTGCCCTGGTCCATCGACGTCGCGGCCAGCGCCGGGAAGCCGATCACGTCGCCGACGGCGTAGATGTGCTCGACCGGCGTGCGGTAGTGCTCGTCGACGGACAGGCGCCCGCGGTTGTCGGCTTCAAGACCGGCCGCGGCGAGGTCGAGCTTCTCGGTCGTGCCCTGGCGGCCCGCCGAGTACATGACGGCGGCGGCCGGGATGCGCTTGCCCGACGCGAGCGTCGTGACCGTGCCGCCGTCGGAGACCTGGACGTTCACGACCTTCTCACCGAAGCGGAACGTGACGGCCTGGTCGCGCAGGTGGAACTTCAGCGACTCCACGATCTCCGGGTCGCAGAAGTCGAGCATCCGCTCGCGCTGCTCCACGACCGTGACGCGGGTGCCGAGCGCCGCGAACATCGACGCGTACTCGATGCCGATCACGCCCGCGCCGACCACGACCAGTGACGACGGGATCTCGGTGAGTGCGAAGACCTCGTCGGAGTCGAGGATCCGCTCCTCGTCGAAGTCCACGACGGACGGACGCGCGGGCGTCGTGCCGGTCGCGATCACGATGAACTCGCCGGTGATCGTCGTGTGGTCGCCGCGGTGGGCCCCGTCCACGGCGATGGTGTGCTCGTCGAGGAACCGGCCGAACCCGTTGAGCAGGTCGACGCCGTTGCGGTGCAGCTGCGCGCGCACGACCTGGACCTCGCGGCCGATGACGTGCTGCGTGCGGGCCATCAGGTCGGTGATCGTGATGTCCTGCTTGACGCGGTAGCTGGCGCCGTACAGCTCGCGCTGGCTCATGCCCGTCAGGAACATGACGGCTTCGCGCAGCGTCTTCGACGGGATCGTGCCCGTGTTCGTGCAGACGCCGCCGATCATCTCCTGCTTGTCGATGATGGCCACGCGCTTGCCCAGTTTCGCACCCGCGATCGCCGCTTTCTGGCCGCCAGGACCAGAGCCGATGACGATCAGGTCGTAGTCGTACGGCGTCATGGTCAGCAGCCTACTTCGACGGCTGCGATTCCACGGAGGAACTCGTGAACGGCAGCAGGTCGATCAGGCGGGTCGTGGCGCGGTACTCGGCGACGCGGTCCGCGAACGGCCGCTGCACGATCCTGTGCACGGCGTCGCTGCTCAGCCGCTCGTAGGCGGGCACCGTGTCGTTGCTCAGGAAGTCCCAGCGGGCCACCCGGTCCGCGTAGTTGAACGCCGGCAGCGGACCGCCGAACAACGGCCGGTACTGCGCCGGCGTCTTCCCGCCCGGCACCGGCATCGGCCCGGCGACCGTGATCGCGTACGTGACGATCTCACCGGGTGGCAGCAACCTCGACCGCATGCGGTTGAACTGGTCCGCGATCACCAGGTTCTGCTCGCGCGAGGAGAACTCCATGACCGCCTGCGCCGGGTCCTCCCACGCCGCGGTGGTGTCCGCGTCGATGAGGCCCGCGTCGCGCATCTCCCGGACGGCGTCGACCCCGCCGTGCAGGTACGCGGCGTGCATCGCGCCCAGGTCCATGAAGATGTGCTTCTGCATCGCCATCAGCATCGTCGAGAACCAGCGCAGCTCCGGCACCGAGCCGAGGTCCAGCATTCCGGCGGCGAACGCGGGCGCGCCGATGTTCGCGAACCCCATCCACCGCAACGTGTCCGGGTGCGTCAGGTAGAGCCTCGCGTAGAAGTCGTAGACGGCGAAGATCACGGACCGGTTCGCGGCGGCGGTGCGCTGGGGGTCCCACTCGGACAGGTTCACGCCCGCGTCCTCGGCGGCGCGGACGATCCAGTACTGCCACAGCAACGCCTTGAACCTCACCGGCGAGATGCCCTCCGCGCGGTATCCGGCCAGTGACTGCTCGATCGTGGCGCGGTCGGTCGGCAGGTCGGGGTGCACTCCACCCCGCTGTTCGCCGTTTCCGTTCACCAGCGGCAGATCCAGATAACCCACCGCGTCCGCTTTGGTGGCGCCCATGCTGCCGAGCACGAGCGCCGCCACGACCATGAGCACACGCATGAGCGCGAACTGTATAGGGGCCGAGCATCCTTTCCGTTCACAGAAGCGCCCGGTCAAGTGATGTTTTGCTGGTTCGTTAGCACTTTCGGTACCGATGGGGCCATAAATCTCAACAGGGCTACTCCTAATGCCTATACCGTTTGGACGTGACTCTTGAGGTTTCCTTGATCAAAGCGGTCAGAACGGGGCTGGAGGAGCTCGCGGATCCCGTGAAGGCGCCGGAGATGCAGGCGTACATGAAGTCCGACATGCCGTTCCTCGGCGTGCAGAAACCGGGACGCGTGACGTTGCTCAAGTCGTTGCCCCGGTTGCACGACCGGGACGAGTGGCTCGACGCCGTGCGGACGTTGTGGCGCGAGGCGACCTATCGCGAAGAGCGCTACATCGCGTTGTCGTTGAGCGGGGACAAGCGCTTTCAGTCCGTTGATCTGCTGCCGTGGTTCGACGAGATGATCGTGACCGGCGCGTGGTGGGACTACGTCGACGAGATCGCGTCGAAACGCGTCGGGCCGTTGCTGCGGACGGATCCGGGCGTCGTGCGGCCGTTGATGGTGAAGTGGTCGCGCGACGCGGACAAATGGCGGCGGCGGACGTCGGTGATCTGCCAGCTCGGGTTCAAGGGCGCGACGGACGTGGAGCTGCTGACGGCGTGCGTGGACGCGAACGCGGACGATTCCGACTTCTTCCTGCGCAAGGGGATCGGGTGGGCGCTGCGGGAGTTCGCGAAGACCGAGCCGGGGTGGGTGCGCGCGTTCGTGGAGGCGCGGCCGGGGTTGTCGCCGTTGTCACGGCGAGAGGCGCTCAAGCACCTCTAGGGTCAGTCCTCATGGAAGGGAAACACGTCCGGCTCGAACCGCTGTCGCTGGACCACGCCGAGGAACTGTTCGACGCCACCCGCGACCCGGAGATCTGGACGTGGCTGCTGAGCCTGCGGCCGTCCTCGGTCGACGACATGCGCGAGTGGGTCGCCGCCGCGATCGTGTCGCGGGAGGCGTTCGCGCAGATCGAGGTCGCCACCGGGCGCGTCGTCGGGACCACCTCGTTCTACGAGGCCTCGCCGGAGCACCGCAGGCTCGTGATCGGCTACACGATCGTCGGCAGGGAGTGGCAGGGCACGGCGATCAACCCCGAGGCCAAGCTGCTGTTGCTGACCGAGGCGTTCGACGTGCGCGGCGCGCTGCGGGTCGGCTGGTACACCGACGCGGCGAACGTGCGGTCGCAGCGGGCGATCGAGAAGCTCGGTGCCGTGAAGGAGGGCGTGCTGCGGGCGAACATCACGCGGCCGGACGGCACTCAGCGGGACACGGTCGTCTACTCGATGGTGCCGTCGGAGTGGCCGGCGGCGCGCGAGCGGCTGGCTAGCCGTGTTTCGCGCGGCCCGAGTAGGTGAGCGGGAAGACGAGCTCGGCGCACTCCGCCGGCACGTCCTGCGCGACCTCGACCTTCATGGCGACCTCGACCGCACCACCGGCGGGGATCTCCACGATGTCGGTGAGCGGCACGACGGTCAGCACACCGGCCGGGCACCCCTCGACGCGCTGCTGGGTGGCGTCGAGCGGCTGACCGGGAACGGCGGACAGGCTCTCGACGATGATCACGACCGGGTTCGGGTTGGACAGGCGCACCTTGCGCTCGCCCACCGCGCCCGGCGTGAGCTCGACGGGGGCGCCGGAGATGTCGTTGATCTCGAACGGCTTGAGCTGCTGCATGCCGGACTCGCCGCTGCTCACGGAGTACGCCATCGCCGGCTTCTGCGGCTCCGGCCACGTCAGGTGCATGGCAGCCACGACCGCCGCACCGAGCATGAGGATCGTCAAGGACACGGCGATCTCAAGGCGCGGACCCAGACTACGCATGGCGCAACTCTCCAGAGTTGTTGCTCCCAGGCGGTGGGTTCGCCTCTAGCTCCCCACCGGACCGGCGACCAACTCGCCCGGTGGTTCATCGCTTCGCCCCTCGGCCCTAGCGGGCCGCGTTGCCAATCTTGGAGAAGCTTCACCTAGTGCGCAAGCGTCCGACGGGCGCCGATTTCCCCCTGTAATGGAGGACTTTTGGCACCTTGACAGCTACGCAGGGCTACCACCTGCTGGTTTGATCCCAAATCCCGTCGCGCGGGATTCACCCGATCGAGCGAACCTTTTACGGGCAGTTCATGAATGACACGTCAGCTGGACTCTGCATCAGCCCGTTTCTGTGTTTGACACAGTACTGCGTACATAAGGACTTCCCGGTACCGACACACGAGAAAGGCCCGGGACTCCCGCAGGGGAGTCCCGGGCCTCTCCACAGAGGACGATCAGGCGCGCAGTGCCGCGCCCAGGCGTTCCGCGGCGGCGGCGACGGCGGCGTCACGGGCCGTGGTCGCCTCCTCCACCGTCAGCGTGCGGTCCGGCGCGCGGAAGCGCAGCGAGTACGCGAGCGACTTCTTGCCCTCGCCCACCTGCTCACCCGTGTAGACGTCGAACAGGCGGATGTCCTCGAGCAGGTCGCCCGCGGACGCGCCGAGCACCTCGGACACCGACTGCACCGGCACGGAGGCGTCCACGACCAGCGCGACGTCCAGCAGCACCGGCGGGTACGCCGACACCATCGGGGCCGGGCGGTGGTCGTCGAGCGGCAACGCGTCCAGGTCGAGCTCGAACGCCACGGTCCGCTTGGGCAGGCCCAGCTTCTCGACGACCTTCGGGTGCAGCTCACCGGCGTGGCCGACGGGCCAGTCGCCCACGCGCAGCTCGGCGCAGCGGCCGGGGTGCCACGGCAGCAGGTCCGACGCCACGACGCGCAACGTCACGCCGTACGCCTCGCCGACGCGGCGGGCGGCCTCGACGGCGTCCGACCAGTCGGCGATGCGGCCCTTGCCCCACCAGCCGGCCAGCTCGCGGTGGCCCGTGAGCACACCGGCGACGTGCAGCGGCTGGTTCGGCAGCGAGGCCAGCAGCGACGCCACCTCGGCCTCGGTCGGCCTGCGGTCCACGCCCAGCGCCGGCACGGGGACCTGCTGCGCGCGCGGCAGCGTCACCTGGGCGATGTTGTAGAGCGAGACGTCCTTCGCACCGCGGGCCAGGTTGCGCTGCACCGTCTCCAGCAGGCCCGGCAGCAGCGTCGTCGCGAGGACGTTCTTGTCGGCTTCGAGGGGGTTCAGCACGCCGACGGTGTCGCGGCGGACGTCGTCCTCCGCCAGACCGAACGCGTCGAACACCGTCGGGTCGATGAACGGGAACGGCTTGACCTCGACGAACCCGTCCTCGGCGAGCGTGCGCCACACCGTGCGGCGGCGGCGCTGCTGCTCGGTCAGGCCACGACCGGCTGGCGCGGGCGGCAGCACGGACGGGATCGTGTCGTAGCCCTCCAGCCGCAGCACCTCCTCCACCAGGTCGGCGGGCTGCACGAGGTCGGCGCGCCACGTCGGCGGCACGGCCGTGACGATCGTCTGGCCCTCCTCCGAGGTGGTCACGGAGACCTGGCAGCCGATCTGGCCGAGACGGCGGGCGGTGACGCCCCGCTGGTAGCGGACGCCGGCGATGCGGTCGGGCAGGTCGATCGGCATCGACACCGCCTCGGGCAGCGTCGGAGCGCCCACGTCGGTGCGGCCGGGCTTGATCTGGCCCTCGGCGTAGTGGTTGAGCAGCTTCGCGGCGCGTTCGAGGGCCACGGGGGCCAGCGCCGGGTCCACGGTGCGCTCGAAGCGCTTCGCGGCCTCGGACGGCAGCTTGTGACGGCGGACCGTGCGCGCGATGGACGCCGGGTCCCAGTTCGCCGCTTCCAGCAGGATGTCCGAGGAGTTGTCGCCGACCTCGGTCGACGCGCCGCCCATGACACCGGCCAGCGAGATCACGCCCGAGTCGTCGGCGATCACGATGTCGTCGACGTCGAGGGCGCGGACCTGGTCGTCCAGCGTCGTGAGCTTCTCGCCCGCGTGGGCGCGGCGGACCGTCAGCGCGCCCGAGAGCGACGCCGCGTCGAACGCGTGCAGCGGCTGGCCCAGTTCGAGCATCACGTAGTTCGTGACGTCGACGGGCAGCGAGATCGAGCGCATGCCCGCGAGCATCAGGCGGCGGCGCATCCACCACGGCGTCGGCGCCGTCGGGTCGACACCGGTGACGCGGCGCGCGACGAACCGCGAGCAGCCGGGGCGGTCCTCGATGTGGACCGGCCACGCCTCGCCCTCGGGCTCGGGGATCTCGACCGTGCCGGGGTCGCCGAACGGCACGTCCAGCGCGCAGGCGATCTCGCGGGCCAGGCCGCGGACCGAGAACGCGTAACCGCGGTCCGGGGTCGGCGCGAGCTCGATGACGGTGTCGTTCAGGCCGAGCAGCTCCAGCGCGTCGTCGCCGGGCTGCGCGGTGCCGGTGGGCAGCACGAGGATGCCCGAGTGGTCGTCGCCGATGCCGAGCTCGTCGGAGGCGCAGAGCATGCCCTGCGACACGCGGCCGTACGTCTTGCGCTCGGCGATCGAGAACCCGCCGGGCAGCACAGCGCCGGGCAGCGCGACGACGACCGAGTCGCCCTCGACGAAGTTCGTGGCGCCGCAGATGATCTGGTTGGTCTGCTCGGGACCGACCTCGACCTTGCAGTAGCGGATCGGCTTCTTGAACTCGGTGAGCTCCTCGATCTCGACGACGCGACCGGCGACGATCGGGCCGGTCACGGGACCGAGCGGGCTCACCTCCTCGACCTCGATGCCGATGCGCGTGAACGCCTCGGCGAGCTCGTCGGGCGTGGGGACTTCGTCGAAACCGAGGTGTTCGACCAGCCAGCTGACCGGGACTCGCACCGGATCAGGCCTCCGTTCCGAATGGCTGGGTGAAGCGGACGTCGCCCTCGACCATGTCGCGCATGTCGGGCAGGCCGTTGCGGAACTGCAGGGTGCGTTCCAGGCCCATGCCGAACGCGAAGCCGGAGTAGACGTCCGGGTCGACGCCGGTGGCGCGCAGCACGTTGGGGTTGACCATGCCGCAGCCGCCCCACTCGACCCAGCCGGCGCCGCCCTTCTTCTCCGGGAACCACACGTCGACCTCGGCCGACGGCTCGGTGAAGGGGAAGAAGCTCGGGCGCAGGCGGGTCTTCGAGTCCTCGCCGAACATGGAGCGCGCGAACGCGTCCAGGGTGCCCTTGAGGTGGCCCATCGTCAGGCCCTTGTCGACCGCGAGACCCTCGACCTGGTGGAACACCGGGGTGTGCGTCGCGTCGAGCTCGTCGGTGCGGAACGTGCGGCCGGGGCACACGACGTAGACCGGCAGCTCGCGGTCCAGCAGCGTGCGGGCCTGCACGGGCGAGGTGTGGGTGCGCAGCACGAGCTGCGAGTCACCCGGCGCGATGTAGAACGTGTCCTGCATCGAGCGGGCCGGGTGGTCCTTGCCGAAGTTCAGCGCGTCGAAGTTGAACCACTCGGTCTCGAGCTCGGGGCCCTCGGCGATCTCGTAGCCCATGGCCACGAAGACGTCACCGATGCGCTCGGCGAGCGTGGTGATCGGGTGGCGCGCGCCGCGCGGGAAGCGGTCCCAGGGCAGCGTGACGTCGACGGACTCCTCGCGCAGCACCCGCTCGTCGCGCTCGACCTGGAGCACGGCGAAGCGCTCGTCGAACGCGGTCTTGATCGCGGCCTGCGCCTCGTTCACGCGCTTGCCGGCCTCGGCCTTGGCCTTGGGGGGCAGGGCGCCGATCTCGCGGCGGGCCAGCAGCACGGGCGACCGGTCACCGAGGTGGCCGGGCTTGACCGCGGCCAGCGCCTCCAGGTCGGCTGCCCCGGCGAACGCCTCGCGCGCCTTCTGCACGGCCGCGTCGAGGTTCTCGGCCGACAGCGCCGCGACCTGCTTCGGGTCGTACGGGTCGTTGGCTCCGGACATGGTTTGTGGACTGCTCCCAGTCTGACCGACACAGCGGACATCAGTAATGAACAGGCCGATCCTAGTCGGTGCGCTGTTGACCGCTTCGGAGCGTTCCGTTAAAGGGCGGCACCGGCTCCCGTGTCGTCTCTAGGATGGGCGGCATCATGGGGCACACCTTCCGCGTCGACCTGCGCGGCATCATCGACCTGCTCAGCCACCACCTCTACAGCAGCCCTCGCGTCTACGTGCGCGAACTGCTGCAGAACGCCGTCGACGCGATCACGGCGAGGCGCGAGCTCGACCCGTCCTGCCCCGCCGGCGTCACGATCACCTGCGGCCCGGAGCTGACGATCACCGACACCGGCGTGGGGCTCACCGAGTCCGAGGTCCACGAGCTGCTGTCCACGCTCGGCCGGACGTCGAAGCGGGACGACCTGGGGTTCGCCCGCGAGGGGTTCCTCGGCCAGTTCGGCGTCGGCATGCTGTCGTGCTTCCTCGTCGCCTCGTCCGTGACGGTGATCACCCGGTCCGCGCGCGGCGGCCCTGCCGTCCGGTGGGAGGCCGACTCGTCCGGCAACTACACGGTGTCCGTTGTGGACGGTGACGTGCCGGTGGGCACGACGGTGAGGATGAGCGCGTCGCGCGGCAACGAGCACTGGCTCGAAGCGGACGTCGTGCGCCCGCTGGTGGTCGACTACGGCGACCTGCTGCCGGCGGCGGTGACGCTGGACGGCGCCGAGGTCACCCGCGGCGAACGTCCGTGGGACGACGAGGACGCCGATCTCTCCGCGTACTGCGAGCAGGTCTTCGGGTTCACGCCGTTCGAGGCGATCCCGATCGAGGTCGAGGCGGCGGGACTGACCGGGGTGGCGTTCGTGCTGCCGTCCGGTGTCCACCCCGGAACGCGCCAGACGCACCGGGTGTACCTGAAGCGCATGCTGGTCGGCGACAACGTCGAGGGCCTGCTGCCGGACTGGGCGTACTTCGTGCGGTGCGTGGTCGACGCGTCCGCGATCAGGCCGACGGCGTCGCGTGAGTCGCTGTACCAGGACGAGATGCTGCTGGCCGTGCGCGAGGAGCTGGGCGAGCAGATCCGCGACTGGCTGATCAGGCTGGACGCGATCGAACCGCGCCGCGCCGGTGAGCTGCTGGCCGCGCACCACCTCGGCATCAAGTCGCTGGCGCGCTCGGACGACGAGATGCTGCGGCTGGTCGAGCGGTGGCTGCCGTTCGAGACGACCGAGGGCGCGATCCCGTTGCGGCAGTTCAAGCGCAAGCACGGCGCGATCCTCTACATCCCGGACGTCGACGAGTTCCACCAGCTCGCGCCGGTCGCCGCCGCGCAGGGCCTGGGTCTGGTCAACGCGGGCTACGCCTACGACATGGAGCTGCTGAACCGGCTCAGCGCGCTGGACGGCCCGTCCGTCGCGCGCCGGGTGGCACCGACCGAGCTGCTGGCGGCGCTGGCCGATCCCGAGCCGGACGTCGAGGCGGCCCTGAAGCTGCGGCTCTCCGAGGGCGCGGCGGCGCTGGACCGGCACGACTGCGACGCGGTGATCCGCGACTTCGACCCGGTCTCGCTGCCCGCGTTGCTGATCACGAACGCCGAGCAGCAGCGCAGGCTCGACACCGAGCAGACGGCCGAGGAGGTGACGGACCCGTTGTGGGCGGAGCTGTTGGGGCAGCTGACGGCGGGCTCCGACTCGTCACGTCCCGAGCAGCTGGTCCTCAACTGCCGCAACCCGCTCGTGCAGCGGCTGGCGCGGCTGAACGACCCGTCGCTGGTGGAGCTGACGCTCGAATCTCTGTACGTGCACGCCGTTCTGCAGGCTCGGCGGGCGATGCGACCGAAGGACACGGCGGCGCTCAACCGCTCGTTCCTGGAACTTCTCGACCGTGCCGTTGGGGGCAAGTGAACATGGCCGACTTCACCAACGAGGACGCGGAGAAGGCGTTCCTCGACGCGTACAACATGCCGACGGGGATGCCGAAGCACGAGGCGCTGGAACGGGCCGCGCGCATGTCCGACGCGCTCGGGCACCTGCCGCTCGGCGTCTCGTGCCGGACCGCGCTGATCGACTCGGCGTACTACCTGTCGCGCTACGACCTGATGCTCGCGCCGTTCGCGTGGGTGCGGGCCGCGGAGCAGAAGGACCCCGAGGCGTTCAACGAGTACGAGGTCCACGCGCTGAACTGGGCGCACAAGTGGATCGCGACGGGACTGCGGCGCGACCCGAAGTTCTCGCTGGAGCAGCTGCAGGCCGTCATCGGCCAGCTCGCCGACCGCTACGCCCAGCTCGGCTTCTCGGTGCAGCCGGTGCACGGCGCCCGCGCCGAGTACGCCTACCACGTCGGTGACCTGACGGGTCTCGCCGAGCACCTCGGCCGTTATCTCGCAACGGAACGCGGGCCGATGGCGGACTGCGAGGCGTGCGTGGTCGAGGAGCAGGTCTGGATGCTCGCGCGCCTCGGCCGCCACCAGGAGGCCGCCGCGCACGGCTGGGAGGGCCTGTCGGGCAACACCGGCTGCGCCACGCAGCCGCAGGGCATCCTGTCCGCGCTCTTGTGGCCGTTGCTGGAGATCGGCGAGCTGGAGAAGGCCGCGCACGCGCACACCACGGCGTACCGGTTGATCAAGGACGACGACATCACGTCGTACGTGCACGAGCACATCCGGTTCTGCGCGCTGACGGGCAACCTGTCACGCGGCGAGGACGTCCTGCGCCGGTCGCTGCACAAGGTGACGGGCGTGCAGCTGCCCGCCGACGAGATGTCGTTCGCGGAGTGCGCTTCCGTTCTGCTGCAACGGCTTCCGGCGGACACGGTGTTCGAGGTGCCGGCGGTCGGCACGCGGACCGCCGCCGAGCTGCTCGACCGGCTGACGAAGCGGGCGTTGCAGCTGGCCAGGCAGTTCGACGAGCGCAACGGCACGTCCGCCTGGGTCGAGCGGGTCACGAAGTCCTTGGAGCAGGCGGACCACCCGGCCGTCGAGCTCGCCGTGCCCGCCGCCCCGGTGACCGCGCCCGCCGAGGAGTCCGTCGTGTCCGGCGACCCGGTGGAGATCGCCGAGTCGATGGTGTCGCTGTACGACCAGGGCGATTTCGTGAAGGCGCGGCGGATGCTCGACTCGCTGCCCGCGGACATGGACTCGTTGCTGCCGCCCGACCTCGCGGCGCACGCGGGCGTCCGGCGGATGACGACCGGGCTGGTCCCGTTCGACCCCGAGGCGTTCGACCAGCTGCTGACCGCGCTGCCCGCCGACCTCGCGCTGCGCTACCAGGCGCGGCTCGCGATGGGCCTGGAAGGCGGCAGGGAGCTCGCGGAGAAGTGCCTCGCCGAGGCGACGTCCGACTACACGCGGACGGTCGCGGCGCTGACGCTGGCCGAGCTGCTCGACAACGAGCACGCGCACGAACGCGCTGACGAGATGCTCGCCCTGGCGTCCTCTTTGGACGTTCCGGAGCTGCGCGGCCGCGTCGCCGTCGACTCGGCGGAGCACAAGGCGCGGCAACAGGACCTGGAAGGCGCGTACGCGGACGTCCTCACCGCCATGGCGGGCGAGCTGCGGCCGAACGCGCGGTTCGAGGGCTACCGGTTGCAGCTGCGGCTGGAGACCGTGATGCACAAGGTGCCAGAGGCGGTGGCGACGGCACGCGCGTTCGTGGCGGCGTTCCCGCTTCCGGAGTCGGCCGAGGCGCGGTGGTTCCAGGTCGCGGCGATCCAGGAGCTGGACCAGGAGGGCGCCTGCCTGGGCGAGCTGCGCGAGGCCGTGGCGATCTCGCGCGTGCACCTCTCCCCCGGCCACACCGCGCACTTCTGCTTCGCGCTGAGCGGCGGCTACGTGCAGACGGACCGGTTCGTCGAGGCCGCCGAGGTGCTGGAGGAGTCGTTGCGGCTGCTGCAGGACGGCCAGGAGGACCTGCGGCTGCAGGTCGTGTTCCGGCTCGGGCAGGTGTGCCGCAAGCTGGGCGAGCTCCCGGCCGCCGAGCGGTACCTGCGCGAGGCGTCCAGCCTGCTGCCGCCCGAGGAGACGGGGCGCAGGGCGTTCCTGCTCGACGCGCTCGCCTCGGTGCAGGGCCAGCTCGGCAACCACGACGAGGCGATGGCGTCGTGGCGCGCCGGTGCCGCGCTGTGGCAGCAGGAGGGCAACCTCTCCGAGGCCATCGGCTCGCTGGTCGAACTGGCGTCGAGCCTGCCGGACGACGAGGTGAAGGAGACGCGCGCGGCCGTGGACGAGGCCGAGGCGTTGCTGCCGCAGCTAGACGACGAGCGGGAGATCACCCGGCGGCGGGCCGAGATCGCCGCGATCCGCGCGTGGGTGCACGGCCAGGTCGAGGAGTTCGCGCTGGCGATGAAGCAGTACCGCGACGCCGAGGCGCTGGTGGTGTCGCTGGGCGACGAGGGCTGGCGGGTGTTCGTCGTGCTGAAGTCGGCGAACATGCTGCTCAACGCCGGTGACGCGGAGGGCGCGGAGGCCGAGTCGCGGCGGGCTGCATCGCTGCTGCCCGACGACCAGCAGGTCGGGAACGTGCTCTCGATGCTGTCGGAGGCGTTGCGGCGCCAGAACAAGCCGTCTGGCACGGATCCTCTGGTGCGCGAGCTGACCGCCAGGCTGGACTAGCCGTTCTCGGGGCCGGTGGAGCACCACCGGCCCCGTTCACCTCAGCCGAACGGCTTGTCCGGCGAGAGGTGCGTCATCGTCTGCCCGGTCGCGAAGTCGGTCGGCATCGAGACGTGGTCGTGGACCATCAGCCACTCGCCGCCGATCAACCGGAAGCAGTTCGTCGTCCGCACCCAGAAGTCGACCTCCTGGCCGTTCATCGTGCCGGCGAGGCGGGCGAGGAGGCGGGCGAATCCGAGTTCGCCGGATGCGTGCACCCGCATCCCGGAGAACTCGAACTCGAAAGGCCCGTCGAAGGCGGCGAAGAACGCGACCCAGTTCTCGCGCCACATCTCCCCACCGGAGAACTCGATGGGCGGCATGAGGTCGAACGCGGTGAACGCGTCACCGTCCGCGTAGAAGGACATCACCCCGTCGACGTCCTTGGACTTGAACACTTCCCGCCAGTCCAGCATGCGCTGCCTGATCTGGCTTTCGAGCTCCGTTTCGGCAACGGTCACAGTTGTTTCTCCGATCATTTCATGAATTTCGCGAACCAGTCCAGCGCCTGCCGCGGTTCGCGTTGGAAGTGCAGATATCCGTCCCAGCGCGCCGTGGTCCCGCGGATCCAGTGCAGTTCCTTCTCCGCCGGGACGTTGTCGAACATCGACCGGACGTCGGCAGGACGGGTGAGCAGGTCGTCGTGGACCTGGTAGAGGAACGCCGGGACCGTGACGGACTTCGCCGCCTCCACGGGCGAGAGGTCCGCGAGGCCGAACCCCGCGACGGCCCTGATCTCGCGGTCGAGGTCGTCCATCCGGCCGGCCAGCCCGAGCCGTTCGAGAACCCGGGACAGCAGCACGCCGACCGAAAGCGGTTGCGCAGCCACCAAGCAGCGCACATCGCCGAACTGCTCGGGGTGCTCCGCCATCGCGAAGATCGTCGCGTTCGCGCCCTGACACCGGCTGAAGAGCCCGATGCTCATGCCCTTCAGCGCCGTCCGCGCGTACTGGAGCGACCCGATGACGTCGCGCGCCTCGTAGCGGCCGCCGCTGTTGACACCGCCGTTGGCCGGGGCGCTGTGGCCGGAGTTGCGCTCGTCGTAGGTGAGCACGTTGTACCCGGCGTCGTGCAGGATCCGGTAGTCGGGAATGAAATCGACCTCGAAGTCATTTCCGGTGGCCTTTCCGTTCGACTTCCACGGCTCCAAATGCGCCGGGAGCCCGTACCGGTTGAACCAGCGCGGGTGGTTGGCGATGATCAGCCTGTCCGAATCCGCACGCGGGATGAACCACGCCTCCAGTGGAATTCCGTCCTGCGCCGGGAACCACACGCTCTCGAACGCCAAGCCCGCGTCAGCGGGTGTTCTCAGAACCGGCGAACGAAGTGGGCCGAGCACTCCTTCGTGCTGAGCGATCTCCTTCAGGATCTCGGCGATCTCCTCTTCGCTCCGCGTGGGCTGTGTCATGAGAACAGCTATTCACATGGCACCGGCTCACGTCCAAGACCTGATTCGCAACGGCCGATGCGCGACGGCTATCACCGCACCACCGCGCCTTTTTCGCGAATAGAACTATTTCCGCGCGTGTTAGCCTGAGGCATGTCCGAGCCGGTCGTTGATCTCGACCTTCGCCTGGTGCGGTACTTCCTCGCCGTGGCCGAGCACGGCCACTTCGGCAGGGCCGCGGCGGCGTTGCGGGTGGCCCAGCCGTCGCTGTCCCGGCAGATCCACCGGCTGGAGCACGAGCTCGGCGCCCGGCTGATCGACCGCACCCCGCAGGGCAGCAGGCTCACCGAGGCCGGCCGGGTGTTCCTGCTCCAGGCCAGGCCGCTGGTGCAGGCGGCGAACCAGGCCGTGGCCACCGTCCGCGCCTCGACACGGCCCGCGCGGATCACGGTCGGCTACACGCGCGACCTCATCGTCACCCCGGCGGTCCGCGAACTGCGCCACCGCCACCCGGACGCCGACGTGCACACGCTGCACCTGGGGTGGAACGAGCCGCCCACCGCTCTGCTGGAACATCGGGTGGACGCGGTGGTGGCGCGCATGCCGTTCGCCACCACGGGTCTGGAGACAACGCTCCTGTTCGAGGAGCCCAGGGTGCTGGTGGTCTCGGTCGAGCACCGGCTGGCGGGCAAGGAGTCCGTCACCCTCGCCGACATCGCGGACGAGCCCATCGCCCGCATGTCCGACCCGGAGTGGAACGCGTTCTGGCGCATCGACCCCCGTCCGGACGGGCGACCTGCCCCCGACGGGCCGCTGGTCGACACGGTCGAGGACAAGCTGGAGCTCATCGCGGCCAACCAGACGGTGTCCGTCGCCTCGGCGGGCCTGCTCAGCACCAGCCTGCGCCCGGACCTGGCCGTGATCCCGATCGAGGACGTCGCGCCGGCGCAGGTCGTCACCGCCACCCGCGCCGACGACCCCAGCCCCCTCGTCACCGCGTTCCGCGAGATCGCGCAGGCCCAGCTGACGGGCGTTCTAGTGCGGTGAGGCGGTCGCCTTCTCGTAGGCGACGTCGAAGGCCTCGTCGGCGGGCACCGCGATGTGCGGGACGACGCCGACGCCCTCCCAGTTGGTGCCGGAGATCGGGTTGATCGCGCGCCCGTTGGGCACGGCGGACTTGAGGTGCGGGCCGACCCGGTAGCGGTCGCCGGGGTGGGCGCCGCCCTTGGTGGTCTCGCCGATGAGGGTGGCGCGCTCGTTCTGCTGGAGGTTGTAGCTCAGTTCCTCTGCGCCGGAGAACGTGCGGGCGCTGGTGAGGACGTAGACCGGCTTCGTGCCGCCGAACTTCGGGCCCGGCACGTGTGGGAGCGTCCAGAACTGCTGGGTGGAGTCTTCCGGGCGGTTGTAGATGTCGTTGAGGTGCACGGGTTCGTCGAACAGGTAGCTGCAGATCAACGCGACCGTGTGCGGGTCTCCGCCGCCGTTGTTGCGCAGGTCGATGATGAGTGCGTCGGTGTACGCGATCAGGTTCATCGCGGCGATGATCGCGGGGGTGGCGATCTCGGCGTCGTGCAGCAGGCGGAGTTCGAGCAGGCCGACGTTGCCTTCGAGGCGTTCGATCCTGCGGATGCCGTAGGCGTCGAGCTCGGCTTCCTTCTTGTACGCCACCGGGTCCCAGGCCGACTCCTGGCCGGTCTCGGGTACTTCCTCGGCGCTGTGGAGCAGACGCAGGTGCTTGTCGCCGTTGACCGACTGCAGGTCCTCGGTCACCCGCCTGGCGAACTCCTCGTCATCGTCCACATCGGAGTACGCGCCCTCGTCGAGGCGGGTCCGCAGGACTTTCGCGATCTCGTTGGCCGTGTCGGGAAAGACGTAGTAGGAGGCGAGCTGGGAGCAGAGGAGTTCGATCTCGGGTTCGCGCACGGGCGCACAGTAACCGCGCGCCCGGCACCCGTCAGCTCAATTCCGCTGGTCCCTGGCGGAGGCGTAGAGGCACACCGCGGCGGCCGTCGCGAGGTTCAGGCTCTCGGCGGCGCCGTACAGGGGCACCTTCAGCGACGTGTCCAGCTTCGCGACCACGTCGTCGGGCAGGCCGTGGGCCTCGCTGCCGAAGACCCACGCGGTGGGCTGCGCCAGGTCGCCCTGCGCCGAGGCCTCGACGATGTCCTGCTTCGCGTAACCGTCGGCGGCCACGAGCCTCAGGCCGGCCTGGCGGCACGCGGCGAAGACCTCGTCGGCGTCGCGGGAGCGGGCGATCGGCAGGTGGAAGAGCGAGCCGGTGGAGGCGCGCACGCACTTGCCGTTGTGCGGGTCGACCGTGTCGCCCGCGAAGATCACCGCGTCCGCTCCGGCCGCGTCGGCCACGCGCGTGACGGTGCCCGCGTTGCCGGGGTCGGAGATGCCGTGGAGCACCGCGACGAGACGCGGGGTGCCCCGCAGAACCACGTCGAGGGGCTGCGGCACGACGTCGCACACCGCGATGAGCCCCTGCGGCGTCACGGTCTCCGACAGCGACGCGGCGGCCTTGTCGTCGACCTCGCTGATCCGGACGCCCTGGCCCCCCGCTGCCTGGAGCAGTTCGGGGTTGCGGTCCGCGGCCGTCGCCGTGACGAACAGCTCGTGCACCTCGCCGCCCTGCCAGGCCAGTGCTTCGCGCACGGCCTGAGCGCCCTCGACGAGGAAGCGGCCCGCCTTGTCACGGCCCTGGCGGCGAGTCAGGTGGCGAGCAGCAACGACCCGAGGTGTCCGTTCGGTGAACGGAGCTGCCTCGGGTCGGTTACGTCCGCGGTCGTGCTGGCTCAGGCGTTGTCCCCGGCCGGAGCGTTCACGTCGGCCGGGAGCGCCTTGCGGGCGATCTCGACGAGCGCGGTGAAGGCGGTGGCGTCGTGGACGGCGAGGTCCGCGAGGATCTTGCGGTCGACCTCGACACCGCCCAGGCGCAGGCCCTGGATGAGGCGGTTGTAGGTCATGCCGTTCGCACGGGAGGCAGCGTTGATGCGCTGGATCCACAGCTTGCGGAAGTCGCCCTTGCGCGCACGGCGGTCGCGGTACGCGTAGTTGAGCGAGTGGAGCACCTGCTCCTTGGCCTTGCGGTACAGCCGCGAGCGCTGACCGCGGTAACCGCTGGCCAGCTCAAGAACGGTACGACGCTTCTTCTGGGCGTTTACAGCCCGCTTGACGCGTGCCACGGGTACATCCTGTCGATCTCATGGGGAAACCGGCGTCGGGGGCCGGTTTCCCGAATTAGCTGGGGGGTTCGAAGCGGGTCAGAGACCGAGCAGCTTCTTGATGCGCGGGGCGTCGTTCTCCGACACGACCGCGGTGCCGCTCATGCGACGCGTCACCTTGCTGGACTTCTTCTCCAGGATGTGGCGCTTGCCGGCCTTCTCCCGGAGGATCTTGCCGCTGCCGGTGACCTTGAAGCGCTTCGAGGTCCCGCTGTGCGTCTTGTTCTTCGGCATTTCCGTCCTCGTCTCGTGCTACCCACCGGAGTCGGGGGCGGGCGTGCGTCCTACGCCTCTTCCGAAGCGGTGTCGTCCGCCTCGGGTGCGTCGTCGTCGTGCTTGACCACGCGCGGCTTGATGTTCTTGTGCGGCGCCAACACCATGATCATGTTGCGGCCGTCCTGCTTGGGGTTCGACTCGACGAAGCCCAGCTCCGCGACGTCCTCCGCCAGCTTCTGCAAGAGCCTGTAGCCGAGCTCGGGGCGCGACTGCTCGCGACCGCGGAACATGATGGTCACCTTGACCTTGTTCCCGTGCGAGAGGAAGCGGGCCACGTGGCCCTTCTTCGTCTGGTAGTCGTGCGGGTCGATCTTCGGGCGGAGCTTCTGCTCCTTGATGACCGTCAGCTGCTGGTTCCGACGCGACTCGCGAGCCTTCTGCGCGGTCTCGTACTTGAACTTGCCGTAGTCCATGAGCTTGCAGACCGGCGGGCGAGCCTGAGCGGCGACCTCGACGAGGTCGAGATCCGCTTCCTGCGCGAGTCGGAGCGCGTCCTCGATGCGAACGATCCCGACCTGCTCACCATTCGGCCCGACCAGACGAACTTCCGGCACCCGAATGCGGTCGTTGATGCGCGGCTCGGTGCTGACGGGTGCACCGCGGTTCGAGGGACTTGTCATTCACGTCCTTTGAGACTCGTTTGCGCCAAAGACAAGAGCCCCGTCGTCGATGACGACAGGGCCCGCTTCCGACCGATCACACTCCGGCCTGCCGGGCGCTCGTGCACCCTGACTGCCAGGAGGACCGGACCCGGCCACCTCAAGAAGCGGTGATCGCGGGTGGGAGCGGGGCTCCACTTGCCGCTCTCGCACTAACGAGAGCTGGTCGCGTCGGAAATACTAGCAGACGCTCTTGTCAACCCCCGAATCGCGGCCTGTGACGCCGGTCCTGCCAGGGCACTTGCTTGAATGTAGGACGTGACCGATCCGCTTGAAGAAGACATCCGCGACCTGGGCGACGTCCCCAGCATCGAGGTGATCAGCCGGGCCGCGGTGATGCTGCTGTCCGCCTCCGCGGAGCGCCTGGGCCTCGCCGACCCGGACCCCGACAACTCGCCTCGCCGCGACCTCGACGAGGCCCGCCGCCTGATCACCGGCCTGGCCGGCCTGGTCACCGCGACCTCGGAGTACCTCGGCCCGCACGCGGCGCCGCTGAAGGACGGCCTGCAGTCGGTGCAGCGCGCGTTCCGCGAGGCCTCGGCGGTGCCGGACGAGCCTGGCCAGGGGCCGGGCGAGAAGTTCACGGGTCCCGTCTACTGACTCCGGCCGGCGCGCGGGGTGATCGGGCGCCCGGTCACTCCGCGCGCACCACGACCGGTTCCCACGGCTCGGCCTTCACCTGGAACACCGCGCTCGCCCGCTGCCCCGTCGCCGCCCGGAACGTGATCGCGGACCCGTTGTACAGCGGCCCGATCTCCAGGTGCTCGACCGGCGGCTCGTCGTACTGCGACAACCCCAGCACCCGGCTGCCCGGCACCACGGACACGGTGAGCTGCTGGATCACCGCGGGCCCGCCGAAGTAGCTGAGCCGGAACTCGTCGGGCGCGCCGGGAGTGATCGCGAACGTCGGCTCGCCGACGCGGCTGCGCTGGGAGGCGAGGGCCTCGACCATCTCGTTGACCTGCATCGTCACCTGGTGGGCGATGAGCTGCGCCTCGTCGGCCAGCACCCGTGACGCCGCAGCCTCCGCCGCCGCCTTGCCGACGGCCTCCTCGGCCTTCGCGGCCGACTTCTTCGACTCCTCGGCCGCCGTCCTGGCCTGCAGGGCTGCGGACGTGGCCTGTTCGACGGCCTTGCGCGCGGCGGCCGCCTCCTCCTGGGCCTTGAGAGCGGTGTCGGCCGACTCACGAGCGGCGTTCTGGGCGCGCTTGGCCTCGCGGGCCTGCCACAGCGACACGGCCACGGCGCACATGGCGACCACGGCGGAAATGACGGCGAGGGCGATCATGCCCGCACCCCCACGGAGGCCAGCTGGCGGCGGGCCAGCTCGTCGATCACGTCGGTGTCCCCGGTGCGCCACGCGACCGCGGGGTCTCCGTCGAACTTGCCGAGCTCCCGCGGCGACAACGATGTGAGCGCTCTCAGGGCCAGCAGATCGGGTTTGTCGCGCAGGCGGGCGGTGTTCGCGGCCTTGCGGGCGTAGCGGAGCCTCAACGGCAACCAGGTGATGAGCAGGAACAGCACCGGCACCACGACCAGTGCCGCCGCGAGCCAGAACGCGGAGTCCTCGACCACGCCGATCTGCGCGTTGCCCGCGCTGGTGAGCGTCTCGCCGGCCTTGCTGCCGTTGCCCAGGGCTCCCGCGAGGTCCTCGCCGACGAACGGCACACCACGGGCCTTGCCCGCGGCGTTGGTGAAGGCGTCGCGAATGCTGCCACCCGCGTTGACCAGTCCGTCTCCCGGCGCCCGCAGTTCGAGCACCCAGTCGTGGACGGTGGTCGCCACCCAGATCCAGAGCGCCACCCAGCCGACGGCGAGGAGGTCGGCGATCAGCTGACGCGTGAACCTGACAGGTCTGTCCGCGTACCACTTCATGCGCGGATCGTGTCACAACCGCAACGACGGCCCTGAGTCCAGCTGAGACTCGGGGCCGCCGTTGCGACGAACAGCTCAGTCGACGACGGCGAGTGCGTCGATCTCGACCAGCAGGCCGGCGGGCAGCCCGACGTACACGGTGGTGCGGGCGGGCGCCGGGTCCGTCACGAACTCGCCGTAGACCTCGTTGAGCTCCGCGAAGTGCGCGGTGTCGGTGAGGTAGACGCGGATCATGACGACGTCGTCGATGGACGCGCCACCGGCGGCGAGGACCGCGTGCAGGTTCGCGAACGTCTGGCGCGTCTGCTCGGCCACGGTGGTGCCGACGATCTCGCCCGACTTCGGGTCGAACGCGACCTGCCCCGCCACCTGCAGGATGTTGCCCTTGCGCACACCCTGCGAGAAGCGGGCCACCGGCTGCGGAGCGTCAGCGGTCTTGATCTCTACCTTGGACAACGGAATTCCCCTTTACCTCGGAACATGACCGCATTCGGCCGACGCGGCCTCGGCGGTGGCGAGCAGGTCTGGCAGGTGTGACAGCAGGCCGTCGTAGTCGAGCAGCACCTTCGGCACGGACATCGAGACGGCCGCGAGCACCTCGCCGCGCGCACCCCTGATCGGGGCGGCGATGCAGTGGATGAAGTCCTCGTGCTCGGAGTTGTCGACGGCGTACCCGTTGGCGCGCACGCGTTCCAGCTCGGCCAGGTACGCGGCGGGCCCGAGGATGGTGTTCTCGGTCAGGCGCGGGAACTCCATGCCGGACAACACCTTCTGCAGGGCGGGGCCCGGCAGGTCGGCCAGCAGGATCTTCGCCACGGCCGTGCAGTGCAACGGCGCGCGGCGGCCGATGCGCGAGTACATGCGCATCTGGTGCCGCGACTCGTACTTGTCGATGTAGATCACCTCACCGTCCTCGTAGGACGCGAGGTGGACGGTGTGGCCGAGCCGGGAGTTCAGGTCGCGCAACGCGGGTTCGGCCGCACGGCGGACGTCGCGTTCCTCCAGGGCGAGGTTCGCGAGGTCGAAGAGGGCGGTGCCGAGGCGGTAGTGGTGCACGCCGTCGCGCTGCACGAACCGGTGCGACTCCAGCGTGCGCAGCAACCGCAGCGTCGTCGACTTGTGCACGCCGATCACGGCGGACAGCTCGTCCAGCGTCTTCGGGCCCGTCGCGAGCTGGCTCACGAGTGTGAGCGCTCTGTCGAGACTCTGGCTCATCTACACCTCCAGGCGGGCGGACGCCCAGGTCTGCGGGTCGGCGCGCAGCAGCGGATCCGTCACGTCGTCCGGCAAAGGATCTCCGACGTCCTCCGCGGTGAGCAAAGCGGACGCCGCCTGCAGGTGCCCGGCGCGCAGCCGCACCGACGGGCTCTCCCCCGCCAGGGTGGCCGCGAGGAAGCCCGCCGCGAACGCGTCGCCCGCGCCGACCGGTTCCACGACCTCGACCTTGAGCGCCGGTTCGAAGTACGACTCGCCGTCCTCCAGCAGCGTCGCGCCGTCCGCGCCCTGCTTCACCACCAGCGAGAGCGGTCCGGGCAGCAACTGCCGCAGCCGTGCGGGATCCCCCGTCCCCCACACCAGCTCCGCCTCGTCGGACCCGGCCAGCACGACGTCCGCCAGGTCCGCGAGCTCGCGCAGCACGCGCGGGTCGCGGTCGGCCCACAGCGCGGGCCGCCAGTTCAGGTCGAACGAGATCCGGAACCCGTGCCGCGGCCGTCGCAGCAGCTCGCGCATCATCGCGAGGCACGAGTCGGACAGGGCGGGCGTGATGCCGCTGAGGTGCACGAGCCTCACCTCGCCGAGGCCGAGCCGGTCGATCATCTCCAGCCCCATGCCCGAGGCCGCCGAACCTCGCCGGTAGTAGCGCACCGGGCTGCCGTGCGGCGAGGCCTCCTTGACGTAGAGGCCGGTCGGGCGGGTCGGGTCGATCCTGACCTGCGACACGTCCACGCCGAAGCCGCCCACGGTGTCGAGCACCGCCATCCCGAACGAGTCGTCGCCGACGGCGCTGACCCAGGACGACCGCACGCCGAGGCGCGTCAGGTACATGGCGACGTTGGACTCGGCGCCCCCGACGGCCCTGTGCCAGGTTCGCACCAGATGCACGGGACCGGGTTCAGCCGGAACCATCATCACCATGGTCTCGCCGAGACACACGACACCACCGACGTGATCGAACCGCATGCGCGCTCCAGAGGTGTTCGTTGACGGCGGCGAGACCGAATGCTACACAACTCAGCATCACATCGCGCAATGGGAGTTGCAAAATATGCAACATCTGATGGAGATGGACCTCTCGGCCGTCGCGGACATCAGGTCGGAACAGATCAGCTGGCGGTTCAAGGGCCTGCCGTCGACCACGTTCGGGGCGACCGTCGGCGAGGTGGCCGACCGGCGCCTCGACCTGTTCGCCGACGAGTTCGTCGGGCCGCTGGTCGTGCTGGACGCCGACGCGCTGACGCACAACCTGACAACGATGGCCAAGTGGTGCGACAACCACGGCGTCAAGCTGGCACCGCACGGCAAGACGACGATGGCGCCGCAGCTCTTCCAGCGGCAGGTCGAGCACGGGGTCTGGGGCCTCACCGCGGCCAACGCCTCCCAGCTGCGCGTCTACCGCGCGTTCGGCGTCTCGCGGATCCTGCTCGCGAACCAGCTGCTCGACCCTGCCGCGCTGCGCTGGCTGGTCCGCGAGCTGGACGGCGACCCCGGCTTCGAGTTCAGCTGCTGGGCCGACTCCGAGGCCGGTGTCACGCTGATGAGCGAGACGCTGCAGGAGCTCCAGCCGTCGCGGCCGGTCGACGTGATCGTCGAGCTCGGCGCTCCCGGCGGCCGCACGGGCGCGCGCGACCTGGAGACGGCGCTGGCCGTCGCTCGGGCGGTCGACCAGAGCCCCGTGCTGCGGCTCGTCGGCGCCGGCGGTTACGAGGGCGCGCTGGCTCACGACGCGTCCGAGGCGTCGCAGTCCGTTGTGGACGGATACCTCACCGACCTGCGCACGCTCGTGCTGCGGCTGGCCGACGCCGGGCTGCTCGACGAGTTGGACTCGGTGATCGTCACGGCGGGCGGCAGCGCCTACTTCGACCAGGTGGCCGCCACGTTGTCGCAGCCGTGGCCGTTCGCGGTGACCCCGGTGCTGCGCAGCGGCGCGTACATCACCCACGACGACGGCTTCTACCGAGGGATCTCGCCGTTCGCGCGGATCGACGGCGTGGAGCCGTTCCGGGGCGCCCTGCGGGCGTGGGCCCAGGTGACGTCACGGCCGCAGCGCGACCTGGCGCTGCTGACGATCGGCAAGCGCGACGCGTCGTTCGACGAGGGCCTGCCGGAACCGCAGCTCGTGCGCCGCCGCGACGGCGCCATCGCCCCGCTGACCGGCGCGACGATCACCGCCCTGAACGACCAGCACGCGTTCCTCCAGCTCGGCGCCGAGGCCGCGGTCCGCGTCGGCGACTGGATCGGGCTCGGGCTGTCCCACCCCTGCACGGTGTTCGACAAGTGGCAGCTCATCCCGGTCGTGCAGGGCACGACCGTGGTCGACCTGATCCGCACCTACTTCTAGAAGGAGTGCACCGATGGACGACGTCGTCCTGCGCGGACCGCTGATCGCCGACGGCACGGGCGCGCCCGCCTACCAGGCGGACGTGGGGATCAAGGACGGCCGGATCTCGTCGATCGGTGACGGGATCTCCGCCACGCGGTCGATCGACGCGGACGGGCTCGTGCTCGCGCCGGGGTTCATCGACATGCACTCGCACTCGGACCTGCGCGTCCTCGCCGAGCCGGACCACCTGGCGAAGGTCTCGCAGGGCGTCACGACCGAGGTGCTCGGCCAGGACGGCCTGTCCTACGCGCCGGTGAACGACGAGGTGCTCGCGACGCTGCGCGGCCAGCTCGCCGGGTGGAACGACGACCCGCCGGGCTTCGACTGGAACTGGCGCTCGGTCGGGGAGTACCTCGACCGGCTCGACCGGGGCATCGCGGTCAACGCCGCGTACCTGGTGCCGCAGGGGACGTTGCGGATGCTCGTCGTCGGCTGGGACGACCGCACGCCCACCGAGTCCGAAATGGACACCATGAGGTCCGTTCTCGCGCAGTCGCTCGCCGAGGGCGCGATGGGCATGTCGTCGGGCCTCACCTACACGCCGGGCATGTACGCGGACACGTCCGAGCTCGTCCAGCTGTGCGAGGTCGTCGGTCAGCACAACGGCTTCTACAGCCCGCACCACCGCAGCTACGGCGCCGGCGCGTTGGAGGCGTACGCCGAGATGGTGGACGTCTCGAAGCGCTCGGGCTGCGCACTGCACCTGGCGCACGCGACGATGAACTTCCCGGTCAACAAGGGCAAGGCGCCCGAGCTGCTGGCGTTGCTCGACGAGGCGATGGCTCAGGGCGCCGACATCTCGCTCGACACCTACCCGTACCTGCCGGGCGCGACCTACCTGTCGGCGCTGCTGCCGTCGTGGGCCACGGAGGGCGGGCCGGACAGGGCGCTGGCAAGGTTGTCCGATGTGGACACCCGCGAGCGCATCCGCAGGGAGATCGAGGAGATCGGCTCGGACGGCTGCCACGGCGTGCCGGTCGACTGGGACTCCATCGAGATCAACGGCGTCCGCAACGAGCGCAACGCCCACCTCGTCGGCGCCAGCGTGCTGCAGTCGGCGGCCCGGCTCGGACGCGCACCCGGCGACCTGTACTTCGACGTGTTGGTCGACGAACGAATGGGTACGTCCTGCCTCATGCACGTGGGCCACGAGGAGAACGTGCAGGCGATCATGAAGCATCCGGCGCACACCGGCGGCAGCGACGGGCTGCTGGTCGGCGACCGGCCTCATCCGCGCGCGTGGGGCACGTTCCCCCGCTACTTCGCGCGCTACGTCCGCGAGCTGGGCGTGCTGAGCCTGGAGGAGTGCGTCGAGCACCTCACCGGCCGTGCCGCCAAGCGCTTGCGGCTCACCGACCGGGGTCTGGTCCGCGAGGGCTACGCGGCCGACCTGGTGCTGTTCGATCCCTCGACGATCGCCGACACGGCGACGTTCGACCAGCCTCGGCAGCAGGCAGCCGGCATCCCGTTCGTGTTCTGCAACGGGGTGACGGTGATCGACGACGGAACCGCCACCGGCTCATTGCCAGGCCATTCACTCAGGAGCCGCCCGTGATCGACTGGTTGCAACACTCAACTCCGGGTCTGCTGACCCTCGCGGTGGTCAGCATCGCGGTGCTGCTCCTGCTGATCATCAAGTTCAAGGTCGAGCCGTTCATCGCGCTGATCGTCGTCGCCCTGCTGGTCGCCCTCTTGGCGGGCGTGCCGGTGGAGACGCTGGTCGGGTCTGCGCAGAAGGCCTCGGACTCGTTGCTGGAGAAGGGCTTCGGCTCGATCCTCGGCCACATCGCCGCGATCATCGGTCTCGGCACGCTGCTCGGCGCGATCCTCGAAGCGTCCGGCGGCGCGCAGGTGCTGATGGACAAGCTGATGAACGCGTTCGGCGAGAAGAAGGCGCCGGTCGCGATCGGTCTCGCCGGTCTCATCTTCGGTGTGCCGGTCTTCTTCGACATCGGCATCTTCGTGCTGGCGCCGCTGGTCTACGTGGCGGCGAAGCGGTCCGGCAAGTCGATCGTGCTGTTCGCCATGCCGTTGCTGGCAGGCCTTTCGGTCATGCACGCGTTCATGCCGCCTCACCCGGGACCGGTGGCGGCGGCCGGTCTGCTGGGCGTGTCGCTCGGCTGGATCATCATCATGGGCCTCGCGGTGGCGATCCCGTCCTGGTTCGTCGGCGGCATCCTGTACTCGTACTGGATCGGCAACCGCATCATCGTGCCGGTGCCGGAGGAGATGCTGGCGGCGGCCGAGGCGGCGCGACGGGACGACGACGGCCGCGAGCCGCCGTCGCTCGGCCTGGTGCTCTCGATCATCGGCCTGCCGCTGGTGCTGATCCTCGCCGGCACGTTCGGTTCGATCCTGCTCGCCAAGGGATCGAGCCTGTACTCGGTGGCGACGTTCTTCGGCACGCCCGCGGTGGCGCTGACGATCTCGGTGCTGCTCGCGTTCTGGCTGCTGGGTTTCCGGCGCGGCATGACCCGCGAGAAGGTCGCGGAGCTGTCCGCCGCCTCGTTGAAGCCGGTCGCGATGATCCTGCTCGTGGTCGGTGCCGGTGGCTTCTTCGGCGCCGTGCTGGCCGCGACGGGCATCGGCAAGACGCTGGCGAACGAGCTGTCGGGCATCGGCCTGCCGGTGATCGCGCTGGCGTACGTGATCAGCTGCGTCATCCGCATCGCCCAGGGTTCGGCGACGGTCGCGATCGTGACGACCGCCGGCATCGTGGCACCGACGCTGGCGGACCTGAACTACTCGCAGCCGCAGCTCGCGCTGGTCGTCATGGCCATCGCGTCCGGTTCGATCATCGCCTCGCACGTGAACGACGGCGGGTTCTGGATCGTCTCGCGGTACTTCGGCCTGTCGGTGAAGGAGACGCTGCAGTCGTGGACGATCGTCGAGACCATCCTCTCCGTGGTCGGTTTCGCGGTCGCGGCGTTGCTCAGTCTGGTTGTCTGACCGTGTGCTCCGGAACCTGATCGGTCTGCTCGTGGTCGCGGCGGTGGCGGGATGTTCCTCGCCACCGCCGCCCGCGTCCCCGCCCACCCCGGATCCGGCGGCCGTGCAGAGGTGGGTCGACCAGGTCTGCGCCGCCGACAGGCCGATCCTGACGGTGAGCGCCGTGGTGTCGGTGGCGCCGAACTTCGTGCAGGGGCAGCAGCCGTCGGAGGCCGACCGTCCGGCGGTCATCGCGTCGATCACCAAGCTCCGTGACATGTACACGGAGTCGAAGACCCTGTACGACGCCATCGGCCAGTCGCCGTTGCCGCGAGGGGACGAGCTGGTCGCCGGGCACCGCAAGGGCCTCAGCGAACTCGTGCCGAAGCTGCAGGGCTACCTCGCCAACGCGCAGGCGTTCCCCGCTCAGAGCCTGGACGCGCCGATGACCCTGGCGAGCCTCGACGCCGTGACGTGGAAGCCGGAGGGGCCGACGCTGAACGAGCTCCAGGCCCCGAAGTGCTCCCGCTGAAACAGACACAACTCAACATTTCCCAACGCTTGACACCACCCCGCCCGCACCTGAGGATCGGCACAATGTTCATTTGTGTTTGATGTGGACGGGGCCCGCATGAGCAACACGAGGGTCGTGCACCTGCACGACGACACCTCCAGCGTCGTCATCACTCTCGAAGGCACGAGCCTGCCGGTCGTGACGCACTGGGGCCGCACGCTCGGAGACATCGGCCAGACCGCGTTGCACGGCCTCGTCGGCGCCGTGTCGTGGACCAACCCGAACAACGCGCCGGACCACCAGATCCCGCTCGCGCTGCTGCCCGACGCGGGCGCCGGGTACGCCGGCAGGCCGGGGCTGCGCGGTCACCGCGACGGCGACCACTTCGCGCCCGCGCTGGAGGTCACGTCGTTCTCGAACGAGGACGGGATCTTCCGGTACGTCGCGTCGGACGAGGCCGCAGGGCTGACCGTGAGCGGCACGCTGGAGCTGCTGCCGTCCGGAATGCTGCGCCTGCGGCACGTCGTCCGCAACGACGGCGAGACGCCGTACTCGTTGGAGGGCCTGGAGACCACGCTCCCCGTCCCGTCGCACGCCACCGAGCTGCTCGACTTCACCGGACGCTGGAGCCGTGAGCGCGCGCCGCAGCGGCAGGCGTTCCAGCACGGGTCCTGGGTGCGCGAGAACCGCCGCGGCCGCACCGGGCACGACGCGACCATCGGACTGCTGGCCGGCACGCCGGGGTTCTCGTTCCGCGGCGGCGAGGTGTGGGCGCTGCACGTGGCGTGGAGCGGCAACCACGTGACGTACGCGGAGAACCTGGTCGACGGCTCACCCGTGCTGGGTGGCGGCGAACTGCTGCTGCCGGGCGAGATCATCCTCGCGGCGGGCCAGGAGTACGAGTCGCCGTGGATCTACGCCGCGTATTCGAGTGACGGCGTCGACGGCATCAGCGGCGCGTTCCACCGGCAGCTGCGCGAACGTTCGCTGCGGCCCCGCCCGGTCGTGCTCAACACGTGGGAGGCCGTGTACTTCGACCACGACCTCGCGCGCCTGACCTCGCTGGCCGACACCGCCGCCGCCATCGGCGTGGAGCGGTTCGTGCTGGACGACGGCTGGTTCCGGCACCGCCGCGACGACTCAGCCGGCCTCGGTGACTGGTTCGTCGACGAGACGGTGTGGCCGGACGGGCTGACGCCGCTGATCAAGCACGTCCGCGCGCTCGGCATGGAGTTCGGCCTCTGGTTCGAGCCGGAGATGATCAACACGGACTCGGACCTCTACCGCGCGCACCCGGACTGGGTGCTCGGCCCGCGTCCCGGCGTGCTGCCGCCGTCGTCGCGCAACCAGCAGGTGCTCAACATCGCGCACCCCGAGGCGTACGCGTACATCCTGGACCGCGTGTCGTCCGTGTTGGCGGACAACGACATCGCGTTCGTGAAGTGGGACCACAACCGCGACCTGATCGGCTCGCGCGTGCACGACCAGACCGCCGCGTTCTACCGGCTGCTGGACGACCTGCGGCTGCGGCACCCGCACGTGGAGATCGAGAGCTGCTCGTCCGGTGGTGGCCGGATCGACCTCGGCGTGCTCGCCCGCACGGACCGCGTGTGGACGTCGGACTGCAACGACGCCCTGGAACGCCAGCTGATCCAGCGCTGGACCGGCGTGTTCCTGCCGCCGGAGCTGATGGGCGCGCACGTCGGTCCCACGAAGTCGCACACCACCGGGCGCGTGCACGACCTGTCGTTCCGCGTGGTCACGGCGATGTTCGGGCACTTCGGGATCGAGTGGGACATCAACTCGGCCACCGACGAGGAACGCGCGGGGCTGCAGTCGGCGATCGAGTACTACAAGGACGTGCGGTCGTTGGTGCACAGCGGTGTCTCCGTGCACTCCGACCACCCGGACGGTTCGGCCTGGGTGCACGGGGTCGTCGCGGCTGACCTGTCCGAGGCCCTGTTCGGGTACGTGCAGCTCACGACGTCGGTGCAGAACAAGCCGCGCCGGGTGCGCCTGCCGGGACTCGACCCGGCGCGCACGTACCGGGTGTCGTTCGACGCCCCGGCCGGACATCCCGCGCTGTGCCAGCGGCAGCCCGCGGACTGGAGTCCGGTGGAGCTGCCCGGTTCCGTGCTGTCGGAGGTCGGGATCCAGCTGCCGGTGCTCGAACCGGAGCAGGCGTTGTTGTTGCGCCTGCGGTAGATCGCGCGAAAGGCCCCGGCGGGAGCGCTCCCGCCGGGGCCCCTCCCTCTCCCCTGTTACCGGCCGGCGCGACTTCCGTCGGCCTTCGTAGCCCACCACTTGCCGCCAACGCCCTGCCCGTTGGCGTCACCGCACACCTTGTCCCCTGCGAACAGGTACTGCGGCCACCCCGCGATGGTGAGCTGCTTCTTCCCGTCCCGCTCGATCGTCCCCACGAGCGAGGCGTCCACGCCCTGCACCTGGAAGCCCTCGTCGACGAAGGCGGGCGGCCACTGCTCCGCGCACTTGCCGGAGCAGTTGCTGGTCGGCGGTTCGGCGGAGTCGTCGTCGAACCGGTAGAGCGTCATGCCGTCCTTGTCGGTGGCGACGACGCCCAGGTCCCCCACGGTCGCGCTGGTCAGCGCGATCGCCTTGTTCTGCTGGGCCTTCTTGCCGTCGGTGGCCGTGGCGAACCACTTCTCCACCGTGACGCCCTTGGCCTCACCGGGCTTGGTGTCGTTCTTGAACGTGTACTGCGGCCAGTTCGCGACCGTCAGCTGCTTCTTGCCGTCCTTGCGGGTGATCGTGCCGAGCAGCTTCGCGTCGACGCCCTTCACCCGCGGCGTCTCGCCGTCGACCAGCACCGGCGGCCAGGCCTCGGCGCAGCCACCGTCGCAATTGGACACCGGCGGCTGCGCGGTGTCGCCGTCGAACCGGTAGAGCGTGAGGCCGGCGTTGTTGGTCAGCACCGCGCCGAGACCGGCGACGACGCCCGTCCGCGCCGCGAGCTGGGTGCGCGTGCCGTCCACGCCGGTGGCGAACCACTTGCCCTGCAGGCCCTGCCCCTTGGTCTCGCCGGGCTTGGTGTCCTTGGCGAACCGGTACTGCGGCATGCCGTCGACGAGGAGCTGGCGGCTGCCGTCCTTGCGGACGAACGTGCTGACGAGGCTCTTGTCGACGCCGTTGACCGTGAAGTTCTCACCGGTGACCGTGGCGGGCGGCCAGGTCGCGGCGCACTCACCGTCGCAAGTGGACTCGCCGGGCTTGTCGCCGTCGAACCGGTAGAGGGTGAAACCCTGGTCGTCGGTGACGACCTGGCCGAGGTCGGTGATGTCGACGCTCTTCAGCGCCACAACGCCTTCCTGCTGTTGCTGCGCAACCGGTGTGCTCTGCGGCGCCGTCGCGCAGGCGGTCAGCGAGATCAACCCCAGCGCCACGACCGCAACGCTCTTGCGGATCATCCTGAACCTCCTGGCTCGTGCCTCCAACGCCCATGACACGTAGAGCGAGCCGGATCGGTTCAAAGTTTTTTCTAGAACATCGCGCGCTTCAACGCGGGCACCGCCGCAGCGGTCCTGAGCACCGTCCTGAACAGGGTCCGCGCCACCGGGCTCCCCTCCGCGAACTGCCTCGCCGCCCGCAGCGAGTCCCGCACGGCCGCGAACCCGTACTCGTACATCTCCGCCTCGTACCGGGCGATGACGTCGCCGCCTTCGGAGATGTACCGCGAGAGCAGCTGCGCGTCCTTGAGCGCGATGTTCGCACCGATGCCTCTCATTGGCGTCATCGCGTGGACGGCGTCGCCGAGCAGCGTGACGTTGGTGGGGCGCCAGCGTTCGATCGGCTTCGACGACCTGATGTGCCACTGGCTGACCGTCTCCGGATGCGACTCGCCCACGACCCTGCGGAGGTCGGGACTCCAGGTCGCGATCCGGCGCAGCACCTCGGACTGCAGGCCGTCGCTCAGGTCGAGGTTCTTGGCCGCGTACGCCCACATCAGGTACGGACGCACGTTGTCGAACAGCACGCCGTCGTCGTCGGTGTGGCCCAGCCCGTCGTGGGCCACGAGGAACATGCCGCACGAACTCGTCGGGATGATCGAGTTGGCCCTGATCAGCAGGCTCTCGGGAATCCAGTCGTGCTCGTCGAGGAAGAGCTTGCCCGCGACCGCCGTGATGCCGACGTCCTCCGTTCCCGCGTGCGGCAGGTACTGCGCGCGCACGCGTGACCGGATGCCGTCCGCGCCGACGAGCACGTCGCACCCGGCGGTCGTGCCGTCCTCGAAGTGCAGGGTGATGTCGCCGTTCTGCTCGTAGCGCTCGAACCTCTTGCCGAACCGGACGTCCAGCCCGTCGAGCAGCACCTGCCGGAGCGTGATCCGGCTGGCCGAGTAGTGCTTCTCCTCGTCCGGGTCGAGCACCAGCAACGGTCTGAGCTGTTCGGTCAGGAAGCCGAACCCGTTCTCGCTGGTTCCCGCGCTCTCCTCGAACCGCCGCCAGTTCGCCGCCGGCAAGCACTCCCGCAACGCGGCGGCCCCGTCCGGGTTGATGTGCACCCGGTACCCCTGCAGGCGGTCCGTGCGCGAGAGATCGCGCTCGTACACCGCCACGTCCACGCCGGCCTTCCGCAACCCGTGCGCGAGGCACAGTCCGCCGATTCCCCCGCCTACTACCGCGATTCTCATGCCACCAATTTTCAACCGCACGGTTGATTAAGTCAACCCGTTGGTTGAAAGTAGGCCGTCGGCTACCGTGTCGACGTGGATCAACGCCGTTCTCCCAGCGCCTCGGAACGCAAACGGGACCCGGAACGCACGCGGGCCCTGCTCCTGGAGGCGGCCGCGGCGGAGTTCGGCGCGAAGGGCTACGCGGCCACGCGCACCACGGACATCGCGGCGCGGGCGGGCGTGAACAAGCAGCTGATCTCGTACTACTTCGGCGGCAAAGAGGGCCTGTACAAGGAACTCGCCACGAGCTGGCACTCCTCCGCCGCCGAGATGGCGAGCACCGACGAGCCGCTGGCCGACGTGGTCGCGAGCTTCGTGCACACCACCCTGACCGACCACGGCAGGCTCTGGGCGTGGTCGAACCTGGCGGGTGACAGCCCGCCCACCGACGAGGCGTTCCTGCGCGCCCAGGTCGACCAGATGCGCGAACGCCAGGCCGCCGGCGAACTGCCAGCCGACCTCGACCCCGGCTTCCTGCTGCTGGCGCTCATGGCCGCGGCCTCGGCCCCGTTGACCCTGCGGCACACGGCGGGCCAGATCACCGGCGAGGACCCGGCGACGCCCGAGTTCGCGACGAAGTACGCGGAACAGCTGACACTGCTCGTGCGGCACCTGTCCGGCCGAACCTGACTTCCTTTCCCCCCAAACTCTGTACCGTTTTCCCATGGACGAGCGGGGACTCCCCATCGGCGCGGCGAACAAGCTGCCGCGGGAGACGTCTGACGTGATCGCCAAGGCCCACGGGGAGCTGGCGGAACCCGACGCCGATCCCAAGTACACCGTGAACCTCGGCAGGGCCAAGGGCGTCGTCGTCGGCGACAACGCCCGGCAATGGAACACCTTCTGGGAACTGCCGAAGAGCGTGCGGCGGCTGCTGATCGTCCTGCTCGTGGGATTGCTGGTCGCCGGCACGGGTTTCGTCGCGGTGCGGTGGATCGTCCCGATGTTCGCGCCCGTCTACAAGACGACGTTCCTGATCGACGCCGCGGAAGGCGACCTGGCGAGCGTCACCGGCGCGCTGACGACCATCGTCGGCAACTCGGGTGAGCGCGACTCCCAGTCGTTGCGCAGCTTCGGCGGCGAGTGCGGGTCGGAGGAGAACACGACGCAGCTCGTCGGGTTCGGCACCGGCAACAGGCAGGAGATCGCGGAGGCGGCGCGGTCCGTGCGGCAGGGTTCCAAGGCGACATTGCAGCGCGGGATCGTCGAGGCGGTCGCGGACTTCACCACTCCGCTGTCGCTCAAAGCCAGACAGGTCAACAGGATCATCGTCGTGACCAGGCACGGCGAGGACGCCTGCGACCCCGACGCCGAGTTCGTCCAGAACCAGATCCGGGACCGGGTAGCGGCGGCCGGCCTGTCGATCGAGTTCAGGTTCATCGGCTACCGGGTGAGCGACGACGGCGACCGGCTGGCCGAGCTGGCAACGCGGCTCGGGCAGCAGGAGCCCGCGTTCACGAACTCACCGGAGGAACTGGAGCGCGTGCTCGCCTGGTTCACCACGATCGAGCCGGTGCTGCGGTCGTCGCAGTCGGTCGTCACCGTGCTGAACCCGACCGTGGACAAGCTCAACTCGGCCACGAAGTCGTTGGAGGACGGGCGTTTCGACCTCGCCGAGTCCGCGCTGGCACAGGCCCGCGCCGCCGTCGTCGACCTCCAGATCGAGGACCTCGACGGCCGCACCAGCGCACCGGAGGCGGTGCGGTTGCGGGACATGTCGGTGCGGCTGCGAACGTTGCAGGGCGAGGTGGTCGCGGGCGCGGAGGCGTTGCTCGACGCGACTCGTTCGGGGCGGAACCCGGCCGGCCCGCTCGACGTCTACACCCGTGCCGCGGCCGCGTACAACGCCGAGGCGCAGAAGATGACCGAGGCGCTCACCTCGTTGCGCGCCCAGGGGCCGGGGGGCGTGCGATGAAGCGGTGGCTGCCGCTGGGAGCAGCGGTCGTCGTGGTGCTGACGCTGGTCGGCGGAGTCCTGTTCCTCGTCCTGACTCCCGCCCACCGCACCACGTTCCTCGTCGACTCCTCCGAGTCGGCGGACTTCCGCGACGTCGCCGACGCCGTCGGAACAGCCGCCGCGAACATGTCGCCGGACGACGCGCTGGCGTTGCGCCGCTTCGGCGGCACGTGCGACGCCCCCGACACCGCGGAGCTGGTCACGCCCGGCACCGGGCAGGCGGCGAAGATCGGCGACGCGGCCCGCGCGATCACCCCGAACGGCAAGCCCACGCTGCTCAACGGGGTCATCGCCGCGATAGACGACTTCGCGCGCACCTATCCGTTCCGCGGCAGCGAGACCAACCGGATCGTCGTGGTCGCCCGCGGCGGTGCCGACGCGTGCGGCAAGAGCGCCGACGAGGTGCGCACGATCATCAGGGAGCACTCCGACCGGACCGGCGTGAAGATCGACTTCCGCTTCGTCGGGCATCGGCTGAGCTCCGAGCAGGCCAAGGTCCTGAAGGCCATCGCCGACGCGACCGAGGCGCGGGCCACCCGGTTCACCGACGACGCCGCCGAGCTCGTCACCACCATGAAGGAGGTGTCGGTACCCACGTCGCTGATGGCGCAGGAGGTCGTGCTGCCGAAGTCGCCCTGCGAGCTGGTGACGCAGGAGGTGCTGATGGCGGCCTACTCCGTCCCACGGGAGATCAACGGGTACAAGACCTTCTACGACGACATCAACTGCCAGCAGGACCGGTATGTGCGCGCGGTGGGCCTGGTCGAGCCGCCCGGTGTCGCCCAGTCGTTCCCGATCATCTTCGAGCTGAAGGACGGGAAGTGGCAGATGTGGAACGCGGGCACGGGAGGGTTCTCCTGCGGTGAGATCCCGCGGGAGGTGTGGAAGGCCTGGAACTGGCGCTGCACGCCCGAACCGGTCGTGTGCCGTGACGCCGACGACTACACGAAGGTGACCGACATGAACGACGTCGGCTGCCCCGTCGCGATCGACATCGCCGACCGGTACATCGCCGCGGCCCAGGCAGGTGAGACGCAGGGCACCGGGACGTTCTGGATCACCGACGAGTGGACGTGCTCCAAGTACCCGATGCCCGACCGCCCGAACGTGGCCAACCCGCTGCAGTGCGAGCGCAACGCCGACCGGGCGGTCGTGCGCCTGGGCGACAACTGGTGACTAGCGCTCCGGGCGGCTGGCTGCCTTCGCGTCGAGAGCGGCCTTCAGGCCCTTGAAGCCGCCGCGCATCATCATGTCGTGGTTGCCGCGGAAGAACGGCTTGGCGATCAGCACCAGGCGCCTCAGCAGCGGCTTGTTGACCACGACCTCCTGGTCGAACAGGAGGTCCGTGCCCCCGTCGCGGCCGGTGATCTCCCAGCTCGCATAGCCTTCGAGATCACCCGACAGGGTGGCGCGCAGCAGGCCGGCCTGCTGGTCGCGGATGCTGTGCCTCACCTGCACGACCAGGTCGAACGGCAGGAACGAACGGCACCGGAGCTCGCCGGTCTCGTCGTCGATCTTCGTGGCTTTCCTGACCTCGTGCCACCACAGCGGGTAGTTCGCGATGTCGGAGAGCACCTCGTACACATCAGTCGGAGGCGCGTCGACGTGCCACACGCTGTGGAAGCGATAGCGGTTGAGTGGCACGGCCGCCATCATCCCGGATACCTCGTCCGAGTGACAGGTTCTCAACGGAACTCACAGGTAACCGAGAATTCCTCACGGGCTGTAATACGGCTCTAGTGGAACTCCAGCGCCCCACTAGGCCGTCCGTGTTCACTTGTCGGCTAGACGAGGAAACCGTTCGCAGGTTCGCATCCAGCTGACAGCCGCGACCCGCCGGAGTGCCTGCTCCGACGAGTCGAGCGCCTCCACGAGGCTGAAGGGATGCTCCAGGGACTCGCCGCGCGACGCCTGAAGAACGCGCTCGCGGTGGGCCAGCACATCGAGTGGGATCATCACCCTGCCGCCGACACCTCCTCGTTCTCGAGCACCTGCAGCAGGAACTGCCCCGTGTAGCTCTTCTCGACCGCGGAGATCTGCTCGGGTGTGCCCTCTGCCACGACCATACCGCCGCCGGAGCCCCCTTCGGGACCCATGTCGACGATCCAGTCGGACGTCTTGATGACGTCGAGGTTGTGCTCGATCACGATGACGGTGTTGCCCTTGTCGACCAGGCCGTTGATCACGCCCAGCAGCTTGCGGATGTCCTCGAAGTGCAGACCCGTCGTCGGCTCGTCGAGGATGTAGACCGTCTTGCCGGTCGACCGCTTCTGCAGCTCGGACGCGAGCTTCACGCGCTGCGCCTCACCACCGGACAGCGTCGGCGCCGGCTGGCCCAGCCGCACGTAGCCCAGACCGACCTCGACCAGCGTCTTCAGGTGCCGGTAGATGGCGTTGATCGGTTCGAAGAACGTCGCGGCCTCCTCGATCGGCATGTCGAGGATCTCGGAGATCGTCTTGCCCTTGTAGTGCACTTCCAGCGTCTCGCGGTTGTAGCGCGCGCCCTTGCAGACCTCGCAGGGGACGTAGACGTCCGGGAGGAAGTTCATCTCGATCTTGATCGTGCCGTCGCCCGCGCACGCCTCGCAGCGGCCGCCCTTGACGTTGAACGAGAAGCGGCCCGGCTGGTAGCCGCGGACCTTCGCCTCCGTCGTCGCCGCGAACAGCTTGCGGACGTGGTCGAACACGCCGGTGTAGGTGGCCGGGTTCGACCGCGGGGTGCGGCCGATCGGCGACTGGTCGACCCGCACCAGCTTGTCGACCTCGCCCAGGCCGTTGATCCTGGTGTGGCGGCCGGGGACCTGGCGCGCGCCGTTGAGCTTGTTCGCGAGCACCGTGGCCAGGATGTCGTTGACCAGCGTCGACTTGCCGGAGCCGGACACGCCGGTGACCGACGTGAGCGTGCCGAGCGGGAACGACACGTCGATGCCGCGCAGGTTGTGCTCGCGCGCGCCGACGACCGTGAGCTGGCGCTTCTTGTCGATCTTGCGGCGCTTGGCGGGCATCGGGATCGACTTGCGGCCAGACAGGTAGGCGCCGGTGATCGACTCCTTGTTCGTCAGCAGCTTCTTGTACGGGCCGCTGTGCACGACCTTGCCGCCGTGCTCGCCCGCGCCGGGGCCGATGTCGACGACCCAGTCGGACGTGCGGATCGTGTCCTCGTCGTGCTCGACGACGATCAGCGTGTTGCCCAGGTCGCGCAGCCTCGTCAGCGTCTCGATCAGGCGGTGGTTGTCGCGCTGGTGCAGGCCGATCGACGGCTCGTCCAGCACGTACAGCACGCCGACCAGGCCGGAACCGATCTGCGTGGCGAGCCGGATGCGCTGCGCCTCGCCGCCGGACAGGGTGCCGGACGCGCGGTCGAGCGACAGGTAGTCGAGACCGACGTCGAGCAGGAAGTGCAGGCGGGCCTGGATCTCCTTGAGGACCGCGCCCGCGATCATCGACTCGCGCTTGGCGAGCTTGAGGCCGTCGAGGAAGTCGGAGCACTCCGACACGCTCATCGCGCAGACCTCGGCGATGGACCTGTCGCCCTTCTTGCCGTGGTGCAGCGTCACGGCGAGGATCTCGGGCTTGAGGCGCGTACCCGAACACGCGGGGCACGGGACCTCGCGCATGTAGCCCTCGTACTTCTCCCGCATGTACTCGGACTCGGTCTGCTCCTGGCGCCGTTCGAGGAACGGGATGACGCCCTCGTAGTTGGCGTAGTAGGAGCGCTCACGGCCGTAGCGGTTCTTGTAGCGGACGTGCACCTGCTCGTCGATGCCGTGCAGGACCGCCTTCTGGACCTTGGCCGGCAGGTGCCGCCACTGCGTGTCCATCCGGTAGCCGATGGTCTCGCCGAGCGACTGCAGCAGGCGGATGAAGTACTCCGCGGTCTGCCCGCCGGCCCACGGCGCGATGGCTCCGTCGGCCAGGCTCAGCTCGTCGTCCGGGACCACGAGCTCCGGGTCGACCTCCTTCTTGACGCCGATGCCCGTGCAGACCACGCACGCGCCGTAGGGCGAGTTGAAGGAGAACGACCGCGGCTCCAGGTCCTCGATCGCGAGCGGGTGGCCGTTGGGGCACGCGAGGTTCTCGGAGAAGCCCCTGATCCGCTTCGGGTCGGTCTCGGGGAGGTCGACGAACTCGAGCTCCACCAGGCCGTCGGCGAGCCGCAGCGCCGTCTCCACCGAGTCGGTGAGGCGCTGCTTCTGCGCGGCCTTGACGCTCAGGCGGTCGATGACGACCGCGATGTGGTGCTTCTCCTGCTTCTTGAGCTTGGGCACCTCGGCGAGCGCGTGGACGACACCGTCGACCTTCACGCGCGAGTAGCCCTGCGTCTGCAGGTTCTGGAACAGGTCGACGTACTCGCCCTTGCGGCCGCGGATGACCGGGGCGAGCACCTGGAACTTGGTGCCCTGCTCCATGGCGAGCACCTGGTCGACGATCTCCTGCGGCGTCTGCTTGCCGATCGCCTCGCCGCACTGCGGGCAGTGCGGCTTGCCGGCGCGGGCGTAGAGCAGGCGCAGGTAGTCGTAGACCTCGGTGATGGTGCCGACGGTCGAGCGCGGGTTGCGGCTCGTGGACTTCTGGTCGATCGAGACGGCGGGTGAGAGGCCCTCGATGAAGTCGACGTCGGGCTTGTCCATCTGCCCGAGGAACTGGCGCGCGTACGCGGAGAGCGACTCGACGTAACGCCGCTGGCCCTCGGCGAAGATCGTGTCGAAAGCCAGGCTCGACTTGCCGGAGCCGGACAGCCCCGTGAAGACGATCAGGCTGTCCCTCGGCAGGTCGAGATCGACGCCGCGCAGGTTGTGCTCGCGGGCGCCGCGAACAACAAGACGGTCTGCCACTGGGGTCCCTTCGGCTGCGATTGGCGGGTCACTCACGCCACACTCTCCCGAACAAGCGTTCGAAGAGTACTAGCATCGGATTGGAGGCTGCGACCGACCCGCCGACCATGCTAGGGCTGACCCCTGACAAAAACGGTTCTGGCCGTTGTCGCATTCCCCTGATCTGGGATTACCCATAGTCTGGTCACTTCGATCAGAAGCCTCAACGTCGGGGAGAGGCAGCACATGACCTACACGCCGTCCACCGAGCAGACGTCCGTGCCCGCACCGCGAGGAGTGCCTGACCGGCACATCACCGCCGTGCGCCAGGCGACGGACGTGCTCTACGAGGTCGTCGAGGAGCTGGACGAGGCCGCCGTGCGCGGCCGGACCCTGCTGCCGGGATGGACCCGAGGACACGTCATCACCCACCTCGCGCGCAACGCCGACGCGCTGGTGAACCTGCTCACGTGGGCGAGAACAGGGGTCGAGCACCAGGCCTACGCCTCGCGCGCGGACCGCGACGCGGACATCGAGGAGGGTTCCCACCGGCTGCTGCAGGTGATCAAGGCCGACCTCGACTCCGCGTGCCAGCGGTTCGACGCCGCGTGCCGCGAGTTCCCCGCGCACTCGTGGCGTTCGGAGGTCACCGGCCCCAAGGGGCAGACGATCCTGGCGTCCGCGGTGCCGTTCCTGCGCCTGCGCGAGATCTGGATCCACCTCATCGACCTCGACGCGGGCGTCGGGTTCGGCGACCTGCCCGCCGACTTCGCGGAGGAGTTCCTCGACGACGCGGTGAAGCAGTTCGAGGGCAGGGTCGACCCCTTCGGGATCGAGGTGACCCTGCCCGGCGGTGATCAGCGCAGCTGGGTGGTCAGCGGCCCGGCCAGCCGCAGCTCCGTGAGCGGGTCGGCCGGAGCCGTCCTCGGGTGGCTCACCGGCAGGACCGACGGCTCGGAGCTGCGCGGGGAGCTGCCGGACCTGCCCGACTGGATCTGAGTCAGCAGCTTGTAGGCGGGGCGTTCGACGAACTTCGTCATCGCCCAGCCGAGCACCAGCGCCGAGGTGACGAACCCGGCGAGGAGCCACCAGGACCGCAGCCCTGCGGCGTGCATGCGGTCCATCACCACCGTGCCGATCTGCTGGTGCACGAGGTAGACGCCGTACGAGATGCCGGCGAGCCACGTGACCGGCCTGGCGACGGAGTTGAAGAACACCCAGTCGGGTCCGGCGGCCGCCGCGCACACCATGAGCAGCAACACGGCGAAGCCGAGCGTCGATCCGTACTCGGTCGTGTGAATCGCCTGCGCCACCAGGGTGGCGACGAGGAGCGCGGCCAGGTGCGGCGTCTTCACCCTGTCCTTGTGCCACAGCCAGATGGCGATGCCGGCGGCGAACAACTGGGCCCTGTGCAGCGCGAACCCGTTGTAGATCGTGAAGAGCGCGTGCGAGTGGTCCAGCAACGGCCGGAGCAGCAACGGCGTGACGATGAGCACCCACAGGAAGACCCGCAGCTGCGTACCTCTCAGGAACTTCACCAGCGCGGCACCGGCGATGAACGCGGCGATCTGCACCGGCACCGTCCAGTAGGCGAAGTCGACGATGTTGACGTCCGGCAGCCACTGGTTGACCAGCAGCAGGTTGTAGACGACGTCTCTGCCGTCGAGCTGGCTCCACCCCTCCGGCGCGATCCATCTCTGCACCGCGTAGGTGAGCAGCACCGCCGCCATGTACGCGGGCAGCAGTCTGGCGAGTCTTCTCCACAGGAACTGCCCCGGCCTGCCGCTGTTGAGCGTGGCACAGGCGAAGAAAGCGGAGACGACCATCAACGTGCTGGCGCCCATCGACATCGGGAAGGTGAACGGCAGCGGCCCGAGATCGGGGTGGCTGCTGACGCTCGTGAGCGTGGCGTGGTGGAGCAACACGCACCCGATGGCGACGACGCGGAGGACGTCCCAGCTGACCCTGCGGACCGTCTGGGGCTTCTGTCGTTGCGCTGGAATCACGAGAGGCGGGGACCTGTTCGTTGGTGCTTTCGGGGTAAGCGGCGACTAGGTGTTGACCTTTACTTACCCTATGAGTGCAACCTGTATGCAACCTGAAGGTGTGCGTTGCACCGCTTCGAGCGACTACCGTCTGCCACCGTGGACGTACTCGAGAACTACACCGGTCACGTCGATCCGGACGGCCCCGCCGCCCGCCGCACGCTGGACGCGCTGACCATCACGAAGATCTCCGTCGGTCCGATGGACAACAACGCCTACCTGCTGGTTTGCCGGTCCACGAACGAGGCGTTGCTCATCGACGCGGCCAACGACCACGAGCGCCTTTCGGACCTCCTGGGCCACGCCCCGGACCGCCCGAGGCTGCGCACGATCGTGACCACGCACCAGCACGCCGATCACTGGCAGGCACTCGGCTCCCTGGCGGGCGCCAACGGCTCGAACACCGTCGCGCACACCCTCGACGCCGCCGTCCTCCCGGTCCCGCCGGACGTCCTCGTGGAGCACGGAGACACCGTCAACGTGGGAGAAGTCCCGCTGTCGATCATCCACCTGCGCGGCCACACCCCAGGCTCGATCGCGGTCCTCTACGACGACCCGAACGGCCACCCGCACCTCTTCACGGGAGATTCACTCTTTCCGGGGGGTGTGGGGAAGACCACGTCCGCGGACAACTTCGCGTCGCTGATCAACGACGTGGAGGACAGGCTGTTCGCCGTGCTGTCCGACGACACGTGGTTCTACCCCGGTCACGGCGACGACTCGACCCTCGGCAAGGAGCGCCCGTCGCTCGCGGAGTGGCGTTCGCGCGGCTGGTGACGTGAGACGCACGGGGAGCCTGACGACGCGGGCTCCCCGTTGTCCGTGATCAGACTTCGACGATCGTGACCATCTCGTCGAGCCCTGTGAAGTCTTCGGCGTTTCGCGTGTAGAGCGGCAACCCGCGCGACGACGCGACAGCGGCGATCATCAAATCCATCCGCCGAGGCTTCGGATTCCGGTTCGCCGCCATCGTGAGCGCGACCAACGTGCCGTATCGGGCCGCTGCTCGACTGTCGAAGGGCAGCGGCTCGAAGTCCACGATCGCCGCGCCGAGCTTCTCGGTGCGCGCGGCCCTGGACGCCGCGTCCTTGGCCATCGCCACACCCTGGTGCAACTCGGCCATCGTGACCGCGGTGAGCTCAGGTACCTCCGGCAGTGCTGCCGGATCCAGAAGACCGAGGTCGATGTAGGCGCACGTGTCGAGCACCCCGGATTCAGGACGTTCAGCCACGGCTGCGCTCCCACGGATCGAGGTCGCCCACACGGTCCTCGTCACCGAAGAACTCATCGGCTTCCTGACGCATGCGGACGTGGTCGACCTGGGGCAGGGTCCTGTGCCGTTCGACGAGTTCCTCGGCCGTCAGCCGACGACGGCGAGGCAAGGGCCGGAGTTCGGCGACCTCGACCCCGTTCCGCGTCACGTGATACGTCTCGCCCGCCTCCACCGCGTCCATGACCGCCGCGGAGTGGTTGCGGAACTCCCGCTGACTGATGACCTTCACACGCCCAAGTGTAGTCCCGCGTAGCACACGGGGCTACATCAAGCTGACGATGTTCAATCTCGCCCGTGATCTCCGCGTCAGCCGACCGCGTCCAGCAGGTCCAGGTACCCGGTGGTCGTGCGCCACAGGGCGTCCGACTGCGGGGTGAGCTTGCCGGGACTCCACCGCCGGTCGGTGTACTCCTGGTTCGCCCGCCGCAACGCCCGCAGGCTCACGTCGAACTCGTCCCCGACCCGCTTCCGCAGCTCGTCCGGCGAAGGCGCCGCGATCCTGACCAGCTCCCCCGTGCCGTCGCCGACCGCCACGAGCGCCTCCTCGTTGATGCCGTCCGCCGCGCTCCAGAGCAGCGCCGGCCGTTCGACGCGGTGGTTCCACACCGGGGCGTCCTTCGACCGCCAGCGCGCCTCGAACGGGTTGCGCGACAGCCTCGTCGAGTTCGCCCAGTGCTCGGCGCCGACCGGCTCGGTCATCCACGGCACCTCGTCCACCGGCAGGTCGGTGACCAGCGCGACCTCGATGACGTCGACGTCGCGCGGCACGTCGAGCAGGTCGCCGAAGACCCACAGCTCGACCACCTGGAACCGGAAGAACGAGGCTGGCAGCTCGCCGCACTTCTCGGCGAGTTCGGCCAGGTGGTGCACAGCACGGGTCCACTTCACGGGGTGGATCATGCCTGACGCGGTCGCCGAGGCACTGGCGCGGCTCCAGCAGGTCGAGCCGGTGCTGTGCGCGTTCCACGAGGTCTTCGACACCTTCGCGCCGGTCGATCCCTCGTTGCCGTTCGCCGGCATGCCCATCGCCGTGAAGCGCGGCGAACGCAGAAGCCATCGGGAAGCGTTGATGGCCATGGGTTGCGTACCGATCGGATTGACGACGACGCCCGACAAGAGCACCCCATGGCAGACGTGGGGTCGCAACTCTCGCGGCCTCACACGCAACCCGTGGAACCTCGACCGCACGCCGGGCGGTTCGTCGGCGGGCTCGGCCGTCGCGGTGGCGTCCGGTGTCGTGCCGCTGGCCACGGGCGTCGACGGCGCGGGGTCGATCCGCGTCCCGGCCGCGTGGTGCGGCGTGTTCGGTCTGAAGACCACCTCCACCGAACGGGCCGCGGTCGGCGTCTTGACCCGCGACCCCGAGCTGCTCGCGACCTACCTCGGCGTCGAGGAATCCCGCTCTCCCACCGCCGTCTGGTCGACGGACCTGGGTTTCGCCGCGGTCGACGACGAGCAGGCGGAGATCGCCTGGCGGGCGGCCGCTCCCCTGCGCCCACGCCCTGTCCCTCTCCGGCTCGAAGATCCCGCGGCCGACTGGTACGCAGGCCGTTGCAGGCGCAATCCCGTGCTGGACTCGTTGTTCGAGAGCGCCGACCTGCTGCTCACCCCCACGACGCCCGGTCCACCGCACGGCCACGACGGTCCGGGAGCGCGGATCAACACGGCGTTGACCTGGGCGTTCAACCTCAGCGGGCACCCGGCGATCAGCATCCCCGCCGGGTTCGACTCGGAGGGACTGCCGGTCGGGCTGCAGGCCGTGGCGCGGCACGGGCGCGAAGCCGATCTGGTGGCCGCGGCGCTGTTGACCTCCAGTGCGGTGGAGGTTGCACCCTGGCCGCCATGAACCTCCTCGTGCGTGCGGAACAGCAGTCGCTCTGGTTGTGCTTCGAGCCGTGGGCCAACCAGTACACGCTCCTCCCGGGCAACACCGTGCTGGTCCGGTTCCCGCCCGACACCCAGGTCGAAGTGGTGCACCACCGCGACGGCATGACGTTCTTCAACCTCGGCCCGCACCCCGACCTCTACGCGGAGGACGGGAGCGCCGTGGAGATCTACAGCGAGTACATGCCGGTCTTCGGAGCCGACCTGCCGATCGACGTGCTCAGACACGTCATGGAGGTCGTCCCGCCGATCCGCGACGAACCCGACCGCCTCAACTAGGCGGCCACCGCGCGCACCGACCGCAGCGCCGACGCCCACGCCACCAGCTCGTCGAGCATGGCGTTGAGCTCCTCGTCCTGCCGCAACCCGTCCTGCAGGTCACCGCGCGCGAACGCGACCTGAGAGCGCACGGTGGCGACCTTCAGTTCCGCCAGCACCAGCCGTAGGTGCTCCACGGCGCGCAGGCCGCCGTGGCCACCCAACGACACGAAGCCGGCCGCCTTGTCGTTCCACTCCGCGTAGAGGTAGTCGAGCGCGTTCTTCAGCACGGCCGGGAACGAGTGGTTGTACTCGGGCGTGATGAACACGAAGCCGTCGTACGGCGCGATGCGTGCCGCCCACTCTCGCGTGTGGGCGTGGGCGTATTCGCCGACGATGGCGGGAACGGGCTCGTCGAGGAACGGCAGGTTCACCTCCGCCAGGTCGATGAGCTCGAACGACGCGTCGGTCCGGGCGTTCGCGACGTCCACGACCCACTGACCCACCGCCTCGGAACGGCGGCCGGGGCGGGTGCTTCCCAAGATCACTGCGATGCGCATGAACGCCAAAGTACAACGACCGTAGTACTTAGTGCAACGGCCGTTGTACTAAGCTGGTCCGATGCGACCGGACAAGCGGCAGGCGATCCTGCGCGGGGCGTTGGACGTGTTCTCACGCGACGGCTATTCGCGGGCGAGCATCGACGCCATCGCGAAGGAGGCGGAGGTGTCGACGCGCACGCTGTACAACCACTTCGCGGACAAGGCCGACCTCTTCCGCAACGTCATCCAGGCCAGCGCGGACGAGGCGGCGCGGGACCAGATCGCGATCATCGAGCGGTACTTCCACAAGGTCACGAACCTGGAGAAGGACCTGACGGCGTTCGGCAGGGCCATGAGCGCCGAACGCGGTCACGCCACGCACTTCGCGCTCGTCCGGCAGATCAACGCCGAGCTCACGCACATCCCTGCCGAGGCGATCGAGGCGTGGCAGGAGACCGGGCCGCGCAAGGTGGTGAAGGCGCTCGCGGACGAACTCGGCAAGCTCGGCTTCCAGGACCCGGCACGCGCGGCCGTGCACCTGATGCTGCTCACGATGACCGGTGATCCCTCCATCAGCGGCACGCGTCCGGACGACGACGACATCGCGGCGGGCGTCCGCGTCTTTCTTCACGGGCATGATGTCGAGAAACGGCGAGAGGCTGCGACATAGGGCTATGGACACACGTATCGACGACTACATCGCCGGGCTGCCGGAGTGGCAGCAGGACATCTGCCGCGAGGTGCGCAGGCTCGTGCACGAGGCCGATCCGGACGTCGAGGAGACGATCAAGTTCACCAACCGGCCGTACTTCGTGCTCGACGGCAACGTCTGCGCGTTGCTCGGCACCAAGGACCACGTGAACGTGATGCTCTACGACAAGGCGGCCGTGCCGGACCCGCACGGCATCATCACGAGCGGCCACGGCAACAAGACCGCGCGCATGATCTCCGTGTACCGCGACCAGCCGATCAACGCGCCGGCGCTCGTCGAGATGTTCCGCCAGATCATCGCCAACAACCGTCAACGCAGGGCTGTCGGACCTCGTCGGTAGCCTCATGACGCATGGAGGTCGAGATCTACACCGACGGTGCGTGCAGCCCCAATCCCGGTCCGGGTGGCTGGGGTGCCGTGCTGCGCTACGGCGAGCATGAGAAGGACATGTACGGCGGTGACATCGGCCCGACGACGAACAACCGCATGGAACTGATGGCGCCCATCGTGGCGTTGGAGAGCCTCACGCGCCCGTCCACCGTGAAGCTCTACACGGACAGCACCTACGTCCGTAACGGCATCACCTCGTGGGTGCACGGCTGGAAGACGAACGGCTGGCTCACCAAGGCCCGTGAGCCGGTCAAGAACTCCGACCTGTGGCGCCGCCTCGAAGAAGCAGCCGACCGGCACGAGGTGGAGTGGCACTGGGTCAAGGGCCACGCGGGCCACCCGGAGAACGAGCGCGCCGACCGCCTCGCCGTGCGCGGGGTCGAGGAGGTGACGGGGCGGAAGGCGGAACAACCCGGCTCGAAGCCGAAGAAGGCGGTCAAGCCCAAGCAGCCGCGCGAGCTCAGCGGCGAACCGTGCGGCGCGCCGACGAAGAAGGGCACGCCTTGCCCCATCACGGCGGGTGCCAACGGCCTGTGTCACGTGCACGACCCGGCGTTGCAGTGCGGTGCCGTCACGAAGAAGGGCACGCCCTGCACGGTCGCGACAGGCGGCGGGCGGTGCGAGTACCACCAGGACGCGCTGGAGCTCTTCAGCTGACGGGCCGGCGGGATCGACCTCCGGGCGTCACAGCGGCTCGTAGCACGAGTGGACCGCGGGCTGGCCCGTGTAGTTCGGGCCGACCCGGTCGTCGGCGCCCAGATACGCGAAGGGCAACCGCGGCAGCGCGTCTCCTTCCCAGCTGACGAGACGCCTGCGGCTGTCGTAGTTGAATCCGTTGTCGCGCAACGCTTTCGTCAGCACGCGGCCGAGCGGGGTGCCGTCGGCGCGGACCAGCAGCCGGACGCGGCGGCACGTGGTGGTCCACCAGGTCCACCCACCGCGCGCCAGGCCGCGCTCGCAGTTCATCTCGCAGTTCGCGACGACCGACGAGCTCCACAACGTCTCGTCGTCCAGCAAGCTCACAGCAGCACCTTGGCGAGGCGGGCCATGCCCTCGCGGATCTCCTCCACCGCGTTGGTGGTGAACGACATCCGGAACGTCGCGTGGTCCGGCGTGGTCGCGAAGAAAGCCGCACCGGGCACAAACGCCACGTCGTGCCGCAACGCCTCCTTGAGCAGCTCGGCGCTGTCCGCGGAACCGGGCAGCCGCAGCCACACGAACATCCCGCCGTCCGGGTCGCTCCACGTCGTGCCCGACGGCACGGTGGCGGGCAGCGCGGCGATCATCGCGTCGCGGCGGGCGCCGTACTCGACGCGCAGGCGGGCGATGTGGGCGTCGAGGTCGTTGTGCGCCAGGTAGTTCGCGGCGGCAGCCTGGTCCACTGTGGACGTGTGGAGGTCAGCGGCCTGCTTCACGATCGTCAGTCCCCGCAGCAGGTCCGCCGGGGCTCGCAGCCAGCCCAGGCGCATGCCTGGCGCGCCGATCTTGGAGAAGCTGCCCAGGTAGATGGTCCTGTCACTGAGGGACGCGAGCGACGGGACAGGGGTGCCGCGGTAGCGGAGTTCGCCGTAGGGGTCGTCCTCCACGATCCACAGGCCGTGAGTCGCGGCGATCTCCGCGATCTCGACGCGGCGCGAGGCGGAGAGGGTGCGGCCGGTGGGATTGGCGAACGTCGGCACCAGGTAGAGCAGGTCGGGCTTCTCCGCGGCCACCACCGACCGCAGCGACGACGGGACCAGGCCGTCGGCGTCGCTCGCGACGGGCACGATGCGGGCGCCGGTCATGCGGAAGCACTGCAGCGCGGCCAGGTACGTCGGTTCCTCGACCGCCACGACGGCGCCCGGTCCGAGCATCGCGGTGGCCACGAGAGCCAGCGCCTGCTGGGAGCCCGTGGTGATCAGGACGTCCGGCGTGGGCAGTCCCAGTCCCGTCAGGCGCTCGGAGACCAGCGCGCGCAGGTCCGGATTTCCTTCCGTGGGCGCGTATTGCAGCACCGAGGGATCTTGCAGGGCCAGGTCGTAGGCGGCGCGCACACCCTCCAGGTCGAACAGTTCGGGGGCGGGCAGGCCGCCGGCGAACGAGATCACCTCGGGGCGGGAGGTCAGCGCGAGCAGGTCGCGCACCGGGGAACTGGCCACGGGAAGCTGCATGATCCGCACGCTAACCGGCACCCGGCCGGCGCCCAACGCGTTTCCCATGTAGCGGACATATGCCGATCGAGCTATATTGCCGTCATGGCATCTACCTTCGCGGTGCTGGCTGATCCGAGTCGCCGGGAGATCCTCGACCTGCTGCGGGAACGCGAGCGGCCAGTCGGCGACCTCGTCGACCGGCTGACGCTCGCCCAGCCGACCGTCTCGAAACACCTCAAGGTGTTGCGCCAAGCAGGACTGGTCGAGGTGCGCACCGACGCCCAGAAGCGCTGGTACCGCGTGTCACCGGGACCGCTGGCGGAGATCGACGCCTGGCTCGCGCCCTACCGCACGATGTGGGAGAAGAGCCTCGACGCACTGGAACGACGACTCGACGAGATCGAAGGGGACTGAACCCGTGGACGCCGAACTGCGGATGATCGAGGGCAAGCCCGTGCTGCGCTTCGAACGCGTGCTGCGGCACTCGCCGGAGAAGGTCTGGCGGGTCGTCACCGATCCCGCCGAGATGAAGCACTGGTTCCCGGCCGAGGTCGAGATCGACGGCCAGAAGATGCGCTTCACGTTCCCGGACGAGGCGCCGGTGGACGCGGACGGCGGCGAGGGCGAACTGATCGAGTCCGATCCGCCCAAGGTCTTCGCCTTCCGCTGGCTCAACGACGTGCTCCGCTTCGAGATCCTCCCGCGCGAGGACGGTTGCGTGCTGGTCTTCACCGCCGTCGTCACGAACAAGCTCTCCGTGGGCCGCGACGCCCCCGGCTGGACCACCTGCCTGGACGCGCTGATCGCCCACGCCGACGGCACGAAGTTCGAGCCACCGACGGAATGGCTGTCGCGCATCGAGCACTACGTCCGGCACTTCGGCCTGGACGAGGGCACCGACGAACCCGGCGGCGTGCGCTTCGAACGCGACCTGGTGTGGACGCCGCTGGACGACGTCTGGAAGCTCCTCACCGAGGGCGACTCCGGCGTGCCGGCCCGTGCCGCGCATCCCGGCATCACGCCGGGTGAGGTCACGAGGTCCGAGGCACCGGCCCTGCTGGAGTACGAGTGGCTCCAGGACGGCGAGCCGAAGGGCAAGGTGCGCTGGGAGTTCGAGCACGTGCCGTTGCAGGGCACCACGGTCACGCTCGTGCAGGAGAACGCCCACGGCCCCGAAGCGCTCGCCGCGTGGCACGTCCACATGGAACTGTTCTTCGCGGCCACGCAGGGCGAGATCCGCTGCCCGTGGCCGGAGGACAGGGAACGGGAACTGGCCCAGCGCTACGCCCAGGGCTGACCCTCGCGGACGCCTTGTCCCGTGGCGAGCAAGTACAACTCGGGTACGGCTCGCCACGAGGACCGCTCAGTCGTCACAGCTAGTGGCGAAGGCTCTGGACGAGTTCCTCGACGCCGCTGAGAGTGTGCGGGTCGAACCGGTGGATCACCAGTGAGCGCAGCAGGAGTGACAACGTCTTCAGGTCGGTTCCTGGCGGCACGATCGGCAGAACGGTGCATCCGTCGGCTCCGGAGTGGTCGTAGATCTTCTGACGCACGAGACCGGCTTCGTAGCGGACACCGAGATGGTCCGTCACATCGTCGGATCCCAGTGCCTTCACGTAGTCCGGCGACGCGACGACCAACACTGCCCGTTCCGAAACCCTCCATCGCTCGTGCTGTAGCTGACGAACAACGGCGGACCGACAGGCTCAGGGCGTATCAGGTCCAGAGCCGGGGAACTGGGTGGATCAGCATCGAGCACGGTGTGCCTCCGGTTACGGGTCATCAGCGACATCCCCGCGCGTCGTGTGGTCGGGGCTCCGTCGGCCGACAACGCCGGTGGATGGAGCTACGTGCAGCCGACGCGTCGAACAGTGTTGTCAACCAATAGACAGCTTCAGCCGGAGAGATAGCAGCACGAGGGAACGCTGATCAACCTCGTCACCCGTTCGGCGTTTCTCGGACGACATGTCACGCCACATCTCGGCCCAGTCGGAGAAGGTGACCGCTACGCCGAGGGCTGAGGCGCGGCCGTCGCACAACGGCCGCGCCCACCGCTCAGACGTGCTGCACGCGGTCGACGAGACAGGCCCAGTCCGGCACGCACCGCCGGTTGGGTCGTCTCGCCGCGCGCCGTTCGTGCTCGAGCACGGCCAGCCGCCGCTCACGCGGGTCCGGCGCGAGGTCCTCCAGCCGCAGCACGTCGGCGGTGCTCAGGCGGAAGCCGACGAGCTTCGTCGAGTCGATCCTCGCGATCGACCACCAGCAGGTGGCCGCCGCGTAGTCGCAGCCGAGGCCGCGGAACTGCTTCTCGGCGTCGAGGAGGTCCCGCAACGCCTCGGACTTCTCGCGGGTGGCCAGGAGCAGGTCGGCTCGGACCTGCCGGGACCTGGCGACCACCTCGGGGTAGTCCGCGGTGTCGATGACGCCGGAGACGAACTCCTTTCCCTCGTTGTACTTCCGCGCCGTGAGGCAGAGCCGCGCCAGCAGGACGCTGACCCAGTGGTACCGCTCGGTGCCCGGCGTCAGCAGGCCCTCGGCCACTCCCGCGCTCTCCCACGCGGTCGCCAGGTGGTCCCGGTCGCCCGTCATCTCGTACAGCAGCAACTGCTTCTCCGCGTGCAGCGAGGCGCACACCCCGACCTCCTCGCTGGTCTGCCCGCACAGGGAACGGAACTGCGCCGTCGCGAGGATCAGCAGGTGCTCACCTCTGCGCAGGTAGAAGTCGCGGTCGTACGGCAGCGCCTCCATCGCCATGTGCAGGTAGACCCGTGCGTGCACGCGCTGACCGCGGGCGGCCGTGAACAGGTCGCGGTACTTGTGCGCGATCTGCGTCCCCTCCTCGGCCACCGACGCCGCCTGGCTGAAACGGTGCTCCCGCAACAGGTGCCACGCCTTCCCCGAGACGAGGACCTTCGCCATCAGGGACTCCTCGCCCTTCAACGGCAACGTCGACGACATGGTCTTCAGGCACACCTGCGACAGCCGGCTGACCAGCCCGACGTCACCGTGGGCCTTCGCCACGCCTACGACCGAGTCGAACGCCCTGGCGATCTCAAGATCACCCTCCCCCTGCTCCACCAGGTCCCGCGCCAGCCGGTAGGCCAGCGCCGACGACGGTGGATGCGCCTCCAGGGCCGCCAGCATCACACGGCTCCCCTGCACACCTTGTTCCACCACCATCACTTCACCCCCGTTCCCCACCTCGAGCGCGCCCAGGCCGCGCACCAGTTCCTCCGCACCGTCCAACGTGCCGGGGTCGAACCGGTGGATCACCAACTGCTGCAGGACGGCCGGCAGCGCGTTCGCGTCGGCGTCCGGCGGCACCACCGGCACCACCGCGACGCCGTTGGCACCGCGATGGTGGTAGATCTTCTGCCGCACCAGCCCCGCCTCGTAGCGCACTCCCCTGCGCTCCATGAAGCCGTTGGACTCCAACGCTTTGACGTAGTCGTCCGACACGATCACCACGACCACGCAGTCCCGGACGGAGGTCTCCATCCAGGCCGGAATGGACAGTGGGCGGACGTCCGGCAGATCGCCGTCCCAGACCACGTCGAACCCGCGGGCACGCAACGCTCCCACCACCGCGGACGCGGCCGGGCCTCCATCGCTACTGCTGTAGCTAACGAATATGGCCATCGCAGCGACCTCTCCCGTGATGAGCTACGAGGGGGTGGGTGCGAGTTCTGGTGTCATTGCTCATGGTGCGCCTCCTGCGGGCATGGTCGCGCCCCGGTCGAAGACCGGTGCGGCGAGGACATCACCCGAACGGGACCTGGATGGCGGCACTCATCTGGGCACGAACGTCATAGGCTTGCCTACGGCGACATCGCCTCGCCTCATTGGACTGGGGTTCGGTTGTGGTGTGCCATCGGACGGGTGGCTGTTGGCGCAGCCACCCGCCCGGCCATTGCGGTTCAGGCGCCTCCTAGCTCCTTGAGTCGTCGGTCGATCACCTTGGACGTCTCCTCTGCCGGAAGCGCGAAGTCCTCCAGCTGGATGAAGTAGTTCAGGAACTCCTTGAGCTCCGGACCGGACGTCATCAGCTCGTCGCGGCCGGGATGTTCGAGCAGCAGAGCGAAGTCCTCCTCCCCCTCGGAGAACTCCAGGATCGAGAACGACCCCTTCATCGCCGGGTGGATGCCCGCGGCGAACGGCAGGATCTGGACGGCCACGTGGTCCAGCGCCGCGACCTCCCTGATCCGCAGCAACTGCCGGCGCAGCACGCCCTCGTTGCCGATGACGCGGTGCAGCACGGACTCGTCGAGGATGATGGAGATGTCGGGACCGTCCGGGTCCAGCACCGCCTGGCGGTGCATCCTGATCTCCACACCTCGTTCGACGACGGTGTCCGGGTTGCCGTAGCTCTTGACCAGCGCGTGCGCGTAGTCCGGCGTCTGCAGCAGCCCGGAGACAACGTTGAGCTGGCTCTGCCGAATGCGGACGGCAGCGGTCTCCAGCTCGACGAACTTCGCGAACTGCTCGCTGAACGAGCCTCGGTACTTCTCCATCCAGGCCGACTTCGACTGCCGGATCGCCCTGGTCATCCCCACCAGTTCAGCGACCCGGTCGTTGTCACGCACCCCGTAGTGGAAGAGGAGCGCCTGCACGTCGGTGACAGAGATCTTGTTCTCCCCCTTTTCGATCCTGATCAGTTTCGAAACAGACCAGTCCATGGCATCGGCAACGGTCTGTTGACTGAGGCCGAGCTCGTCCCGCGTCTGCTTCAACTCGGCCAGCAGGCGCTTCTGCAGCACGACGGGACTATCCTTGCGGGGCACTGCGACTCTCCTCAATCTGCTAGGTAGCAGAATGGTAGCCCTCAATTGGAGGGTCTCCACAATGGTTGACCACCAATTGACCAATTTCAAGGAGAAAGATCGCAGAAAGAAGCCTCGCAGATCAAATCGGCGGACTCCATCAGAGTGGAGGGCGTCGCTCGTTCGGCTGAATCACGAACGAACGAGGAGGAGGAACGCGCGCCAGCCGGCCGGGGAGACCTCGAGCCGCTGACCACCGCGGTCCTTCGAGTCCCTCAGCCACAGCGCGCGGCCATCGCCAGCGCACTCAACACAATCCGTGGTACCACCGCTACTGCTGTACGAGCTGCGCTTCCACATGAGCTCCGCCGCCATGGTCGCCCTCCCGGCAAGGTCCCCGACCCGACAAGGCCACACTTGAGCGTAGATCCAGAAAGTTGATCGATCTACCGCCAGAGGTCGCCTAGTAGAACCTGTTCCCATCGCGTGGAATCAGAGCGTGGCGAACCGATCGACCCCGATGCCACTGATCAGCAGGCGCTCCTTGCGGTTACCTGTCAACCGCGCGGTCCAGTCGACGAACCCGCCGTCCCCGATCTCCACCCCGTCGCGGAACACCTTGAAACACAAGCCCTTGTAGTACCCGGTCTCCCGCAAAGGGTCAGCGGCCAGGTCCCCGCGCACCACCTCGAACCGCGGATCCAGCACCGTCACGCGGAACTCGACATCCCCACAGGCGGAACGCAGGAACGCCACGTGCTCAGCGAAGTGCTCGCGCTCAAAGGCAAGCGAGCCGCGGTCACGACCGGCGGACACCGCCGCGAAGAGCGAGAAGTGCGCGAAACGACCGGCACCGCTGAACATCTGCGCCCGCACCACGCGCTGCACTGCGGCGAGACGCACGTCGTCCGGGCCGGATTGCCGCAGCAGAGCGGCTTCCAGCGCCAGCGCGTTCGTCGGGTCTGCCGCGACCTCGGTGCCGCGCACGGTCGACACGACGTTGTTCTGGTCCATCAGAGCAACGGCGGAACACGTGCCGAGGGGCGCTACGGGAGCGAGGCCCAGCACGGAGAACGACGGCGGTAGCGCTGCCAGCAGGCGGTCCTCGGCCGCGCGCAACGTCAAGAACGGCACCGCGGAAGGTGCCACGAAACGGTCGGAGCGGTACTGCCGCAGCACATCCGGCCCGGACAACGCCTGGGCGCGTCGCCGCGTCAACGCGAGCAGGAAGCTCGTCAGGTCGCTGCCGGACAGGCCCGCTAGCCGGTCCAGCACCTCCTCGCCGCCCACCGACCGCAGCACCCGCGCCAGTACACCCATGCCTGCCATGATCCACGGGCCCGCCAACGGATTAGGGTCGCAGCCATGAGCGAAGGCGAGTTGTGGGGGCGCAAGGCCGCCGAACGGGCGGTGCTCGGCGCGACGATGTCCCTGCCCGCCTGGCAGGCCGCGATCGAACGCACTGGGATCACCCGAGGCACGACGGTGCTCGACCTGGCGTGCGGCAGTGGTGAGTTCTGCGCCCTCGCAACGGAAGCAGGTGCGAAGGCCACCGGGATCGACATCTCGGCGGCCATGATCGCGGTGGCGAGGAAGGCGAGCAGCGCCGAGTTCCACGAGCTGCCGCTGGGACCGTTGCCCTGGCAGGACGGCACCTTCGACGTCGTGACGGCGTTCAACGCGCTGTTCTTCGCCGACGACCCCGACGAGGCGTTCGCGGAGGCCGTGCGGGTCAGCAGGGACCACGTGGTCGTGTGCCAGTGGCATCCCGAACAGAAGAGCGATCTGCTCACGGTCGGCCGGGTCGTGCGCGGGCTTGGCGGGCGCCGGGGTGCGCGGCTGCCCGAGCCGGACGAAGAACTCACGATCGACATTCCCCAGGTTCACGCCGACGAGGCCACGATGCTGCGCAGCTTCCTGAGCGTGGGCAGCTATCAGCGCATCATCGAGAACGAGGGGGAGGAGAAAGTCGTGGAAAAAATCAGGGCCGCCGTTGAACCGTTCCGAACCCCAGACGGTGGCTATCGGTTCTCGAACAAGTACCTGATGTCGGTTTTCCGCAAGCGTCAGGCTGCGAGGATCTCGTAGCCCGCCGTGGTCAGTGCCGCGGGGCCGGGACGGGTGCTGATCAGGCCCGCAGTGCGCAGGCGCAGGCCGACGAACTGGTCGGCGCAGCACAGGCCGTCGACGAGCAGCGAACTTCCGGCGATCTCACAACGGCCGTCGGCCACTGCTCTGAGAACGGCGCGGTCGCGGTGTGTCAGCGATGAGTCGGTCATCTTCTTCTCCTAGCGGTGAATCCTCTACTTACAGATACGTCGAAGAAGAAGCCTTCGGTTCGACAGAATCGTCAGAGAATTCCGCGCGTACTCCAAGAAGACGTACGGCCCGGCCGTGTTCGAAGCGGTCCAGCACGACCAGGGCCGCGGCCGCCAGGTCGTCGGCGGAGGACGTCGGCGCAGGCAGCTTCATCAGGCGCACCTTCGTGAAGAACGGTACGAACCGCACCTTCACGCCCACGCGCACGGCCGGGCGTCCCTCGGCCACGACGTCCAGAGCCACCTGGTGGGCCAGCGCCACGACCTCGCGGCGGATGTCCTCCAGCGACGCGAGGTCCTGCTGGAACGTCTTCTCGTGCGAGCGGGACTTCACGACCCACGGCGTCGCGCTGACGACCGTGTCCCCCGCGCCGAGAGCGACAGAACGGAAGTACGGGCCCATCCGCGGGCCGAAGCGCGCGGCCAGCACGTCGGCGGACGCGGACGCCAGGTCGGTCACGGTCACGAGGCCCAGCTCGGCGAGCTTCTTCTCGGTCTTCGACCCGATGCCCCACAGCGCGGACGTCGGCCGGTGCCCCATCACCTCGACCCAGTTGTCCCGCGTGAGCTGGAAGACGCCGGCGGGCTTGCCGAACTCGGTCGCGATCTTGGCGCGCAGCTTGTTGTCGCCGATGCCGACCGAGCAGTGCAGGCCGGTGGCCGACAGCACCTCCGCCTGCACCGACCGCGCGAACGCGAAGGGATCGTCCACCGACACGCCGACGAACGCCTCGTCCCAGCCCATCACCTCGACGACCACGGGGAACGAGCGCAGCACGGCCATCACGTCCGCCGACGCCGCCTCGTACAGCGCGTGGTCGACGGGCAGGTAGACGGCGTCCGGGAGCTTCTTGAACGCGGTCCGCAGCGGCAGGCCCGAGCGCACGCCGAACTCGCGCGCCTCGTAGGACGCCGTGGCCACGACCGCGCGTTCGGTCGGGTCGCCGTTGCCGCCCACGACCACGGGCTTGCCGCGCAACGACGGGTCGCGCAGCACCTCGACCGCCGCGATGAACTGGTCGAGGTCCACGTGCAGGACCCAGTCCGCCATGCTGGACAGTATGAAACGGTCTGCCGGGATCCTGCTCTTCAGACGAACCACCCAGCTCGAGGTGCTGCTGGGGCACATGGGCGGCCCGTTCTGGGCCCGCAAGGACGCCGGCGCGTGGTCCGTGCCGAAGGGCGAGTACACCGAGGACGAGACGCCGGAACAGGCCGCGCGCCGCGAGTTCGAGGAGGAGCTCGGGCTGCCGGTGCCCGAGGGCGAGCTCATCGAGCTCGGCGAGGCCAAGGGGTCGGGCAAGGTCATCACGGTCTGGGCGCTCGAAGGCGACCTCGACCCGGAGGCCGTCACGCCCGGCACGTTCGAGATGGAGTGGCCGCCGAAGTCGGGGCAGCGCAAGACGTTCCCCGAGGTCGACCGCGTGCAGTGGTTCGGCGTGGAAGAGGCGAGCGCGAAGATCGTCTCCGCGCAACGCCCCTTCCTCGACCGACTCACGGCCAGATAGAGGCGACCCACTCCGGGTGGTCGATGAACGGGTTCCGGTTGTGCTGGAACCGGTCGAAGATCACCTGGTTGCGGTTGCGCTCGAACGCGTCCGGCGGGTCCTGCTGGCTCCACTGCTTGAGGACCGAGAGCTTGCCGATGTAGGGCTGCGAGCCGTTGGACACCGAGTTGTTGATCTCCAGGTTCACGTAGCCGTCGTTGCCCTCGTAGCGCACGGCCATGTAGAAGATCATGCGCGCGACGTCGCCCTTCACCGCGTCACGCGGCTCGAACGAGTCACCGTCGGCGAGGCTGCCCGGCGCCTGGTTGACGGGCGAGCCGCCGTTGTCGAAGTCCAGGTTGCCGCGGGCGGCGTTGACCGAGACGTCCTCGGGCCGCAGGTGGTGGACGTCGGTGCCGGGACCGGTGGCCGTGCCGAAGTCACCGTGCGACTTGGCCCAGACGTGTTCGCGGTTCCACTGGTCGCCGCCGCCACCGTTCGAGGTCTTCGGCAGTGAGATGCCGCTGTAGAGCAGCTTGACGTTGTTCGCGTTGGCCGGGTCCTGGTCCGTGGCCGTCAGCGCATCCCAGACCTGGTCGTAGCTCAGCTTGGTCTGGTTGCGGATGATGCCGTTCAGGGCCGACTTCAACGCCGCGCCGGTCTTGCCGTTGGCCGCCGCGTAGTAGTCGTCACCACCACCGGGTGGAGGCGAGGTCGTCGTCGTGGTGATGGGTGGCGTGGTGCCGGCAAACGCGAACGCCGTGGACGAGGTCAGACCGGCGTGCGAGAAGTACGCGCCCAAGGAGCCCGTCACGTCGATCTGCTTGCCCAGCAGCGACGGGTTCGACTTCATGCCCCACGCCGAGCGGAACGACGACGGGATCTGCACGTAGACCATGTTCGACGTGCTGGTCGTGGACGCCGCGTCCGCCAGTGCGAGCGCGTAGTCGTTCGGATAACCCGAACGTATGACGGTCGTCGTAGCCGTGGGCTGACCGACGACGTAACCGCGGACCGTCGCCGCCGACCCGTTCTGCTGACTGATCGCCTGGGCGACAGTGAGCGGAGCTGCTGCAACAGCGGTGGTCGGCCCGTACAGGCCGACCACCGCCAACAGAGCGACAACTAACGCAAGTGGACTCCACCGTGCCATGAGCACTCCCCGATCGAGTGGATGTTTCGCACACGATCGGTGTACATGGTCAACGAATGGTTAACGAGGGGTCACGGCACCAGGACGACCTTGCCCGTGGTGCGGCCGGACGCGACGAGCTCGTGCGCCTTCGCGACGTCCGCGAGCGGCACCGCGTGGTCGATCTGCACCTTGAGCTGCGGCAACGCCGCGAGGTCCGCGCCGGACGCGACCACGGACAGCACCAGCTCGAACCGGATTCCGAGCGCGGAAGCTCGGTCAACGTCAAAAGCCGGGTTGCCGGGAATGATCGACACGAGCACACCACCCTGCTTGATGACACGCGCGGAACGCTCCGCGTACTCGCCGCCGATGGTGTCCAGCACGACGTCGACCGGCTCGATCTCGGTGAAGTCCTGGTGGCGGTAGTCGATCACTTCATCGACACCCAGCGAGCGCAGGAAGTCGTGCTTGGCCGCCGAGGCCGTGCCGATCACGTGCGCACCGCGCGCCTTGGCGATCTGCACGGCGAAGTGCCCGACACCACCGGCGGCGGCGTGGACCAGCACGCGCTGACCGGCGGTGACCCCACCGCGGCCGACGAGCGCCTGCCACGCCGTCAGCGCCGCCATCGGGACCGCGCCTGCCTGCTCGACGGTCAGCCAGGACGGCCGTTTCACCAGGCTGGAGGCCTTGAGAACGGCGTACTCGGCGTAGCCGCCACCCGTGCCGGGGAAGTCCAGCAGCCCGAAGACCTCGTCGCCCGCGGCGAACCCCTCGCCGTCGTGCACGACCGTGCCCGCGACGTCCCAGCCCAGCGTGAACGGCGGCTCGCCGAGCGCGGGGAACCCGCCGCCGCGGACGTAGGTGTCGACCGGGTTCACGCCCGCCGCACCCACCTCGACCAGCACCTCACCCGGTCCGGCCACGGGCGTCGCGACCTCGGCGACCTCCAGCACGGACGGGTCGCCGACGGTCTTCTGCGTGATGACTCGCATGATGATCCCTCTCGAAGTTCGCGATGGGACCATCTTGCAGTTAGCGCCAACTTCTAGAAAGTAGGCACTTTCTGGAAACTAACTCTCCCTGAGGTAGAGGTCGCGGAGCAGGGCGACCTCCGCGAGGTGGTGGATCACCTCGCGGTTGATGTGCAGCACCAGGGTGGCCATCGGCTCCGCCGCGAACGGTCCCTCCGCCGGACCGACCGCCTTCGAGAGGTCCGCCGTGCGCGCGCCGGCCATCCACGTCTCGTACGCGTCGTCCAGCTGCTTCAGGGCCTCGTCGGCACTCAGGGCGAACGGCCAGGTCGCGTAGTCGGCCGGCGGACCACCGAAGTGCGACGCGGACCGCTGGGCGAACACACCGACGGTGACGTGCGCCAACCGCCAGGCGATCGTGGTGACCGGCGCAGGGGAAGGCGGCGGGTACTGCCAGTCGATCGAGTTCTCCCGGACGGTCCACGTGTCGGCCACGGGCTCCCAGAGGTACTCCGCGTCCGTCAGGCCTTCGAGCCGCGGCCGCGCCGCGATGTTCCAGTGGAACTCGAGCTGGTCCGTCAACTGCTTGTTCCAGTCCATGCGGACGACGGTAAATCCGTTTGCGGACAACCACCGTCCTGGAAACACTCCGGCCGTGGACATTCGCACCTCGCGCCCGGAAGACCTGGACCAGGTCGAGAAGCTGATCGTCTCCCGTCTCGACCCGAGTGACGGCGTCGACGCCCGCCTGCTGATGACCGACCCGGACGCGGGCTGCGACTGGGTCGGGGTCGCGGCCGACGGCGACCGGATCGTCTCCACCCTCACCCTGATGGACGAGACGGTGACGCTCGCGGGTCTCGACATCCCCGCCGGCCAGATCGAGCAGGTCGCCACCGACGCCGAGTACGAGGGCAGAGGCCTGGTGCGGCAGCTCATGGACTGGGCGAACGACAGGTCGGCCGAACGCGGCCACCTGCTCCAGTTCGTGATGGGCGTGCCGTACTTCTACCGCCAGTTCGGCTACGCCTACTCGATCCCGGTCAAGCAGACCCGCAAGCTGGTCACGACCCCGCAAGCCGTTGCGGGACACACCATCCGGCGGGCGACCGACGCCGACGTCCCCGTGCTGGCACGCCTGCAGGACGACGCCCAGCGCGGCGCGGACCTGCGGATGGGCCACACCACGCCGTGTTGGCGCTGGCTCCTGCGCCGCACCGGCTCGGTCACGTGGGTCGTCGAGCGCGACGGCGTGCCGGTCGCCACCGGCCGCAGCACGCCGGAGGAAGAGGGCGACGTCGGCCTCGGCGAGATCGCCGGTGTGGACGACGACGCGGTCAGGGCGTTGGTGGCACTGGTGAACCCGGCCCAGGTCGGCGAACGCCACCCGCTGCTGGAGGCGCACCTGGCGGACCGCGCCGCGGATCTGGACCAGTACATGGTGCGCATCCCGGACGTCCCGAGGCTTCTCGAACACCTGCGGCCGGTCTTCACCCAGCGCCTGCGGGGCCACGAACCCACCGACGTGGTGCTCGGCTTCTACCGCACGCACGTCCGCTTCCACTGGGACGGCGAGCGGGTCGGCCCGTACGAGTGGGGTGGCACGCTGCTCGGCCCCGGCTCGGTGGGAGGCGCGGGAATCGCCCCCGACCTGCTGGCACCGCTGCTGTTCGGCCCGCACGGCATCGACGGCCTGCGCCGGATCTTCTCCGACGTCTACCCCGGACCGAAGGCCGAGCTGATGACCAGGCTGTTTCCGCCGGTCACGAGCGATCTGCTGACCTTCTACCTGCCGTAACCCAGAATAAACCGAGCGCTCGGTCTAGTATTGGGCGCATGACGACTGTGCAGGAGACCGCGGCGGTCCGGTACGGCATCTGGGTCGCGTGCCCGGTCGCCGGCGCCGCCGCGGTGTGGGGGCTCAAGCTGGCGGCCGGGTGGATCACGACGCTGAAGTGGTTCCCGTTCCAAGGTGTGTTCGAGCTGGCCACGGACGTGCCGGAGCCGTGGGTCACGCTCGCCGCCCTCGCGATCGGTGCGGTCGCGGGCTTCGTGTTCGCGCTGTTCTGGGCCAGCGAGATGCTGTCGGTCGAGGTCGACCACGCGCGGATCACGCTGCACAAGGACGACAGGACGTTCGGCTTCGGCCGCGACGAGGTCGAGTCGGCGTTCGCGGACGGCAAGCAGCTCGTGCTGCTCGCGCCCAACGGCACCGAACTGGCCCGTGAGACCTCGGACCTGAGCAGGGCGAAGCTCGAACGGGCGTTCACCGAGCAGGGCTACCGGTGGCGCGCCGAGGACCCGTTCGCGCAGGACTTCCGGATGTGGGTCGAGCACGCGCCGGAGCTGCCGTCGGACGTGAACGCGCTGTTCACGGCCCGCCGGAAGGCCATCGCGAAGTACGAGAACGCGGAGGCCGCAGAATTGGCGCGGGAGATCCGCAAACGCGGCGTCTCCGTGCGGGACGAGAAGAAGAGGCAGTACTACAGGTGCGAACGGTAGACCCGGTCAAGCACGCGGAGAAGAAGCGGCACATCACCGACACCGCGGCGGGTCTGTTCGCCCAGAAGGGCTTCGAGCGCACGACCGTCGCGGAGATCTGCAGGGCCGCGGACATCAGCACCGGCAGCCTCTTCCACTACTTCCCCACCAAGCGGGCGATCTTCCGCGAGATCTTCGTGCAGGACGCCGAGGACAACGCGGCCATGTTCGCGAAGGCCCGCGAGCTGAGCCCGTGGGACGGCGTCGGGCTGGTGGTCGGCCACCTCTGCGAGCCGGCGCTCGACCGGGCGGTGGCGGGCCTGGTGCTGGAGGTCGTCGCGCAGGCGAGCCGCGACCAGGAGCTGTGGGACCTGGTCGGCCGCAACGAGCAGACCGTGCGCGACGAGCTGGCGACGTTGCTCCAGCAGGCGCACGACGCGAGCCAGATCAGCCTCCCGGTGAGCGCGACGAACGCCGCGACCTGGGTGCAGGCGCTGGTCGACGGCCTGTTCGGCAGGCTGATCGACCCCGACTTCGACGCGACCGAACAGGTGATGACCCTACGGTTGATCCTTTCCCGATTCGTGGGTGCTGAAGCACCATGAGGGCATGGCCTACGACGTCGCAGCGGTCCGCGCCCACTTCCCCGCGTTGCGCGAGGGTGCCGCGCACTTCGACGGCCCCGGCGGCGCGCAGGTGCCCGACGTCGTCGCGGACGCGGTCAGGGACACGCTGACCTCGGCGGTCTCCAACCGCGGCAGCGTCACTGCCTCCGAACGCCGATCTGAGGAGATCGTGCGGACCGCACGGCGCACGATGGCGGAGTTCCTCAACGCCGGCAGCATCGTGTTCGGGCGCAGCATGACCCAGCTGACCTACGACTTCGCCCGCACGCTGTCGAAGAACTGGCGGCCGGGCGACGAGATCATCGTGACCAGGATCGACCACGACGCGAACATCCGGCCGTGGGTGCAGGCCGCCGAGGCCGCCCGCGCCACGGTGCGCTGGGCGCCGTTCGACCGCACGACCGGCGAGCTGCCCGTCGAGGCCGTGACGAAGCTGCTGTCCGACCGCACCCGCGTCGTCGCGATCACGGCCGCGTCGAACCTGCTCGGCACGCGCCCGGACGTCGCCGAGATCGCCCGTGCGGCGCACGAGATGGCGGCGTTCGTCTACGTCGACGGCGTGCACTACACACCGCACGTGCCGGTCGACGTCGAGGCGTTGGACGCCGACTTCTTCGTGTGCTCGCCGTACAAGTTCCTCGGCCCGCACCTCGGGGTGCTGGCCGCCGCGCCGGAGCTGCTGGAGACGTTGCGGCCGGACAAGCTGCTGCCGTCGACGAACGCCGTGCCGGAGCGGTTCGAGCTGGGCACGCTGCCGTACGAGCTGCTGGCCGGAACGACCGCTGCCGTCGAGTTCATGCGGTCGTTGGAAGGCCTGGAGGAGTACGAGCTCGAACTCCGCGAGAAGATGGAACACGGGTTGCGCGAGCTCGGCGTCCGGATCTACAGCAAGGCGTCCTCGCGCACGCCGACCGTGCTGTTCTCCGTCGACGGCCTGGACCCGGCCGAGGTGTACCGCCGGCTCGGAGCCGAGGGCGTGAACGCGCCCGCGGGCCACTTCTACGCGCTGGAGTGCTCGCGGTGGCTCGGTCTGGGCGACAAGGGCGCCGTGCGGGCGGGCATCGGGCCGTACACCGACGAGTCCGATGTGGACCGCCTGCTCCAGGCCGTGGCCAGGCTCAGATGAACAGGGCCAGCCCGGCGTAGACCGCGGCGGCGAGCACGCTGACGTTGAGCCTGCGGGTGACGCGGTCGCCGGCGTGCTCGGCGATCAACGACCGGGCGCGCGCCCACATCACCTTCTCGCCCGCCTCCCGGTCCGGCAGGTGCGGCGTGGTCAGAACGTCGCCGTGCGGGCCGAACGCGAGCATGAGCTGGGGGCCGGAGCGGCGCACGCCGTGCAGCTGCGACCACGGCACGCGGTAGGTGAAGACGCCGGTGTAGAGCACGACCGAGTTGTGGTCGAGGCGCAGCATCGGCTGGAACCGCGTCACGGCCGACAGCACGCACTGCACGCCGATCAGCGCGAGCACGATCCAGTCCGGGTAGTTCGCCAGCAGGACCAGCGCGCCGGCGGCGGCGAGCAGCAGCGCCACGCCCTCGACCCGCCTGCGGTCACCCGGCCAGATCGCGTGCGGCAGGTCGACCGGCGTGCCCGCGGTGACCGGCTCGCCCGGCAGGTGTGCACTGTGGACGGTGTGGCGCGGGCTCACGCGGTTCAGCGTGCTGGTCGCCACGACCGCGCCCTCGACCAGCAACGCCACCTGGCCGCCGTGGTGCCACTCCCCCGCGACGAGCACCTCGGCCGGATCGAGCTGCACCGGCGGGTCCTCCTCGCCGCGCCACACCCGGCCGAACTCGTCGGTGTCGTGGTAGAGCGGTTCCTCCAGCCCGAGGTCGGCCAGCGTGGTGACCGTGGCGAGGTCCTTCCTGCCGTACCGCAACAGGATCCGGCGCGGCCCGACCTGGTGCACCCGCACCCTGACGGCCTTCACCGGACCCGTCCACAACGCGCGGCGGCGGCGTTCCCGCGCGGCCAGCATGATCGCGAAGAACACGGCGGCGCCACCGATGGTGAGCCACCACGTGACGTCCTCCGGCTCGTTCTCCATCCGCACCCACGTGCCGTCCGCGAGCACCGGCACGTCGTCTCCGACCTGGTAGCTCTCGGGCGCGAGGGGCTGGAACGCGGCGCGCTGCCTGTCCGGCAGCTCCACCCACACCTCGTAGGCGTCCTTGACCTCGACGACCTCCGCCTGGACGCGGCTGGAGTTCGCGATGTGCTGCTCGATCGCGTCGTTGGTGAGGCTGTACTGCACGAACGTCAGGAACCCGAAGACGACGAGCAGCACGGCGACCACGCGCAGAACTCCGCGTTGTGGCGGGAGGTCCGGCAACGCGACGACCGCCGCGCCCGCCGCCTCGTGCTGGTCCGCGCGGGACCTGACCGTCCACGCCGCCACCACCGCGCACGCGGCGGCGTGCAGCCCGAACGCCACGTTGGCCGCCGCGCTGCCGTCGAGCGCGATGTCGACCACACCGAACAGGGCGCCCATCGCGCAGCCGGTGAGCACGCGGCCGAACAGCAACAGCAGCGGTGTGGCCAGCAACGGCACCACCGCGAGGGAGAACAACGGATCCGGCAGGCACGGCTGCGCGGCCGTGCACGGAGCCGCGTTCGCGCTCACGGAGAAGTAGAAGGCGACGAGCCACCCACCGACGAGCCCGACCTTGGTCACCCACCACGGAACCGCCGCTGCCTGCCAGCGCTCGACGTCCACGGGACCGATCATGACATGTCCATTGCTCCGAACGGCCCGGTTCCCCCGTGAACAAGTGGGTATCCGCACCTCACCTAATACGGAGGTGGACACAAAATGCTGGCCATCATCGCCGCGGTCTCGTTCGGATTGGCGCTGATCCTGGACCTGGCCAAGGTCGCGCTCGGTGACGTGATCACCGTGAACACGCTGGTCGTGCTCGGTCTGCTGCTGCTCGCGCTGCACCTCGCCGGTGTCGGCTCCGGCAGCCGTTCGTTCAGCTGGCGCCGTGCCCGCAGGTAACACCGTGGAAGGCCCCACCAGGCTGCCCAAGCGCGCCTGGTGGGGCGTTCTCAAGCGGACGGTCAAGGAGTTCAACGACGACAACCTGACGGACTGGGCGGCCGCGCTCACCTACTACGCGGTGCTATCGCTGTTCCCCGGGATCATCGTCCTGACGTCCGTGCTCGCGCTGCTCGGTGACACGACGACGCAGGAACTGCTGAAGTACGTCGACCAGGTCGCGCCCGGTCAGGCGGGCGAGGTGGTGAAGTCGTCGATCGAGGAGCTGCAGAAGAGCCAGAACGCCGCGAGCCTGCTCGGCGTCATCGGTCTGCTGACCGCGCTCTGGACCGCCTCGGGCTACCTCGGCGCGTTCATGCGGGCGTGCAACGCCGTCTACGACGTCGAGGAAGGTCGTCCGATCTGGAAGACGATCCCGCTGCGGCTCGGGCTCACGCTCGGCTCGGTGGTGCTCGTGTCCCTCACTCTCGGCGCGCTGGTGCTGACCGGCGGGGTCGCGGACGGCGTCGGTGAGTTCCTCGGGCTCGGCGACACCGTCGTCACGGTCTGGGACAGCGCGAAGTGGCCCGTCATCCTGCTGCTCGTGAGCCTCGGGTTCGCGGTGCTCTACTGGGCGGCGCCGAACGTGCGGCAGCCCGGCTTCCGCTGGGTCACCCCCGGCAGCCTGCTCGCGATCGTGCTGTGGGCGCTCGCGACCGTCGGCTTCGCGGTCTACGTGGCGAACTTCGCGTCCTACAACAAGACCTACGGCTCGCTCGGTGGTGTGATCGTCTTCCTGGTGTGGCTGTGGATCTCGAACATCGCGGTGCTGCTCGGCGCCGAGTTCGACGCGGAACTGGAGCGCGGCAGGCGGATGGCCGAGGGTGAGCGCGACGCGTCACCCGAGCCGCGTGATCTCCCGGGGTAGCTCGGCCTCGACCGCCGTCCAGACCCCGTCCGGGCCGGCCTCGATCCGTTCGCTCGTGTCTCCCGGCACGAGCACCCACAGCTGGTCCTTCGTGGACAGCCACACGACCCCGATGCCGTCCGCACGGGAACTCGTGGCGTACTCGTAGGACTTGCTGAACACCTCACCGCCGTCGCGGTCGGTCACCCGCACCTCGCTCGCGCTCTCGGCGTGCGCGACGAACTTCCCGCTCGGCGACTGCCGGGGCTCGCCGGGACGGGCGAACCAGCTCTCGGGCTCGCCGCCGCACCCGGTCAGCGCCAGCAGGAGGGCGGCGAGCGCCACCGTGGCCCTGCCGCGGGAAATGCCGTGCGTCATGGCGCCCAAGGTAGCTAGCCTGACCGGCCGTGTGGGACGTTCTCGAAAGCTTTTACGACTCCGTGCCCCGGCCGGGATCCCGCGTCGAGGAGCACGGCGAACTGGTGCTGTTCCTCCAAGCGGGCGACGGCTACCCGTTCTACGCGCGACCCCGCTTCCCCGGCGGGCGGCCCTCGGTGGACGACGTGCTGAGGATGCGCGCCCGGCAGCGTGAGCTCGGGGTGCCCGAAGCGTTCGAGTGGGTGCACGAGACGACACCGGACCTGCTCGGCGTCGCCCGCGAGGCCGGTCTGGACGTGCTCGAAGCGCCGCTGATGGTCCTCGACCCCGCGAAGCTGCCGGAACCGCATCCGCACGTGCGCCTGCTCGGCACCAGGACTCCCGAGGTGACGGTGGTGGCGCAGCTCGCGTTCTCGTCACCGGGCACGGCGAGGGGTGAGATCGGTGTCGCGGAACGGGACGCGGCCCTCGCGGAGGCGACCCCGATGGCAGGCAGGCACCGGTACGCGGTGGCCGACGTGCCGGGCGAGGGCGTGCTGGCGTCCGGCACCGCGCAACGGGCGGGCGACGTCGTGGAGATCGCCGGGATCGGCACGCTGCCCGCCGCACGGCGCCGCGGTCTCGGCGGCGCGGTCACCGCCGAACTGGCGCGGGACGCCCTCGCCGGTGGTGCGGGGCTGGTGTTCCTCTCGGCGGGCAGCGCGGAGATCGCGAAGGTCTACCAGCGCGTCGGGTTCCACCGCGTCGGAACGGCCTGCATCGCGGCACCGCCCGAGTAGTTCGTCCGGTTTCGCAGCGACCTGGGACCCGCACCGACTATTCTGCGCGCGTGATCAAGGACTTCGGTGCCGGTGTCGGTCTGCTGCTGCGTGGGTTCAGCCTGGTGTTCAGCACGCCCAAGCGCGTGCTGATGGGGGCGTTGCCCGCCGTCATCACGGCGGTCCTGATGCTCACCGGCTGGGTGGTGCTGCTCACCAACATCGACTCGATCGCCGGGTGGCTCACCGGTTTCGCGGACTCGTGGAGCGACACCTGGAAGAGCCTCGTCGAGGTCGCCGTCGGGATCTCGGTCCTCGCGGCCGTGCTGGGTCTCAGCGTCCTGCTGTTCACCGCGATCACGCTGATGATCGGCGGCCCGTTCTACGAGTACATCTCCGAGGAGGTCGAGGACGAGCTCGGCGGTGTGCCCGACGCGGAGCAGATCGGCTGGTGGCGCGGGTTCCTGGTCGGGCTGCGCAGCACGGTGCTGCTCGTCGCGACCTCGATCGCGTTCGCGATCCCGCTGTTCTTCTGCGGGTTCATCCCCGTCGTCGGCCAGACCGTCGTGCCGGTGCTGGCCGTGCTGATCAACGGTTACCTGCTCGGCATCGAGCTGACCGGCATCCCGTTCACGCGCCGCGGCCGGACGTTCAAGCAGCGCAGGAAGATCCTCGCGACGCGCCGCGGCCTGGTGCTCGGGCTCGCCGTTCCCACCTACCTTCTGTGCCTGGTCCCGCTCGCCGCGCTGATCGTGATCCCGGCGGCGATGGCAGGCGGCACGGTGTTGTCGCACCGCCTGCTCAACGGGGACCGCGCTACCGCGTGAACGGCAGCCAGGCCTGCTGCGCCAGACCGTTGCGCGCGTTGACCTGCACGCCGGCGCTGGAGATCGACCACAGCTGGTCGCCGATCACGATCGTCCTCCTGGGACCGCCGTAGTAGTCGGAGCCCGACGGTTCGACGATCTTCCCGCTGTCGCGCAGCTGGTTGCCGTCGACCTTCAGCACCAGCGACGAGAACTCGTGGTTCGCCTTGTAGGACGACACGGGGATGACCAGCGTGCCGTCCTGCGGCCAGAAGAGGAACGCGTGCGGGTCGAACTGCGCCTCGGAGCTGGAGTTCGGCAGGTGGTACTGCGCGAGTCGTTGCGGTGACGCGGGATTCGCCACGTCGAACAGCGACACCTGCGTGCCGGTCGTCCTGCCCTGCTCGGTCGCCTCCTGGCCGACGCCGATCAGCTTCCCGTCGCCCGCCGGGTGCAGGTACGCGGAGAACCCGGTGATCTTCAGCTCGCCGGTGACCCTGGGCTTGGCGGGATCGTTGAGGTCCAGCGTGTAGAGCGGGTCCGTCTGGCGGAACGTGACGACGTACCCCATCTTGCCGATGAACCGCACGCTGTAGATCCGCTCGCCCTTGCCCAGCCCGCCGACCTGGCCGACCTGGGTCAGCCGGCCGCCGTCACGGCGCAGCGTGGTGACGAAGCTCTCCGACGGTGGCTGCGGTGGCTGCACGTCCGCGGGCATCCGCCAGCAGCAACGGCTTTCGGTGCCCGTGGTGGTGGCGACGCGCAGGACGCCGTCGTGCTCGGACAACGAGTACTGGTTCAGCAGCGTGCCTTTGACGTCACCAGAGGCGACGTGCTTCGGCGGGCCCGGCTTGCTGATGTCGAACTGGTGGACCGCCGTGGTGATCGGGCGCTGAACCGGTGTCCTGGAAGGGATCTCCGGCAGCAGGCGGTGGTCGTCGGCGATGTAGAGGCTGCGGTCGGTGCCGTAGACGGTGTCGCCGTCGGCCACGATCGAGACGGGTTGGCCGGTGCCGAGCTGCCCGGAGAGCTCGAACGTCAGCACCGTCAGCATCGACGTGCCGGAGTGCACGACGGGGTGGCTGACGTTCGCGCAGTCGACCAGGGTTCCGCTGGACTTGGCGCCGTTCTCGCTGAGCTCGTAGCGCGGCAGCCACGACGAGACGGGCTCGTTCTGCAGGATCTCCTTGTTGCGGCGCAACGATCCCGCTTCGTTGGTCGTCTGGTCCGGGTACACCCACGGCAGGCGCGGCTGCGAGCGGACGACGACCCGTGCGGTGCCGCCGATCTGGCGTGCGTCGAGGTAGAAGCCGTCGGTCTTGAGGCTGCTGATCTCCTTGAGCCCCTTGAGGTCCACGAGAACCAGCTCGGTGCCGGACTCGGGGGCGTACGACGGGCGGTCCGGCGGCAGCGTCGGCTTCATCATCGGCACGGGGCCCTCGGTGACCACGAGCGCGCGGTCGCCCGAGACCAGGAGCTGGCTCGCGCGGCGCTCGCCGAGGTCGACCGTGCCCGTGACGGCCCTGCTCGCGACGTCGATCAGGCGCAGCTTGCCGTCGGCGATGGAGACGACGCGCTTTCCGTCCGTCTTCACGACGTCCGGCTCGTCGACGCCCTGCTCGTGGACGTTCGTCGTCGAGTGCTCCTGCTGCTGCTCGGGCGGGGTGGCGGCGCTGTTGCGCGAGTCGGGCGTGGCCTTCTGCGGCACGGCCGCGCCGCTGTCGGTCGCCATGCCCTCGGCGAACATGGTGGGGCCGCCGCCGAGCCCGTACGCGGTGACGTACGGGGCCATGGCGCGGCGCAGTTCGGTCACTGCGTTGTCGCACGAGTCGAACGCGACGAGACGCACCGGCCCGGAGTCCACGATCGGTGGTGGCGCGGGAGAATCGTCCCGCACCGCGGAGCTCACACACACTCCGGCGACGGCCAGCACGGCGGTGCCGGCCAACAGCTTCTTGCCGTTCATGGTGTGAGGACGTAAGCGGGGCCGGAAAGGGTTGCCCCTTCCCGGCCCGTCGTTCATCGCGTTCTTCCTACAGCTGCGCCTGGATCTGCGCCGCGTAGGTGGAGACGCGGGAGTAGACGCCGGGGTAGCCGGCGGCCGCACAACCCTCGCCCCACGACGTGATGCCGATCAGCTTGCCACCGGCCACGAGCGGGCCACCGGAGTCGCCCTGGCAGGTGTCGGTGCCGCCCTGCGAGTAGCCCGCGCACACCATGTGCGTGGCGTTGAAGTCGCTGCCGTACGAGCTGGAACAGCTGGAGCTGCTGGTCAGCGGCACGGTGGCGCGCAACAGGTAGCGCGAGGCCGAACCACCGGAGGACGTCGTGCCCCAGCCGAGGATCGTCGAGCTGGTGCCCGCGGCGTAGAGCCCGCTGTCCGCCGACGTGGCGAACGGGAGCGGGGTCTGCGACAGGTTGCGGTCGAGCGTGAGCACCGAGACGTCGTAGCCCAGCGTCACGTCGCGGTAGCTCGGGTGGATCCAGATCTTCGTGACACGGGCGACGGTGCCCGCCGTGGAGTTCTTGTCGTCACGACCGGCCACGACCCGGACGACGGACGGGGAGTCGCCCACGGTGCAGTGCGCGGCGGTGACGACCTTGTTGGGAGCGACGAGAGTGCCGCCGCAGTACTGGAAACCGCTGCTCGTGGCCAGGTAGACGACCCAGGGGTAGGTGGACGTGCTCGCGCGCGTGCCACCGACGATCTGGGTGCCGAACTCGCCGTCGGCGGTCGGAGCAGGAGCTGCTTCGGCCACGCTGACGCAGGCCATGGACAGCGTTGCCGCCGCCAGTGCCGCGCCGAGCAGTGACCGGAGGCGGTGCAGGGTTGCCGCCATGATCGTCTCCTTCTTCTGTTGTGTCCCTCCGGCTGCAGGGGCCGGTGGTCGTTAAAGAAAGACATGACTGCGACGGGACCGGGTAGGGCTGGTCCGCGTAGGCCATTCGGCCGCGCGCGCCCGCGCGTGATTGGATCGAGCGCGAACACCCCCGTTCGAGAGGAAGTTGTGATGGCCCCCACGAAGCCTGAGGTCGACCCGCACGACGGCCCGGCGCCCGCCGACCTGCTGATCGAGGACATCACCGTCGGCGACGGTGCGGAGGCCACGGCCGGGCAGTTCGTGTCCGTGCACTACGTCGGTGTCTCGCACTCGTCCGGCGAGCAGTTCGACGCGTCCTGGGACCGCGGCGAGGCGTTCCAGTTCCCGCTCGGTGGCGGTCGAGTCATCCAGGGCTGGGACCAGGGCGTCCAGGGCATGAAGGTCGGTGGCCGCCGCAAGCTGGTCATCCCGCCGCACCTGGGCTACGGCGCGCGCGGTGCCGGTGGCGTGATCAAGCCCAACGAGACGCTGATCTTCGTCGTCGACCTGCTGGGCGTGAACTAGAACGTTGTCCCAGCGGCGTCCCACTGGTTCGATCGGTGGGACGCCGCTGGTCTTTTCGGCCTATTTGGTCTCGGGGTGGAACGAGATCGGATCCGGCTGCGTCATCCTTTGAGTCCGCCGCCGCTTTGGGAGGGAACCACCGGTGCCCGAGGACATCGCCGGGTCCGAGCAGATGCTCGCGAACTGGAACCAGAACATCCAGGAACGCGCCGCGCGCTATCAGGAGATGGCGACGCGCGTTCAGGGGATGACGATCTCCGAGCGGTCGCAGGACGGCTCCATCGAGATCCTGGTCGGGTCCAACGGGATCCTGCAGAACCTCGTGATCAACGAGTCCGCCTCCGGCAAGCGCATGTCCGAGGTCAGCGGCGAGATCATGAAGCTGCTGCAACGCGCGCAGTCGCGCATTCCCGAACTGCTGCAGGAAGCCATGGCAGAGACCATCGGCACGCAGGACGAGACGGCCAACGTCCTGTTCAACGAGGCCAAGAAGAACTTCCCGGCGCCTCCCGCCGAGGAGCCCACGCGCACGCCGTACGACCGCAACGAGATCAACTTCCGGGTCGAGGACGACGCACCGCCGCCCGCACGCCCGACGCCGCCTCCGCCGCCGCGCCGCCGTCCGCCGAGGGATGACGACGACGACTTCGGCGGCGAGTCGGTGCTCACCTGATCTTCCTGTCCGCTGCTCGAACTTGAGGGGGTTCGATGACTTCCGGTGGTTTCCACGTCACTTCGGACGTGCTGGAAGCGCACGCCAAGGCCTTGGAGGGCCTCCACGGGCGACTGCAGGGGGCGGTGGACGCGGCGAACACCGTGTCCATGCCGACTGACGCGTACGGGATCATCTGCCAGCCGTTCCGGATGCTGCTCGACCCGGTCGAGCAGTGGGGCCTGGACGCGCTGAAGGGCGCGGCGGAGGCGATGCAGGCGACCTCCAAGAAGGTCACCGACACCGCCAAGCACTACCAGGAGGTCGAGGACCAGATCACGCGCACCCTCAAGGGCGGCGCCTGATGTCCTCCCCCAATCCGCTGGTGGCACAGGCGCCCGCCGAGCCGTCCGGCTTCTTCAACGCGGGCACCGGCGACAACGGCTGGGCGACCGGCTTCTCCATCGCCGACTCGGCCGTCGACGCCTACAAGGGCATCTCCGAGGGCAGCTGGATCGAGGGCGGCCTCGGCGTCGTCGGCCTGGTCGCCGACGCCGCCTCGATGGCGATCGACCCGTTCGGCACGCTGCTCTCGTCCGCGGCCTCGTTCCTGATGGAACACATGCAGCCGTTGAAGGAGGCGCTGGACTGGCTGGCGGGCGACCCGCCGGTGATCCAGTCGTACTCGACGACGTGGAACAACGTCTCGCAGGAGCTCGGCAAGATCGCGGGCGACTACAAGGCGGCCGTCGACGGCACCGGCGAGTGGACGGGAGCCGCGGCCGACTCGTACCGCAAGTCGGCGGGCGAGCAGCTGGACGCGTTGTCCGGCGCGGCCTCCACGGCGGGCTCGGTGGGCACCGTCGTCGGCGTGATGGGCATGGTCGTCGGGTTCGTGCGCGAGATGGTGCGCGACCTGATCGCCGACCTCGTCGCGAAGCTGATCACGTGGGTGCTGGAGGCCGTGTTCACGCTCGGCTTCGGCACGCCGGTGATCGTGGCGCAGGCCGTGACCGCGATCTCGAAGTGGGCCACGCGCATCGGTGAGCTGATCCAGAAGCTCATCAAGACCATCAAGAAGGTCTCGCCGCTGCTCGGCCGTCTGGTCGAGATCTTCACGAAGATCATGAAGGTCGTCGGCAAGCTGGTCGGCAAGGTGACCGGCCTCGACGTGATCTCGACGAAGTCCATCAAGCCCGGCGGCTTGTTCCACAGCACCAACGCCCCGGACCTCTCGCCTTCGGGCGGCCGCGGCACGCCTTCGTCCTCCTCGCCCGACAGCTCGCCGTCCTCTCCGTCGTCACCGTCCTCACCGGACAGTTCGCCTTCCTCTCCGTCGTCGCCGTCGTCACCGTCCTCTCCGGACACTTCGCCGTCGTCGCCTTCTTCTCCTTCGTCTTCGCCGGACAGCTCGGCGCCGTCGTCAGCGTCGCCGCCCTCGGCTCCCTCGCCGTCGCGCACGCCCGACAGCCCGTCGACCCCGGACACCCCGTCGAGGACCCCGGACAGCTCCACCCCCGACGCGCCGTCACGAACCCCCGACAACGCCTCGGCCCCGTCGGCCCCGCGTTCGCCGGACAGCTCCCCGTCCTCCCCCTCTTCGCCTTCGGGCCCAGGTGCGCCGCACTCCCCGGCCGGACCTTCGTCCACTCCGGACGCTCCCACGCCCCGCAACACCGGCCAGACCGTCCAGTCCTCGGTGGCACCCCCGGAGGCCCCGGCACGACCGGACGTCCCGCACGCCCCCGCCGCGCCCCGCACCCCGGACACCACCCCGGCCCAGTCGGGCCCGATGGGCGGCGGCGCCCCGAACGCGGGCGGCAACGCCCCGTCCTCCCCGGCGGCCGGCCGTCCCCCGGCAGGCGCCGGCCAGGGCTGGACCGGCACCCCGGGCAGCCGCGGCGACCTCGGCTCGGGCGCCCCGGCCCCGCGCACCCCCGACGCCTCGACGTCAGCGGCAAGGGCAGACGCCCCAGCCCGCCCGTCGATGCCGTCGTCACCGTCCATGCCGTCGTCACCGTCGATGCCTTCCTCGCCCTCGATGCCTTCCTCGCCCTCGGGCGGCATGCCATCGGGCGGCGGAATGCCCTCAGGCGGCGCCCCGTCGGGCGGCGGCATGCCCCACGCACCATCAACGGGCGCACCACACAGCCCGTCGACCGGCGCCCCGAACGCGGCCCGTCCCGACGCGACTCCCCCGAGCCGCGCCACAACCCCGTCGTCGGCGGCACCACACGCCCCGTCGGCACCGCACGCCCCGTCGACGCCGTCCTCCCCGTCGATGCCGCCGGCACACAGCCCGAACGCACCCTCGGCAGGCACGCCGCACTCCCCGTCGACACCGAACGCCCCGCGCGGCGACGCGCCGATGCGCCCGCAGTCGTCCGCCCCGCACGCACCCCAGGCCCGCACGGACGCCCCGAACGCGCCGTCATCGCGCCCGGACGCACCACAGAGCCGCCCCAACACCCCGAACACGCCCCCGTCCGGCCCGCACGGCGGCCCCACGCGCCCAGACGGTCCCCACGGCACCACGACGCCGTCGTCCCGTCCCAACGCACCCCACAACGGCCCGTACGCGCCACACAGCCCGAACGCGCCCCACGGCGGCCCCAACGCACCCCACAGCCCGAACACGCCGCACGGTGGCCCTAACGCCCCGCACAGCCCCAACGCACCCCACGGACCGAACGCACCGCACGGCGGCCCCAACGCCCCGCACGGGCCCAACACGCCCCACGGGCCGAACACGCCGCACGGTGGCCCCAACTCACCGTCCCGCCCGGACGCACCACACCGGCCCGACGGCCCGTCCCGCCCGGACGGCAACGGCCCCGGCAACCGCCCCGACAGCACCCGCCCAGACGGCTCACGTCCCGACGGCTCACGTCCCGACGGCTCCCGCCCGGATGGGTCCCGCCCGGACGGCACCCGTCCCGACGGCACGCGCCCGCACACCCCGGACGGCCCCCGCCACCGAGGCACCGACACGGCCGAGGCCCCCCACCGCGCCCCGGACACCACCCGCCCGGAAGCCGCCACCCCGCACCGCCCCGACGCCGACGCACCCCGACGTCCCGACGCGGACGCCCCTCACCGCGGCCCGGACGCCGACAGGCCCCACGACGGCACCCCCGACCAACCGCACGACGCCACCCCGGACAAGCCGCACGACAGCGACCCCAACCGCGACCCGAACAACGACCCCGACAGCCCGAACAACCACGACCAGGACGCCCCTCCCGCCGACCGCCCCTCCCCGGAGGAGGCCCACCAGCGCCACGCCGAGACCACCCCGGCCGGCATCTCGCACCACGGTGGCGACCGGGACATGGGCGACCTGCCGCACCGCGTGCCCAACGACCCGCGGTACTTCACCGCGGACGTCCACGTCACGCCGGACGGCAGGGCCCGCATCGGTGGTCACGACTACTCGCCGCGCGAGTACGCGGACATGCTCCGCCGCTCCGGTTACGACGGCAGCAGGCCCGTCCGCCTGATCGGCTGCGACGCCGCCAGCAACGACTTCGCCCGGCAGCTGTCCCGGCACCTCGACGCGCCCGTCCTGGCTCCCACCAAGCCCGCCTGGACCGACGCCAACGGCCGCGTCTTCACGAGCGACCCCGAGATCCGCCCCGACGGCACCCGCCAGCCGAAGATCCCGCCGAACGGCGAGTGGGAGACGCACCACCCGGACGGGTCGTCCAGCAGGACCGGCGACGACGGCTTCGCGCCCGGCACGCACGACAAGGACAAGGACCTCGACCCGACCGACTCCAGGGACCGCGGCGACGACCCCGACGGCAAGCGCTACATCGATCCCGCGCCCGTGGAGATCGAGACGCGCAACCCCAAGGCGTCCATGGAGGAGAAGGTCAACGACCCGGACTACCGGAAGAAGTACTACCTCGACGAGGACTCGCAGGGACGTACGCCGCGCAAGGAACAGATGATCACCGACGCCAACGGCGACCCGGTGCCTCCCGTGCGCAAGCAGGGCGACGAGTACGTGCTGTCCGAGGACCAGACGCCGATCCCGCCGGACTTCCACAAGGACAAGGTGGACAGCTCCCGCGGCGACGACGTCGACCCGGAGCTCAAGCGCGAGAACCAGGACCTGGTCGACGAACGCCGGACGGAGAACCAGAACCAGAAGGACGCCGAGGACAAGTCGCCGGAGGAGAAGGCCGCTCAGGCGCGTCTCACCAAGATCGGCGAGGAGCTCGGCGACCGCGCGGGCATGCACTCGACGCCCGAGATCTACCCCGGTCCGCCACCGCCGTCGCGCCTCGACCCCGGTCTGCCCGGCAGCGGCCGGTTCGACCAGGTGTGGGAGACCGGCGACGGCAGGCTCGTCGTGGTCGAGGCGAAGGGCCCGAGCGCCCAGCTCGGCAACGCGCTCAACGGCGACAACGTGCTCGTCAAGCAGGGTCACGACACCTACTTCGAGAAGATCGCCGAGGAGATGCGCGACCGCGAGCTCTCTCCCAAGGCGGAGAAGAAGCTGCGCGCCGACCTGGAGGGCGAGGGCCTGAGCAGGGCCGAGGTGGACCAGCGGGTCAACGACCTCAAGGCCGCCTACCTGCGGGAGAACGAGCTCGGCGAGCGCCTGCTGACGGCCAGCCGGGACCCGAACCACCCCGGTGTCGAGTACGTTGTGACGCAGGCCAAGGTCAAGGAGATGGGTCTCGACGACTACCTCCAGGCGCACCACGCGGACGACGTCAAGGACCTGTCGCCGGCCGAGCTCGACGCGTACAAGCGGGAGCACGGCTACAACGACAAGTACCCCGACGGGCGCGTCGACGTCTACGACGGTTACGAGACGAAGCACTTCAAGATGAAGTGGCAGACGGAAACCGAGGAGTGAGCACCAGGTGGTCGAGGTCAGCCGACACGAGGTCGATCCGGACTGGTCCGCCAAGCAGCTGAAGAAGATCGAGCGGCGGATCGAGGAGACGGTCGACTCGCTCCCGAACGTCCGCACGATCGCGCTGAGCGGGTTGATGAGGGACGCGCTCAGCCACCTCGGCCACCGGTGCGCGGTCGACCCGCTGGGCAGCAACGGCGACACGTGGGACAGCCTGTGCTTCGCCGCGGAGGTCGGTGCCGCGATCTACGTCGTGGCCACGGCCGAGGAAGGCGCGACGGTCGAGATCACCTTGCGGGGCAAGCAGATCCCGGTCACGGCGACGGGTCCCGTGTACTTCGCGTCCGGCGGCACCTGGCTCACCGCGAACTACCTGGCGGCCGTCGCCAGGGACGTCGCGAAGACGCAGCAGCTGAGCGAGGTGCCCGTCGAGGCGCTGCGCGCGTCCGGCAGCGAGGAACCCGAGTACGTCTTCCTCATGGTCGACATGTTCCAGAAGTTCAACCTCCAGCAACCTGGCGTCCACGAGGCCCTGAACGCGGCGCTGAAGGCCACCGCCCCTGACGAGATCGACCCGGTGCACCGCGAGCACGTGCGCGTCGTCGCGTTCCCGCAGCTGAACCTGTTCCACAACATCGTCAACTCCGGCCGCGAGCAGCAGTTCAACCAGGCGCTCGCGGAGTCGCTGGAGCTGTACCGGGAGCTGTGGTCCTCGGAGGAGAACGAGGAGTCGCCGAACGGGTACGTCGCCATCGGTCCCCTCGGCCTCACCAGCGTGGCGCACGACGCGGGCATCCCGATCGAGGTCACGTCGGAGTACCTGCCGCCCTACCTGTACAACGGCTCCTGGACGAGCGAAGGCCTCTGACCCGCCGAATCAGCTGGAACCACAGGCCTCAACACCCACTCAGAGTGGTGTGAACGACGCGGGGTGAGTGACCGGACCGCGCGCGTCGCGGTGGCCCGATAAGATCAGCGGGCTTTCACGGGGAGAGGGGCGAGGACCACATGAGCCAGCCGGCGACACCGCTGAGCGAGCAGGACCAGCAGCAACTGGTGCGGCAGATCGGCCGTGCCATGCTGCCGGCCGTACCGCAGGGCTGGCAGCGCATCCGCGCCGAGTACCGCGCCGCGGGCCGGCACATCGAGGTCGACCTGGCGTTCGCCGGGCCCGACGGCCAGCTGCGACCGGTGCGGCCGCCGATGGACGTCGTGCAGATGTTCGGACACCTGCGCGGGGGCATGTACCACCCCGAGCGCGGCACGTGGCTGAGCGCGACGTACGAGATCGAGGCGCCGGCGGCGTTCACGGTGGACTTCAACGCCGAGGACGAGCCCCGCTGGCGCAACGCGCCGCCGCCCATCGGTTTCCGCGACGAGCTGCAGACGTTCCCGCGCCCGGACCGGCAGATCCCGGACTGGTGGCGCCAGCGCGTCGGCCTGCCGCCGCTGCCCGCGCCCGAGCCGGAGCAGGCGCCCCAGCAGCAGGAGTACCAGGTTCCTGCGGCCCAGCCGGAGCAGCAGGCCGCCGGTGGTGAGCTGCGCACGGCCCGCGTGTACGACGGCAAGAACGACGACGGCCGCATCGTGGTGAACCGCCAGCCGGTCGACCCGCAGCTGCTCGACGGGCTGCTGAACTACCTCGAGTCGGCGCCGGTCGTGCTGGCCGCGCGCAGCTACGACCTCGACGAGTTCTCGCAGAGCGGCGAGCAGGACGTGCCGCTGAACTTCCGCACCGACGGCACCTGGATCTGGGCCGGCGCCGTGCCGCACTACCTGCGCAAGTACGGCCTGCCGCCGGAGCCCGAGCTGGTGGCGCACGCGGCGGCGCGCGGCTTCCAGGTCGCCGAGGTGAACGAGCAGACGCAGGACCGGGCTGTCTCGATCATCACGGGTCAGTAGTCAGGGAACGCAGGTACGCCTCTCCCCGCGGGGAGAGGCGATATCCCACCTCCAGGGACTCGGTGAGCCCCTTGGCCTTGAGCTTGCGGACGTCCGCCTTGAACGGCAGCTTCTCGCGGCCCACCGAGGCGGCGAGATCCGCGGCCCGCACGGCCGGATTGGCCGCGATCAGCCGCAGCAGCGCCAGAGCGCCGGCAGACAGCTCCAGTCCGTCCACATCGGACGATGAACGCAGCTCGACGCGCGGATCCTCGCCCACGTAACGCAGGCGGATCCGGTAGAGCGAGCCCTCGCGTCCGTCCACAGAGGACTTCAACGCGGCGACGGTCGGGAACCCGGCCGCCACCGCCTCCGCCCTGCTCACGCGGGACACGACGTCGACGGCGTCGATCGCGAGGACGCCCAGCGACGTCCGCAAGGTCCCGCCGGCCCGCACGGTCGGCCGTTTCCACCGGCGGAACTGCAGCGTGACCTCGCCGGACCGGATGCGTTCCCAGTCAGCCACTCGGATCAGCACCGAACGAGGGTCTCAGGTTGCCGACCCCGGCGACAGCCGAGACGATCCTGCCCATGCAACGGTGGTGGCTCTTCACGGTGCGCGGAGTGTTCGCTGTCCTGTTCGGCCTGGCCGCGCTGGTCTGGCCCGGCCTCACGCTGATCGCGCTGATCATCCTCTGGGGCGCCTACGCGTTCTTCGACGGCGCGATGACGCTCTACCTGACCCTCACCCACAAGGAGTGGCCCGCGCGCTGGGCGCTCGGCCTGATCGGCGTGCTCGGCCTGGTCACGGGCTTGGTCGCGTTGTTCCTGCCGGGCATCACGGCGAACGCGCTGTTGCTGCTCATCGCCGCGTGGGCGCTCGTCACGGGTGTACTGCAGATCGTCGACGCCATCCGGCTGCGCAAGGTGATGACGAACGAGTGGTTCTACGTCGTCACCGGCGCGCTGACGGTGCTGCTCGGCCTCATCCTGATCGTGAACCCGGCGGCGAGCGCGCTGGCGTTCGTGATCACCATCGGCGTGTTCGCGATCCTGTGGGGCGTGGTGCTGGTGCTGTTCAGCCTGCGGTTGAGGCAGCTCTCCGGCGGTTCCGCACGACACGCACAGCGAGTGTGACCAGCACGGCGACCCCGACGAACACGTAGAGGTTGCCGATCACCTGCTGCCACCAGGCCCAGTCGCGCTCGACGTCGTTGTCGCGCGGGAACAGCCAGTGCGGCCCGATCGCGAACACCGCCACGACCGCCCACGCGGCCCACTGACGGCGCAACGCGGGCCGCGAGAGCAGCACGAGCGCGGGCGCGATCCACACCCAGTGGTGCCCCCACGACACGGGCGAGATCAGCAGGCCGCCGATCGCCACGACGAAGAACGCCTCGACCTCACCGACCTGCGACGCCAACCACCACACCGCCGCCACGACCAGAAGCGCCAGCACGAGCCACACGCCGACCTGCGCGGTGTTCTCCAGACCGAAGCGCGCCAGCGTGCCGCGGATGGCCTGGTTCGACGCGTACGTCAGACGCCCGACACGGCCCGGATCCAGCAGCGCGTGCGTCCAGTACTCCTTCGCGTCACCGAACGAGATGACGAACCCCAACGCGCCGAAGAAGAAGAACGACCCGATGGACACGAACACGGGCTTCCACTGCCGCCGCGCCACGAAGAACAACGCGAAGAACGCCGGCGTCAGCTTGATCGCGGCGGCCAGCCCGATCAGCGCGCCCCGAGGCCACCAGCGGGTGCGTTCCAGCAGGCAGTCAGCCATCACGAGCAGCCCGAGCAGCAGGTTGATCTGCCCGAACCACAACGTCTCGCGCAGCGGGTCGAAGATCGACGACACCGCCGCCGCACCCAACCCCCAGGCGACGGCCTTGGGCCCCCAGCCGACGACGCGGCTCGCGGCGATCAGGCACAACCCGGTGAGCATCGCGAGGTTCGCCACCGCCACCGAGAAGATCGCGACGCCGAGCGGCACGAGCGCCAGCAGGCTGAACAGCATCGCGGCGATCGGCGGATAGGTGAAGGGCAGGTCGGGCCCGCCCAGGGGGTTCGCGAAGCCGTCGACGTAGAGGGGGAGGTCCTTCAGGAACGCCGCCCCGCCGTTGCGGTAGACGCGCAGGTCGAGGGACCACCCCGGCGGGCGGTACATGACGTAGGCCAGCGTGGCCACCATGACGGCGGCCCACGCCACCACGACCCGCTTGGCGGTGCGGTCGAGCTGCATCCGGGAATGGTATCGATGTGCCAGATGAGGCCCACGTCACCGGTCCGGACCGGGAAATCTCACGTAGCGTCGCGGCGTGACCGCGCAACGTCGAACGTTCCATCTTGAGCCGTTCGTAGGGCGCACAAATGCGCACGCACGGGATATTCTGTGCGCATGAGTCCCGCGCTGGAGACGGTGCTGGCCAAGGCCGGCCTGCAGGTGAGCCCCGACGAGTTCCTGGCCCTCGTGTCCGACGCGGCACGCAGGCTGGCCCCACCGCACCCGGAACCGGCCACCTACTTCACGCCGGACCAGCAGGCGGCGCTGACCGACGTCGGCCTCGACCTCTCCCCGGCGGGCCCGGCCGACGCCAAGCCCCGCACCCGCACCGTCGTGGCCCACGCGGTCCTGCGCGACTCGGCGCTGACCGTGAACGAGGCCGCGCGCCAGCTCCAGGTGGACACCAGCCGCATCCGGCACCGCCTCGGCGTCGGCAGGCTCGTCGGCTGGAAGGACAGGGGCAGCTGGCGCCTGCCCGCGTGGCAGTTCGCGGGCACCGGCGTCCTGCCGGGCCTCGAAACCGTCCTGGCGGAGATCCCGCAGGACCAACCGGCACTAGTCGTCGCCGCGTTCATGACCAGCGACCAGGAGGACCTGCCCGTAGACGGCAAGCCCGCGACCCCGCGCGAATGGCTCCTCGCAGGAGGAGACCCGCGCCGGGTAGCCACCCTGGCCTCCGCACTCGGCACACCGGCCTGAGCGCGTTCCCGGACACCCGACAGGACCCGAATGTCACGGCTTCCACAGCCGCCTGCCCCTGCCGTGCTCCAAGCACACCTGCGCCGCACCGAGGACGTGGTGGCGGTGCACCGCGCCACCCGCCTGGTGCGGGTGTTCACGGCGAAGGGCTCCCACCCGCAGCGCTGGAACACGTTCCGCTACACGGGCCCGCTCCCCCACGCGCGCTTCGACGCACAACAACCGGCGGACGACGGCAGCCCGGTCCAGGACCACGAGAACGGCGTCCTGTACTTCGGCCTGTCCGTCCGCACGTCGATCGCCGAGGTCTTCCAGGCCACCTCGATAGTGGACCGCCGCACCCGCTCACCGTTCCTGGTGGTGCTGCGGCCCCGGCGCACGTTGCGGCTGCTGGACCTCGGCGGGTTGTGGCCCACGCGGGTCGGGGCGTCGCAGGAGATCTCGACGGGGCCGAAGATCGTGACGCAGGCGTGGTCGCGGGCTATCCGGGCGGCTTATCCGGAGCTGGACGGGCTTTGGTACCGGTCGTCGATGGACTCCGGGGATCCCGCCATCTGCCTGTGGGATCCGCCTGGGGCCTCGGGGTTGCCGGCGGCGCCGGACGTGTTGCTGCCGTTGGACCATCCGGGTCTGGATCTGCCTTTGGCGCGCGTGTGCGAGGAACTCAACTACACGTTGCTCGGGTGATCATGCGGCCACGTGAACCCATGAGGTCGTAGATGCCGACGAACGCGGCCAGAGCCCACCGGCTCGAAGCGTGGACCAGCTTCAGTCCTGCCTACGCGATCGGGCTGGGCGTGAGTGAGCCGGGTGAACGCCAGGACCTCGTGGCGTTCGACGCCGAGTCAGAACCTGCCAGAGAACTCCTGGCTCGCTTCGAGGCCTTCGCGTCAGTCGAGCCCCGCTAGTTTCCTGCGCACGTCGGCGAGAGTGGCACGCTGCAACTCTTCGAGGATCACCAACGCCTCCTGCCAGGCGGAATGCGCCGCGTCACGCCGCCCCTGCGCCAACTGCGCGTCGCCGATGCGCTCCAACGCCTCCGCCTCACCCAGCCGGTTGCTGATGTGGCGATGGATCGCCAGTGCTTCCTGCGCGGTCTCCATCGCGAGCTCGTGTTCTCCCATCAAGGCACGGATGTAGCTGATGGTGTTGAGAGCTTCGGCCTCACCCATCTCATCGCGGATCTCCAGGGTGCGATGAAGTTCGAGCGCCTCCATCGAGTACTTCAGCGCCTTGTCCGGGAGTTTCATCGCCGCGTAGCAGCGCCCGACGATGTTGAGCGAGTAGCCTCGCCACGCCGCGTTGTCATCAGTCGGATGCAGGTCCAAGGCGCTCTGCGCATGCACCAACGCGCGTTCGTGCAACTGCCGCTCCGAGTACAACCAGGACAGCGCCTCATGACATTGCGCCTGCTGCCTCCGGTCGAGCGTCCCATCGGTGAAGCTGAGGGCCATCCGCAACACGTCCTCCGCCTCTTTCCACCTTCCGATCCGGCTGAGCGCCCTTCCCAGTCCTCTGTGGACCCTTGCTTGGACGAGCCTGTCCGCCAACCGGTTCGCCGGGGCGATGGCAGCCCGGTACACGTACTCGTAAGCACGCCAGTGTCCATGGTTGTCCAGGTAGCTGCGCATTGCCATGGCCAGCCGCCACGCGTGCTCGTCGAATCCCGCATCAGCCGCATGGCTGACAAGCCCTGACAGCACGGCCTGTTCCGCCGTGAACCAGCGCGCGGCGTCCGCTGGCCCGGAAAAAGCCAGCGGGACCACCTCCGGGGCCGGTGGAGGCAGGTCGATGCTGATGCGCTGCGACACCAGAGCACGGTCGCCGGCCCACGCCGAGTGCAGGTAGAAATCCAGAACACGGCGCTGGGCGTCGTCATCAGTGCCCGCCTGCTCTCGGGCGAACAACCGCAGCAGGTCGTGGAAGCGGAACCGGCTCGCCACGTACTCTTCCAGCAGGTTCGCCGCAGCCAACTGCCTCAGCAGCCTCCGGCACTCCGCGACGGAAGAGCCCGCGAGCGCGGCAGCGGCCAGGACGTCGATGTCAGGTCCGGGATGCAGGCCGAGCAATCGGAACATGCGTGCGGCGGACTCGGGCATTGCCCGGACCGACCAGGAGAAGACCGATCTCGCGCTGAGCTCGTGCTCCCCGAGATCCAGTGCTTCCAGGCGGTCGGCACGCAGTTCGGCGACCACCTCGGCCACGGGGATGTGCGGTTGCTGAGCGACCCGCGCCGCCACGATGGCCAATGCGAGTGGAAGGCCGGCGCACAGGCCTGCCACCTCGGAGAGTGCCGAAGGATCGACGTCACCGATGCGGGCTCTCAGCAGAGCCATGGACTCGGCATCCGTGAGGCGATCGAGCCACAGCGGTTTGGCCTCGTGCTCCACCACCAGGCTGGACAGCCGGTTCCTGCTGGTGATCAGGACGAAACAACTTCTGGTCCCCGGCAACAGAGGACGCACCTGATCGGCGTTGTTCACGTTGTCCAGGACCACGAGCACACGGCGTCTCGCGACCATGCTGCGGAACAACGAAGCCTGCCCGTCCAAGGTCATCGGCATGGCATCGCCCGGAACCCCGAAAGCGTCGAGGAAGCAGCGAATCGCCTCGTCAGGAGCCATCGGCTCCCGATCCGGCTCGAACCCGCGCATGTTCACGTACAACTGGCCGTCCGGGAACTGGTCAGCGACGCGGTGGGCCCAGTGCAGCGCCAAGGCTGTCTTCCCGACGCCTGCAGTGCCGTTCAGGGCGGAGATGACCACGGCGCCCGAACCGACACCCGATTCCAGTTCAGCGATCTCGTCGAGTCGCCCGCTGAAGTTGCCGACAGCGGCGGGAAGCTGGCGGGGAACGACGGCATCGCCGGGTGAAGGAAGGCGCAGACGCGTTTCAGCCCGCACAACCGCGCCGGACACGGTGTTCTCCTCCATCGGAACACCCTCGTACCCGGCGCGGCGGCTGACCAGCGGCCGAACGGGTCAGGCCTTGAGGTAGCGGCCCCACCACTCCAGCACGGCGTCGAACCGCTGCCGCCGGTGCCGAGGCTGCCCAGTCCGGGTCAGCTCGTGCCCCTCACCGGGGAAGATCAGCATCTCCGTCTCCACGCCGCGCCGCTTCAGCGCCACGAACATGCGCTGCGCCTGCTCCAGCGGGCAGCGCCAGTCGTGCTCGGAGTGCACGACGGCGAACGGGAGGTTGATCTTCTCGGCGTAGGTCAGCGGTGACATCGCGCGCTGCGCCTCGGGGTCGGTGCCGCAGTAGGCGTCGGCGAAGAAGTAGCCGATGTCCGACGAGCCGCCGAACGAGTCCCAGGCGTTGACGGCGCGTTCGGACCACGCCGCGCGGAAGCGTTCGCCGTGGTGCGCTGACAGCCACGACGTCATGAAGCCGCCGTACGAGCCGCCCATCACGCCGACGCGTTCGGAGTCGCAGTCAGGGCGGGCCAGTGCGACGTCCAGCAACGACAGCACGTCGTCCACGTCGACGGAGCCGAACTTGCCGATCACCGCCTGGCCGTGGGCCTGGCCGTAGCCGGCCGAGCCGCGCGGGTTCGGCAGCACGACGGCGTAGCCGGCGGTGGCGTAGACCTGGGCCTCGTCGAAGAAACCCCAGCTGTGGTACATGAACGGGCCGCCGTGGACCGCCATCACGACGGGGTGCGGGCCGTCGCCCTCGGGCAGCACGAGCCAGCCGTGCACCGGGTAGCCGTCGGAGGCGGAGCCCGACAGTTCCACGACGCGGCGTGCGGACACCGACGAGAACGCCGTGCGCACACCGGTTCCGACGAACTCGACCTGACCGGGACTGTCCGGAGTGGACACGACCGCGACCACAGTGGACCCGTCGGTCGCGAAGGACCGCACAGCGGCGGACGAACCCGCCAGCACCTCGCCGGGGCCGCCGTCGAACGGGATCCGTCGCAGCTCCAGCGCGCCGCGGTTGCGCACGACCAGCAGGACGCCGGACGCGTCGGCCACGGGCGGGCCGGAAAGTCGTTCGACGTCAACGGTTTCGACGTCGGTGAGCCGGACGGCGCCGGAACCGTCCACAGAGGCCTTCCACAGGCCGTGGTTGCGCGCCACGGCGTCGATGCCGCTGAACTCCGTGCCCAGCCAGAACAACGAGCCGTCGGCCACGAACGGCATCGACGCCTCGCCGGCCGCCTGCACCAGCAGCGTGGCGGAACCACCCGCGGCGGGCACGGTGTACAGGTCGGAGTGCAGCGTCTCGACGGCGCCGAGGTCGCGCGGCGCGACGAGCACCAGCGTCGAGTCGTCGAGCCACGCCGGGTCGGAGACGTCGTGCGAGCCGTCGGTCACCTCGGTGACCGAACCCTCCAGGTCCACGACGTGCAGGCGCGGGCGGCGGTCGAGCAGGAAGCCGACGTCGTCCACGCGGTAGTCGAGGCGGGTGATGCGGCGCGGCGCCTCGGCCTCGGGGCCGTCATCGGTCGTGCCGTAGCGGCCTTCTTCCGGCAGGCGGGCGACGAACGCGATCCGCGACGAGTCGGGCGACCACACCGGGGCGCCGGCGCCGAGCGGCAGGTCGGTCAGCCTGCGGGGCTCGCCGCCGTCCACGGGAACGACGTAGAGCTGCGGCTTCGACTTTCCGCTGACGCGCAGGAACGCGACCAGTTTGCCGTCAGGAGAAATGCGCTGCGCATTGTCACGATCACCGTGTGTCCACGGTGTCGTCGTGCCGTCCGGGAACACCCGGTGCAGACCGCCCCGATAGGTGTTCTTGTCGAGGTCGGGCGTGGTGATGCTGACCAGCACCAGGTCTCCGGACACGGCGACGGTGCCGGGCGTGGTGAGCAGCTGCAGGTCGTCAGGGCGCACGGCCAGGACGTTAACAGAACTTGTTAGCAAGGCTCAGAGTTATTTGTTGACCGATCACAAAAATTGACTCGCGGCATAGATTCCCGCGTATGACGCGCATCGTGTTCTCTGGGGGCCGGGTCTTCACCGGCCGGACGACCGAACCCGGCGACGTGGTCGTCGAGGGTGACCGCATCGTCGACGTGGGCATCGGACTCGACGGCGACACCTCGGTCGACGCGACCGGCCACACGATCCTGCCGGGGCTGTTCGACTGCCACGTGCACTTCATGTTCAGCGGCGCCGACCTGGTGCGATCGCTGAACACGCCGTTCTCGCTGCCGTTCTACGAGGCGATCGGCAACATGAAGGCGACGCTGCAGTGCGGCATCACGACGGTCCGCGACGCTCTCGGCGCCGACCTCGGTGTCGCGGAGGCGGTGCGGCGCGGCCTGATCCAGGGCCCGCGCATGCAGATCGCGGTCAACATGGTCTCGCAGACCGGCGGCCACAACGACGACTGGATGCAGTGCGGCGCGCACGTCTCACCGCCGCTGCACCCCGGCCTGCCGGACACCGTCGCCGACGGCCCCGAGGAGCTGCGCAAGGTCATCCGCACGCTGGTCCGCCACGGCGCCGACATCATCAAGATCGCGTCGAGCGGCGGCGTGATGTCCCCGCGCAGCAACCCCCGGCACGCGCACTTCCGCGACGAGGAGATCGCGATGATCGTGCAGGAGGCCAACGCCGCGGGCATCGCCGTCATGTCGCACGCGATGAGCGGCGACGGCATCCTCACGGCCGTGCGCAACGGCGTGCGTTCCATCGAGCACGGCGTCTTCCTCACCGACGAGGGCGTCGAGGAGATGCTCAAGAACGGCACGTGGCTGGTGCCGACGCTGATGGCCCCGCGCATGGTCCTCGACCAGGCCGCGGCGGGCATGGCGATCTCGGACGTCATCCTCGACAAGGCGAACGCCGTCGTCACGCAGCACTTCCAGTCGTTCCAGAAGGCGCACCAGGCGGGCGTGAAGATCGCGATGGGCACCGACTCCGGTGTCGGCCCGCACGGCGACAACCTCAACGAGCTGAGCCTGATGGTCGAGTACGGCATGTCGCCCGCGGAGGCGCTCTACGCGACCACCACGTCCGCCGCCGAGCTCATGCGCCTAGGAAACGAACTCGGCGAGCTCGCCCAGGGCAAGCTCGCCGATCTCGTGCTCGTGGAGGGTGACGCCGAGCAGCACGTGAAGGCCGGAACGCTCAAGCAGGCCATCCGCGCCGTCTACCAGAACGGCGTCACGCAGTTGTAGCTAGTGGTTGGCGTCGGCCCCGACGTGCTTCGCGGCGTCGGGGTCGCGCCGCACCTTCCACAGGCTGGCGATGGTCGTGATCGCCAGCACGCCGATGATCACCGACAACGAGACCTCGATGCCGATGGTCGGCACGTGGAACGGCTCGCCGCCGTTGAGGAACGGCAGGTTGTTGGTGTGCAGGGCTTCCAGGATCAGCTTGACGCCGATGAAGCCGAGGATGACCGACAGGCCGATCGACAGGTAGACGAGCTTCGCGAGCAGGCCGCCGAGCAGGAAGTACAGCTGGCGCAGGCCCATCAGCGCGAACGCGTTGGCCGTGAACACCAGGAACGGCTCCTTGGTGAGGCCGAAGATCGCGGGGATGGAGTCGAGCGCGAAGAGCAGGTCGGTGGAACCGATCGCGACCATCACGATGAACATCGGGGTCACGAAGCGCTTGCCTTCGATCTTGATGAACGACTTCGAGCCGTGGTAGTCGTCGGTCACCGGGAAAACCTTGCGCACCATGCGCAGCATCAGGTTCTCCTTGTACTCCTCTTCCTCGTCGTGGTTCTCCCGCGCCAGCTGCCAGCCGGTGTAGATGAGGAACGCGCCGAAGATGAAGAAGACCCAGCTGAACTGGCTGATGAGCGCCGCGCCGGCCGCGATGAAGATGCCGCGCATGACCAGGGCGAGCAGGATGCCGATCAGCAGCACCTTGTGCTGGTGGATCGCGGGCACCTTGAACGTCGTCATGATGATCAAGAAGATGAAGAGGTTGTCCACGCTGAGCGAGTACTCGGTGATGTACCCGGCGAAGAACTCCGTGGCGTACTGCCCGCCGGAGAAGTACCAGATCCCGAGACCGAAGAGCGCGGCCATGGCCACGTAGAAGATCACCCAGCGGGCGGCTTCACCGATCGTCACCTCATGGGGTTTTCGATCGACGATCACGAGGTCCACAGCGAGCAGGACGAGCAGACCACCGATCGTCGCGAGCCACATCCATGCGGGGACGTTCACAACCCAACCTCCGGGATTCTCAGCGCACGCCAAATTCACCCGGAGGTCTCCTCCGCCGCCGAGATGATCTCTCGAACGACCGACGGCACCGGGAGCTCTACGCCGAGCTCCGTACTGACGACACCGCCGCTTAGGGAGTACTCCCCTCCATGCTGCGTCAATATTGTGCTCCACGAGGTGGTGTTAGCGCCACACAGGGTGAGCAGACCCACGCAACCAGCCGCAACGGGAATACGCTGCGTGTCGTTCGGGCCGGAACAGGCCCTACCTGAAGCCGCGCTGAAGATCCACTGATGCTGAGACGGCGGCCGGATCCCGACAGGCCGTTCTCAGCAAAACTCGCATATCGTCATCACCGTGTCCCGCCTCTCCCGCCTTCGCGGCAGGTGGACGATCCCCGCATTGATCGTGGTACTCGCCCTCGTCGCAGGCGGCGTGTACTTCACTCGATCCGGAGACGACCCCGTAGCCGTTTCCTTCAAAGAAGCGAACATCGACGCACCTGAGAGCCCTGACAGCGCTCAGACGGTGACGATCGAGACCCGCCTCTACCTCCCCCAGCAGACGCCCGCGCCCGCGATCATGCTCGCGCACGGTTTCGGCGGCAGCCTCCGCAGCGTGCACACGCAGGCCGAGGAGTTCGCGCGCCGCGGGTTCGTCGTGCTGACGTGGTCCGCGCGCGGTTTCGGCCGCAGCACGGGCCAGATCGCGCTGAACTCCGTCGACCGCGAGGTCCGCGACGCGCAGAAGCTCCTCGACTTCCTCGGCACACGTGACGAGGTCGAGAAGGACAGCGGCGGCGACCCGCGCGTGGGGGTGACAGGAGCGTCGTACGGCGGTGCGTTGTCACTGCTGCTCGCGGGCGTCGACAAGCGCGTGGACACCATCGTCCCGGTCATCACGTACAACGACCTCGCGCAGTCGCTGCTGCCCAACTCGGCACTGGCGACCCCGCGTTCGGACACCACCCCGTCCGCCACGGCGTTCGGCGAGAACGGCGTCTTCAAGCGTTCGTGGGCGGGCATCTTCTTCTCCGCGGGCATGACGTCGATCGACCTGTCGTCGCCCACGGGTGACGCGCCGGAGCAGGGCCAGCGGGAGTCGAACCAGAACTCCGTGCAGGCGCCTCAGCAGCCGGGTGGCAACTCCGGCGCCCAGGGCATGCAGCCCCCGACGCCGTCCAACGGCGCGTGCGGCCGCTTCACGCCCGAGGTCTGCGCCGCCTACACCGAGGTCGCCACGACGGGCACCGCCTCGCAGCAGACGCTCGACCTGCTGCGCAAGTCGTCCCCCGTCGCCGTGGCGGACCAGATCAAGCAGCCGACGATGCTGGTGCAGGGCGAGCAGGACACCCTGTTCGGCCTCGACCAGTCCGACGCCACCGCGCGCCAGATCGCCGCGGCCGGCGGCCAGGTGAAGATGGTCTGGTACGCGGGCGGCCACGACGGCGGCAACCCCGGCACGGCGCTGCGCGGTGAGATCACCGACTGGATGGACTTCCACCTGCGCGGCAAGGGCACCGACCCCGGTACCGGCTTCGAGTACACGGTGCAGGGCGCGTTCCGCTCGTCCGGCCAGCCGTCGCTGCGCACGGTCGTCGCGCCGTCGTACCCCGGTCTCGCGCAGGGCTCGTCCACCGAGCGCAAGACGCTGAAGCTGACCGGGCGCGAGCAGGTCGTCGTGAACCCGGCCGGTGGCAACCCGGCGTCGATCAGCAACCTGCCGGGCCTCGGTTCGGCGTTGTCGAGGTCGTCGGCGATCTCGTCGCGGCTGTCGCTCGACATGCCCGGCCAGGCCGCCGTGTTCACCTCGGAGGAGCTGACCTCGCAGGTGCTGCTGACCGGTTCGTCGACGGTGAGGCTGAAGGTCGCCCGCGGTGACCAGTCCTCCGGCGAGGCGATCCTGTTCGCGAAGCTCTACGACGTCTCCGCAGACGGCACGCGCACGCTGCCCGGCTCGATCGTGGCGCCGTTCCGCGTGGCGCTGCCGCCGGACGGTTCCGCGGCCGAGGTGACGGTGACGCTGCCCGGTGCCGTCCGTCCCGTCGAGAGCGAGCACAAGCTGGCTCTCGTGGTGTCCACGACGGACCAGGCGTTCGCGAACGCCGAGCAGCCCGCCGCGTACCGCGTCTCGCTGGCCTCCGACGAGATCTCGGTGCCCGTCGTGCCCGGTCGCAACGTCACCGAGGGCTTCCCGACGGGAGCCCTGTGGGGCATCGGGATCGCGCTGCTGGTGCTGATCGGCTCTGGCGTCATCGCGATGTTCCGCCGCCGCATGGCGCAGGACTCCGACCCTGACCTCGCCGACGTGCCGCTGGTCATCTCGAACCTGACCAAGGCCTACCCCGGTGGCGTCAAGGCCGTGACGGACCTGTCGTTCCGCGTCGAGCACGGCATGGTGCTGGGCCTGCTCGGCCCGAACGGCGCCGGCAAGACCACGACGCTGCGCATGGTGATGGGCCTGATCCACCCGTCCGAGGGCCACATCCGCGTCTTCGGCCACAAGGTCACGCCGGGCGCTCCCGTGCTGTCGCGCATCGGGTCGTTCGTCGAGGGCTCCGGCTTCCTGCCGCACCTCTCCGGCGCCGCGAACCTGCGCCTGTACTGGGCGGCGACGGGCAGGCCGGAGGACGAGGCGCACGTCGAGGCGGCGCTGGAGATCGCGGGCCTCGGCAAGGCGGTGCACCGCCGCGTGCGCACGTACAGCCAGGGCATGCGCCAGCGCCTCGCGATCGCGCAGGCGATGCTCGGCCTGCCGGACCTGCTGATCCTGGACGAGCCCGCCAACGGTCTCGACCCGCCCCAGATCCACCAGATGCGCGAGGTCCTGCGCCGCTACGCCGCCGCGGGCCGCACGGTCGTCGTGTCGTCGCACCTGCTGGCCGAGGTGGAGCAGACCTGTTCGCACGTGGTCGTGATGCACAAGGGCAAGCTCGTCGCCGCCGGCGAGGTGTCCGACATCGCGGCGGGAGGCGGCGAGGCGACGTTCCGCGTCGACTCCCCCTCGAAGGCAGCCGATGTGCTGCGGAGCCTCGAAGGCGTGCACGACGTGCACGAGGACGAGGACGCCGTGCACGCGTCGATGAACGGCGTCCCGCGCGCCGCGGCGCTGTCCGCTCTCGTGGCGGCCGGCGTGGCGGTGGACCAGGTGGGCCCGCGACGCAGGCTGGAAGACGCGTTCCTGGAGCTGGTCGGTGAATGACTTCCTGATGGCAGCGGCGTCCGCGACGGACGCCCAGGCCGAGGCAGAGGTCCCCTCGTCGAGCGAGCGCACGTTGCTCGCCGGCGAAGGGGGACCCCTTGACTCAATTATCCCAGTCGGCACCGACAGTTTCGGCGCCGAGCAGCCGCCCGCCGACGCGGTTTCGCCCGTGGTGAAAACAGTCCTCACCGCGAACCCGAACCGCACGAAGGCCCCGATCCGGCAGGAGGTGGACCGATGAGCGACAACGGCGTCCACACCGATCCCGGCGCGCTCAACGACCTCACCGACGCGGCCGCCCAGCACCACACGAAGGTGGCACCGGACGGCTCGTCGGCCGGGTACAAGGCGCGCCGCACGCTCCGCATCCACGTGGAGCTGCAACGGCAACTCCGCCGCCGCAGGACCCAGCTCGTGCTGGGCTTCCTGGTGCTGCTGCCGTTCATCCTGGCCCTGAGCTTCGAGATCGGTCAGTCCGACCCGAACCGCCGCTCCGGCGGCTTCGTGGACCTCGCGACGGCCAGCGGCATCAACTTCGTGGTGCTCACCCTGTTCGTGAGCAGCAGCTTCCTGCTGCCGATGATCGTGGCGCTGTTCTTCGGCGACACGATCGCGTCCGAAGCGTCGTGGTCGAGCCTCAAGTACCTGCTCGCCGCACCGGTCCCGAGGCACCGCCTGCTGCGTCAGAAGGCGATCAGCAGCGGCATCCTCAGCGTCTTCGCCCTCACCCTGCTCCCCGCGGTGGCGCTGGGCGTCGGCGTCATCTGGTACGGCACGGGCGAGGTGGTCAGCCCGACCGGCGAGGCCGCCCCGTTCGGCGACGGCGTGCTCGCCATGGCGTTCGCGGTCGTCTACATCTCGATCAACCTGTTCTGGGTGGCAGGCCTCGCGATGTTCCTGTCCGTGTCCACCGACGCACCTCTCGGCGCGGTCGGCGGCACGGTGCTCGTCTCGATCCTGTCGCAGATCCTCGACCAGATCGAGCCGCTCGGGGACCTGCGCAACTACCTGCCGACGCACTACGCGATGGCGTGGGCCGACCTGCTCTCGACCGACATCGACTGGTCGGAGATGGCCCGCGGAACGTTCTCCGCGCTCGTCTACGGCGGCGTCTTCACGCTGCTCGCGGCACGTCAGTTCAAGACGAAGGACATCACCAGCTAGCTACTGCACGCAAAACTCGTTGCCCTCGGGGTCGAGCATCACGACCCAGTGGCCCTTGGCGTCGTTGAACTCCTGAACCTTCGTGGCACCAAGGGAAACGAGCCGATCAACCGCCTCCAGCCCGGCGTTCACGTCGAGGTGGAGGCGGTTTTTCGCTGTCTTGCCCTCCGGCACGCGCTGGAAGAAGAACCGCGGTCCCCCACCCTCGGGGTCGATGATCGCCGAGAAGTCGTTGACCGACTCGAACGGAATGTTGTTCTTGACCGCGAAGTCCTCCCACGAGTCGAACCCGGGAGGCGGCGGCTGCACCACGTAACCGAGCGCCTCCGCCCAGAAAGCAGCCAGCTTGCCGGGGTCCGCCGCGTCCATCGTGACCTGGATTCCGATTGCCATGAGAGCACCGTAAGACCCAATGCGGACAACCACTGTCCGGAGTAGCCTGCCGTCTCATGTTCCGTCCTGTGCACTTCGAGATCCACGCCGCAGATCCCGGGCGAGCGCGCGACTTCTACACGTCGGTCTTCGGCTGGAAGATCGAACAGTGGGGCGACATCCCCTACTGGACCATCGTCACCGGCGACGACGACCAGCGCGGCGTCAACGGCGGCCTGCTCCCCCGCAGGGGCCCGGACCCGGCACCGGACGCACCGGTCCACGGTTACGTCATGACGATCAGCGTGGTCGACATCGACGCCACCATCGCGGCCATCGAGGTCAACGGCGGCACAGTGGCCCTGCCCAAGGACAACATGCCCGGCGTCGGCCAGATCGCCTACTACCGCGACACCGAGGGCAACATCTTCGGCGTCCTCCAACCAGAAGACCGCTAAACAGCGGGCCGCTTCTTCTTGGGCAACCGCGCGACGACGGCCTCGTAGGAGCCGTCGACGAGTTCCAACAGGTCGTCGTCGGGCACAGACCCCTTGAGCGCCACGGTGTTCCACCCGTACCGCCCGATGTACCCGCTCACGGTCACGTCATCGGGAAAGCGCTCTCGCCACACCGCGGCAGCCTCGGCATCAGCACCGCACTTGAGCCCAACGGTGTGCACGTCAAGCCCGATGAAGGCGAACGCCTTCCCACCGACCTTGCACACCAACTCGGCCTCGCCCCACGGATACGTCTCCTCGGCACCAGGCTTCCCGGCGCAGTAGACGATCAACTCATCCAGTGTCACAACAAGATTATCGCGCACCGAACACAGCGACGAAGCGCGAGAACAACCGAGCGAACTCAGCCCGCTCCTCGTCACTCCAGTCAGCCATGGCGACAGCACAGGCACTCTGCCGAGCCCGGTGCAGCTCAGCGGACGTGGCCCGCCCCCGAGGCGTCCGCACGAGCAACACCCGCCGCCCGTCGGCCTTGTCCGCGATCCGAGCCACCAGCCCCGCATCAACAGCACTGGTCACCAGCTTGCTGGCCCGAGGCTGATCAACGTGCAAAGCCAAGGCAACACTGGAAACCGTGGCCTGAGCCCCAGCCCGCTCAGCCGCTTCCACGACATCCAGTACGTCGAAGGCCGGAACAGCCAACTCGGCCAAAGCCCTACGAGACTGACTGCGCCGCACAGCTACAAGCGCCTGCTCCACCGCGGCGAGGTGGGAGTCCACATCCACCCCGAGATCATGGCCGCCAGAGCCCCTGACGAAAGCTGTCAGCGAACATCTCACCCCAGAGGGCGATTTACGTGAGAAGCGCAAATCGTTATGAGCCCACAGGATTACAGACCGACACATCGATCTAACCCAACGCACGCACCGATCCACAGTAGACACGCACGCAACCAGCGACCCGTCTTCCCGCGACGCCAACGGCGAGCCCAAGCGAAGGCGAAGCCGAGCAGTCCAGCAATACGAACCTGGCGGTGGTGGCTCCCCCGTCTAGCGCTCCTGAGCTTTTGCCGCGCCCGAGGGGTGGGGGGCGGGTGGGACCCCGGTGGGGGGGGTTTTAGGAAACCCCCCGGGGGGGGGGGGGGGGGTATTAACAAAAACC
>NZ_JBHXLF010000024.1:0-102791 GCF_042721515.1 Lentzea sp. NPDC058436
GGTGGGGCCTCAACTGTGGAATTGGCTCACCCCGCACAACCCCCCTTCTCACATGCAGCAAGAGCTATGGCGCGACTCGTGATGGGACCCCACCGCCGGTTCCTCTTGGTAAAGACGGCTCGCCTGCGGCATCGCACCGCCGCCTGTCCCCGCACCGCCCACCGCCACCCTCCCGTCCCAACTCGCCCTCCCTCCTCCCCTCTGCGCCCGCCCTCCTCCTCGCCTCCCTTACCCCTCTCCGCGCGCCCGCCTTCGCCTCCCGCCTTCGCCTCCGCGCGCCCACCTCGCCCGACCTCTCTCCCTCCACCACCTCGCCCCCTCGCGGCGCATGTGAGTTTGCTTGCCCTTCGGCAAGGAAAAGCCTGACCGCCGGTTGTGACCGGTGGCCGTTGGTTCGAGACTGGCGGCGGGCATCCGAGGACTAGCGGGCGGAGTGAAGTGGTGGGCGCGGTCAAGGAAGCGGTCGGGCGTGGGCTCGGGCGGTGGCGCGGGGCCGCGTTGCCGATCGTCCAAAGTGCCCTGTCCGCCGGGTTGGCCTGGGTGGTGGCGACCATGCTCATCGGGCACGCGCACCCGTTCTTCGCGCCCATTGCTGCTGTGGTGTGCCTTGGGGTTTCGCTCGGGCAGCGGTTGCGGCGGGTTGGTGAGCTGGTTGTCGGCGTGTCTGTCGGTGTGGGGGTCGGGGACGCGCTGATCAGTTGGATCGGGAGCGGGCCCTGGCAGATCGCGCTGGTCGTGGCGTTGGCCATGTCGGCGGCCGTGTTGCTGGACGGCGGGTCGGTCATCGCGTTGCAGGCCGGGAGCAGTGCGGTGCTGGTGGCGACGTTGTTGCCGCCCAGTGCTGGTGGTGGGTTCGACCGGATGATCGACGCGTTGACCGGTGGGCTTGTCGGGCTTGCGGTGGCGGCGCTCATCCCCGCCAATCCTGTGACGGTGGCGCAGCGGCAGCTCAAGGCGCTCACGAACACGCTCAGCGGGGCGTTGCGGAACATCGCCCAGGCGCTCGACGAGAAGGACGCGGTCAAGGCCGCCGGGGTGCTGGCCGAGCTGCGGACCAGCCAGACGACCATCGACGACTACAAGGCCGCGCTGCAGACCGGTAGTGAGATCGCGAAGATCGCGCCCATCCGGTGGCGGTCGAAAGACGAGTTGAGCAGGTACCAGGCGGCGGCCGGGCCGGTTGACTACGCGATCCGGAACACCCGCGTGCTCGCCCGACGCACCATGGCCGCGTTGAAGGCCGACGAGCGGATTCCGGACGGGGTGCCTGACGTGCTCAAGGAGTACGCGGACGCCGTGGACTGCCTGAAGGGCGAGTTGGAGAAGGGCCAAGAGCCCAAACGAACCAGGGAGGCCGTGCGGGACGCCGCGCGGGCTCTCACCGCGCGGCGTCTCGGTGGGGACGGGTTCTCGTCCAAGGTCGTGCTGGCGCAGATCCGGAGTGTGGCGGTGGACCTGCTGCAGGCGACGGGGCTGAGCCGGAGTGAGGCGATGGAGGCGTTGCCGCCTCTCAGCCCTCCGGCCGGTTCAGAAGGCCCACGAGAAGAGAATGCACCTGCTCGTGATCGCGAGGATCAACGAGGACGCACGAAGCGCCCGTGATCGCGTACCACTCCTCCGCGCCCTCGTAACGGACCAGCGCGCGCAGCTTTCCGTCGTCGGAAAGGTCCGTGCACAGTTCCAGGTCTCCGGTGACGACGCCGACCTCGTCGGTCATCACGCCACCGGGGCCCGCTACGAAAAGCGTGGAGTGGGACGCCATCAGCACCTTCCGAGCATGCCCGTCAGTTCGGTCTTCTCCGCCGAGTTCACGCTGAGGCTCCAGCGGTACTTGGTGTGTACCCACATCTTGGCGTAGGTGCACCAGTAGGACGTCAGCGGCGGCTTCCACGTGGCCGGAGTCTGGTCGCCCTTCGCCTGGTTCACGTTGTCCGTGACGGCGATCAGCTGCGGGCCGGACATGTCGTTCGCGAACGACTGGCGCTGCGCGGTGGTCCAGGACGCCGCTCCTGACCTCCAGGCGGCCGCCAGAGGGACGATGTGGTCGATGTCCACGTCGGAGGCCGCGGACCACGTGGCGCCGTCGTAGGGGGAGAACCAGCGGCCCGAGGTGGCGGCGCAGGCGGAGTCCGTCACGACGTTCGTGCCGTCGCGCTTCAGCACGGCCTCGCGGGTGTTGCAGGTGCCCGACTGGGTGATCCAGTGCGGGAACTTGTCGCGCGAATAGCCCGTCATCGAGCCGTCGGCGCGGACCGTGAGGCCGGCCAGTTCCGACTTCGCGGTGGCGGTGCTGGGGATGTTCGGCGGTGTCGCGAGTGCAGGGGAAACAAAACCGAAGGTGAGAGCTGCGGTGGCAACTAAAACACCAATGGTTCGGTTAACTTTTGACATCGGCCCGACCTTCCTTGTTGGAAAGTGATCGGGCCTACCCTCAGTCACATTATGAAATCACGCAATACCTTTGAGTGACACTCAAGTGAATGACTAGCGGACGGCTAGACGCCTCGGACGAGCCTCAAGTCCTCGGTGTGCCGGTACCAGGTCCACTTGTCGACCGGGCGCGGGTGCTTGTGGCCGTCCTGGACCGCGGTCGTGGGCAGGCACCCGAGCTGGAACGCGCGCGGGTGGCTCTCCCGGACCTTCGAGCCGAGCAGGCGCTTGTTCACGATCCGGATCCGGAGCCCGAGACCGCCCTCGGGGTCGGGCGTGCACTCGATCCGGGAGGCCTGGCCGCGCAGCACGTTGTCCGCGTCGCTGTAACCAACGCCACGAACCGGTGACAACACGCCGAGACCCACCAGCACTCCTCCGACGTCGTCGCGGACGAGCGGAACGGGATCCACGTCACCGTTCAGGGCGACGTCGAGGGCGCGGCCGGGATCGGTCGAAAGCCCCCAAAGCGCGGCAACGGACGAATCGGCGACGGGCACGTAGCCGAGTGCCACCGAGTCGAGCTTTTCCTTGCGCAGCAACCTCAACGCCACCGCGGCGAGGTCGGCGTCGGTGCCCACCACGACGAGTCGCGGAGCGTCCAGATGTTGATCAACGTGGTCCTTGCCGGGGCGTGCGGGGACGGCCACCACGTCGTCACGTTGAGCGATCATTGGCGACTGCGTGTTTCCGCAGGCCAACACGATTCCGCGCACGGTCATCTCCTGGTCTACCCTCACTTACCGGCATTCGCTCGAACCAGTCCAAGTGCTTGGAGTTTCACATGCCGGCCGTCGTGCTGATCGGTGCCCAGTGGGGCGATGAGGGCAAGGGCAAGGCCACCGACATCCTCGGTGAGCGTGTCCAGTGGATCGTTCGCTACCAGGGCGGCAACAACGCGGGTCACACCGTCGTCCTCCCGGACGGTCAGAAGTTCGCCCTGCACCTCATCCCGTCCGGCATCCTCACGCCCGGCGTGAAGAACGTGATCGGCAACGGTGTCGTGGTCGACCCCGGCGTGCTGCTCACGGAGCTCGCGGGCCTGGAGGAGAAGGGCGTCGACACCAGCGGGCTGCTGATCTCGTCGGACGCGCACTTGATCATGCCGTACCACGTGGCCATCGACAAGGTGACCGAGCGCTACCTGGGCAAGGCGAAGATCGGCACGACCGGTCGTGGCATCGGCCCCGCCTACCAGGACAAGCTCGCCCGCGTCGGCGTCCGCGTGCAGGACCTGCTGGACGAGAAGATCCTGCGCCAGAAGGTCGAGGCCGCCCTGGACTTCAAGAACCAGGTGCTGGTCAAGGTCTACAACCGCAAGGCGCTCGACGCGGACCAGGTCGTCGACCAGGTCCTGGAGCACGGCCAGCACTTCGTGCACCGCATCGCCGACACGCGCCTGCTGCTCAACCAGGCCCTCGACCGCGACGAGATCGTCGTGCTGGAGGGCTCGCAGGGCACGCTGCTCGACGTCGACCACGGCACCTACCCGTTCGTCACGTCCTCGAACCCGACGTCCGGTGGCGCGACGGTCGGCTCCGGTGTCGGCCCGACGCGCATCAGCACCGTGATCGGCATCCTGAAGGCGTACACGACCCGCGTCGGCTCCGGTCCCTTCCCGACGGAGCTCAACGACGACCAGGGCGAGTACCTGCGCAAGCAGGGCGGCGAGTTCGGCGTCACGACCGGTCGCAGCAGGCGCACCGGCTGGTTCGACGCCGTGATCGCCCGGTACGCGAGCCGCGTCAACGGCATCACCGACTACTTCCTCACCAAGCTCGACGTGCTGTCGGGCCTGGAGAAGGTGCCGGTCTGCGTCGCGTACGAAGTGGACGGTCGCCGCGTCGACGAGATGCCGATGACGCAGACCGACGTGCACCACGCCGTCCCGGTCTACGAGGAGCTCCCCGGCTGGTTCGAGGACATCTCGCACTGCCGCACGTTCGACGAGCTGCCCGCGAACGCCAAGGCGTACGTGGAGCACCTGGAGAGCATCATCGGCGCCCGCGTCTCCGCGATCGGCGTCGGCCCCGGCCGCGACCAGACGATCGTGCGCCACGACGTGCTCGGCTGATAGCACACGGCGTGGGTGGTTTCCGGAATCTGGGAAACCACCCACGTCCGATTAGCTCTACGTCCGACGCGTTTTCAGGATTTGGGCGTCGTTGACTCACTTGTTCCACTCGCCTGTACTTCCTGCCTATGACCTTGTCCATAGCAGGCGTAGCCGCGCGGGCTGAATCCGCGCCGCCGAAACCGGCGCGAAAACTGAAGCTGCCACTGCGCTGGATCAGCCCGATCGCGCTGGTCCTGCTGTGGCAACTGGCCAGCTCAACGGGTGTGTTGTCACCCGACAAACTCGCCTCTCCCGTCACCATCGCCGAATCCGCCGGTGAGCTCATCGCGGACGGCCAATTGGGCGAAGCGTTCGCCGTGTCGATCACGCGCGTTTTCTTCGGATTTCTCATCGGTGGTCTCGCGGGTGTTGTTCTGGGACTCGCCTCCGGCCTTTCCCGCTGGGGCGAAACACTGCTGGACCCTCCCGTCCAGATGTTGCGCACGCTGCCGCACCTCGGCCTGATCCCGCTGTTCATCCTGTGGTTCGGGATCGGCGAGGAACCCAAGCTCGCGCTCGTCGCGTCCGGTGTCGCGTTCCCGCTCTACCTCAACCTGCACGCGGGCATCCGGCAGACCGATCCCGGCCTGGTCGAGGCCGCGAAGGTGCTGGGCTACAGCCGTTTCGAACGGATCGTGCACGTCGTGCTGCCGTCCGCCGTGCCGCAGACCCTGGTGGGACTGCGGATCGCGTTCGGCACCGCCTGGCTGTCGCTGATCGTCGCCGAGCAGATCAACGCCGACGCCGGTCTCGGCTTCCTGATCAACAACGCCCGTGAGTTCCTCCGCACCGACGTCGTGGTCGTCGGCCTCGTGGTCTACGCGCTGCTCGGCCTCACGACGGACGCCCTGGTGCGGCTGCTGGAGAGGAGGGTCCTGCGATGGCAAAAGCGGTGAACGTGCGCGGCCTGACCAAGGCTTTCGGCCCCCGGACGGTGCTGGACGGCATCGACCTGGAGGTCGAGCCCGGAGAGTTCGTGGCACTGCTCGGACGCAGCGGTTGCGGCAAGTCGACGTTGCTGCGGATCCTCGCCGGCCTCGACCGCGAGGTCGCGGGCACTGCGGAGGTCCCCGGCACGGTGTCGATCGCGTTCCAGCAGCCGCGCCTGCTGCCGTGGCGCAGGGTCTGGAAGAACATCGCGCTGGGCCTGCACAGGCCGGACGGGCGCGCGGTCGCCCTGAAGGCGCTGGAGGAGGTGCGGCTGACCGACCACGCCGACGCGTGGCCGCTGACGCTGTCCGGCGGAGAGGCGCAACGGGTCTCGCTCGCACGGGCGTTGGTGCGCGAGCCGGACGTGCTGCTGCTCGACGAACCGTTCGGCGCGCTCGACGCGTTGACCAGGCTCGCCATGCACCACCTGGTGGAAGACCTGTGGATCAGGCACAAGCCCGCCGTGCTGCTCGTGACGCACGACGTCGACGAGGCGTTGCTGCTCGCCGACCGCGTCCTCGTGATCGACGAGGGCCGGATCGTCGCCACGCACCACGTCGACCTGCCCCGCCCGCGCCGCCGGGCCTCCGTTGTGGAGCAACGCACCCGCGTGCTCGCCGATCTGGGAGTGGACGTTGAAGAAGCTGCCTAATCGAAAGCTCCTGGCTCTCCTCGCCGCGATCCTCTTCGCGACCGGATGCTCGACGGCCGCGCAGCCGCAGGACACGCCGCCCGGCGACGTCGTGCTCAAGGTCGGTGACCAGAAGGGCGGCGCGAAGTCGGTGCTGGCCGCGGCCGGTCTGCTCAACGACTTCCCGTACAAGATCGAGTGGTCGACGTTCACCTCCGGCCCGCCCCTGCTCGAAGCGGCGTCCGCCGGCGCGATCGACGTCGGCGCGGTCGGCAACACACCGCCGATCTTCGCCGCCGCGGCGAACGCCAAGATCGCCGCCGTCGGCGTGTCCAAGGGTGAGGTCGAGGCCGACGCGATCCTGGTGCCGGAGAACTCGCCGCTGCGGTCGGTCAGCGACCTCAGGGGCAAGAACATCGCCGTGGCCAAGGGGAGTTCGGCCCACGGGCAGATCCTGCTGACGTTGCGCGCGGCAGGTCTCACGACCAAGGACGTCACGCTCAACTTCCTGCAGCCCGCCGACGCGTACGGCGCGTTCACGCAGGGCAAGGTCGACGCGTGGGCGGTCTGGGACCCCTACACCGCGCAGGCGCAGCAGGAGGCCAAGGCCCGTGTGCTGACGACGGGCGAGGGCAAGTCGAACGGGTACGGCTTCCAGGTCGCGGGCCGCAAGGCGTTGGACGACAAGGGGAAGAACCCGGCGCTCAAGGAGTACCTGATCCGGTACTACAAGGCGCAGAAGTGGGCCGACACGCACCGTGAGGAGTGGGCGAAGGCGTGGTCGGCCGAGACCGGTCTCAAGTACGAGGTCGCGCTGGCCGCCGTGAACCGCAACGGCGACACGGTGGTGAAGCTGGACGACACCGTGATCAAGTCGGAGCAGGAGCTCGCGGACGCGTTCACCGAGGACAAGACGTTGCCCGGCAAGGTCGACTTCGCGAAGTTCGTGGACACGCGGTTCCAGGGAGATCTCGCATGAGCATCACGCTGCACTGGTTCCTGCCGACGTCCGGTGACGGCCGCACGGTCGTGGAGCACTTCCACGCCAACCGCGCACCGGCTGCCGGAGCCCGTCGCGACCCCGACATCGACTACCTGGCGCAGATCGCGCGCACGGCCGAGCAGGTCGGGTTCACCGGCGTGCTCACGCCGACCGGCACGTGGTGCGAGGACGCGTGGCTGACCACGGCCGCGTTGATCGCGCAGACGAAGACGCTGAAGTTCCTCGTGGCGTTCCGGCCGGGCGTGCTGTCACCGACGCTGGCCGCGCAGATGGCCTCGACGTACCAGCGGATCTCGCGTGGGCGGCTGTTGCTCAACGTGGTGACCGGTGGTGACGCCGTCGAGCAGCAACGGTTCGGCGACTGGCTCGACAAGGACCAGCGCTACGAGCGCACCGACGAGTTCCTCCAGGTCGTGCGCGGCATCTGGACCGGCAAGCCGTACACGTTGCAGGGCAAGCACTACCAGGTGCAGGACGCCACGCTGCTGGCCGCGCCGGACCCGGTGCCGCCGATCTACTTCGGCGGTTCGTCCGACGCCGCTCTGCCGGTGGCCGCGGCACGTGCCGACGTCTACCTGACGTGGGGCGAGCCGCCCGCCGACGTGGCGGAGAAGATCGCGCGGGTGCGGGCGCTGACGGACCGGCCGATCCGGTTCGGCGTCCGCCTGCACACGATCAGCCGCGACACGTCCGCGGAGGCGTGGGCGGTGGCCTCGAAGCTGCTCGACGCGCTCGACCCGGAGGTCGTCGCGAAGGCGCAGGCGCAGCTGGGCGCGTCGGAATCCGTTGGCCAGCAACGGATGCTGGCGCTGCACGGCGGTGACCTGAGCCGGGGTGTGCGGGGTCTGGAGATCTACCCGAACCTGTGGGCCGGCGTCGGGCTCGTGCGCGGTGGCGCGGGAACGGCGTTGGTCGGGTCTCACGCGGAGGTCGCCGACCTGATCGAGGAGTACCACTCGATCGGCATCGACGAGTTCGTGCTGTCGGGCTACCCGCACCTCGAAGAGGCGTACTGGTTCGGCGAGGGCGTGCGGCCCCTGCTCAAGCAACGAGGATTGCTCGACGGGGACCGCACGCTCGCACTGGCTAACGCTTGACCTTGGCCTCCACGGCCGTGTCGGGGTTGTCCGCGAACACCCCGTCGATGCCCTGCTTGAAGAACAGGTCGTACTCCTCGAAGGCCCGGCCGTACGCGGCCGGGTCGGTCGAGGACCGGAAGTCCGCCGGCAGGAACGAGTTCTCGTTGCGGAACGTCCACGAGTGCACGATCAGGCCGACCCTGTGGGCGTCCTTCACGACGGTGGTCGGCGCCTTGAGGAAACCGTTGGCGTCACGCGGGATGATGACGTCCTTGGTCAGCCCGACACCGTCCGCGTAGCTGCGGACCTCGCGCAGACCGGCCGGGGTGACGAGGTCGGCGTACGTGCGCTTGTCGCCGCCCGCGACGAAGTCGTACGGCGCGCCCGAGGCGTTGATCAGCTGCACGATCGGCACCCGCAGGGACCGGTTGAGCTCCTTGAGGTTCGCGACCTCGAACGACTGCACGTAGACCTTGGCGCTGCTCCGGTTGAGACCGCTGCGGTTCAACGTGTCCACGAGCTTCGGCTCCAGCGCGAGACCGATCGACTTGAAGTACGTCGGGTGCTTGGTCTCCGGGTAGATGCCGATCTCGCGGTGCAGTTCGCGGGACAGGCGCTTGGAGAGGTCGATGACCTCCTGCAGCGTCGGGATCTCGAAGCGGCCGTCGTAGAGCGTGTTGCGCGGGCGGATCGCGGGGATGCGTTCCTTGGCGCGCAACGTCTTCAGCTCGGCGAGCGTGAAGTCCTCCGTGAACCAGCCGGTGACCGCGACGCCGTCGATGGTCTTGGTCTTCTTGCGGTCGGCGAACTGCGTCTTCGTGTCGACGTTGGTCGTGCCGCCGATCTCGTTCTCGTGCCGGGCGACGAGCTTGCCGTCCTTGGTCGGCACCAGGTCGGGCTCGATGAAGTCCGCGCCCATCCGTGCCGCGAGCTCGTACGCCGCCAGCGTGTGCTCCGGCCGGTACGCCGACGCGCCGCGGTGCCCGATGACGATCGGGCCCTTGTCGTCGTGTGCGGAGGCGGAGGGCAGGGACGCCACCACCGCACCCGCGAACACGAGAACTACGGCGGCAAGACCTCTCCGGTACATCGTTCGACCTCCCGTTTTGTGTTGAGAGCGCACCCAAGCATCGCAACACGAAATGCAGGTGAACGGTTACTCACGGGAGAGTGCGGCTTCCTCCAGGTCCAGTTCGCGCAGCACCCGGAACAGCACCTCGTCGTCGATCTCGCCCTTGTCCCTGGCCTTGACGAACTCGTCACGTTCGGCGGTCAGCATCACCCGGCGCAGCCTGCGGTAAGCGGCCGCCGGGCTCTCCTCCTCCTGGCGCCCGAGCCGTTCCCACGCGGCGTTGCCCCTGTGCTCGGCGAGCGAGCGCAGCTGGTCCCGGACGTGGTCGGGGACGTCGCTGATCTCCTCGTCCAGCCTGGTCACGGCCGCCTGCGCGGCCCGGTGCTGCACCTGCGCCTCGGCCAGCGCGTCCTGGCGGGCGTCGTCGCCCTCGAAGCCGATCTTGTTGATCACCCACGGCAGCGTCAGGCCCTGCAGCAGCAGGGTCGCGACCGTGACCACGAAGGCGCAGAACAGGATGATGTCGCGGCCGGGGACGTTCTCCGGCACCGCGGCCGCCGCGGCCAGCGTCACCACGCCGCGCATGCCGGCCCACGCGATCACCGTCACCTGGCCGAGGTGCGGCGGACGTTCGCGCTCGCGCAGGCGTTTCGACAGGTACCTCGGGATGTAGGTGGCCGGGTACATCCAGACGAACCGCGCGAGGATCGCGGCGAGCAGCACCGCCCCGGCGCCGAGCAGCAGGGCGCCGTCGAGCTCGACGTCCCGGATGATCGCCGACACCTGCAGTCCGATGAGCGCGAAGACGAACGCCTCCAGCAGCGCGTCCAGCGCCTTCCAGACCGCCGCGTCCTGCAACCGGGTCGTGTACTTGCCGCGCGGGGAGTGGTGGCCGACGTACAGGCCCGCGACGACGACCGCCAGCACACCGGAGACGTGCGCGACCTCCTCGGCGATCAGGTAGGCGCCGAACGGCACCAGCATCCCGAGCGCGCTCTCCAGCACGCCCTCGCAGAGCCGCTTGCGCAGGAACCTGACCACCACGCCCACGACCAGCCCGACCGCGATACCACCGGCCGTGACCAGCAGGAACAACCCGACACCCTCGACGGGGTGCATCGCCGCGCCCGCCGCGGCCGCCACCGCGACCTTGAACGCCGTCAGCGCCGTGGCGTCGTTGATCAGGCTCTCGCCGACCAGCAACGTCATCGCCCGCCGCTGCAGGCCGAGCTTGCGCCCGATCGCGACGGCGGCGACGGCGTCCGGCGGCGCCACGACCGCGCCCAGCACCAGCGCCGCCGCGAACGGCAGGTCCGGGAAGACCAGCTTCGCCACGACCCCGACCACCAGCGTCGTGAACAGCACCAGCCCGACCGCGAGCAGGCCGATCGGCCGCAGGTTCGCGCGGATGTTGAGGTACGAGCTGTCCAGCGCGGCGCTGTAGAGCAGCGGTGGCAGCACCACCAGCAGGATCAGGTGCGGATCGAGCTCGAACTCCGGCACGCCCGGTATGAACGAGACCACCAGGCCGACGGCGACCAGCACCAGCGGCGCCGACCAGTTGAAGCGGCGCGCGATGGCCGTGACGACCAACGCACCGAGGAGCAGCAGCAGGAGTTCAGGCCCGACCATGCCGCCTATCTTGCGTCTTGGGGGAAGCTCACGGCGAGGTGAGGACCGGCACCGGGTGCCATGTGGACGGTGCCGCCGTCCTGGGGCGTGTCCCGGCCCTCCGCCGCTTCTTTGCAGTTCCTTTGGATTGATCCCCTGGGGCTGTGATCGGCCCCACAGTACGGTCGGTTCGTGGCCAACCCGGACCTCGCCCGCATCGTCGCGGAGCACGACGAGGAGATGCCGTCGCGTTCGCTCTCACCCAGGTGGGAGCGGGCGCTGTGGATCGCAGGCCTGCTGATCGCCCTCCTGGTGCTCAAGCAGGTGTTCTTCCCGTTCGCCAAGGGAAGCCAGTACTACCTGATCATCTTCCTGGCGGTGACGCTGCCGCTGGTGTTCCTCGCGTACGGCCGCGGGCACACGCCGCCGTGGTGGGACTGGATCCTGGCCGCGCTGGCCTTCGTCGTCGGCGCGTACCCGCTGTTCGGCGGCTTCGACGAGTTCCTGAACCGCCAGGGCCAGCTCACGACGCTCGACGTGATCGCGGGCTCGGTGCTGCTGGTGCTGATCCTGGAGGCCTGCCGGCGCACGACCGGCTGGGTGCTCCCGGTGGTGTGCCTCGCGTTCATCGTCTACGCCTACTACGGCGGGTTCCTGCCGCCGTCGTGGTCGATCGCGCACTCCGGCGTCGACTTCCCGCAGATCATCAACGGTTTCTTCAACGACGCCAGCGGGTTCTACGGCACGCCGCTGGACGTGGCGGCGACCTACATCGTGCTGTTCACGATCTACGGCGCCGTGCTGAACGCCTCCGGTGCGGGCAAGTTCTTCGTGGACGTCAGCTTCGCCGCGTTCCGCAAGTCGCGGACCGCTCCCGGCCGCACCGCTGCCACGGCGGGCTTCCTGCTCGGCACGGTGTCGGGTTCCGGTACCGCGACCACCGTGTCGCTGGGCGCCGTGACGTGGCCGATGCTGCAGAAGGCCGGATATCCCAAGGAGAACGCGGGCGGGCTGCTTGCGGCGTCCGGCATCGGCGCGATCCTGTCGCCGCCCACGCTGGGCGCGGCGGCGTTCATCATCGCCGAGTACCTGCAGGTCTCGTACCTCGACGTGCTGGTCTGGGCGATCATCCCGACGCTGCTCTACTACCTGGGCATCGCGCTGGCCGTCGAGGCCGACGCGCGGCGGTTCGGAGCCAGGCCGGTCGACGTGGACGCGCCCCGCTTCTGGGACGTGCTGAAGCTCGGCTGGTACCACTTCCTGTCGCTCGGGATCATCATCGTGTTCCTGGCGCTGGACATCCCGGTCTACAAGGCCGTCGTGTACGCGACGGGCGTGGCCGCGCTGTTCGCGTTGATCAACCACCGGCGTGAGTGGCTTCGGCTGATCGCGGACGCGCTGTCGGTCGGCGTGCGGTCGGCGTTCCCGGTGATCGCGGTGTGTGCGGCGGCCGGTGTGGTGACCTCGACGATCACCAAGACCGGGCTGGGGCAAGCGCTTGCGAGCTCGCTGGTGGACCTGGCGTCGGCGTTGACGTCCGAACCCGTCGTGATCCTGATGCTGACGGCGGTGCTCGCGGCCGTGGCGGTGTCCGTGCTCGGGCTCGCCGTGCCGGTGACGGCGTCGTTCATCATCTCGTGGGTCGTGATCGGGCCGGCGTTGATCACGCTGGGCGTCGAGCCCGCCGAGACCGCGATGTTCATCTTCTACTACGCGGTGCTGTCCGAGGTGACCCCGCCGACGGCTCTCGCTGCCGTCGCGGCGGCGGCGCTGACCGGCGGCGACGTGATGAAGACCATGTGGCAGACGTGGAAGTACACGCTGCCCGCGTTCCTCGTGCCGCTGGCGTTCGTGCTGACCGACGCCGGTTCCTCACTGCTGCTGCGCGGGCCGTTGCTCGACTCGGTGTGGGCGTTCGGGGCGTCCGCGCTGGGGGTGGCCGCCCTGGCCGTGCTGACGGGCGGCTGGTTGTTCGGTCCCGCGCGCTGGCCGGAACGGATCCTGTGCGTGCCGGCCGCGTTGTTCCTGCTCTACCTGCAGCCGTTGACGATCGCCATCGGGGCCGGATTCCTCGTGGTGGCCGTGGCGGTACACCTGGTGACCCGTGGGAGGGTTCGTGAAGCTGCATAAGTACGCGGTCGGTGCGATCGCATTGGCGCTCGTGGTCTCCGGGTGTGGTGGCAAGCGCACACCCACCACGCCGGACGCCTCCGGTGGCGGCGCGTCCTGCGAGGCGTCCGACGGCCGGATCACGATCGCGACCGGCAACTCCGGTGGTGTGTACTTCGTGGTCGGCGGCGGTCTGGCCAAGCTGATCTCCGACAACTCGAAGCTGAAGGCGTCGTCCGCCGAGACCGGCGCGTCGGTGCAGAACATCCAGCAGCTCGTGTCCGGGACGTACGACATCGCGTTCTCGCTGGCCGACACCGCCGCGGACGCCGTCAACGGCACCGGCGCGTTCGAGGGCAAGAAGGAGAAGATCGCGGCGCTGTCGCGGATCTACCCGAACTACACGCAGGTGCTCGTGCGCGCGGACTCCGGCATCAACTCCGTGGCGGACATGAAGGGCAAGCGGATCTCGACCGGCTCGCCCAAGTCCGGCACCGAGGTCATCGCGGGGCGCCTGCTGAAGTCGGCGGGGCTCAGCATCGACTCGGACGTGCAGGCGCAGCGCCTCGACCTGACCAAGACCGCCGACGGCATGAAGGACGGCAGCATCGACGGCCTCATCTGGTCGGGCGGTCTGCCGACGCCTCAGATCACCGACATCACGACGTCGCTGAAGGACCGGGTCAAGTTCATCGACATCACCCCGCAGCTGCCGGAGCTGAAGAAGATCAGCCCGGTGTACGACACGGCGCCGATCCCGGCGGCGACCTACGGGGTGGCCGAGGTTCCCACGATCGTGGTGCCGAACCTGCTCCTCGTCCGTGAGGACTTCGCGGCCAACAACGCCTGCGCCGTCACGAAGCTGATCTTCGACAAGAAGGCTGACCTGGAGAAGGTCCACCCGGCCGTGAAGGACATCTCGAAGGACAAGGCATCGGCCTCCGACCCGGTCCCGCTGCACCCAGGGGCGAAGCAGGCGCTGGGCTGAACTACTCTGGGGCCTCGTGCGCGTCCTGGTCATCGGGTCTGGAGCCCGTGAGCATGCCCTTGTCCTCGCGTTGTCGCGCGACCCGCAGCTGACTGCCCTGGCGTGCGCGCCGGGCAACGCAGGCATAGCCGGGCACGCCGAGATCTACGGCGTGGAGGTGTCCGACGCTGCGGCCGTCGCCGGTCTCGCGAAGGAGTGGAAGGCCGACCTCGTCGTCATCGGCCCCGAACAACCGCTGGTGGTCGGGGCCGCTGATGCGGTCCGCGCCCTCGGCATCCCGTGCTTCGGCCCGTCCAAGGCCGCTGCCTGCATCGAGGGGTCCAAGGCGTTCGCCAAGGACGTCATGAACGCCGCGGGGGTGCCGACCGCGCACAGCGAGGTCGTGGACAACCCGGCCCGTCTGGACGCCGCACTCGGGCGCTTCGGCCCGACGTGGGTCGTGAAGGACGACGGCCTGGCGGCCGGCAAGGGCGTCGTGGTGACGTCCGACCTGGCCGCCGCCCGCGCGCACGCCATGACGTTGCTCGACGGCGGCCACCCGGTGCTGCTGGAGTCGTTCCTGGACGGTCCGGAGGTGTCGCTGTTCTGCGTCACCGACGGCGAGACCGTGGTGCCGCTGATCCCGGCGCAGGACTTCAAGCGCGTGGGCGACGGCGACGCCGGCCCGAACACCGGCGGCATGGGCGCCTACGCGCCGCTGCCGTGGGCGCCGGAGGGCCTGGTGTCGGAGATCGTGACGCGGTGCGTGCAGCCCGTCGTGGACGAGCTGCGTGCCCGTGAGACGCCGTTCGTCGGCCTGCTCTACGCGGGCCTGGCGCTGACGTCGTCCGGCGTGCAGGTGATCGAGTTCAACTGCCGCTTCGGCGACCCGGAGACGCAGTCGGTTCTGGCCCTGCTGAAGTCGCCGATCTCCGCGCTGTTCCTGGCGGCGTCGACCGGCGCTCTCGCAGAGCTTCCGGCCCTGGAGTGGGAGAACGGCTACGCCGTGACGATCGTGGTCGCGGCCGAGGGCTACCCGAACCGCCCGCGCACCGGTGACGTGATCACCGGCTCCGAGGTGGAAGGCGTCCTGCACGCGGGCACGCGCCGCCGTGAGGACGGCGCCGTGGTCTCGGCGGGCGGCCGCGTGCTGTCGGTCGTGGGCACCGGCAAGTCGCTGTCGAAGGCCCGCGAGCGCGCCTACAAGCGCGTCGCGGACATCCACCTCACCGGCTCGCACCACCGTTCGGACATCGCGTCGAAGGCGGTCGACGGCAAGATCGTCCTGCCGTGAGCCTCCTCGGGTGCGTGCTCGGCGGGGCCGTGGGTGACGGCCTGGGCGCGCCGATCGAGTTCTCGTCGATCGACACGATCCGTCACCAGCACGGCCCGGCCGGCGTGGTCGACCTCCCGACGCTGGAGATCACCGACGACACCCAGATGGTGCTGTTCACGCTCGAAGGTCTCCTGCTGGCAAGGGAACACGGCGTCGACCCCCTGCTGACCGTGCGGGCCGCCTACGGGCGCTGGCTGCACACGCAGGGCGGCCCGCTCGTCGCCTCCGACGGCTGGCTGATGGCGGACCGGCGCCTGCACTCGCGGCGGGCGCCGGGCCACACGTGCATCACCGCGTTGAAGCACAACGAGAAGAACAACTCGAAGGGCTGCGGAGGCGTGATGCGCGCAGCCCCGGTCGCCGTCTGGTCGACCGACGTGCGCGAGGTGTTCTCGTTGGCCGTGGGCACGGCCCAGATGACGCACCACCACCCCAGCGGCTACCTGTCAGCGGGAGCCCTGGCCGTGATCGTCCAGTCGCTGCTGGCCGGCGCGGACCTGGTGACCGCCGTGGGCGTCGCCCGTGCGGAACTCGTCCGCTGGGACGGCCACGAGGAGCAGACCTCGTTGCTGGACAAGGTGATGGGCCTCGGCCCGCTGACCCCGGAGGAGATCGCCTCCGAACTGGGCGGCGGCTGGGTGGGCGAGGAAGCCCTCGCCATCGGCCTGCACGCCGCACTGGTGGCGCCGGACTTCCCGTCGGCTCTGCGCCTGTCCGTGAACCACTCGGGCGACAGCGACTCGACGGGTTCGATCTGCGGCAACGTCCTGGGCGCCCGGGACGGTGCCGACGTGATCCCCGAGTCGTGGCTTTCCGTGCTGGAACTGCGAGACGTGATGGAACGCCTCGTCCTCAGCTGGTGACGGGAATCCACAACTCCGCTGCGGCCTGATCGCCGTTGATCTGCGTCTTGAGGATCGACGGCCCTTCCGCGCTCTCGTAGCTGTTGGACGGGAACCACTGCGTGTACACGTCACGCCACATGTGCTGGATGGTCTCGGGGTAAGGCCCCTCGACCGTGAACACCGCCCACGTGCCCTTGGGAACGGTCAGGGTCTCCATGTCCTCCGGCGCGTCCTGGCTCGTCACCACACCCTGGAAGTAGTCGAGCATCGAGCCCTCCTCGACCCCCTCCTGGTTGTAGGTGAGCGCCAGCATCCCTTGTGGTTCCCCGTCACTGAGCGCCTTCATCCGCTCCAGCGTCGGCATCCCGATGCCCTTGACGAACTCGACGATCGCGGGGTTCATCCCGAGGTGCACCAATGGCACCCGCGTCCCCCGTCCGACGACCTGGAACGCGTCCTTCTCGACGACCCGGTACTCCATGTTCGCACTCCCCTCGACAACCAGTCTGAACGTGAGAATCTGCTGCGACTGCAACGCCTTCTTCGAGGCACGGGCCTCCTGAGGCCCCACCTTGTGCATGGCCTTGAAGGCACGCGCAAAGGCCTCGTTGGACCCGTAACCCCACCTGACGGCGATGTCGAGCAACGAACTCTGTCCACTGAGGACCTCGTTCGCCGCCTTCGTGAGCCGGCGCCGCCGGATGTACTCGCTCAGCGGAATCCCCGCCAGCGCGCTGAACATCCTTCTGAGGTGGTACTCGCTGGTGCCCGCGATGCGTGCGAGCAGCTTGACGTCCACCTCGCCTTCGAGGTCGTCCTCGATGCGGGCCATGGCCTCGTTGAGTCGTTCCAGCACGTCCACAACGTTATGGCGCTCTTCGCGTTCTCACCCGACTAGCTGTGCCCTATCCGATCGCCTTCCGTACGTCGTCCGCCATCTTCTGGGCGACCGGCGTGAAGTCCCGGACGTACGCACGGAGATCGTCCGGCGCCCAGTCGCCGTAGCCAGTGAGCTTGACCTGCGTGCGCCCGGCGACGAAGGAGATGGTCGGCGAGTCACCCTGCAGATAGCCGCAGGCAGCGACGTCACCGATCTTCTCCGCGCTCATCACGGCCTCACCGGTGATGGTGCGCGACGGAGAGTCCGGGTCGCAGTCCTGCGCGTCCCCGACGGCCATCCCGGCGTCGCGGTACGTCCTCAGGCTGATCTTCAAAGCCTTGCCCTGGCTGCGCTTCCCCGCTGCGAACCACTCGGGGGACAGCCGCCGGCACTCCTGCAGGTTGGAGTAGAAGTCCTTGTTCTGGGCGCTGTCGAAGCTCTCCCGCTCGTAGTAGTCCGCCTCGACCACTCCGGAGTCCTTGCCGTTCGTGATCTCCTGGAAGCGTTCGGTGCTCAGGATGTCGCAGGCGTTCGGCACGCTCTCGTACCGCCCGGTGTGCACGTGCACCGTCCGGCCCTGCGCACCCTTCGCGAGGTTCGCCGCGACCCCTTCCAGCAACTTCATGAACGTCGCCTCGGGATCGGTGATCTCCTTGACGTTGCTCATGCGCGACGCGCCCAGGTTCACCTGCGCGTTGCCGTCCGCACTGACGAGCCTGGCGTCGAAGCTGTCCGGCGAGAGGCCAGGACTCATGAACCCCTTGAGCCCGGCAGCGGTCACCGGGGTGTCGTTCTTCCCCTGGTAGCCGGCCGTGGCCATGTGGTTGAACGGCCGCTGGCGAACGGAGAGCGTGAAGCGCTCGATCCCGCCCTCCGCCGTCGACTCGTACAGGCAGGTGGAGATCGCGTCGCTCTGGCCTTCGACCGTCGCGTCGTCCACCGGCACCGACCGCGGCACGTCGACCTGGCTGTGCCAGCCGTGGGCGGCGTCCCGGAAGCCGATCTCCTCCAGCAGCGTGCCCGGCATGACCGTGCAGGCGTCGATCACCGCGACGTCTCCGTACTTCACCGCCTCAGCGCTCTTCTGCGCGATCACGCTGCTGTCGGCCGCCTCGCGTTCCGGTGCAGCCCGTTCGCCGTCCCCCTTGACCAGGATCGCCGTGGTGATCCCGCCACCGACGAGCAGCAGCACTGCGGCGAGGACGGCGGTAATGATCAATCCGGTGCGACGTTTCCTCGGCGGCCCCTGCGGATGCTGCTGAAACGGATAAGGCTGCGGATACGGGTGTGGCTGCCGCGGCGGGTAAGGCTGTTGTGGGCCGTGCACTCGCATTCCCCCAGGTGGTCGTGTGCGTTCCTCCCCCAACTCGCGGAAGCTACCGGAATCGCGGCACGTCGCCAGTGGAAACGGGACGCAGAGTGACGTGGAACCAACGAGGGGTGGTCTTCGTCCAACCACAGGTACGTCTTACGCAGGCGTTGGTAGCCTGCGAAGCGGGACCGAACCGTTACCAACCGTACGGGGGTAGGACGTGACACAGGAGAGCGCGGGGGCGGGTGCCGCTCTCGGTGCCGTTGGAGCCATGGCCGGGGGTGTGGTCGGGGCTGCGGTCAGCGCGTTTCAGGCGGCATCGTCGGCGTTGGACAGCATGAGTTCTGGTCCGTCGAGCCAGAAGTTCCACGTCAACAAGGACACGGTGCTCAAGGCCGGCAAGATCATTCAGGATCAGGCTGACAGGTTGCGTCCGGAAGTGGTCGCGGCCAAACGCACGCTCAAAGTCCACGTCGACGGTGAGGCAGCGGGAAAGGTGAGCGCGGACATCGCAGGTCTGTGGAACAAGCGTCTCACCACTGACGCTGATTCATACCTGGAGCGAATCGTTCAGTACGTCGACAACCTCGACAAGTTGGCGGAGCAGCTCCAGCAGTCCGCCAAGCAGTACGGCCTCACCGAGGAAGAGATCACGGCTGTGTTCGGGAAGACGACGTGAGCAAAGCTTTTCTCAAGATCCTTGCGGCGGCATCCGCGCTGTCCCTTGTCGCCGCATGCACCAACGGTGGTGAGCCCGGCAAGCCGAATCCTGTCACGAGCGATGGTCCTACCTCGGGAACGTCCAGCGCTGCCAAGGAGCTGCCGAAGCGGCCGGCCGAGCTGAAACTCGACGGTGTGGATGCGTGCAAGCTGCTGACCCCGGCTCAGATGTCTGAGATCAAGATTCTTGAAGGGCAGTCGTACGAGTTCAATTCGCCGAGTCTCGGAAAGCAGCCCGGCTGTTCGTACACCAAAGGAACCAAATATGCGTACAGCATAATCCTGGTGAAGGACAAGGGTGTGCCGTTCTGGCTCACTGGTTCTGGGAACGTTGATGTGAAAGTGGTGACCGTCGCGGGATACGGCGCCGCTCAGCTCACACTCACCGGTGCGGAGGGTGTGGACTGCTCTGTCACGGTTGACGTGGCCGACGGGCAGCAGCTCGAAGTGGGATACGACCCGGTGACGGAAAAAGGCGTCTCGCAGGACCAGATGTGCGCCAATGCGGCGAAGGCTGCCGAGTTCGCTGTTGCGACTCTCAAGACCTTGAAGTGAGGCGGAACAATGTCGGGTGGACAGCTCAGGGACTGGAATTTCGGAGGCTGGAGCAACCAGCAGTTGTCGGACGAGGTCCAAAAGATCTCTGCCGGCAACGGCGAGCTGGCTCGGCAGTTCGCGGCTGCTTCTGACGTTCTTCGCGGCCTCTCGGGGAGCCTGCAAGATGTGGACAACGAGCTGCGCAGGCAGCTGAGGGATCTGGGCATCGATTGGGGTGGGGCAGCCGGCGAGGCGGGGAAGCAGACGACCAAGGTCACCTCTGAGAGCTTCGACGCTGCTCGTGACATCACCGACGTGAACTCGGATGCGATCGCGCGCCAGGGCGAGAGCTCCACCACCGCACGCAACAGCTCTCCCGAAGCGCAGACCCTGCGTGGCGACACGGAACAGAACTTCGGGGACAAGGTCGGCGGCTTCTTCGGCATCGAGACCGACCACGCCCAAGAGGTCGCAGCGACCAACGCGGCCCGTCAACAGGCTATCGACAGCCTCAACGGGTATCACTCCAGCAGTCAGGGCGCGATCGATTCGTATCGCACGCCCAACCCGCCGCCGGACATCGTGGTCACTAGTGGCGCCGTCGCCACCCCCGTCGGAACTCCGGTGGGCACCCCAACGGCCGGTACCCCAGGCGTTCCCGGCGGCCCGGGCTTCACCGGCTCGCCCGGCAGCCCAGGCACCCCGGGCTTCACCGGCACCCCAGGCGCTCCGACCCCAGGCATCCCCGGCAACGCCACGGGAGTCATCCCGGGCACGTCCCCCGGCACCCCGATCGCCGGAGGCGTGGGCCTGCCCAAGGCGATCGGCACCCCACCGATCGGCGTGGCCGCGGCAGCGGCTGCGGCCGCTGGTCTCGCCGGCGGCACGGCCGGTGCACGCGGCGCGCAGGTCGTCGGCGGTGGACGTGGGCCGAGCCAGGCCCCGAAGACCCCGATCGCGCCCGCCGGCCCGAAGGGCGCCCCGAGCACGATCGGTGGCGGCAAGGCAGGCGCGGGTGGTGGTGCTGGTGGTACCGGCGCTGCCGCCGGGAAGGGCATCGGCGGCGCGATGACGCCTGGTGGTGCCACCGGTGTCGGGCCCGACGCGAACCGCGGTGCTGCGGCAGCGGGCAAGGGCGGGGTGGCCGGCAAGGGGTCGGGGTCGCTCATGTCGCCTGCCGCCAGTGGTGCCAGGGGTGAGGGCGAGGAGGACGGCGAGCACGTGCGCAAGTACGGCGTCGACTCCGACGAGATGTTCGGTGATGACCGCATGGTGGTTCAGTCCGTCATCGGCGAAGACCCGAAGGACAAGTAGATCCCTTGAGCGCACCGGGTTCTGTGGTTCTGTCCACAGTGGAGTTCGCCGTGGTCTGGGAGGCGCAACGCCTCCCGGCCGCGCACGTCGCGCTCGACACTCGGATCCCCTCCGTGACCCACACGGAGAAGGCCGAGGTGGTGAAGCGGGCCTGGGAGTCGTTGGAGGCGCGCGGACTTGCCCGCAACGGGCGGGTCGTGCCCGAGCTGGCTGACGGGTTCGCCTTGCTGGGCAACCACCAGGTGGCCATCGACGTGTGGATCTGGGCCGACCGGCAGATCAGCGGGCTGGCCGCGGCGATCGGGGACGAGGCGATCCTGGCTGTTCAGGACCGCGACGAGATGTGGTTGATCGAGGCTCGTGGCACGGCTCTCGCCGAGGCTGCTGTGTCGGTCGCCGGGGAGATGCCCGCCGGGTTCGGGCGGTCCATCAGCGCGCCGTACGACGAGTTGGTGACCGCCGCCAAGGACGTCGGGCTCGACGCCCAGCGGATGATCACCACGCTGGAGCGGCGGGGCATGCGGCTCGGGGACGCGCAGGAGCTCGCCGGGATGCTCGACGGCATGTCCACGCGTGGGCAGTTCGGTGTGCAGCGGGGTGGGCGGCGGGCCAATCGCGTCGTTTCCTTCCACGACACGCACAACGGGCGGTACCTCCGTCAGCTCAAGCCGAGCAGCGACGGGCGCAGCTGGTGCACGATCACGCCGGTCGACAACCACCGGCTCGCCGGGTCGATCTGGGAGCTGCTCCAAGAAGTCTGATCACGGAACCTCCGCGCGTGCCCGCCCGTCGAACTTTCGACGGGCGGGCATTGTCGTTCGAACGAGCGAATCGGCGCACCACCTGGCGCGATTCGTTCTAAGGTCGGCGAGTAGACGTTGAGGGGGTAAGGCGCGTGGCTCCTACGAAGTTCAACGCTGAAGCCATGGAACAGTGCCGAACTACCGTGAGCAGTCAGGCCGGGCAATTCGGCGCCATCGGCGACGGCTTTTCCGGCCAGTACGGCAATCCGGACATATTTGGAAAACTCGGGTCGTCCGGTGCGATCTCCGGCGCTGTGTCCGCAATGGACCAGGCCGGTGCGCGCGAGTTCGAGGCGGCCGAGAAGGTGCTGCGCAAGGTCGAGGGTGCGCTCGACGCGATCCAGACCAACGTCGCGAACGTCGAAGAGGTCAACAAGAACTCCATGAGGGCGGTCTGACGTGAGCGCGATGGACGAGGTCGCGGCGTTGCCCGGCGGTGCCGCACTGGCCGCGCTCGCGGACAAGGTCGAGACCGCGCAACCGCAGGCCGTGCGCGACATCGCGAACCGCTGGAAGCAGGCCGCGGGCAAGTGCGGTGACCAGACGAACGTCCTGCAGCGCTCGGTCACGCAGCTCGACGGCGCGTGGGAGGGCAAGTCCTCCGACGGGTTCGTCGCCTACATGACCAACGTGACGAAGTGCGGCACCTCGATGGCCGAGGCGCTCGACGGTGCCGCGGCCGACCTGGAGACGGCCGCGACGGCGTTGGAGACCGCCAAGACCTCGATGAGCCGCATCTGCGAGACCCTGCTGAGCCGCGCCCGCCAGACCCGGCAGCAGCTCCACGGCCAGCCGCAGGAGGACGTCGACAGCGTCATCCGCGGCTACTGCGCCGAGGCCGTCAGCGACGCCCAACCCGTTGTCTCCCAAGCCGAAAGTGCCGTGAACGCCGCCGCCGGAACGCTGAAGGGCCGTCCCGGCGCGCTCACCCCGAAGTTCTCGGCGGTCGAGGACCCGAACACCCAGTCGTTCACGCCCGCGCCCGGCAAGCCCGTCGAGTGGGCGCCGGCTGCGCCACCCGACGACTCGACCAAGGCATCGTCCACAACGGACCAGCAGCCCGCACCCGCACCCGCGACCTCCAACCACGGAGGAGGCGGCGGCGGTGGTGGCGGCAGCGCTTCCGGAGGCGGAGGCGGCGGTGGTGGCGGCGGAGGTGAGGGCGGCGGCATGGGCGGCCTCGGCTCCAGCGGCGGCCCGCCCTCGGGCAGCCCGCCTCCCGGCAACGTCGAGGAGTGGATCCGCGAGGCCATCAAGATCCTGCAGGCCAACGGGATCCCGGTCACCGAGGAGAACATCGACGAGATCTGGAAGATCATCGAGAAGGAGTCGAGCGGCAACCCGCACGCCATCAACCTCTGGGACTCCAACGCCCAGGCGGGAACGCCCTCGAAGGGCCTGATGCAGTGCATCGACTCGACGTTCAACGCCCACAAGCTGCCCGGCCACGACGACATCTGGAACCCGATCGACAACATCATCGCCGGCGTCCGCTACACGTTCTCGCGCTACGGCGGCTTCGAGGGCCACCCCGGACTGAAGGCGATGTCACAGGGCGGCGGGTACCAGGGGTATTAGCCTGGCGGCATGCTGACCGTGGCCGCCCGCGCCGACGTACCGCCCTTCCACGTCATGGACGTGCTGTCCGCCGCCGCGCAGAGGCAGCGGACGCACGGCGACGTGATCTCACTGGCCGCCGGGCAGCCGTCGAGCCCCGCGCCACGCCCTGTGCGCGAGGCCGCGGTCCAGGCCCTCGACGCGCACGCGCTGGGCTACACCGAGCAGCTCGGGATTCCCGAGCTGCGCCAAGCCATCGCGGGCCACTACCGGCGCCAGTACGACCTCGACGTGTCGGCGGACGACGTCGTGGTGACCACGGGGTCGTCGGGCGCGTTCACGCTCGCGTTCCTGGCGGCGTTCGACGCCGGTGACCGGGTCGCGCTGGCACGGCCGGGATATCCCGCCTACCGCAACATCCTCAAGGCGCTGGGGTGTGAGGTCGTCGAGCTGCCGTGCGGGCCGGAGACGCGGTTCCAGCCCACGGTCGAGATGCTCGACCCGAGCCTCAAGGGCGTGATCGTCGCCAGCCCCGCCAACCCGACCGGCACGACGGCCGACGTCGAGCCGATCGCGCTGTGGTGCGAGCGCAACGGCGTCCAGCTGATCAGCGACGAGATCTACCACGGGATCAGCTACGGCGAACCGCTCCACTGCGCCTGGGAGACCAGCAGGGACGCGATCGTCGTCAACTCCTTCTCCAAGGCGTTCGCGATGACCGGGTGGCGCCTGGGCTGGATGTTGCTGCCGGAACGGCTGCGCAGGGCCGTGGACTGCCTGACCGGCAACTTCACGCTGTGCCCGCCGGCGCTCGCGCAGTACGCGGCGGTCGAGGCGTTCCACGAGGACTCGTACGCCGAGACGGCCGAGCACCTCAAGCGCTACCGGGCCAACCGCGACCTGCTGCTCGAAGGCCTCACGGACCTCGGCATCACCAAGCTCGCACCGGCGGACGGCGCGTTCTACGTCTACGCGGACGTCCGGCACCTCACGGACGACTCGATGGCGTTCTGCAAGAAGCTGCTGGACGACACCGGGGTCGCGATCGTGCCCGGCATCGACTTCGACCCCGTCGACGGGCACCACTTCGTGCGGATGTCGTTCGCGGGCTCCACCCAGGACGTCGAGGAGGCCCTCCGCCGCCTCAAGGCCTGGCTCTGACCGCAACAAAACCGGGCAGCGGGACGTTCACAGAGCGGAGGAAGGGGAGTCCCATGTGGGCGATCATCGGGTGGCTGGTGGCGATCTGGATCGTGCTGGCCGTCGTCGGAGCCGTTGTGAAAGGCCTTTTCTGGCTCGCTGTGATTGGAGGACTACTCCTCGCAGGCACCGCGGCTTACGGTGCGATCAAATCCAGGCGCTGACCCCTGGATAAATGAGATCGCACCACTCACCATGAGGCGGTGTTGCTAGCCAACGAGGCCCGCCTCGAACGGTGGGAGCGAAAGGTCGAGTGGCCGTTGACGGCACTCGCCGGAGTGTTCCTCGCCGCCTACGCGTGGCAGGTCCTCGACGATCACGGGGCCATGCACGTGCCACTGGAGATCGCGTTGTGGCTGGTCTGGGCGCTGTTCGCGGCCGGCTTCGTCACGAGACTGACCCTGGCGCAGCACAAGCTGAAGTTCCTCAGAACACATGTTTTCGATCTTGCCGCGGTCGTTCTGCCCATGGTGCGCCAGCTCAGGGTGCTCAGGCTGATCACCGTCATGACGTTGCTGAACAAGAAGTTCCAGCACAAGATCAGGCAACGGGTCAGCATTTACGTGGCGGGCGTGACGGCAATCGTCGCGTTTTGTGCGAGCCTCGCCGTGCTGGACGCGGAAAGGCACGCGGAAAACGCCAGCATCACCACGTTCGGCGACGCGCTGTGGTGGACGCTGACCACCATGTCGACGGTCGGCTACGGCGACCGCTACCCCGTCACGGGCGAGGGCAGGCTGGTCGCGGGGTTGCTGATGGTCGGCGGCATCGCACTGCTCGGTGTCATCACCGGCACGATCGCCAGCTGGCTGGTGGAGAAGCTGCGCGGTGTCGAGAACGCCGAGCTCGAAACCGCGCAGGAGCTCCGGAACCTACGCGCCGAGATCGCGGAACTCCGCGCGGAGCTCGGCACGCGCAGCCAGGGCTGACGTCCACAGCCGCGCGTCCCAGCCCGCGGCCAGCGCACCGTCCACGTTGGACTGCCGGTCGTCGAAGAAGATCACGTCCGACGAGCCGATCACGGACTCCACGTGCCTCCAGATCGACTCGTCGGGCTTCGCCGAGCCCAGGTCGCCGGAGAACACCAGGTGCTGGAAGTGTTCGGCCCACGGCATCTTCTCCGCCAGTCGCGCGAACGTCGCGGGCGCGTTCGACAGCAGCGCCAGCGGCACTCCGAGCGCCGCCAGGTCCTCGATCAGCGCCACCGTCTCCACCACCGGGTCGTCCAGCCACCCGGCGTTGTCGAGCGCGGTCAGCTCCCGCACCTGGTCGTCGTCGAACGTCAGCCCCAGCGACGACCCGATCAACGCCCAGTACGCGGCGTCCGGCCCGCCGCGGTCGTACGCGTCACGGTTCCAGTAGGCGGCCTCGAAGGCCTCCAGCGACACCCCGAGCCGCGTGGCGATCGCGGGCAGAGCCGGGTTGCGAGGGCTGATGACCTCGCCGAAGTCGAACACGATCCAGCGCATCAGTCTGCCTCCCGAACCCGGCGCAGCACCTCGGTGATGTCGGACGGGCCGACGTCGCCGTGCGTCACGAAGCGGACCTTGCCGGACATCGGACTCGCGAGCACCCCGGCCTCGGCCAGCGACAGCAGCGTCTTGTCCAGGTCGGGCACCGACGCCAGCACGATGTTCGTCGCCGGCTCGGCCACGTCCCACCCCAGCGAGCGCAACCCGGCGGCCAGCTCGGACGCGTGGGCGTGGTCCTCGGCGAGCCGCGGGATCCGGTCCAGCGCCACCAGTCCGGCAGCGGCGAGCACACCGCCCTGCCGCACGCCTCCGCCCAACATCTTGCGCACCCGCCGCGCCTCGACGACGAACGACGCGGACCCGGCCACCACCGACCCGACCGGCGCGCCCAGCGCCTTCGACAGGCACACCTGCACGGTGTCCACCCCGGCGGTCAACGCCGTCAGCGGCACCCCGAGAGCGGCGGCCGCGTGCCACAGCCGGGCCCCGTCGAGGTGCACGGCCAGCCCGATCGACCGGGCCGCCGCCACCAGCGCGGCGTGCTCGTCGACCGACGTCACCGTGCCACCGGAGGCGTTGTGGGTGTTCTCCAGGCTCAGCAACGTCGTGCGCAGCCCGTAGTAGGGGGACTCGCCACCACCGGCCGCGATCACGGCCTCGGGCGTCACCGAGGTGAGCGCGTGCGGCATCCCGCCGGCCAGCCACGCGGCGGTCCCGAGCTCGGCGTCCAGCACGTGCGCGCCGAGCGGGGCCAGGAACCTGTCACCGCGGGCCAGGTGCAGGAACAGGGCGATCAGGTTGCCCATGGAGCCGGACGGAACCCACAGGGCCGCCTCGACGCCGAGCAACGAGGCGACGCGCTCCTCCAGCGCGGCCATGGTCGGGTCGTGGTCCAGGACGTCGTCGCCGACCTCGGCCTCCGCCATCGCGCGGCGCATGGCCTCGCCGGGCTTGGTGACGGTGTCCGAGCGCAGGTCGATGGGGGTCACGACCTCGATCACATCACATCCGGTGAACGACAGAGGGGGTGATGTAGCTCTCCCCGGAGGTTCGTGCAACCGTTGGTGCCGCAGTTTCCGTCCTGTCAGTGCAACCGAGGAACGAGCGGAGAGCAGTCCGCGTGGATCAGCGCGACGAGCAGGAGTTCGCGGAGTACTTCGTGGCTCGCCGTGAGGCCGTGCGCCGAACGGCATACCTGCTGTGCGGCGACTGGCACCGCGCTGACGACTTCGCGCAGACCGCGTTCGTGGCACTGCACAGGAGGTGGCGGAAGATCAGGGACAAGCAGGCTCTGGACGCCTACGTCCGGCGCAGCGTCGTGCGCGCGGTGATCGACGAGTCGCGCCGTCCGTGGCGGCGCGAGAAGTTCACCGACGAGATGCCCGAGGCACCGGCGGTGGACACCGAGATCGGTGAGACCGTCGCGACGCGCGAGGCGTTGATGAAGGGCCTGCGCAGAGTCCCGCCGAGGCAACGGGCCGTGCTCGTGCTCAGGTTCCTCGAAGGCCTGGACGTCACGGCGACGGCGGAGACCTTGAAGTGCTCGGAAGGAACTGTGAAGAGTCAGACGGCCCGCGGGCTGGCGGCGCTCAGGGAAGCACTGGGCGACGCCATCGACGACCTGCGACCGGCGTCGTGACCAGCGAGAGGAGGGCGTAGATGGACGAGCAGAAGCTCGCGGACCTGTTCCGCGACGCGGCGCACGACGCACCACCGCCGTCCTTCGACGCGGGCGACGTGCGGACGGCCTCGCGCAAGGCCACGCTGCGCAGGCGCAACTCGATCGCGGCGGGCACCACCCTGGTGGTCGTGCTCGGCTTCGGCGGGGTCTTCGCCGCCAACGGCTGGATGAGCCCCGGCGAGACCAGCACCATGAACAGCGCGGGTTCTGGGCAGAACCGGGACGACGGTGCACAATCGCCGATGACCGCGCTGGAAGCACCACCCACTGTCTTCTCCGGTGAAGGCAAGTCCACGCAGGGGGACGCGCAGGCGCCGGGAAGCACTGGCCCTTCGGTCAGTGAAAGCGCAGTGCAGGGCTGCGCAGGTGTGGACCGAGAGCTCGCCGACGCCCTCGCCGTCGAGCTTTCGGTCTCACCGGGTCCGCCCGTCTCGCCGAACGACGCCATCGCGCCGACGGTCACCTGTTCGCCCGACTCCCGCTCGGCCGCGTTCAAGATCGACGGGCTGACGATCACCGCGATCGTCACGCCGCAGCCGTTCGAGGCGCCCGCCGGAGCGGAGAAGGTCACGACCGGTCAGGGGCAGGACCTCTACGTCTTCACGCAGGGCGACGGCGAGTTCAAGGGCCAGGCCAAGCGGTTCGCCGACGCACTGGGCCCGAAGTTCTGATCGTTCGCCGAGTACCCTGGCGCGACTATGACGGCAGCAACACCCAAGGGTGAGCGCAGGCGGCAGGCGCTCGTGGAGGCCGCGTCCGGCCTGTTCGCGGACGGCGGTTTCGACGCGGTCAGGCACCGCGCCGTCGCCGAACGCGCAGGTCTGCCGCTCGCGTCGACCACGTACTACTTCGACTCGCTGGACGAGCTGATCACCGCCGCCGTCGAGCTCCACGGCCGCAGCGAGCTCGCGAGCTTCCGGCGCAGGCTGTCGTCGATCCAGGAGCGGATGTCCGACGACGAGCTCGTCGAGTTCGTCCTCGACCTGCTGGTCGGGGAGGACGCGACCGACATCGAGGCCGTGCTGCTGCGCTACGAACGCCTCGTCGCGACCGGCCGCCGCCCGTACCTGCGGCCGTTGATGCGCGAGCTGTCGACCGAGCTGCGGGTGCTGGTCACCGACGTCTTCGCCCGTTCGGGACGTGAGGTCGACAGCGACCGGGTCGAGGAGCTGATCGCGCTGGTCGACGGTTCGGTGGTCAACTCGTTCATCGAGCTGAAGTCGGACCCGAGGGGCGTGGCGGGCAGGATGCTCCGTTCGGCCCTTTCGCGTCACGCGTGATGCAACCTCGCGTTCCTCCGATGCGTTCCCCTGGTTGAGGACGCGAGAGGGGATCGCATGCGCAAGGCCGATGAACAGGGCTTTCGTGAGTTCGCGGCAGCCAATGCCGCGTCTTTGCGACGTACTGCGTATCTCTTCTGCGGCGACTGGCACACAGCGGAAGACCTGATGCAGTCGAGCCTCATGAAGATGTACCTGGCCTGGAAGCGCATCAAGGACCTCGACAACCTGATCGCGTACGCCCGCAAGGTGCTGCTGCGCACGTGGCTGGACGAGAAGCGCAGGCCGTGGCGCAGAGCCGAGCAGCGGGACGGGGAGCTGCCCGACGCCGCGGACGCCACCGTGGACCCGGACACCACAAGCGCGAAGCTGTGGGCACGTGAGCTCGTGCACACCGCGCTGCTGCAGGTGCCTCCGAGGCAACGGGCGGTGCTCGTGCTGCGTTATTTCGAGGACCTGTCGGTCGCCGAGGTGGCGGTGGCCATGGGGTGCACCGAGGGAACGGTCAAAAGCCAGACGGCGCGCGGTCTCGCGACACTGCGCACCATCGTGGAGAAGCTCGACAACAGTTCGGGGAGGGTCGCGTCGTGAGTGAGCAGGAGATCCGCGAGGGAATGCTGCTGGCCGTCTGGGACGAGCCGCCGCTCGACTTCGACCCCGACACCCTGATCAGGCGGGTCGAGCAGAAAAAAAGTCGTCGCCGAGCGCTGGTCGCTGTGGGAGTGGCTACGGCGGTGATCGCCGTGACCTCGTTCGCGCTGCCGGGCCTGCTGCCGCGCGACCGGGACAGCCAGCTGGGCGCGGAGACCCAGACGAGCGCGCCGCCGTCGGCGTCCTCGACGGTGTCGGACCGCAAGCGCAAGCAGCAGATGGGCGACCTGCTGGTGGAGAGGCTGAGCAAGGAGCGGCCGGAGTTCACGGACCTCTACGGCAGCTTCGAGTGGAACGGGCCGGGGATCAAGCCGGAGATGCCGCTGCAGCCCGTCAGCACCTCCCAGGACTCGCGTGACGTGTACGGGTTCGTCTACTTCACGGACTCGCTCGGACCGACGGCTCTGCTGGTCACCACCGGTTCGGCGATCTCGTCCGGCCAGCTGTGCGCCACCGGCGATGCGATCTTCTGCCGGAGCGTCCGGCAGAACGACGGCTCGACCGTCGTCGAGGCCGAGTTCCGCTACGGCTCGGAGATCGTGAAGGCGGTGTCGATGCGCACGATCGGGGACGGCAAGAGGTCGGTCGTCGTCTCCAGCTACTCGCGCAACCCGGTGACCGGTCTGGGCGCCCGCCAGAACATCCCGGTGGGTGTGGACGTGCTCACAGCGCTGGCCACGGACCCCGCCGTGAACTGGGAGTGACGCTGCGGTGCACTAGCCTGAGGGCGTGACGAAGCCCCGCATCGCCAACGTCCTCGCAGGTCGGTACGCCTCCACGTCGCTCGCGACGCTCTGGTCGGCCGAGCACAAGATCGTGCTGGAGCGCCAGCTGTGGCTCGCCGTGCTGAAGGCGCAGGCGGCGGCGGGCATCGACGTGCCGGCGACCGCGGTGGCCGACTACGAGCGCGTGCTGGAGCAGGTCGACCTGGAGTCGATCGCCGCGCGCGAACGGGTCACGCGGCACGACGTGAAGGCGCGCATCGAGGAGTTCAACGCGCTCGCGGGCCACGAGCAGGTCCACAAGGGAATGACCTCGCGCGACCTGACCGAGAACGTCGAGCAGCTGCAGGTGCTGCGCTCGCTGGAGCTGATCCGCTCCAAGGCCGCCGCCGTGCTCGGTCGCCTCGCGCGCCTCGCCGCCGAGCACTCCGACCTCGTGATGGCAGGCCGTTCGCACAACGTGGCCGCGCAGGCCACGACGCTCGGCAAGCGGTTCGCGACGGGCGCCGACGAACTCCTGGTGGCGTTCTCCCGCCTCGACGAGCTGATCTCGCGCTACCCGTTGCGCGGCATCAAGGGCCCGGTCGGCACGGCCCAGGACATGCTCGACCTGCTCGGCTCCCCCGAGAAGCTGCAGGAACTGGAGCAGACGGTCGCGGGCCACCTCGGCTTCGAGCGCGTGCTGACGTCGGTCGGCCAGGTCTACCCGCGCTCGCTCGACTTCGACGTCGTCTCGACGCTCGTGCAGCTCGCCGCGGCGCCGTCGTCGGTCGCGAAGACCATCCGGCTGATGGCGGGCCACGAGCTCGTCACCGAGGGCTTCAAGCCCGGCCAGGTCGGCTCCAGCGCCATGCCGCACAAGATGAACACCCGCTCGTGCGAGCGCGTGAACGGCTTCGCGGTGATCCTGCGCGGCTACCTGTCGATGGTCGGCGAGCTCGCGGGCGACCAGTGGAACGAGGGCGACGTGTCGTGCTCGGTGGTCCGCAGGGTCGCGCTGCCCGACGCGTTCTTCGCGTTCGACGGCCTGCTGGAGACGTTCCTGACGGTGCTGGACGAGTTCGGCGCGTACCCGGCCGTCGTCGCCCGCGAGCTGGACCGCTACCTGCCGTTCCTCGGCACGACGAAGGTGCTGATGGAGGCCGTGCGCGCGGGTGTCGGCCGTGAGACCGCGCACGAGGCCATCAAGGAGAACGCGGTGGCCGTCGCGCTGGCGATGCGCGAGCAGGGTCTCGCGGGCAACGACCTGTTGGACCGCCTCGGCGCGGACGACCGCCTGCCGCTCGACAAGGCCGCCCTGGAGGCGCTGCTGGCCGACCGCCTGTCGTTCACCGGCGTGGCCTCGGCACAGGTCGCGTCCGTCGTGGAGCAGGTCGCCGCGGTCGTCGACAAGTACCCGGCGTACGAGCCGGAGCCGATTCTGTGATCGTGTCCGACCTGGTCGTCTACCCGGTGAAGGGATGCGGCGGGTACTCCGTCGCGTCCTGCGCCGTGGAGGCGACCGGCCTGCGCGACGACCGGATGATGATGCTGGTCGACGACGACGGTGTTTTCCTGTCGCAGCGCAAGGTTCCTGAGATGGCCGCACTGCGTCCGTCCCTCGTGGACTCGGCCCTGTCGATCGGCGGAGAATCCTTCCCGGTCGTGCTCGACGGGCCGCGGGTCCCGGTCGTCGTGCACGTCTGGCACGGGTCCGGAGTGGACCAGGGCGACGCCGTGGCGGAGTACTTCTCCGCCGCGCTGGGCAGGTCCGTGCGGCTCGTGCGGACGCCACCGGACCTGCGCCGCGTGACGACGGGCGAGACCACCGGGCTCGTCGGGTACGCCGACGGCAACGCGTTGCTGGTGCTCTCGCTGTCCTCGTTGGACGGGTTGAACGAGCGCATCCTCGAACACGGCGGGGAGCCCGTTCCGATGAATCGCTTCCGCCCCAACGTGGTCGTGTCAGGCTGGCCGGAACCGCACACGGAGGACCGGGTGCGGCGTGCGGCGGTCGGTGACGTGGAACTGGCCTACGCCAAGGACTGCGTGCGGTGCGCCGTGCCGATGGTCGACCAGGAGACCGGTGTGAAAGCCGGTCCCGAGCCGATCCGGACGCTGGCGACCTACCGCCGCGACCCCGACGGCGGGGTGACGTTCGGGATGAAGGCCCAGGTCACGCGCACCGGCACGATCTCGGTCGGCGACAAGGTCGACGTGCTGGACTGGGCTTAGGCCTTCTGCCAGCGCAGCCGGTCACCGCGGCTGGGATCCTTGCGGCACACCAGCTTCTCGCCGAGCAGGCCGATGCCGCTCGCGCCCTCCGGGTCGCACCGCGCGCCCTCGTTGACCAGCAACCCCTGCTGCGGGGGTTCGGTGGTCGTCGCCGGGGGCTGCTGCGTGGCCGCCGGCGGCTGTGCGGGCGGTGGTTTCGGCTGCGTGGTCTTCGTGGTGGTCGTGGTCGACGTCGATGACGACGATGTCTTCACCGAGATGTCGGCGACGTCCGGAGTCGGCACGATGCTGACCGACTGGTTCCCGCTCGTGGTCTGCGAGCCGCCAGGAGCGGGAGACGAGATGGGGCTGGAGTCGAAGCTCCACCCGGCGACGCCCAGGATGATCAGCAATGCCGCACTGGCCAATGCCGGGATCCACAGGGCCTTTCTGGTGAGCACGGGTGCACCTTAAGCTTCTTCGCCCTTGATCTGTAGAGGTGCGGGGTGTACATCGGTCGCCGAAACAGGGGCACGTAGGCTGACCAGCGTGCCTACGCTCGCTGACTACCAGCACGTCGCCCGCGGCAAGGTTCGCGATCTGTACGACGTCGACGACGAGCTGCTGCTCTTCGTCGCGTCCGACCGCATCTCGGCGTACGACCACATCCTGAGCTCGGAGATCCCCGACAAGGGGCGCGTGCTCACCGCGATGAGCGTGTTCTGGTTCGAGCGGCTCGCCCCGAACCACCTGGTCGCGCACGACGACCCGCGCATCCCCGCCGAGGTCCGCGGCCGCGCGTTGCTGGTGCGCAAGCTGAAGATGGTCGACGTCGAGTGCGTGGCGCGCGGGTACCTGACGGGCTCGGGCATGGCCGACTACACGGCGACGGGCGCGGTGTGCGGCATCGAGCTGCCGGCCGGCCTGGTCGAGGCGTCCGAACTGGACCCGCCGATCTTCACCCCCGCGTCGAAGGCCGAGATCGGCGCGCACGACGAGAACGTGTCGTTCGACGTCATCGCCGAGAAGCACGGCGTCGAGCTGGCGTCGAAGCTGCGCGACCGCACGATCGAGCTGTACAGCGAGGCGCGCGCGTACGCGTTGACGCGCGGCCTGATCCTCGCTGACACGAAGTTCGAGTTCGGGCTCTCCTCGGACGGTGAGCTGATCCTCGCGGACGAGGTGTTCACGCCGGACTCGTCGCGCTACTGGCCGGCCGAGGGCTACGAGCCCGGTCGCGTGCAGCCGTCGTTCGACAAGCAGTTCGTGCGCGACTGGCTGACCTCGGCGGAGTCGGGCTGGGACCGCAAGTCGGACGTGCCGCCGCCTCCGCTGCCCGCGGACGTCATCGAGGCCACCCGTGCGCGGTACATCGAGGCGTACGAGCGCCTCACGGGCCGGTCTTTCGCTGACTGGCTCGCGTGAGTTAGCTCTGGTTTCACGCGGATGTCACCACGGCGTGGCGCACTCATACGGTGCACTCACAGCTCGTGGTCTCTCTGTCCGGCATCGGTCCGCAGAACCTCGACCGATGCGCTGATCTCGCCGCGGCCCTCGACCCGCGGCAGGTGCCGTTGTCGCTGCTCGTAGTACCTCGCGAGCTCGGCAGGGCGCAGGAATGGGTGCGGCAGCGCGCCTCTCTCGGTGACGCCGTCGTGCTGCACGGCCTCGGCCAACGGCGGCTGCCGGCCTATGAAGCCGGGTTGCTGTTGATGGGCGCCCGTCTGCAGATGGACGCCATCGGCCTCAACGCCGACACGTTCGCCCCACGGAGGTGCGTGGCGTCGCCGGGGACGTTGATGGCGCTGGCCAAGCACCGGTTCCTCCGCTGCGCCGACGCGCACGCCGTCCGCGAGGTCCACAGCGGGCTCGCGACGCTGGGCCGCCTGCACGCGCTGACCGAACGCAGCAGCTTCGGTGAGCTGCGCTCGCTGGCGCTGGTCTACGCGACGGCCAGGTCCGCGCGCCGCGGCGGGCTGACCCGGATCACCGTCGACGCCCGCGACCTACACCGGCCCGGTGCGCGGCAGGCCGTGCTCGACGCCGTGGACATCGCACTCGCCCACGACGCCACGCCGACCACGTACGTCAGACTGCCGTCTCCTCGCCAGGCGTCAGCAGCCTGACCTCGGTGCCGTCCGGCTTCAGCATGTCGAAGAACCGGACGGCCATCTGCGGGCTCGCCAGCGTCTTCTCGTGGATCGGCACGGCGACGCGCGGCTTCACGGCGCGCAGGAAGTCGACGGCCTCGCCGGTCTTCAGCCACGGCGCGCCCGCGGGCAGTCCGAGCACGTCGACGTCCTCGTCCGGCACGAACAGCGAGTCGCCGGGGTGGTAGAACGCGCCGTCGCCGATCACGTAGGCGGCGTTCGGGACGATCGGGATGTCCGCGTGGATCGTCGCGTGCTGCCCGCCGACGACCCTGACGGACTGGTCGCCGATCTTGAAGGTGTCACCCGGACGGGCGACGGTCGCGTTCTCGACGTCGGGCGCCGTGCCCTCGTCGACGACGAGCTGCGCCTGCGGGTTGGCCTTGAGCAGCGCCGGCAGCCGTTCGGCGTCGACGTGGTCGAAGTGCTGGTGCGTGACCAGCACCGCGTCCAGGTCGGTGAGGTCCTCGAACCCCGCCGAGAACGTGCCGGGGTCGATCAGGATGCGGGTGGTTCCCGTGTCGAGAAGCACGCAGGCATGACCGAAATGGACAACTTTCACGGAAACCTCCATTACCGACGTTTGGCGGGCTGACACGGTGAGGTGACGTCGGAAGTATCAAAAGGCATGAGGAAAACCCTGCATCTCCTCACGGCACTGGCGCTTGCCCTGCCGATGACGACCATCATCCCTGCTACCACCACCTCTACACCTGCTCAGGCTGCGTCGCCGCAGTCGCAGGAAATCGGAACTGAGGAAAACGTCTCAGTTCGCGTGGGTGGCGCGAATCGTTCGACGGTGATCGAACGACCGGGCTCGGGTTACGTGAAGCTGCATTTCACGGACCTGCGGATCCTGCCTGGAGACGTGCTCACGGTGTCGAACCCTGACGGCACCGAGAAGTACACGTACACCAGAGATCTGAAGACCTCGCTGACCGCGACGCCCGACGCGACCGGCTTCTGGGCCATGTCGATCACGGGCTCGTCCGCCGTCGTGTCGGTGACGAACCCGGCGTCGCGCGTCCGGGTCGACAAGCTGACGCGGGGCTACACCGAGGCCGAGATGTCCTCGCAGCCGTCCGTGCAGAGCATCTGCGGCACGAACGACTACAAGGACGCGGTCTGCTACCAGTCCAGCAACCCGACGGAGTGGGGCAAGACGCCGGCCGTGGCGAAGCTGCTGCGCAACGGCAGCTCGCTCTGCACGGCGTGGCGCGTCGGCCCCAACAACCGCATGCTGACCAACGAGCACTGCTTCACGAGCACCACCGGCATCGAGGTGTGGTTCAACTACCAGTGCCCGACCTGCGGCGGCACGAACTCGGCCACCGTCACGAAGGTGCTGGCAGCACAGGTCCTGAAGTACAGCGCCGCCCTCGACTACACCCTCTTCACCGTGAACAACTTCGCGGCCATCAGCTCGTTCGGCTACCTCGAACTGGACGCGCGCGTTCCGGCCGTGGGTGAGGAGATGTACATCGTCGGCCACCCGGCCGGGAAGCTGAAGAAGCTGTCGTTGCGCGACAACACCAACGGCGGCGGCTACTGCTCCGTGCGCGCCGTACGCGTGAACGGCAGCTCGTCGCAGTCCGACATCAGCTACATGTGCGACACCGAGGGCGGCTCGTCCGGCTCACCCGTGCTGTCGAGGCGCACGAACAAGGTGATCGGGCTCCACCACTTCGGCGGCTGCCCGAACCAGGGCGTGCGCATCGACCTCGTCGCGGCGCAGGTCAACTCACTGCTGTGAGGATCTCCTGCTCCTCGTCATGACTGAGACCGGCCTTGCGGGGCCGGTCCAGCCCGAGGCCGCGCTCGTACTCCAGCGAGTCGAGCGCGGTCTCGGCCAGCGGCCTGACCCGCAACCCGTTGGCCAGCGCGTTGCTGACGTCGCGGCCGACCATCTTGGCCCACGCCTCCGGCAGCCACATCGGCAGCGACCGGGGCCCGGACCACGGGTTGATGCCGAGCTCCTTGAGAACGGCCTCCTTGACCGGCACGAGCTGCGTCCCGGCAGGCGCCGTGGCCCCCGCGATCTCGCCGATGGCCATCTGGAACGGCATGACGGGCCCGGTCGCGTCGTAGGTGCCGGTGACCCGCTCCTCGGCCGCGAACACGATCCACTGAGCCAGATCCCGCGCGTCGATGTGCTGGAACCCGAGGTCAGGGCTGTCCGGCACGACCACGCGCCCACCCTGCGCCATCCGCGCGGGCCAGTACCCGAACCGGTCACTCGGGTCGTCGGGCCCGGTGATCAGCCCGGCCCTGACGATGAACTCCCGGCCGGCCACGGCCTCGCGGACCGCGATCTCACTGGCCACCTTGATGCTGCCGTACCGCTCGGCCGTGAACTCCTCGGCCGGGTCGTCCTCCAACGGCGGCAGGAGCTCGTCGCTACCGGTCAGGTGGTCCGCGTAGACCGAGATGCTGGACACGAACGTCCAGTGCGGCGTGGTCGCCCCGAACGCCTCCAGCGCGTCCCGCACCCAGTTCACCGAGTACTTCGACACGTCGATCACGGCGTCGAACTGCTCCCCGGCCAGCTGGTCGAACGCACCGGGCCTGTCCCTGTCGACCTGGACGAGCGTGGCGCCCTCAGGCACCCCGCCGGAGGCGCCGCGGGCGGCGCAGAACACTTCGTGGCCACGGCGAACCGCCTCCGCCGTGATGGCTTTGCTGAGGAACACGGTTCCACCGAGCACGAGGATCTTCATGATCTCCAGCATCCGTCCGATCGGGCCGCGGTGCCAGTGGTCTCGCTTTCGGCGAAATAGCCGGTTGGAATAGGTCCGAGGTCAGGTCGTTCGGACCCGATCGGCTGGAGTTGGTGAACTGGTGTTCGGTGCGTGCCGATGGACGTTCCGTGAGTCTGCACGCCTTCGTCGACGAGTCGCGGCGAAACAACACGTACCTGCTGGCCGGCGCAAGCAGATCCTGTCGGCCCTGACGCGTACTCCCATCCAGGTAGACCTCTACCTGGCCTGTTGCCGGAAGGGTGAGGAACGAGCGCGTCAGGTCTGCGTCTCCCACCTGACGGGCGACCTGCTCGACGCAGGGGCGGCCCGGCTCGTGCTCGACAGCCGTGAGGCCCGCGACGAGCACGACCTCCTGACCATCAGGACCCGCCTCGGCAAGTACGCGCGGACCACCGGCCTCGTCTACGAACACCTACCCAGCGAGAGCGATCCGCTGCTGTGGATTCCCGACATCGTCGCGTGGTGCTACGGCGCCGGCGACGACTGGTTGCGCCGCGTGCGGCCGCTGATCGGCAACGTCGTCGACACGAGGAAGCCCTAGAAAGCGCGAAGCACGGCGGCCGACCGTCCGGACGGGCACCGTGCTCACTTCTCCGGCTTACGGGCCGAAGCTGGCAACAGATTACCAAACGGCCCCGCCGAGGCAAGCTCGTTCACCCGAAGGTGGATCACCACCGATGTGCCCCCGAACACGTGTCGGGAGGATGAACTCGCAGCTCAGGTAGGGTCACAAGGTACCGCCAGCCCTCCCCATTCCCAGGAGCAGTCTGTCGTGGCCCGAGTCGTCGTCGACGTCATGCCGAAGCCCGAGATCCTCGACCCCCAAGGCCAGGCGGTGGCGAACGCGCTGCCCCGTCTCGGCTTCGAAGGGGTCACGGCCGTCCGTCAGGGCAAGCACTTCGAGCTGGAGGTCGCCGACGACGTCGACGACGCCACGCTCGCCAAGATCGCCGAGACCTTCCTCGCCAACCCCGTGATCGAGGACTGGACCGTGCGCAGGGTCGAGGCATGAGGGTCGGTGTCATCACCTTCCCCGGCACCCTCGACGACGTCGACGCCCAGCGGGCGGTGAGATACGCCGACGGTGAGGCCGTGCCGCTCTGGCACGGGGACCACGACCTCAAGGGCGTTGACGCGGTCGTCGTGCCCGGTGGGTTCAGCTACGGCGACTACCTGCGGTGCGGCGCCATCGCGCGGTTCGCGCCCGTCATGCAGGAAGTGGTCGAGGCCGCGAACAAGGGGATGCCGGTTCTCGGCATCTGCAACGGGTTCCAGATCCTCGCCGAGGCCCATCTGCTGCCGGGTGCGTTGACCCGCAACGAGAAGCTGCACTTCGTGTGCCGCGACCAGTGGCTCCGCGTCGAGAACAACACCACGGCGTGGACCGGTCGGTACGACGCGCAGGCCGAGATCCTCATCCCGCTGAAGTCCGGCGAGGGCAGCTACCAGGCCGACGAGGACACCCTCAAGGAGCTGGAAGACGGCGGCAGGGTGGTCTTCCGGTACGTCGGCGGCAATCCCAACGGCAGCCGCAACGACATCGCCGGCATCACCAACGCCAGGGGCAACGTCGTCGGCCTCATGCCGCACCCCGAGCACGCCATCGACGCGCTCACGGGGCCCACGGACGACGGACTGGGCGTGTTCCTGTCCCTGCTCGACACGGTGGTGAAGGCGTGATCGACACCGTCAAGAACGCCGAGGCGACGCCCGACCAGGAGCAGCCCTACAGGGAGCTGGGCCTCAAGGACGACGAGTACGCGCGCATCAAGGAGATCCTCCAGCGCAGGCCGACCGAAGCCGAACTGGCCATGTACTCGGTCATGTGGAGCGAGCACTGCTCCTACAAGTCGTCCAAGGTGCACCTGAAGTACTTCGGCGACACCACGACCGACGAGATGCGCGGCAAGATGCTCGCGGGCATCGGTGAGAACGCCGGCGTCGTCGACATCGGCGACGGCTGGGCCGTCACGTTCAAGGTCGAGAGCCACAACCACCCGTCGTACGTCGAGCCCTACCAGGGCGCCGCGACGGGCGTGGGCGGCATCGTCAGGGACATCCTCGCGATGGGCGCGCGGCCGCTCGCGGTCATGGACCCGCTGCGGTTCGGCAAGCCGGACGCCGAGGACACGAAGCGGGTGCTGCCCGGCATCGTCGCGGGTGTCGGCGGCTACGGGAACTGCCTCGGCCTGCCGAACATCGGCGGCGAGGTCGTGTTCGACGAGTCGTACCAGGGCAATCCGCTGGTCAACGCGCTGTGCGTCGGTGCGATGCGCACGGAGGACCTGCACCTCGCGCACGCGAGCGGCACCGGCAACAAGGTCATCCTCTACGGCGCGCGCACGGGCCTCGACGGCATCGGCGGCGTGTCAGTCCTCGCCAGCGAGACGTTCGACGACACGGCCGGCAAGCGCAAGAAGCTGCCGAGCGTCCAGGTCGGCGACCCGTTCGCCGAGAAGGTGCTGATCGAGTGCTCCCTGGAGCTCTTCGAGAAGGGCGTCGTCGTCGGCATCCAGGACCTCGGCGGCGCGGGCCTGTCCTGCGCGACGAGCGAACTGGCGTCCGCGGGTGACGGCGGCATGCACGTCTACCTGGACCGGGTGCCGCTGCGGGCCGCGAACATGACGCCCGCCGAGATCCTCTCCAGCGAGTCCCAGGAACGCATGTGCGCGGTCGTCGAACCGGGTGACGTCGAGGCGTTCCTGGAGGTCTGCGCGAAGTGGGACGTCATCGCCACCGAGATCGGTGAGGTGACGGAAGGCGACCGGCTGGTCATCACCTACCACGACGAGGTCGTCGTGGACGTGCCTCCGCGCACGGTCGCGCACGAGGGCCCGGTCTACACCAGGCCGATCGAGCGCCCTGCCGACCAGGACGAGCTGCAGGCGAACACGCCGGACAGCCTTCCGAGGCCGGCCAAGGATGAGCTGCTCGCGCTCATCAAGACCATGGCGGCCAGCCCCAACCTGGCCTCGAAGAAGTGGGTCACGCAGCAGTACGACCGCTACGTCCGCGGCGGCACGGTCCTCGCGCAGCCGAGCGACGGCGGCATGATCCGCATCGACGAGGAGACCGGCCGCGGTGTCGCGCTCTCCACGGACTGCAACGGCCGCTACACCAGGCTCGACCCGTACGAGGGCGCGAAGCTCGCGCTGGCCGAGGCCTACCGCAACGTCGCGACCACCGGTGCCACGCCCGTCGCCGTCACCAACTGCCTCAACTTCGGCTCGCCGGAGGACCCGGCGGTCATGTGGCAGTTCGAGCAGGCCGTGAAGGGCCTCGCGGACGGCTGCGCGGAGCTCGGCATCCCGGTGACCGGCGGCAACGTCAGCTTCTACAACCAGACCGGCACCACGGCGATCCTGCCGACGCCGGTCGTGGGCGTGCTGGGCGTGATCGACGACGTGCGGCGCCGCATCCCCACCGGGATCGGGGCCGAGGCCGGCGAGACGCTGCTGCTGCTCGGCGAGACGCGCGACGAGTTCGGCGGGTCGGAGTGGGCGCACCACGTCCACGGCCACCTGGGCGGACTGCCTCCGAAGGCTGACCTGAAGCGCGAGAAGCTGCTCGGCGAGATCCTCGTCGCGGGCTCCCGCGACGGCATGATCTCCGCCGCGCACGACCTCTCCGAGGGCGGTCTGGCGCAGGCGCTGGTCGAGACGTGCCTGGTCGGCGAGGTGGGTGCGCGGGTCTTCCCTGAGGGCGACCTGTTCACCGCGCTGTTCAGCGAGTCGGCCGGCCGCGTGCTCGTCGCCGTGCCACGCACCGAGGAGCAGCGGTTCGTCGACATGTGCACCGCGCGCAGGCTGCCGTGGCGCAAGGTCGGCGTCGTCGACCCGGAGTCGAACGCCCTGGAGGTCCAGGGCCTGGGCGAACTCCCGCTCGACGAGCTCCGCGAGGCCTGGGAGGGCACCCTTCCCGCGCTGTTCGACTAGAACGGGAGAAGGGCCCCGGCACCGGGGCCCTTTCTTCAGCTCGCGGCGATGCGTTGCAGCTGCTCGAACCTGCCGTTGAACAGGTTCTGGTCACCGGGGAAGAGCCCGGCCGCCTGCCACTGCCAGATCGTGTGGAAGTCGAACCCCTTGGGCAGGGCCCCGAGCGTCGAGTTGTAGTGCGCGATCCACAACGGGTTGTTGTCGCCGAACTTCACCGAGCCGCCGACGCACTTGTTCCACCAGCTCGTGGACGTGTAGATCGTCGGATGGCGCTTGGTGCGCGCGAAGACGGTGTCGCTGAACTCCTTGACCCACGCGGTCATCGCCGTCTGGTTCATGTTGTAGCAGGTGTCGCCGTACGGGTTGTACTCCATGTCGAGCGCGGGCGGCAGCGTCTTGCCGTCGGGCGACCAGCCGCCGCCGTTGTCGACGAAGAAGTTCGCCTGCGCCACGCCGTTCGCGCGGTCCGGCAGTGCGAAGTGGTACGCGCCGCGGATCATGCCGACGTTCAGGGAACCGTTGTACTGCTGGGTGAACTTCGGGTTCTTGTAGTGGGTGCCCTCGGTCGCCTTGACGTAGGAGAACCGGGCGCCCTTGTCCCACGAGGACTTCCAGTCGACGTCGCCCTGGTGGCTGCTGACGTCCATGCCGGGCACCTTGCCCTCGGTGGGCGGTGATTCCGCACGAAGGGTGCCCGAGCCTTCGTGTTTGAGGATCTGGGAGCCCGCCGTGTGGTCCGCGGAGCCCTCGGGCAAGGGCGCCGCGGACGCGGGTGCCGGCGTCATGCCGGCGACGATCGCCACGATGCTGATCAAGGTCCGCATGGAGTAGATCGTGCGACCATTTGTCGCAATTTGCTACTAGGGTCACCCGTCCAGGCGGGAGAGCTCCTCGGCGGTCAACTCCACGTGGGTGGCCGAGGCCGAATCCTGGATGCTCGCCGGTCGAGAAGCACCCGGAATGGGGACTACCACTTCCGACTTCGCCAGCATCCACGCAAGACAGACCTGGTGAGCGCTCACGCCGTGGGCGTCACCGACCTCCTTGAAGGGACCGCTCAGCGCGCCCGCCTTGCCGATGCCACCGAAAGGGCTCCAGGGCAGGAACGCGATGCCGAGCTTCGCGCACAGCTCCAGTTCGGGTTCGCTCGATCGGAACAACGGCGAGAACTGGTTCTGCACCGCCGCGAGCCGTCCGCCGAGGATGTCGTTGGCGAGCACGATCTCGTCCGGGTTGAAGTTCGAGACGCCGGCGTAGCGGATCTTGCCGTTGTCGAGCAGCTCCTTCAGCGCCCCGACCGAGTCGGCGATCGGCGTCTTCGGGTCCGGCCGGTGGAACTGGTAGAGGAAGATCTGGTCCACGCCGAGCCGCCGCAACGACCCGTCGACCGCCTTGCGCAGGTACTCGGGCCGTCCGTCGAGCTCCCAGCCACCGCCCGCGACGCGCGTGTGGCCGCCCTTGGTCGCGACGAACACCTCTTCGGAACGGCCGCGCAGGCCTTCCGCGATCAGCTCCTCGTTGTGCCCGAAGTCGCTGTCGTCGAGCGAGTAGGCGTCGGCGGTGTCGATGAACGTCACGCCCGCGTCCAGTGCGGCGTGGATGGTCTCGATCGCCTGGGCGCGGTCCGGCCTCCCCTGCACGGAGATGGGCATGCCGCCCAGGCCGATGGCGCTGACTTCCGTGTCTCCGATACGACGCTTCTGCATGTGTTCCACCTTGGACCCTTCTGATTAAGCTGTCCAACGCAAGGATGTGATCTCATTCAGCAGCTTGGGTGATGAATGGAACTCAGACAGCTCGAATACTTCGTGGCGGTGGCCGAGGAGTGCCACTTCACCAGGGCCGCCAAACGCCTGCACGTCGCCCAGTCGGGTCTCTCCGCGTCGATCAGGGCGCTGGAGGTCGAACTGGGCGCGCCGCTGTTCCTGCGCACCACCCGCCAGGTGGAACTGACCCAGGCCGGACGGGCGTTGCTGCCCGAGGCACGCCGGGCGTTGAGCAGCGTCTCGTCGGCCAGGGACGCCGTCGCCGCCGTGCAGGGGCTGCTGCGCGGCACGTTGTCCGTCGGCAGCCTGCAGTGCCTGCACGTGGTGCACCTGCCCGCGGTGCTGTCGCGGTTCCACGAGCTGCACCCCGGCGTGGAGATCCGGATGCGCCAGTCCGGCAACGCCGAACTGGTCGAGGACGTGCGCGCGGGCCGGCTCGACCTCGCGTTCGTCACGCGGCAGCACCGGATCGCCGACGACCTGCGGGTGTCCACTTTGGCCAGTGAACCGCTGGTGCTCGCGTGCGCGCCGGAAAGTCCTTTCGCCGCAAGGGAGTCAGTCGCGCTGGAGGAGCTGGCCGGTCAGTCGTTCGTGGACTTCAACGCCGACTGGGGCACGCGCGACGAGGTCGACCGCACGCTGGCGGCCGCCGGGGTCGAGCGGCACGTCGCCGTCGAGGTCAACGACGTGCACTCACTTCTTGACTTCGTCGGGTTCGGCCTCGGGGTCGCGCTCGTTCCCCAGTCGTTCTCGCACAAGTCGGAGCTGGTCCGCTGCATCGGGCTCCGCGGCGAGGTAGCTGTCCCCTTCGCGGAAACGGTCGTCGTCACCGGGAACACCCCCGGTGCGGCCGCCGGGGTTCTTCTCGACATGGTCTTCGAGGCGCGGGCGGGCAGGCTCAGGGCTGCCGGATAGCTTCCAGCCCTCGTGCTCGGTGCGCATCGCGGTGCCGGGCAACAGCTCCAGCTCACCGAGCTGCGTCGCCGGCGCAGGGTCGGTGAGCGCCAGGAACGTGCCGACGGACGCGGCGCGGAGGTCGACCTCGCGCAGGAACGTGACCTCGCTGAACGCGACCCCGCCGGCGAACCTCGCCTGCGCGAGGGTCAGCCGGCCGTGGAAGGTGCCGCCGGAGAACAGCGCGGGCTTCGTCACGTGCAGCTGCCGGAACTGGGTGATGCCGTAGAAGTGGGCCCTGCGGGCGGTGAACCTCTGCACCCGCCTGCCGTCGAGCTGGAAGTACTCCAGCGCGGCACCGGTCAGGTCGAGGTCGTAGTGGATCTTCTTCCTGTCGTTGCCCCACGACAGCAGGTCGCGGATCAGGCGTTGCGCGGTGCGCCGGACCTGCTGTTCCTGCTGCACCGCCGCGTCGATGTCCTTCACGAGCACGGTGTCGGGGTCGGCGCCGTTCTCGTCCCAGGACGGGTGGTGGAACGGGCGGCGCAGGTAGGCGCACAGCACGTCGAGGACCGTCTGCTTGTAGCGCGGCGTCGAGTTCGCCAGCCACACCAGCGAGTGCATCGCGCCCACGCGCACCTGGTCGGCCTCGTTGCCGAGCAGCTCGACCGAGCGCGCGAACCGTTCGTCGGCGACCTTCTCGCTCTCCAGGTTGTGCTTGCGGTCGTTGAGGTACAACGCGTACAGCGCGACGACGGCACCTCCCGCGACCCCGGCGGTCTTCACGATCTCGACCGGGGGTGCCTTGAACACCGCGAGCAGCACCGCGGTCACGGCGACGGCCACGGCGGCCAGGACGACGGCGATCAGCCACCTCACGTCAGTTCCTCCACGCTTCGGGGAGATCGGCTTCCACGGCGAAAGTACAGCCGTCCACCTTCACGTCGGCCCACTCGGAGTTCGCGAACTTGGTCTCGCCGCCGAACCTCGTCTCCGTGAAGACGGCGAGGCCGCGCGCCTTGACCCTGCTGAACCACGCCTTGCGGCGGAAGTCGTTGTGGTGCATGTACAACCGGCCGGTCACCTCGGCGTCGGTGAGGTAGACGTCGCCGTGGACCACCATGTGGTGGAACGCGTTGGACTCGTTGAGGTGCGCGACCCGCATGATCAGGTCGCCGACCTGCCGGTACGACAGGTCCATGTACTCCAGGTGCGCCTTGGTGAGGTTGAGGTCGTAGCGGGCGGGGTCCTTCTCCTCCAGTCGCGGCAGCAGGTCCTCGATCAGCCGCTGCGAGGTGAGGCGGACCTCCAGCTCGATCTCACCGGCGTCCTCGTCGTCCGGCTTCCGCTTGAACGGCCGCCGCAGGTACGCGCAGAGGATGTCGAGCACGGTCTGGGTGTACTCGACCCTGGACTTGGCGAGGCCGGCGAGCGCGTGCATCGCGCCCACCCGCACCTGCGCGGTCTCGTGCCCCAGCAGCTCCACGGCGCGCGCGAACCGTTCGTCGGCCACCCGCGACCGGTCGTGCTCGATGCGCTGGCTCTCGAGCTCCTGACGGGCTTCCTCGACCTTGCGGCGCCGGTCGTTCAGCCACAACGCGTACAGCGCGACGATCGCACCGCCCGCGAGACCGCCCGTCTTGATCGCCTCGTGCTTCGGCGCGCCGGGGTCGACGAGCAGCAGCGCGCCGCCGACCAGCAGAAACGCGCCGATGGACGCGAGAATGGTCGACAGCAGCAAACTTTTCCTCACGAGGTCGGCATTCTGCCAAGCGGCGGGTGCATGATGGGCTGGAACGGTCCGGAACGCGGGTGGGGTGGAGCGAGTGGAGCGGCCGAACTGGGCCCCAGGGGACATCGACCTGGAACGGCCGAGCGTCGCGCGCGTGTACGACTACTGGCTGGGCGGTGCGCACAACTTCGCGGCCGACCGCGCGGCCGCCGAGAACGCGCTCGCGGCGATGCCCGAGATCCGCAACGTGGTGCTCAACCACCGCGCCTTCCTGCGCCGCGCCGTCCGCTACCTGCTCGACCAGGGCGTCCGGCAGTTCCTCGACCTCGGTTCCGGCATCCCGACCGTCGGCAACGTGCACGAGATCGCGCAGGCCGCCGACCCCGAGGTCCGGATCGTCTACGTCGACCTGGACCCGGTCGCCGTCGCGCACAGCCGTTCGCTGCTGGGCGACAACAGCCGGGTCGGCGTGCTGCAGGCCGACGTCCGCGACGCGCTGGGCGTGCTGGCCTCGCCCGAGGTGACCAAGCAGCTCGACTTCGACGAGCCCGTCGGCGTGCTGATGATCGCGCTGCTGCACTTCATCTCGGACGACGAAGACCCGTGGGGCATCATCGGCCGCTATCGCGACCGGCTGGCGTCCGGCAGCTACCTCGCGATCTCGCAGGCCGGCTACGACGAGGGCGACGTGGAGTCGTCCGCCTACGCCGAGGCGCGCCGGATCTACAACCGCCAGGTCACGCAGTCGACGTTCCGGAACAGGGCCGAGTTCGGCGAGCTGTTCGACGGGTTCGCGTTGGTCGAGCCGGGGGTCGTGCGGGTGCCCGCCTGGCACCCTGAGTCACCGGCCGACGTCGAAGAGGCGGGACACCGCTTCCCGGGGTTCGCCGCGCTGGGCCGGAAGGCGTAGAGATGACTGCGGACGGCAACCGGCCGTATGCTGCGCGTTCGTGGCGTTAGGGCCGAGCAGATGACCGAACGGGTTGACCAGCGAGTGCGTGCAGACCGCTCTCCTTTGGACCCGGCCGTTTTGGCCGGTGCCGAGGCGTTCGCGCGCAGCTGGGCCACTGCCGTCATCGGGTCGAGCTACGTGCCGATGACCAGGGCCGAGGTCGCGCAGCACCTGCAGGACCTCACCGAGCTGCTGGTCGCCGCGCTGTTCGCGAGCCCGTTCCGCACCGCGCCCGGCTACGAGATCGGCTCGCGGCTGGTCGACGCGCACTTCACCGGCACCGACACGCTGGGCCGCACCGTCCAGCTGCTCGGCGACGACCTGCTGGCCGACTTGGGCTTCCCCGGCGACGACAGGCTGACGTCCCGCCTGGCCGCGCTGCAGGGCGCGCTGGCCGCCGGGTACGCCCGCGCGCTGCGCGAACGCACGCTGGCCGAGCAGGAGGCGATCAGGGCGGCCGTGCTGGACGCCCGCGACCAGGCCGAGTCGATGCTGCGCGCGTCCGAGGCCCGGTTCCGCGCCATGTTCACCGAGGCCGCGATCGGTATCGGCATCGCGGACATCGACGGCCGGATCCTCGACGTCAACCAGGCGCTGCAGGACATGCTCGGGTTCAGCGTCGACGAGATGCGCCAGTACAACGTGCGCGACCTCATGCATCCCGAGGACGCCGGCAGCGTGTGGCGGCTCTACGACCAGCTCATCGCGGGCGAGTGCGACCACTACCGCGCCGAGAAGCGGTTCCACCGGGCCGACGGCGAGCAGGTGTGGACGCACCTGACGTTGTCGCTGGTCCGCGACGACCACGGCGAGCCGCAGTACCAGGTCGCGATGATCGAGGACGTCACCGACCGCCACCTGCTGCAGAACCGCCTGCGCTACCAGGCGCTGCACGACCCGCTGACCGGCCTGCCGAACCGGGCGCTGTTCCTCGAACGCCTCGGCCGCGTCTTCAACAACCGCGCCAAGCACGTGCGGGCCGGCCTCTGCTACCTCGACCTCGACGGCTTCAAGGTCATCAACGACTCGCTGGGCCACGACACGGGCGACCAGCTGCTGGTCGAGGTCGGCCGCAGGCTCGACCAGTCGGTGTCCGGCGAGGGCAAGCTGGTCGCGCGCATGGGCGGCGACGAGTTCGTGATCCTCGTCGAGGGCTCGTCCGGCGAGCAGGACATCGTCGAGGTCGCGGACCGGGTGCTGACCGCGCTGGAGGCGCCGATCCGCATCGCGGGCCACGAGCTGTCCGTGTCGGCGTCGATCGGCATCGTCGAACGGCAGCTGTCCGGCACGACGTCCGCGGACCTGATGCGCGACGCGGACATCACGCTGTACTGGGCGAAGGCGGACGGCAAGGCGCGCTGGGCGTTGTACGACCCGGAGCGCAACGCCCGCGAGGTCGCCCGCTTCACGCTCTCCGCCACCATGCCGCGCGCGTTGGAACGCGGCGAGTTCTACGTCGAGTACCAGCCGCTCGTGCGCCTGGAGGACTCGAAGGTCATCGGCGTCGAGGCACTGGTCCGCTGGCAGCACCCGGAGTTCGGGCGGCTCGCGCCGGACAGGTTCATCGAACTGGCGGAGGAGACCGGCCTGATCGTCCCCTTGGGACGGTGGGTGCTGCGCAAGGCCTGCGAGGAGGCCCGGCGCTGGCTGGAGGAGTTCGGCGACGCCGCGCCGTTCGTGTCGGTGAACCTCGCCGTGCGGCAGTCCCGCGACCCCGAACTGGTCCGCGACGTCAAGCAGATCCTCGACGAGTGCGCGTTGCCGCCGCACCACCTGCAGCTGGAGCTGACGGAGTCGGCGATCATGGGCACCGCCGACGAGCCGCTGGAGGCGCTGCGGGCGTTGTGCGACATGGGTGTGCGCATCGCGATCGACGACTTCGGCACCGGCTACTCGAACCTCGCGTACCTCAAGCACCTGCCCGTGCACGAGCTGAAGATCGCCGGCTCGTTCATGGAGGGCCTGCGCGCCGAGAACGAGGAAGACCCGGTCGACTCGCAGATCGTCGCGACGCTGGTGCAGCTCGCGCACGCGCTGTCGTTGGGCGTGACGGCCGAGGGCGTGGAGACGCCTGCTCAGGCCGCCCGGCTGCTGCGTCTGGGCTGCGACACCGGTCAGGGCTGGTTCTTCGCGCGGCCGGGACCGCCGGAGAACATCGACAGCCTGTTGCGTGGTGATCTCTAGGCCGGGGCACCCCAGTGGGCATGAAGCCCCTGGCGCTCGTCGTGCTCCTGCTCGTCATGTCGGCACCGGTCGCCCGCGCGGCCGAGGTGGTTCCCCTGCCCGCGGACAAGCAGGCGTTCGGCACGGCGAGGTCCGCGGCGAGCCCGGTCTGGTTCACCCTCGGCCACCAGGGGCTTTCGGAGAGCTTCTTCCCCGACCTGAGCACGCCCGCCACCCGTGAGACGCGCCTGCTGGTGGACGGAAAGCCCGGTCGGGCGCACACCGAACCGGCTGACGACAGGTCGCTGACGTTCCGGCAACGGCTGCGCGGCGACGGCTGGCAGGCCGAGATCACCTACGTCACCGATCCGCAGCGCGCGGCGGTGCTCGCGGAGGTGGACCTCAAGGCGCAGCGCCCTGTCCGGCTGTCGGTCGAGCACGTGCCGTTGAAGGGGTCGAGCGAGGTCGTCAGCTCGTTGCCCACCGAACCGGTGCGACGCGCGCACGGCACGTTCGCGGTCGGCTTCGGCCAGGGGGTCGCGAAGGCCGCACTGGACCGGGGATTCCGTGACGCCGCAAAGGAGTACGCGCAGGGCTGGCACACGTACCTGGACGGCCTGCGCCGGCCGAAGTCCGCGGACCGGCGGCTCTACGACATGTCCGTGATGGTGCTGGCGGCGACCGAGGACAAGACCCACCCCGGCGCGTCGATCGCGTCGCCGAGCTTCCCGTGGGCGTTCGGCTTCGACCGCGAACTGGCGCCGGAGCTCGGCCCATATGCGCTGGTGTGGCCGCGCGACCTGTACCACGTGTCCACGGCCATGATCGCCGCCGGAGACGTCGGTTTCGCCCAGCGGTCGCTGGACTTCATGCTGGCCGAGCAACAGCAGCCGGACGGCCACCTGCCGCAGAACACGCGGGTCGACGGCACGCCGGTGTGGCTCAAGGTCCAGCTCGACCAGGTCGCGGCGCCGCTCCTCCTCGCGTGGCATCTGGGCCGCCAGGACAAGTCCACATTGGACTCGCTGCGCCGCTCCGCCGACTACCTGCTGACCTACCCGAACGCGCCGTTCAGCGAGCAGGAGCGCTGGGAGAACCAGGACGGCTACTCGCCCGCCACGATCGCCTCGGCCGTCGCCGGACTGGTGTGCTTCGCAGATCTGTTGCAGCGCAACGGGCAGAACGCCGACAGGTACCTCGCGGCCGCCGACGACTGGCAGCGGAAGGTCGAGGGCTGGACGGCGACGAACACCGGCCCGTACTCACCGAACCCCTACTACCTGCGGCTCACCAAGGACGGACAGCCCGACGCGCCGACGAAGTACAACCTGGGCGACAACAACCCCACCGACATCGACCAGCGCGCAGTCGTCGACCCGAGCTTCCTGGAACTGGTCAGGCTCGGCGTGAAGCGCGCCGACGACCCGGTCGTCCGCAACACCGTGCAGGTCGTGGACCAGCAGCTGAAGGAGCAGGGCTACTGGCACCGGTTCACGCAGGACGGCTACGGCGAGACCGCCGACGGCAGGCCGTGGGGCATCAACTGGCCGACGCCGACCCGCACGTACGGCAGGCTCTGGCCGTTGCTGACCGGCGAACGCGGCGAGTACGAACTCCTCGCGGGCGACAAGGCCGGCGCGGCCAAGCGGTTGAAGGAGATCGCCGCGACCGCGAACAGCGGACTCATGCTGCCCGAACAGGTCTGGAACGGCCGCGGCACCGGCGCGGCCACTCCACTCGCCTGGACGCACGCGCAGTACGTGCGGCTGGCGTGGTCGCTCGACGCGGGCCGTCCCGTGGAACGACCCGACGTCGTCGCGAACCGTTACGGCAGCTAGCGCTTCGACACGTTGTGCCCGGAGAGCTCGACGACCGGTGCCGTGCCGCCCAGGTCGGACGTCCGGTACTCGGCCCTGATCGTCTGCGACTCACCGGGGAACAGCGTGATGTAGTTGTCGCTCCAGTCCACCGGCAGCACCTCGCCGCCGCCCTGGCCCTTGCGCAGCGACGCCCGCAGGAAGAACGCGACGGACGTGCCGGTGTTCTTCACCGTCACGCTCGTGGCCTGCCTGCCGTCCGCACCCGGCGTCGTCGTGGAGGTCACCGACACCTGGCCGGGTCGCAGCGAGCTCAACGACTTCAGGTCCGTGTACTGGGCCTGCGGCGTGTACCACCAGTCGCCCGCGTTGTAGTTCAGCGTGTCCGCCTTGGTGGACAGCCAGTAGACGTTGCGGTCGACCTCCTTGCCGCTCGCGTCCTTGAGCAGCAGCCGCACGAAGTACGCCGTCGACAGCCCGGACGGCTGCGGCAGGTTCCCGACCCGCACGGACCCGTTGGCCTTGGCCGGCACCGGGCGCGTCTCGTTCGCCTTCTGCGTGCCGTCGGAGTTGAAGACGGTGACCTGGAGTTGCAGCCCCTGCTTGGCTTCCAGGCCCATGTTGACGACGGCGAGCGACTTGTCGTCGTAGGAGTACTGCGCGTGCAACGCCTTGTTGGCCGTCTTGGCGCCGAAGTACGAGCCCGCGGTGGCGAGGTTGTAGTTGTAGAGGTGCCAGAAGAGCTTGGGCCACGGGTCGTTCTGCATCCAGTAGATGACGCCCTGCGCCTGGTTCGCGCCGGTGTCGGAGAAGTCGCGGCCGAACGCCTCGAACTGCGCGCGGTTCGTCTCGTACTGCTGCAGCTGCGCCTTCTTGACGAAGTCGTCGACGTTGGAAGGCTTGCCGTAGCGGTTGTCGAGCGCGGTGCCCCAGAACCCGATCTTGCTGAAGTTGCCGGACGGCGACAGGTGGTACTGCTGCGCGTTGTAGTCCGTGAGCTTGTTGATCTCGGCCTGGCTGAGGAACTTCTTCAGCTCGTCCATCTCGGGGATCGCGAGGCCGGGGCCGATCTCCGACGCGAAGCCCGCCGAGCCGCCCTTCTGGTTGTTGTACCAGTAGACCGGCGGCTCCCACCAGTACGGGCCGTCCATCTTCATGCCCGAGTCACCGAGCTGCGGTGAGCTGCGGCGGGCGGCCGCGTTGATGATCGGCGTCTGCCAGTCGGCGCGCTTCAGGGCGTCCAGGTAGATCTTCTCGACGTCGGCCACCGGGGCCTCGTCCGAGCCGATCAGGAACGTGAACACGCTGGGGTGGTTGCGGATCCGCTTGGCCTCGCCCTCGGCGGACGCGCTCGCGACCCTCTTGTCCTCCGCGGTGAACCCGCCGGTGTTCTGCCACTTCGAGCAGCACTCCCAGCCGGTCATGAGCAGGACGCCCGCGCGGTCGGCGAGGTCGTAGATCTCGTCGTTCTCCGGCTTGCCCTCCAGCCGGATCGTGTTGAGCCCCAGGGACTTCGTCAGCCGGATCTCGTCGGCGATCTTCTGCGTGTCGGTGCGCAGGAAGAGGTCGGACGCCCAGCCGCCGCCGCGGATCAGGATCGGCTTGCCGTTGATCTGGTACTGGACGTTGCCGCTGATCATCTTCGAGGTGACCTCGCGGATGCCGAACGTCGTCCGCTGCTCGTCGGACTTCACGCCGGAGACGGTCGCGGCGGCCGTCGCGTCGTACAGCGGCTGCGCGCCCATCTGGAACGGCCACCAGACCTGCGGGTTCGTGACGGTGAGCGGGAACGTGACGGTCCTGGTCTCGTTGGCCGCGAGGCTCACGTCCTGGCTGTAGTTCTGGCCCGCCGCACTGCCGGCGACGGTCGTGGTGACCGGGCTGCCGGTGTTGTTGCGCGCGTCGACCTTCACGGTGACGGTGGCGCTGGTGAGGTTCGGCAGCGGCAGGTCGGTCAGGACGTGCAGGTCGCGCACCGAGACGGGACCGCTCGCGGTCAGGTCGACGTCGCGGAACAGGCCCTGGTTGCGGTCGGGCGGGAGCTGCGCCCAGTCGATGAAGTGGATCACCAGGTCCTTGGCGGGGTCGGACGGCGACGCCTTGATCGCGAGCGCGTTGTCACCCTTGCGCAGCAGGGCGGTGACGTTGAACTCGAACGTCGGGTACGCGCCGATGACCGTGTCCGTGCCGGCGACCTTCGTGCCGTTCAGCCACACCTCACCGCGCGAGATCACGCCGCCGTTGAGCTTGAGGAACGTGTTGACGCCCGGCTGCGGGTCGGCCTGGAAGACCTTGCGGTACCACCACGGCACCTTGAAGTCGTTGACGTTCGCCCGCTTCAGGTTCTCCGAGTAGCCGACGTCGCCGTACTTGTTGTTGGCGATCAGCCCGGCCATCACGGTCGAACGAGCCGGCACGGTCAGCCAGCCGACGTCGGAGTAGGCGGGCCCGGAGATCACGCTGCCGGCCTGCGGGGCCGCGGCGCTGCTCTGCATGCGCCAGTCGGGGACGGTGGAGGTCTGTCCGGGGACGGCGGCCGCCTTCAGCGCCGCTCCGGTGCCGGGCACCGGGCCCGCGTTGGCTGAGGCGCCTGGCACCAGCAGGGCCAGACCCACCGCCGCCACGACCAGTGTCGGTAGTGGTCGGTTGCGCAGCATGTCGCTCCTCGACGCATCGGGGCGGCGGCGCTTCGGGGTATCGTAAAGAAGGTTTCCTTTTAGTGAGGTCGGCGGCAATGCGCCTTCCGGGTGACGCGGGCCACATCAATAGCCACACTGCGTGCCCGGTGATCCGATAGCTTGGCCGTCATGCGTCGACTTGCCGTCCCGTTCCTGCTGGCAGCGGTCCTGACCGGGTGTTCTTCGACAGAGCCCGGCACGCCCTCCGCGGGGAACCAGACGGGCTCCGCGCCGACGACCGGATCTTCGGCCGGGAACGCCCCGGTGAACAGGCCGAAGGCCGTCGACCTGAAGACGATCGACCCCTGCGCGCTGATCACGCCGGAACAGAAGACCGCATTGGGTTTGAAGACCGCGAATGCGGGTACCCCGCTGCCCGACTACGGGGAGGGGAGCAAGCGGTGCAATCTGGCCTACGAGGACCGCACGTATCTCGGAACCATTCACACGCTGGTCAACGGCGGTGCGGACAGGCTGAAGAGGACAACGGGTGAGTCGAAGCTCACCTCCCTCCAGGTAGCGGGTTATCCCTCCTACCTCACGCCGAGGGAATCGCCAGGGTCTGCCGGAGGCTGCGAGGTCTACCTCGACGCCAACGACGGCCAGTTGTTGCTGGTAGACGCCTTCGGTGGTCTCGGCGAGGACAAGGCGACCCCGGACGGCGCGTGCGAGCGGGCCAAGGCGATCGCAGGGGCTGTCGGCGCCGTGCTGGCGGCCAAGTGAGAGTTGAGTAGAAGTACCCGCCTTATACCGGGAACCGCTCACTCGCGTAATGCATCAGAGCTAAAGTCGTCCCAAATGCACACACGGCCCATCTCCCGCGGGCCGTACTGAGGAGGGTGTGCCGTGTTTCTCGCGGATGGTGGAGGTGGCGCTTCGTCGCCCCCCGAGTTCGGTCAGCGCAAGCTGAAGGTGGACCCGTCAGCCATTCCTCAGGCGAGGAAGGCCTTCGAACAGGCGCTGGCGGAGTTCGAGGGCAAGATCGAGAGCTCCGTGCGCGACCTGCCCACCAGGCCGTGGGCGGAAGACCCGATCTCCAGTGAGACCTCGAAGGCGTTCAACGACCAGACCTCCGAGAAGGCGCTCGCCGCGCTGACCTTCTACAAGAAGCAGCTCGTCGGCGTGATCGACCAGCTCAAGGCCATTGAGCAGCAGTACATCCTGACCGAGGGCGACAACGCGGCCATGTGGGGCAAGCACCTGCGGGACCAGGGCTGAGAGGGGGACTGACCGATGACTGACCACCGCTTCCAGGGGTACGGACACCCCGAGCTGTACAAGATGATCAACTCCGGTCCCGGCGTCTCCGCCTCCATCCCGGTGGAGCAGGGCTGGAAGACCATCGCCGCGACGCTCGCGCAGATCGACGCCGACCTGCACACCGGTCTGGCGAAGATGGGCGCGGACTGGGAGTCCGACGCCTCCGACACCGCCCAGAGCGCGCTGTCGCCGCTGGCCGAGTGGGCCGGCTTCGCCGAGACCGGCGCGACGACCATGGAGTCCTCCGCGCGCCTGCAGGGCGAGTACATCGCCGACGCGCGCAAGAAGATGCCCGAGGTCGTTCCGATCACGACCGAGAAGCCCGGCTTCCTCGACATCGCCGCGGGCGCGCTGACCGGTCCGGTCGGCATGGCGCACGTGATCGGCCAGCAGCAGGACCACGAGCGCCAGGAAGCCGCCGCGGACAACGCCGCCGCGAAGGCCGTCCAGGTCATGGAGGACTACCAGTCGGACAGCCGCTGGAACTCCTCCACGCTCGGCGAGTTCCCGACGCCGCCGCAGGTCGTGATCGACACGCCGCCGCCCGCCGACACGGGCACCGGCAGTTCGCGCGTCGGTTACTCGTCGACCGGTGCGCCCGGCCCGTCGAGCCACGGCACGACCACGCCGTCGTGGGCCACGCCGGTCTCGACGACGCCGCAGCAGCAGGTCTCGACCGGCTGGACGCCTCCGCCGACCGACACCACGCACACCTCGTGGACGCAGCCTCCGACGACGACGCCGCCTCCCACGCACACCCCGCCTCCCACGACGCTGCCGAACCCCGGCCAGACCCACAACCCGACGGTCACCCCCGGTGGCCCGGTGTTCACCCGGCCCGGCAACACCGGTCTCGGTGGTCCCGGCGGAACGAGTGGTGTTCGCGGTGGTCAGGTCGGTGGCGCCGGCGGCGGCAAGGCGTTCGGGCCGATGTCCGGCTCGCTCGGCGCGGCGGGCCAGCAGGGCGCGATGAAGCCCGGCGGCATGCCCGGCGGTCTGTCCGGCGCGATGGGCTCCGGTCCTGACGCGATGCGCGGCGGTGCCATGGGCTCCGGTGCGGGCGCGGGCAAGGGCGGCGCTGCCGGTGCCGGCATGGGCGGCGGCGGTGCCCACGGCCAGAAGGGCGAGGGCGAGGACGACATCGAGCACAAGGCGGCCGACTACCTGGTCGAGACCGACGACGTGTTCGGCGACGAGCGCATGGTCGCTCCGCCGGTCATCGGCGGCGCGTCAGAGTGAGCCTGTTCGGCGCTCCGGCGGAGAGAGAGCCGATCACTCTCTCCGCCGAGGAGTTCGACGTGCTGTGGGAACGGATGAACGTCGGCCCCATGCCGCTCGTGCTGAAGGTTCCCACCCCCGGCAGGACGCGGGACGAGCGCATCCAGCTCGAGAACCGCGTCTACCAGCAGTTGGACCACCGGCGCCTGGGCAACTCGCGTGGGCTCTCGTCCGCACTGGACGGGCTCCTGCGCATGTTCGTGAAGCCCGAGCGGGAGGCGGACGGCCGTCTCTGGCTCGGCCACAGCCTGCGCGTCCTGGCCGTCGGCAACGGCGACCACGGCGCGCTGGCGACGTTGCGGGACGACCAGCTGACGTTCCAGCCGTGGGCGGGCTCAGGGCTCGCCTCGGCGGTGCTGTCGATGCTGCCCGCGCACCCCGCCGGCACGGGCATCTCCGTGACGCTGCCGAGCGAGGACATCGAGAAGGCGATCGCGCGGACCGACGGCTCGCCGAAGTCGATGGACGCCGCGTTCCGCGGCATCGGGCTGCGCGAGGACGACGCCAAGGCGCTCGTGAAGATGTTCACCGGGCTCGTGCACACCGGGAACTTCGGCGCGGCGGCCCGCGACAAGTACGGCAAGCGCTGGCGCCCCGAGCGCGTGGTCGCGTTCTTCGACACCGAAGAGGGCCGCTACCTGCAGCAACGCCGTTCCTCGAACGGTCAGCCGCCGTGGAGCACGTTCACGCCGACCGACGCGCGCCGGATGATGCACCAGGTCGACGAGCTGATCGCGGAAGCGAGCCGTTCCGCAGGCGCTTGACGTCTGGTTTGATCTGATCACCGCCGCCGTGGCCAAGACCCCTTGGAGACGGCGAAATGAGCATCGACAGAAGGCTGTTCCTGCTGGCTACAGGAGCGGCGCTGGTCGGGTCGTCAACGCTGACGGGGACTGCTTCCGCGCAGTCCTCCGCCTCGTTGTGGCAGGAGTTCGTTGCCAACCCGTACGACCACCCGCAGATCCCGAACATCGCCTACGCCGGCTACCGCACCGGTGAGAGGCCCGCCCGCCGTCCTGTTCTCGCGAACGTGCTGTTCTTCGGCGCCCGGTCCGACGGTTCGAAGGACGCCTCCGGCGCGATCAACAAGGCCGTCGAGTTCGTCGGCAGGCTCGGCGGCGGAACCGTGTACGTGCCGCCGGGCCGCTACCGCATCGACGACATCGTCCGCATCGGCTACGACAACGTGGTGCTGCGCGGCGCGGGCAGCGGCCGGACGACGTTCTACGCGACCAGGTCGCTGGAGGAGATCGTCGGCATCAACCGCAGCCGGTACGGCTCGGAGAACTCGGCGTGGAGCTGGTCGGGCGGCCTGGTGTGGGTCTGCCACCGCGACCGCTACCAGCCGTTGGTCGACGCGATCAAGGCCAAGAAGTGGCCTTTTGAAGGCTGGACGGGCAACGAGCTGGAGCAGGGTTCGACGCTCACGGCCGTGACCGGTTCTGCCGCAAGGGGTTCGTTCGTCGTGACCGTCGAGAACGGACGGTCGTTGCGCGCCGGTCAGCGAGTGCTGCTGCGCCTGGACGACTCGGAGTACTCGCTGCCCAAGCACATGTGCGGCGACATCCCGGGAACGCAGACCTACCGCTGGGACGACAAGGACAAGCTCCTGTCGTACTTCCCGTTCCTGTGGCCGGTGCGCGTGGAGTGGGTGCGCGGCAACAGGGTCAAGCTCGCGCAGCCGTTGCCGCTGGAGATCCGTCCGGAGTGGAAGGCGCGCCTGACCACGATGGCGCCCGTGATCACCGGTGCCGGCGTCGAGGGCATCAAGATCGAGATGTTCAAGGTGCCGACCCCGAAGCACCTGCTGGACAAGGGGTACAACGGACTCGCGTTCCAGTGCGCGTGGGACTGCTGGGCCGACGACGTGCACGTCCAGGACGTCGACAACGGCTTCCTCCTGGTGTCCTCCAAGGGGATCTCGCTGCTGAACACCCGCGTCTCCGGCCGCGGCCACCACCACGCGTACGCCGTGCGCGAGCAGTCCCACGACAACCTGACCGACGGCTTCGTCATCGACGCCCCGTCCGAACCCTCGCAGGCGGGCGCCGGCAACCACGGCCTGAACGTGGAAGGCCTGTCCTGCGGCAACGTCTGGACCCGCGGGCGCATGGACCACGACGTCTTCGACACCCACCGCGGCCTGCCGTTCGCCAACGTCCGCACCGAGATCACCATCAACAACGTCGGCGCCCACGGCGGCAGCGCCAACGCCGGACCGCTCTACGGCGCCCGCTTCGCGCACTGGAACGTCACCGTCACCAACCAACGGGCCGGCAACGTCCGCATCGACCAGGTGGCCCCGTGCAGCGCCACCGTGGCGATCTCCGAGGTCCGCGACTTCGGCCAGATCGACAAGCCGGACTTCACCGGCGACCTGAACTCCCGCCTGGAGCTCTACGGCACGACGTCCGTGACCCCGCGCAACCTCTACGACGCCCAGCGAAAACTGCGCCGCTCATGACTCGGACATCCTGATCGGCAACGACCACACGACGTCGCCCAGGTCGGTGGGGAGCACGAACCTCTCCACCGACCTGCCGATCCTGCGCGCCCAGCCCTCCTCGCCGAACTCCAGCCGGTACGACGCGTGCCCGCCCGGCGTCGTGTCGGACAGCAGCAGGTGCTGGCCGTAGGTGCGCCCTTCGGTGGCCAGGGTCTGCAGGACCTTCTTGAACTCCGGACGTGCCTCCAGGAGCCCGTGCACGCCGTCGATGCAGATCAGGAGTTCGGGCAGGACGTGGCCGCCGGCGCGGTAGTCCCAGATGTTGCGCTGCCGTGCTTCCGCCAACGTCCTGGTCCGCTGCTCGTGGTCCTCCAGCAGGTCCACGATGCCGTGCTTGATGTGCGGTGCGCCGTCGATCCCCGCGAACACACCGTTGCCGTGGAAGTCGATGAGGACGACCTGCAGCTCGTCCGGTGAATGGCGTGCCATCAGGCCGAGAACCAGCGCGCGGACCGCTTCCGCCCGCCGCTCGTCCGGTGCGACCACCTCGCCGTGCGGACCCATCCCGTCCTGCAGGTGCTTCGACTTGAGGTCGATCTCCACGCGTTGCCCGAACTCGTCCACCCCGACCGGCACCCGGTACTGGAGCTTGACGGGCCTCGGCCGCCACGCGTGCTTGTTCGGCATCTCGTGCAACGCGAAGAAGTCCGGGGCCGGTTCCTCCTGGTGCATCAACGCCGGCAGCTCCCGCGCGGCCTCGTCGAGGTTCGCGGGCACCAGGCAGTCGTCGACCACGACGTCCGCCAGTTGGCTCGGACCGTCGAACAACAGCTGCATCCCGGACTTGCCGACGTCCGCCGCGATGGCCGCGAACGCCTCCTCGCCGATGTTCCCGCTGACGCACACCAGGAGCTGCGGCAACACCTGGTCGAAGCCCCGGTGGTCGAACACCGTCCACGTGTTGCCGACGATCTCCAGCCGCCGTTCGGACTCCTCGACGAGCAGATCGACGACCTTCTGCGGATCCCGCGCCACGTGCCGGTGATGCGCGACCACGTGCGGTGCCTGGTCGAGCCCGTCGAACACACCCGAGTCGTGCGCGTCGACGAAGACGGCCTGGAACAACTTGGGCGAGTGCGTGACCATCAGCCCGAGCACCGCACTCCGGAACGCTCCGGGCGGCGTGACGCTCAGATGCGAGCCCGTGCGCCACTTCCCGTCGGCGAAGTGCGTCAGCTCCACGACCACCGGCGCGCCGCTCTCGCTGACGCCGACGGGAACCTTCCACCACCGGCCCTTCCACGCGAGCGCCTTGGTGAACCGCTTCATCCCGTGCAGCGACAGGAAGTCCAGCACCTCGACGCGCAACGGCAGCCGTTCCGGCAGCTCGTCGAACGCCCGCGCGGTGATGATCACCCGCACGTTCCACGAGGCCGCCGCGATCCACCGGACGGTGTCCGCCAGCCCGGGATCGCCTGCGGTGCAGTACTTCCAGTCGTCGACCAGCAGCGTCGCCCCCGGCTCCGCACCCCGTTCGAACCAGGCCAGCAGGTTCTGCCGCCGCCGCTCGTCACCGGGCTCGAAACTGACCGCGACACCCGGCAGCTCCCCGCGGCCGATGCGGTAGACCCCTTGCATCGCAACGATTCGGCGCGCGACGAGGTCGGCCGGACCGATGAGCGCGAGGTGGTTCACGGCAGCGCGATCTGTGCGTGCAGGCCGTGGGGCACGGAGAGGCCGAACCCCGGCTGGTCCGGCACGAGCTCCGCCTGCCGTGCGTCCACGAGCGACGTGGCCGGGTCGTCGAGGCGGAACTCGACGGCGAAGGCCAGGCTGTTCCTGATGAACGGCGGCACCTGCTCCCACGTGCGGGCGGTGACGACGATGTGGCGTTGCGGGTCGAGCGGCTCGCCGGGGCCGTCGAGGAGCTGGTAGCGAACCGAATCGCCGAGCACGCCGGCGAGCGTGCGCAGCGTCGTGCTCTTGCCGGTGCCCTGCTTGCCGACGATGGCGCCGTGGCGGAGCTCCTCGGTGAACGCGGGCACCAGGACGTCGCGGCGTTGCTCGGAAGGGTTGTCCAGCAAGCCGATGGCGCCGGGCGGCAGCATCTCCACCCTGAGGTCCACAAAGGACTTGTGCAACGGCGGCAGCGCGAGCTCGTGCGCGGGAGGGCAGGAGCCCGCCAGCGCCGGCGGCAGGACCTCGGCCCACTCCTCCAGGTCGTACGGCGGGTCCGCGGCCGGCCAGGCGGGGACGTCGAACGGCAGGGTCGGGTACACGTCGCCGGAGCAGAGCAGGTGGACGCCGAGCCCGCTGTCGGCCCGGATGAGGTCCTCCAGGACGCGCGAGTAGCCGGGGAACCGCCTGATGAGCACCTCGACGCTGTCCACGCACACCAGCAGTGCCGGGAACGGGTCACCGGACTGGACGAGCCGCCGCCTGCGGTCGAGTTCGCCCGCGAGACCCTCGCAGAACCGTTCGAGCATCTCCTCGCCGGTCTCCCCGGTGAGGGTGAACGCGACGTGCGGCGCCGCGTCCAGGCCGTCGAACACGCCGACGTTCTTCATGTCGAAGAGACCGAGGTTCAGGTGCTCCGACGAGTGCGTGACCATCAGTCCCAGCAACGCGCTGAGGAGGTGCTGCTCGCGTTCCGCGGGCGAGCCGATGCAGGTGACGACAGGTCCGTTGACGTCGAGGTACACCGGCCAGCCGCGGGCGTCGGCGCCGATGGCGGCCTGCAGGTCGTGCCGCTCGTACTTGTTGCCCAGATCGGCCTCGATCTCGTGCAGCGCCAGGAAGTCCGTGGCCTCGCCGTGCAGGTGCCGCCGCAACCGGTCCGGCACGGCCGACCACTTCCGCGCCGTCACGACGACCTGCACGCCCCGCGCCGGCCCGAACGCCGCGATCCACTCGACGGTCCTGTCGAGCGCGGGGTCGAGGCCGGAGCACAGCTCCCAGTCGTCCATCAGCAGCACGGCACCCGACGGCGCCCCGCGCTCGAACCAGTCCAGCAGGCTGCGGCAGCCAGACTCGTCCGCCGGGTCGAAGGTGGCGGAGACGGGCAACGGGTCGGCACCGCGCCCGATCCGGTAGACCGAGATGCCCGGCGCAGCCGCCAGCGCCGTCGTGAGCCGTTCCCTGGTCGCCTGCCCCGGACCGACGACGGCGAAGTTCCTGATCACGGCCCCAGGTATACCAACAGCCCCCGGAGCGCCGCCGCCCCTTCGCTAATGTGGGCGGCGTGCCAGCCAAAGCCGTCGACCCCGCCGAGATGCGCGCCGCCGTGCAGGCCGTGCTCCCCTGGCTGCGCGGTGAGGCTGACCAGCCGGAACGTCCCGCGCTCGCCGCCGCCGTCCGCCTGAGCCTGCGCACCCTGGAGCAGATCGCGCCCGGCCGCAGCGTCGAGGTGCGCGTTCCGCCGTTCGCCGCCGTGCAGTGCGTCGAGGGCCCGCGCCACACCCGCGGCACGCCCCCGAACGTCGTCGAGACCGACCCGCGCACGTGGCTGGAACTGGCCACGGGCGCCCTCGGCTGGGACGACGCCCTGGACGGCGCTCGCGTCACCGCGTCGGGGACGCGAGCCGACCTCTCACCGCTGCTGCCGGTCGTCCGGTTCTAGTGGCGTGGCTCGCAATGTCGGCGGCGTGATCCACGCTCAGCAGGACGCCTCGCGGTACCGCCCCCACGCCCACAGCCAACCAGGATGAGGACGTGGGGGCGGCACCACGATGCGCCCGTCTGACCGCGAATCACGCCGGCAACATTGCGAGCCACACCACTTAGAACCACGAGCCGATCGTCTTGATCGCGCCGCCGACACCCTCGACGACGTCCCTGCCCAGCTCCACCGCGTTGCCCACGGTGTCGACCACGACGTCACCGACATCGCTCGCGACCTCGCCGACGGTGTTCGCCGCGTGCCCGGCCGCGTCGCCCCACCGGCCGTTCGAGATGTCGTCCACGACCTGACCGCCACCGCGCCAGACGTCCTCGCCGATGTCGACGACCTCCTTGCCGGTGTTGACGCCCCAGTCGATGATCGGGCCCGCCACCGGCAGGTCCGAACCGGGCACCTCGACGGGCTGCGGCGAGTCCTGCCAGCGCTGCTCGGTGACGTTCGCGCCGTCGCCGTTCGCGATCCTGGCGAGGTTCTGCAGCGACTCGGAGTCCTTGTCGTAGTACGACGAGTGGGCGTGCCCGATCCACGACTCACCGGACGTGCCGAACGTCTTGCCGCCGAACGAGGAGTCGTACGGACCGGTCGACGACCCGTCCTTGGTGAACCAGTCGCCACTGGTCGCCTGGATGACCGGGTCGTGCTCGGTGCCGCCGACGTAGACGTGCCCGGCGCCGGCCGAGAGCTGGTCGACGTTGGACGCGCCGACGCCCGGCGAGCCGACGAACACGATGTCGTCCGCCTTCAGGCCGTTGTCCATCGCGGAGTAGCCGACGACCGTGCTGCCGTAGCTGTGGCCGATCACCGTGACGTGCGCGTCGGGGTTGGCGGTGCGGTAGCCCTCGACGTCCTTCGCAAGGATCGCGCCACCCTCGCGGGCCTGCTCGGGGTCGTTCACCTGTCCTGGCAGGAACTCCGGCGCGTCGTAGCCGAGCCACTGGATCGCGACGCCGTTCGGGCCCATCTCCGCGCTGAGGTTCGCGGCCTGGTCCAGGCCGAAGCTGCTGAGCTTGGACGTGGTGCCCGGCACGCACACGGCCACGTTGTCGGCCTCGTCCGGGTTGCCGAACGCCACGGCGATCGCGCCTTCCTTGGCGCCGGCGCCGTCCGGGCTCCACGCGAGGACGTAAGCCTTCTTCTCGCTCGTCGCGAGCTTGTCGGCCTCCCTAAGCGCACCGTTCGCGTCGTCCGCGTTCTTCGCCCGGCGAGCCGCTTCGTCGTACTGCGACATCAGCTGTGAACCCTGGGCGTCGTTGCGCAGGGCTCGCTGGCCTTCGGACGAGTTCGGGTCGACCCCGAGCTCGCGGGCACGGTCGGCGAGCTGCTGCTTGAGCTGGTCCTTCTCCGCGTTGAACCGCGCCGCGTCCTCCGGGATGCGCTTGCGGTTCGCGTAGTCCAGCACCTCGGCCGGCAGGCCGCGGAGCTGGCCGAGCTCCTGGTACTTGGTGTTCTTGAGCGCTTCCTGCTGCTCCTTGCTGAGCGACTTCCACCAGTCGGCGACGGCCTTGGGGTCCGAGCCCGGCGGCGGCACCGGCGGCAGCGCGCCACCCGCACCGCCGGCCTGGGCGGCACGGCTCCAGCCGCTGTCCGAGTGCGCCGACTCCTCGAAGCCGGGCGGGATCCTCGTCAGCGCGCTCGCGTAGGAGCGCAGAACGTTGTCGTAGCCCGACTTCACGTTGTTCAGCGCGTTGTTGACCTGGTTCGCGAGCTGACGGGTCTGCTCGGCGTCCAGGCCCGGCGGGCGGCCGCGCCACACGCCGATCGCCTGGTCCGCCGCACCCCGCATCTGGCCGTAGGCGCGGGAAGCGGCCTGGACGATGTCGACACCCGCGCCGAGTCGTTCGGCAGCGGCCTTGGCGGCGTTCGCGGACAGCTGGGCGCGAGCGGTGAACTTGGCGGCGGCGTCACCGGTCCAGTTGCTGACGGCGGTCTTCCCGCCGTTGGCGACGGACTCGCCCGCGCGCCCGACCGCGCTGATCGCGCCGGTGATCGGGTCGGCGGCGGAGGCGATGCGGCCGACGTCGCCGGACGCCAGCCTGCCGTACAGGCTCTCGGGATCCGTGAAGCTCACTTGCCGCCCCCAAAACCGCTCAGAAGCTTCTTCAACACGGACGCGTGGTCGTCGTCGGTGCGCTGGTAGGACTCGGCGTTCGACACGAGACCCTCCGCAGCGTCGGTGATCCAGGCGGATCCGCGCTGCAGGTCCTGGGAGTGCGTGCCGACGAACTTCGCCAGCGCGTCCGCGAACTCCGCGGCGGCGTCGACCTCACCGAGCGCGCCCGCGTCGAGCCGGAGCATCGAGATCATCTCGGCCGCCTCGCGCACCGCGTCGGAGCCGTTGCCGAACTCCTTGGACGCGTTGCGCAGCAGGTCTGGCTCAACGCCGAACATCGCCACCCCCGTGTTGGTCCTCGATCACTGCGACGCGAATACATCATCGCCGGTTCCCCACTCGCGTGATGAACGTTTCGGGCACGATGTGGTTCATGGTGCAGACAGGGTGGACGGCCCAGCGGTGGACCGCTGTGTTCATCGAGCAGGCCGAGATGTTCCGCAAGGCCGTGGCGGAGGCCGACCCGGCGGCCGAGGTGCCGACGCGGCCCGGCTGGACCGTCCAGGACCTGGTCATCCACCTCGGGCGCTTCCTGGAGACCTCCACCCCGTACCTGCGCACGGGCAGCCGCACCGCCCTGCAGCCGCCGGCCCCGCAGGCGGGCCTGTCGCCGCTCGAATACCTCGATCTGCAGATCACCGCCGCCGCCGAGATCATGACCGCCGTGCCGGGGAACCGGCCCGTCTGGACGTTCTCGCCGGCCGCGCCCGACCTCGCGTGGGTGTGGCACCGCCGGATCGCGCACGAGACCGTGCTGCGCCGGTTCGACGCGCAGACGGTCGTCCGCGGGGTCGTGGCCACCGATGCCGACCTCTGCGCCGACGGCATCGACGAGGTGCTGACGACGATCGTCGCGGCCAAGCTCGACGGCGACGTGCCGAACCTCGTGTCGGGTACCGCGACGGTGCGGCCGACGGACGTGCCGGAGTCGTGGTTGATCTCCCTGGCGACGGAGGAGGCGCCGGAGGTCCGTGCCGCCGCTCCCGGCGAGGAGGGCGACGCGCAGGTGACCGGTGAGGCCGAGCTCGTCTACTTCTGGCTCTGGAACCGCATGAACTTCAAGGAGATGTCCGGCGACCAGCGCGTGCTGGACGTTCTCCAGGTCGGGCGGGGGCACTGATGCGCAAGCTCGCGGTCGTCCTGGCCGGCTGCCTGGTGTTGACCGGCTGCTCCGCGTCCTGGCAGCAGGAGGTCCGGTACAGGATCGCCGAGCTCGACACCAGCAACTCGCCCACCGAGTACTTCCGGCTCGAACTGGTGGGGGACGCGCCCGGTGGTGCTCTGGCAGCCGAGCAGCTGAAGTTGCAGCTCATGCAGACGTCCGAGATCGAGGGCGCTCAGGTCGGTGACGAGGTGCTCTGCGCCGCCGAGCAGGAGAAGGGGAACGCGTTCGGGAACTCGAACGTCGTGACGCACTTGAGGAAATGTAGAAAGGCGTGATGCGGAAGACCATCGCGGCACTCGCCGGCTTGCTCGCGTTAGCCGGCTGCAGCTCGAACTGGCAGGGCGACGTCTCCTTCAAGGTCGCCGAGTTCTACGACCACAAGATCGACGAGAGCGGCGCGGTCGAGAAGCGCGTCCGGCTGGAACCCGTCGGTTCGCTGCCCGAGGACGCGGAACAAGATCAGCTCAAGGGCCTGTCCGTGCAGGAGCACGAGATCGCCGGCACGGTCGGGGTGAACGACGGGGTGGTCTGCGCAGCGTCCTACGAGTCGGACAGGACGACGCTCAGCGGGTGCAAGAAGGCCTGAAGTGGGCCGAAGGCATGAGTTTCATCACCTCACCAGGGGTCTGAGGGGGGTCTACCACGTGCTGCGCCACTTACACTCGGGTTGCAGCCAGCCCCATGCGTGAGGGAGCCAATTCGGTGGTCGACGACCATTCCCAGTCCGAACAGGAACCCCGTGAGGAGTGCGGCGTCTTCGGCGTCTGGGCTCCCGGTGAAGACGTCTCGAAGATGACCTACTACGGCCTCTACGCCCTGCAGCACCGCGGGCAGGAGGCGGCCGGCATCTCGGTCGGAGACGGGACGCAGGTCGTCGTCTTCAAGGACCTCGGTCTCGTCAGCCAGGTGTTCGACGAGCAGGTCCTGCAGTCGCTCAAGGGCTACGTGGCCGTCGGCCACTGCCGCTACTCCACCACCGGGTCCACGACCTGGGAGAACGCGCAGCCGACGTTCCGCACGACGGCCACCGGAAGCGCGCTGAGCCTCGGCCACAACGGCAACCTGGTGAACACCGCCGAACTGCTGGAGAAGGCCAAGGGCCTCGGCATCAGCAGCCGCAACGGCGCGACGACCGACTCGGACATCCTCACCGCGCTGCTCGCCCACGCGGCGGCCGACAAGGGCATCGAGCAGGCCGCCCTGGAACTGCTGCCCACGGTCAAGGGCGCGTACTGCCTCACGTTCTCCGACGAGTCGACGCTGTACGCGGCGCGCGACCCGCACGGCGTCCGCCCGCTGGTGCTCGGCCGGTTGGAACGCGGCTGGGTCGTGGCGAGCGAGACGGCGGCGCTCGACATCGTCGGCGCGAGCTTCGTGCGCGAGGTCGAGCCCGGTGAGCTCATCGCGATCGACGAGGACGGCCTGCGGTCGTCCCGGTTCGCCACCCCCGAGCCCAAGGGCTGCATCTTCGAGTACGTCTACCTGGCGCGCCCCGACACCACGATCGCCGGCCGCGGGGTGCACGCCACCCGCGTCGAGATCGGCCGCCGCCTCGCCAAGGAGCACCCGGTCGAGGCCGACCTGGTGATCCCCGTGCCGGAGTCCGGCACGCCCGCCGCCATCGGGTACGCGCAGGCCAGCGGCATCCCGTACGGGTCTGGCCTGGTCAAGAACGCCTACGTCGGCCGGACGTTCATCCAGCCGTCGCAGACCATCCGCCAGCTCGGCATCCGGCTGAAGCTGAACCCGTTGCGCGACGTCATCCGCGGCAAGCGCCTGGTCGTCGTGGACGACTCGATCGTGCGCGGCAACACCCAGCGCGCGCTCGTCCGCATGCTCCGCGAGGCCGGTGCGCTGGAGGTGCACGTCCGGATCGCCTCGCCGCCCGTGAAGTGGCCGTGCTTCTACGGCATCGACTTCGCCTCGCGGGCAGAGCTCATCGCGAACGGCCTGGACGACGACGGCATCCGCCGCTCGGTCGGCGCCGACTCGCTCGGGTACGTGTCGCTGGAGCAGCTCGTCGCGGCCACCGAACAGCCCAAGACGCGGCTGTGCTCCGCCTGTTTCGACGGCGAGTACCCGATCGAACTGCCGCAGGACGCGCTCATCGGCAAGCACCTGCTGGAGGGCCTCAAGGGCGTGTCGGGCTCAGCCTCTCCCGTCCTGCCCAACGGCTATGGTGCCGAAGACGCTCTGCGTCGCCCCTGAGCACCCGAGATCAATGGAAGAAGTTGACGTGACCGACAGCGCCAAGGCCACCTACGCCGCCGCCGGAGTCAGTATCGCCGCAGGTGACGAGGCGGTGGAGAAGCTCAAGCCGTGGGCGGCCAAGGCGCACCGGCCCGAGGTGCTCGGTGGCATCGGTGGCTTCGCCGGCCTGTTCCAGCTCAAGCTCGACCGCTGGAAGGAGCCGGTCCTCGCCTCGTCCACGGACGGCGTCGGCACCAAGATCGCGATCGCGCAGGCGCTCGACAAGCACGACACCGTCGGCATCGACCTGGTCGCCATGATCGTGGACGACCTGGTCGTGTGCGGCGCCGAGCCGTTGTTCGTGCAGGACTACATCGCGGTCGGCAAGGTCGTCCCCGACCGGATCGCGTCGCTGGTCAAGGGCATCGCCGAGGGCTGCGTCCAGGCAGGCTGCGCGCTGCTCGGCGGCGAGACCGCCGAGCACCCCGGCCTGATGGGCGACGACGACTACGACATCTCCGGCACCGGCGTCGGCGTGGTCGAGCAGTCGAAGCTGCTCGGCCCTGACCGCGTCCGCGACGGTGACGTCGTGATCGCGATGGGCTCGTCCGGCCTGCACTCCAACGGCTACTCGCTCGCCAGGCACGTGCTGCTGGAGATCGCGCGCATGCCGCTGGAGGGCCACGTCGAGGAGTTCGGCCGCACCCTCGGCGAGGAGATGCTGGAGCCGACCAAGATCTACGCCAAGGACTGCCTCGCGCTGATCGCCGAGACCGAGGTCCGCGGGTTCTCCCACGTCACCGGTGGTGGCCTGGCGGCGAACCTGGCCCGCGTCCTGCCGGAGGGCCTGCACGCGAAGCTCGACCGCGGCACCTGGACGCCCGCGCCGGTGTTCCAGCTCATCGCCCAGCGCGGCCGCGTGGAGCGCGAGGAGATGGAGAAGGCGTTCAACATGGGCGTCGGCATGGTCGCCGTCGTCGCGCCGGAGGACGTCGACCGCGCGCTGGCCGTCCTCACCGCCCGCCACGTGCCGGCGTGGGTGCTCGGCGAGATCTCGAAGTCCGACGAGGGCGGCGCCGCACTGGTTGGCGATCACCCGCGTTTCTGAGGCAACCTCCTGAACCGGTCGCCGCGTACTAAGCGGCGACCGAGGAGGGGACTTGGACCGGGACCGCGAGTTCGGGGAGTTCGTCGACGCACGTGCTCTTGTCATGCGCCGCACGGCCTACCTGCTGTGCGGCGACTGGCATCGCGCGGAAGACATCGTGCAGACCGCGCTGATCAAGATGTACGTGGCGTGGTCGCGCGTCCGCAAGGACAGCGCGGACGCCTACGCGCGCAAGGTGCTCGTGCGCACCGCGATCGACGAGACCCGGCGCGGCTTCTTCCAGCGCGAACGGACCGTTGACGCCGTGCCCGAACGCGCCGTCGCGGACTCCGCCTCCGACCTGGACCTGCGCGAGGCCCTCGACGCGTTGCCACCGGGGCAACGCGCCGTCGTCGTGCTGCGGTACTGGGAGGACCTGAGCATCACCGAGACCGCCCGCATCCTCGGCAGGACGGAGGGCACGGTGAAGAGCCAGGCCGCCAAGGGGCTCGCCGCGTTGCGTGACCTGCTGGAGGACGAGCCGGAGCTGCGCGTCCACCGCTCCGAGGTCATCCGCAAGGGCAAGACCAAGCTCGTGCGCAGGCGCACCGCGATCGCGTCGGCGCTGACGTTCGTGCTGCTGGCCGGGCTGGGCACCGCCGGGTACCTGGCGCAGTCGCACGACAGCGCAGGATCCGCGACGTTCGCGACGCTGAACCGCAACGTCGCGCTGGCCCAGGTCCTGCGGGACGCGAACGTCGTTCCTGAGGGGGTCGTGGTGGACGACTTCGCGGAGAGCAGGGCGATGACCTACCGCTCGGCGAACGGGTCCCCGTACGCCGCGGTGCGCCTGACCGACGCGCTGGGCACGAGCGGCCTGAAGGTCGCGATCGACCGCACCACCCCCCCGCAGTACCTCATCTGCCCTCAACCTGGGTCGGCACGGGACTGCTACGTCGACCCCGCCACCGGCTACCACGTACGGACCAACTTCCTGGAGGAGCCCGGCGGCGCCATCGTCTGGGTCGCCGAGGTGGTGCGCCCGAACGGCATGCGCGTCGAGGTCAGGAGCGACAACCGCGACCCCGCGACCGACGCCGTGACCAGGCCGGAACCGGTCCTGGGCAGGGACGCGGTCATAAAGATCGCGACATCGCCGGGTCTGACCTTCTAACCTTGAGGGCATGAACGACGTGACCGTGACGAGGACGCTGGTGCTGCCGGCGGCCGAGTTGCGCGAACGTTTTTCCAGGTCAGGTGGGCCGGGCGGGCAGGGAGTGAACACGGCGGACAGCCGCGTGGAGCTCTCGTTCGACCTGGCTGCCTCGCCGTCGATCCCCGAGCACCTCAAGAGCCGCATGCTCGACCGGCTGGCGAACAGGCTGGTCGACGGCGTGCTCACGATCGCCGCGTCCGAACACCGCGCGCAGCTGCAGAACCGCGCCGCCGCTCGTGAACGCCTCGCCGCGATCCTGCGGGCGGCCGCCGCTCCGCCGCCTCCGGTGCGCAGGGCGACCAAGCCCACCAGGGGGTCGCAGGAACGCCGCATCGCCTCGAAGAAGCGCCGTGCGGACACCAAGAAGGGCCGCGGCCGGTCAGGCTCCTGGGACTAACGCGTAGATCCGTTCCGGACGGCCGGTTCCGCCGTACCGGAGCCGGACCTCGGCCCGTCCCATCGACACGAAATGTTCCAGGTACCGGCGCGCGCTCACCCGTGCGACACCGGTCGACGAGGCGCACTCCGACGCCGACAACCCCTCCGGGTGCGACCGCAGCGCGTTCTCGACGAGCCGCGCGGTCTCCGGCGTCAAACCCTTGGGCAGCAACGGCTTCGAGGTCGGACGCGCGCCGAACACCTGGTCCACGTCCGCCTGCCCGGCCGCGTCGAGTCCGTGGAACCGCTCCCGCAGCGAGGCGAAGTGCGCGAGCTGGTCGCGCAGGGCCGAGTAGTCGAACGGCTTGATCAGGTAGTGCAGCACGCCGCCGCGCATCGCACTGCGCACGGTGTCTACGTCGGTCGCGGCCGTGATCACGATGACGTCCACGTCCTCGTTGGCGCGCAACGACTTCAGCACTTCGAGTCCGTTGACGTCCGGCAGGTAGATGTCGAGCAGCACCAGGTCCGGCTTCAACGCCGCGACGGCCTTCAGCGCGTCCGCGCCGTTGTGCGCGACACCGGCGACCTCGAACCCCTCGGTGCGCGCGACGTATCCACTGTGGACCTTCGCCACCATGAAGTCGTCGTCGACGACCAGCACCCGGATCACCAGGGCAGCCTTGCCGTGAAGACCGACCCGGACACGCTCACCGAACCGCCGCGCCGCAGGCACGCCCGCCTGATCAGCGCGAGGCCGAGGCCGCGTTCGCCGTGGGATGCCGCCTTGGTCGTGAACCCGTGCCGGAACACCTCTTCCGCGAGTTCGGGCGCCACCCCCGGGCCCGAGTCCCGCACCACGACCTGGACCTCGTCGTCCAGCTGCACCACACCCACCTCGATCCACTTGCCGGCCCCGTTGGTGTTCAACGAGCTCAGCGCGTCCAACGCGTTGTCGACGAGGTTTCCCAGCACCATCACCAGGTCCGCGGACAGCTCCTCGTCGACCCTGCCCAGCACGCTGTCCGGGCCCATCCGCAGCGCCGTGCCGCGTTCGGCCGCGAGCGACGCCTTGGCGATGAGCAGCGCGGCCACGGAGGGGTCGCCGATCGACGAACCGACCTCCGTCCGCCACTGGTCCTGCGCCGAGCTGATCTGGTGAATGTAGTTGGTGACCTCGTCGTACTCCTTCAACGAGATCAGCCCGGCGATGGTGTGCAGCCGGTTCGCGAACTCGTGGGCCTGCGCCCGCAGCGTGTCCGTCGCGTGCTGCGAGGCGTCGAGTTCGTGTTGCAGCGCAAGGAGTTCCGTGCGGTCGCGCAACGTCACGACCGCGCCCTCTCCGCCGTCGATCGGCATGCGGTTCAACGTCAGCACGACGCCCTGCCGCAGCACCAGCTGGTCGACGCCGGTCGCGCGGCCCGTCAGCACGTCGCGCAGCCGGTCGTTGAGCTCCAGCTCCTCGACCGAACGCCCGACCGCGTCCTCCGGCAACGCCAGCAGGTCGCTCGCGTGGTCGTTGACCAGCGTGATCCGGTTCTGCCCGTCGAGACCGACGACGCCCTCGCGGATGCCGTGCAGCAACGCCTCGCGGTTCTCGACCAGCGCGGTGATCTCGTGCGGCTCCAGTCCGAGCGTCTGGTTCTTCACGCGCCTGGCCAGCAGCAACGACCCGGTGACGCCGATGATCAGCGCGATCGCCAGGTACCGCAGCACGTCGACGGGCTGCTCCAGCGCGCCGGCGAAGATGCCGGGGTCCTCGGCGCCCGCGATCACCATGCCGTTGACCCGGCGGCTGACCGGGTCGAACACCGGCACGTGCGCCTCGATCGAGTCGCCGATCGTGCCAGTCCAGGACCTGCCCTCCAATGCGGTGTCCCTGGTGTCCAGAGTGGACCCGATCTGCGACGGGTCCGGTGAGGCGATCACGAGCTGCTTGTCGTTGAGGATCAGCACGTAGGAGGCGCCGGACAGGCTGCGGGCCGTCTCGGCGGGCGCGGACAGCTCGCGCCAGTTGCCCATCCGCTCCTGGACCAGCGAGTTCGCGGCCACCGTCTCGGCGACCGACAGCATCCTGCGTTCCTCGTTGGAGCGAAAGTTGCTGCCCGTCTGGACGACAGTCAGCGCGCCCACCGCGCACAGTAGCAACGTGACGACTACGAGTTGCCATGCGAGGAGTTGACTGGCCAGGGAACGGCTGCGACGCATGTGACCTCCCGTGACCAGAAAGACCGAAAGAAACCTTGAGAGCGCAAGAGCGACATCAAGGTTTACACGAGAGCAACATGTCCAACCACGCGGACGAGAGGCGGGGATCACAGTGTCGGTGAAGGTGTGGGTGGCGGTGGCGACGGCGTTGCTCGCCGTCCTGCTCGTGCCACCGCTGCTGACGCCGGGTGCGGACAGCGGTGACACGAACCAGGTGCGGGCGTTGCGGGTGCTGGTCCCGAACGCACCGGGCGGCGGTTACGACATCACCGCGCGCACCGCGGCGAAGGCCATGGAGGACGCTGACCTGCTGCGCAACGCCGAGGTGTTCAACCTCCCCGGCGCGGGCGGCACGGTCGGACTCGGCCGCACGGTCGGTGAGCGCGGCAACGGCAAGCTGATCATGTCGATGGGCCTGGGCGTCGTCGGCGCGGTGTACACGAACAAGTCGCCGAACTCGCTGCTCGACACGACCCCGATCGCGAAGCTGATCGAGGAACCGGACATCGTCGTGGTCGCGAAGGACTCGCCGTACACGTCGATGCAACAACTGGTCGACGCGTGGAAGGCGAACCCCGGCACCGTGACGGTCGGCGGCGGTTCGGCCCCCGGCGGCCCCGACCACCTCGCGCCGATGCTGATCGCGAAGGCGGTCGGCCTGGAGCCGAAGACGGTCAACTACATCCCGTTCGACGGCGGAGGCGAGCTGCTGGCCAGCGTTCTGGGCGGCAAGGTCGCGTTCGGCGTCTCGGGCGTCGGCGAGTACCGCGACCAGATCCAGGCCGGCACGTTGCGGGTGCTCGCGGTCACGAGCAAGGACCGCATCGAGGGCATCGACGCGCCGACGCTGAAGCAGTCCGGTGTGGACGTCGAGTTCACGAACTGGCGCGGCATCGTCGCACCGCCCGGCATCTCGCCGACGGACAAGGCGAAGCTGGTCGAGGTGTTCCAGAACCTCCAGAGGACGCCGCAGTGGAAGGAAGCCCTGCAGCGCAACGGCTGGACGGACGCCTTCGCGCCGGGAGACGAGTTCGGGACCTTCCTGGAGAACGAGAACAAGCGGGTGGCAACGGTGCTCAAGGACTTGGGGCTGGCATGACGACCGTGACCGAGCCGGACCAGCGCAGGAGCTGGTTCCGCGAACACTCCGAGCTGGGCATCTGCGTCCTGCTGGTCGTGCTCGGCGTACTGGTGCTCACCGACGCGCTGAGCATCCCCACCGACTTCGCCCAGCGCGGCCCCGTCGGCCCGAAGGCCGTGCCGATCCTCGTCGGCTCGTTGCTGCTGATCGTCGCCGCCCTGCTGGCCCGCGACGTCCTGCGCGGCGGCAAGGGCGAGGCGGAGGCCGGCGAGGACGTCGACCTGTCCGCACCCGCCGACTGGCGCACGGTCCTGTTGCTGTGCGGCGCTTTCCTCGCGAACGCCGCGCTGATCGGCGTGGTCGGCTTCCCGATCTCCGGCGCGATCCTCTTCTGGGGCTCGGCCTACGCCCTCGGCAGCCGCAACCTGGTGCGCGACCCGTTGATCGCGGCAGGCCTGTCGATCTTCACGTTCGTCATGTTCAACAACCTGCTCGGCGTCCCGCTCCCCGGTGGCCCGTTGATGGAGGTGTTCTAGGTGGAACAACTGCTCGACGGCTTCGCCACGGCGCTGACGCCGACACACCTGCTGCTCGCCGCCGTCGGCGTGCTGCTGGGCACCGCGATCGGTGTCCTGCCGGGCATCGGCCCGGCCATGGCGGTGGCGCTGCTGCTGCCCGTCACCTACGGCATGGAGCCGACCGGCGCGTTCATCATGTTCGCGGGCATCTACTACGGCGGCATGTTCGGCGGCTCGACCACCTCGATCCTGCTGAACACACCAGGCGAGAGCGCAGCGGTCGTAGCCGCGTTCGAAGGCAATCCCATGGCCCGCAAGGGCCGTGGGGCGCAAGCGCTTGCCGCAGCCGCCATCGGTCACTTCACCGGCGGCATCATCGGCACGCTGCTGATCGTCCTGCTCGCCCCGTTCGTGGCGAAGCACGCGGTCGACATCGGCGCCCCCGACCTGTTCGCCGTCATGGTGCTGGCGTTCATCGCCGTCACCTCGGTCCTGGGCGCCTCCCGGATCCGCGGCGTCGCGTCGTTGCTCATCGGCCTGACTTTGGGCCTGGTCGGCTTGGACGAGATGACCGGCCAGCAGCGCCTCACGTTCGGCTCGCTGCACCTGGCCGACGGCATCGACATCGTCGTGGTCGCCGTAGCCCTGTTCGCCGTCGGCGAGGCCCTGTGGGTAGCGGCTCACCTGCGCCGCAAGCCGTTCGAACCGATCCCCGTCGGCCGCCCGTGGCTGTCTCGTGCGGACCTCAAGCGCACCTGGAAGCCCTGGCTGCGCGGCCCGGTGATCGGCTTCCCGTTCGGCGCGATCCCGGCAGGCGGCGCGGAGATCCCGACCTTCCTGTCCTACGTGACGGAGAAGCGGCTCTCCAAGCACAAGGACGAGTTCGGCAAGGGCGCCATCGAGGGCGTCGCGGGCCCGGAGTCCACGGCCTCAGCCTCCGCCGCCGGCACCCTCGTCACGATGCTGACCCTGGGCCTGCCCACCACGGCGGTAGCGGCCGTCATGCTCGCGGCGTTCCAGCAGTACGGCATCCAGCCGGGCCCGCTCCTGTTCCAGCGAGAGTCCGGCCTGGTCTGGGCGCTGATCGCGTCGCTGTTCATCGGCCTGACCCTGCTGCTGGTGCTGAACCTGCCTCTCGCACCCCTGTGGGCGAAGCTGCTGCGCATCCCGCGGCCGTACCTGTACGCGGGCATCCTGTTCTTCGCCTCGGTCGGCGCCTACGCGGTCAACGCGGACATCTTCGACCTGCTGCTGATGTTCGTGATCGGCCTGCTCGGCTTCGGCATGCGCCGCTACGGCCTGCCGGTGCTGCCCGCGATCATCGGCGTGATCCTCGGCCCGGCCGCGGAACAGCAGATGCGGCGCTCGTTGCAGCTGTCCGACGGCTCGCTGACCGGCCTGGTCAACAGCCCGATGGCGGTCGTGGTCTACGTGGTGATCCTGGTGATCCTGTTCTTCCCGCTGATCAAGAGGTTCCTGCCGAAGCCCCCTGCTACTTCGGAGTCCGAACGCGAGAAGGTCGACGCCTGATCGCGTTCTGAAGAAAGCCCCCGCTCTCCCGGCGGGGGCTTTCTCACGCGCTGCGCACGATCAGGATCGCGAACGGTTTGTCGTCCTCAGGGCCGCGCACCGCGAGCTCGGTCTGCTCGCGCAACGTCGCCCACAGCTCCATCACACGAGCCACCTGTGGCTCGGACAGCCCGCAGGTGCTCACGAACGCCCGAACCTGGCCGGGCTTCGTCGGCAGCTTGCCGCGCTTGAGCAACGAGTAGACCTGGCTGCGCGGCAACAACACCGGACCCGCACGCCGCGAAAGCTCGGGCAGGCTCAGCCCGGACCGCACGTGGACGGTCCGCAGCAGCTCCACGAACTCGGCCTCGGTCGCCGCCCGCAACTCGGCCGTCGACGTCGCGATCAACGGCCGCACAGGCTCGGGGTCGATGCCGAGCTCCGCTCCGAGGATCGCGTGGACCTCGCGGTACGCGGCGATCGCCTCCGCGCGCCGGCCCGGTCTCGACAGGGCGAGCAGCAGCTGCGGCCAGAGGCGGTTCAGCCGTTCCACCGCGTCGCCCTCCTGGCCCGTCATCGCTGGTCTTCCTCCCAGAGCACCATCGGACCCGCCGGCGGCAGCGGGCCGAACCTCGCGGTGAACGGCCGGCTGCGGCTCAGCGTGATCGTCACCGCGAGCACGGCGGCCGTGGTGGACACGGCGACGACCGGCGAGTGGTCGTGCGCGAGCATCCACGCGGTGAAGACGAAGGCGGCCGCCGCCAGCAGGACCGTGCTGGTGCCGGAGGTGGCACAGCGCCTGCGCGGGTGCAGCGCCCCGTTGTAGGGCGTAGTGGTCATCGAAACTCCTGGAAAGGGCTCGGCGCGTCACCGTGCGCCGAAGGGGACCAGCTGGTGTGGGAACAGCTCCGAGCCGGATGTGCGGAATGCGTCCACGCGGGCAATTGGCGTTGCCGCGGAACTCGGCGACATAACAGCTCTACTACGAGGATGTCACTCACACGGGTGATTGCCAACTGAATCACCGTCCAGGTTTTTTCGCGTTCTGTGCAACGGCGTCCGAACTCGCCCAACGGAGTCTGAATGACCAGTTTCTGGCAACTTTCGCGGAGCCTCTGACCACGTTGTCGGCATTTGTTCGTATTGACAACGTCCAATGCCGTCCAACTGTCTGGTCGACGTCGGGGTGGACCGTTAGGCTCGCGCACGGCCGGAGCGTCATTCCGGTGGTGAGAAACCCCTGGCCGAGCTTGGGACCAGCTGAGCAGCGGGGTGCGGCCTCCTGTTGGCGCGGGAGGCCGTCACACGCCGCCACTGCTCCACCCAGCCGTCGAGCGCTTCCGCCGGCTCTCCGCAGCCGGTGAGGAAGGCCCTGAGCTTGTCCTCCTGCTTGGGCGGCCGGTCGGTGCACATGGCGTGCGCGCTGCTCTTCGCCAGCGCGAACTCACCCGCGTTGATCGAGACCTCCCGGAACGAAAGTCCTCTCAAGAGGCGCAGCTGGTTCAGTGCGCAGATGAACTCGGTGCGAGTGCTGGCGCGGCATGCCGTCGCGAAAGGACTGTCGTCCTCGCTGGGCGACATCGTGTTCGGTCCTCCTGCTGAGGGCGTTCTTCTTCCTTTCTCCGTGTAACGAACGGTGCGGCGTCCGCGAGAAAGGAAGAGGTGTTCGACTGTGTGAACGCGGATCCTACCTCCGTGTCCAGCGTCTTTGTCGAACCGATCCGTCGTGTCCTGATATTCCAAGATCAGCGAAACTGAAGGCGAATTCAACAGGACAATCGTTCGCTTAGATCGTTTGGCCAGATCAGCGAGTCGTCCGGTCGGCAATTGGTTCGTACCAAATGGAAATGGCCGTCCTGTTCGCTTGGGGCGGACGGGACGGCCATTGCTCCGAACGGATCAGCCGTGGGTCGGGAAGCCCAGGTTCACGCCGTGCTGCTGCGGCCACCGAGCCGTGATCGCCTTCGCCCGCGTGTAGAACTTCACGCCCTCAGCCCCATGCACGTGAGTGTCCCCGAACAGCGAGTCCTTCCACCCGCCGAACGAGTAGTAGGCCATCGGCACGGGGATGGGCACGTTGATCCCGACCATCCCGACCTGCACGCGCCGCTGGAACTCCCGCGCGGCCAGCCCGTCCCCGGTGTAGATGGCGGTCCCGTTCCCGTACGGGTTGGCGTTCACCAACTCCAGGGCGTCCTCGAACGTCGAAGCGCGCACGACCGCCAGCACCGGCCCGAAGATCTCGTCGGTGTAGATCGTCATGTCCGGCGTGACGTGGTCGAACAACGTCGGCGCCAGCCAGAACCCGTTCTCGGACCCCGAAGGCGCGTACCCGCGACCATCCACGACCAACGAGGCACCAGCGGCCTCGCCGGCGTCCACATAGGACCGCACGCGGTCCCGGTGCACCCCGGTGACAAGCGGCCCCATCTGCGCGGACGGATCGGTCCCGGGAAGCACGGACGGGTGCAGCTCACGGGTCCGTGAGGCGATCTTCGATACCAACTCGTCGCCCGCCGAGCCCACCGCCACGACTACCGAGATGGCCATGCACCGCTCGCCCGCGGAGCCGTAACCGGCGGAGACAGCGGCGTCGGCCGCCACGTCGAGGTCGGCGTCAGGCAGCACGACCATGTGGTTCTTGGCGCCGCCGAGAGCCTGCACGCGCTTGCCGGCCGCCGTGCCGCGCGAGTACACGTGCCGGGCGATCGGAGTGGAGCCGACGAACGACGCCGCCGCGACATCGGGGTGGTCCAGCAAAGCGTTGACCGCGAAGGCGTCGCCCTGCAGGACGTTCAGCACGCCGTCCGGCAATCCGGCCTCGGCGAACAGCTCGGCCAGCCGCAGCGAAGCCGACGGGTCGCGCTCGGAAGGCTTCAAGACGAAGGTGTTCCCGCACGCGATGGCGATGGGGAACATCCACATCGGCACCATCACGGGGAAGTTGAACGGCGTGATGCCCGCGACCACGCCCAGCGGCTGCCGCAGCGAGTAGGCGTCGACCCCGCGCGAGACCTGCTCGGAGTGCTCGCCCTTCAGCAGTTGCGGGATGCCGCACGCGAACTCCACGACCTCCAGCCCGCGCTGCACCTCGCCGGCCGCGTCCGACAGGACCTTGCCGTGCTCGGACGTGATGATCGCGGCCAGCTCGTCGCGGTGCGTGTGCAGCAGGTGGCGGTACTCGAACAGGATGCGCGACCGGGTCGACAGCGACGACTCCGACCAGGACTGCGCGGCCTTCAAGGACGAGGAAACCGCCAGGTCGACGTCCGCCTGCTCGGCGAGCACGACCTGCGCCGCGACCTCACCCGTGGCGGGGTTGAAGACGTCTGAGGTCCGGGACGACACCCCGCTGGTGCGGGCGCCGTCGATCCAGTGGGGGATGGTGCTCAACGCGGTCCTCCTGGGGGAGCGGTCGTACTCCGAACAACAAGTGAGGGAGTGAGGAGATGGCGCACGGGCTCAGTGCGCTCGGAACGAACGCGCTGCAGAAGCGCGTCGGCCGCCAACCGGCCGAACTCGGCACGGGGCTGGTCGATCGTGGTGAGCGAGACGTGGCGCAACGCCGCCAACGACGTGTTGTCGTACCCCACAACGGAAACATCGCCAGGCACCCGCAACCCGGCGTCCTCCAAAGCCGAGATCGCGCCAACGGCGTTGAAGTCGTTGCAGGACAAAATGGCCGTGGGCAAAGAACGATCAGCGATCAACGAACGGATCGCCCGCGCCCCAGCGGCATCGGTGTACTCCGACGACACGACCTGGGGCACGAGCCCGCAAGCCTCCATGGCGGCGACGTACCCACGCCGGCGCGGCCCGGCCTGAGTCCCTTCGCCGCCGTCTAAATGGGCAATCCGCTGATGCCCCAAAGAAACCAGGTGCTCAACGGCCAGTCGCGCGCCGACCTCGCCGTCGTCGTTCACGGTATCCACAGTGGACACCCGCGAGGACCGGGCAACGAGCACGACAGGAAGTTGTTCCGCGGCCTTGGAAATCGCGGTCGCCGGGACGACGGGCGACAGCAGGATCAACCCGGCGGGGCGGAAGGACAGCAACGACTCCAGGGCTCGGCGCTCGCGGGCGGGTGAGCGGCCGCCGGTGTTGATGATGACGTCGAACCCCTGCTCGCGCGCCACCTCGTCGATGCCGTCGACGACCTCCGCGAAGAACGCGTTGTGCAGGTCGGACACCATCACGCCGAGCACTGTGGACGTGCGCGAGGCCAGCGACCGCGCCATGGCGTGCGGGGAGTACCCCAGTTCCTCCGCGGCCTTCAGCACTGCGCTGCGTCGCAGCTCGCTCACCTTGGGTGAACCGCGCATCACCAGTGACACCAGGGCACGGGACACGCCCGCGCGGTGAGCGACGTCTTCCATCGTCGGCCTGACCACCGGAAACACCTCCCCTCACGTCACGGGCAGGAAACGCACCCTTGACACCCGTGTGACGCAAGCTACAGCATTAGAGCGCTCCAACCAATAGAGCGCTCTAACAGATCAAAGCGATGAACAGGGGAAACCTGCGATGCGGATCGGAGTAGCGGGTGTCGGCAGGATCGGCACCATGCATGCGACCAACCTCGCCGCACTGGATCGGGTCGACGAGGTCCTCCTCTTCGACCCGGTGCCCGGCAGGGCAGCGCAGGCGTCGGCGGAACTCGCCGGGACCAAGGCGGTCGACGACCTCGACACGTTGCTCGGCAACGTCGACGGCGTCCTGCTGGCGACCCCGACGAACACCCACCCCGAGATGCTGCGCGCGGCGATCGGCAGGGGCGTTCCGACGTTGTGCGAGAAGCCGATCGCGAGCGACGTCGCCGAGATGACGGCGCTGGTCGAGGACGTCGAGAAGTCCGGCGTCGAGGTGCTGGTGGGCTTCCAGCGCCGTTTCGACCCGGCCATCTACGAGCTGAACCGCCGGATCAAGGCGGGCGAGGTCGGTGACATCTACCTGGTCAGGGCCATCGGCAACGACGCGAACCCGCCGGACTTCTCCTACCTGCCCGCGTCTGGCGGCATCTTCCGCGACCTCCTGATCCACGACCTCGACTGCGTGCCGTGGCTGGTCGGCCAGAAGGTCGTCGAGGTCTACGCGTCCGGATCCGTGCTGGTGCACCAGGCGTTCGCGGACGCCGACGACGTCGACAACGCCGTCGTGATGCTCAAGTTCGAGGGCGGCGCACACGCCACGCTGGCCGGCGGACGGCACGACCCGGTCGGCTACGACCACCGCATCGAGGTCATGGGCAGCAAGGACTCGCTGGTCGCCGGCGTCGACCCGCGCACGCCGCTGAACTCGCTGGAGCCCGGCGGTCACGTGGCCGGCGACGACGCCTACCCCGGCTTCCCGGAGCGCTTCCACCGCGCGTACGTCAACGAGATGAACCTGTTCACGCAGGTCATCAAGGGCGAGGTCGCGAATCCGTCCCCGGCGCGAGAGAGTTTGATCAGCCTCCGCCTGGCAGAAGCTTGTGAGCAGTCGCGTCGCAGCGGCGCGCCCGTGAAGATCGAGGGGAACTGAGGGCATGGCGAAGATCGCGGGAGCGCCGATCTCCTGGGGCGTGTGCGAGGTGCCTGGCTGGGGCAACGTGCTCCCGTCCGGGACGGTCCTCTCCGAAATGCGCTCCCTCGGGCTCACGGCCACCGAACTCGGCCCGCCGGACTACCTCCCGGCCGACCCCGAGCAGCTCAAGACCCTGCTCCACAGCCACGAACTCGGTCTCGTCGGCGGCTTCCTCGCCGTCACGCTGCACACCGACGTGCAGTCCACTCTGGACGAAGCGGACCGCGTCGCCGCGATCCTGAAGGCCGGCGGCGCCGAGGTCCTGGTGCTCGCCGCGGCCACGGGACTCGACGGCTACGACGAGACGCCGAAGCTCACCGACGACGAGTGGAACACGCTCGTCGACACCTGCGCGAAGATCCGTGAGATCGCCGCGACGCACGGCCTCAAAACCGTGCTGCACCCGCACGTGGGCACCCACGTCGAGCGGGAGGCGGAGGTCGACAGGTTCCTCGCGGACTCCGATCTCCAGCTCTGCCTGGACACCGGTCACCTCCTCATCGGTGGCACGGACCCGGTCGAGCTGGCGCGCCGCTACCCGGACCGGATCGGTCACGTGCACCTCAAGGACGTGCGTGACGAGATCGCGGCGAAGGTGCGCGGCGGCGAGCTCAGTTACACCGATGCCGTGGAACAGGGCATCTACGTGCCGCTCGGGGACGGCGACGTGGACGTGGAAGCGCTGGTGCAGTCTGTTCAAGAGGCGGGCTACACCGGTTGGTTCGTGCTTGAGCAGGACACCCAGCTCAAGGACGGAAGTCCGGTGGACAAGCCACTTCAGGACACCGCGCGCAGCCTTGCGCACCTCAGCAAGATCCTCTGAAGGGACTGGAGACGATGAAGTCTCGTCTGGTCATCCGTGCGGGCGTGGCGCTCGCGGGTGTTGCACTACTCGCCGCCTGTAGCGGTCCCACTGGTACGAACACGCAGAACACCGGCAGCAACAACAGCTCGCAGGCCTCGGGTGACCTCAAGGTGTCCGTCATCACGCACGGCACCGCGGGCGACGCGTTCTGGAGCGTCGTGAAGGTCGGCGCCGAGGACGCGGGCAAGCAGCTCGGCGTCGGCGTCACCTACAACTCCGACGGCGACCCCGGCGCCCAGGCCAAGCTGATCGACAACGCCGTGTCGCAGAAGGTCGGCGGCATCGTGGTGTCGATGGCGAACCCGGACGCGCTCAAGACCTCCATCGAGAACGCGGTCAAGGCCGGCATCCCGGTCATCACCATCAACTCCGGCAGCGCGAAGAGCGCGGAGTTCGGTGCCATGGCGCACGTCGGCCAGGAGGAGACGATCGCCGGTGAGGAAGCCGGCAAGAAGCTCAAGGCCGCGGGCAAGACCAAGCTGCTCTGCGTGATCCACGAGGCCGGCAACTCCGGCCTCAACCAGCGCTGCGACGGTGCCCGCTCCGGCTTCGGCGGCGCGGTGGAGAACCTGCAGGTCGACATCTCCAACCCCACCGACATCGAGGCCCGCATCAAGGCCAAGCTGCAGTCCGACGCCGCCGTCGACGGTGTGCTGGCGCTGAACCCGCAGGTCGCCGTCAACGCGGCCTCCGCGATCAAGGGCGCGAGCTCCAAGGCGCAGGTCGCGACGTTCGACCTGAACGCCGACGTGGTCACCGCGATCAAGGCCGGCGAGGTGCTCTTCGCCGTCGACCAGCAGCAGTACCAGCAGGGCTACCTGCCGATCGTGATGCTGAAGCTCTACAAGGACAACGCCAACACCCTCGGTGGCGGCAAGCCCGTCCTCACCGGTCCCGGCTTCGTCGACAAGGACAACGTCGACAAGGTCGCGGAGTACGCCAAGAACGGCAAGAGGTAAGGAGGAGGCGGGGAGATGACCGTGACAGCCACAGCTCCACCGGCTGCCGACGAACGGCTGGGCAAGCCCAGGGCGATGGATCAGCTGATCAAACGCCCCGAGATCGGCGCGATGCTCGGCGCACTGCTGGTGTTCCTGTTCTTCTCCGTGGTCACCGAGCAGTTCCTGAGCGTGGGAGGCGCGGCCACCTGGCTGGACGACGCCTCCATGCTCGGGATCATGGCGGTCGCGGTGGCACTGCTGATGATCGGCGGCGAGTTCGACCTGTCCGCCGGCGTCATGACCGCGTCCACCGCGCTCGTCACGGCTCTCCTCGCCACCCAGCTGGGACTCAACGTCTGGCTGGCGTTGCTGGTGTCGCTCGCCTTCGCGCTGGCGGTGGGCGCGCTGAACGGCTGGCTCGTGATGCGCACGGGCCTGCCGAGCTTCATCGTGACGCTGGGCAGCTTCCTCGCGTTGCAGGGCCTCAACCTCGGCGTCACGCGCCTGGTGACGGGCAGCGTGCAGGTGTCGGGCATGCGGGAGGCGGCGGGCTACGAGTCCGCAGGGTTCCTGTTCGCCTCGACGTTCCAGATCGGCGGCACGAGCTTCTACGTGTCGATCATCTGGTGGGTCCTGTTCACCGTCGTCGCGTCGACCCTGTTGATGCGCACCAAGTTCGGCAACTGGATCTTCGCGATCGGTGGTGCCGCGCAGAGTTCCCGTGCGGTCGGTGTGCCGGTCGTGCGGTCGAAGATCCTGCTGTTCATGACGACGGCGTTCGCAGCCTGGCTCGTCGGCTCGATCAACATCCTGCGGTACGCCAGCGTGCAGGCGAACCAGGGCATCGGGCTGGAGTTCCAGTACATCATCGCGGCCGTCATCGGCGGCTGCCTGCTGACCGGTGGCTTCGGGTCCGCGGTGGGCGCGGCGATCGGCGCGCTGATCTTCGGCATGGCCCGGCAGGGCATCGTCTACGCCGGCTGGAACAGCGACTGGTTCCAGCTGTTCCTCGGCGTGATGCTGCTGGCGGCCGTGCTGGTCAACAACATGCTGCGCCGCCGGGCGGAAAGGGTCAGGCGATGACGTCACTCATCGAGACCGAGAACATCGGCAAGACCTACGGCAGCGTCATCGCGCTGAGCGATGTGTCCACTGTGGTCAACGCCGGTGAGGTCACCTGCGTGCTCGGCGACAACGGCGCCGGCAAGTCGACGCTGATCAAGATCCTGGCCGGTGTGCACCAGCACGACCAGGGCTCGTTCAAGGTCGAGGGCGAGGAGATCCGCTTCTCCTCACCGCGTGAAGCGCTGGACCGCGGCATCGCGACCGTGTACCAGGACCTCGCGGTCGTGCCGCTGATGTCGGTGTGGCGCAACTTCTTCCTGGGTTCGGAGCCGACGACCAAGCTCGGCTTCCTGGACAGCAAGAAGGGCAAGGCGATCACCAAGAAGGCGTTGTCCGACATGGGCATCGACCTCCGCGACGTCGAACAGCCGGTCGGCACGCTGTCCGGTGGCGAACGGCAGTGCGTCGCCATCGCCCGCGCCGTGCACTTCGGCGCCAAGGTGCTGATCCTCGACGAACCGACGGCGGCTCTCGGCGTGAAGCAGGCCGGTGTGGTGCTGAAGTACGTGGCCCAGGCGCGTGATCGCGGCCTCGGCGTCGTGCTGATCACCCACAACCCGCACCACGCCTACCCGGTCGGCAACCGGTTCCTGCTGCTCAAACGGGGCCGCGCGCTGGGCTCGTACGAGAAGTCCGAGATCGACATCAACGAGCTCACGAAGCAGATGGCCGGCGGTGCCGAACTGGAAGCGCTGGAGCACGAGCTGCGGGGTGTCGAGGCGTGACCTCACTGGAAGTGCTGACCGTCGGCCGGGTCGGTGTCGACCTCTACCCCGAGCAGTCCGGCGTACCGCTGGCCCAGGTCAGCACCTTCGCCAAGTCGCTCGGCGGCACCGCGACCAACGTCGCGGTCGCCGCCGCGCGCCTCGGCCGTCGCGCCGGCGTGCTGACGAAGGTCGGTCCTGACGGCTTCGGCACGTACGTCCGCGAGGCGCTGGAGGGCTTCGGCGTCTCGTCGGAGCACGTCGGCACCTCGCCGGACCTGCTGACCCCGGTGGTGTTCTGCGAGCTCAACCCGCCCGCCGACCCGCCGTTGCTGTTCTACCGCCTGCCGACCGCGCCGGACATGACGATCGGCGAGGACGACGTGCCGTGGCAGCTCACGCGCGAGGTCCCGCTGTTGTGGGTCACGGGGACGGGCGTCTCCGCCGAGCCGTCGCGCGGATCGCAGCGGATGATGCTGGCGAACCGCGCGCGCAACGGCCACACCGTGCTGGACCTGGACTACCGGCCGATGTTCTGGCCGGACGTGAAGACCGCGCGGGCCGAGATCGGCTGGATGCTCGACCACGTGACGGTCGCCGTCGGCAACCGGACCGAGTGCGAGATCGCGGTCGGCACGTCCGACCCCGACGAGGCGGCCGACCGGCTGCTGGCGCACGGGATCTCGTTGGCACTGGTCAAGAAGGGCGCAGAGGGCGTGCTCGTGGCCACCCCCGACGGCCGGTGGACGGTCGAGCCGAACCCCGTCGAGGTCGTCTGCGGACTCGGTGCCGGAGACGCGTTCGGCGGATCCGTGGTGCACGGCCTGCTGTCCGGCTGGGACCCGGTGAAGATCGCCCGCTACGCCAACGCGGCCGGCGCGATCGTGGCGTCCCGGCTGGCGTGCGCGGACGCGATGCCTGATCAGAAAGAGATCGAGGAACTGCTGTGATCACCGACGGCCAGTGGCGCGAACTGTTGTGGCGGCGGGCGGAGGACCCCGGTTCGATCAGACGGGCCTACCAGTCCCGCAGGCGGCGGAACTCGTTGCTGAACGGCAAGTCCACGCTGTTCCTGGTCGCGGCGGACCACCCGGCACGGGGTGCGCTCGGCGTCGGCGGCGACCCGCTGGCGATGGCGGACCGCCGGTCGTTGCTGTCCCGTCTGCTGACGGCGCTGGCGAATCCCGACGTCGACGGTGTGCTCGGCACGCCGGACGTGATCGAGGACCTGCTGCTGTTGGACGGCCTCAACGAACGCGTCGTCATCGGCTCGATGAACCGCGGCGGTCTGGCCGGTGCGGACTGGGAGATCGACGACAGGTTCACCGCGTACGACGCGTCGTCCATCGCGACGTTCGGCCTGGACGGCGGCAAGATGCTGCTGCGCCTGGTCGACTCGGACCCCGGCACGATCCCGACGCTGGAAGGCTGCGCGCGAGCCGTCACCGAACTCGCCGAGCACGGCCTGATGGCGATGGTCGAACCGTTGCCGTACAAGCGTGATCACAACGACAAGCTGGTGCTGCAGAAGGACGCCGCGGCACTCTCGCGCGCTTCCGCCGTGGCCGCCGGACTCGGTTCCACGTCGGCGTACACCTGGCTGAAGCTGCCCGCGCCGGAGGAGCCGGAGGTCGTGCTGGACACCACCGCGCTGCCGGCGCTGGTGCTCGGCGGTGTGCCGTCGGCGAACCCCGAGGACGACCTCAAGTCGTGGGGTCGTTCGCTGCAACACCCGACCGTGCGCGGTCTCGTCGTCGGCAGGGCGTTGCTCTACCCGCCGGACGGGGACGTGGCCGCCGCCGTTGCCGCCGCCGCCGAGATCCTGCGTACCGCCAAGGGAGTCACGGAATGACGTTGCACCGTCCACACGGGACGCTCTCGACCGACGACGACGTCATCTCGCTGACCCCGCAGGACGCGGGCTGGGCCTACACCGGCCTGCGCGTGCTGCGGATCGAGGCCGGCGGGTCGCGCACGATCGAGACCGGCGAGTTCGAGGCGTTCGTGCTGCCGCTCGCCGGATCGCTGTCGGTCGAGGCCGGTTCCGAGCGGTTCGAACTGCAGGGCCGCGACTCCGTCTTCACCCGCGTCACGGACTTCGCCTACGTCCCGCGAGACGAGACGGTCCGTCTCGTTTCAGCGGAGGGCTGCGAGGTCGCCCTGCCGATGGCGCGCTGCGAGAACAAGCTCGCGCCGAAGTACGGCCCTGCGGACGGCGTTCCCGTCGAGGTGCGCGGCTCCGGCAACGCGACCCGCCAGGTCACGAACTTCGGCGTGCCCGGCGTCTGGGACCACGCCGACAAGCTCAACGCGTGCGAGCTGATCACCCCGGACGGCAACTGGTCGTCGTACCCGCCGCACAAGCACGACGAGTCCGAGCCGTGCGAGGTGAACAACGAGGAGATCTACTACTTCCGCATCGCCGACCGCGACGGCGTCACCCCGTCCCGCACCGGCTTCGGGTTCCACCGCACGTACACCGACGACGGCACGATCGACGAGGACGTGACCGTGCGGGACGGCGACGTCTTCCTGATCCCGCGCGGCTACCACGGCCCGTGCGTCGCGGCGCCGGGTTACCCCATGTACTACCTGAACGTTCTCGCAGGTCCGGGCCCCGAACGCTCGATGGCGTTCTGCGACGACCCGGCCCACACCTGGATCCGCGACAGCTGGGCGACGCAGGAGCTCGACCCCCGCTGCCCGGTCACGACCGCAGAGGGGCGGGTCAAGTGAAGCTCACGACCGCGCAGGCGCTGGTCCGCTGGATGCTGGCCCAGCGCACCGAACTGCAGGACGGCACCCAGGCGCCGCTGTTCCCCGGTGTGTTCGCGATCTTCGGTCACGGCAACGTCCTCGGCCTCGGCAACGCGCTGGAGGAGGTCCGCGACCGCCTTCCGGTGTGGCGCGGCCACAACGAGCAGGGCATGGCGCTGGCGGCCGTCGGCATCGGCAAGGCCACCCACCGCCGCCAGGTCGGCGTCGCCACGTCGTCGATCGGCCCCGGCGCGCTGAACATGGTCACGGCGGCCGGCGTCGCCCACGCCAACCGCCTGCCGCTGCTGCTCCTGCCCGGCGACACCTTCACCGGCCGCGCCCCGGACCCCGTTCTCCAGCAGGTCGAGCACTTCCACGACCCGACCGCGACCGTCAACGACGCGTTCCGCGCGGTCAGCCGCTACTTCGACCGCATCACCCGTCCCGAGCAGCTCCTGTCGACGTTGCCGCAGGTCGCGCGCGTCCTCACCGACCCAGCCGACTGCGGCCCCGTCACGCTGGCGCTGCCCCAGGACGTCCAGGCGGAGTCCTACGACTTCCCGGACGCGCTGTTCACCCCGGTCGTGCACCGCCCGCTGCGCCTGCGCCCGGACCTGGTCGCCCTGGCCGAGGCCGCGTCGGCGATCCGGTCCGCGTCCCGCCCGCTGCTGGTGCTGGGCGGCGGCGTCCGCTACTCGGGCGCGGCGGGCAGGGCCCTGCGCTTCGCCGAGCAGCACAACATCCCGATCGTCGAGACCACGGCCGGCCGCACGCTCGTCCCGCACGAGCACCCGCTGCACGCCGGTCCGCTCGGCATCACCGGCTCGACCTCGGCCAACGTGCTGGCGGGCGAGGCGGACCTGGTCATCGCCGTGGGAACGCGCCTGCAGGACTTCACCACCGCGTCCTGGACCGTCTTCTCCCCGGACGCGCACCTGCTCTCCCTGAACGCGGCCCGCTTCGACGCCGTCAAGCACGGCTCGTTCGCGCTGGTGGCCGACGCCGACGAGGGCCTGCGCGAGCTCACGGACCTGCTGGCGTCCTGGCAGGCACCCGCGGAGTGGGCGGCCACAGCGCTGACGGAACGCACGAAGTGGGACGCCCACATCACCTCGTTGCGCTCGCCGAACGACGGTCTTCCGACGTACGCGCAGGTCGTGGGCGTGGTCAACGACGTCAGTGAGCCCACCGACTACGTCATGACGGCGTCCGGCGGCCTGCCCGGCGAACTCATCGGCGGCTGGCGAGCGACCGGCGAGTCCACGATGGACGTCGAGTACGGCTTCTCCTGCATGGGCTACGAACTGGCCGGCGCCTGGGGAGCCGCGATCGCGCACACGCAGGGCGTCGTCACCACGCTGCTGGGCGACGGCAGCTACCTGATGCTGAACTCCGAGCTCTTCTCCGCGGCCTTCGCGGGCCACGGTTTCGTGGCGGTCGTCTGCGACAACGACGGTTACGCCGTGATCCACCGCCTCCAGACAGGTCAGGGCGGGGCGGGCTACAACAACTTCTACGCCGACTGCACCTCGGCGCACCCCGAACCCCCGCGCACCGACTTCGCCGCCCACGCCGCCGCGATGGGCTGCGCGGTGTTCGCAGTGGACTCCCTCGCAGATCTGGAAGGCGCTTACCGCAAGGCCCGCGAAGTGGCCGTCGGCGAGAAGCGCCCGGCCGTCGTCGTGATCCGCACGCACCCGTCCTCGTGGACCGAGGCGGGGGCCTGGTGGGAGGTCGGCGTGCCGGAGGTGTCGCACCGGGAGCAGACCGCGGCGGCCCGCGCGGAGGTGCTGGAGGGCAAGGCCAAACAGGTCCGTTTCCTGAGCTGAACTCCAACAGCGGATACCGTCTGGTCCGTGCGGTCGCGAAGATGGCCTTCCGTGAGCAAGCGGATGTTCAGGCTCGGGGCGGTGGCACTGGTCGCGCTCGGCGTCGTCCTGCTGGTGCCACAGGCCGCCCCGCGCTCGGCGTCGCAGCTCGTCCTCGGTGGACTGCTGGTCGTCGTGGGTGGTGCGCTGGCGTGGCGCCAGGTCAGGGACGGCCAGGTCGTCGACCGGTACCGCCGTGCCGTCGAGCACCTCGGCAGCGACCAGGCGGAGGTGCGGCTCGACGGGCTCCACGAGCTGGAGCAGATCGCGAAGGACTCCGCGAAGAGCCGACGGCTCGTGGACGTCACCATCGGGGACTTCCTGCGCGAGCGCTCGCCCTGGACGGACGCGGAGCACGCGGCACGGCCCGCTGACGAGAGCCCGGAGGTCGAGACCGCCCTCGCGATCCTCACCCAGCCCTCCGGCGCGGACCTGGACCTGTCCCACGTCGACCTGCGCGGCGCCGACCTGGGCAAGCAGGGGCTCGCGGGAGCGGTGATCCGCCGGGCCAACCTCGCCGGCGCCCGGTTGTTCGGAACGTGCCTGGACGACTCCGTCCTCGACGCCTCGGACCTGCGCGGAGCGGACCTGCGCGGAGTCTCCCTGCGCGAGGCCTCGCTGCGGGGTGCCTGCCTCGAAGGCGCCGACCTCCGTGCGGCCGATCTCACGAACGCGGACCTGCGCGGTGCCGACATGCGCGCCCTCAACCTGGACAAGGCCGTGCTGACCGGGGCCCGCGTCAACCGCGGCACCACGTGGCCTGCCGACTTCACGCCGGCCCGTGTCTCTGCGTCGTTGTTCAGTGACTGAGATGACCTCTCCGCCGGGAACAACACCCCGGCGGCCTCCCTTGAACATTTAGTTAGGTCTACGAACGTTCGAGGGAGCTCCCGTGAGCCTGTTGTTCTCCCCGCTGACCCTGCGCTCGGTCACGCTGCCCAACCGCATCGCGGTCAGCCCGATGTGCCAGTACTCGGTCGACAAGGAGGACGGTGTCCCGACCGACTGGCACCTCGTCCACCTGGGCTCCCGCGCGATCGGCGGCGCCGGACTGGTCATGGCCGAGGCCACGGCCGTCGAGGCGCGCGGCCGGATCTCGCCGCAGGACGTCGGCATCTGGAACGACGAGCAGGTCGAGGCCTGGAAGCCGATCACGAAGTTCATCAGGGAGCACGGCTCGGTGCCCGCGATCCAGCTCGCGCACGCCGGGCGCAAGGCGATCGGCGACTGGGTGCCGGTGGCGCCCACGACCGAGCCGTTCCCCGGCGGCAACCAGCCGGAGAAGCTCACCAACACCACGCAGATCGTGAAGGCGTTCGTCGACGGCGCCCTGCGCGCGCTCGACGCCGGCTTCGAGGTGCTTGAGGTCCACGCCGCGCACGGCTACCTGCTGCACGAGTTCTACTCACCGCTGACGAACGAGGGCAGCATCGAGGAACGCATCGCCCTGCCCGTCGAGGTCACCGCGGCCGTGCGCGCGGCGGTCGGCCCCGAGGTGCCCGTGATCGTGAGGATCAGCGGCACCGACTGGGTCGAGGGCGGCTGGACGGCCGACGACAGCGTCGTGCTGGCACAGGCGCTCAAGACCGCGGGTGCGGACCTGATCGACGTGTCCAGCGGTGGCAACACCGCGCAGGCGGACATCCCGATCGGGCCCGGCTACCAGGTGCCGCTCGCCGAAGCTGTGCGACGCAAGGCAGACGTGCCCACGGGTGCGGTCGGCCTGATCACCGAGGCGACGCAGGCCGAACAGATCTTGACGGACGGTTCCGCCGACCTGGTCCTGCTCGCGCGCGAACTGCTCCGCGACCCGTACTGGCCACTGCACGCGGCACAGCAGCTGGGTGTGGAGGTCAGGGCGCCGAAGCAGTACGCCAGGGCGTTCTGAAAGAGCCCTCAGAGTTCAAGGGCTGGGCGCCGGGGTGACCGGTTGCCCAACCCTTGAACTCCGAAGGCTGAATTCAGCGACGGTAATCGTCGTAGTCGTCGTACGGGTCGTCGTGTGGCTCGTCGCCACCACCACTCCCGTTCGCCGACCTTTCATCAGTCGACAGCTCGCGCTGCAACGCAGCGAAGTCGGTCTCATGAGAGCTGTATTTGAGCTCCCTGGCGACCTTCGTCTGCTTGGCCTTAGCTCGGCCGCGCCCCATGGCTCGACCCCCTCGCACAGGGACGGGGGCGGCCGGGGGAACGGCGGCCCCACTCGTCTCGACAACTGATTCCTGGTAACTACCGTACCGTGCCGATGGGGTTCCTCGCGACGCGGTAGGCGTGACACGTGCCGCCAAATCTCACGGCCCCCCTCGCGTGGAAGGATGCACACGTGCCGAGACCGTTCGTTGCCTACCTACGGGTGTACGAACCGTTATCGGTCTTGGACGCAACGCTAGCTTCCAAGGTGGAAAAAGCCCTGGAAACGGGCCCGATCCCCCGCTCGGAGGCAGGCGACCGGGAACGAGAGCTGTGGTTGCGATCACAGTTGGGACAAAAGCTCCTCCCGGGCGAGTCCTTCGACGTCATGACGATCAGTCCGGCCGAGGTTCCGACCTCCGACTCGGCCAGGGTCGGGCAGGGGCCGCTCGTCTGCCCGCTGGACCTCCGGGCCCGTTCCGCCGCCGCTCTCGTGGGCTTCCTGGCCTCAGCGCCGCCGGTCCTCCAGGACGCGGCCCTCTCCCTCTCCCCGGAAACGGTCCGTGCGCGCGCGTCCGCCGTTATGGCCGAACTGTCCGCGGGCGCCGTCCACGTGATCTCCACGACGTGGACGATCCCGCTCCCGTGGTTCGCCCTCGTGGACCCCGCCCAACGCCGCGTGGTGCTCGCCAGCGCCCAGGACGACCCCGAACGGCAGGTGTCGTGGCGGGTGGCCATGGCCGACGCCCGACGGCGGGTCGCGCGGGCGTTGAAGATCGTGAAGCGCTCGCTGGGCGACCAGGGCCCCGCCAAGGTCCTCGCCGACACCGGCCGCTGGCTGGAGCACTTCCACCCGCACTCGGCCGTCGAGCTCGACTACGGCGGCCTGGTGCAGCTGCTGGAGGACAAGGACCTGCTGGAGGACACCTCGGCGGTCGACGTGAACGCCATCGTCGACGCCCTCGAAGCGGACGACGCCGAGGAGGTCGCGCTGCGCTACGAGTCGCTGCGCGAGTTCTGGAGCGAGCTGGCCCGCAGAGAACGCCACGGCTGAAGCAGCACCCGCGCGACCACCGCGCAGACCGCCGCCAGCACCATCGCCGCAGGCCAGCCGACGGTCACGGCGACGAAGCTCGCGACGAACGGGGTCACCGCGGCGCTGAGGTAGTTCGCCGAGTTCTGCATCGCGATCGCGGTGGCGCTGCGGCCGTCCGGCGCCAGCTCACCCGCCTCGGTGACCGCGAGGCCGTTCCAGCACAGCGCGAACAGCGACGTCGGCACCAGCACCGCGATCAGCAGCGGCAGCGGCGCCTGGTCCAGCAGCGCGACCAGGACGAACCCGCTCGCGGTGATCATCGACACGATCTTCAGCGGCCCGATCCGGCTGCGCGCCCTGTCCGACCACACGCCGGCCACCAGCCGTCCGGCGCCGCCCGCCACCTGCGCGACGGCGAAGACGGCCGCAGCCGCCGTGACGCTCATGCCGCGGTGCTCGTGCAGGAGCGGCACCGTCAGGGCCGTGGCGGTGAACTGGGGCACCACCAGCAGGCCGCTGGCGAGCGACAGCCTCAGCAACCGCGGGTCCTTGAGCACCAGGCCGTGGTCGGAGCTCGCCCGGATCGCGCCGGGAGGTTCACGGACCAGCAGTGCCACCGCGAGCGCCACGAACGCCGTCACGCCCGCCAGCACGACGAACGCCGTGGGCACGCCGGCCGAGAGGGCGATCCCGGGCAGGACGGCCGCGGTGAACGCCGCACCGAGCGGGGTCGCCGTCTGCCGGACGCCCATCGCGAGGCCACGCGACTCCTTGCCGAACCACGACATGACCGCCCGGCCGCTGGCGGCGTTGACGCTCGCGCCGAACAGCCCGGCGCCGAGCAGTGCGAGGCCGGCGATCCAGGCGTTGCCCAGTGCCGCAGCGAGAAGGAAGGCTGCGGCACCCACGCCGCCGATGGTCATCACGAGCCGTTCGCCGCGTCGGTCCGCGACGACTCCCCACGGCACGAGAGCGATCATCGTGCCGAGGTTGACCGCGCCGAGCAGCAGGCCGACCTGCGGCAACGTCAGGGAGAAGTGTTCGCGGAGCTGCGGGCTGATCGCCGGCAGACCGAGGAAGACGGCCGCGTTCGTGCCCTGCGCCAAAGCCCCGATGCACAGAACGACCCAGCGGTACCCCATGGGGGCACGCTAGGTCGGCTGCTCAGAAAGTGGAACGCTCGTCTTATCTCTTGGGACGGTGGTGACCGCGCTCGGCGGCCAGCAGCTCGTCCACCGACGCGCTCCCGCGCTGGTAGCGCGAGGCGATCTCGGCGTTGAGCGTGTCCACCACCACCTGCACCTCGCGTCGCCGCACCGACACGGACGCCTCTTCCGAGATGAACGTCTCCAGCACCTCGCCTAGGCGTTCGTCCGTAAGCGAGCTCACGTCGGAGAGGTCCACGTCGGAGATGAGCGCCTCGACGTGCCGTTGATGCGCATCAGCACGTGACGGCTCATGGGTCTGGTAGCGGCCGAGACCGGTCGCGGGACCCACGGCGTTCGTGGAGAGGATCGTGGCCAGTTGGTCGACCACCGCAGAGCCACCGGAGCTGCGGCGCTCTTGTTCGGCACGCACGATGTCGATTCGCGCGTGCAACAGCCGTCGCAGGTAGGACAGATCTGTCTCTTCCTGCGCGGCCTCGTCGCGGAGTTCGCGCACCTCGACGAGCGGGCGCTGCTCGACGCCCTCCGTGTAGTCGGGGGCGAGCACCCGGTCGATTCGGCGGCGCCCGCCAGGACGCACCTCGATCACGTGTCCATCCTGCGGTAGATCCTCCTCACCCGCCAACACATCCCATGCACCAAACTTGTCTCAAATGTGCACGCCCAGCAGCTTCCGCGCCTCATCGGGTGTCAGAGCGGGTCGCTGGGCGATCTTCGAGAGACCTGCGGCACGTGCCACGAGCTGTGCGTTGTCCCGCACGGGCACGCCTCGCGAGTAGCTCACCGTGTCTTCCATACCCACTCGGAGGTGGCCACCCGCACCCAAAGCGGTGAACATCACGGGCAGGGTGGCCCTGCCGATCCCGGTGGCTGAGAACGAGGCCCCGTCCGGCAGGGCGCTGACCGCCGCGACCAGCGTCGCCGCGTCACCCGGCATGCCGCCGGGCACCCCCATCACGAAGTCGACGTGCACGTGGCCGCCCGCGGGCAGGCCGTGCTGGTCCAGCAGGCGCTTCAGCGATGCGAGCTGCCCGATGTCGAAGATCTCGTACTCCGGGACGATGCCGCGCTCCTGCATGCCCTTGTGCAGGGAGACGATGAACTCCCAGCGGTTCAGGAACACGTCGTCACCGAAGTTGACGGTGCCCATCGTGCAGGAGGCCGAGTCCGGCATCGCCTCCAGCACGCGCAGCCGGTCCTCCTCGGGGTCGTGCACCGACCCGCCCGTCGACAACTGCACGACGAGGTTGGTCTCGGCGCGCAGGGCCTCGACGGTGGCCTTCAGCAGACCCAGGTCCAGCGACGGCTTGGTGTCCTCGCCGCGGATGTGGACGTGGATCATCGCCGCGCCGACCTGCTCGCAGCTCTGCGCCGTCTTGACCAGCTCTTCCAGGGTCACCGGAAGCTGCGGGACGTCGGCTTTAGCGTGCTCCGCTCCGGTGGGAGCGACAGTGATGAGCGTGCCCAGGGACATAGGCGCGACTTTAGGGCGTCACGCCCTCAAGTTGCGAACAGCTTCCCGGCCCAATCCGGGCGTGTCCGCGGGTACCGAGTCGGGGTCGATCCGCGCGGAGACCTCACGCTCGGGGGCACCCGCGACCAGCTCCGCCTCGACCGGCACGGACCGCTTGACCAGCGCCAACGCGATCGCGCCCAGCTCGTGGTGCAGAGCCACGCTGCCCACCCGGCCGACCGCGCGACCGTCCAGCGTGACCGGATCACCGGGCTCTGGCTGGGCATCGGCAGAACCATCCAGGTGGAGCAGCAGCATCCGCCGCGGCGGGCGTCCCACGTTGTGGACCTTCGCGACCGTCTCCTGGCCGCGGTAGCAGCCCTTGTTCAGGTGCACGGCGGGGTCGATCAGGCCGACTTCGTGCGGGATCGTGCGCTCGTCGGTGTCGACGCCCTGCCGCGCCCGCAGCGACTCGACCCGCAGCGCCTCGAACGCGTAGCTGCCCGCGGGGCGTGCGCCGGCGTCCGTGATCTTCTGCCACCACGCGGCCTTGTCGTCGCGCGGGACCAGCAGGTCGAACGAGTTCTGACCGGGCCACGACGCCTTGCGCACGAAGCCCTCGCCGAGCACGTCGGCGTCGGCCGGCACCGGGATGCCGAGCTTGTCGAGGAGCGCGGACGACTCGGGACCGGTGATGGTCAGCAGCGCGAACTCGCCCGTGGCGTCACGCGGCTCGACCTTGGACCAGAAGACCATCTTCTTCAGGTACGCGAGCAGGTCGTCGACCTTCTCGACGTCCAGGAACACGGTGCCGCCGACGTTCGCGACGACCATGTGGTGCTCCAGGCGGCCCTGGGCGTCGAGGATCAGCGCCTCGGTCGCCGCGCCCTCGCCGAGCTGCTCGAAGTGCTGGCTCGTGAGCTGGTGCAGCCACTTGAGCCTGTCCTCGCCGGGGATCGCGATGACACCGCGGTTCGAGCGGTCGACGACGACCACCGAACGGGCGGCGGACCGCTGTTCCGCGAACGGGTCCCCGTAGTGCCAGGCCACGCCGGCGTCCGTGGACTCGTCGGGCGGCGGGACGGCTCCTGGGAGGGTCACTCGGTCTCCTGCTCCTGCTTCAAGCAGTCGCGGCACGTGCCGGACAGCGCGAGATGGCTTGCATCAAGTTCGAACCCGTCGCGCCCCCGCAATGTTCCGACCAACGGGTCGAGAAGCTCACACGGGATCTCCTGGATCGAGCCGCACACGTGACACACGAGGTGCACGTGCTGGTGCTCGTCGACCGAGTAGCTCGGCGCGCCGTGACCCAGGTGCGTGTGCCGCACCAGCCCGAGCCGGTCGAGCAGGTCGAGCGTGCGGTAGATCGTCGTGATGTTGACCGTCGGCGCCGTCTCCTGGACGCGCGCGCAGATCTGCTCCGGAGTGGCGTGCTCCAGCGCCCTGACCGCGTCCAGCACGAGCTGGCGCTGCGGCGTCATCCTCATGCCGCGGTCGTGCAGCGTTTTCCGCAGGCCTCTTGCGGTCTCCACATGCCCGATGTTAGTAGGCTCGCTCCATGCGCGTGCTGGCACTGCTCGACGGAACCCTCGCTGACCCCGACTCGCCGCTGATCCGCGTCGACGACCTCGGACTCATCCGCGGCGACGGCGTCTTCGAAACGATCCTCGTGGTCGGCGGGAAGCCCCGTGAACTCACGCCCCACCTCGACCGGCTCGACCGGTCCGCGGCCATGCTCGACATGTCGCCGCCTCCCCGCGCGGAGTTCGAGCGCGCGATCGAGCTCGTCATCGGCAACTGGGCCGGCGGCGACGAGTTCGCGCTGAAGCTCGTCTACACCCGCGGCGTCGAGGGCGGCGACGGCACGCCCACCGGCTTCGCGATCGGTCTGGAGATCGGCGCGAAGGTGCTCAAGCAGCGCGCGGAGGGCCTGTCCGCCGTGACGCTGGACCGCGGCATCGACGCCGACCTCGCCGACCGCGCGCCGTGGCTGCTGCTGGGCGCGAAGTCGTTGTCGTACGCGATCAACATGGCCGCGCTGCGCGAGGCCGAGCGCCGCGGTGCCAACGAGGTCGTGTTCACGACGTCCGACGGCTCGGTGCTCGAAGGCCCGACCTCGACGCTGATCCTGGTGCGCGGCAAGACGTTGGTGACGCCGCCGTCGAAGCTCGGCATCCTGCCGGGCACCACGCAGTACGCGCTGTTCCGCGCCGCCGAGCGCGCCGGCTGGACCGTGCTCGTGGAGCCGATCCAGACCAGCGAGCTCTACGACGCCGACGGCGTGTTCCTCGCGTCCAGCGTCCGCAAGATCACGAAGGTGAACGTGCTGGACGGCAAGCAGCTGCCCGACTCGTCGGCCCTGCTGACCGAGCTGCAGGGCCTGTACGAGTCGGAGTACTGAGAAGGGGCGCGGCCGCGCCCCTTCCCGCTAGCGGAGTCCGGCGTCGACCGCGGCCATCAACGGGCCGCGGTCACCCGACATCTCCCAGAACATCGCGCCCAGCAGGTTCTTCGACTTGAGCCACGCGGTCTTCTTCTGGATCGACCAGGCGTCGTCGAAGGTCCACCACTGGTTGCCGGTGTAGCAGGACGTCGCCACGGCCACGTCGTCGTGGAAGACGGTGCAGTTCGGCACGGACGCGACGAGGTTGGCGTACCCGCGCGTGCCCGCCTCCTCCGGGAACTGGCCGGGAGCAGCACCTCCCGCGGTCTGCCACTCGCCGTTCTTGCCGCCGTTGGCCACGTTCTGCCAGCCGCGGCCGTAGAACGCGAGCCCGAGCGTGATCTTCCGTGACGGCACCCCGGCGTCGAGGTAGGCCTGCACGGTGGTCTCGACGCTGAACTTGGTCGTGTACGGGTCGTCCGGGTCGGTGTAGAGGTTGCCCTGGTGGCCGGTCCGGTTCGGCTCCCACGAGTTGTCGCTGCCGGAGCCGTGGAAGTCGTAGCCCTGGACGTTGAAGATGTCCATCGACTGCGCGACCCGCCCGAGCTCCCAGCCCGCCTCGATCTTGCCGGGGTCGGCCGGGGTGAACGCCGTGAGCTGGTAGCGCTTGCCCGTGGTGGTGGTCAGCGCGTCGAACTGACGGCGGAACTCCTCGATCAGCAGGGTGTTGTTGACCTTGTCCTGCGGCCCGAAGTGGTTGCCCGCGTGGCCTTCCGCGCCCGGCCACTCCCAGTCGAGGTCTATGCCGTCGAAGATGCCCGCGGCGCTGCCGGGGCCGCCGGCGCCGTTGTACACGGGCAGGTTGCCCTTGATGTAGATGTCGATGCACGACGACACGAACTTCTTGCGCGCCGCGTCCGTCGCCGCCACGTCGGAGAAGTACTTGGAGTACGTCCAACCGCCGAGCGAGATCAGCACCTTGAGGTTCGGGTGCTTCGCCTTGAGCTTCTTGAGCTGGTTGTAGTTGCCGCGCAACGGTTCCCAGCCGCTGTCCGCCACGCCGTCGACGGACTGCGCCGCGCTCATCGGCCTGCTGTAGTCGGCTTCCGCGTCACCGGCGCCGTCACCCTGGTTGGGGTCCTGCGGGTTCGGGCTCGTGCCCTTCGTGACGCCCTGCAGACACGTCAGGTTGACCGGGTCGATATTGCCGAACGCGTAGTTGACGTGCGTCATCTTCGCGGCGTCCATGTCCTTCACGAAGTACTGGCGCCCGTAGATGCCCCACTGCACGAAGTACCCGACACGGGCGTAACCGCCGACGATGTCACCAGTGCGTTCGTTCAGCGCGTTGCTCGGGGTCGAGAGGTTGTCGTAGATGTCGCGTGCTCGGACGGTGAACGTGTAGTTCGTGGACGGCGAGAGGCCGCTGACCACTGCCGTGGTGCCGGAAACCGTCTGCTTGACGGTGCCACCGACGTAGACGTCGTAGTTCGCGACGCCCCTGTTGTCCGTGGAGGCGTTCCACGCCAGCGTGACGCTGCCCGCGTCCTTGGCCGTCGAACGCAGGTTGCCCGGTGCGGTCGGCGGGGTGGTGTCGTCGGCGGGGTTGTTGGTGGTGACGCTCAGGGCGGTGCTCGGTCCGCTCTGCGTGCCCTTGGTGTCCTTGGCCCGCACCGTGAACGAGTAGGCGGTGTTCGGGGTCAGGTCCGTGATGATCGTGGACGTCGTGGTGGAGCTTCCTGCGAGGCTGGAGCCGTTGTAGACGTCGTAGCCGGCGATCGGCAGCGAACCCGCCGTGGAGGCGTTCCACTGCAACGTCACCGTGCGCGTGGTCTTCGTCGGTGACGTCAGGTTCGCCGGCGTGGTCGGCGGGGTGTCCGCGCTGCCGTCGCAGTTCGCGTTGCTGATCCGGCACGTCACCGGGTCGACGTTCTGGCTGATCGAGAACGTCGGGCTGTACGGCTCGGTGCTCGCTCCCGCGTTGATGGTCTTGTTGTAGTGGGCGGGCGTGACGGTGACCTGGTTGCCGTTCTGCGCGACCGTGCCGTTCTGGCCGTTGCTGACCGTCACACCGTTGGGCAGCGTGAAGGAGATCGACCAGTCGCTGACGGCGGCGGCGCCGTGGTTGCGCACGATGAACTTCGCCGCGCCTGCCGCCACCGAGTACTCGGCGGTGAGCCCGGTCGGTGCCGGCGGTGGGGTGCCGCTGCCATCGCACGCCATGTTGTTGATCGTGCAGGTGGTCGGGTCGGCGGCGGCGCTCAGCGTGAACGTCGGGCTGTACGGCTCGGTGTTGCGCCCGGCGGGGAGGTTGTTGATGTAGAAGGCCGGAGTGAGCGTCACTCTCGTGCCGTTCTGGGTGATCGTCGCGTTCTGCGGGCTGCTCGCCGTGACACCGGCCGGGAGGTCGAACTTGATCGACCACCCGTTGAGCGCGGCCGTGCTCGCGTTGGCGACCACGAACTTGCCACTCGTGCCGGTGCGGGAGAAGGTCGCGGTGATGCCGGTGGCGGCCTGTGCGGGAACCGCCAGGGCCAGCAGCGCGACCAGAACCGTTAACAGGGCAGGGATTCGGCGCATGCGGAACTCCAGTTTGGTAGAGATTCCGCGGCGGCCTGGTGGTTACGGTATTTGGTCTGGACCACTCACGTCAATGCTCCGGTTCCTCAGTCGACCGGCCGGAACCTGATGGTCGTCCCCGGCCGCGCCTGCCCGAGAAACCGCAGGTGATCGCCGTCGACGACGCCGATGACGGGGTAGCCGCCGGTCGTCGGGTGGTCGTTGAGGAACACCACGGGCTGGCCGTCCGGCGGCACCTGGACCGCGCCGGTGATCATCCCCTCGCTGGGAATCTCCCCGTCACGACGATTCAGTGCGGTGCCCTGCAGTCGCGCGCCGACCCGGTTGCTGCGGTCGGACACGGTCCACTTCCCTTGCCGCAGCTGCGTTTCCGCGTCGTCGAACCAGTCGTCGCGCGGCCCGAGCCGGATCGGGATGACCAACGTTTGCAGCGCCCGCAGCGGCGGCACGACGTCCGCGCCGGTTGCCGCGTTCGGCGTCCCGAGTTGCAAAACGTCGTTGTCCCGCAACGGGTCTGGACCGATTCCGGAGAGCAGGTCGGTGGACCGGCTGCCGAGCTCCTCCGGCACGTCGAGGCCGCCGGAGATGGCCAGGTAGGTGCGCAGCCCGGTCTGCGGGGTGCCGATCTCCAGGGTCTGCTGCGGCTTCAGGTGCACCGGCTGGTGGGAGTCGGCGAGCCTGCCGTCGACACGGAGTTCGGTGGTCGGCCCGGTGACGGCGACCGTGCAGCTCGCGCCGGCTTTCAGTGCGAGCCCGCCGAGCAGGATCTCCAGCCCGGCGGCGGTTTCGGGATTGCCGACGAGCCGGTTGGCGAGCTTGAGCGACTCCTGGTCGAGCGCGCCGGACGGGGGCACGCCGAGGTGCGCGTTGCCGGGCCGGCCGAGGTCCTGGACCAGCGCCTGCGGTCCGGTCCTGAGGATGGTGATCGAGCGCTTCATGCGACCACGAACCTGACCTGGTCGCCGGGCTGCAGCAGCGCGGGGGTCTCGGCCTTGGCGTCGAACAGCGTGATCTCGGTGCGCCCGATCAGCCGCCAGCCGCCGGGCGTCGGCCGCGGGTAGGCGGCGGTGAACTCGCCCGCGATGCCGACCGAGCCCTGCGGGACCTTCGTGCGCGGGGAGTCGAGCCTGGGCTGCTGGAGTGCTTCCGGGAGGCCGGTGAGGTAGCCGAAGCCCGGTGCGAAGCCGCAGAACGCGACCTCGTAGACGGCCCCGGTGTGGAGCTTCACGACCTCGTCCGGTGTGGTGCCGGCGGTCTCGGCGACGAGGGCGAGGTCCGGGCCGTCGTAGATGACCGGGATGGTGATCTCGCGCGGGTGCGTGGTCGGCGCCTGGGTCAGGTCGATGGACCTGAGCGCTTCCCTGACCTGGGTCAGCGCGCCCTTGACCAGCACCGTTCGGGCGGCGGGGACGAGCTCCTCGACGCCGTCGAGTTTCTCCAGGGCCGCGCGGACGGCCGCGACCTCGGTCAGTGAGTCGACCTCGACCAGGAGCGCGTCGGTTCCGCAGCGCCGCAGAAGCATGCCCCCATGCTACGGGGAATCGTGGGATTGTTGAACAATCCGACACGCAGATCGTTCAACAATCCTTCACCGCGCGCTTGCAGCCTGCTCAGTCGACGGCGTACGTGCGGCCTGCACAGCCGACGGCGCGTTCGCGGTCTGCTCAGCCGACGATGCGCTTGAGGTGCGCCGACGCGTGCGGCTGCATGTCCTGGCCCATCATGGCGCGCTCCTCGACGTACGCGAGGTCGCCGCTCACCACGCCGTACAGGCGCTGCGACGCCTTGACGTCCTTGGCCGAGGCGGAACGGATGACCGCGTCCGTCTCGAACTCCCACGACGTCTGCGTGCGCACCTTGCCGTAGTACAGCTCGACGATGCCCGTGTTGTGCGTCAGCAGGAGCTCGATCGTGTCGTCCTCCTGCGGCCGCCAGAACCCCTGCTCGCGCGCAGCGGGACGGATGACCTCGCCGGCCTCGTTGAGCAGCCAAGACCGCGCCTCGTACACGAGGAACGGCCGGCCGTCGTGGGCGAACGTGATCTGCTGGCCGAAGCGGAACGGGCCGTCGATCGTCGGGTAGACGATCTCGCCCTCGCCACGCCACACGCCCACGAGCGGCAGCACGCCCAGCAGGGCGTCGTTCAGGTCCGCGCCTTCACGCAGGTTCGCCGTGTCCGCCGGGACGGGCATGTCGGTGAACTGCGGGAGGTTGCGCTCCCTGGTGGCCGCCGCACGCTCCTCGGCCAGGCGGATGGCCTCGTCGCCGCTGCTCATCGCTGGTCGGAGTAGAGGCGGTAGACGACGTAGCCGGCGAACCACGTCACGGCGATCGTCACTAGCACCAGGAGTCCGGTGAAGATGTGTTCCACGGGGTAAGGGTATCTCGGCTGGTTTGACGTGCAGGGTTGTGGTGGTGGAGGACACCGCCTCCGCCTCTCCGCTGGCTTCGCATCCGCCTGACGCCCTGGCGACCTTGCTGCTGCCTGCTCGTCTTCGACCGGCGTGTCGCGGCTTCGGCGGGTGGCTGCCTTTGCAGGTGGGTCGTTTTGCGTGCGGCCTGGTCGCCTTGCGTGCTTCCCCTGGGGCTCTGCCCCAGACCCCGGCAATCTGAAATGGGGGTAGCGCCGTGAGCAGGTTGATGGCACGCCTGTTGCTCAGAGCGGCTGCGCGTTGCGTAGAGAGTCGGGGTTGGCGGTGGGGTCCCATCACGAGCCGCACCAAGAGCGGGCCACAGTCAGGTAGGGGTGTCAACTCGACGAAAAGCATGTCGAGTTGACACCCAGGCACATATAAACAA
>NZ_JBHXLF010000025.1:0-101199 GCF_042721515.1 Lentzea sp. NPDC058436
ACGAAAAGCGTGTCGAGTTGACACCCCTACTCACATGCAGCAAGAGCTATGGCGCGACTCGTGATGGGACCCCACCGCCGGTTCCTCTTTGCTAAAGACGGCTCGCCTGCGGCGTCGCGGCAATCATTCGGCTCGCCTTCGGCTTCGCACCTGTCATCCGGCTCGCCTTCGGCTTCGCGGGCGATCAGGCGTGCCCGACATCGCCAGCCAAGCCAGCCCCTCCCAGGCCGCGTGCCGCCTCGCCTCGGCCCCGCAAGCCCCCGAGCCTCGCCTTGTCCAGCCCCGCATTGCTCCACCCCTGCCGCGCGTTGCCCCGCCTCGCGGCCATCAGGCCTCGTTCGCTGCCCGCCGTCGTTCCAATAGGACGGTATCCCGCCACTCGCCGTGGTGCTGCGCGATTCGCTCCCGCAGCCCCACCGTGCGGAACCCCGCCTTGTGGTGCAGGGCGATGCTGGCCCGGTTCTCCGGGAAGATGACCGCCTGCAGGGTCCACAGGCCGTCGGCGTCCGCCGCCGCCACCTGGTGGTGCAGCAGGGTTTTGCCCACGCCCCTGCCCTGGGACGCGTCGGCCACGTAGATCGACGTCTCCGCCACGCCCGCGTAGCACTCGCGGGCCGAGACCGGGGTGGCTGCTGCCCAGCCCGCCACGGAGCCGTCCACCTCGGCGATCCAGCGGTGGTCCGGCAGCCACTTCGACTCCAGGGTTCTGCGGGACGGGACCTCCGTCTCGAAGGTCGCGTTGCCTGAGGCTATGCCCTCGCCGTAGATGCGGCGGACGTCCGGCCAGTCCGCTGCGGTCATCGCTCGCATCGTCACGCCCGCTGAGGGGCGGAGGGTGCCTGTGGAGAGGGCGCCCATGACCGCGTCCGCCGCGTGGGGGAGGCCTGTGCAGCAGGCCGGGTTGATCGTGACGAGGGTGGTGGTGCCCTCTTTCTGGACGTGGAGGAAGCCGACCTCCGCCAGTTTGCGGACGTGGTGTGAGCAGGTGGACTGGCTCACGCCGAGCAGGGTCGTCAGTTCGCCCACGGTGACCGGGGCTGGTGCCGAGGCCACGTGGTGGAGCAGGCGGACCCTGGTCGGGTCGGACAGCGTCGCGAACCACGAGGCGTAGGTCGTGGCTTCATCGGTGAGCACGTTCCCGAGTATCGATCGCGGTCGATCGATTTATCAAACCGAGTACTTCTTCACGCAGAACGAGAGGCCTCGGAAGAAGCCGTCGCCGAACGCTTCCACGCGGGCGAAGCCGGAGGGGACCGCTTTGCCGTTCACGTCTGCGGCGATGAGGCTGTCGTCCGCCAGGAGTTCGGCCACCGCCTCGTCGAGGTCGCCGGGGGAGAGTTTCAGGTTCGCTGCCGCGTCGGGGCGGTTGGTGAGGCCCGCCCAGGCTCCGGTGAGGCAGGCGGTGCGCTGGCCTGCCGCGTCGTCGTCGAGCTTGAAGCCCGTGGCGTGCTGGATGGACAGCGAGAAGCGGGAGGCGATGACGGCGAACGCCGCGAAGTCGCCGATGCCGCCCTTCGCGCCCTTCTTCGGGGGTGTGCCGATCTTGAGCAGCTGCGGGAGGTCCAGCTGGACCTGGTTGACCGCCGGGCAGTAGGAGGCCGGGGACGTGGTCTGGGCGTCGGCGCAGGACTTGATGCCCGACCTGTCGAAGGCCGGGAAGACGGCGCCGCTCGACTTGTACGCGTCTCGGAGCGACTCCTCCAGGGCCCTGAGGTACCTCTCGTCGTCGACCTTGACGTTGCCGCGGCCCTGGCCCTGGTCGGTGTCGGTGATGTCGAAGGGGCGTTCGGTGATGCGCTTGTTGATCTCCGCCTCGTTGATCTCCGCGCAGCGGGCCGCGCCGCGGACGAAGCCGAACTGGAAGGCCGAGACGCGGTCGAACGCGCTGCCGTGGGCGCCCTGCTTCTCGAACGACGTGCCGGCGCTGTCGCGGATGAAGAACATCGTCTGCAGCACCTGGTTGAGGCCCTCACCGGTGGAGAGCTCGAAGTGCTTCGCCTTGTTCTCGGCGACCCAGCGCATGAAGACGCCGGTGTAGCAGTCGGCCTGCTGTTCTTTGACGATCGACGACGTGTTGGCGCCGATGCCCGAGGCAGGGCCGAGCTTGTACTGGACGGCGTGGCCCATCTCGTGCGCCAGCACCGTCACGACGGCCATCGGGCCGAACGAGTCCTGGAGCATCGGGAGGAGCTCGCCCCGGTCCCACGTGATGCTGTCGTCCAGCGCGCAGTAGAACGCGTTGGCGATGCCGGTGGTGTTGAGCTTGCAGACCTCGACGCCCTTGCCGTTGGAGTCGTAGGACAGGAAGCGCTTCACCGGCTCGAAGGTCTTGCCGGGGAACGAGTTCGGGATCTCGGCCTTCCAGAACTCCTGGACGTCGGCGAGCGTGTTGATCGCCAGGCGGTCCATCTCGCCGCCGTCGCCGTTCTCCACGCTCAGGTCCGCGTCGGGCACGCCCTGCTTCGGGCCGGACGGGCCGTTGGAGATTTCGAGGCCCGCGACCTTCGTGGGGTCGGGCCGCTCGCCCTTCGGGGCGCCCTCGACCACGGATGCGCACGCGGTCAGAGTTGCGGTCACGGCCAGCGCGACGGCGATTCGTCCGAATCCCATGAGGTCAGACCCTACTAAGCGGCGTTCGGCCACGTGCAGCAAGTGCCAGGGCCGAACGTGAAACCTCCTCACTCCCTGGGGTGATTTCAAGACTGCACGGACTCGTTTTCGTTGTCCCACCGATGTTTCGGGCCCAAAGTCGCTCTCACGAAAGCCTTCAGCGTGGAAGGAGTCCGGGGGTATGGGTAGAACGCGCTGGGCACGGTTCGTCGGGGTGCTCGGCATCGGCGCGGTAGGCGCGGGTGCCCTCCTCTTCGGCATGTCCCAGGGAGCGCTGGCCGCCTCGTTCGCGGTGTCCGGCACCAACTTCAAGGTGTCCGCCGACAACCTGGTGGGTCAGGGGTTCGTCCAGTTCGGCGGGGTGGACGCGGGAGCGGGCAAGACCCACGTCGTCGCGGTCAGCGGGTTCAAGACGGCGAGGCTCGACAAGTTCTGCCAGTCGGTGTTCGTCGCCAACATGCCGATCGTCGGTGACATCACGATGCGCATCACCGCGGACAGCGTGGGCGGCATGTCGGCCGACAACCTGGTCGTCAACCTCACCGACCTCAACGGTGACCTCGTCCTCGGCAACCCCGAGATCGGCATCGACGCCAACAAGGTCACCAAGGGACCGGAGAACCTGCGGGGCCTGCCGGGCTCGTTCGGTCTGCAGGCCGACACGGCGAACATCACCTCGCTGCAGCAGACCGCCTGGGCCACCACGGCCCAGACCATCAGGTTCAAGGGCATGAACCTCACGATCCGCCAGGGGAAGCAAGAGTGCTTCTGACGATCTGGCGCGGCTTCACCGCGTGGCGACGTGGCCGGCCCTTCTGGGCCGGTCTCTTCGTGGCGGCGGGCGCGCTCATCATCCTGTTCCCGCCGTTCGTCGGCGTGAAGCTCGGCGACATGGTCATCTCGATCAAGACGATCGGCGGCACGTCCGCGCTGCTGATCGGCGCGTTGCTGGCGATCTGCGCGGTGTCGCTGTGGGTGCAGCCCAAGTTCCGGCTCGCGGCCGGCCTCGTCACGGTGCTGCTGTCGCTGGTCGCGCTCGTCGTGACCAACCTCGGCGGCTTCCTCGCCGGCACGGTCCTGAGCCTGCTCGGCGGCGCCCTCGCCGTGGCGTGGACGGACGAACCCAAGAAGCCGAAGGAACCCAAGAAGCCGCAGGAACCGAAGGCGGCGGAGGAGCCTGAGCCGACCCAGAGGGTTCAGCCCACATGATGCGAGCACATCCGCTGGCGGCCGCGGCGGTGGTCGCGGTGCTGGCGCTGCAACCACCGTCGAGGACCGAGCCGTCGAGCACCGAGCCGCCGCCGTCGTCCGCCCCCGGCAGCAGTTCGTCGGTCCCGACCAGCACCACCTCAGAGCCACCGCCCGCGTCGAGCACCAGTGCCACTCCACCGCCGTCGTCGTCCGTGTCCGTCCCGCCGCCGCGCACGGAACCCTCGACGTCGGCGCCCCCGCCACCGGCCCCTGCCCCGGTGACGGGTGGAGGGCGCGAGTGGACGCTGACGGCGTCGCGGCTCGACCTGGGCGGCCTCAACTACGCCGGGATCGTCGACGTGGTGCTGAACGGGCAGGTCGTCAAGGTCCTGAAGTTCACCGCGACGGACATGAAGGTCAGGGACCTCGTGCAGACCGGCGAGGTCTCACCGGGCACCAAGCTGGTCACAGCGGCACGGCCGGGCAGCACGTCCACGGTGTCTTCGGGCCGCATCGAGCTGTACACGATCCAGCTCAAGGGGAACCTCGACCTGCTCGGCATCAAGATCCCGGTCGACTACACCGCGGCCCACCCGCCGCCGCTGACCGTGCCGTTCGCGACGTTCACCGAGGTCACGGTGCGCAACACGGATCTCAGGGGCGGCACGCTCACGATTCCGGGCGCGCGCATCTCCGTGGTGTCCGACCAGGCACCGACGGCCAGACGCTGAACCTCAGACGCCGCACTTCTTCGCGCCCTCGAACACGCCCTCGCGGAACCGCGCCACGCGCTGGAAGCCCGGATCCACCGGGTTGCCGCCCTTCGCGTCGCGGGCCGCGTAGTCGAACTGCAGCAGGATGGTCACGGCCTCGTCGAAGTCGCCCGGCGAGAGCCCGAACCCGTCCTGCCGCTGGAACACCGCGCCCGTGTACGCGCCGGCCAGGCACAGCGCCGCCTCGGACGCCTTCTCGCCCTCGGTCGGCTTGCCCAGCACCGCGAGCTCGGCGATGGCGTAACGGGACGCGATCAGCGTGCCCGTCGCGTAGTCGCCGTACTTCTTGTGCAGGTCCGGCAGCTCGTCCTTCGTGTCGATCTTGATCGTCTTGTCCGACGGGCAGTAGGCGACAGGGCCCTGGTCACCGGAGCAGTCCGGCTCGGTCTGGGTGGCCTCGGCGCGCGGCGTGGGCCAGGTCTTGCCCGACTTCGTCGCCAGGTCCTTGAAGAAGCCGTCGAGGTCCGGCGTCACGGCTTCGAGCATGTCGTCGAACGGCAGGTTGCCGCCGTTCGCGCGGTCCGTGGTGCTCGTGAACGCGCGCTGCGTGAACTGGCGGTTCTGCACCGACATCTGCGCGCAGAACTTCGTGCCCTGCTCGTAGCCGTCCTGGAACGCCGCCACGCGGTCGAACGCGCTGCCGTGCGCCTGCTCGTCCTCCGGCGACGTGCCGACCGGGTCGCGGAACGTGATCAGCGCGCCCAGCGCCTTGTCCAGGGCGTCCGCGTTGATGTCGAGGCGCGGCGACTTGCCGTCCGTCACGTTGCGGACGAACGCGCCGGCGAAGCAGTCGGCCTGCGCCTCGGTGAGGATCGTGGGGTACTTGTCCGGCTCACGGCGCTCGGCCTCGGGCGTGATGCCCATGCGGTTCTGCACCGCGTGGCCGATCTCGTGCGCGAGCACCACGACCACGGCCGCCTCGCCGAAGCGGTCCTGCAGCACCGGCAGCAGCGACGCCCTGTCCCACGCGATCGCGTCGGCGGCCGGGCAGTAGAACGCGTTGCCCTCCACGTCCGCGGCCTTCTGCGTGCACGGCGGCGGCTTCGCGGTGGAGTCCGCGGTGTCGACCGAGAAGTAACCGCCGCTCAGCGGCTTCCACGGCTTGTTGAAGGTGCTCTGGAACGAGTCGGTCCAGAACTCCTCGATGTCCGTCAGAGCGGTGGCGGCCAGCTTGTCGATGGCGCCGTTGTCCGAGCCCCGCACCTGGATGGTGGGGCCGGACGCCTCCTTCTTCACCACCTTGGCGGCGCGGGGCTGCCCAGGGATCTCAGCGGTGCAACCCACCGCGAGCAGGGCGGTGGCGACGATCAGCGCGATGCTCCGGTGCCGCATGAACCCATTGTGCCTGCCGTCCGGCTCGGGGGGCGTCCTTCTCGTCCAAGTCAGGCGCATACAAGGGGCAACGTGCGGTGGACTGATCAGGTTCACCTGACCGGGTCAGCCCACCGCGACGCGTCAGTCGGCCTCGCCCAGCACGCCGGGGACCTCCGGAACGAGCCACAGCACACCGGACGGCGGCAGCTGCAGGATCGCCGAGTGCGGACGCCCGTGCCACGGCTTCGCCTCGGTCTCGACGCCACCGAAGTTGCCCACGCCCGAACCGCCGTAGTGCGCGGCGTCGGTGTTCACGAGCTCCTTCCAGCGCCCTGCCGACGGCAGTCCCACCCGGTAGTCGTGGTGCGGCGACCCGGAGAAGTTCGCCACGCAGGCGAGCGTCGAGCCGTCCTCACCGACCCGCAGGAACGACAGGACGTTGCCGCCGGAGTCGTTCGCGTCGATCCACTGGAAGCCCTCGGGCGTGACGTCGTGGCTGAACAGCGCCGCCGCCTGCTTGTAGACCGAGTTCAGGTCGCGCGTCAGCGACTGGATGCCTTGGTGCAGCGACTCCTGCTCGACCAGGTGCCAGTCGAGCGACCGCGACTCCGACCACTCCTGCCGCTGCCCGAACTCGCCGCCCATGAACAGCAGCTGCTTGCCGGGATGCGCCCACATGAACGCCAGCAGCGACCGCACACCCGCGGCCTTGTTCCAGTCGTCGCCGGGCATCCGCGTCCACAGCGAACCCTTGCCGTGCACCACCTCGTCGTGCGAGAGCGGCAGCACGAAGTTCTCACTCCACGCGTAGACCAGCGAGAACGTCATCTCGTTGTGGTGGAACGAGCGGTGCACCGGCTCACGCGACAGGTAGTGCAGCGTGTCGTGCATCCAGCCCATGTTCCACTTGAAGCCGAACCCGAGCCCGCCCAGGTGCGTCGGCCGCGTGACGCCCGGCCACGCCGTCGACTCCTCGGCGATCATGACCACGCCGGGGTGCCGCTTGTAGACGGTCGCGTTCAGCTCCTGCAGGAACCGCACCGCGTCGAGGTTCTCCCTGCCGCCGAACTCGTTGGGCAGCCACTGGTCCGCAGGCCGCGAGTAGTCGAGGTAGAGCATCGACGCGACGGCGTCCACGCGCAGTCCGTCGAGGTGGAACTCCTCGATCCAGTACAGCGCGTTCGCCACCAGGAAGTTGCGGACCTCGTTGCGCCCGAAGTCGAAGACGTACGTGCCCCAGTCGAGCTGCTCACCGCGGCGCGGGTCGGCGTGCTCGTACAACGGCGTGCCGTCGAACTTCGCGAGCGCCCAGGCGTCCTTCGGGAAGTGCGCCGGCACCCAGTCGACCAGCACGCCGATACCGCGCTGGTGCAGCATGTCGACGAAGTACCGGAAGTCGTCCGGGGTGCCGAAACGGGACGTCGGCGCGTAGTACGACGTGACCTGGTAGCCCCACGAACCGCCGAACGGGTGCTCGGACACCGGCAGCATCTCGACGTGCGTGAAGCCCATGTCCTCGCAGTAGTCCGCGAGCTCGGTCGCGAGCTCCCGGTAGCTCAGACCCGGCTTCCACGAGCCGAGGTGCACCTCGTAGATCGACATCGGCGCGTTCGCCCAGTTCGTGGCCTCGCGCCGGGCCTCCCACTCGGCGTCCTGCCACTGGTACTCGCTGCGCGTGACGACCGAGGCCGTCTGCGGGGGCACCTCCGTGGCGAACGCCATCGGGTCGGCCTTCTCGTGCCACACGCCGTCCTGGCCGAGGATGCGGAACTTGTACCGCGACCCCACCACGACGTTGGGCAGGAAGACCTCCCAGACACCGCTGGAACCCATGGAGCGCAACGGGTTCGCGCGCCCGTCCCAGCCGTCGAAGTCACCGGTCACGCGCACACCGCGCGCGTTCGGCGCCCACACCGCGAACGAGACACCGGTGATGTCACCGGCAAGCGTCTCGTAGCAACGGACGTGCGCGCCCAGCACGTCCCACAGGCGTTCGTGCCGGCCCTCGCCGATCAGGTGCAGGTCCAGCTCGCCGACGGTCGGCAGCCAGCGGTACGGGTCGTCGACCTCGACCGTGTGGTCGCCGTAGGTCACCAGCAGCCGGTAGTCGCCGGGCGCCTCGGGCAGCTCGCCCTCGAACAGCGCGTCCGCGATGCGTGGCAGCTCGACCTGCTTGTCACCCCACGAGATGGCGACCGACGTCGCGCCGGGGCGCAGGGCCCGCGCGATCACCTGGTCGCCGACGGTGTGCACACCCAGCACCGAGTGCGGGTCGTGGTGCGCACCTGACAGGAGCCGGTCCAGGTCGGCCTTCACGGTCTACTCTCCTCCGCTGGTCATCCGGGCGATCGACGACAGGGGAACCGTCAACCACTCCGGCCTGTTGGCGTGCTCGTAAGCGACCTCGTAGACCGCCTTGTCCAGCTCGAACGCGCGCATCAGCGGCACGTTGTCCCGCGGGTCGGCCGCCACCTCGGCGTAACCGTCGCAGAACGCGGCCCTGTTGCGCTTCGTCCACTCCATCGCGCGGTAGGCGAGCTGGTCGTCGTCGGGCTGGCCGACGAGGAGCTGCCGTGCCGCGTAGTCGAACGACCTCAGCATCCCCGCCACGTCGCGCAACGGCGACCGCAGTGCCAGCCGGTCCTCGACGCTGGCCGCCGGCTCGCCCTCGAAGTCGATCAGCAGCCAGCCGTGCACGGTCCGCAGGACCTGCCCGAGGTGCAGGTCGCCGTGGATGTGCTGGATCGGGAGCGCGCCGACGTGCTGACGCGCCTCCTCGAACGCTGCGCGCAGCGGCTCCTCGTAGCGAGCGAGCTCCGGCACCGCCTCCAGCACGACGCCCAGACGGCGTTGCATGCCCTCGATGGCGCGCGAGATCGCGTCGTCGTCGGCGATCTGCGTGCCCAGCGCCTCCGCGAGGTCGGCGTGCACCTTCGCGACGGCGTGGCCGAGCCGTTGCGCCTCACCGGCGAAGTCGCCGCCCACCTCGAACGCGTGCAGGTCGGCCTCGGCCATCAGGTCGCGGACCGAGGTCTTGGCCATGTCCCAGCCCTCGACCGCGTCCGGCAGGAACTCCTGCAGCATCGCGAGGGTGACCTGCTCGCCGTTCAGCACGGTCGAGATCGCGCCCAGCGGCTGCGCGATGTGCTCGCAGCCCACCGACCGCAACGCGCGGTGCATCGTCAGATCCCGGTTCTCGCCGTTGGCGAGCTTGCGGAAGATCTTGAGGATGTACTGCTGGCCGTAGATCAGGGACGTGTTGGACTGCTCGACGCCGATCGGCCGTCCGCGCAGGCCGGAACGCAGGTCCGTGCCGGGCTCGTGCGCGAACGTGATGCCGTCGACCTCGTGCCCGGTGGCGATCCGGTCGAGCAGGACGCCGTTGTGCTCGGGGTCGAGCAGCACGTCCCACGCGCCGGTGCTCAGGCTCAGCGCGCCCTGGTAGTTCTCGGTGCGGCCCGGTTGTTCGACCTCGAACACCAGGTGCACCAGATCGCCGTCCACCACCGTCGTCCTCAGTGGACGGACGGCCGTGATCGGCTTGTCCTTGCCGCCGAACCACCGTGCGTTCGGGAGCAGGTCGGGCAGTGAGGCGACGAGCTTCTCGACGAGCTCGTGGGGATCGGTCACGCCTCGATTCACCTCATCTCGCCATCGTCGCCCGCCTCTACCAGCTGGAACCAGTAGAAACCGTGACCCGGAAGGGTCAGCAGGTACGGGAGTTCCCCGATCGCGGGGAATTTGACACCTCCGGTGAGCTCCACCGGCGTGTGGTCGCGGTGCTCGGAGAGGTCCAGCTCGACGGGTTGCGGGAAGCGCGACAGGTTGTTCACGCAGAGCACGATGTCCTCGCGGCCGTCCGGGCGCTTCCACTGCCGCTTGTAGGCGAGCACGCTCGGGTTGGAGCCGCCGAGCTCGGTGAAGTCGCCCTCGGCGAACGCGTGGTGCTGCTTGCGCACCTCGATCATGTGCCGCGTCCAGTTGAGCAGCGACGTCGAGCTGTTGAGCTGTGCCTCGACGTTCAGGCCCTGGTAGCCGTAGACCGGGTCCATGATCACCGGCAGGTAGATCCGGCCGGGGTCGCAGCTGGAGAAGCCCGCGTTGCGGTCCGGCGTCCACTGCATCGGGGTGCGCACGGCGTCGCGGTCCTGCAGCCAGATGTTGTCGCCCATGCCGATCTCGTCGCCGTAGTAGAGAACGGGCGAGCCGGGCAGCGACAGCAGCAGCGCGGTGAACAGTTCGTGCTGGTTGCGGTCGTTCTCCAGCAGCGGGGCGAGCCGTCGGCGGATGCCGATGTTCGCCTTCATCCGCGGGTCTTTCGCGTACTCGGAGTACATGTAGTCGCGCTCTTCGTCGCTGACCATCTCAAGCGTGAGCTCGTCGTGGTTGCGCAGGAAGATGCCCCACTGGGCGTTCTCCGGGATCGCCGGCGTCTGCGCCAGGATCTCCGAGATCGGGAACCGCGACTCCCGCCGCACCGCCATGAAGATCCGCGGCATCAGCGGGAAGTGGAACGCCATGTGGCACTCGTCGCCGCCGACCTCCGGGTCACCGAAGTACTCGACGACGTCCGACGGCCACTGGTTCGCCTCGGCGAGCAGCACCCTGCCGGGGAACTCGTCGTCGACGACCTTGCGGCACTTCTTGAGGAACTCGTGCGTGCGCGGGAGGTTCTCGCAGTTCGTGCCCTCCTCTTCGAAGAGGTACGGCACGGCGTCGAGCCGGAACCCGTCGATGCCGAGGTCGAGCCAGAAGCGCAGCGTGTCGAGCATCGCCTCCTGCACGTCCGGGTTCTCGAAGTTGAGGTCCGGCTGGTGGCTGAAGAAGCGGTGCCAGAAGAACTGCCCGCGCACCGGGTCGTACGTCCAGTTCGACGACTCCGTGTCCACGAAGATGATCCGCGCGTCGCTGTAGCGCGAATCGTCGTCGCTCCACACGTAGTAGTCGCCGTACGGACCCGTCGGGTCCTGCCGCGACTCCTGGAACCACGGGTGCGCGTCCGAGGTGTGGTTGAGCACCAGGTCGGTGATCACCCGGATCCCGCGCCGGTGCGCCTCGTCCAGGAGGTACACGAAGTCCTCGACGGTGCCGAACTCCGGCAGCACCGCGCGGAAGTCGCTGATGTCGTACCCGCCGTCGCGCAGCGGCGACGCGTAGAACGGCGGCAGCCACAGGCAGTCGACGCCGAGCCATTCGAGGTAGTCGAGGCGCGAGGCGAGCCCGCGCAGGTCGCCCGTGCCGTCTCCGTTGGAGTCGCTGAAGGCGCGGACCAGCACCTCGTAGAAGACGGCGCCCTTGAACCAGTCCGGGTTCGCGGAGGCCGGCTTGGCGGACTTGAAGTCCTCAGCCTGCGGTTCGACCAGCATGCCGTCGTCGTTGACGGCCTCTCCGGTGTGCGGAACACCCTCCAACCCGAGCGCAGCGTCGGGACGGGAGTCGTCGGCCATTGTTCCCACCTCGTCGGGGGTTGTTCGGTTGATCAGCTGAAACGTCGCTGGAGGCTCACCACGTGCGCGGTGGCACGCCACGGTTCGAGGCGGATGTAGTTCGCCTGGCCCCAGTCCCACGTCTCGCCGGTGACCTCGTCGTGCGCGATGACGCGCTCGTGCCAGTCGAACCCGAGCTCCGGCAGGTCGAGGTACAGCGTCCCCTCCTGCGCGTTGTGCGGGTCGAGGCTGACGACGACCACGACCGTGTCGCCCGTCTCCGGATCGCGCTTGGAGAAGGCGACCAGCGCGTCGTTCTCGACGTTCTGGAACCTCAGCGTGCGCATCTGCTGCAGCGCCGGGTGCGCCTTGCGGATGTGGTTGAGCTTGCGCAGCCACGGTTCGAGGCTGCGGCCGTCCGCCAGTGCGCGGGCGTAGTCGCGTGGCCGCAGCTGGTACTTCTCGGAGTTGAGGTACTCCTCGCTGCCCGGCTTCACGGCCTCGTACTCGAACAGCTCGTAGCCGCTGTACACGCCCCAAGTGGGGGAGAGCGTGGCCGCGAGTGCCGCGCGGAGCCCGAACATCGCGGGACCGCCGTGCTGCAGCGACTCGTGCAGGATGTCCGGCGTGTTCACGAACAGGTTCGGCCGCGCCTCGTCCCAGTGGTCGCGGACGTCCTCGCCGAACTCGATCAGCTCCGGCTTGCCCGTCCGCCACGTGAAGTACGTGTAGGACTGGGTGAAGCCGAGCTTCGCCAGGCCGTAGAGGCGGGCAGGGCGGGTGAAGGCCTCCGCCAGGAACAGCGTGTCCGGGTAGACCTCCTTCACCTTCCAGATCAGCCACTGCCAGAAGTCCGGCGGCTTGGTGTGGGGGTTGTCGACCCGGAAGATCCGCACCCCGTGCTCGGCCCAGAAGAGGACCACGCGCAGCACCTCGTGGTACAGGCCCTGCGGGTCGAGGTCGAAGTTGATCGGGTAGATGTCCTGGTACTTCTTGGGCGGGTTCTCGGCGTACGCGATCGTGCCGTCGGGCAGCTGCGTGAACCACTCCGGGTGCTTGAGCACCCACGGGTGGTCAGGCGCGCACTGCAGCGCGAAGTCGAGCGCGACCTCCAGCCCGAGTTCGTTCGCTCGTTGGACGAGCGCGTCGAAGTCCTCGATCGTGCCGAGCTGCGGGTGGATCGCGTCGTGCCCGCCCTCGTCCGCGCCGATGGCCCACGGTGATCCCGTGTCCTCGGGCGTCGCGACGAGCGTGTTGTTGGGGCCCTTGCGGTTGACTCGCCCGATCGGGTGGATGGGCGGGAAGTAGACGACGTCGAAGCCCATCGCCGCGACCCGGTCGAGCTCCTTGGTCGCCGTGGCGAACGTGCCGTGCACCGACTGGCCGGTCTCGTCGATCCCGCCGGTGCTGCGCGGGAAGAACTCGTACCAGGAGCCGTACGCCGCCTTCTTGCGGTCGCACCAGATCTTGTGCGTCTTGCCCTTGGTGATCAGCTCGCGCACCGGGTGCTCGAACATGATCTTCTGGACGTCGGCCGCCAGCGCCGGCGAGACCCGTTCGGCGAGCGGCCTGTCCGTGTCGCGCAGCGCTTCCGCTGCGGACGTGAGCAAAGCTCGCTCTTGTCGCCTATCGGGTCGCCTTGCCACCCGATCGAGTAGCCCGGCACCGATTTCAAGATCGTTTGCGAGATCACCGGGCCCCTGTCCCGCCGCGATCTTCACCTCAACGGCGTGATTCCAGGTGCCCCAGGGGTCACTCCACGCATCGATCCGGAACGTCCAGGCGCCTTCCTGGTCCGGAACCACGGTCGCGCCCCACCTGTCGAGGCCGGTTCCGACCTCGTGCATGCGGGTCTGGCGAGCGACTCGGTCGTTCGGTCCTCTCCACGTGACGGTGGCCGCGAGCTTGTCGTGCCCCTCGCGCCACACCGTGGCTGAGACCGGAATGTGTTCTCCCACAACGGCTTTGGCTGGATATCTACCAGCCGACACCACCGGGGATACGTCGTCGATACCGAGTCGTCCGCTCATCGGCAGCGCCCTTCCGCCGTGTAACTCCACGTCAATGCGTTGAATCCTGCCTTGCTCGATCAAGCCGTCTGACAGCGGGTTACCCCACCCAGATCCGTACCCAGCCCGGCTCGATCGCACACCTCGGAGGCTGATCGTGTCCAGGGTCTCTTGTCCACGTTCTCAATGCTTGGTGGCTGTCTGATTGGACTCTTCCCGTACAACTCACCGTGTTACACGCGCGCTACGGGTACCGTGCGCGCGTGAACAAGCTTGGAGGTCGCTACGTCCTGCTCGACCAACTCGGCGCCGGTGCGATGGGTGTCGTGTGGCGGGCGCGCGACGAGTTCCTGCACCGTGACGTGGCCGTCAAGCAGCTGCTTCTCAACGACGTCGAGTCGAACGAGTTCCATGAGGCCGTGCAGCGCGCCATGCGCGAGGGCCGCATCGCAGCGCGCTTGCAGCACCCGAACGCGATCGCCGTGTACGACGTCGTGGTCGAGGACGGCAAGCCCTGTCTTGTCATGGAGTATTTGCCGTCGCGCAACCTCTCGTCGATCCTCTCGGACCGCGGCACCATGCCGCCGATGGAGGCCGCGCGCATCGGCTCGCTGGCGGCAGGCGCGCTCGCCGCCGCCCACAGCGCCGGCATCGTCCACCGCGACATCAAGCCGGGCAACGTCCTCATTGGACGCGACGGCACCGTCAAGATCACCGACTTCGGCATTTCGCGCGCTTTGGGCGATGTGGCCGTGACCAAGACCGGCATGCTCGCGGGCACCCCCGCGTACCTGGCGCCGGAACTGGCCCGCGGCGCCGAGCCTGCGCCGCCCTCGGACGTGTTCTCGCTCGGCGCGACGATCTACGCGATGACCGAGGGCGAGCCGCCGTTCGGCAAGAGCACGAACGACCTCGGCCTGCTCTACAAGGTCGCGCGCGGCGAGACCCGCCCGCCGATGCGCTCGGGCCCCCTCACCGGCCTGCTGACGAGGCTCCTCGCGAACGAGCCGTCGCAGCGCCCGACCGCCGCCCAGGCCGCGGAGGAGCTGAAGGCGATCGCCGCCGGCCAGCCCGTCCCCACCACCCGCGTGATCCCGCCGCGCCCGATGACCCCGCCCGCCGGCACCGCCGTGATGGGCGCGTCGGGCCCCGGCACGCAGACCCAGCGCCCGATGCCGCCGCAGCCGCGCACCCGCCCGCCGGCCCCGCTGCCCGCGACCTACGACGACGGCTACGACGACTACGAGCCAGAGCCCGAACCGAAGAAGAACAACCGCGGCCTCGCCATCGCGGCCGCGATCCTCGGCGTGCTCCTGGTCTCCGGCGTCGCCTACGCGATCATCTCGAACTACGGCGACAACTCGACCGCGGGCGGCCCCAGCTCCACGCCGCAGACCACGTCGGAGACCCCTGACCCGACCTACGACAAGCCGACCAGCAAACCGCCTGCCCAGACGACCGAGAAGCAGACGCCGTCGTCCAAGCCGGCCCCGACGACCACGACGAAGCCGCCGGCCACCAAGCTCACCCCGGCCCAGATCACCTCCTTCGTGAAGACGCACTACGGGAAGCTGCCGTCGAACGTCGACGCGGCCCGCGGCGACTGGGACCCGGACCGGGCGCCGAGTTCGGCGGACGAGAAGGAGTTCTGGGGCAAGTACTCCAAGGTCGCGATCAAGGAAGGCCCGCTGGTCGACGCCGGCGAGGACGGCACGTTCACCGTCACCACCGCGCTGGAGCTGACCGACAAGGAGACCAACAAGGCGACGGTGGAGGAGCACACGCTCAAGATCTCGGGCAAGGGCGACAAGCCGTTGATCACGAACGAGCAGCGGGGCTGAGCGTTCGCCGGGAACGACCTGGCGTGGGGCGGCCCGCGGTTTTCGAAACCTTCGGGAACCGCCCCGCGGCGCCCTCGCCACCAGTAGCCTGCGCAGCCGTGCAGACAGTCGCCGATCGGTACGCACTGCTCGAACGCGTCGGCAGCGGCGCGATGGGCGTCGTGTGGCGGGCCCGCGACGGGCTGCTGGAGCGCGAGGTCGCGATCAAGCAGCTCCTGCTGCCCGACGTGCCGCCGAAGCAGGTCGAGGAGGCCTGCCTGCGGGCGATGCGCGAGGGCAGGACCGCCGCCCGGCTGCACCACCCGAACGCCATCGGGGTCTTCGACGTCGTCGTCGAGGACGGCCGGCCGTGCCTGGTCATGGAGTACCTGCCGTCCAGGAGCCTGTCGGCGGTGCTCAAGGAGCGGGGCCCGTTGCCGCCCGAGGAAGCCGCGCGGATCGGCGCGCAGGTCGTGGCCGCTCTCGTCGCCGCCCACGAGGCGGGGATCGTTCATCGGGACATCAAGCCCGGCAACGTCCTGATCGGGGACAACGGCGCCGTCAAGATCACGGACTTCGGGATCTCCCGGTCGGCAGGCGACGCGTCGGTCACCCGGACGGGTGCTTTGTCGGGCACGCTCGCCTACCTCGCGCCCGAGCTGGCCCGCGGCGCCGAACCCGATCCCGCGGCGGACATGTTCTCGCTGGGGGCGACGCTCTACGCGATGACCGAGGGGCAGCCGCCGTTCGGGCGGACCGAGAACGACTACGGCCTGCTCTACAAGATCTCGACCGGTCAGGTCGTGCCGCCCACCCGGTCCGGGGCACTGACACCCCTGCTGACCAGGCTGCTCGCGATCGAGCCCGCGGACCGGCCGACCGCCCCCGAGGTCGCGGGAGAGCTCGCCGCGCTCACCGGCACCGGGGGCCGCCGGACCGGGGTCCTGGTCGCCGCTGCCGTCGCGGTGGTGTTCGCCGCCGCCGTCGTGACCACCTCGCTCGTGCTGAACCGCGACCGGGTCGCCACCGGCTCGACCCAGCAGAGCACGAGCCAGCAGGCCTCGCCCACCACCACCACCGACGTGGACGCCTTCGTCAAGCAGCACTTCGCCAAGCTGCCCCACGACGCGGCCGCCGCGCGGGAGGACTGGGCGTCCGAGTTCCGGCCGGCCTCGGGGGACGACGACCGGTACTGGCAGCACTACGAGGTCGTCGCGATCTACGGTGAACCCGTGGTCAGCAGCACCGCGCAGGACGAGCGCTTCGCCGTCGAGATCGACCTGACGCTGCGCGAGGAGGGGGCGGCCGAACACGACGTGTCGATCGTGCGCCACCGGCTCGACCTGATGGTCCGCGACGGGGCGCTGCTCATCACGAGCGCGCGTGAAGTGGCTGGTTGAGCCTGCTCACGGCCCCTCTCCGTCTTGACCGGTTCTGCAAGTCGTTGCAGGTCTGACCGGGAACGTTGTCAGCCCCTGAGGGGTGGCAGGTAAGTTCGCTCGTCATGCGAGCACTTCGACGGTTCACCGTGCGAGCCAGCCTGCCGGAGCCCTTGTCCGCGTTGAGCACGCTCGCCACCAACCTGCGCTGGACGTGGCATCCGCCCACGCAGGACCTGTTCGCCTCGATCGACCCCCGCGTCTGGTCCGAGGTCGGTGGCGACCCGTTGCGCCTGCTGTCCGTCGTGGACGCGGGGAAACTGGAACACCTCGCGAGAGACGAGCAGTTCCTGCTCAAGCTCCACGCGCTCGCGAGTGACCTGGAGCGGTACGTGCAGGGGCCGCGCTGGTACCAGCGCCGTCAGGACGAGATCACCCAGCGCCGCGAGCACGGTGCGCCCGACACGCCGCTGCCCACGAGCGTCGCGTACTTCTCGATGGAGTTCGGCGTGCACGAGGCGCTGCCGAACTACTCGGGCGGCCTCGGCATCCTCGCGGGTGACCACCTCAAGGCGGCGTCCGACCTCGGCGTGCCGCTGATCGCGGTCGGCCTGCTCTACCGGTCCGGGTACTTCCGGCAGTCGCTGTCGCTCGACGGCTGGCAGATCGAGCACTACCCGGCGCTCGACCCGCGCGGGCTGCCGCTGGAGCTGCTGACCGAGCCGTCCGGGCTGCCGCTGCTCGTGCACGTGGCCATGCCGGGCGACCGGATGTTGCGCGCGAAGATCTGGAAGGCGCAGGTCGGGCGCGTCCCGCTGCTGCTGCTCGACTCGGACGTGGAGCAGAACGACGAGGACCTGCGCGGCGTCACGGACAGGCTCTACGGCGGCGACCAGAACCACCGCATCCGCCAGGAGATCCTCGCGGGCATCGGCGGCGTGCGCGCCGTGCGGACGTTCTGCGAGCTCACCGGCCACGCGCAGCCCGAGGTGTTCCACACCAACGAGGGCCACGCCGGGTTCCTCGGCCTTGAGCGGATCCGCGAGTACATCACCAACGACGGCCTCGACTTCGACCAGGCGCTCACGGCTTCACGCGCCGGTGCGGTGTTCACGACGCACACGCCCGTGCCCGCCGGCATCGACAGGTTCCCCGTCGACCTGGTCCAGCACTACTTCGGTGCCGAGAACCTGGTGCCGGGCGTGAACACCCAGCGCATCCTGGCGCTGGGCGCCGAGGACAACCCCGGCATGTTCAACATGGCCCACATGGGCCTGCGGCTCGCCCAGCGCGCGAACGGCGTGTCCAAACTGCACGGTGAGGTCAGCCGGGACATGTTCCGCGGCCTCTGGCCGGGCTTCGACACCACCGAGGTGCCGATCGGCTCGGTCACCAACGGCGTGCACGGGCCGACGTGGGCCGCGACCGAGATGAGCAAGCTCCTCGGAGCGTCCGAAGCGGACACCCAGACCACCTCCGGGTTCGGCATCGGCTCGTTCGAGCCGGTCACCGACGCCGGGTTGTGGGAGCTCAGGAGCACCCTGCGCGGCCGCCTGGTCGACGAGGTGCGCCGCCGCGTGCGCGAGTCGTGGCTGCAGCGCGGCGCGTCGGCGCTGGAGCTGGGCTGGACCGACGGCGTGTTCGACCCGAACGTGCTGACCGTGGGCTTCGCACGGCGCGTGCCGACGTACAAGCGCCTCACGCTGATGCTGCGCGACCCGGAGCGGCTGCGTTCGCTGCTGCTGCACCCCGAACGGCCCGTGCAGCTCGTCGTGGCGGGCAAGTCGCACCCGGCCGACGACGGCGGCAAGGCGCTGATCCAGCAGATCGTGCGCTACGCCGACGAGGCGGGCGTGCGGCACCGGATCGTGTTCCTGCCGGACTACGACATGTCCATGGCCCGGTACCTGTACTGGGGTTGCGATGTGTGGCTGAACAACCCGATGCGCCCCCTCGAAGCGTGCGGCACGTCCGGCATGAAGGCGGCGCTCAACGGCGGCCTCAACCTGTCCATTCGCGACGGTTGGTGGGACGAGCTGTACGACGGCTCCAACGGCTGGGCCATCCCGACCGCGGACGGCGTCAACGACCCGGTCCGCCGGGACGACCTGGAGGCCAACGCGCTGTACGAGCTGCTCGGCCAGCAGGTCGCGCCGCTGTTCTACGACCGCGGCGAGGACGGCGTGCCGACCCGCTGGATGTCGATGGTGCGGCACACCCTGGCCTCGCTCGGCCCGGTCGTGCAGGCCTCGCGCATGGTCCGCGAGTACGTGGAGACGTACTACGCGCCGGCCGCCGCGTCCGCGCAGACCGTCGTCGGTGAGGGCTACCGGGGCGCCAAGGAGCTCTCGTCGTACCGGCACCGGCTGCGCGCGTCGTGGACGCGGGTGCGGGTGCTCGACAGCGACCTGGTGCTCGGCGGCTCGTCGGTGCCGGTGCTCGGCGCACCGGTCATCGTGCGGGCGCGGGTCGAGCTGGCGGGGCTGGAACCGTCCGAAGTGGACGTCCAGGTCGTGCTGGGCAAGGTGTCGCACGACTCCGACGAGCTGAAGGACATCGTGTCCTCGCCCATGAGCTACGCGGGCAACGGCAACTACGAGGCGGAGGTGCCGCTGCCGCACGCCGGTGCGCTCGGCTACACCGTGCGCGTGCTGCCCAGGCACGGACTTCTGGCGACTCCCGCAGAACTCGGCAGGGTCGTTCTCGCTAGTTGACCGCTTTACGAGATCAACCCAGGGCATCCAGTTCGTCTTCAAACGGCGGGCTGGATGCCCTGATGCGTTCGTCTTCCTCGTTGCCCGTTCACTGCTCGTGACCTGCCTTGCGCCTGTGTCCTCAAGGCCCTTCCCTCAAACGAATGACCACTTTTTCGAGTGGGTGAATTCGTGATCTCCGCTGGTAGGCGCTCGTATCCAGGCTTACGCTCCTCGGCATGGAATGAACCGCTCCGAATTCGTGAGTGAATTTCCGGTGCGGCTCCAAGTGAATTGCGCATTGAGGAAGAAGGTAGCCGTGAAGAAAACGATTACCGCACTCTCGCTCGTCGCAGCTCTGTTCACCGCATCATCGATCCCGGCTGCCAGTGCCGCTCCCGAGGCACCACAACTCCCAGCCGCCTGCGCCGGTCTCGTCACGGACCTCGCCGGAAAACTCACGAAAACCGTCAGCAGTCTGCTGCCCCTGCCCAACGTGGGCGCGGTGACACCGTTGATCGGTGACATGCTCGGCCTCGTGACAGCCATGCAGAGTTCCGGCTGTCTACCGACACCCCCGGTGAGCGTGCCGGGTGTGCCGCTGCCCGCCAAGGCCGTCGAGTACACCGGCCCGGTCGACCAGTGTCTGCCGGTCGTGATGAACCTGATCGCGTCCGTCGCGGGGCTGGGCGGCACCGTCCTGGGCGCCGCGAGCGGCGCGCTGCCCGACGTCGGCAAGCTCACCGGCCTGCTGACCACGCTGCTCAAGACCGTCACCGACCTGCTGAGCAAGTGCGGCCTGCCGGCGCCTCCCGGCGGCCTGCCCGCGCTGCCCGGCCTGCCGGTACCGCTTCCGGTGGAGAAGAGCTGATCCGATCGCGGGGTGAGAAGGGCCCGTCACCGGTCTCGGTGACGGGCCCTTCCCGTGTGTGCGGAGCGTAGTATTCCGTTTGGATCGGAATAACCTCATCGAGCTGCGACGTCACCCATTTGTCGCAGTTCAAGTGTTTTCCGGTAAAGCACACAATGGTGCGACAGATTCGTAATCGGCGCGGAGATGTGGTTAATCTGCAATTGCTCGATCCGCTGCTCGAAGAACGGAAAACTGCAGATGATCAAGAAGGCAATCGTCCTCGGTGCCGCTATCGCAGGCATGGGACTCTTCGCGTCGACCGCGCACGCCGCTCCCACCACGAGCCGGGACGTGCTGGACACGCAGCTGGTTGGTCCCATCTCCATCACCGCGCTGTCGCACAACCCGTGGACTCCCGGCAACGGCAACGTGACCGGATCGGGCAACATCGGAGGCAACGGCAACAACGTCGGAAACAACAACAACGGCGGTAACGGCAACAGCAACGGCGGCGGCGGCAACAACGTCGGCGCGGGCAACTCGGGTGGGAACGGCAACAATTCCCCGGGCTTCCCCGGCTGATCCGCCGCGGAGGATTCGTCTGACCCGGCTGGTCCACGACCGGCACGGCTGAGCCGCACCGGTCACCTTCCCCGGATCAGCTGATCTCCAGACGGGCGCGGGTCGCCGCCACCCGCGGACTCCAGCCCGCGAGCTCGTGCGCTTCGGCCACGAGTTCGCGGGCTTTCGCGTTGTCGCCGTCGGCCATCCACGCCCGCGCGATCGTGACCAGGTCGTCCGCCCGGCCCTGCGCGTGCTCGCTCGACTCGGCGGAGTACCCCGCGAGCTCCCTGGCCCTCCTGGTGTCGCCCTCGATCAACGCCATGATCGCCAGCGTCCCGTTCGCGCGCTGCTTCGGGTACCCGGCCTCGTAGGCGTTGCCGAACATGCTGCGCGCGGTCTCCAGCCCGGCCTCCGCCGGGAACTGACCCGCCTCGACCGCCAGCACGGCGACCCCGGCGGTGGTGGCCATGACGAACGCCAGGTCCCGCTTGCTCAGGTCCTCACGGCTGCTCAGGCCGATGACCGTCTGCAGCGCGTCGAGGTACTTCTCGCGCGCACACGACGTCACGACCTTGAGCCCGACGACGGTGAGCAGGTCGGGGTGCTCCCGCACGAGCTCCGCGTAGATCCGTTCGGCCTCGTCGAGGTCACCGCGCTGGTAGGCGTCCATGCCGGCGACCACACCGGGCCGCGCCTCCAGTTCGGCGAGCGGCCGTCCTGTCATCTTCGGCAGCGTGAACACGAACCAGCCGAGGCTGGTGTTGCCAGCCTGGTCCCTCGGCACGAGCTGCAACAGGAAGCAGGCCGTGGCCGCGAGCGCCATGCCCCTGCCGAACGACGACCCGGTCGTGAGCCACGCCAGGGCCGCGATCACCGCGCAGAACAGGATCGCGAACGCTCCGGCGAGGACGGTCCGCCGCCGCACACCCGGCTTCAGCCCGGAGATCCCGACCGTGGCGAGCACGGGGATGCGCCGCAGGACCAGCCGCTGGTGGGTCCACGTCCACGACTTCAGCTCGCCGCCGATGCCGATGATCACGTGCGTGATCCGGAGTCCGAACAGGACGGCGCCGAGCGCCAGGCCCGCCTGTGCCGCGGTCAGTTCCACGAGCAGGCCGACCAGTGCTCCGGCCAGGCCGAGGTAGAACTCCGAGAGGGTCCAGGCGATCGTGCCGGCCACCACGAGTGCCGTCACGAGCGTGCGCACAATCGTCACGGTCACCAGACGTTACCGGCGTGGGAGCGGTTCCCCGGACTCAGACCACCGGCTGGGAGCCGCCCTCGCGGATCGGCAGACCGGCGGCGCGCCAGCCGCGGAACCCGCCGACGAGGTCCGTCGCGTGGGGCAGGCCGACCCGCTGCAGGTCCCGCGCCGCGAGCGACGACGAATAGCCCTCGTTGCACACCACGACCACGGTCGTGTCGGCGGTGAAGCCCGGCAGCCGCCAGTCGCCCGCCGGGTCGAGCCGCCACTCCAGCACGATCCGCTCGACCACGACGGAGTTCTCGATCTCGCCCTCGGCCAGCCGGTTGTGGGCGGGCCGGATGTCCACGACGAGCACGTCCTCTAGGGCGAGCACCTCGTGCGGTTCCAGCCGCTTCAGGTGCGATCGCGCGTCTTCGAGGATGGCGTCGAGCCTGCTCACGGGCCCTCCAGGTCGGCCAGCTGACGCAGTTCGGACAGCGGCAGGCGGTTCGCGGGCAGCGGCGGGATCGAGTCGGGGATGTCGAGCAGCGACGCGTACTCGCGCGTCGGAACGAGCGGCGGCGAGTAGGCGTGCACGGTCGCGGCCGGCGCGTCGAACGGGTTCAGCACCTGGTGCGCGCGCCCTGACCCGAAGCCCAGCGCGTCCCCGGTGCTCCGCACGGCGGACCGGACCGGCCCGGCCGGATAGCGGTAGTCCTCCTGCAGCGTCCCCTTGAGCACGGTGAACGACCCGGCCGAACCGCCGTGGTCGTGCGGCTCGGTGCCCTGGCCGGGCAGCCACGACAGCAGCCACAGCTCCACGCCCTCGGTCAGGCCCAGGCGCGCCCACCAGCGGCGTTCGGTCGAGTAGTCGAGGATCTGCAGCAGTCCGGTGGTCAGCTCGCTCGCCACGAACGACGTCAGGTCGCGCAGCTCACGAGGGGTCCACAGGTCGCGCGAGGGGTGGATCACGTCGCGCAGCAACCGGCTGTCCAGCACCGGGTGGAGATCGAATTGATCTTGGCCGGGAATGCTTCCTGCATACGTCGAAGTCACGCACTCGCTCCTGAAGGCCGCGTCGGGTACGGGGTAGCGATCAAGACGCGACGCAGGGCGCTTGCTTCAGCGCGTGCGTCGCGTCGAGCTACACCCGCACGACGCCACGAGCACGAGGTCGATCGTGCGGTCTGTCCAGCAGTAGACGACCACGTCCGTGATGGTGCCAGAAGCACTCTGAGTGTGGCTAGAGCGTCCATTTGGCGGAAGAACGTCGGACACAGAGTCAAATGGCCGCAAGGAGTTCAGCGTGGAATGCGCAGCAGGAGCAACGAGCGCGCGGCGACCGTGAGCTTCGCCCGCGCACCCAGCGAACCGGGACTGGCGGGGGAGCCGTCCACTGTCGTCGTGTCCAGGAACGGCTCGTACGACGGCCCGTACCGCTCGTGCGGCATCGTCACGCTGATGGGATCCGCACCGGCGTGCATCAGCATCAGCCACGAGTCGTCCGACACGAGCTCACCGTCGCGGGTGCGCGAGAGGCAGTTCGAGCCGTCGATGAACATGCCGAGCGTGCGGCGGCCCTCGTCGAACCAGTCGGTCTCGGCCATCTCCTGCCCGTCCGGCCGGAACCACACCAGGTCGGGATTGCCGCTGGGCGTCGTGCGGCCCTCGAAGAACTCGGGCTGCCGCAACGCCGGTGACGACGCGCGCAGGTCGATCAGCCGCTGGGTGAACCCGAGCAGCGCCTCGCTCGCGTCGCTCGTCGTCCAGTCGACCCACGACACGTCGTTGTCGAGGCAGTACGCGTTGTTGTTGCCGCCCTGGGTGCGCCACATCTCGTCGCCCGCCGTCATCATCGGCGTGCCGGTGGACAGCAGCAGCGTCGACAGCAGGTTCCGCGCCTGCTGGGCCCGCAGCGCGAGGATCTCGGGATCGGACGTCTCACCCTCGGCACCGCAGTTCCACGACCGGTTGTCGTTCGTGCCGTCGCGGTTGTCCTCGCCGTTCTCCTCGTTGTGCTTTCCGTTGTAGGACACCAGATCGCGCAACGTGAAGCCGTCGTGCGCGGTGATGAAGTTGATCGACTGCCACGGCCGGCGCAGGTCGTCCGCGTACAGGTCGGACGAGCCGGAGAGGCGGTACGCGAGATCGCGCACGGACGTGTGCCCGCGCCAGAAGTCCCTGACCGTGTCGCGGTAGCGGCCGTTCCACTCCGCCCACTGCACGCCGAAGTCGCCGACCCGGTAACCGTCGCCCGTCGCGTCCCACGGCTCGGCGATCAGCTTCGCCCTGCACAGCACCGGATCGGTGGTGATCGCCGTGAGCAGGGCGCTGTCGCGGTCGAAGAACCCGCCGCCAGGCCTGCCCATGGTCGAGGCGAGGTCGAACCGGAACCCGTCGACGCCCATCTCGGCCGCCCAGTACCGCAGCGAGTCCGTGACCAGCCTGACCACCTGCGGCGACCCGGCGTCGAGCGTGTTGCCGCAGCCCGTGATGTCGACCGTGCTGCCGCCACCGGCGTGCAGGTAGTAGCCCGGCGCGTCGTAGCCGCGGAAGCAGATCGTCGGCCCGTCCGGACCGCCCTCGCAGGTGTGGTTGTAGACGACGTCGATCAGCACCTCGATGTTCGCCGCGTGCAGCGCCGCGACCATCGTGCGGAACTCCTGGATCTCGTTGCCGGGCTCGCTCGCGTACGCCGCGTGCGGCGCGCAGTACCCGAGCGGCGAGTAGCCCCAGTAGTTGCTCGCGCCCCTGCTGATCAGCGACGGCTCGTCCTGGAACGCCTGCACGGGCAGCAGTTCGACGCTCGTCACGCCCAGGCGCACGAGGTGCTCGATCGCCGCCGGGTGCGCGAGGCCCAGGTACGTGCCGCGCAGCTTCTCCGGGATGTCCGGGTGCTTCTTCGTGAAGCCCTTGACGTGCAGCTCGTAGACGACGGCCTCTTCGAACGGCACCTCGGGCTTCACGCCCGTGTCGGCACCGCCGGGTGAGCTCACCACGGAGAGCGGCACGCTGCCGAGCGAGTCGACCGCGGACGGCGGCCCGTGCATCGGGTCGCCGACGTACCCGAGCGCGGCCTCCAGGTTCGTGATCCGGCCCTCGATCTGCCGCGCGTACGGGTCGACCAGCAGCTTCGCCGGGTTGCACCGCAGCCCGCGCCCGGCGTCGTACGGCCCGTGCACGCGGAACCCGTACCGCTGACCCGGCGTGACACCGGGCACCAGCCCGTGCCAGACGCCGAACGTCCGTTCGGTCAGCTCGACCCGTTTCTCGGCGCCGTCGTCGTCGACCAGGCAGACCTCGACCGCGTCGGCGACGTGGGACGTCACCGCGAAGCGGACACCGCCGGCTTCGGCGTGCGCCCCCAGTGGGAACGGTCGGCCTGCCAGCACCTCGGACTCGGGTCGCGTAGCCATGCCCCCGATCTTGGCATCCGCGACCGACAAAAAACTCGAGAGTTCACACCGGCGGCGCAGCGGGGTCACCCGGCGCGAGGGACACCCCGATGAGTGGTCGGGGTGAGGCCGTTCGGAAGAATGGGGGCGTGGCGGACGTCGACGTGACAGATCTGGTCGTGCACATGGCGGGCGTATCGGTCCGCCGCGGGAAGAACACGCTGGTCGGCAACATCGACTGGAGCGTGGAACTGGACGAGCGCTGGGTGGTGCTGGGCCCCAACGGCGCCGGCAAGACGACCCTGCTACGGCTCTCCAGTGCCGACCTGCACCCGACCAAGGGCAAGGTCCACCTCCTGGGTGAACGCCTGGGCAAGACCGACGTCCAGGAGCTCAAGCCCCGCATCGGCCTGTGCTCCGCGGCGCTCGGTGGTCGCATCCCGCCCGACGAGACGGTGGTCGACCTGGTCGTCTCCGCGGGCTACGCCGTGCTCGGCCGGTGGCGCGAGAAGTACGGCAAGGAGGACACCGACCGTGCCCGCGAACTGCTCGGCACGCTCGGCATGGCCCACCTCGCCGACCGCCTCTACGGCACCCTGAGCGAGGGTGAGCGCAAGCGCACGCTGATCGCCCGCGCGTTGATGACCGACCCCGAGATGCTGCTGCTCGACGAGCCGGCGGCCGGGCTGGACCTGGGCGGCCGCGAGGACCTGGTCGCGAAGCTCTCGGAGCTCGCCCTGGACCCGGACGCGCCCGCGATGGTGCTGGTCACGCACCACGTGGAGGAGATCCCGCCGGGCTTCACGCACGCGCTGCTGCTGCGCGAGGGTTCGATCGTGGCGCAGGGTCTGTTGGACGACGTGCTGACGGAGGAGAACCTCTCCAAGACGTTCGGGCAGGACCTGGAGCTGCAGAAGTCGGGAGACCGCTTCTTCGCCCGCCGCAAGGTCTGACAAGCTACTGCCGGGTAACGTGACACTGCTGTCGCGACAACTGATGGAGGGCTGCGTGGCTGAGTTCGTGAGGCTTGAGGTCGAGGACGGGATCGGCACGATCCGCCTGGAGCGGCCGCCGATGAACGCCCTGAACCGGCAGGTGCAGACCGAGCTCCAGGCCGCCGCCAAGGAGGCCTCCGAGCGTTCGGACGTCTACGCGGTCATCGTCTACGGCGGCGAGAAGGTCTTCGCGGCCGGCGCGGACGTCAAGGAGTTCGCGCAGATCTCCCACGCCGAGATGACGCTGCGGGCCAAGGGCCTGTCGGACGCGCTCGGCGCGCTGGCCTCGGTGCCGAAGCCGACGGTCGCCGCGATCACCGGGTACGCGCTCGGCGGCGGCTTCGAGGTCGCGCTCGGCTGCGACCGCCGCATCGCCGGTGACAACGCGAAGGTCGGCCAGCCCGAGATCCTGCTCGGCCTGATCCCCGGTGGTGGCGGCACGCAGCGCCTCGCCCGGCTGATCGGTCCGTCGAAGACCAAGGACCTGCTCTACACCGGCCGGTTCGTCGGCGCCCAGGAGGCGCTCGAGATCGGCATGGTCGACGAGGTCGTGGCGCCGGACGACGTGTACGCGGCGGCCGTGCGCTGGGCCAAGCAGTTCGTCAACGGGCCGGTGCTCGCCCTGGCGGCGACGAAGGCGGCCGTCGACGGTGGCCTCGACACCGACCTGGAGTCGGGCCTGAAGCTCGAAAGCCACCTCTTCGCGGCGCTGTTCGCGACGGAGGACAAGAAGAACGGCGTGGAGTCGTTCATCGCGAACGGTCCCGGAAAGGCGAAGTTCAGTGGCAACTGATCCGGCACCGAACCCGCACGCGACGGCCGAAGAGGTCGAGGCGGCGTACAAGGACACCAAGCTCGCCCAGGTGCTCTACCACGACTGGGAGGCGGGCACGTACGACGAGAAGTGGTCGATCTCCTACGACGACCGCTGCATCACCTACGCGACGGACCGCTTCCGCGCCGCCGCCGGTGACGTCGGGCCGTACGAGCACGCGCTGGAACTGGGCTGCGGCACCGGTTTCTTCCTGCTGAACCTGATGCAGGGCGAAGTGATCAAGAAGGGCTCGGTCACCGACCTGTCGCCCGGCATGGTCGAGGTCGCGCTGCGCAACGCCGAGCACCTCGGGCTGGACGTCGACGGCCGTGTCGCCGACGCCGAGCGGATCCCGTACGACGACGACACGTTCGACCTCGTCGTCGGCCACGCGGTGCTGCACCACATCCCGGACGTGGAGGCGGCGATGCGCGAGGTGCTGCGCGTGCTGAAGCCCGGCGGCAAGTTCGTGTTCGCGGGCGACCCGACGAACATCGGCAACTTCTACGCCCGCAAGCTCGGCCAGGCGACGTGGTGGCTCACCACCAACATCACCAAGGCCGTGCCGGTGCTCGGCGACTGGCGCCGTCCGCAGGAGGAGCTCGACGAGTCCTCCCGCGCGGCCGCCCTCGAAGCCGTGGTGGACCTGCACACGTTCGACCCGGACCAGCTGGAGGCCACGGCTCGTCGCGCCGGTGCCGTCGGCGTCCGCGCGGTGACCGACGAGCTGTCCGCGGCCCTGTTCGGCTGGCCGGTCCGCACGTTCGAGGCCGCTGTGCCGCGCGAGAAGCTGGGCTTCGGGTGGGCGATGTTCGCCTACCGCACCTGGCAGAACCTGTCGTGGGTCGACCAGAACGTGCTGTCGAAGGTGCTGCCGCGCGAGGTGTTCTACAACGTGGCGATCACCGGTAAGAAGTCCTCGTAAGTTGGGATACGCGTTCACCACGTCCGACGTGGCCTTTCTGCGCTCCGCCGCCGGAACCGCCGCGCTGGCCGAGGTGGACGCGTTGTCCTTTTCGGACGCTTCCCGGGTGCGTGACGTCGAGACGGCCCGCAAGCTCCTCGGGTCGTCGTTCGCCCCGGTCGTGGAAACCGTGCTGCTGCGACGTCGTGCGGTGTCCAAACTGGACTCCGCGGAGTCGTGGCTCTTCACCGACGACGCGCTGCAGCAGGCCACGGCTTCCGCTGTGGCCCGGCATCGCGCGGAGCGGTTCGCCGGCCGCACGGTCCACGACGTCACGTGTTCGGTCGGCGCGGACCTCTTCGCGTTGAACGCGGTGGCGTCGCGGTGCATCGGCTCGGACCTCGACCCCGTGCGGCTCGCCATGGCGCGCAACAACGTTCCGGGGCAGCTGGTCGTCCAGGCCGACGCGCTGCGGCCGGTGTCCCGTGCGTCCGCGGTGACTGCCGACCCCGCCCGCCGTGACTCCTCGGGCCGCCGCAAGTGGAATCCCTCGGACTTCGTGCCGCCGCTCGACGAGCTGTCCGAGGTGTACGCGGGAGTGGACCTCGCGGTGAAGTGCGCTCCCGGCATCGACTTCGCCGTCGCGCCGTGGGCGGACGAGATCGAGGTCGTGTCGCTGGACGGCGCGGTCCGCGAGGCCTGCTTGTGGACGCGAGGCCTTGCCACGCCAGGGGTTTCGCGCCGGGCGACCGTGCTGCAGGGCTCGTCGTCGTGGACCCTGACGGACGCCGAACCCGACGACTGCCCCGTCGCCCCGCCCGGTGCGTGGCTCATCGATCCGGACGGTGCGGTCGTGCGTGCCGGTCTGGTGCGGCACTACGCGGCGCGGCACGGGTTGTGGCAGCTCGACGAACGCATCGCGTACCTGAGCGGCTCCGAGCCCCCTCCCGGAATCCGGGCGTTCCGCGTGCTCGAACACGGGCACTACACGGAGAAGTCGCTCAAGTCGTTGCTCAAGACGCGGGGGATCGGCCGGTTGGAGATCCTCGTGCGCGGCCTGGACGTCGACCCGAACACGATGCGCAAGCGCCTCAAGCTCTCCGGGTCCGGTTCGGCGACGGTCGTGCTGACGCGGATCGGCTCAAAGCCGGTCTTCGTCCTGTGTGAGGCTGAGCGCACCTAGCAGCAGGTCGAGGCGCATCTCGTCGAGGTCCGGACGCAGCCTGCCGCCCCGCATGAGCGTGGCGATGCCGTGCAGCGAGCTCCAGAAGACCTCCGTCAGCGCGTCCAGGTCGCGATCGCCCTTCACCGGTTCGACCGCGGCGACCAGTTCCCCGAACGCGTCGAGCAACTCCTGCGGCACCTCGCTCGTGCCCCACGGCAGATCGACGTGCTGCACGAACATCGCGTCGTAGAGCGCGGGCCTCTCTCTCGCGAACTTCAGGTAGGCCTCCGCCGCCGCCCGCAGCCGTGACTCGCCACGGGACGGGCGGGCCTTCCGCAACAGCCGGGCCAGCTCACCGCTGCCCTGGACCGCGACCGCGCGCACGATCGCGTCCTTGCCCTTGAAGTGGCTGTAGAGCACCGGCTGGCTGTACTCCACCTTCTCGGCGAGCCTGCGCGTGGTGACCGCGTCCCAGCCCTCCGCCTCGGCCAGGTCCCTGGCCGTGTTGATGATCAGCTGGTGGCGTTCGGCCCGCTCGCGCTCACGCCGGTTCTGGATCGTCACACCACTGAATCTAGCACTGCTAGACATCCGAGCGCTCCTAGTGTTAGCGTCGCTCGTGTCGCTAGCAGTGCTAGATTTCTTGGGGGGATGCAATGCGCTTGGCCACGATCATGGGTTGGCTCGTCGTCGCGGCGGGCTTCTACTTCGGCCTGGGCTACCTGCTCAACGGGGACGGTGCCGCGGCCGGGTTCGGCATCGTCGACCCGACCGGCTACTACGTCGTGAAGGGCGTGCGAGACATCGCATACGCCTTAACGGCCCTGATCCTGCTGCTCATGAAGCAGCGCCGGGCCCTGGGCTGGGTGGTCCTCGCGGACTCGATCATCCCGATCGGCGACTGCATCGCCGTGATGACGCACGGCGGCACGGTGGGCTACGCGCTCGCGGTGCACGGCTCGGCGGCCGTGCTCGTGCTGTTCACCGCGTTCCTGCTGCTCCGTGAGCCAGCACCCGAACGGCCTCACGCAGTTCCGGCTCGGTGATCTCCCCGAGCAACAGTCCTGTCAACGCCTGGAACGCCCGCCGCAGCTCGTCGGGATGCGTGGACAACACCAGCGTCCCGGCGAACGCGTCCGCCTCGCACAGGTCGTCGAGCCCCCGCCCCTGCACCGCGTTCACGCCTTCGCGCAGGCACCACAACGACATCACGTGGTCGCGCATCCCGTTGATCATGTAGACCGCCTGCCACACCCGCCCGCGCGCGATCGACGACCGCGCGTGCAGCGCGTACAACCAGGCCAGGCCGACGAGCTCGTCGCGGTCGGGCTGCTTCGACTGCGGCAGCTCGTTGGCCTCCCCGAACAACAGCTTGAACGTGGGCCCGGTCGCCCCGAACTCGTCCGACGGCCAGAACGCGACGTCCACCTGCAAGGTCGACTGCATCAGGAACACGCGGAACAACACCGTCCCGCGCCGCACGTCGAGATGGCCGACGGCACCGCACGCGTACATCAACGCCGTCCAGTCGACGACCACGGCGTCGATCTCGCGGTCGACCGACAACGCGAAGTCGATGTCGGACCAGCGGTCCTCCCTGCCGACCGCGACCGACCCGGTCAGCGCCGCCCCGACCACCCGCGGATCGACGTCGGCGGCGTTGACGAGGTCACGACGCAGCTGGTCGCGTTCAGAAACCGTGAACACCTCACAACCTTATGCGCCACGACTTCAGCCGGGCTTGCGCACCAGGTTCGTGTACCCGGCCAGCGCCAGCGTCGCCAACCCCCACACCGCGAGCTGCACCAGCCAGATCGCCGCCGTGAACGCCTGCCCCTTCCGCGACGCCGTGTCGAGGTCGCACCGGGCCCGCATCCCGGTCATGGCCAGCGGCAGCCCGCGATCCAGCCCGAGCCCGACCAGCTCCACCGCCGAACACGGCGTCCCGGCCCCGACCGGCGCGGTGGCGACCCGTTCCGCGACAAGATGTCCGGGCCGCGTCGGCACCTGCCCCGCCCACCACCCGAGCGCGCCGGCGACGACGAGGACCAGCAGCAACGCGGCAGCGGTGCGGCGAGCGCGGTACCCGTACCCGGCCAGCGCGCCCCACAGCCAGTGGAACCACCGCGTCAGCCGCCCGCCCAGCGACCGCGGACTCCGTCGCCGCAGATCCGTCTGCTGCGCCATGAGAATCCGCCGCACCGTGCCGTCGTGCCCGGCGGCCCGTTCGACCGCGGCCAGCCGCTGGTAGCCGGACGCGTGGTAGGCCGGGGTGTGGCAGCGGATGACGTGCAGCCACTCCTCCCAGTCCCAGCTCGACGCGAGCGACGCGTAGCCGAAGTGTTCGAGGCGCACGAAGTTCTTGTGCTCGCACGTCGTGCCGCGTCCGCGGTCCGGACACAGGGCGGAGTGCGGCAGCCCCACCGCGACGCCCACCGTCGTGTCGCGGAGGTCGAGCAGTGGAGCCGACTTCGTCTCCAGTGCCACTGCTTCACCGCAGCGGAACCTCTCGACGTGGGCGCCGGTCATCTCGATCGTGGAGCCGTCACCGCCCGCGGAGAGCCGGGTCCGGCCGCGAAGGGTGAGATCTCCACCCACGCGGACACGATCGGCGGTGATCGCGGGGCCGGCGGGGTTGACGACCGTCGTGTCGGTCAGCTCGACGATCCCGCCGATGCGGGCGCCGAGCAGGTTGACCGCGCAGTTCTCGTCGTGGCCCGTGATGCGGACCCCGTTCCTCAGCATGAGACTGCCGTCGAACACGGCGCTGTTCGCGTCCAGCGCGATCCCCGCACCGCTGCTGATCTCCGTGTCCCTCAGGCCGAACTGTCCTGAGACGTGCGCACCTCGGAGGTCGAGTCCGACGCCGTGCCCGTTGACGCGGATGTTGCGCCACAGCGTGAAGGTGCCGTCGATCACGGCGTTCTGCAGGACCACCGCGGGCCCGGTGGCGTTGGAGATCTCCGTGTCCGCCATGTCGAGGTCCGACGCGATGTGGGCGCCGGTGAGGTTGATCGCGCCGCGGGATCCGTGGCCGAGGATCCGGACTCCGTCCCGGAAGAGGAGGAGTCCGTCCACTTCGAGACCACCGGCCTCCAGCGCGGGACCGGCGGTGTTGGTGATCTGCGCGCCGGTGAGGTCGAGGTCCGCGCCTACGTGGGCGCCGACCAGCCTGACCGCACCGAGTCCGCTGTCGGAGACGATCCGCACGCCGCTGCGCAGGAAGAGGACGCTGTCGACGTGGAGGCTGTCCGCGTGAAGTCCCGCGCACCGGCCGCCGTTGAAGATCAGGCTCGGCAGGCTCGCGTAGAGGGCGGTGATCGGCTCTTCGATCGTGCAGTCGCTGAAGCTCAGGCCCGACGAGGCCGTCACGCGGTTGAGGTTCAGGGTGCCGTCGACCCGCGCGCCCTTCAGCCTCACGCCGTGCGGATCGAGCTCGCCGTGACGTCCCAGCAGCAACTCCCTGATCAGTTCGGCCGGCACCACGTCGTCGGGTTCGCCGCAGACCAGCCACTCGCCGTCGCGGGCCGCCGTGATGAGCCGCTGCTCGATGTCGGTCACGTCCGGATCATGCCCGCGGCAGGGGCGGCCCGGTCCGAGGAACCGAGCCGCCCCACCGGGATGGCCTAACCCAGCGCCTCTATCCCAGTGCCACCGCGAACACGTGCATGTTCACGTCGTCCGGCAGCACGACGCTCGCCAGCGTCTTGCCCTCCGGGGCCACGTACGTCTTCGTCGCGAAGATGTGCGTGGCGACCTTCTCGTTGCCGCCGCCGGACTGGTTGCGGTACGGCGTGTTCGCGACGATCACGTTGCCGAAGCTCGGTGCCGCACCGCCGCCGCCCAGCGTCCAGTCGCTGAACCCGAGTTCGACGGCCGCCGTGGTGCCGTCGGTGAACGTCACCGTCGCGGCCTTGGCCCGTGCCCCGTTCGCTGCGGAGCCGATGAACGCGAGCTTGGTGCCGGACAGCGTCAGCGTCTGCTTCTGAGCTGTCGCGTTGTCGGGACGTCCGGCGGGCGACGACGGCCACGTGAAGGTGAGGCCGTCGACGGTGGCCGTGCCACCCGGCGGGAGTCCGGCCGCGGCCAGCGCTTCCCGCGAGTAGCTGTAGCCGCCGCCGTCGAAGTCGCCCTCGCCGGTGGCGTCCGCCGAGGCGCCCACGTTGTTCACGGCGGCGAGCATGCTGCCCGCGGGCGCGACCTTCACGATCTGCGGCAGCACCACCGGTTTCTGGGCCCCCTCGACGTTCACCGTCACGGTGATGTCGTAGAAGCCCTGTGCCGCATCGGGTTTGGCCGTGACCGTGAACTCGCCCGGCACGGCGCCGGTCGCCGGCGTGAACGTGAGGGCGTCCGAGCCGGTGATCGTGAAGGTGGCCTTCGGGTCGCCGTCGTAGAGCTTGACCGAGTTGACCTTCGCCGTGACCGTCTTGCCGGGCTCCACCACGAGCTGGCGCGGTTCGACCGTCAGGAAGTACGGCTGGTCGTGCGTGATCGGCTTCTCGCCCTCGCGGAACGACGGCGGTGCGTCGGAAGCGCCGGTGCCCCACGACGAGGGCGCCTTGCCCAGCACGAAGTCGAGCTTGCCGCCCCGTTGCACGAACGACTCGGGCAGCCAGGTCTTCGTGGCGGCTTTACCGTTGACCTTCAGCGACTGCACGTACTTGGTCGCCGTGTTGGCCTGCGGGGCGTTGATCGTGATGTCCTTGCCGCCGCCGCGATTGATCTTCACCGACGTGAAGAGCGGGGCGCTCAGCACGAGTTCGGCGCGCGACGGCACCTGCGGGTAGATGCCCATCGAGGTGAACACGAACCACGACGACATGGCGCCGAGGTCGTCGTTGCCGGGAATGCCGCCGGGGGCGTTCTTCCACAGCGTGTTGACGGTCTCGCGCAACGTCTCCTGCGTCTTGGCGGGCTGGCCCGTGTAGTTGTAGAGCCACGGCACGTTCACGGACGGCTCGTTGTCCAGTTCGGACTTCGCGCCGCCGTGACCCGAGAGGGCCCAGCTGCCGTCGGCGTTGTGGAAGAAGTCGTCCAGGCGCTTGGTGGCGCGCTCGCGGCCGCCCAGGGACTCGACGAGCCCGGCGACGTTGTGCGTGACCATCCACGTGTACTGGGCGCTGCTGCCCTCCACAAACCCGTTGCCGGTGTCGGGCGTGAAGTCCTTGACCCACGTGCCGTCGGCGTTGCGGTTGCGGATGTAGCCGCCGGTCGAGTCCGCGACCGGGTCGAAGTTGTTCTGCCACCACTGCGCGCGTTCGGCGAAGGTCTTGGCGATCTTCTTGTCGCCGGTGCGCTCGGCCAGCTGGCTGATCGCGAAGTCCGCCGCGGAGATCTCCAGGGTCTCCGCCGCGCCACCCCACGCGTTCGTCACGGCCGGCATGTACTTGTGCTGCAGGTACTTGTCGAGCGACGGCCGCTGCCCGACCGACATGACGGCCCAGCCGTCCTTGCTCAGGTCCAGTGCCGTGGGCACGGTCGCGGCCTTCACCAACGACTTCAGCGACGACTTGATGTCGTAGCCCTCGCCGCCGAACGCGGAGATGGCCGCCAGCGAGATCGGCGCCGGGTCACCGTTCATGACGTGCGTGCCGCCGGCGGCGTGCGTCCAGCGGTCCCACACGCCGTTGTTCTGCTCGGCCTGGTTCAGCAGCGACTGCGCGATGTCCGAGCCGATCTGCGGTTCGAGCAGGGTGAGCAGCTGCAGCTGCGAGCGGTAGATGTCCCAGCCGGAGAACGTGCCGTACTGGGCCTTCTGCCGGCGTTTGTCGATCTTGTGGACCTTGCCGTCGAACCCGGCGTACTCGCCGTTGACGTCGCTGAACAGGTTGGGGTGCAACAGCGAGTGGTACAGCGCGGTGTAGAACTTCGTCCGCTCGTCATCGGAGCCGCCGCCGACCTCGATGCGCTTGAGCTGCTTCTGCCACGCGATGTACGCGTTGTCCCTCATGTCCTCAATGGACTGCCCCTTGTTCTCGGCCTTCAGGTTGGCCTTGGCGTTGTCCAGGCTGACGTAGGAGATGCCGACCTTGACGCCCACCTGACTGCCGGGCGCGAACCCGAGGTAGGCGCCGGAACCCTTGCCCAGCACCGGCCAGCCGTTCGTGCCGTACGTCGTGCCGCCCTGGGAGGTCGTGCTTCCGGGCGTGACAACGTTGTCCTGGTACGTGCCGACCTCGGTGAACGCCTGGTCGAACTCCGCCACGAAGTGCAGCGTGTAGTAGCTGCGGCGGCCGACCTGGTTGATGTAGCCGCAGAAGTTGCCGGACGTCACGGAACCCGTGATGGTCCGCTTGTCCTTGTCCACGACGGTCTGCGCGTCACTGCTGCCGACCTGCGACTTCGAGGTGTTGACGAGCACCGTCGCGGGCTTGTCGGCGGGGAAGCTGAACCGCGCCGCACCGGTGCGTTCGGTGGCGGACAGCTCGGCCTTCGCGCCGGACTTGAGCGTCACGTCGTAGCGGCCGGGCTTGGCCACCTCGTCGGCGTGCGCGAACTCGCTGGCGTAGATGGCGTCCGTCGCGTCCGTGGTCGGCGACGTGGGGACGGTCCCGACGTGCGGGAAGATCGGGATGTCACCGCTGCCGCCCGCGCAGCCCGTGCCCGACATGTGGGTGAGGCTGAAGCCGCGGATCTTCGTGGCGTCGTACCGGTAACCGCCGGGAGCGGCCGCGCGCAGGGTGTTGCCGCGGCTGGCCTCCGGGCTGAAGGAGAACATGCCGAACGGCACGACCGCGCCGGGGAAGGTGTTCCCGAGGTTGGTCGTGCCGATGAACGGGTTCACATGTGCTGCCGGATCCGGCACCACCTGGATCTGGGGCTGAGCGGAGGCAGGGACCACTCCGAACGTCATGGCCGCCACTACCGCAGCTGTCGTGAGGACTCTTCGCTGCATGGTCGCGGACCCTACTTACCGTGCCCGCGCAACCCCAGAGAGCAACCCGAAGTTGTCGTCAAACGGACAAGCGCTGCTCCATGAAGGCCCTCAGCGCGGGCCAATCGCAGTCCTCCGCCACCTCTACCTGGTGCTTTCCCCCGACCAGCGCGCCCTCGTCGTCGATGTCGAGACCGTGCGTCCTGAGCGTGAGGCTGCCGGGCACGACCGCCTCCGCCACGGCGACCGCGTCGTGGATCAGGATGCCCTCCTCGCGGTCGGAGTGGTTCTGGTCCTTGTGCGCGGCCAGGTAGGCCCGGTACGTGCCGGTGAGGTTGCTCAGCACCGGGTCGACGTTGGCGAGGAACTCGGTGTCCGCGATGCACCGCTGGGTGAGGTTGAGCGGCACGACGACCGGGTTGCCCTTGCGGATGACCGTCCGCGCCGCCTTCGCGTCGGCCCAGAAGTTGAACTCGGCCCGCAGCGTCATGTTGCCGATGCCGAGCCCACCGCCCATGACGACCAGCCGCGGGAACTCGACCCCGGCGTCGAGCGCGGCGGCGATGTTCGTGAGCGGCCCGATCGCCGCGACCACGGTGTCCGGCGTGATGGTGTCGGCGAAGAACCGCACGACGTCGTCACCGCGGATGCCCCGGGGGTTCTCCGGCAACGTGAGCGCCTGCCCGCCGAGCCCGTCCTCACCGTGCACGTCCGCGGCCCCACCGGGCCCTTCCGAGCCCCTGACCACCGGCACGTCCGTCCGCCCGAGATGCGCGAGCAACCGCAACGCGTTGGCCGTCGTGAGGTCGAGCCCGACGTTGCCGAAGACCGTGGTCAGCCCCTTCAGCTCGACCTCGGGACTGCGGGCAGCGAGCGCGATCGCGAACGCGTCGTCGACGCCGGGGTCGGTGTCGATGATGAGAGGAGTCGCCATGCCGCCAGCTTGCCCGAGACGCACCCCGTCAGCCGAAGTTAGAGTGCCGCGCATGAAGTACACCGTCTCGATCGAGATCGCCGCGCCGAGGGAGAAGACGGTCCAGCTGCTGTCCGACCCGGCACAGATGCCGAAGTGGCTGCGCGGCCTCGTGACGCACGAGCCGTTGAACGGGCAGCACGGCGAGGTCGGCACTCAGTCGAGGGTCGTGCTGCGGTCGGGAAACCAGACCTTCGAGGCCACCGAGACCATCACCCGCAGGGAGCCGGCGGACCTGCACGACATCCCGGCGGACACCGTCGTCCACTTCGAACGCGAGATCGCCGGTCAGGGCATGTGGAGCGCCGCGCGCGAACGGCTGACCGAGGCCGGCCCGGAGACGACGCTCTGGGTGAGCGAGAACGAGTACCGGTTCAGCGGCGTGGTGATGCGGCTGGTGGGGGCCCTGATGCCCGGCACGTTCCGCAAGCAGTCGTTGCGGCACATGGAGGACTTCAAGGCGTTCGTCGAGTCGGGAAAGGACGTCCGCGAAGGGGAGGACTGAGCTGCTCGGTCCCGCTGCCCCGGTCTAAAGTCCCGGCATGACTTCGATGTGGGGCGCACCCGTCTGGACGCGTTGGCGCAGGTCGCGCCGTGACCCGATGCAGGCGCGGTTCCTCACGATGGCCTCCCTGCGCTGGGTGCTGCGCCACCGCGCCTACACCCCCTGGTACCTCGTGCGGTACTGGCGGCTGCTGAAGTTCCGCCTGCTCAACCCGCACGTCGTGCTGCGCGGCATGGTGTTCTTCGGCAAGCGCGTCGAGGTTATGGCCCGCCCCGGCTTCGGCCGCCTGGAGATCGGCCGCTGGGTGCACATCGGCGACGGCAACGCCATCCGCTGCCACGAGGGTTCGCTGCGCATCGGCGACAAGGTCGTGTTCGGCAAGGACAACACCGTCAACTGCTACCTCGACATCGAGATCGGCGCGTCGTCGCTGGTCGCGGACTGGGTCTACATCTGCGACTTCGACCACAAGGTCGACGACATCACGCTGCCGATCAAGGACCAGGGCATCGTGAAGTCGCCGGTGCGGATCGGGCCTGACTGCTGGCTCGGGGCCAAGGTGACGGTGCTGCGCGGTACCCGTGTCGGGCGTGGGTGCGTGCTCGGGGCGCATGCGATCGTGCGCGGGGACATCCCGGACTTCAAGATCGCGGTCGGGATGCCGGCTCGGGTGGTGCGGGACCGGCGGGCCGACTACGAGGCTGACGCGCAGCGGCGTGCGGACATCGCGGACATGGCCCGCAAGGCCAAGGACGCGCTGGCCAAGCGGGCGGAGGACGCGTCGGCCTGACGCGTCAGCGAGCGACCCGCAGAGGTGAGAGCTGCGGGCGCTTGGGCACGAAACCGTCGCCCGGCTGCCGCCCGATGAGCTTGTTCCGCGTCCGCGTGTACGCCACGGGCAGCACCTGGTCGCGCAGCCACCGCCAGTGGTCCAGCACCGACGCCGACGCGGCCGTGCCGTCCAGCGGCGTCAGCCAGGCCGGGTCGAACGGGATGCCTAGCGTCGACAGCAGGTGGCCGGCCAACCGCCTGTGCCCCAACGACGACAGGTGCAGCCGGTCGGGCCCGAAGTAGCGCGAGTCGTGCACGCACTCGTCGGCCTCGACGTCGACCAGAATCGCGCCATGACGTGAAGCCGCACCACGCACGGCGGAATTCAGAGCCTCGATGCGTGGGCGCATGCGCCAGCCGAACGGCATGCGGTGCGAGATGTCACTCAACGTGAACACGGCGACGGTCGGCGCGAACGACGTCACGGCGCGCACGACCTCGTCCACCCGTTGCTCCAACTGCTCGGCGGTGGCGCCGGACATGACGTCGTTGCCGCCGCCGAAGAGCACGACGAGGTCGGGTTCCAACGCCCGTGCGGACGGGACCTGCTCCACCAGCATCTGGTCGAGACGGCGGCCGCGCACGCCGAGGTTGGCGTAGCGGAAGCCCGGCGCGTCCAGGGCGGACGCGACCCGGTCCGCCCAGCCGCGGTACCGGCCGTCGGGCAGCAGGTCGTCCAGGCCCTCGGTGCAGCTGTCTCCGAGCGCCACGAAGCGTTGGTATTTCATTCAGTCCTCGGTCACCTCTTGTTAACGGGACCGGCGACTGTAGCGGATCTAGGTGAACAGATTGCCCGTGGCGATCTTGGGGCGGCCGAGGACGCGGGGCTCGCGCACGACGGCGGACGAGTACACGGAGGCCGTGTCGGACGCGATCGTGGCCCAGTTGAAGTCGGTGGCCAGACGGGCTTTCGCCGCCCGCGCACGGGATGCGGCGGCCGGGGGATCCGACAGCACCTTGCGCACGGCGCGGGTGAGTCCGTCCACGTCACCGGGGGTGAACGACAGTCCGGTGACCCCGTCCAGCACGACCTCGCCGAGCCCGCCGGCGGTGGACGCGACCAGGGGTGTGCCGGCGGCCGCGGCCTCCAGTGCCACGATGCCGAAGGGCTCGTAGCGGGAGGGCAGCACGACGGCGTCGGCCGCTGTGAGCAACGCCGCCAAAGTCCTGTCGGAGAGGTGCCCGACGAACTCCACGGCGCGCAGCACGCGGTGTTTGCGCGCCTGGTCTTGCAGCCACTCGGTCTGCGATCCGCCACCGGCCACGACGACGCGCGTGCCGCGGTGGAAGCGGCGGATGCGGGGGAGTGCGGCGATCAGGTCCTGGATGCCCTTCTCCCACTCGATGCGGCCGAAGAAGAACAGCAGCGGATCACCGTGCGGCGAGTACGTGCGCCGTGCCGCGCCGACGTCCTTCGCGCGCACCTTCCAACCGCCCGGCTCGATGCCGTTGTGCAGCACGGAAACGTCGGCGGTGTCCACTTCGAACAGATGCGCCACCTCGCCGCGCATCGCCGACGAACAGGTGATCAACGAGTCGGCGCGGTTCGCCAGCCACCACTCCACCGAGTGCACCTGCTGGTTCAGCGGGTGCGACAGCCAGCCCGAGTGCCGGCCGGCCTCGGTCGCGTGGATCGTCGCCACCAGAGGCACCTCGAAGGCCTCGGCCAGCGCCACGGCGGGGTGCGCGACGAGCCAGTCGTGCGCGTGCACGACGTCCGGCCGCCACGAACCCAAAGCCAGGCCGGCGCGCGTCATCGCGTGGCCCATCGCGAGCGTCCACGCCAGGAGGTCCTTCTCGAACACGAAGTGCGCGGGGTCCTCGGCGACGCGGACCAGCCGCACGCCCTCGCTCACCACGTCGACCGTCGGGTGCGTGATCGCGTCGGTGCCGGAGGGCTGGCGGCACAGCACGACGACGTCGTGCCCCTGCGCGGCCAGCTGTGTCGCGAGCGCGTGGACGTGCCTGCCCAGCCCGCCGACGACCACCGGCGGGTACTCCCACGACAACATCAGCACGCGCATCCCGTTACCCCATTCCTCGCGCGTCCAGGTGCCCGAACGGGCCGTCTGCCGCGCGGAGCTCCGTTGCTCTGCCCAGTCCACGACCGCTCCGCGCCAACGCCGCGAGCTCGCTGAAGCGGTCGCTGTGAATCTTCGCGCGGTACCGGGCGTAGTCGGCGGCCGAGTCCTTCGTGACCATGAAGGCCCAGTCGCTCGACAACGCCAGCAGCGCCTCGCGCACCGCCTGGTCCAGCACCGGATCCCTCACGTCGGAGGAGAAGTCCAGTCCCAGCAGCTCTTTCTGCACCGACTCGTTCAACGACACGATGTCCGAGACCTGCGCGCCGTCCCACACGCGCCAGTCCTTGCCGCTGCCCCACGACGACGCCGGCAGCTCGACCGGCGCCCCCACGTGCCCGGCCTCGACGGCGCCGCGCAACGTCGTCACGCGCACACCCGCCTCCGGCAACGCGCGCAGCACGGCCTCCAGCCACAACGGACCCTCGTGCCACCAGTGCCCGTACAGCTCGGTGTCGTAGGCCGCCACGACGAGCCCGCCGTCGATCGCGCGTAGCCGTCGCACGACGGTTTCCACGAAATCGGCCACATGCCTGTCGAGAGCCTCACGCGCCAGCAACGGGTCGTACGGACGCTTGTCCTCCGGCGCCACGTTCTTGCCCGTCACCCGCGACGGCTTGAGGCCCGTCGGGTGGTCGTAGGTGTGAAAATCCCGATACGCGGCATCACCCGGATAGCCGACCTTCGGCGACCAGACGCGGTACGAGACCTCCAGATCGCGCCCGAACGCCAGCACGTCCGACGACCCGACCGGGTGCGCGGACGACGTGTCGCCGTGCAGCGCGGGCCCGTCGACCATGAACCTCCGGACACCCGCCGCCGCGTACCCCGCCTCCATACCGGGCGAGTAACCGCACTCCGGCGCCCAGATCCCTTCCGGCGCACGGCCGACGCGCAGCGCGGTGTCGTCCAGGCCGGTCCGCAGCGCGAAGGCCCTGACCCGCGGATCCAGCAACGGCTGGAACGGATGCGTCGCAGGACCGCCGAGCAGCTCGATCGTCGAAGAGTCCACAAGGGACCGCAGCACGGGCGAGAACCCGTGCCGCCACTGCGTTTCGAACTTCTCCAGCGCCCAAGACGACGCGCGGTGCTCGTACGCCGACAGCTCCGGCAGCCGTTCCCCGGCGAAGTGCGAGCGCAGGTGCCAGTTGCCGAGCCAGTCGTGCATGCCCCGCAACGAGTACGGGTCGTCCAGCTGAGCGGCCAGGACCGGGGTGACGCCGAGCGTCAAGACGTCCTCGCGGCCCTCGTCCGCGAACCGCCGCAGCATGTCCACGACGGGCAGGTACGAGTGCGCCCACGCCTGGTAGAGCCACTCCTCGCCGACCGGCCACGCGCCGTGGTGCGCGAGCCAGGGCAGGTGGCTGTGCAGGACCAGGCAGAACGTGCCCTCTGAGGTTTTCGGCTGGGTCACGTGCGCACCGCCACGGCCACGAGGTCGAGGCAGGCGTCCATGTCGTCAGGGGTGATGTCGAAGTCCTCCACCGTCACCGACTCCACAGCCTCCTTGAGCTCGACCGGCCACGGCGCACCGGACAGGGCGACTTCGACCTGTGCGTTGATGATCTGTCCGTTCAGGAGCGTGTCAAGCCTGCGTCCGTGACGCAGCCCCGTCAGTTCGTCAACGCGAAAACCAGCGCCGCGCAGCATCTCGTCCAGTTCGGACGGTGCGAGTTCCCTGGTGTGGAACGGGTTCAGCGGAGTGTCCTGGCCGGGTGAGAACGTGATCCTGTTCGGCGTCGTCACGATGAGCTTCCCGCCGGGACGCAATACCCGCCGGCACTCCGCCAGGAACCCCTCCTGGTCCCACAGGTGCTCGATGACCTGCAGGTTCGCCACGACGTCGACACTTCCGTCGCGCAACGGCAACGACGCCAGGTTCCCGCGCAACACGTCGAGCTGCGGGTACGAGCGCGACACGTGCCGCGACGTCAGCTCGTCGTAGTCGAGGGCGACCACCCGCCGCGCGACCGTGCGGATCAGCTGGGCGCCGTAGCCCTCGCCGCAGCCCGCCTCCAGCACGACCGCGTCCGCGCAGTGGCCGATGAGGTGCAGATAGGCCGCTTCGTGGCGCCTGAACCAGTAGTTCTCTTCCGCGATACCGGGCACCGTGCGTTCGCCGGTCAGGGGGAGGGTCACGCCCGCCAGGTTACTTGTGAGTAGACCGCCTGCGAACTACCTGGTGCGCGATCGCGGTGACGACACCGGCCGCGGCGAGGGCCGCGGTCGTCGCCGGGCTCATGTACTTGGACAGGCTGGGTGCCTCGCTCGGCCCGGTCAGCCAGAGCGTCAACGGCGTGGCGTAGGCCAGTGTCAGGGCCCCTGACCACCAGCGCAGGGCCTTCGAGCGGCCGTCGCGCAGGCTCGCGACGAGCACGACGGCGATCGGGACGCCGGACAGCAGGCCGAACTGGCCGATCACCATGACGGGCACGGCCCAGGCCGCGATCAGCGTGGAGGTGGACGGGTGGACGGAGGTGCGGTCGGGGGTGCTGTCAGGCGTGCGGTCGGTGGTGGAGGCGGGGGTGGTGGACATGGTCTTCTCCCTCTGGGGTGCTGGTCCGGCTTCGTGGCGGAGGTCGGTTGTGGGTGGGGCGGGCGTTGGTTGGGGATTTCGGTTCTGGGTGGGCGGGAGTTCTCGCGGACTTCGGCTGAGCAGGCCTGGCCTCGGTCGCGGCGGCGGCCCGGGGCGGGTGGCCTCGGTAGCGGACGTCGGTCTTGGGGGCGGCGGGCGCCGGTCGTGACGTCGGCTCTGGATGGGACGAGCGTCGGCCGCAGGCGTCACCTCTGCGCGGGACGGGCCTCGGCGGCCGCCTTGAGGTCGGCCAGCCAGTAGTCGAGTCCGGGGGCGAGGATCTTGATGGCCGTGGCCGGGTCGGCCTCCAGCTGGGCGCCGGTCCAGCTCTCCTCGGTGCGGACCAGGACGCCGCCGTCCACCTCGGTGAACGTCCAGACGTGGACGCCCTCGTCGATGCCCAGGCCCTCGCCGACGGCGGGCCCGCTCCAGCGCACGCACTCGCCGGTCCTCACCCCGAGCACGGTCGAGGTGATGTTCAGCGTGGTGGCGGGCGTGGTCGGCGTCGCGGGCGCCGGGGTGGTCCACTCGAACCGCGAACCCGCCCGCAGTTCGCCCTCGTCGAGCCTCTTCGCGCTGGTGACGGCCTTCTGCCAGGCCGGCCAGCCTTCCACCTCGGTCTGCGCCTGCCAGACCGTGCTCAGCGGTGCGTTGATCCGGGTCTCGGTCCTGTGGTGCAGCTGGGCGGCGGGGTTGATGCCCTGGCCCTCGCAGGTCACCGAGTCCGGTGCGGCCGCGCTGCTGCTCGGTGCGGGAGAGCTGGACGGCGCGCTCTGGCACGCGGTGACGGCGAGCAGTGCGGCACCCACTGAGAGGGCGATGCGCGTGCGAGTCATGAGAGAACCCCTTCGGTTCGTTAGCCTCAGTAGCGTTGGTTAGAGGCTCTAACTGTTGTGACATGCAGAAGCTAAACCGAGACGACCGTGACTGTCAATAACAACTGTGAGAGGGTCTAACCATGACGGCGGAGTCGGCGCAGAAGCCGCGTGAGCGCTACCGGGCTCAGGTGCGTGACGAGGTCAAGAAGCACGCGTGGGAGCAGATCGCGTCCAACGGCGTGACAGCGTTGTCACTCAACGCCATCGCCAAGGAGATGGGCATGACCGGGCCGGCGCTGTACCGGTACTTCGCCGGCCGCGACGAGCTGATCACCGCACTCATCAGGGACGCCTACCGCAGCCTCGCCGACACCGTCCGCGCCGCGCACGAGGCGGGCACGACCGCGGTGGCGCTCGCCGGGGTCATCAGGGAGTGGGCGCTGAGCGACCCGCAGCGGTACCTGCTCATCTACGGCACGCCGGTGCCCGGCTACGAGGCGCCCGACGACATCACCGCGATCTCGGACGAGATCCTGACGGTGCTGCTGGAGGTCTGCGCAGGGGAGTCCGACGACCCGCCGAAGACCCCGTTCGACGTTGTCCTTGGCCTGAACCGAGGGTGGGCGGGCGCTCTTCCGGCGTCGGCGCCCACGGTGCATCGCGCGCTGTCGTTCTGGACGCGCGTGCAGGGCGTTCTGTCGCTGGAGCTCGCCGGGCACCTCGCGCCGCTGGGGTTCGATCCGGGGCTGTTCCTGGCCGAAGAGGTCGCGGAACTCTGATCAGAACGGCGAGACGGTGACGGCCAGCGCGCCCGGTCCCACGTTCGCGCCGATGGCCGCGCTGACCTGCGTCAACACCACGTCGCGGGCGTGCGGGATCCGCTTCTGCAGCATCTGGAGCAGCTCGTGGCCCTCCTTCTCGGCCGCGAAGTGCTCGACCGCGAGGTCGACGTTGCGCCCGTAGGCGAGCGCCACGGCCTTGTCCACGAGCTTCGTCAGCGCCCGGTCACGGCCCACGACCTTGTCGAAGGGCTCCACCTCGCCGTTCACGACCGTGAGCAGCGGCTTGACCGACAGCGCGTCGCCGAAGAGCTTCGCCGCCGCGCTGACCCTGCCCGCCTGGCGCAGGTAGTGCAGCGTGTCGACGTAGATGAGCACGTGGGCGTCCCGGCCGCGCTGCTCGGCGACGCTGCGCGCGTTCTGGACGTTGCCGCCGCCCTGCACGATCCGGGCGGCCGCGAGCGCCGCGAAACCGAGCGTCATGCCCGACGAGTGCGAGTCCACGATGAACACCGGCACGCGCGACTTCGCGGCGGCCTGCTTCGCGGCGTCGGTCGCGGGGGAGAGCTTCGGCGTCACGTGCACCGAGACGATCGTCTCCGCGCCCTTGGCCCACGCGTCCTGGTAGGCCCAGAAGAACGCGTCCGGCGCCGGCGGCTGCGTCGTGATCGGGATCTGCGCCTCCATCGCCCGCAGCAGCCTGTCGGTCGGCACGTAGGCCTCGTCGATCAGCTCCGACCCGATCTTGAGCTGCATGGGGACCGTGATGATGTCGAACCGGTCCGCCAGGCGGGACGGGAGTGACGCGGTCGAGTCGGTGACGACGGCTACTCGTGAGGACACGAACGAGAAGGTTAACCAAGGGTGATCGCAGTAGCCACGACCGATGGATGGCAATTCGTGTGATCTAGGCCTGGGCGGTTGCTTTCCGTGCACGGCGAACGCACGGAGTGAACACCCCGGAATGGCGCCCCGGTTGACACAATCGGGTGACTGGACGCGGTCGAGTGTTGATCTAGGGACGTCTTGTTTGTGCAGGAAAGAGCCATTATTCCACGCGCTGCGGCACACAAGTTCGTCCACTTTAGACGCTGGTTGACCCCATCGGCCGTGGGTAAGCTCGCACAATCTTCAGCCCGGTTGAGTGAGTAGGTGACCATGGGTGCAAAAGAGCAGGAACTAGTTCCGCTGCACGCCGGTTTCGACGTTGTCTACCGAGGATTTCATCGACGTCAGGTCATCGAGCACATCGAGAATCTCGAGGAGCAGCTGCGCTTCACGAGCCTCGACCGGGCCGAGGCGCTGGCGCAGGCCGCCGATTTGCGCAAGCTCCTGGAAATGACGCGCCAGGACCTGGAAGAGGCGCGCGCCAGGATCGAACGCCTGGAGACCACGTCCGGTTCGCACGCAAGCGCGACCGAGCGGATGCACCGCATGCTGCGCCTCGCCGAGGACGAGACCGCGGAGATGCACCTGCAGGCCGAACGCGAGTGCACGGAGCTCCGCGAGCGCACCGACGCCGAGATGGCCGCGCTGCGGGCCGGTGCGGAACGCGAGTCCGCCGCCATGCGCGGCGAGGCCGAGGCCGAGCTCTACGCCGCGCGTCAGGACTGCGCGTCGCGTGCCGCCGCCATGGAGCGCCGCGAGCTGGAGATGGAACGCCGCGGCGCCGATCTGGAGGCCCAGCACCGCCAGCGCGCCGACGAGGTGGAGCGCGAGTGCGCCGACGCCGTCGAGCAGGCGCAGGTCGACGCGGACAGGTTGCTGCGGGAGACCGCGCTGCAGTGCAACTCGCTGGAGGCCGACTCCGAACGCAAGCGCGAGCAGGCCCAGCAGTTGTTCGAGCTCACGACCACCCGGCGCACCAACGAGGTCGCGCAGCACCTGCAGGAGCAGGAGGCGCTGGCCAGGGCGCGCTCGGAGTTCGTGGTGAAGATGGCGAGCCGTGAGGCGCAGCGCCGCCTCGCCGAGGTCGCCGACCGGACCGCGGAACTGCACGAGCTGCGCCGCTCCGTCCACTCGCAACTGTCCGCCGCCCGCGCTGCCCTGTCCGCGGCCGCGGAACGCGTTGCGCCCGTGCACATCCCGGAACAGGTGGCCGCATCGTGAAGCGCTGGGTCCCGCTCGTCGTCGGCGCGCTGATGGTGCCGGCGTCGGTGACGGCGTTCGGGTTCTCCGTGTACGGCGAGGAACTCACGACGGCGCTGTCGTCCTCGCCGGCGGTGCCCGTCGTCCTGGCCGGCCCGGTGCCGGTCACCGACTTCGTCGCACCGCTGCGAATGGAACCCCCGGCGCCGCTGATGGTGCCGGCGGCCGTCGCCCAGCAGACCGTGCGCGAGCTGTTCACGTCGCACGCGGTCAAGGGCATCACGTTCGCGCCGGGCACCGCTTCCCTGGTGGGCCGCGGCGAGGACGTGCGGCGGTCGCTGGCGGGCGTGCTGCGCAACGTGACCGGCTCGGTGACGCTGGTGGCGCACGCGTGGAACGGCGAGACGGCGTCGCACCGCTGCGACGTGCTCGCGATGGAACGGGCAGGCCTGCTGCGGCAGTACCTGGCTGAGCAGGGCGTGGACAGCGTGATCACCACGCGGGTGGTCGTGGACCCCGTCTGGGGCCCTCCCTCGGACTTCGGACCCCAGATCGACGTCCTCGTGAACTAGGAGCCTTGGCAATGGCAGGGGCAGTCGGGATCGTCTTCGGACTGTGCGTGCTGTCCTTCACGTTGGGGGCGGCCCTCATGTACGTGCTGGTGCGGCGCCGCGAGGAGGCCGCGTCGGCCGCGTCGGACGTCTCCGCGCCGTCGGAGGCGCCGGTCGACCGGACGTGGGTGGAGAAGCCCGTGACTGTCGAGCCGGTGGACGCCGACTACGAGACGCGGCCGATCCACCGCAACCCGGTGGTCGGGCTGCCGCACCAGGAACCGGCGCTGGCGCGGCTGGCCGAGCGTGCTGAGCCGAAAACTGTCGGTGCCGCTCGATACGATCGGGATGGGGACCTCGATCCCCCCTTGGGGGTTGTCGAAGCCCCCGAATCGAGCGTAGCGGCGAGCACTGACATTCCTGGGGTCGCAGACACTTCGGGGCCCGCCGAGGAGCACGAGCCGGTCGCACAACCCGAACTGCCGCCTGAACCCCAAGCCCAGCCCGTGACCCGATCCGAGCCCACAGCTGAGCCCGAGGCCCAGGTCGAGTCCCCGCCGGAGCCCGAGGTCCAGCCCGCGCCGGAGCCGTCCGCGCCGCCCGTCACGCGCGCCACGCTTCCGCCGCCCGCCTCGCCCCAGCCCGCCGAGCACACGACGTGGGTGGAGCGCGAGGACTTCCGGCAGCGCTACCTCAGGACGTTCGAAGAGGTGCGCCGCAAGGCCGGCAGCAACTGAGGCGCGAACGGCGCCGCAGGCGAAGCCGGCTCACCCGAACGAATCCGGTGCCATGTCGGAAAGTCGTCGGTTCCTGTCCGGAATCCGCCGGACCGCGCCGCCGCCCGCTGATATCAATCGTTCATGACTTCTGTCGCTGACCGCACCAAGCTCTTCCACGCCCTCCACCAGTCCGGCCCGCTCGCCCTCCCCAACGCCTGGGACGTGGCGTCCGCCCTCATCGTCGAGGCGGCCGGCGCCAAGGCCGTCGCCACCACGAGTGCCGGTGTGGCGTGGAGCCTCGGCGCCCCGGACGGTGACGCGCTCGACCGCGAACTGGCCATCGGTCTCATCGCCCGGATCGCCAGGGCGGTCAGGGTTCCGGTGAGCGCGGACATCGAGTCGGGCTTCGGCGAGGACGCGGCGCAGGTCGGGGACACGGCGCGGGCCGTCGTCGAGGCGGGGGCGTCCGGCGTCAACATCGAGGACGGCCACGGCGCCGGGCTGCGCGAGGTCGGGGACCAGCAGGAGCGGCTCGCGGCGGCCAGGGCGGCGGCGCCGGATCTCTTCATCAACGCGCGGACCGACGTGTTCCTGCGCGGGATCGGGGAGCCCGAAGGTCGTCTGCAGCTGGCGATCGACCGTGCGCGGGCCTATCTGGAGGCGGGGGCCAGCGGCATCTTCGTGCCGGGTGTGACCGATCTGGCGTCGGTCGAGGAGCTGGCGAGGGCGATCGACGCCCCGCTCAACGTGCTGGCCGGGCCGGGCGCGCCCGCGGTCCACGAGCTGGGGACCGCGGGCGCCGCCAGGATCAGCGTCGGCACCGCGCTGGCGTCGGCCGCCTACGCGGTGGCCAAGAAGGCCGCCGAGGAGTTGCTGGTGAAGGGCACGTACGACAGCACCAGCGACGGGCTGGGCTACGGCGAGCTGAACGCGCTCTTCGGGAACTAGTGCTTCTTGCCGCGGAACTTCCGCAGCAGCTGTTCGGCCTGTGCGCGCTTGCGCGGGTCCTGCGCCATCTGCCGAGCCTTGGCTTGCAGCTTGTGGCCCTGCGGGCTGCGCAGGAACCTGGTGATCTTGTCCATGAAGCCGGCCATCGGTCCTCCAGGTGTCCGTTACGTCCATTTCAACGGACGAAACCGCACCCGGAGTTCCCGACGGTCACACCGGCGAAACGGTGATCCCCAACGCACCTGGCCCGACGTGGGCGCCGATGGCCGAGCTGACCTGCGTCAACATGAACTGGCGGACGTTGGGGACCTTGCGCCGCAACGTCCGCAGCAGCCGCGAGGCCTTCTCCTCGGCGTCGAAGTGCTCGACGGCGACGTCCACGGTGTCGGTGCCCGCGCGCTTGATCGCGATGTCGATCATCCGGTTGAGCGCGCGGTCGGCGCCGATCACCTTGTCGAGCGGGGTGATCTGGCCGTCGGCCATGGTCAGCAGCGGCTTCATCGACAGCATGCCCCCGACCATCGCGGCGGCGGCGCCGATGCGGCCGCCGCGGCGCAGGTACTCAAGGGTGTCGACGTAGATCAGCTCGGTGGATCTGTCGAACCGCCGCTGGGCCGTCGCGAGCACCTTCTCGACGCTGCCGCCAGCCTCGGCGACCTTCGCGGCGGCCTGGACGGCGTAACCGATGCTCATCCCGCAGGTGTGCGTGTCGACGACGTGCACCGGCACGCGGACCTTGGCGGCGGCCTCGCGGGCGGCCTCGACCGTCGCGGACTGGCGGCTCGACACGTGCACGGACACGATCGAGCGAACGCCCTGCGCGGCCAGTTCGTTGTACGTCCAGAAGAACGCGCCCGGATCGGGTGGGATCGTCGAGACCGGCACGTTCGAACGCATGGCCGAGACCAGGTCGGGAACGGGGATGCGGGACTCGTCGTCGGTGTGGTCGCCGATCCGCACCTGGATCTGCACCACTTCGATTCCGAGTCGATCGGTCAGCTGCGCCGGGAGACAGGCCGTGGAGTCGGTGACAATAGCTACTCGCCGGTACATGTCAGCGCAGCCTAGACCCCCGAATGGGTTACATCTCAAATGGTGGCGTTAACCGGTGATAACTGTCACGCTAGCGGGGTGCTTGCTGCTGTTTGCAGGCGTGCTACTGGCGGGTAACATCCGGGTGATGGCAGGGTTCTGAACACCCGGCGGCGCGGTTCTGAAGTCCTCCGCGCAAGCGTCGCCGCCCGTCCGCAGGAGGTCGAAGAGGACCTATGAACATTGTTGTCCTGGTCAAGCAGGTGCCTGACACCTGGTCCGAGCGCAAGCTCACCGACGCCGACCACACCCTTGACCGCGAGTCCGCGGATGCCGTGCTCGACGAGATCAACGAGCGCGCCGTCGAAGAGGCCCTGCAGCTGCAGGAGGCCCACGGCGGTGAGGTCACCGTGATCGCGATGGGTCCGGACCGCGCCACCGACGCCATTCGCAAGGCGTTGTCGATGGGTGCGGACAAGGCGATCCACGTGAGCGACGAGGCTCTGCACGGTTCGGACGTCCTGGCGACGGCGAAGGTCCTCGCGAAGGCGATCGGCACGGTCGAGAACGTCGACCTGGTCATCGCGGGCAACGAGGCGACCGACGGCCGCGCGGGCGCTGTCCCGGCCATCCTCGCCGAGCTGCTCGGCCTGCCGCAGGTCACCCAGCTGCGCAAGGTCACCGTCGAGGGCACCACGATCAAGGGCGAGCGCGAGACCGACGAGGGCGTCGCGTTCCTCGAAGCCTCGCTCCCGGCCGTGGTCTCCGTGACCGAGAAGATCAACGAGCCGCGTTACCCGTCCTTCAAGGGCATCATGGCCGCGAAGAAGAAGCCCGTCTCCACGCTCACCGTGGCGGACCTGGGCATCGACGCCTCCGAGGTCGGCCTGTCCGGCGCGTACACCCAGGTGCAGGAGGCTTCGCCGAAGCCGCCGCGCAGCGCGGGTCAGCGCGTCGAGGACGGTGGCGACGGCGGTTCCAAGATCGCCGAGTACCTCGTCGGCCAGAAGCTCATCTGAGGGAGGGGAAGTCATGTCTGAAGTACTGGTCCTGGTCGACCACGTCGACGGCGAGGTCAAGAAGGTCAGCTACGAGCTGCTGACGGCCGCGCGCCGCCTCGGCACCCCGTCCGCCGTGGTCGTGGGCGCCGCCGGCACCGCGTCCAAGATCCGCGAGTCGCTCGGCAGGTACGGCGCCGCCAAGGTGTACGCCGTCGAGTCCGACGACGCCGCGAGCTTCCTCGTCACCCCGAAGGTCGACGCTCTCGCCGCCCTCGCCCCGAACGCGTCCGCGGTGCTCGTCTCCGCGACGATCGAGGGCAAGGAGGTCGCGGGCCGCCTCGCCGTGCGCATCGACTCCGGCTGGCTGGTCGACGTCGTCGACGTCGAGGCCGACGGCACCGGCGTGCAGTCCATCTTCGGTGGCGCGTTCGTCGTCAAGGCGAAGGTCAGCAAGGGCACCCCGGTCATCACCGTCCGCCCCGGCGGCGTGGAGGCCGAGGAGTCCGCCGCGGACGCCGTCCTCGACGAGTCGGTCTCCGTCTCCGTGGACGCCGCCAAGTCCGCCCGCGTCACCTCGCGCGAGACCGTCGTCGGTGGCGACCGCCCGGAGCTGACCGAGGCCTCGGTCGTCGTCTCCGGTGGCCGCGGCGTCGGTTCCGCCGAGAAGTTCTCCGTCGTCGAGGAGCTCGCCGACTCGCTCGGTGCCGCCGTCGGTGCCTCGCGCGCCGCCGTCGACTCCGGCTACTACCCGCACCAGTTCCAGGTGGGCCAGACCGGTAAGACGGTCTCGCCGCAGCTGTACGTGGCGCTGGGCATCTCCGGTGCCATCCAGCACCGCGCGGGCATGCAGACCTCGAAGACGATCGTCGCGGTCAACAAGGACCCCGAGGCCCCGATCTTCGAGATCGCCGACTTCGGTGTGGTGGGCGACCTGTTCAACGTCGCGCCGCAGCTGACCGAGGACGTCAAGAAGCGCAAGGGCTGAGCACTCCCGCTCGACGGAAGGCCGTTCCACCGCGGTGGGGCGGCCGTTCGTCTTGTCCGGGAACGGAAAGCGCGCAAATCACCCAGGTCGTGGCGCGGACAACCAGGGGTTAACCCACCTGCCACTGACCGGTCATCGTTCTGACCTGCTGCGATTAGCCGACCCGGCTTCACCCTGGTTCGCATGACGCAGCCGGAACTGCTTGTCAGCACCCCCGTCCAGCAGGACGCGGACGCACCCCGCTACTCCCTCCTCGTCGCCCGTGACAGCGAAGAAGTCGTCGCCGCGCAGAGACTGCGCTACGAGGTGTTCGCCGGTGAGATGGGGGCGACGCTGCACACCGGCGTGCCCGGCCACGACGTCGACGAGTTCGACCAGTACTGCGACCACCTCGTGGTGCGCGACGACCGCAACGGCGAGATCGTCGGCGGCTACCGGATGCTGCCTCCCGAGCGCGCCAGGGAGGCCGGAAGGCTGTACGGCGACGGCGAGTTCGACCTCGGCAACCTCGACCCGATCCGCTCCTCGACGGTCGAGACCGGCCGCTCGTGCGTGCACCCCGACCACCGCAACGGTGCCGTCGTCAGCCTCGTGTGGGCCGGCATCGCGCGCTACATGCTGCTGAGCGGCCACAAGTGGCTCGTCGGGTGCGCGTCGATCCCGTTGCACGACGGTGGCAGCCTCGCGGCCGGTGTCTGGGACACGGTGCACGCCAAGCACTACGCGCCCGAGCAGTACCGCGTCACGCCGCACAACCCGTGGGACGTCGACGCGGTCGCGCGGCCGGAGAAGACCGTGCTGCCGCCGCTGCTCAAGGGCTACCTGCGGCTCGGCGCCAAGATCTGCGGACGGCCCGCGCTCGACGCGGACTTCGGCGTCGCCGACCTCTTCATCCTGCTCGGCATGGACCACATGGATCAGCGCTACCTGAAGTTCTTCCTGGGGGAGACACCATGAGTCACGCCTGGATGCCCGCGTCGCCCTGTGGTGACGGGTGCGTCGGCAGCGCACCGGACGAGGTCGGCAGGTTCCGCCAGACCTGGCGGGCGGTCACGGCGGTGACCGCGATCCTCTGCGGCGCGTGGATCGCCCTCGCGCTGCTCCTGCCCAGCAGGCAGCGCGAAAGCGTTGTGCGCCTGTGGTTCCACGCCGTGCTCCGGGCGTTCGGGGTGAGGCTGGAGGTGCACGGCGCCAGGAGGTTCCAGGCGGTGCCGAAACGCGGTGTGCTCGTCGCGAGCAACCACGTGTCGTGGCTCGACGAGCTCGCGATCGACTCGGTGCAGCCGATCAAGCTCGTGGCGAAGAAGGACATCAAGAGCTGGCCGGTGCTCGGGCCGATCATCACGGCCGCGGGCACCGTCTACCTCGACCGCGAGAAGCTCCGCGAACTGCCCAGGACGGTCGACGAGCTGGCCACCACGCTGCGCAACGGCAGCGCCGTCGGCATCCACGCCGAGGGAACGACGTGGTGCGGACTCGCGTCCGGGCACTACAAGCCGGCGCTGTTCCAGGCCGCGCTCGACGCCGGTGTGCCGGTGCGGCCGATCGTGCTGCGCTACCGGATCGGCGACCACCTGACGACGCAGCCGGCGTTCATCGGCACCGACACGCTGGTCGACTCGATCCGCCGCGTGCTCAAGGTCCGCGATCTGGTCGTCGAGGTCCACGTGCTGGACGAGATCGCTCCCGGACGCGCCGGAACCCGGCGCGAACTGGCGAAACTTGCCGAAGAGCAATCAAACCGCTTGACCTCGACCGAACTGGAGATTGCACCATCTACAGGTGACACTCACCGAGCCCGCACCATCACGCCTCTGGTCGCCTGAACGCCGCTGGCCCACGACGGGGATCCTCCTGCTGGTCACGCTCTTCGCCTTCGAGGCGATGGGCGTCGGCACGGCGATGCCCACGATGGTCCGCGAGCTGCGAGGCGAGGCGCTGTACGCGTGGCCGTTCCTCGCGAACCTCGCGGCGAGCGTCATGGCCACGGTCTTCTCCGGACGGCTCTCGGACCGCAGGGGCCCCAAGCCGTCGATCCTGATCGGCGTGGTGCTGTTCCTCGCCGGGCTCGTGGTCGCGGGCGTCGCCGAGAACATGGCGGTGCTGCTCGCAGGCCGGGTGCTGCAGGGCTTCGGCGTGGGCTTCCTGATCGTCGCCGTGTACGTGCTGATCGCGGTCGCCTACCCCGAGGACAGCCGGCCGGCCGTGTTCGGCGCGCTGTCCGCGGCCTGGGTGATCCCGTCGCTGGTGGGGCCGGCGGTCGCGGGCTGGGCGACCGAGCACCTGAGCTGGCGGTGGGTGTTCCTCGCGATCATCCCGCTGGTGCTTCTCGGCATCGTGCTGCTCGTGCCGGTGCTCAGGAAGGTCCCCCCGCACGCCGAGACCCCGCCGACGAGGAAGTACCTGCCGCTCGCCGCGGTGGCCGTGGGGCTGGGCGTGGCAGGTCTGAGCTGGGGGCTGCAGCACCGCACGTGGTGGCTGATCGCGGTGGCGTTGCTGCTGATCGCTCCCGCACTGCGGATTCTGCTGCCCAAGGGCACGCTCCTCGCCCGGCGCGGCCTTCCCGTCACGATCCTGGCGCGCGGCCTGCTCGCGGGCACGTTCTTCGCGGTCGAGGGCTTCATCCCGCTGACGTTGAGCGTCGTGCACGGCTACTCGCCGCTCGAAGCGGGCATTCCGCTCACGCTGAGCGCGCTGGGCTGGGCGGGCGCGTCGATGTGGGCGTCGCGGCACCCCGAGATCGAACGCCACACGCTCGTGCGCACCGGGTTCCTGTTCGTGGCCGGCGGTGTCGCGGCCGTGACGCTCATCGCACCCACGTGGGGTCCCGCCTTCCTCACACCGGTCCTGTGGGCCGTGGCGGGCGCGGGCATGGGCATGGCGACGTCCAGCGTCGGCGTGCTGATGATGGCCGCATCACCCGAGGCCGACCGGGGTTTCAACTCCGCCGCGCTGCAGATCTCGGACATGCTCTTCTCCGCGACCATGATCGGACTCGGCGGTGTGCTCGTCCTGGCGACGGCGCCCACCGCGGGCGTGGTGGTGCTCAACCTGTCGATGGCGGCGTTGGCGGTGGTGGGAGCGATTCTGACCGGGCCCCGCATGCGGGCTACCCTTGAGCCCTGATGGCTTATCTCGACCACGCGGCCACGACCCCCATGCACCCCGAGGCGGTCGCGGCCATGACCGAGGCGTTGTCCACCACGGGCAACGCCTCGTCGCTGCACACCTCCGGCAGGCGGGCGCGCCGCGCCGTCGAGGAGGCCCGCGAGAACATCGCCGACGCCCTGGGCGCCCGGCCGTCCGAGGTGCTGTTCACCGGCGGCGGCACGGAGAGCGACAACCTCGCGGTCAAGGGCATGTACTGGGCCCGCGGCCGTCGTCGCGTGCTCGCCTCCGCCGTGGAGCACCACGCCGTGCTCGACGCCGTCGAGTGGCTGGAGCACCAGGGCGCCGAGGTCACCTGGCTGCCCACCGACGGCTTCGGGCGGGTGTCGGCGGAGTCGGTCGCCGAGGCACTGGACGACGACGTCGCGCTCGTCACCACGATGTGGGCGAACAACGAGGTCGGCACCATCAACCCCGTGCACGACATCGCCCGCGTGTGCGCCGAGCGCGGCGTGCCGTTCCACACGGACGCCGTGCAGGCCGTGGGCGCGATCCCGGTCGACTTCGCCGCGTCCGGCGCCTCCGCGCTGACCATGACCGGCCACAAGGTCGGCGGCCCGTACGGCGTGGGCGTGCTGCTGCTCGCGCGCGACGTGAAGTGCACGCCGTTGATGCACGGCGGCGGCCAGGAGCGCGACGTGCGGTCCGGCACCCTGGACGTGCCGTCGATCGTCGGCCTGGCCCGCGCGGTGCGGATCTCGGTGGACGAACAGGCCTCCCGGGCCGTGGAGATCGCGGCGTTGCGGGACGAGCTCATCGCGTCGGTGCGCACCGTCGTGCCGGACGTGGTCCTCAACGGCGACCCGGTCGATCGCCTGCCCGGCAACGCGCACCTGACGTTCCCCGGCTGCGAGGGCGACAGCCTGCTGATGCTCCTCGACGCGCAGGGCGTCGAGTGCTCGACGGGCTCCGCGTGCACGGCCGGCGTCGCGCAGCCTTCGCACGTCCTGCTGGCGATGGACGTCGAACCGGCGTTGGCGCGCGGATCTCTGAGGTTCTCCCTCGGGCATACGTCGACGCACGCGGACGTTGAAAAACTCGCGGCGGTCATTGGCCCGGTGGTCGAGCGCGCGCGTACGGCAGGACTGGCAGGCATGAGGCGTTCCCGGAAGGTGGTCAAGCAGTGAAGGTCCTCGCGGCGATGAGCGGCGGTGTCGATTCCGCGGTGGCGGCGGCACGGGCCGTCGAAGCGGGGCACGACGTGACGGGCGTGCACCTGGCGTTGTCGGCGAAGCCCGGCACGTTGCGCACGGGCGCACGCGGCTGCTGCACGATCGAGGACGCGCACGACGCCCGTCGTGCCGCCGACCTGATGGGCATCCCGTTCTACGTCTGGGACTTCGCCGAGCGCTTCACCGAAGAGGTCGTGGAGGACTTCGTCGCGGAGTACGCGGCCGGCCGCACGCCGAACCCGTGCCTGCGCTGCAACGAGCGGATCAAGTTCGAGGCGTTGCTGGACAAGGCGATCGCGCTCGGCTTCGACGCCGTCTGCACCGGCCACTACGCGCGGCTGGAGATGGTCGGCGGCCGTCCCGAGCTGCGCCGCTCCGCCGACCTCGGCAAGGACCAGTCGTACGTGCTGGCCTCTCTGACCGAGGAGCAGCTCTCGCACGCGATGTTCCCCCTCGGTGACACGACGAAGGACGAGGTCCGCGTCGAGGCGGCGTCGCGCGGCCTGTCGGTCGCGAAGAAGCCGGACAGCCACGACATCTGCTTCATCCCGGACGGCGACACGCAGAAGTTCCTGGCGGGCCGCATGGAGACCAAGCCGGGTCTGCTGATCGACGACGCGACCGGCGCGGTGCTGGGCCGGCACGCGGGCGTGCACGAGTTCACCGTGGGGCAGCGCAAGGGCCTCGGTCTCGACGGTCCCGCCGCAGACGGCCGCCCGCGGTACGTGCTGGCGCTGGAGCCGGTGTCCGGCAACGTGCGGGTCGGCGCGGTCGAGAAGCTCGCGGTGACGGAGATCTCGGCGTCGGCACCGGTCGCGCACGTCGAGCTCGACGGGCCCGTGGAGTGCGTCGCCCAGGTGCGCGCGCACGGCGGCACCGCGCCCGCCGTCGCCGAACTGGTCGACGGCGTGCTGCGGGTCCAGTTGCGGGAGCCGCTGAAGGGCGTGGCGCCCGGCCAGGCCGTGGCGATCTACCGCGAGGACGCGGCGGGCGACATCGTCCTGGCCAGCGCAACCATCGACGCGACCCGCTAATTCGGTTGTAGCGCCGGGAAAGCGGATCTAGCGTTCGCCGCGTGACGTTCATTGACACGGAGTTCGACCTCGCCGCGCGGGCTCGCACCGCGTTTCGGTGCTTCGTCAGTCCAGCGGACCGGCGGAAGCTGAGCGGGCAGGCCCGTCGCGACGACATGCCGGTCTGGGTGGTGTCACCGTTGCGCAGGCTGGGTGCGCGCCGGTTCCGGCGGACTAGCTGGGACGCCACTCCGAGTTCGCTCCGCACAGGAGCACGCAGGGCAGCTCAGTCGTCACGCCGCCCCTGAGGAACGCCGCGAACGCCGTCGCGCCTGCCGGTTCGACGGCGATCCGGAACTCCTCCCACAGGCGGTCGCGTGCCGAGAGGATCTCCGCGTCCGGCACCAGCAGTGAAGAAACCTTGTGCTGCTGAAGGATTTCCAGCGCCAACGAGCCCGCGCGGGTGGCGCCCAGACCGTCCGCCGCCACCGAGTCCACCACGGAGTCGACGGGTTCGCCTGCCTCCAAAGCGTTGTGCACCGCGCAGCAGTTCTCCGGCTCCACGGCGATGATGTGGCGTCCGCCGGACGCCAGCGCGGCACCGGAGACCAGTCCGCCGCCGCCGGCCGCGACGAAGATCGTGTCCACGTCCGGGGCGTCCTCGACGATCTCCTGGGTCACCGTGGACTGGCCCTCGATGACCGTGAGCGCGTTGTACGCCTCGATGTAGGGCAGGTCGAGCTCACGGGCGGCCGCGGCGGCCTCGGAGTAGTTGGCGCCGTGGCGGATCAGCTTGGCGCCCAACGCCTCGATGCGCCTCGTCTTGGTCTCGGGCGCGGTCACCGGGACGAACACGGTGGCGTGCGCGCCGAGGAGCTGGGCGGCCTGCGCGACGGCGATGCCGTGGTTGCCGCCCGACGCGGTGACGACCTCGGAGACGTTCAGGGACAGCAGGGTGTTGACGGCGCCGCGCAGCTTGAACGACCCGGTGAGCTGGAGGTGCTCGAGCTTGAGCACGAGCGGGCGCCCGTCGACCGTGACGCGCATGATCGGGGTGCGGCGGACGTACTGCGACAGCGTTCTCATGAGACCAGCTTCCACAAGAACTGCACGAGAGTCACGATGCCCAGGATGAAACACACCAGGACGAACGTGCCGCCGACCATGACGATCAGGCAGGCGCCCCAGGACGTCTCCTGGTCCGGCGTCGCGTCGAGCTCGCGCTGCAGCTCCAGCTGGGCGTCCTGGTGCAACGACGTGAGGCGCGTGCGCGCGGTCTCGGTCGGTGCCTCGTCGATGCGGCCCTGCCATGAGAGCGCGACCAGACGGGCGTCAGCGCGCCGGTAAGCGTGTTCGAACGCCTGGAGCTCCTCGGGGTCGCGCTCGTCGGAGAGATAGGTCCAGCGGCCCGCCTGGGCCGGCTGGCCGAGCACCCGGTAGACCTCGGCCAGGCGTTCGCGGAGGTCGAGCCGCCGCGGGTAGGTGCCCACGAGTCCGGCGACGCGCTGACGTGCGCGAAGCACGCTGGCGAGGTCGCCTCGTCGCAACTCCTCGGCCGCTTTGTGGAGCGTCAGCTCTACCGGCATGGGAAACAGTTTTGCAGGTAGGGCTAGCTTTGACCCGTGTTCGGCCTATCACTGCTGGTCTCCGGCCTCGCCTGGTGGCTGGGGCTCTACCTGCTCGCCCGCGATCCCCGCAAGCCGCTGCTGTGGTGGGCGGGTGCGGGACTGATCGGCTATTCGGTGGCGGTCGTCGTGCCACATCCCGTGGTGGTAGGGGTGCCGGCGCTCGCCTGGACGGGCGCGATCCTGTTGCTCGCGAGGCCCGAGTTGATCAGGTGGTGGACCGGCGGGGCGGTGGTGTTCTTCGCCGCGTCGTTCTGGTTCCCGTGGATCGTGCTGCTCCCTTTGGTCGTATCCGTGGCTCTGGCCATAAGGAAACGTGCTTACTTTTCACTCGTAGGGGTGATGTTCGGCCTCTCGGCTGCCGCCTTCCTGCTGCAACTCCTGCCGGACGTGGTGACGCTGCCGATGATCGGCTTCGACCTCGTCGTGTTCGGGGTGCTGGTCGCCGTCACGGACGCCGTCGAGGAGGGCGAGGCGATCCGCGCGGACATGCTGCGGTCGCTGGTGATCTCCGCCTTCACCGCGGTGCTGTTCGGTTCGCAGGTGGTCTTCTTCGGCGGCCCCGACCTGCTCGCCTTCACGACGGTCGCGGCGGCGATCGCGGTCCAGGTGCTCGCGAACCCCCTCGCGTCCGTGGCCGACCGTCTCGCCGTGCCCGCCGTCGCGGCCGAACGAGCCGAACTGCGCGAGGCCGCCGACTCGTTGCCCAAGAGGCGCCCGCTCGTCACCGAGGACGAGGCCGAGTTCGCCCGCCTGACCCGCAAGGCGCTGAGCCAGTACGGCGATCTCGGGAAACTCGTCGCGAGCCCGTTGATCGCCCTGACCGACGAAGGCCCGCCTTTGGACCGGGCCGCGCAGTTGAAGAGCATGCTGCTCGCGAGCATTCAACGGCTGAAGCCGTTGGAAGGCGATTTCGGCACGAGCGACGAATGGCGTTACTACAACGCCGTCTACTTCTACTACGTCAAGGGAATCCGCCCGTATTCGGTCCGGACCAAACGCGAGGACCTCGACGCCGAAGACCGCCGCGCACTGCAGTGGTTCGTGACACAGGTGCCCGAGCGCACCCTCCACAACTGGCAGAACGCCGCCGCGCGCCTGGTCGCGGCGGACCTGATGGCAGGAGTTGGCAGCGCTTGACGTGGCTTTGGCAGCGTCGGGAGGGCGATCGTCGGGCCATGTTGAAATTCGCCTTGAAACTCGACGGTGTCGCTTCGTTCGCCCTCGGCCTGCTGCCCCTGCTGATCCGCCCGGAAGTAGGAATGCCGGTGGGATGGCAGATCGGACTCGGCTCGTTCTGCGTCGTTTACGGCGTGGGCGTGTTCTTCCTGGGAACCCGCGCCGTTCCCGACCGCCGAATCGTTCTCCTCGTCATCATCGGAAACGGCGTGTGGGCGCTCGACAGCGTTCTCACCGCGACGATGGACTGGTTCCCGCTGACCGACGCCGGCGTCGCACTCGTGCTCGCCCAGGGGCTCGCGGTGCTCGGCTTCGCGGTGCTGCAGTTCATCGGCCTCAGGAGCGCAGCGTCCGCGAGCGACCGCGGAACTCGGCCACGATCTCAGTCCCTCGCCTGACCGTGACGTCGTAGATCCCGCTGCGGCCGAACCGGGTCCGTTCCACCGCCTCCGCCACCAACTCGTCACCCTCGTGCGCGGGCAGGACGAAGTCGATGTCGGCGGAGGCGGCGACGGTGACGGACCCGGCGCTGTTGCAGGCGTAGGCGAACGCGGAGTCGGCGAGCAGGAACACGAAGCCGCCGTGCGCGATGCCGTGGCCGTTGATCATGTTCTCGGTGACCGTCATCCGCAGCCGCGCGTAGCCGTCGCGCACCTCGATCAGCGCTATGCCGAGGCCGGACGAGGCCTTGTCGGCGGCCAGCATGTCCGCAGGACCATTCATTCGTCACTCCAGGGGTTTTGCGACAATGCGGGCTGTGGTCAAGACGGAGGTGAAGCGGGCGTTCAAGTACCGCTTCTACCCGACCGAGGGGCAAGCGGCGGAGTTGTCGCGCACCTTCGGCTGTGTGCGTCTGGTCTACAACATGGCGTTGGCTGCTCGCTCCACCGCGTGGAACTGCGAACGGCGGCGGATCACCTACAACGACACGTCGGCCATGCTCACGGAGTGGAAGAAGACGGAGGAACTGGGGTTCCTCCGTGACGTGTCCAGCGTGCCGTTGCAACAGGTGCTGCGGCATTTGAACAGCGCTTTCGGAAACTTCTTCGCCAAACGAGCACGTCATCCGCGATTCAAGTCGCGCAAGAGATCTCGTGCGTCAGCGGAGTACACGAGATCGGCGTTCCGCTGGCGTGATGGCCGGCTTTCGCTGGCCAAGATGGTCGAACCGCTGGCGATCGTCTGGTCTCGGCCACTGCCGGAGGGCTCCGAACCCTCTACCGTCACTGTGAGCCGCGACAGCGCTGGACGCTGGTTCGTGTCGATTCTGGTCGAGACCGGTGTGGATCGCTACCCGCCTGTCACCTCCGCTGTGGGGGTTGACGTCGGACTGAGTGCACTGGTGACCCTCTCCACAGGGGAGAAGATCGCCAATCCTCGGCATGAGAAGAAGCTCCAGCAGCGATTGGCAAAGGCGCAGCGTGCTCTCGTCGCGAAGCAGAAGGGATCGGCCAATCGGCGGAGAGCCCGCCGCAAGGTGGCGCGGCTGGCTGTGCGCATCGCCGACCAGCGGCGCGACTTGCTGCACAAACTGAGCACTCGGCTCGTTCGCGAAAACCAAGCGATCGTGATCGAGGATCTGAACGTGCGCGGCATGCTGCGCAGTCGTTCGCTGGCGGCTGCGATCTCTGATGCCTCATGGTCCGAGCTACGTCGCATGCTCACGTACAAGGCTGCGTGGTACGGCCGCGAGGTGATCACGATCGATCGGTGGTTCCCGTCTTCCAAGACCTGCTCGACATGCGGGCAGCTGGTCGGGGACTTGCCGTTGAGCGTGCGGACGTGGACCTGTCCATGCGGCGCGGTGCACGACCGAGACGTGAACGCGGCGAAGAACATCCTGGCCGCCGGGCTGGCGGTCGCAGCCTGTGGAGACGGTGTCAGACCGAGCCGGCGCGAGCCGTCGAGGCAACTGTCGCGAACTCCCGCTTGTGGGACAGGAAGCAGGAATTGCCTGGCGTGAGCCAGGTGAGCTCCGTCCTCGGGCGGAGGACAAGCCAATCGTGGCAGCCTAATCACCCTGGCGGTGGTGTCACGCAGCGTTCGAGCGGCCTTACTGTCCGAAAGGCTTGATCGCTCAACATCGGAGGTGGGCACCATGGGTGGTTGTTCTTGCTGTGGCGGTTGCACGGGTCCGGGCTGCGGATGCTGCAGCTCCTGCTGAGCGTCTTGACGGCATGAGGAAGGCCGTTGCGGGGACGGAAGTTCCCGCAACGGCCTTCGCTCTGCAGGGTGGATCAGCCCGTGTAGGTCTTGAACAGGTTCGTGAACTCCCAAGTGGCCTGCGAGATTCCACTGCACGTGGGCGAAACCCCGCCGCCGGGACAGCCCTTGTCGCGACCGGCGGACCAGAACGCGACGCGGCCCACGTGGTTAGCCTTGGCGTAGTCGAGCACCTTGCGCGCGTCGTCCTGCGTGGTCGTCGGGCCCGTGTCGTTGCGTCCGATCATCGGCGTGAGGCCCAGCAAAGCCTTCAACTGCGCGTCGGACTTCGACGGCCAGATGGCCCGCATCTGGCCGAGGGTGGCGTTCGCGGCGTTGACCATCGCGTCGCCCCAGTTGCCCGTGTAGCCGAAGTTCATCAGCATCGGGTTCACGAGGACGGTGACGCCCTTGGCGGCCGCGTCCTTGAGCACGTCGACCGAGTACGGGTCCATGCCGTAGTCCTGGCCCTGGATGCGCATCGTGTAGCTGACGGTCGTGCCGCGGGTGTCCTGGAGGCGCTTCAGCGCCGTGTTCACGATCGCCTGCGGGATGGTGGCTTCCACGTCCACGTCGATGCTGTTCGAGCCGACGGCGTCGAGCACCTTCACGTAGGCGTTGTACAGCGCGTCGGCGGTCGAGCAGACGTGCTCCAGGTACGGGCCCATGGCGCCGCCGGTCGCGACGATGACGCTGCCGCCCGCCGCCTTCAACGCCTTGGTGTCGTTCACGATGCGGCTGTCGTTCAACGGGACCGTGCCGCCCCACGCGGGGTCGCAGCCGGCGGACGAGCCGAGGGCGAACGCGAGCGTGAAGTGCTTCTGGCCGGTCGCGTTGGCCACGTCCATCAGTGACGGCGTCGGCATCGTGATGTCGACGTACGGGGCGACGCGCGCGCTACCTGGCGTGGGCGGCACATCAGACCCCGTGGTGGTGGTCGGGCCGCCAGTCGTCGTGGTGGTGGTCGTGGTGCCGCCGCCACCGCCGCACGGGACGCCGTTGAGCTTGCAGTTCGTGGGCAGGGCCGAGCCGCTCACCAGGAAGCCGAAGCTCGTCGACGCGCCCGCGCCGAGGTTGCCGTTGTACTCGCGGTTGGTGAACGTGTGGTGGTTGCCGCTGCTGGTCGCGGTGGCGTCCCAGAACGAGCCGAGCGTCGCGCCGGCGAGGTCGAACTCCAGCTTCCAGCCGGTCAGCGCGGTCGAGCCTGCGCTGATCGTGAACTTGCCCTGGTAGCCGGAGCCCCAGTTCGAGTCCTGGCTGAACGCGGCGGATTCGCCTGCGGCCGAGGCGGAGGGAGCGATCGCGACGAGTCCGGCCACCAGTGCGGTGGCGGCCCCGGCCGCGAGTACGGCGAAGCGAGACATCGGGTGTGGTCCTTCCGGCAGGGGAGGAAGGGAGTGGTGCAGGACCGCGGGGCGCGTCGCGGTCCTGCACCACGTACAGGGAGGCGCCCGTACGTTCAGCGCCTGCTCAATCACGGTAAGTGGCCTAGACCATAGCGTCAATGGGTCTAGACCTCTTCTGTCCGCCGGACAGTGGAACAATTCGGTGGGTGCGTGGAGCAACTGGAATCGGATCGCTGCCCGGAACCGACATCGACGAGGCGGCGCGCGTCGTCGTCGGAGAACTGCCTGAGCTGCCGCACGTCCCGGAGCTGCCTGCGCGGGGAGTCGGCGCGGACATGATCGGCCGCACCGCCGGCCTGCTCGTCGACCTCGCGATCGAGGTCATCACCTCCGGCTACCGCGTGAACCCGCGCCCCGGCCGTGACCACCGCCGTGCCGTCGACCTGCTGCGCGGCGACCTGGACGCGTTCGACGAGGCGTTGGAACGAGCGGGCGCGCGGCCGGAGACGGTCAAGGTGCAGGCCGTCGGGCCGTGGACGCTCATGTCCAACATCGAGCTGATGCGTGGCCATCGGGTGCTCACGGACCCCGGCGCGGTGAAGGAGTTCGCCGAGTCGCTCGCCGAGGGACTGCGGCAGCACGCGACCGAGGTCGCCAAGCGCACCAAGGCGAAGGTCGTCGTGCAGCTCGACGAACCGGGGCTGCCCGCCGTGCTGCAGGGCCTGCTGCCGACGCCGTCGAAGCTCGGCACCGTGCCCGCTGTGCCCGGACCTGACGCCCGTGCGGTCCTTGCGACGGTCATCGAGGCGTTGAAGGACCACGAGGTGATGGTGCACTGCTGTGCGCCGCACCCGCCGTTGACTCTGCTGCGTGAGGCGGGCGCGAACGCCATCGCGTTCGACGCCACGTTGATCAAGGGGGCAGAGGCGCTCGACGAGATCGGCGAGACGTGGGAGGCGGGCACGACGCTCGCTCTCGGGCTGGTGCCGAGTCTCGACCCCGGCACCCCGGTGAAGCTGAAGGACGTCGGGCAGCGGGCGTTCACCCTGGTCGACCGCCTCGGGTTCCCCCGGTCGATCCTCGCGGAGAAGGCGCTGCCCACTCCGACGTGCGGTCTAGCGGGCGCATCGTCCACTTGGGTCAAACGGGCGCTCTCGCTGACCCGTGACCTGTCCTCGGCGTTCTCGGAGCCGCCCGAGGGCTGGTGATGTCCGGTTTGTGCGGCTAGTCTGCTGCGAACTATTAGGAAACTTTCTTAACCGAAGGCCGAACGCCGAGGCCTGGACCGGGAGTTCCTCTCATGCGCATCAGACGTGCGGCCCTCGTCGCCGCAGTGCTCACAGGTGTGGTCGTGGCGCCCGCACACGCCGCGCCCAGCGGCCAGATCAGGCTCGACCAGGTCGGTTTCGGCACCTCCGAGCAGAAGCACGCCTACGTGCTCGGGGGCGCCGCGAACACGAAGTTCTCCGTGGTGGACAGCCGCGGCCGCACCGTGCTGACCGGGAGGACGGGCGCGTCGACCGGCTCGTGGAGCGACAAGTACCCGGCGGTGCACCCGATCGACTTCTCCCAGCTCAAGAAGTCGGGCACCTACCGGATCAAGGTCGGCACCACGACCTCGCCGGCGTTCAAGGTCGACTCGCTGAAGAAGCTGTTCGCGCCGGTCGCGCACAACACCGTCGAGTTCTTCCAGGCGCAGCGCGACGGCGCCGACGTCATCCCCGGCAGGCTGAACCGCAAGCCCGCGCACCTCACCGACCGCGAAGCGCTGGTCTACGAGGCGCCGGTGTTCGCGGGCGAGGGCGGCGACCAGATCGCGGCGCCGCTGAAGCCGACGGGCGCGAAGGTCGACCTCGAAGGCGGCTGGTTCGACGCGGGTGACTTCGTGAAGTTCACGCACGCCTCGTCGTACTCGACCGCGTCGATGCTGCTGGCGTTGCGCAACAAGCACGACGACGCCCTGTACGAAGAGGCCAAGTTCGGGCTCAAGTGGCTCGACAAGGCGTGGGACGAGAAGACCGGCACGCTCTACGCGCAGGTCGGCATCGGCACCGGCTCCGAGGAGTTCGGCTTCGTCGGCGACCACGACGTGTGGCGCCTGCCCGAGGCCGACGACAAGCTGAACGTGAAGCCGGGCGACAGCGAGTACTACATCAAGCACCGTCCGGTGTTCCGCGCGAACGTCGCCGGCGACAAGATCAGCCCGAACCTCGTCGGCCGCGTGGCCGGGTCGTTCGCGCTGGCCGCGCAGATCGAGTCGCGCAAGAACCCGCGGGTCGCGCGTTCGTACCTGGACAAGGCCGCGCAGCTCTTCGCCCTGGCCAAGACCACGGACGTCGGTGAGCTCGTGACGGCGTTCCCGCACGCGTACTACCCCGAGGAGTCCTGGACCGACGACATGGAGTTCGGCGCCACCCAGCTCGCGCTGGCCGCGAAGGCGTTGAACGACAAGCGTTACGGCCAGTTCGCGCGCGCTGCGACCCACTGGGCCAAGGAGTTCCTGGCCACGGGCGACCCCGACACGTTGAACGTCTACAACATCTCCGCCCTGGGCCACGCCGACCTCGCCCCGTTGCTCAAGAAGGGCATCCCCGGCGCCGAGGTGACCGAGAAGCAGGTCGTGGGCGACATCCAGCGGCAGCTCCGCAAGGGTGCCGACGCGGCGCGGACCTCGCCGTTCCGCACGGCCGCCAACGTCGAGACCTGGGACGTCGGCTCGCGCACGTTCGGCTACATCACCACCGCCGCGCTCTACCAGAAGCTGACCGGTTCGAAGGAGTACGCGACCTTCGGCACGCAGCAGCGCGGCTTCGCCCTCGGCACCAACGCCTGGGGCACCTCGCTGATCGTCGGCGTCGGCACGAAGTTCCCCGAGTGCCCGCACCACCAGGCCGCGAACCTCTCCGGTTCTCCGAACGGCGGCTCGAAGGTGCTGGTGGGCGCCGTGATCAACGGCCCGAACGACGCCTCCCTGTTCGGCGACCTCGGCGAGATGCCGCCGGGTTCCGTCGACTGCACCAAGCCGTACACGCTGGAGTTCAACTCGGCGAAGTCCGTGTTCGCCGACGACCTGCGCTCGTGGCCGAGCTCCGAACCGGCCATCGACTTCACGGCGACGGGCGTGCTCGGCTTCTCGCTGATCGCGAACTCCTGAGTGGCGCCGGCGCGGGCCGGGGTGTCCAATTCGGACTTGTGCTCAGGCTCGCGCTGGTCTTCGTGCTGCTCATGTCGGGTACGGCACATGCGTTGCCTCTGGACGTGAAATGCCGTGTTCCCGGCGTGCACGACGCGGACGTCATCCGCGCCGTGCACGCCGTTGGTCTTTCTCTGCGCGTGAGCGACAAGGTGATGCTCGCGGGCTTCGAGGCGGGCTGGGTCGAGTCGCACATGAACAACCTCGCCTGCGGCGACCGCGACTCCCTCGGCGTGTTCCAGCAGCGCCCGTCGATGGGGTGGGGCACGCCCGAGCAGATCATGGACGTGTCGTACGCGGCGCGGCGGTTCTTCGAGTACGCGGTCCGGGTGGATCGGCCTGATCTGTCACCGGGGCTGCTCGCTGACGCTGTGCAGCGGTCCTGTTGCCCGGAGCGGTACGACCAGGCGCTCGGCCGGGCGGAGTCGATGCTGCGGCAGGCCTGGCAGGGCGGGCCCGAGGTCGTGGGCGGGGTCGTGCACGTGGTGGAGGACGGCGACGTGTGGTCCGGCGGGCGGCGGCTGAGCACGTCCGGGGACTTCGTCGGACGGCCTTCGGTGGCCGGGCTGCTCGTGTACGCGCGGACGGCTCGGGGTGAGGTCAGGGTGGTCGTCGACGGTGCCTGGCGGGTGGTGGCGTCGGGGGTGGGCGGTGACCCCGAGGCGGTGGTGCGTCCTGATGGGACGGTCGAGGTGTACGCCGTGCTCGCCGACGGCAGTGTGAACGTGCTCGGTCAGGGCTGGCAGCCGCTCAGCCCGCCCGCCTTCGCCACCGGCAAACCGTCCGCCATCGCCCACCCCGACGGCTCCGTGGCCCTCTACGTCCGCTCAGGCGACAAGCTCATGGCGAGCGCCGCCGGCACCTGGCGCGAACTCGCCGCAGGCCTAGACGCCTCGCCCGAGGCGGTCCTCCGTCCAGACGGGACGGTCGCCGTCCACGCGCTGATCAACGGCCGCCCGCACCGCCTCACCACCACCTGGGAACCGTTGAGCGAGGCCCGCTTCATCGACACGGTGTCCGCGGAACCCGATGGCGCGGTCTACGCGCGCACGGCCGAAGGCAAGGTGCTCAAAGTCGGTTGAACGGCTCCGCGTACCGGAACGCGCCGGGAGCCACGTCCCCGAACAGCCGCGCCTGGAACGCCGAGGTCCACGACGGGTCCGGCGGCGTGATGCCGAACTCCGACGCGAGCCGGAAGCCGAAGCGCGAGTAGTAGGCCGGCGAACCCAACAGGATCACCGCACGCTCACCACGGGCCTCGGCCGCGCCCAGCACGGTGTGCATCAACGCCGATCCGATGCCCGCCCGCTGGTGCGACGGGTGCACCGCGATCGGGCCGAGCCCCAGCGCGGGCGTGGAGCCGACGTACCCGCGCGTGCACACGACGTGGCCGAGCACGTTGTCCTCCACCAGCGACAACTCCGGGATCCAGCCCTCGTCCTCCCGCAGCCAGTCGATCAGCGGAGCCTCCGGGCCGTCCTCGAAGGCCAGGTTGGTGACGTCGCGGATGGCATCGATGTCTGCGGGCGTCTCCCGCCGGATCAGCATGACCCCGCACTGTGGCCAAACGCGTCGCCGCGCGCCACTCAGTTTTCGCCGCCATACTCCGCGACGTGGTCGTGAGACGGACCTTGATGGTCTGCGTGCTTGCCGTGGTGGCTTATCTCGCCGTGTGGTGGTTGTCTACCGAAGAAGACGAACCCGCACAGGCGACACAGGCGTTCGTCACCGACTACTCGAAGGTCAGAAAGGGTGACTGCGTCGGGTTCACCGGCCCCGGCGAGAACGACCAGGGCCTGACCGTCGTCGACTGCGGCGGGAGGAAGGCCGCGCTGAAGGTGGGCGCGGTCCTCGCCGAGACCAGCGCCGAATGCCCGCGCGGTGACTACAAGGTGCTGCGCGACACCAGGCACGACGCCGCGTTGTGCCTGATGCCGAACGCCGCCAGGGGCGACTGCTTCGAGTTCGACACCGACGACCTTCAGCGGTCCGTGGTGTCCAAGTTCGACTGCGCGGCGCCACGGGTGAACGTGCAGGTCGTGGACCTCGCGGCGCGAAGTTGCCCCGAAGAGGCCGAACTCGGTGTTCCCTATGAGGACATGACGCTCTGCCTGAGGAGGGTGCGTTGATCGTCTTCGAGGGTCCCGCGGAGTTCGACGCGTGGCTGCACGAGAACGGCGCTCAAGAGACCGAGCTGTGGATCAAGTACGCCAAGAAGGGCTCGGGGCTCAGGACCATCACCTACGACGAGGCGCTCGACGTCGCCTTGTGCCACGGGTGGATCGACGGGCTCGTGCGGTCCGTGGACGAGACCTACTACTCGCAGCGCTGGACGCCGCGCAAGGCGCGCAGCAAGTGGTCCAAGCGCAACTGCGGCAAGGTCGAGGAACTGATCGCCGCGGGCAAGATGCTGCCGGCGGGGCTGAAAGAGATCGAGAAGGCCAAGGCGGACGGACGCTGGGACGCGGCCTACGCGGGCCCGGCGACGATCGAGGTGCCGGACGACCTGATCGAGGCCCTGAACGCCAATCCCGCGGCCGCCGAGTTCTTCAAGACCCTCAACAGCCAGAACCGGTATGCCGTGCTGCTGCGCATCCACGACGCGAAGAGGCAGGAGACGCGGCAGAAGCGCATCGCCCAGTTCGTTCAAATGCTGGCGGAGGGCCGAAAGCTCTACTCTTGAGCATCATGAAGTGGTTCCGCCGCCGCAAAGCAGAAGAAGTCGTCCCCGCCCACCTGCCGAACGCCGAGGAAGCCGCCCAGAGGTTCTGGGAGCGGTGGTTCGAGCTGGTGCCGGTGGTCAGCGCGGCGCTCGGCGACGGCGAGCCGCACCGGGTCGAGGACGACCTGAAAGACCTCGTGAGCGCGTTGCACCCGGACCTGATGTTCTCTCTCGAACAGGGCCACCTGGCCATGTACGCGTTGGTGATCACCGGCCAGGAGGACCCGAGGCTGCGCCCGTACACGGACGCGTGGATCAACGACGCGCCGCCGTCGGACATGGTGTGGGAGTTCCACGACTCGGTGCCGCCCGTGCCGGACCCGACCGAGGTGATCGTGAACCTCGGGAAGGTCAGGATGCGGCTCGGTGACTACCGCGTGGTGGCGCAGGTGGACGGTGACGTCGTGGACGTCGCGGTCTACCACCCGGCGCTCACCGACCTGAGCGACCAGCAGCGGCAGACGATGACGTTCCTGCCGCTGGACGTCACTCTCGGCGAGCGGCTGGCGGGGGAGCGGCTGCGGCGCGTGGAGACCGCGGAGCTGGAGCCGCAGGGCACGATCAGCCTGCTGGAGCTGAGGAGTCTGGTGCGCGAACTCGCGGGGCAGGCCGAGCGCTGAAAACTGTCGGACCTGGTCACTAAGCTGTGGGACGTGACCAGCGAGAGCCTTGAAGACGTTCCGGCAGAGGTGCGCGAGCGGCATGCCGTGCTCGCGGAAGAGGTGCGCTCGCACCAGTTCCGCTACTACGTGCTGGACGATCCGATCGTCACCGATGGTGAGTTCGACGCCTTGCTCAACAGCCTCGAAGCGCTGGAGGCCGACCACCCCGGTCTCGCGACGCCCGAGTCGCCGACGCAGCTCGTCGGCGGCACGTTCTCGACCGAGTTCAAGGCGGTCGACCACCTGGAGCGCATGCTCAGCCTCGACAACGTCTTCGCGCAGGACGAGCTGACGGGCTGGTTCGAACGCGTCGCCAAGGAGATCGGCGAGGGCACACACTTCCTGTGCGAGCTGAAGATCGACGGCCTCGCGATCAACCTTCTCTACGAGAAGGGCCGGCTGACGAGGGCGCTGACCCGCGGCGACGGCCGCACGGGCGAGGACGTGACGCTGAACGTCCGCACGATCGCGGACGTCCCGGTGGTGCTGAAGGGTTCCGACGAGTTCCCGGTGCCGGACCTGGTCGAGGTGCGCGGCGAAGTGTTCTTCGCGGTGGACGACTTCCTGGCCCTGAACGCCTCGCTGGTCGAGCAGGGCAAGCCGCCGTTCGCGAACCCGCGCAACACGGCCGCGGGCTCGCTGCGGCAGAAGGACCCGAAGGTCACGGCGTCGCGCAAGCTGCGGATGATCTGCCACGGCATCGGCAAGACGCAGGGCTTTGACGCCGCCAGCCAGTCGCTCGCCTACGAGGCGCTGAAGGCGTGGGGCCTGCCGACGTCGCCGCACACCGAGGTGCTCACCGACCCGGCCGCCGTGCGCGAGAAGGTCGAGTACTGGGGCGAGCACCGGCACGACGCGGTGCACGAGATCGACGGCCTGGTGATCAAGGTCGACGAGGTGGCGCTGCAACGGCGCCTGGGCACCACGTCCCGCGCGCCGCGGTGGGCCATCGCCTACAAGTACCCGCCGGAGGAGGCCACCACCACGCTGCTGGACATCCAGGTGCAGGTCGGCCGCACGGGCCGCGTGACGCCGTTCGCGCTGATGGAACCGGTGAAGGTGGCCGGGTCCACGGTCGCGCGGGCCACGCTGCACAACGGGTCCGAGGTCAAGCGCAAGGGCGTGCTGATCGGCGACAGGATCGTCATCCGCAAGGCGGGCGACGTGATCCCCGAGGTGCTCGGCCCGGTGCTGGCCGCGCGGCCAGCCGACGCGCGCGAGTTCGAGATGCCGACGCGCTGCCCCGAGTGCAACTCGGTGCTGCGGCCCATGAAGGAGGGTGACGTCGACATCCGCTGCCCCAACGCGGAGACGTGCCCCGGTCAGCTGCGCGAACGCCTGGCGTACCTGGCCTCCCGCAAAGCGCTCGACATCGAGGTGCTCGGCTACGAGGCGGCGGCCGCGATCACCGAGTCCACGGTCTACAAGAACGAGGCCGACCTGTTCGACCTCGACGCGGAGGCGTTGCGGCAGGTCGAGCGCTTCATGACGATGAAGGGCGAGCTGTCGGCGAACGCGCTGAAGCTGATCGACAACCTGGCGGAGGCGAAGGAACGTCCTCTGTGGAGGGTGCTGGTCGCGCTGTCCATCCGGCACGTCGGCCCGACCGCGGCCCGCGCGCTGGCGCAGCAGTTCGGCTCGATGGACGCGATCCTCGACGCTCCCGAGGAGGCACTGGCCGGCGCGGAGGGCGTGGGGCAGACCATCGCCACCGCCGTGGTCGAGTGGCGTGAAACGGAGTGGCGCCAAGGCGTCGTGGAGCGCTGGCGGGCCGCGGGCGTGCGGATGGAGGACGAGCGCGACGCGTCCATCGTGCGCAACCTCGAAGGCCTGTCCATCGTCGTCACCGGCTCGCTGACGGAGTACTCGCGCGACTCGGCCAAGGAGTCGATCCTCGCCCGCGGCGGCAAGGCGGCCGGTTCGGTGTCCAAGAAAACGGCTTTCGTCGTGGTCGGCGACTCGCCAGGATCGAAGTACGACAAGGCCGTCTCGCTGAAGGTCCCCGTCCTCGACGAGGCGGGCTTCCGCGTCCTGCTGGAGCAGGGCCCTGACGCGGCGGCGGAGGTCGCCCTGCCCACCGAGGAAGGCACAGATGGCTGATCTGATCATCCGCCCGGCGACGGAGGCCGACCTGGAAGCGGTCGGCGCCGTCACGGTCGAGGCGTACACGGCGGACGGCTTCGTGGGCGCCCACGACGACTACGCGTCCATCCTCGCCGACGCGGCCTCCCGCTTCCGCGACGCCGAACTGATCGTCGCCCAGGACGACGAGTCGGGAACGGTCCTGGGCTCGGTGACGGTGGTGCGCCCCGGCACGCCCTACGCGGAGATCTCCCGGCCGGGCGAGCTGGAGTTCCGCATGCTGGCGGTCACGGCGGCGGCACGTGGCCGTGGCGTCGGCGAGACCCTGGTGCGAGCGGTGATCGACAAGGCCCGCGAGGCCGGCGCGACCCACGTCGTCCTGTCGTCGTCGGAGAAGATGCTGGCCGCGCACCGGCTCTACGAACGGCTGGGGTTCACGCGCCTGCCGGACCGCGACTGGTCGCCGTTGCCCGGCTTCCAGCTCGTCGCGTACGCCTACGGCATACCGCTGTGAGCAACCCGCGTCCGCGGCCGCGCGTCCACAGGGCACGTTGCCGCGGATGGGGGTTCGCCGATGAGACCGGTCGTCCTGCTCGTACCGGCCCTGCTGGCGGGTGCCTCGGCCGCCCCGGCGCACCTGCCGGACGACGACCGGAGCCAGATCGCCGAGCTGGCCCACACGTACCTGCAACGGCGGGCGGCCAAGGTGACGGACGAACCGCAGGTCTCCGGCTTCGGCGTGCCGGCCGCACCGGCACTGGCCACGAGGCTGGCCGGCCACGAGGCGGCGCTCGGCGCGGCGAGGGCGTCGGCCGTGACGCGCTACCGGACGGCGGTGGTCAGGACCCGCGCCGAACGGTTCCACGCCGACCAGACAGGCCGGACCGTCGTGGCCAGGGTGCACGAGCACACCGAGCTGCACTTCGCCGAGCCGAGCCCGGTGCCGCACACCGCCTACGGCCTGTCGCACTTGCTCACCTTCGCCCGCGACGGCAAGGGCTGGGTGCTCACCGACGTCGCACTCGGGCACTACAAGCACTGCGCGCTGCTGCCGGAGACCCAGCGGCCCTCAGAGTGCTGAGATGATCCGCGCCCGCAGCTTGAGGTCACCCGCCGCCTGCTCGTACAGCAGGTCGCGCAGCACCTCGGGCGGCAGCGATCTCAGCACGTCCTTGAGCTCGACGTCCTCGGCGTCCGGCGGCGGCACCGTCTCACCGCGGTCCAGCAGCACCAGCCCGACCGCCACGCAGTGCTTGCAGAAGAACCCCTCGGACCCGTGCGGGCAGCTGCACGACCCCACCAGCAGAGTCCCCGACCACGACAGCTCCACCGCGTAGGCGTCCTCGTCACCACCCCGCACCCGCGCGGCCACGTGACGGCTGTGCACCCGCAGGGACAGCACGGCCTCGCGATAGGTCAGCCCGCGCCAGTACGACTTGGTGCCCGCGCGGTGCAGCAGCAGCTCGGTGGTGAGGGTCGTCGACACGGGGGTCATCCAACCGGGTGACCGCAGAGAGGATCAACATGATCGCGATCGGCCCGCTCGAACCCGCGGACCGCCCCAGGTGGCAGCACCTGTTCGAGGGCTACAACACCTTCTACGGACGCACGCTGCCCGCCGAGACCTACGACGAGAAGTGGCAGGCGTTCCAGAAGGGCGACTCCCTGCACGCCCTGTGCGCCCGCGACGAGACCGGCGTGGTCGGCATCACGCACTTCTTCAAGCACCCCAGCACGTCCGGCCCGGACGTCTGCTACCTGCAGGATCTCTTCACAGCCGCCGAGGCGCGCGGCCGGGGAACAGGCCGCGCGCTCATCGAGGCGGTCACGAACTGGGCGGAACAGCAGCACTGCGCCCGCGTCTACTGGCACACCGGCGAGTCGAACCAAACGGCCCGCCGGCTCTACGACCAGGTGGCGGAGAGGACGCCGTTCGTCCACTACCGCATCGTGCTCTAACGGGCGGTCGCCTCCAGGTCGAGCAACGTCACGGCGGCGCGGAAGTACTTGTTGGTGCCCAGGTCGCGCACCGTCTTGATGTTGAACGCGGCCTTCAGCTTCTCCGCGTCGCCGGGGCTCACGCCCTGCAGCGCGTCGACCGGGGCGTCCAGGATCTCGGTGAGCGGGAGGTTCTCGTAAGCCTTGTCGAGGAGCATGTCGAGGTTCACGGTGATGGCCATGATCTTCATACCTCCGGGAAGTGGGGCGATCACGGCAGATTCTGGGGTCAGAACCGGAATCCCGCTGGGCGAGTCAGGGCCTGCGGCGCTTGATCGCGACCACGACCACCGTCACCAGCGCGAGCAACCCGGCCACCCCCAGCGCCAGGTCGCCGATCGCCAGGTCGTCGGCTTGGGCGAGCACCAGGGCCAGTCGCATGTCCCCAACGTAACCCTTGGAGCAACGCCACGCCGAGGATTGTGTGGGACCGTATGAGGTGTGCTGCAAGCCTGTCTGAACGGCTCCCGCACAGCTGAGGAGCACCCGGCCCTGCCGTTGTCCCCCGAGCGCCTCGCCGAGGACGCGGCCGACGTCGCCGCGCTCGGCGTCACGTCGGTGCACATCCGTCCGCGTGACGTCATCGGCGCACTGACGCTCGTCGGGCCGGAGGTGGCCACGACGATCGCCACGGTCCGCGCCGCCGTGCCGGGCATCGAGATCAGCGTGTCCACCGACGTGCCCGGCAACCGAGCGCCCCTGATCGCCAGCTGGGCGGCGCTCGCGGCGGGGCGGCCGGACGTCGCCTGCGTGCGCGTCGCGGAACCGGGGTGGCGAGATCTCGCCGAGGCCCTGCACCGGGTCAACGTCAAGGTCGAGCTCGTCGTGGAAGCGCCGGCGAAGCTGCAAGACCTGCCCGCGGGCGTCTCCCGCCTCACCGTCACGGCGACGCGTGAGACAGCGGAAAGCCTGCTCAGCGTCGTGGAACCGCTCGGCCTACCCGTGCTGCTGTACGGCCGCGACAGCGACGCCTGGCCCGTTCTCGACTACGCCGCGGTGCTCGAACACCACGTGCGCATGGGGCTGGAGGACACGCTCCACCTGCCCGACGGCCGCCGGGCCAAGAACAACGCCGAACTGATCGCACTCGCCAGGAGACGTCAGCGAACCAGGGCCCCGAGCTAGTCGGGCAGAACCACCGCGACGATGCCGGCCAGGTGCGCCAGTCTCGCCACCTCGGCCGCGCGGAACATCGGGCCGCCCGGCCGTCCGACGACGAGCACGCGGTCGGGCTTGCCCAGCGGCGTGGCGGCGAGTTCGGTGCCCAGCTCGCGCCAGGTCTCCGGCACCCACTCCTCCTCGCCGTCGAGCACCGTCGCGCGCTCCAGCGGGAACCACGGCACGTCCGCCATCCGGGTCTCCGGGGCGGCCGACGACGCGGTCAGGCGGTTGATGCCGGTGCCGTTCGGGCCGACCACGATGGCCCAGCCGGCACGGATGATCTTGGGGACGCCCTCGGTGAAGATCCCGAGGCCCTTCTTGGGCTCCTCGGCGATCTCCTCGACCAGCTCCAGCTCGCGATGGGTGTCGAGGATGCCCGCGTACGGGCGCACCGCGTCGACCTCGACGCCCTCGATCGACTCGGCGGCGGTGATCAGGGTGTCGGGCAGACGGCCGGAGGGGAGCTCCACCACGAGGTCGTCGATGGCGAGGCCGGAACCGCGTTCCACCACGTCCACGCTGAGTATGTCCGCCCCGATCTCGCCCAATGCCGTTGCGACCGCGCCGAGGGTGCCGGGACGGTCCGGGAGCTGGACCCGGATCAGGAACGACAAGGTGAACGCCTCCATAGCTCGTGCGAGAGACCCCGCGTCTCGCGCCGTTGCCGGTCGGTGATTCTCGCAGACGCATAGTCAACGCATGACCTGCTGTCCGCGTTGCGGAACGGTTAAGTTGACGTGCCAGTCAACCGTAGTGGCGGTAACCCGTTCGAAGGCGCGTCTGACCAGCCCATAGACTCACGGGGTTCCCGATTCGTATCCCGACCCTACGGGGGTTGACAGGAGTGCCCAGCATCTCCCGCGACGAGGTCGCGCACCTGGCGAAGCTCGCCAGGCTGGCTGTGTCCGAGGACGAGCTCGACTTGTTCGCCGGCCAGCTCGACGTGATCCTCCAGTCGGTGGCTTCCGTTGGCGACATCGCCACGGCCGACATCCCGCCGACGTCGCACGCCGTTCCGCTGACCAACGTCTTCCGCGAGGACGTGGTCCGTCCGAGCCTCGGTCAGCAGCAGGCGCTCTCCGGCGCTCCTGAGGCCGAGGACGGCCGGTTCCGCGTGCCCCGCATCCTGGGTGAGGAAGCATGACCAACGACCTGATCCACGCCACCGCGGCCGAGCTCGCCGCGAAGATCCACAGCGGTGAGGTCTCGTCGGTCGAGGTCACGCAGGCCCACCTGGACCGCATCGCCGAGACCGACGGGAAGGTCCACGCCTTCCTGCACGTCGACACCGAGGGCGCGCTCGCGCAGGCCCGCAGGGTCGACGAGGCCGTCAAGGCAGGCGAGCAGGTCTCCCCGCTCGCCGGTGTGCCGTTGGCGCTCAAGGACGTCATGACGACCGAGGGCGTGCCGACCACGGTCGGTTCCAAGATCCTCGAAGGCTGGCTGCCGCCGTACGACGCGACGGTGACGCGCAAGCTCAAGGAAGCCGGCGTCGTCATCCTCGGCAAGACGAACATGGACGAGTTCGCCATGGGTTCGTCGACCGAGAACTCGGCGTACGGCCCCACGCACAACCCGTGGGACCTCGACCGCATCCCCGGCGGCTCCGGCGGTGGCTCGTCGGCGTCGCTCGCGGCGTTCCAGGCGCCGCTCGCGATCGGTACCGACACCGGTGGCTCGATCCGCCAGCCCGGCGCCGTCACCGGCACCGTCGGCGTGAAGCCCACCTACGGTGGCGTGTCGCGCTACGGCCTCGTGGCGTTCTCCAGCTCGTTGGACCAGGCCGGTCCGTGTGCGCGCACGGTGCTCGACGCCGCACTGCTGCACGAGGTCATCGCGGGCTACGACCACATGGACTCCACGTCCATCAACGCGCCCGTGCCGCCGGTCGTCGCCGCTGCCCGCGAGGGCCTGTCGGGCGACCTGTCCGGCCTGCGCATCGGTGTCGTCACGCAGTTCAGCGGTGAGGGCTACCAGCAGGGCGTGGCGCGCAGCTTCGAGGCCGCCGTGTCGCAGCTCAAGGAGCTCGGCGCGGAGATCGCGGACGTGTCGTGCCCGAGCTTCGACTACGCGCTCCCGGCGTACTACCTGATCGCGCCGAGCGAGTGCTCGTCGAACCTCGCCCGGTTCGACGCCATGCGCTACGGCCTGCGCGTCGGCGACGACGGCACGCGCAGCACCGAGGAGGTCATGTCGCTGACCCGCGAGGCCGGCTTCGGCCCCGAGGTCAAGCGCCGCATCATGATCGGCACGTACGCGCTGTCGTCCGGCTACTACGACGCGTACTACGGCTCGGCCCAGAAGGTCCGCACGCTGATCACGCAGGACTTCGCGAAGGCGTTCGAGAACTTCGACGTGCTCATCTCCCCGACGACGCCGACCACGGCGTTCAAGATCGGCGAGCGCGCGAACGACCCGATGGCCATGTACAAGGCCGACCTCTGCACCATCCCCGCGAACCTCGCGGGCACCCCGGCCATGAGCGTGCCGAGCGGTCTGTCCGATGAGGACGGAATGCCGGTCGGTCTGCAGATCATGGCCCCGGCACTGCAGGACCACCGCATGTACCGCGTCGCGGCGGCTTACGAAGCGGCGCGCGGAGCGTTTGGAGGCCCGTCGCTGTGAACATCAAGAAGGCAAGGGGCTTGCTCGGCCTCGCCGGCGCCGTCGCGGGTGCCGCGGGCGCGTTCTCCGGTTTCCGGAACGCGCGGGCGAAGAACGACAAGCTGGCCCTGGCGAACGCGATCGCGAGCATCGCCGTGGCGATCACCGGTGCGGCCCTGGCCGTCCGTGCTCTGCGGAAGGACGACCTGGCATGACCGCACTGGTTGAGCTGATGGACTACGACGAGGTCATCGAGAAGTACGACCCCGTCCTGGGCCTGGAAGTGCACGTCGAGCTGCACACCAACACGAAGATGTTCTGCGGCTGCGCCAACGTCTTCGGCGGCGAGCCGAACACGAACACCTGCCCGACGTGCCTCGGCCTGCCGGGCGCGCTGCCGGTGGTGAACGCCAAGGCGATCGAGTCCGCGATGCGCATCGGCCTCGCGCTCAACTGCGAGATCGCCGAGTGGTGCCGGTTCGCCCGGAAGAACTACTTCTACCCGGACATGCCGAAGAACTTCCAGACGTCGCAGTACGACGAGCCGATCGCGTTCAACGGCTGGCTCGACGTGACGCTGGACGACGGCGAGGTCATCCGCGTCGAGATCGAGCGCGCGCACATGGAGGAGGACACGGGCAAGTCGCTGCACGTCGGCGGCGCGACCGGTCGCATCCACGGCGCCGAGCACTCGCTGCTCGACTACAACCGCGCCGGTGTGCCGCTGATCGAGATCGTCACGAAGATGATCCCGGGCACCAAGGAACGCGCGCCCGAGGTGGCCCGCGCGTACGTCACGGCGTTGCGCGACCTGCTGAAGGCGCTCGACGTGTCCGACGTCCGCATGGACCAGGGCTCGCTGCGCTGCGACGCGAACGTGTCCCTGTCGCCGAAGACCACCGGCGCGTTGGGCACCCGCACCGAGACCAAGAACGTCAACTCGCTGCGCAGCGTCGAACGCGCCGTGCGCTTCGAGATGACGCGCCAGGCGGCGGTGCTGGAGTCGGGTGGCGAGGTCACCCAGGAGACGCGTCACTTCGACGAGTCGTCGGGCAGCACGTCACCGGGCCGCAAGAAGGAGACGGCGGAGGACTACCGCTACTTCCCGGAGCCCGACCTGGTCCCGATCGCGCCGTCGCGCGAGTGGGTCGAGGAGCTCCGCGGCACCCTGCCCGAGCTCCCCTGGGAGCGCCGCGCGCGCATCCAGAAGGACTGGAACCTCACCGACGAGGTCCTGCGCGACCTGGTCAACGCGGGCGCCTTGGACCTCATCATCGCGACCGTCGAGGCGGGCGCGAAGCCGGACGAGGCCCGTCCGTGGTGGGTGTCGTACCTCGCGCAGCAGGCGAACACCCGCGGCGTCGAGCTCACCGACCTGCCCATCACCCCGGCCCAGGTCGCGCGCGTCATCGAGCTGGTGAACTCCGGCGCCCTGACCAACAAGCTCGCCCGCGAGGCCGTCAACGGCGTCCTGGAGGGCGAAGGCTCCCCGGACGAGGTCGTGGAGAAGCGCGGCCTCAAGGTCGTCTCGGACGACTCGGCGCTGGAGAAGGCCGTCGACGAGGCCCTCGCGGCCCAGCCGGACGTGGCCCAGAAGATCCGCGACGGCAAGGTCCAGGCGGCCGGTGCCATCGTCGGCGCGGTCATGAAGGCCACCAAGGGCCAGGCGGACGCGGCCCGCGTGCGCGAGATCGTGCTCGCACGCTGCTCGTAGATCTTCCGGCAACAGGAGCTGGACACCGGGTCGGTGTCCAGCTCCTGTTTCGTTTGCGGGCAAAGAAACGAACCTGCGTACCGTCGCACTGCGCGCAGATACAAAATGGACATAAAAATCACAACCGGCCACCTGTTTGTGCAGGTCAAAGTTGGTGATCTTAGGCCAGACGAGTGGCTGTTAGCTAAATGAGACGCGTGTGTGTAGCTGTGTGTGCGACTCTCTCGGTGCAATCCATCTGGGGGGATGGAAAGTAATAGTCCAAACGAGGGGGGAACCTCATGGCATTCCAGCGCGAGAACGTGGACCACGCGGCGAACGAGGTCGTCAAGGAAGCCGAGTCCGTGCTCGAGGGCACTCCGGTCGTCGAGCCGGACCCGGTCCCGGCGCCGCCGACCGAGGTGCCGCGGCCGGACAAGAAGGAAGACCCCGAAGTCACGCCGATGTGCTGCGGCCAGACTCCGAAGTTCATGTCTTCCGCCGCGGCACTGACGACCGGTGGTTCGGTGCACCACGACGCGAACTGCCCGAACCACCCGGACAACGCGGCCGCGGAAGTACCCGCCTAGTCACACTCCGCGCTGTCCGCCGCCGGGCTCTGCGCCTGGTTGGCGGACAGCGCCGTTCGGGCGCATGTGGTGTGATGATCACATGCCCGCTCGTGCCCTGGAAAGAGCGCGCGAGTTGTACCAGAAGGGGTGGACGGAGCAGGACCACTACCGGTTCCCGTCCTCCATCCGCCTTCACCAGCGTGCACTCGTGCACGCCGATCGCGCGCCTGACAGTCCGGAACGGACAGAGCTGCGGACCCGCATCCTGTTCTGCCTCGGCGACGCCACGGGCGAAGCCAGCGGGCTCGCCGCCGCCGTCGGGTACTTCGACCGGGCGCGCCAGGAACTCGAACGCCTTGAGGACCCGTGGTTGCGCGTCCTGCTGAAGGGCTCCGCCGACTACTACCAGGCCTGCATCGTCCTGCGCATGGGGCAACCCGAGCAGGCGGTCCCGTGGTTCGACCCGTTCATCGACTTCGCGGAGAACGCGTTGCGGACCTCGCCGGAGCGGGTCGACGCGGAGTGGGTCAACCGGCTCGCGTCGTCACTGATCTCCAGGGCTCTCGCGAACGCGGCCATCCGCCGCAGTGACGCCGCTGTCACCGACCTGGAGCGGGTGGCGGTTCTCAGCGGTGAGCACAGCCTGGACCGGCTCTACCCCTACGTGATCGCCGCGCTCGCCAACACCTACAAGCAGAGCGGGCGAGTCGTCGAGGCCCTGCGGCACTACGAGGAAGCGGAACGTCTCTACCGCGCGCACGAGAAGCCGTCGCTGCTGGCCAGTTCACGGCTCCTGCACGCGGAATGCCTGCTCATGGTCGGCATGTCCGACCACGTCGGCAAGATGCTCGACGAGGCGTTGCCGGTGCTGCGCAAGAACAAGGTCAGCCAGGACATCGCCGAGGTCGAGATGTACCGGGCGTCGGCGGCGTTGCTGGACGACCACTTCGACCTGGCCCGTCGCATGGCGAAGGCCTCCATGCGCAAGCTGGAGAAGCGCGGCAGCACCTGGTGGATGATGGCCGCGCTGATCGAGCTGTGGGCTCATTCCATGCACGTGAAGCGCGTCACGAACGCGTTGGTGCAGAAGGCGTTGACGCTCTCCGAGCACCTCGCGGCCAATCACCTGATCGACGAGGCCAGGCTCGCGGGCATGCTCGCCGTCCGGCTTCAGGTGCGTCGGCGCCGGATCGCCGAGGCCGAGGAACTGCTGAGCAGCCTGCCGGCTCCCCGTGCCGTCACGCCGCTCGACCACCGCATGCAACGCCGGCTCGTGCTGGCGGAACTCGCTCTCGCCAAAGGGGATCGCCGCACCGCGTTGCTGCACGCGCGCAAGGGTCTGGACGAACTCGGACAGGTGCGCGACCAGCTCGGTGGGCTGGAACTGGTGTCCGCGACCGCGGTGCACGGACGCGAGTTGCGGGAGCTCGTGATCCGCCTGGCGCTGGAGAGCAACAACGCGCGCCAGGTGTTCGGGTGGCTGGAACGCACGCGAGCACAGGCGTACCGCTACGAGCCGCAGGAACTGATCGAGGACGGCGAGCTGGCCACGCGCATCGCAGAGGTGCGCGGGCTCGGCCGTGAGCTGATGCGCGCGGGTCTCGACGGACGGCCGACCACCGAGCTGCGCAACGAGCTGCTGAAGGCCCAGCGCGAGGCGACGCGACTGGGCTGGCATTCACAGCGGTGGGGACGCACACGTCCGATGGCGACCATCAGTGAGGTGATCGCCGAACTGGGCGAGCGCGCGATGGTCAGCTTCGTCGTGTCCGGTGGGGACATGGTGGCCGTCGTGATCGCCGGCGGGCAGGTGCGGATGGTGCGGCTCGGTGCCGCCGCCGACGCGCTGGAAGGCGCGCAGAAGCTGCACATCGACCTCAACGCACTGGCGCCTGACCACTTGCCGACGCCGCTGGTGGAGGTGATCGGGGCGTCGGCGCGCAAGCAGGCTGACGCCCTCGACGCGCTGCTGATCACGCCGTTGATCCACCTGATCGGCGAGCGCGAGTTGATCGTGGTGCCGACGGGCACGCTCTACGCGGTGCCCTGGGGTGTCATTCCGAGCTTGCACGGCAGACCGGTCGTCACGACGCCCAGCGCCACGGCGTGGCTGGCCGCGAGCCAGGCGGACCGGCCGAAGACCGACAGGGTGTTGCTGGTCCGCGGGCCGAGTCTGCAGTTCGCGGACGGTGAACTGGATCGGCTGGCTGCGTACCACGAGAAGGCGACGGTGCTGTCGGGGCAGGATGCGACGGCGGCGGAGGTCCTGGCGCACCTCGATGGCGCCGATCTCGTGCACGTGGCGGCTCACGGGGAGCACGAGAACGAGAACGCGTTGTTCTCGCGGCTCGAACTCGACGACGGGCCGTTGTTCGCCCACGAGCTCGGTCGGCTCAGGACACCCCCTGCCCACGTGGTGCTGTCCGCCTGTTCGCTGGCGTTGAACCGGATTCGGCCCGGCGACGAGGCGCTCGGCTTCGCCGGCGCCATGCTCGCGGGTGGGACACGGACGGTGGTCGCGGCGGCCAGCAAGGTCGGGGACGAGGTCAGCGCAGCGGCGATGGCCGACTACCACCGCGCGCTGGCTGCCGGGGCGGCGCCCGCGGTGGCGTTGGCCGAGGCGATGGCGAAGGACCCGTTCCGGCGGCCGTTCCTGTGCCTGGGGTCCGGCTAGACCGAACGAGTGAATCATGCCGCGGAACGCGCTGGTCAGTGGTGATTTCTGGCCTGCCCGCCAACGCGGTTGGTGAACTTCCCCCGAGGCTGTGCCATCTTGGACTGGACCGAGGGGACACAACGGCCCGCCTATCGGCTCTAGTCGATGCGCGGGCCGTTGTGCGAGAAACGGTCATATGCGCAGAAACCTGCTCGCTGTTCTCCTGGCGGCCGCCGCGGTGGTGGCGGCGCCCGCCCACGGATCAGCGCAACCGTCGAGTACGGACCGAGAGCCCGGCAACGGGCCTGAGCGCAACGAGATCGCCACCCTGGACAACGCTTTCCAGGCGCGGTCCGCACTGGCCCAGGGGGAGAACCGGGCCGACAGATACCAGGGTTATCCGCGCAGGACGACGCTGCGGACGTACCCGGAGAACGCGGCCGACAAGTCCATCAAGCTCGGTCTCGCTGCCTACCACGAGCTCGCGCCGAAGCTGAACGCGTTGCAGCGGAAGAGCAACAGGGTATCCGTCGAGGTCGTCGGCCAGTCAGGACTCGGCCGCGACCTGTACCTGGTCACGCTGACGGCGCCGGAGAGTCCGGTCGAGACCCGGTTGCAGGAGGGGTTCCGCGCCTCGATCGAAGAAGGACGGACCGTTCCGCAGAGCCTCTACAAGGCGCCGATCTGGATCAACAACAACATCCACGGCGACGAGTGGGAGGGCACGGACGGCGCGTTGCGCGTCATCGAGCACCTCGCCACGAGCAACGACAAGGACACGCGGAACCTGTTGCAGCGCAGCAGGATCTACTTCAACCTCACCGCGAACCCGGACGGGCGCGTCGCCGGCACGCGCGCCAACAACGCGGGCTTCGACCTCAACCGCGACTTCGTCACGAGCTCCCAGCCCGAGAACCGGGCCATGCAGGACATCGTGGAACGCACGCAGCCGCTGATGATGTTGGACGAGCACGGTTACGTGGCGAACACGCTGATCGAGCCGACCACGCCGCCGCACGGCCAGAACTACGACTTCGACCTGTACATCAAGCACGGGTACGCGGGCGGCCTGCTGATGGAGAAGGCCGTGCAGGCGCTCGGGCACCCCGAGGTGGCGAAGCCGGAGATCCCGTTCCGCGACTACCCCGTCGGCGAGTGGGACGGCTGGGCGCCGATCTACACCGCGCAGTACTCGATGTACCACGGTGCGGTCTCGTACACGATCGAGATCCCGATGCGCGTCAACCGGGGCGACTACGACACCCTGCCCGTGGCCGAGCTGCAGCGGCGTTCGAAGATCAACACCGACGTTGTCGAGGCCACCATCAAGACCACGCTCGACTACGTGGACGACAACCGGCGCAGCCTCATCGCGAACCAGACGGAGATGTTCCGCCGTGGCGCGGCGGGCGAGAAGCAGCGGAACATCCCCGACGGGTTCGTGCCCGGATTCGGGCCGGAAGACCGCTTCAGCACGGAGTTCCCGCGTGCCTACGTGATCACGAACGACCGGTCCGCGCCCGCCGCCGCACGGCTCGTCGACCAGCTCGTCCGGCACGACGTCCGCGTCGAACGGGCCGAGAGGTCGTTCACGCTGGGCGGCAAGCGCTATCCGGCCGGGTCGTACGTCGTGGACATGCACCAGCCCAAGCGCGGCCTCGCGAACGTGATGCTGGAGCAGGGCAGCGACATCTCCGACAAGGCACCGGTCATGTACGACATCTCCGGCTGGAGCCACCGCCTGCTCTGGGGCGCGTCGGTCGACATCCACAAGGGCGGCGACTTCCGGTTCGACGGCAAGCGCGTCACCGCCGCCGCGCCGATCGGTGACGTCGATGCCGCACCCGGCAAGGACCTCGCCATCACCCTCACCGACCAGAAGGACGTCAGCGCGGTCAACGACCTGCTGTCGCGCGGTCTTGAGCTGCGCCGCCAGGACGACGGCACGATCGTCGTCCCGGCAGGGGAAAGGGCTGCCGCGAAGGAGGTCGCCGACCGCTACGGCGTGCGGTTCGGCACTGCCAAGGCCGGTGGCGTCGCGTTGCAGCGCAAGGTGATCGCGGCCGCGGTCTCCGCCGACGAGCTGCAGGTGCTGCGCGAGTCCGGCTTCGAGGTCAGGACGATCTCCACGGCCGTGCTGAACGCGGGCTTCGACTGGTCGCGGATCGACGCGCTGTACGTGGGCGCGGGCCTGAACCACAGCCAGCTCAACGCCACTGCCAAGGCGTCACTCGACGAGTTCCTCAAGCGTGGTGGTGTGGTCACGCGCGGCGCGACGGGCAGCAGGTTCAACACCGACGCCAAGCTCCTGCAGGCCACCCCGGTCGCCGGCTGGGAGGACGCGAACGGCGTGGTGAACGTCGTCAACGGCGCCGGGCCGGTCGGCACGGGAGCGCTCCCGCACTCGTTCGTCTACTCGCCGCAGTGGTTCACGAACCTCGGCACGGGCGTGACGGTCGAACAGCGCTACGGCGGCACGGTGATCGCCGCGGGCCACTGGCACGCGCGGGACAACGGCACGGGCGGCCAGGACGCGGCAGCGGGCCAGGCGGCGGTGGTCTCGGGCACGGCGGCCAACGGGGCCAAGGTGGTCCTGTTCGGCACCGAGCCGATGTTCCGCAACCACCCGAAGGGCCTGTACGCGCAGGTCGCGCGGGCTCTCTTCTGGGCCGGAACGCGCTAGGAAAGGGCTAGGGGCGGGGAGGCCCCGACAGCCTTCCCCGCCCTTCCTGCAATACCCCACATCGGGGTTACCCGGAAGATCGCCGGAGGAAACCCCTGGTCAGACCCCCGGTGGCAGGAAGCCGTGCGCCGACAGGTCGAACCAGTTGCCCTCGGGATCGATCGCCCGGTACTCCGCGAACGGCCGGTCGCCGCCCCGCAGCGCCGGCCGCGGCTCCAGCGTCTCCAGGTACGGGGCGACGTCGTCGACCTGGAACCCGAAGTGGTTGAACCCGGCCGGCACGTCCCCGTCCAGCCGCTGCTGGATCAACGCCAGGTTCATGTACCCGTCGGTGACGAAGTGGCTGCCGTCGGGATCGGTGTGGAACAACGACATCCCGAACCGCGAGGTGTAGAAGTCGGCCATCTCCTTCGCGTCCTGCACGACGAACGCGATGTGCCGCAACCGAGGCCTGGTCATGACCGTCCCTTCGGGATCATGTTGTGGAACGCGGCGATCTCCCACCCGTCCGCGCGCCGCACGACGACGGCCTGCGCGTGGGTGGTGATGCCCGCCGGGGCGATGGACGACGTGACGTGCACGACCGACACGGTGTCGGTCAACGGCCTGACCAGGCTGATCTCGGTCGTGAGCTTGGTGTCGCGGTACGGGCCCGCGAAGAGCTGACCGTGTCCAGAAGCCACGGCCCGCCGTCCGAACAGCTCCTCACCGCGCACCGTCACGAAGTCGACGTCCTCGGCGAAGACGGAGGCGAACGCGTCGGCGTCCCCGACGGCCCAGCCCTGCTCCATGCGTTGCCACAGCGCGTAGATGTCTTCGGTCATGTGTGGTTCATCCTCAACGGCAGGCGCAGGCACCGGGCGTCCCACGCGGCGAGCGAGTAGTAGAGGCCGCCGTGGCGGCGTTCGAGGTAGCAGACGACGTTCACGGGCCATCCGCTGTTGCGGAACATGTGCTCGTCCATCGGCGTCGGGCTGTCGCTCAACGGCCGGTCGCGCTCGCACTCGGGACCGAGCCGGTGCCAGTCCGGGTGCAGGTGGATCGAGCCGAGCACGTCCAGGTCCCGCGCGTCCGCCGCCCGCGTGATCGTGAGCAGGTCGGCGGGGTCGAGCCACCACGCCCGCACGGGGTTCTCGTACGCCGTGCCGAACCTCGGCACGATCGCCGTCGCGAACTCCTCGCGCGCCGACGGGTCCGTCAGGCGCGCGTTGCGGCCGAACGCCACCTCCGACACCACGGCCTCGGTGCCGGCGGACCGGCCGAGCAGCACCGCGAAACACGGTCTCGGCTCGTCCTCGGTGATGAACGAGTATTCGGCGGACGCGGCCTCCAGAAACGTTTTCACGGCCCGATCCGAAAACAGCACCGCGTCGGTGCGCGCCGGGCGCTCGGCCAATTCCATCACGCGAGCGAACGTATCGAGACCACGACGTACCACGCGAGATTCCGGAGGGTATTGGCCCTATTACATTCAGCGATAACATCGGTCGCATGCGTCTGGAAGTGCGGCACCTCGAACTGGTCGTGGCGATCGCCGACTGCGGCAGCCTGCGCAAGGCCGCCGCGCGGTTGCACCTGACCCAGCCCGCGGTGACGACGCAGCTCAAACGCATAGAGGACCATCTGGGCGGTGTGCTGTTCCTCCGCGCGGCCGATGGCGTCACGCTCACGCCGACCGGTCAGGACTTCGTGCAGGAAGCCCGGTCGATGCTCAGTCAACTGGTCACCCTGGAACGCGTAACGCGCCGTAACGCGCAAAGTCCCAGTGCTCCCACCAGGCTCGCCGGAATCCCCGCCTATCACTTCGGACTACTCGTCGGTGCGTTAAAGGACAACGTCACGAGCCGCACCATCAAGGAGACGGGCACGCTCACCGCGTTGCTCACCACCGGCGAACTCGACATCGCGGTGATGCGCCGATTTCCCGGTACTCCGCTGACCTTTCCGCCGAACGTCGGACACCGCCTGCTCACCCGCGAGCCGCTGTTCGTCGGAGTGCCCGAGCACCACCCGCACGCACACGAGCAGGAGATCGGGCTCGGGGCGCTCGCCGGCGACAAGTGGGTCATGCCCGAACCCGACGACAGCGGCATGAACGCCCACTTCGCGCGGGAGTGCGCGGCCGAGGGCTTCGAACAGCGGATCGCGCACTTCAGCAGCGAGGCCCACGTCGCGCTGACGCTGATCAGGGAGTCCGGCGCGGTGTGCCCGCTCTACCCGGTCGGCGGCACCCCGTCCGGCGTCGCCCGTCTGCCGGTCATCGGGAACCCGCTGGTCCGCGAGGTCGTGCTGGCCTGGCGCACGGACGCGCCGGTTGCCGGCGAGGTCGACGACCTGTGCGAGCAGGTCGCCGCGGGCTACCTGCAACTCGTTGAGGAGAGCGAGGTCTACGCGCGGTGGTGGCGCGACGGAGGGGAGGCTTTCGCCCTCAGCCCGTAGCTCAGTCCTTGGTCCCGCCGCCGTTGTTCGGCCGCACGATGATCACGACCCGGTCGTCGGACGAGACGGGCTGGCCACCGTTCTTGTTGACCGTGCCGACCAGCGACGCCGACTCGTTCAGCATCTCCATCGGCCCGAGCAGGCCGAAGCCGTCCTCGGCCATCGCGATCTCGGGCTTGCCCGTGAACGCGCCGGCGGCGTTCATCGACAGCGACTGGTAGCCGGGCGACTTGGACGTGTTCACGCTCAGCTGGTCCGAGTACGACGAGCAGCCCATCACGCCGGGCCGGTCCGGCCACGTCCACGCGGCCTCGCCGAGCTTGCCGGGCGTGACGCGGTAGACGACGTCGGCGCTCGTGGCCCAGTCCGTCACCCAGATCTTCTGCGTGTCGGCCGAGACGCACAGGCCACCGGGCAGCCGCAGGCCGGACGACACCACGGCGGTGCCGGCGGTCGGGTTGCCCTGGGCGGGCTGGCCGGAGCCGTCGATGCGCAGCACCTTGCCCGCCAGCGAGTTCGGGTCGGCGGCCAGCGCGGGGTTCCCGGCGTCACCGGTCGCGACGAGGATCGCGCCCTTGCGGTCGCTCGCCAGCACACCCCGGTTGCCCGACGGGCCCTTCGGGATGCCGGTGAGGATCGGCTTGGGCGTGTCACCAGGGGCGATGCGCAGCACCCGGTTGTCCGTCGCCGTCGTCACGTAGACGTACGCGAGCTGGTCCTCGGCGAACGTCGCCGACAGCGCCAGACCGGTCAGCCCGCCGTCGGTCGAGGCGTCGACCTCCAGCTGGGAGATCACGACCGGGTCGACGTCCTTGGTGACCTTGAGCAGGCGCCCGCCGCGTTCGGTCGCGTACGCCGCGACGCCGCCCTGCGCGTCCCCGCCGATCGGGGCGACGCCCGTGACGGTGTTGAGGCAGGTGGCCACGACGGCCGGGTGGTAGTCCTTGCAGCCCTGCGGCGGCGGCACGCTCTGCGGCGCCGGGTTGCGGCCCTGGTCACCGGGCGTCGGGCGGTACTCGCCCGGCAGCTCGGGACGCGGACCGGCCTGCGGGGTCAGCTGTGGTTGCGCGCTCCACTGCGTCGGCGCCGGCTCGTCGGGAAAGCTCGCGCAGCCCCCTGCCAGCAGGCAGGCGGCGGTCAGCAACGCAACGGAACGAACCACGGCACCCAGGCTAGGCGCGCGACCGTGAACCCGAAGTCAACTTCTCTCGGACGTGGCGAAGTCGACCGACTCGACGCGGCCGAGCAGTAGGTCGAGTTCGGCGCTGACGACCTCGGGCGCTTCCAGCGGCAGGTAGTGGCTGCACGGCAGCACCCGCAGCCGTGCCTGGGGCAACGCGGCGACAGGCCCGGACATGCTCTCCGTCGTCGCCAGCACGTCGTCACGACCCGCCAGCAGTGTGACGGGGCACACGATCGAGGAGAGGTCCTGGCGCGGCGTCGCGCCCAGCGCGAGCGCCAGCGTGAAGTACCAGCGCCAGTCGTGCTGCAGGAACCGGCTCACCGCGTGCGCGACGTCCTTCGGGTCGCTCGACGGCTTGATCACGCCGCTGTGCCGCAACAGGAATGTCGTCGCGTCCGTCACAGGCAGGCGGTGCAGCACCTTGTCGAGCACCGGCCCTGCCTGCTGGAGCAGCTTCGTGCCGGTCAGCCCGACGATCCGGCGCACGTTCTTCGGCACCAACGGCAGCATGGCGTCGAACGAGTCACCCGGCGCGCCCGCGACGAGCAGCAGGCCCGCGACTCGTTCCGGATGACGCAACGCCAGTTCGGACGCGACCGTCACGCCCATCGACCAGCCCATGACGACGCACCGCTCGATGCCCGCCTCGTCCAGCACGGCGATCGCGTCCGACACGTGGTCGTCCAGCGAGATGTTGCGCTCGTCGACGGGCCGGTCCGACCCCATCGTGCCGCGCATGTACCAGCTGACCAGGCCGGCGCGGCCGGTCAGCGACGGCCACGACTCGGGGCCGGAGCCCACGCCGGGGCACAGCAGCACCGGTGTCCCCTCGCCGGGCACCTGCCACGTCCGGATCTTCGTACCGTCCCAGGCGATGATGTCGTGCTCCCGCATGGCAGACATTCTGACGTACTTTGCTCAGGTGACGCTCACCGTGCTCGTGCCAGATGATTTCGGAGTTCAAGCGCTGTCCCAGGTGGACGGTGTCCGGCCGGTCCGGTACGTGCCAGGCGAGCCGTTGCCCTCCGACGGGCTGGACGCCGAGGTCCTGATCCCGAGGTTCCTCGCCGGCACCGATCCGCGCGACGTGTTCGCGCAGCTGCCGAACCTCAGGCTCGTGCAGCTGCTCAGCGCCGGTGCCGAGAACTTCGTCGGCAAGATCCCCGACGGCGTGCTGCTCTCCACGTGCCGCGGCGCGCACGGCGGCAGCACCGCGGAGTGGGCGATCGGCGCTCTCCTCGCCATATATCGAGACCTTCTCGTCTTCGAACGCGCCCGCGCCGAGGGCCGGTGGGACTACCACCTCACGGACACGTTGCAGGACAAGAAGGTCTTGATCGTCGGCGCCGGTGACCTCGGTGAACAGCTGCGCAGGCGTCTGGAACCGTTCGACGCCACGGCTGTGCTCGTCGGTCGCACGGCGCGGGACGGGGTGCACGGCCAGGACGAGCTGCCGGAGTTGTTGCCGGAGTTCGACGCCGTGGTCGTCTTCACGCCCATGACCGAGGAGACCCGCCACCTCGTCGACGCCAAGTTCCTGGCCGCGATGAAGGACAACGCGATCCTGGTCAACGGCGCGCGCGGCCCTGTCGTGGACACCGAAGCATTGCTCGCCGAACTGAATTCCGGGCGACTGCGCGCGGCCCTCGACGTGACCGACCCCGAACCGCTGCCCGAGAACCATCCACTGTGGACCGCGCCAGGCCTGCTGCTCACCCCGCACGTGGCCGGGTCCTGCACGGGGCACACGCAGCGCGCCTACGCCGTCGTCGTCGCGGAGCTCTCCCGGTTCGTCGCGGGGGAGGAGCCCCGCAATCTCGTGCACGGCACCTACTAGGGCCTGTGTCGAAGCCCGGTCCGCGACAGCCGGGCCCGAGGCGGCCCCTGGCGGCACGGCCGGGACGACCACGTACAACACCGGTACGCGGCCGTCCCGGCCGCACCACCAGGAACCACCTCAAGCGCGACTGTCATCGAACCGGACTTCGACACAGGCCCTAGTCCATCCGGGTGAAACCGAGCTGCCGTTCGGCTCTCGCGCGCCCGCACGCGTGCCCCTAGCGTGCGGGCGTGGCCACTCACGACAAAGGCTCGACCAGCTCGAGCGCTTTCTCCGAAGACTCGTTCTACTCGGGCAGCGGAGGGGGAGTACACCACTTCGACGACAGCACCGGCAGAGTCGGCGGAGACACCGTCCAGTCGTACGACTCCACCACGAAGTCGTTCGACAACACGGGCTACACGCCGCTGGCGACGTCCACTGTGGACCCGCGGGACGACGACGACCCGTTCGACGACGACCGCAGGAAGTTCGGCTGGACGGCCGGTCCGGACATCGGCCTGCTCGGCCTGCGCGCCGTGCTCGGCGGCATCTTCCTGCTGCACGGCCTGCAGAAGGTCTTCGGCCTGTTCGGCGGCCCCGGCATCAACGGGTTCGCGCAGTCGCTCGAGAAGATGGGCTACCGCGAGTCCGTGGTGCTCGCCTGGGTCACCGGCATCACCGAACTGGCCGGCGGTGGCCTGCTCGTACTGGGACTCTTCACACCACTGGCCGCGGCCGGCCTGCTCGCCGTGATGGCCAACGTCATCGCGCTGCAGTACAAGGGCGGCTTCTTCGGCCCCAACGGCGTCGAACTGGAACTGGCCCTCGCGGGCATGGCGTTCGCGGCGCTGTTCGCCGGACCCGGCCGGGCCGCGCTCGACTACAACCGCAGCTGGTTCCGCCACCCGCTGGCGGCCGGTTTCATCGCGCTGGTGATCGGAGCCGGCGGCGCGGCCGTCACGTACTTCGTCTTCCGGTAAGAATCCCCAGCATGCGGAAGAACGTGACGGGAGCGGTGCTCCAGCTCGCCCTGCTGGTGGTCGGCATCCCGGTCGTCTACCTGGTGGCGTTCCCGTTCGGGCTCACCGCGAAGTCCCTGCTGCCGCCGCTCGGCCTGCTCGCCGGGCTGGTCGTCGCGGGGGTCATGGTCAAGAGAACGGAACAGCCCGTCAGCGGACCGCTGACGGGCTGGCTCGTGTTCGGGGTCTGCCTGGCGCTCGCGTTCGTCGTTTGACCGCTTATTGGCACTGTTTCCCCTTCAAGCCGCTCGTCGTGAACGCCGACATCTCGGTGAAAGACGGCAAGGCGAGGGGACGTTCGTGGCGCTCGGCGACATCAGGATCGAGGTGACGGGCGCCGCGGATCTGGGCGAGGTCGCCAGACTCATCGCGGCGGCGAGGGACGACGGGCCGGTGCCGCCGCGGTTGCGCGAACTCGTCGACATCGTCGGTGAGGACGCGGGCCCGGACGAACTGGAGACGCGGGCCGCGAAGGACGCCGAGTTCACCGCTCTGCTGCACGAGGTCCTGCGCGAATCGCGCAAGGGCGGCAAGAAGCGGACGACGATCGTGGTCGTCGCGGTGCTGCTGGTCACGGCGGGGACGCTCGGCGCGATCACGCTCCTGCCCGGCCGCACGCCAGAGCCGCCGTCGGAGAACAGGCACTCGGCAGTCGTCACGACCCCGCCGCCGGACACCGGCACAGGAGCGCCGACGGGCAGTGGCGCGCCGCTGGTCCCGCCGCTCATCCCTTCGTCGCGCACCACTCCGCCGACGGCCACCTCCACCTCGACGCCGACGAAGACCCCGGAACCCAGGTCCTCACTGGCGACGACCGCGTCCCAGACCCGCGGGCTGCCGGGCACGTCGGTGAACTTCTACGGAACCGGCTACAACGCCTGCCCGGGAAGCCGCACCGTCAACGTCCTGTGGGACGGCGCCGTCGTCGAGTCCGCGGTGCCGGTCGAGCAGGACGGCAGGTTCGGCGTGCGGGTCACGGTGCCGGAGAGCGCCTCGACCGGCGACCACCAGCTCGCCGGTCAGTGCGCCGGCGACTCCGCACTGACCGGCCGGACGACGTTCACGGTGTCCCCGCCACTCGTCGTCACGGCGAGTCCGAACAAGCTGAGGTCAGGGCAGGTGCTCAGCGTGCGGGGCAGGAACTACGACGGTTGTCCCGACTACGGCACCCGGTCGGTGAGCGTCAGCATCAGCGCGATGGGACTCAGCACCACGGCGCCGATCAAGGCCGACGGCACGTTCGACGCGCAGTTCACGATCCCGCCGGGCACGGGGGCCAACGACTACGACGTGGTCGGGCAGTGCCAGGACGGCGGGCAGTGGGCGCGCGGGATCTTCACCGTGCTGCCCTGACCGGGGTCAGGGCAGCACGGCATCGTTCTACTTGTTCGGGTCGCGCACCGCGCCCGTGGACGCGTCCGTCGCCATCCGCGCGTACGCCCGCAGCGCCGCCGTGACCGGGCGGACGCGGTCGACCGGCTGCCACGGCCGTTCCGACGCCTCCATCTTGGCGCGGCGCTCGGCCAGCACGTCGGCGTCCACCAGCAGTTCGAGCCTGCGCTCGTGCACGTCGATCAGGATCCGGTCGCCGTTCTGGACCAGGCCGATCGTGCCGCCGCCCGCCGCCTCCGGCGAGATGTGGCCGATCGACAGGCCCGACGAGCCGCCGGAGAAGCGGCCGTCCGTGATCAGCGCGCACTTCTTGCCGAGGCCGGAGCCCTTGAGGAACGCCGTCGGGTGCAGCATCTCCTGCATGCCGGGGCCGCCGGACGGGCCCTCGTAGCGCACGACCAGGACCTCGCCCGCCTGGATCTCCTTCTTCAGGATCACCGAGACGGCCTCCTCCTGGGACTCGACGACGCGCGCCGGGCCCTCGAAGTGCCACAGCTCCTCGTCGATGCCCGCGGACTTGATGATCGCGCCGCGCTCGGCCAGGTTGCCGCGCAGCACGTTCAGGCCGCCGTCACGGGTGTAGGCGTGCTCGTCGTCGCGGATGCAACCATTCGAGGCGTCGGTGTCCAAAGAGGACCAGCGGTTCGACGTCGAGAACGCCTCGGTCGTGCGCACGCCACCGGGAGCCGCGTGGAACAGCTCGATGGCCTCAGCGGACGGTGATGCGGCGCGGATGTCCCACTTGCCGAGCCACTCCGCGAGAGTCGGCGTGTGCACCGACGTGACGTCGTCGTTCAGCAGGCCCGCGCGGTACAGCTCGCCCAGCAGGGCGGGGATTCCGCCGGCCCGGTGGACGTCCTCCATGTGGTAGTCGGAGTTCGGCGACACCTTCGACAGGCACGGCACGCGGCGGGACAGGTCGTCGATGTCCTGCAGCGTGAAGTCGATCTCGCCCTCCTGCGCGGCGGCGAGGATGTGCAGCACGGTGTTCGTCGAACCGCCCATGGCCATGTCGAGCGCCATCGCGTTCTCGAACGCCTTGCGGTTCGCGATCGACCGCGGCAGCGCCGACTCGTCGTCCTCGCCGTACCAGCGACGGCACAGCTCCACGACGACCCGGCCGGCCTCGGAGAACAGCTCGCGGCGCGCGGCGTGCGTGGCCAGCGTCGAGCCGTTGCCCGGCAGCGACAGGCCGAGGGCCTCGGTGAGGCAGTTCATCGAGTTCGCGGTGAACATGCCGGAGCACGAGCCGCACGTCGGGCACGCGGAGCGCTCGACCTCGGACAGCCCCTCCTCGCTCACGGCGGGGGAGGCGGACGCAGAGATCGCGGTGATCAGGTCCGTCGGCGCGACGGCGACACCCTCGACGACGACGGCCTTGCCGGCCTCCATCGGGCCGCCGGACACGAACACGACGGGGATGTTGAGGCGCATGGCAGCGTTGAGCATGCCGGGCGTGATCTTGTCGCAGTTCGAGATGCAGACGATCGCGTCCGCCTGGTGCGCGTTGACCATGTACTCGACGGAGTCGGCGATGATCTCGCGGCTGGGCAGCGAGTAGAGCATTCCGCTGTGGCCCATGGCGATGCCGTCGTCGACGGCGATGGTGTGGAACTCGCGTGCGACACCGCCCGCCTCGCGCACCGCCTCGGCCACGATGTCCCCGAGGTCACGCAGGTGCACGTGACCCGGCACGAACTGCGTGTAGGAGTTGGCGATCGCGATGATCGGCTTGCCGAAGTCGCTGTCCGTCATGCCGGTCGCGCGCCAGAGGGCGCGGGCTCCGGCGGCGTTGCGACCGTGCGTGGTGGTGCGAGAGCGGAGCTGAGGCACTGCTCCTCCAGATTCAGTTCAAGAAAAATGCGCGCGGGACGCGGGGGTGAGGCGTCCACCAGTCTGGGAGCGGTGCCTCAAAGGTTACTTGTGCGCAGGCTCGCCGAGACCAGCAGATACGCCAGTGCGAGTGTGATCACGTGCACGACGGTGCACCACAGGCAGATCTTGCCGATGATGAGGAACTCGGCCGCCACCAGGTAAACGACCATCAGCACGCCGATCGCGACGGCCGCGAGACGCACCCACTTCAGCGCGTCGACCCGCCACGCGAACGGGAGGCAGATCACGGTCAGGAAGGCGAAGAACGCCAGTCCGAGGAACGCGACGGGGATGCCGAGCAGCTCCGACTGCTCGCTCGTGGTCACGGTCTCGCAGTCGATGACGGCGTCCGCCGAGCACAGCAGGGCGTTCGCGTCGAAGTGCGTGTACGTCAGATAAGCCGAGGTCAGCAGGCCTGCGATGGACAGCAGCAGGCTCAGCAGCGGAACTCGTTTGATCACTTCTCCGACTCTACGACCTCAGCGCCCTTCTCCTCCGCAGGCTCTTCGGCGGGCTCCTCGACCGGTTCGGGAACGGTCGTGTCGGGCACGCGCCCGCCGCTGATCACCGACAGCGCCGGCAGGTGCATGAACCGCACCGCGGGCAGCGTCACCTCGGAGTCGTCCGCCTTGACCGCGCGCAGCCAGCCCTTCTGGACCAGCCGGATCGACTTCACGTCGGACCACGGGAGCGTCGTCGTGCCGAACACCCCGCGCGCGACGATCTCCTCCTCGGTGACCGTCGTGCGGTTGCGCAGCACCCAGTACGCGTAGGCGAGCGGCAGCACGTAGAGCGCTTGCAGCCCAGGAGCGACCCACGCCACAGGGGTGACGCAGATGACGATCAAAGCCGCTGCGAGCAGGGCCGTTGCCGGGATGCGAAAGACCAGCTTCTTCACCCGGACGATTGTTCCACGTCCACGATCCGGGAATTCCATCTCGCAGAGTTGACGCACTCTTGCGCGAGGGGATAACGTCCGCTTCATGCAGCGCACGCTCGTTCTCGTACTTCTCAGGCGCGTCGACGCCTGAGCCGAACAGCCTGCGTCGACGCGCGACCCTCGCACGACCCGTCTCCGGGTTGTCGAGGGTTTTTTCGTGTCCGGACCCCGATACCCACGAGGCAATGAGATGACCAGCGCACCATCGCGACAGGCTTCCGAGCCCACGTCGCCACGTCCAGGTCCGCGGCCCAAACCGGCCCCGCCGACGGGCGCACCGATCCGTGTAACCGGTGCTCAGTCGCTCGTCCGCTCCCTTGAGGCGGTCGGCTGCGAAGTGGTCTTCGGCATTCCCGGCGGGACGATCCTTCCCGCGTACGACCCGCTGCTGGACTCCACGAAGGTCCGGCACATCCTCGTCCGCCACGAGCAGGGCGCAGGACACGCGGCGACCGGATACGCGCAGGCCACCGGCAAGGTCGGTGTCTGCATGGCGACCTCGGGACCGGGTGCGACCAACCTCGTCACCCCGCTCGCGGACGCGAACATGGACTCCGTGCCCGTCGTCGCGATCACCGGCCAGCAGTCGCGGCCGCTGATCGGCACGGACGCCTTCCAGGAGGCGGACATCTGCGGCATCACGATGCCGATCACCAAGCACAACGTCCTCGTGACCGACGCCGCGGAGATCCCGCGCGCGATCGCGGAGGCGTTCCACATCGCGGCGACCGGCCGACCCGGCCCGGTCCTCGTCGACATCCCGAAGGACGTGCTGCAGGAGCAGACCAGCTTCTCGTGGCCGCCCGAGATGCGCCTGCCCGGTTACCGGCCGACGACCCGGCCGCACGGCAAGCAGGTGCGCGAGGCCGCCAAGCTGATCGTCAACGCCCGCAAGCCCGTTCTCTACGTGGGCGGTGGCGTGATCAAGGCGGACGCGCACGCCGAGCTGCTGCGCCTGGCGGAGGACACCGGCATCCCGGTCGTCACGACGCTGATGGCGCGCGGCGCGTTCCCCGACTCGCACGACCAGCACCTGGGCATGCCCGGCATGCACGGCACCGTCGCGGCCGTCGCGGCGATGCAGAAGTCGGACCTGCTGATCGCCCTGGGCGCCCGGTTCGACGACCGCGTCACCGGCCAGCTCGGCTCGTTCGCGCCGGACGCGCAGATCATCCACGCCGACATCGACCCGGCCGAGATCTCCAAGAACCGCCGAGCGGACGTCCCGATCGTGGGCGACTGCAAGGAGATCATCACCGAGCTGATCGACGCCGTCCGCACCGAGCGCGAGACGGCCAAGGCCGTCGACCTCGCCCCGTGGTGGACGACGCTGAAGTCGTTGCGCGAGACGTTCCCGCTGGGCTACGACTGGCCGGAGGACGGCACGCTGTCGCCGCAGTACGCCATCGAACGGATCGGCGCGCTGTCGCCGGCCGACACGATCTACACGGCGGGCGTCGGCCAGCACCAGATGTGGGCGGCGCAGTTCGTCAAGTACGAGCACCCGCGCACGTGGATCAACTCCGGCGGCCTCGGCACGATGGGCTTCGCGGTTCCCGCCGCCATGGGCATCAAGGCCGGTGAGCCCGATCGCACGGTGTGGGCCATCGACGGCGACGGCTGCTTCCAGATGACCAACCAGGAGCTCGCCACCTGCGCCATCGAGGGCCTGCCGGTGAAGATCGCCGTGATCAACAACGGCAACCTGGGCATGGTCCGCCAGTGGCAGACGCTGTTCTACGGCGAGCGGTACTCCAACACGGATCTGGGGACGCACAAGCACCGCATCCCAGACTTCAAGCTCCTGGCGGAAGCCCTCGGCTGCGTGGGCCTGCGCGCCGAGTCGCGCGAGGAGGTGGACGAGGTGATCGCGAAGGCGCTGGAGATCAACGACCGGCCGGTCGTGGTCGACTTCGTCGTCGGCAAGGACGCGCAGGTGTGGCCCATGGTCGCGGCCGGCACCGGCAACTCCGAGATCATGGCCGCCCGCGGCATCCGCCCCCTGTTCGATGAGGACCTGTGATGACCAGGCACACGCTGAGCGTTTTGGTCGAGGACAAGCCCGGTGTGCTCGCACGCGTCGCCGGTCTGTTCTCCCGCCGCGGCTTCAACATCGAGTCGCTCGCGGTCGGCCGCACGGAGTACCCCGACATCTCGCGCATGACGATCGTGGTGTCGGTCGACGAGCTGCCGCTGGAGCAGGTCACCAAGCAGCTCAACAAGCTCATCAACGTCATCAAGATCGTGGAGCTGGAGCCGACGGCTTCCGTTCAGCGGCAACTGGTGCTGATCAAGGTCCGCGCGGACGCGACGGTGCGGTCGCAGGTCCTCGAGACCGTTCAGCTCTTCCGCGCGAAGGTCGTCGACGTGTCCCCGGAAGCGGTCACGATCGAGGCCACCGGCACGTCTGAAAAACTCGACGCGTTGCTGCGCATGCTGGAGCCCTACGGGCTTCGCGAGATCGTCCAGTCCGGCATGGTCGCCATCGGCCGTGGCGCTCGTTCCATCACCGCCACCGCGGTTCGTTAATTCAAGAGATAGGAAGTAACTGTGAGCGTCGAGATCTTCTACGACGACGATGCCGACCTGAGCATCATCCAGGGCCGCAAGGTGGCCGTGATCGGCTACGGCAGCCAGGGCCACGCCCACGCGCTGTCCCTGCGCGACTCGGGCGTCGAGGTCCGCATCGGGCTGAAGGAGGGCTCGAAGTCCCGCGACAAGGCCGAGGAAGCCGGCCTGGAGGTCGGTACTCCGGCCGAGGTCTCCGCGTGGGCCGACGTCATCATGATCCTGGCGCCGGACACCGCGCAGCGCCACATCTACGCCAACGAGATCGCCGCGAACCTCAACGAGGGCGACGCGATCTTCTTCGGCCACGGCTTCAACATCCGCTACGGCCTCATCACGGCACCGTCCGGTGTGGACGTCGCCATGGTCGCGCCGAAGGGCCCCGGCCACCTGGTCCGCCGCCAGTTCGTCGACGGCAAGGGCGTCCCGGCGCTCATCGCGGTCGAGCAGGACGCGTCGGGCAACGCCCAGGCTTTGGCGTTGTCGTACGCGAAGGGCATCGGCGGCACGCGCGCCGGCGTCATCAAGACGACGTTCAAGGAAGAGACCGAGACCGACCTCTTCGGCGAGCAGGCCGTCCTCTGCGGTGGCGCGTCGGCCCTCGTCCAGGCCGGTTTCGAGGTCCTCACCGAGGCGGGCTACGCCCCCGAGGTCGCGTACTTCGAGTGCCTGCACGAGCTCAAGCTGATCGTCGACCTCATGTACGAGGGCGGCATCGCCCGCATGCGCTACTCGATCTCCGACACCGCCGAGTTCGGTGACCTGACCCGCGGCCCGCGCGTCATCACCCCTGCGGTCAAGGAGGAGATGAAGAAGATCCTGGGCGAGATCCAGGACGGCACCTTCGCGAACGAGTGGGTGGCCGAGGACGACAACGGCCGCGCGAACTACAAGAAGCTGCAGCAGGAGGGTGAGAACCACCCGATCGAGGCAACGGGCAAGAAGCTCCGCGACATGATGTCGTGGGTCGACCGCCCGATCACCGAGACCGCCTGAGTCTTTCCTCTGGGAGGGCCCGCAGAGCGCGTGTGACGCTCAGCGGGCCTTTCCGCTTTTCGTTTCGTTCCATCCGCTAGCTTCTTGGCATGACCGAGAGTGCGCCGATCTACGACGACAAGGCCCACGTGCGCGGCAAGCTGGACCTCCGCGACGCGCAGTGGAAGCGCCCGCCGGAGCCAGAGCCCGAGGACGGCCACGTCGAGATCGCCTTCATCGAGCACACCGACGGCGCCACCTACGTCGCGATGCGCAACTCCAAGCAGCTAGAGCCGGTCCTGACGTTCACGATGGCGGAGTGGGACGCGTTCGTGCTGGGCGCGAAGGACGGGGAGTTCGACGAGCCCTGGTGACCGCGTCGGCCACCTCCTCCAACGGCAGCGTCCCGTCCACGACCACCGCACCGAGCGCCCGGTAGGTGGCCTCCAGGCGCGCGTTGTGCTCCAGCGCGGCGGCCAACTCCTCCGGATGCTTGCCGAAGGAGTTCGTGGTCCGAGTCCGCAACCGCTCGCGCATCGTCTCGTCGTCGATCACCACGCAGACAACGTGGTCGAACAGATCCCACACCTCTGCCTCGTTCTCGACGTACCCGCAGAGGAACACGTCCCGCTCCAGCGCCTTCGCGGCGAGGTCCTCGACCAGCGAACGACGGATCCGCCACGCGTACCGGTCGAGCCAGCCCGGCGGCACCGGGTCGGGAGGGTCCGCGACTGGCTGCCCGCTCACCCTGTCCACCCACTGGTTGTAGCCCTCCCAGTCGGTGTCGACCGCCAGCTCTCCTCGTTTACTCAACACCGCGCAGACGGCGGACTTGCCGCCGCCGGACGCGCCGGTCACCCACACCAGTGGCATTCGAGCAGCATGGTGGTGGTCGTGGGGGCTGCGCGAGGGGTTTTCGGCGCGGTCCTGCCGTGGTCGCCGGGGTGGGGTGGCCGCGCACGCAGGCCTGGCGCGCGGTGGCAACCGCAGTCGCCCACCCAACACGACCACGCACGCAAGCCCGGCGCGCGGTGCCGACGCAGGCCGCCCGAGCAAGGCGACCGCGCATGCAGGCCCTCCGCGTGGTGCCACCCGGACAGCCGACGGCGCAAGCCGACCACCTACGAGGCCTGGCGTGGCGATGCGCAGCGAGCCGTCCGAACTATGAGGCGATGGGCAGCGGTGCACACCAACCAGGGCGATTGGGGCTTGACCTTGAGGGGCGGGGTGCTACCCCTCTGGGCACGGCCGGGCGCTTTTCAGCCCGGCCTTTCCGGCCGTCAAGCACCCCGCCAGAGGCTCAAGGTCAAGCCCCAATCGCACACACAAACTCGTCAAGACCCGCGCAAGCACCCTCGCAACGCGACCCGACCCCACAAACGCGACCAACCCCGCTGGAAC
>NZ_JBHXLF010000026.1:0-98189 GCF_042721515.1 Lentzea sp. NPDC058436
ACCCCTCCTCTGATGCAGCAAGTGCTGTGGCACGACTCGTGACGAAGCCACCCCACCCAGGCATCTTGGTAAGGACGGCTCGCCTGCGGCATCGCCGGAGTGTCGGACCTCGTCGCTAGGTTGGGTCGCGGGGACCCCTGCGCGAGCCTGCCGTCAGGCCGTGCGCGAGGTGATCGGCTTCGTCACGTCGTCCTGGCGGGGCGCGGGCATCAGGCGCGGCGGGATGTCCAGGCCCGCCACCCGGACCTGGTTGCGGCCGTTCTCCTTGGCCTTGTAGAGCGCCGCGTCCGCCGAGTGCTGGGCGGTGGCCATGTCCGGGCCGTTGTCGGGGATCACGGCCACGCCGATGGACGCCGAGATCGCCTGCAGCGACTCGCCTTCCGGTTCCGGGGGCTGGATCTCGCGGCCGTAGAGGGTCACTACGTTGCGGTGCTTGTCGGTGGTGGGGACTGCCAGGGAGCCGATGGCCTCGCGGATGCGTTCGGCGATGGTCACGCCCTGGGCCACCGGGGTGTCCTTGAGCGCCACGACGAACTCCTCGCCGCCGTCTCGGCCTGCGACGTCGCCCGGGCGGAGCTTCTCGCGGAGGATTCGGCCCACCTCGGCGAGGACGGCGTTGCCCGCCGGGTGGCCCCAGGTGTCGTTGATGCGCTTGAAGTGGTCCAGGTCGATGACGAGGACGGTCATCGGTTCGCCGTCCAGGCGGCAGCGTTCTGCCAGGCGGCCCGCGTACTCGGCCAGGCCGTTGGTGTTGAGCAGGCCCGTTCGGTAGTCGGTGTGGGCGTCGGCGGCGAGGCGCTGGTGGAGCTGTTCCTGTTCGCGCAGCAGGCGTTCCAGGTGCGTGCGGCGTTCGCCTGCTCGGGACAGGAGTGCGTTCACCAGGATCACCGGGACGGTCAGCAGCAGGGGGCCCACCCAGTGCGACGTCATCAGCATGCCGAGCATGGCGCCTGCGCCGAGGGTGCTCATTTCGAGCATGTTGTCGACTTTGGAGCCGAGGAAGTCGAGGACCTTCGAGTTCGGGGTCACGATCTTGAAGGCGGCGGCGACGGTCATGACCTGCACGAACCAGTAGAGGACCGTGGCGATGGCGAGGACCAGGACCAGGCTGAGGTCCGTCGGGATGTTGCCGGTGGCGGCCAGGGAGATGCCGGAGAAGTGGACGAGCGCCCACGACAGGAGTGTCGAGGCGAGCATCGACGCCGTGCCGAAGACGAAGCGGTAGGGCTGGCGGCGGGCGATCGGCTGGATCAGGATTCTCATCCAGATCGTGGCGATCACGGCCAGGCCGCCGGGCAGTGCCACGGCCGCTGCGAAGGTCCAGACCGACGTCAGGTCGATGTGGGGACCGGAGGCCTCGTTTCGGCGGGCCTCTTCTGCTCTGCGGACGACGGTCAGGTGGATGGTGATCGCCGCGATGAGCGCGCCGAAGCGGAGCCAGTCCGTGGTGGAGACGGCGGTGAGCTGCGTCAGGAGCCAGATGGACGCCACCGCTACGGCTGCTTCGAGCACGAAGAAGTAAGCGATCGCAGTAGGCGCAACGGTCCAAAGGTCCCAGTTGCGAATCGGAGTCAAGCCGAGTGCCCGCGATCGCCTGCGATCAGTCAAACTGTTCTTCACCACGACCCCCTACGCTCATGGGACAACCATGAGCAAAGCCGCCGCTGACCAGGTCGTAGACCACCACGCTGCTGCTCGTCGCAACGAGGAGGTGTCCTTCCATGCGCAACCGAGACTTCTGAACGCCACCCTTCCTCTACTCGGCTTCAATGCCGTCATTGGATCATCCTGTGCCTTCACTTCGGATATCGCTATTGGTGACCGTTCTGTTTCAGATTGCCACCGCCTTCGTGTTGTCGCGACCCCTGGCGCGTCGCCACGCGAAGGTCGCCTGCGTCGCCAGCAGCAGTCCGATGCCGCCCGCTCCCGCGATCGTGGCCGTCACCGATCCGACCGAATGGGCCACCACGCCGGCCAGCGCCATTCCGCCGCCCTGGCTGGAGCGCAACGCCGCGCGCCCAATGCCATAAGCCCTTCCGCGGTACTGGTCGGGTAGCAGCCGCATCCACGCCGAACGAGCGGGTGTGTGATAAGCCCCGCCTATACCGGCAATCACCAGCAAAACGATCGTCCAGGTCAGGTTCGGGTTGAAAGCGAACATGATCAACGGCGCCAGCGACAGGATCGCCAGCGGACCGATCAGACGTTCCCGCTTCGCCGGATCCCGCACGAGGCGGAAGAGCAGCGCCACACCCAGCACGTTCGCGGCGGGTTCGATGGCGAGGATCAGGCCCACCGCCCACACCGCGTTCAGGCTCGCCGCCAGCGGCACCGCCAGTCCCTCGGGGACCATCGCGAGGCCCGCGAGCATGCGCACGCCCAGCAGGGTCCTCAGCCGCGGTTCGGTCACCAGCAGCGTCAGCGCGCCGCGCGGTTCGTCGTCGGTGGGTTTCTTCTTGCGCCCCAGCGGATCCGCGGCCGGACGGTGCTTCACGGACGTCTGCACGAGGATCGCCGTGAACGCGAACGTGACCGCGTTGATCGCGAGCGCGAGGCCGGGACTCGTGTGTGCGACGAGGAAGCCGGCGGCGGCGAGGCCCGCCATCTGAGCTATGTCGACCGACGTGCCGAAGAGCGCCACGCCGTCGTCGTAGCGCTTCGGCGGAAGTACGTGAGGGAGGCTCGCCTCCTGTGCGGCGAGGTACGGCGAGGAGATCGCGAGCACGACCACCAGCAGGACGATCATCGCCCACAGCGGCATGCCCGGAATGGCCATCGCGGCCATGAGCGCCGCCTGCAGCCAGGCCGTCGTCACCATTACCGTGCGTCGCGGGAACCGGTCGGCGACCCAGCCGAGCAACGGACCCGAAATCAGTGGCGGGAACAGCGTCAACGACCACGTCAGAGCCGTCGCCGCAACGGATTGTGTTCGCTCGAATACGAGCAGTGATAGTGCGACTGCGGCAAGCTGGTCACCGGCGGTCGAAACGGTCGAACCGATCCACATCGCGCGGAACTCGCGCAAACCGACGAGCTCGCGGAGGGTCCCGCGGGTCGTCATGCGGTACCTCGGGGAGCCGCTGCGCGCACGCGGCGAATCGGCACGTCCCGATTCGCTCTACGCCGAGTCACGTCGCCCCCGCCGGTGGTAATCAATTTCTATCGACAATCACGGTAGAAGCTGCCTGACCGTTCAACGTCTGTCCTACCACAGTGTGTACCTAAACGGAGCAGGGCAGTTACCTAAAGTAGTTACAATAGCGAAACGCGGAGCTGATCTTCTTCACAGTTGACCTCGGGTTCGCCTGATTGGACCCCAAATGGTCACGAAGTGTGTCAGCCGTTGCCAAATGGGTGCCTCGTGCTCGCCCAACCGGTGCAACCGGCTCCGACTCCTGCCAGGTGAGACCCGTTAATGGCGAACGGGACGACGGTACCCGTGGCCAGGAGCGGTGCGTAATAGCCCGCGCTGTTTGTCACGCGAACGGCAGAGAGGTTCTGGCAAGTGTGGAAAGTCGACTTTCCTGCTCGCTCGCCTAAACCGGTTGAGCGAGCAGGAAAACGATCATTAACGTCGGAGAATCGGTGCGATTGGCGTCGCTAACTGGCCGATAACGTCAGGCAACGGCCCGCCGGTCAGCCCTTGGCGTCGATCCTGCGGCGGCGCGCGACCTCGGCCAGCACGACACCCGCGGCGACCGACGCGTTGAGCGACTCGACGCCCTTGGCCATCGGGATCGACACGGTCTGGTCGCACGTCTCCTTGACCAGACGGCCGAGTCCGCGGCCCTCGGAGCCCACCACGACGACGAGCGGACCCGTCGCGAGCTCCAGGCCGTCGACGTCCACGTCACCGTCCGCGTCGAGGCCCACGATCATCAGGCCGGCCTCGGCCCAGTCGCGGAGCGTGCGGGTGAGGTTGGTGGCCATCGCGATCGGCAGCTTGGCCGCCGTGCCCGCGCTCGTGCGCCAGGCGACCGCCGTCATCGACGCGCTGCGCCGCTGCGGCAGCAGGACGCCCTGCGCGCCGAACGCGGCCGCGGAACGGATGACCGCGCCCAGGTTGCGCGGGTCGGTCACGCCGTCCAGGGCCACCAGCAACGGCGGCGTGGAGGCGCGCTGGGCGATCGCGAGCAGCTCGTTCGGCGTCTCGTACTCGAACGGCGGCACCTGCAGGCCGAGGCCCTGGTGCATCGCTCCACCGGTGATCCGGTCGAGCTCACCGCGGGCCACCTCCAGCACGGAGATGCCCCGGTCGGCGGCGAGGCGCACGGCCTCCTGCACGCGGTCGTCGGCGTCGATGCCCAGAGCCACGTAGAGCGCCGTCGCGGGCGTTCCGGCGCGCAGGCACTCGACGACCGGGTTGCGGCCCGCCACGGTCTCGGCGGTGGCCTTCTCCTTCGTCTGCCGGCGCTGGGTCTTGCCCGCGTCGATCTTCGCCGCGACCTTGGCCCGCTTGTACGCGGGGTGGTTCGGCCGGTCGGTCGCCTTCGGGGTCGGGCCCTTGCCCTGCAGGCCCTTGGACTTCTGCCCGCCGGAGCCGGTGACCGCGCCCTTCTTCGAGCCCGGATTGCGCATCGCGCCCTTGCGCTTGGAGTTGCCAGCCACGGAAGTCAGTTATCCTTCAAAGTCCACTGCGGACCGCCGGGGGTGTCCTCGACGGCGATGCCCGCGTCGTACAACTGGTCCCTCAGCGCGTCGGAACGCGCGAAGTCCTTGTTCTTGCGGGCCTCCTGGCGTTCGGCGAGCAGCCGATCCACCAGCGTGGTCAACGCCTGCCGCATGCCGAGATCAGCAGGCGAGGCGTCGTTCCACTTCGGCGACAACGGGTCGACGCCGAGGATGTCAGCCATCCGGCGGACGCACTCGGCCGCGGAACGGGCCGTGTCGTCGTCGCCGTCGGCGAGTGCCGTGTTGCCCTGGCGCACCTTGTTGTGCAGCGCTGCCACGGCTTGGGGCGTGTTCAGGTCGTTGTCCATCGCGACCACGAAGTCCGGGCACATGTCGCCGCGCAGCTCGATCGGGCCGAGGCGCTCCACGACGCGGCGCAGGAACGACTCGATGCGGGCGTACGCCGTCACCGCCTCCTGCAACGCGTCCTCGGAGTACTCGATGTGCGAGCGGTAGTGCGGCGACACCAGGTAGTACCGCAGCTCCTGCGCGCGGACCTTGTCCAGCATCGCGGGGATGGACACCGTGTTGCCGAGCGACTTGGCCATCTTCTCGCCGGACAGCGTCACCCAGTAGTTGTGCATCCAGTAGTTCGCGAAGCCGTCGCCGGCCGCGCGCGACTGCGCCTGCTCGTTCTCGTGGTGCGGGAAGATCAGGTCGAGCCCGCCGCCGTGGATGTCGAACGTGCCGCCGAGGTACGTCGTGGCCATGGCGGAGCACTCCAGGTGCCAGCCGGGCCTGCCGTCGCCCCACGGGGTGGGCCAGGACGGCTCACCGGGCTTCGCGGCCTTCCACAGCGTGAAGTCGCGCGGGTCGCGCTTGCCGCGCACCGCCGTCTCACCCTGCTCCACGCCGTCGAGCTTCTGCCCGGACAGCGCGCCGTACTCGGGGAACGAGCGCACGTCGAAGTAGACGTCGCCGTCGACGTCGTAGGCGTGGCCCTTGTCGATCAGCCGCTGCATCAGCTCGACCATCTGCGTGACGTGGCCGGTGGCGCGCGGCGCGTACGACGGCGGCAGGCAGCCCAGCGCGTCGTAGGCGTCCTCGAAGGCGCGCTCGTGCGTGTACGCCCACTCCCACCAGGGCCTGCCGTGGTCGGCGGCCTTGGTGAGGATCTTGTCGTCGATGTCGGTGACGTTGCGGACCAGCGTGACGTCGGCGCCGTCACGGGCGAGCCAGCGGCGCAGGACGTCGAAGTTCAGGCCGCTGCGGACGTGCCCGATGTGCGGCACGCCCTGCACGGTCGCCCCACACACGTAGATCGACGCCGTTCCGTTGACCTGCGGGTGGAACTCCCGCATGGACCGGCTCGCCGTGTCGTAGATGTGGAGGCTCACACGGGAATGGTACGGGCCACATCCAAAAGAGCGTCCGGGCGGTCACTCGTCGGAACTGGGTTGACGAGCCGGAAGGAGCAACCGATCGCCTCGGCTCCGCCGTCCGCCTCCTCGCTGTCGCCGACCATTACTGCATCACGGGGATCGACGCCGAGCCGTTCGCACGCGGTGGTGAAGATCTTCGGGTCCGGCTTGATGACGCCTTCTTCGTAGGACAGCACGAACTCGTCCACGAGGTGCGTGAGGCCGTGCAGCTCGAACACCGAGCGGATGTCCCAGCCGATGTTGCTGACGACGGCGACGGGGACGTCCTTCAGGTGCTCCAGCGTCGCCCTGGTGTCGGGGTAGGGCACCCACGACTCCGGCGAGATCAGCTGGTCGTAGAAGGCCTCGGCGTTCGGCACCAGCGCGTCCTTCAGGACCCGCACGTGCACCCAGCGGTGGACGTCCTGGTCGAGGTCGCGGCGGTGCCAGCCGTCGGCCAGTTCGGGGTCCATGTCGTCGGCGATGCCGACCGGTGCGGTGAGAGCACGCATCAGGTCACCGTTCGACTCGAGCTCGGGGTGCTCGAGCCGGAACAGCGTGCCGGAGAAGTCGAAGAGCGCGGCGCGGATCGTCACGCTCCCGACTCTACGTGCTCGGAGGCTAGGTGGTCTGGACCTTTTTGAGCTCGGCCTCGACGGCGGAGAGGTCGTAGCGCAGCGTCAGCCGCAGGTCGCCCGCACCCCGTTCGCTCGCCGCCGCGAACTCCTCGACGAACCGCTCGATCTGCCGGAGCGGCTCGTCCACGAGCTGCGCCGCCGCCTTGTAGAGCGCGGTGTAGCGGTCGGGCGTCGTGGTGCCGCGCAGTTCGGCGGACCAGTCGAGCAGGCTCTCGTACTGCTCCACGAAGCTGTTGGCCAGATACTTGATCTTGTCGCTGTCGCCAGGCCGTCCCGCCGGTCCGAACGCCATCTGCACGCGGCCTGGCGAGAGCAGGTCCTCGACGGTGTTGAGGATCCCGTCGAACGCGCGGCTGCGCGCCCGGAACGTGTCCAGCGCGTCGACGTCCTCGGTGATCAGGCGCGTCGGCTTCGCCGCGCCCATCTCGTGGCGGATCCGCTTGTCCTTGAGGTTGCGCATGTGCAGCCCCACGGTGTCGGAGAACAGCTGGTACTCCCAGCCGGCCTTCGGCGGCTTGACCGGGGTGCCGACCTTCTGCGCGATCATCTCGGCCAGCTCGCGCGGCGTGCGGTTGCGCAGGTCCAGGTAGCCGGTGCCGACGCGCAGGGCCGGGATCTCGGTGTCGTCGAACCGGACGGGCAGCACGTACTCGCTGTCGGACACCAGGGCGCGGTCGAACGCGGACTGCCGCTCGTGCTTGGTCCACATCTTCCTGGCGTAGTGCTCCGACACGAACATCACGCAGAAGCGCGAGTCGTGGCGGTAGATCTGGTCGAGGTGCTCGACGAGGTTCTTGCCCCAGAGATCGGCTTGCTCGTCGGTGTCGTAGAAGCGCGAAACACCCAGTTCGGTGAGGTGGCGGGCCACCTCGTCGACGTAGGGGCGGTCTTCGCCGGCGAAGGAGAGGCACACGTCGTACTTGGGCACCAGGGGGATGTTAGTGGCGGGAACCACACCGCTGTGCGGGGAGTTGGGAAGGTATGAGCCTGGGGTTCCTGTTCGCGATGTCGTTACCCGCGTTGGTGGCGGCTCTGTTCTTCCTCGCCGTGATCGAGAGATTCGTGCGCAGCAAGAAGAAGGGCACCCCGATGGCCACAGCGGGCATCGGCGAGCTGGGGGCCACGTTCGAGGCCGGCAAGCGCGAGGAGCTGGAGTTCCGCAAGGAGGAGCGGCAGCTGCGCGACGAGGAGGGCGACGGCGCGCCGCCGCGAAGCCGGGTGGACCTCGACGGCGGCACGGCCGTGCTCGACGTTCCCGCGCAGAGGCAGGCCCGCTAGGCGTTGCCGGTGGTCTTGGCGACCTTCACGCGCACGATGACGCGCACGTTGTCCGTGCCGGCGTCACCGGAGTAGTCCTGGCCCGCGTACTTGTGCGACAGCTCGTTGATCAGCTCGTCGCCGCCCTCGGTGGTCAGCGACGCCTCACCGCGGAACTCGCTGTACTGGTACGGGTTGTCCTTGTTCGTGACGGTGACGCTGACCCGCGGGTCGCGCTGCAGGTGGCGTTCCTTCGCGCGGCCGGCGACGGTGGAGAACAGGACGTCGTCCCCGTCGCGCTTGATCCACACGACGGAGGTCTGCGGGCTGCCGTCCCTGGTCAGCGTCGCGACGGTGGCGAAGTTCGGGCTGTCCAGGAGTTCGCGCTGCGATTCTGAAAGCGTGGCCATGTTCGTCAGGTTACGGGGATGAGCAGGGCCGTCGCGATCGCTGCGATGCCCTCGTTCCGCCCTGTGAGACCCAGGCCGTCCGTGGTGGTGCCGGCGACCGAGACCGGCCCGCCGACGGCGTCCGAGAGGGTCTTCTGGGCCTCGTCGCGGCGCTTGCCGATGCGCGGCTCGTTGCCGATGACCTGCACTGTGGCGTTTCCCACACGGTAACCGGCCTCTTCGACGAGCCGGCGCACCTCCGTGAGCAGGACCACGCCGTGCGCGCCCGACCAGCGCGGGTCCGAGGTGCCGAAGACGGCGCCCAGGTCGCCCAGACCGGCGGCGGACAGCAGCGCGTCGCACAGCGCGTGGGACGCCACGTCGCCGTCGGAGTGGCCTGCGCACCCGTCGACGCCCTCCCACAGCAGTCCGGCAATCCAGCACTCACGACCTGACTCGATCGGGTGGACGTCGACGCCCTGGCCGATCCTCACAGCTGGCCTCCGCTGAACAGTGCCGCCGCGACCGCGAGGTCGAACGGGGTGGTGATCTTCATGGCGTGCGCGTGCCCGGGAACCGTGTGAACGCGGACACCGTTCTTCTCCACGAGACCAGCGTCATCAGTCGCGGCGATACCGGAGCTGTAGGCGGCTTTGAGAGTCTCGGCCCGGAATCCCTGCGGGGTCTGCACCACCCGCAACGCGGCCCGATCAGGTGTGGAGACGACCACTCCGACCTCGTCCACCTGCTTGATCGTGTCGGCGACCGGCAGCACCGGGATGACGGCGTCGTACCCGTCGCGCACGGCGGCGACGACACCGGCGATGACCTCGGGAGGGGTGAAGGCACGAGCGGCGTCGTGGACCAGCACGATCGAGGTGTCCGGAATCACGCGGAGCGCGTGGTCGAGGGCGAGTCGCACCGAGTCGGTGCGTTCGGCGCCCCCTGAAAGCACGTGCACCGCCCCGCCGGCCGGGGCCAGCGAGGCGGTTGCGGTGTGCACTTGATCCACATCGGACGGTGGAGCGGCGATGACGACGTGCTGGACCTGGCCTGACTCGAACAGACCTCGAACGGCACGAGTCAACAGCGGAACTCCGTTGACCGGCACGAGCGCCTTGGGCATCCCGTAGCCCAGACGCTCACCCCGCCCTGCCGCGGGCACGAGCGCGACAACACTCATGTTCGCGACTGAATCCGATGCTCTTCGTTGTGATTTGTTTTAAGAAGCAGTGGCGAGAACTTCGTCGAGGAGAACCTCGGCCTTGTCCTCGTCGGTGCCCTCGGCCAGCGCCAGCTCGCTGACCAGTATCTGCCGCGCCTTCGCCAGCATCCGCTTCTCGCCGGCGGAAAGCCCGCGATCCTTTTCGCGCCGCCAGAGGTCGCGCACCACTTCCGCAACCTTGTTCACGTCGCCGGAGGCGAGCTTCTCAAGGTTGGCCTTGTACCGCCGAGACCAGTTGGTCGGCTCCTCGGTGTGGGGAGCACGCAAGACCTCGAAAACCTTGTCGAGCCCTTCCTGGCCGACAACGTCACGCACGCCTACGATTTCGGCGTTGTCAGCGGGAACCCGAACGGTGAGGTCGCCCTGCGCTACCTTGAGAACGAGGTACTTCTTCTCCTCGCCCTTGATCACGCGGGTCTCGATTGCTTCGATGAGAGCGGCACCGTGGTGCGGGTAGACGACGGTCTCTCCGACCTTGAAAACCATGTGTCCTCTGCCCCTTTCGATGCCTCCATCCTAACACGTCCGGCAACCCTCCGATTGCTGCTCGATGATCCGTTAGTGCTGGTCAGGGCCATGCGGGGGGTTGACAAACCACCTGTTCGCGTGCAAGGTACGTCTCACCGAAGATCGACTGGCAGCCCAACGCGTCCTCGATTCGGGCCCCGGTTAGGCTCCTCGCCTGGTGGTTGTTCCCTAGGAAGGACGCTGGAGCCGTGAACTCAGGAGTGTCTCGCCGGTTTATCGTGACGGCAGCGCTGGCCGCTGGCCTCGGCCTGGTGGCGGTCGGCTGCAGCGCCGGTCAGGTCACCCAGACCGACACCCAGGTGGCCGCCGTCGACGGTGCGAGCGGCAACGCGGGCCCGATCGCGGTGCGCAACGTCATGCTCGCCTTCCCGTCGGACGGCAACCGGTACCACGACGGCGAGGACGCGCCGCTGACGTTCGTCATCGCGAACTCCGGCGAGACGCCGGACAAGCTGCTGTCGATCAAGTCGGACGCCTCCGAGTCCGAGGCCGAGGTCGTCGGCTCGAAGGAGATCCCGGCGCGGTTCGCGCTGCGGGCCGAGTACGACGCGTCGAAGGCGCCGACGAAGACCTCGTCGCCCTCTTCCTCCGCCGCCTCCTCGTCGGTCGTGCCGACGTCGGGTGCGCCGTCGTCCGGTGTGACGCCGTCTTCGGGCGTGGGCACGCCGTCGTCGTCTTCAGGTGTGGGCACGCCGTCGTCGAACGCCTCGGGCGTGTCGTCCACGGGCGCTCCGTCGTCCGCCCCGTCGTCTGCGGCGTCGTCCTCGGGCCGCCCGACGAGCTCCTCGGCCGCGCCGGTCGACCCGGACCTCGAGGTGCTGCAGATCCGCTGCACGCTCAAGAAGCTGAACCGCGACGTGGTGGCGGCGCAGACCGTCAAGGTCACGTTCCTGTTCGAGAAGGCCGGCTCCGTGACGCTGGAGGTGCCGGTGGCGCCTTCCGAGCACAAGCGCACGAGCGAGAACCACGGCGAGTCCGGCGGGCACTGAGTCTCCAGACACGCGAAAACGCCGCCCCTGGCTTCCAGGGGCGGCGTTTTTCGTCGGTCTAGCGGGCCTGCAGCATCGGGCGGAACTTGTCGCGGTACGCCCACGCCAGGCCGATCTCCGCCGCGACCACGAGCAGTCCCATGACCGTTCCGGCCGGCTCCAGGAAGACGTGGAACAGGAAGATGTTCACGACCACCGGGGCGAGCAGGGCCAGCGCCAGCGGCACGAACCGGCCCACGACGAGCAGGACGCCGGAGATCAGCTGCACGGCGCACGTCAGCTGCAGCATGTAGCCGGTGGCGTAGAGGGCGGCGTTGAACGCCACCCCCTCCGGCGCCATGGTGCTGGGATCCGGGGCGGGCATGAAGAGCAGGAAGCCGTTGAGGCCGGTCGTGGTGAACAGGAGCCCGGTCAGCACGCGGGTGACGACGGTGGCGTAGCGGCCGAGGGCGAACTTGCGGTTCTGCGTCTTGGACTGCGTCTGCGTCGTGGAAGCGGTTGCGGTGCTCACTGTGTCCTCCAGGTTGTTGTGTCCTTCCACTGATGCGTCGAACGGGCACCGCGGCGGATCGACACGCGGCGCCGAAAATCTTCGAACTTTCTGTTGGAGGCCCTCTGACCTGCGGTGCGCGTTTCTGTCGGTGCTGTCCTCTAACGTTCTGGTCGTGGCGAAGACAGCGCGGCCGATCTTCCGTTGTGCCGAGTGCGGGCACGAGGTGGCGAAGTGGTTCGGCCGCTGCCCCGAGTGCCAGGCGTGGGGCAGCATCGAGGAACGGGGCACCGCGTCGGTGACGCGTGTGGTGGCGGGCGCGCCCACGTCCGCGGCACGGCCGATCGGCGAGGTCGACATCGAGTCGGCGCGGGCGCTCTCGACCGGTGTCAGCGAGTTCGACCGGGTGCTCGGCGGCGGGCTGGTGCCGGGGGCCGTCGTGCTGCTGGCCGGTGAGCCCGGTGTGGGCAAGTCGACGTTGTTGTTGGAGACCGCGCACCGCTGGGCGGAGTCGCACGGCCGCTGCCTCTACGTCACGGGTGAGGAGTCGGCCGGGCAGGTGCGGCTGCGCGCCGAACGCACCGGCAACCTGCATCCCGAGATGTACCTGGCGGCCGAGAGCGAGCTCAGCGCGTTGCTCGGGCAGGTCGACCAGGTGAAGCCGTCGATGTTGATCGTCGACTCGGTGCAGACCATGTCGACGGTGAGCGTCGAAGGCGTGCCCGGCGGTGTCACGCAGGTGCGCACTGTCGCATCAGGACTGATCGCGATGGCCAAGGAACGCGGCCTGCCGGTCGTCCTGGTTGGACACGTCACGAAGGACGGATCCGTTGCGGGACCACGGGTTCTGGAGCACCTGGTCGACGTGGTGCTGCAGTTCGAGGGCGATCGGCACTCCAGCCTGAGGTTGCTGCGCGGCATCAAGAACCGCTACGGCGCGGCGGACGAGGTGGGCTGCTTCGAGCTGCGCGACGACGGGATCGTGGGCGTGCCGGACCCGTCCGGTCTCTTCCTCACGCGCCGCGAGAAGGCGGTCGAGGGCACCTGCGTCACGGTGATCGTCGAGGGCAAGCGCCCGATGCTCGGCGAGGTGCAGGCGTTGGTGGCCAAGACGAACCTGCCCGCGCCCCGGCGCGCGGTGAGCGGGCTCGACTCGGCGCGCATCTCGATGGCGCTGGCCGTGCTGGAGAAGCGCGGCAAGGTCAACCTGTTCCAGAAGGACGTTTTCACCGCCACGGTGGGTGGCATGCGCCTGGTCGAGCCGGCCGCCGACCTCGCCGTGGTGCTGGCGGTGGCCTCCGCCGAACGCGAGATCGCCCTGCCCGCCGACCTGGTGGTGCTCGGCGAGGTCGGCCTGGCGGGGGAGATCCGGCGCGTCAACGGCGTCGGCAAGCGGCTCAGCGAGGCCGCGCGGCTCGGGTTCAAGAAGGCCCTGGTGCCGCCGGACCACGGGCCGCTGCCGGACGGGGTGCGCGCGCTGGTGGCGAACGACCTGGTGTCGGCGCTGGAGGTGCTGGGGTTGAACCGGCGGCGCAGCGGCAAGGGCGGCGAGGACAAGGGCGCCGGCACGACCGAGGACGACTGACCTTCGGCGACGGGCGGCCGCGCCGGCCGGGTCGGCTCGGCGAATGGGGACGCGCACGGACTGAGTGGCCTGGCGCAGGGAGGAAACCGTCGCGGATCGAGTTCGTGGACGTGAGGATGCGGCGGTGATCGCGCTTCACCAACGCCAGCCCGTGGCGGGCCTGGCCGCTGTGATCGAATTAGCGCGTGTTGGGGAGACACGACAGCGAGACAGGTGAGTTGTTGCGGTTCGCCGCGTCCATCGTGCCCTCCGAGGTGCGCAGCGCGGACCTGCTCGACTACCTCGACCTGGAGGAGTGGGAGCTCGTTCTCCAGCTCCTCGGCGAGTTCGACGGCAACACCTGGCAGACACCGCGCTTCTGGGCCCTGCTGGCGGAGGCGGCGATCCAGATGGAGCAGGACGAGGCCTGGTTCCAGTGGCGGTGCGTGGAGTCGATCCAAGGCGTGCTGCGGGTCGAGCTGACGCTGGCCGTGGACGCGGAACCGTTGCAGGCCAGGGGAGAACGGCCGATGTGGGACGTCACGGGCCGGGAGCAGCGGGTGGCCGCGCTGTGGATCGAGTCCAAGCCCGTGCTCAACCCCGGCGAACGGGCCACCGCGCGGCTGCGGCCGTTCGTGCCGCCGGCGTGGGCTCATCTGATCCGCGGTGACGTGATCACGCTGCACGGGAGCTCGCCGGGGCGGGCGAAGATCATCGAAAAGGTGCCGCCGCGGCCCTGAGACAGGACCGCGGCGGCATCAGAACGCGGAGAACTACTGCGAGAGCAGTTGGGCGCAGCGGATCAGGCCGAGGTGCGAGTACGCCTGCGGGTGGTTGCCGAGTGAGCGTTCGGCGACGGGGTCGTACTCCTCGGGCAGCAGGCCGGTGGGGCCCGCGGCTGCGACGATCTGGCCGAACAGCTCCTCGGCCTCGGTGCGGCGGCCGGTGAGCAGGTAGGCCTCGATCATCCACGCGGCGCAGAGGTGGAAGCCGCCCTCGTCGCCCGGCAGGCCGTCGTCGCGGTGGTAGCGGTAGACGGTCGAGCCAGACCGCAGTTCGGCCTCGATGGCCGTCACCGTCGACTGGAAGCGCTCGTCGGTCGGGTCGATCAACCCCGACAGACCCACGAACAGCGAGGCGGCGTCGAGGTCGTCGCCGTCGTAGGCGGTGGTGAAGGACTGGACCTCGTCGTTCCAGCCGTTCTTGAGCACGTCGGTGGCGATCGTGTCGCGCAGCGGGACCCAGGACGGGTCGAGCTCGCGGCCGAACTGCTCGCCGAGCTTGATCGCGCGGTCGATGGTCAGCCAGCACATGACCTTCGAGTACACGTGGTGGCGCGGCGCGTGCCGTTCCTCCCAGATGCCGTGGTCGGGCTCGTGCCAGCGCCGCGAGACGGCCTCGGCCATCGCACCCGCCATCGACCAGTCCGCGTCCGACAACGAGCCACGTGCGGTGGCCAGCTGCACGACCAGGTCGACGACCGGGCCGAACACGTCGAGCTGCACCTGCTGGTTCGCGAGGTTGCCCACACGAACCGGCCGGGAGCCCGCGTAGCCGGGCAGCGACTCGATGACGGCCTCGGCGCCCAGCTGGGTGCCGTGCAGCGTGTACAGCGGGTGCAGGCGCTCCGGGCCCGGGATGGTCTCCAGGACGCCGTGCAGCCACGCCAGGAAGCCGTCGGCCTCCGCGAAGGAGCCGACCGACACCAGGGCGGCGGCGGTCATCGCGCCGTCGCGCAGCCAGCAGTAGCGGTAGTCCCAGTTGCGGACGCCGCCGAGCTCCTCGGGCAACGAGGTGGTGGCCGCGGCCATGATCGAGCCGGAGTCCTTGTGCACCAGGCCGCGCAGCGTCAGCGCGGAGCGCAGCACCAGGTCCGTCTGCACCTTCGGCAGGTGCAGGCCCGCGGCCCAGTCCGACCAGTAGCTGGCGGCGAGGTCGCGGCGCACCGACTCGTTCAGCGGGTGCTCGGAGATGTCGTCGGTGCCGCAGCGCAGTTCCAGCAGCACCGGCGCGCCCTCACGCGGCCGGACGACCGCGCGTGCGGTCTCCTGCTGGCCGTCGGAGGTGATCTCCCAGTCGACGCCCGGCGAGCGCAGCACCATCGGGTCCGACGTGCCGACGACGCGCAGGCCTTCGCGCTCGCGCAGCAGTCGCACCGGCACCTGGCCGAACTCGGGGCGCGGCGCGAACGTGATCACCGCGTTCGTCGAGCCCGAGATGCGCCGCACGAGGTCCGTGCGGTGCGAGGCGAGGTTGTGCTCCAGGTAGTCCGACACGAGCAGGCGCGACCAGCGGGTCTCCACGATCATCGTGCCCGGCAGGTAGCGCTGGCCCAGCGGCAGCGACCCGTGCTCCGGCTTGATCGAGAAGTGACCGGCGGCCGGTCCGCCGAGCAGGTCCGCGAAGATCGCCGCGGAGTCCGGCTCGGGGTGGCACAGCCAGTTGACCTTCGCGTCCGGCGTCACCAGCGCCACCGAACGCTCGTTCGCGAGCATCGTCAGGCGCTCGATCGGCACGGCCTGGTCGCCGTGCAGCCACGCGCGGCGCTCCTCCAGCAGGAACGCCAGCACCGTCGCCACGTCGGACGGGTCGCCCACGTAGTGCTCGGCCAGCGACTCGCCGGCGCCCACGCGGATGCCCAGGTCCGGGCCGGACAGGCGCGCGAACGCCTTCTCGTCCGTCACGTCGTCGCCCAGGAAGATCGCCGCGGTGGCGCCGACCTGGTGACGCAGGATGTCGAGGGCGTGGCCCTTGTTGGTCTCGACGACGGCCAGTTCGATGACGGCCTTGCCCTCGGTGACCTGCACACCCTCCCAGGTGCACGGACCGGAGCGGACGGCCGACAGCACGGCCTCGCCGATCGCCTCGGACGCGGCACGGCGCACGTGCACGGCGATCGAGGCGGGCTTGACCTCCAGCTGGACGCCCTCCTGGCCTTCGGCGATCTGCTCCAGCTCGGCTTCGAGCCTGCGCAGCAACGCCTTGGCGTCCGCGTCGAGCGCGTGCACGAAGCCGACGTCGAACTCGGAGCCGTGCGACCCGACGAGGTGGACCTCGCCGGGCAGTCGGGACAGCGTGGCCAGGTCGCGCAGCGCGCGACCGGAGATCACGGCCGATGTGGTCTCGTGCAGCGACGCCAGCGAACGCAGCGCGTTCACCGACTCGGGGAGCGGGCGGGCCTGCTCCGGGTCGGCCACGATCGGAGCGAGTGTTCCGTCGTAGTCGCTCGCGACGAGAAGTCGTGGGGTACGGGCGAGCTGCACGATCGCTCTGCGCAGTTCGGCGGGGAGGGCCTCGGCGGTCAACGCCCCTCCAGGAGCACTTGATGGGTCATTGGCAGGTCTGAAAGGATTCAGACCGAGGTCTGCGTGCCCAACGCCTCCAGGAACGACCTCGCCCACCGGTCAACGTCGTGGGTGAGGACTTGGCGACGCAGCGCGCGCATCCTACGGCGGCCTTCAGCAGGATCGATGTCGAGGGCGGCCTGGAGAGCGTTCTTGACACCGTCCAGATCATGGGGGTTCACCAGGAACGCGCTGGTCAGTTCTGCGGCAGCGCCGGCGAACTCGCTGAGCACCAGAGCTCCACCAAGATCATATCGGCAGGCCACGTACTCCTTGCACACGAGGTTCATGCCGTCCCGGACGGGTGTGACGACCATGACGTCCGCCGCGCTCATGAACGCGACGAGCTCCTCGCGGTTCACCGACTGGTGCAGGTAGTGCACGACGGGCTTTCCGACGCGCCCGAACTCACCGTTGATCCGGCCGACGGACTGCTCGATGTCCTTGCGCATCGTCACGTAGTGGTCGACGCGCTCACGGCTGGGCGTGGCGAGCTGGACCATCGCGACGTCCTCCGGGTCCACGCGTCCGTCCGCGATCAGCTCGTACAGAGCGCGGATCCTGACGTCGATGCCCTTCGTGTAGTCGAGGCGGTCCACGCCCAACAGGATGCGCTTGGGGTTGCCGAGGTCCGCTCGAATCTGCTTCGCACGGGCCTGCGTCTCCTTGCGCCTGGCCACCGCGTCGAGGCCCGCGCTGTCGATCGAGATCGGGAACGCGCCGACGCGCACGGTGCGGTCGCCGACCTGCACGACACCCGGCCTGGTGCGGACGCCGACGGTGCCGCGGCTGGGCTCCAGGCCGACGAGCCTGCGGGCCAGCCAGAGGAAGTTCTGCGCGCCGCCGGGCCGGTGGAAGCCCACCAGGTCGGCGCCGAGCAGGCCGCGGATGATCTCCGTGCGCCACGGGAGCTGCATGAACAGCTCGACCGGCGGGAACGGGATGTGCAGGAAGAAGCCGATCTTGAGGTCGGGCCGCTGCTCGCGCAGCATCGCCGGGACGAGCTGCAGCTGGTAGTCCTGCACCCACACCGTCGCGCCCTGCGCGGCCACCTTCGCGGTCGCGTCGGCGAACCGCTGGTTGACCCTCACGTAGGTGTTCCACCAGTGCCGGTGGAACGCCGGCTGCGCCACGACGTCGTGGTAGAGCGGCCAGAGCGTGCCGTTGGAGAAGCCCTCGTAGTAGTCCTCGACGTCCTTGGCCGAGAGCTCGACGGGGTGCAGCAGCAGGCCGTCGTCCTCGAACGGCGCCACCTCGGTGTCGGGGACGCCGGGCCAGCCGACCCACGCGCCGCTGTGTGAGCGGAGGAATGGCTCCAGGGCACTCACCAACCCACCGGGGCTGTGCTTCCACCGCTCGGTTCCGTCGGGCAAGCGCTCCAGGTCAACCGGCAGCCGGTTGGCCACGACTACGAATTCCGCCCCGTTCTCGCCAATGTCCATGCTCACGAAACTGAGGCTAGTGCGGACGCGTGCTGTCGGCGTGTCGTGTAACCCCCGTCACAGCGAGTTTCACTCCAAACGACGCTTGCTGGGTTTGAGCGGCCCGGACATGCGCGGACCAGCGAACTTCCGCTCCAGACGCCCCAGTCCGGTGCGCACCGGCTGGGCCAGGTACTCGCCGAACACGACACCTCCGGCCAGAGCGAGAGCAATGCCACTCGCGAACACGAGGGTGCTCAGACCGGCCGGATCGCCCTCCGCGGTGAGCTGGAACAGGCCTCGGTAGGTGGTCCAGCCGGGCAGCAGCGGGACGACGCCCGCCTGCACGACGACGAGCGTCGGGATGCGCAGCCGGCGGGTCATCGTGGCGCCGCCGAACCCGGTGATCGCGGCGGCGACCGCTGAGCTGAGCAGCGCGTCGAGGCCGAGGCTCGTCATGAGGCCGTAGGCGGCCGTGCCGATCGCGCCGGAGATGGCGGCGGCGACCAGCGCGCGGGGCTTCGCGTAACAGGCGAGCGCGAAGAACGCACTCGTCGCCGCGCCCGCCGCGAACTGCATCGGCACCGCGGAGATCAGCGCGGGCAGCGGGTCGCTGAGCCTGATGTCCAGTCCGAAGTGGACGGCCGAGCGGATCGCCAGCGCGACGCCCGCGATCAGGCCGGCGCTGAGCAGCACGGTCTCGACGGTGCGGCCCGCGGCGGTGACGTTGTAGCCGGAGATCGCGTCCTGCACGGTGCTGACGAGAGCGAGCCCGGACAGCAGCACGACGATGCCGACGGCGACCAGCAGGCTCGGCCGCACCGGCAGCAACCCGGTCGAGTAGATCGCCAGCGCGGCACCCGTGCCGAGCGCGCCGCCGACGAGTTGCTGGAAGAAGAACGGCAGGTTCCGCCGGTTGAGGACCCGGCCGACCCGGTCGACCACGGCGGTGATCGCGGCGGCGGTGAGCGCGAGCACCAGCCCGCCGCCCACGAGGAACGCGACCGCGGCCGCCATGCCTCCCCACGCGGCGGTGGCGACCCACCGCGGATAAGGGTGCTTGGCGTTCACGATGTCTTCGAGGCGTGCGTGTGCTTCCTCGATCGGCCCGAGATTGCGCACGAGGTGCTCGACGTCGGCCAGCCGCGTGTAGTCGAGACTGCGCTGCCGGACGACCCTGATCGACGTGATCGGCAACGCCTCCGTGCCCCGATGACACGACACGCTGATAGAGGTGTAGATCACGTCGACTTCTGTGTGCGGCAAGCCATAGCTCTCGGTGACGGAGAGAATCGTGGCTGTCACGTCGGCCGCGCCGGCCCCACTGGCCATTTGGACCTCACCGATCTTCAAAGCGAGATCGAGTACCAGGTGAACCGTGGTGTCATCGGGCAGAGCGGGGCCGTGCAGGCTGTTCGTGGAAATCTTCGGCACCTCCGTCGTGTGATCGTGACGGACTCTTCGACTGTTGCTGTGTCATCGGCCACCTCCGATCGGGCGACCCGAAAAGGAGGACATGATCACTGTCCGTTGGTTACCCTCCTGACCTGGTCAGGGCGGTCACTCCGACGCATTGATCCACTCAGTTGGTTGGTCCGACTCCGGTCGGAGCAATCCGATCACACTGAGAGCAGACCGTTCGCCGCAGGTAGCACCCGCAACGGGCGCTTACGATGTTCGCGAACACGAGCCGGCCGGCGTAGCTCAATTGGCAGAGCACTCGCCTTGTAAGCGAAAGGTTAGGGGTTCGATTCCCCTCGCCGGCTCTTCTGAAGACGAGGGTTCGCCCAGGTGGGCGGGCCCTCGTCTCATTTCGCAGACGGGCTGTCAGCTCTTGCGGACCAGCCCGGTGAAGCCCGCGACACTCAGCGTGGCGAACGACCAGCCCATGATCTGCACGACCCAGCCTGCTCCGGTCGCCCACTGCCCGGCTGGTCCGTTCGCCAGTTCGCATCTCGGTGTGCCACCGAGCTTCACGAGCGGGATCGCGAGATCCGCCGCAAGACTGAACCTGTTCACAGGTGAACACGAGTCGGCGGGGCGGTCCTTGGCCGGTGTCAGGCCGTTATAGGCGTTGGTTGTCCACACGAGACAGAGCGCGAGCAGGAACGTCACGAGTAGGCCAATCACCGCCCTCGACGGTTTGTAGCCGTAGCCGAGAGTGACGCCCAGGAACCAGTGCCACAGCTTGTTGCCGGGGTCGCCGTGGCGGCGGAGGTCCTCCTGCTGCGCGATCAACACCTTGCGTGCGGTGTGCTCGTGGCCGGCGGCGCGGTGGACGGCGGCGAGTTGTTGGTAGGGCTGGGCTTCGTAGAAGAGCGTGTGGTCGCGCAGCATCTTGAGCCACACGCCGGTGTCGAGCGGCGGGTTCGGGTAGATCAGGCCGTCCATCGTCACGATGAGGTTGCCGGCCTCGAGCAGCTCCGACTCGCCGAGGCTGAGCGTGTTGCCGACCTTCGTGCCGGACAGGTCGAGGTCGAAGCCCTGGCCGTGGTTGACGAGAGTCGTCGATCGGATGACGAGCTCACCGTTCACCGTCGCGTCGGTGAGGTCGACCGCGGCGCGCCTGGTCCTCGCGCTGATCGTGGAGTCGTTGATCGTGACGCTCGCGCCGACCTTCGCCCGGTGCAGCACGAACGCCTCGCCGTCGTCGGCGCGCACGGATCCCTGGACGACGAGCCCGGCGCCGACTCGCGTGTCGACCATGCGGACCGCGTCGCCCGAGGCGGAACGGGCGTCGAAGCCGAGGAGCCGGACCTCCTGCTGGAACTGGGCGCCGTCGAGGAACAGCGCGGGGCCGGCCTCGGCGCGCAGGACCGCGCCGCGCAGCCACAGGGTCCGGCAGGAGGCGTCGGACAGCGCCACGGCAGGGCTCTCGCCACACGCCTTGACGAACGCCCCGTTCAGGATCAGGTCCCCGCCGATGTCCGCGTTGGTGCCGACGAAGGCGAGGCTCTTGTCGTGCACGATCACCGCGTCCGTCAGGTCGACGCCGCCGCCGATCTCGCAGCCGTCGAGCCACACCCGGCTCGCGAACAGCCGGTCGGCCTTCACGCTCCGGGTGACGTGCAACCCGGTCGCGAACAGCGGCCTGGCGGTCGCGTCCTGCAACAGCAGCGATCCATCGATGCGCGCGTTCTCCAGGTCGACGATGCCGGTGCAGCGCGTGCCCTTCATCGTGAGGTAGCGGGTGCGCAGGTTCTCGGCGTTCAGCTCCGGCAGCGTGGAGCCGTCGAGCGACAGCGCGGGTAGTTCGGTGTCGTGCAGTGAGAGCGGTTCCTCGAAGACGCAGTCGTCCAGCTGCAGTGCCGTCGAGGTGCTGATGAAGCTCAGGTCCAGCACACCGGTGATGCGCGCGCCGACCAGCAGGAGGCCGCGCGGATCCACGTCCCCCGACCGCAACAAATCCCGGATCGCCGTGGCGGGCACCACGTTGTTCCCACGCCGTGAGAGGTCGAGCACCTCACCGGCCTCGGCCGCGCTCTTCATGTCCTGCACTGTCTTGTTAGGACGTGACATTGTGGGTCCCATGTCCTACCTCGCGGATAGCGCGCGCTACGACCAGATGACTTACCGGCGGACGGGGCGCAGCGGTCTCAAGCTGCCCGCCATCTCCCTCGGTCTGTGGCACAACTTCGGCGGCGACCGGCCGTACGAGCTGGGCCGCGGAATCGCGCGGAGGGCGTTCGACCTCGGTGTCACGCACTTCGACCTCGCCAACAACTACGGTCCGCCCTACGGCTCGGCGGAGATCACGTTCGGGCAGATCCTGAAGGATGATCTCAGGCCGTACCGCGACGAGCTCGTGATTTCGTCGAAGGCGGGCTACGACATGTGGCCGGGTCCGTACGGGGAGTGGGGCAGCCGCAAGTACCTGCTCAGCTCGCTCGACCAGTCGCTCACGCGGATGGGCCTCGACTACGTCGACATCTTCTACTCCCACCGGTTCGACCCGGAGACGCCGCTGGAGGAGACCATGGGCGCGCTCGTGTCCGCGGTCCAGCAGGGCAAGGCGCTCTACGTCGGCATCTCGTCGTACTCGCCCGCGAAGACCCGCGAGGCCGCGCAGCTGCTGAAGTCGGCCGGTGTGCCGCTGCTGATCCACCAGCCGTCGTACTCGATGCTCAACCGCTGGATCGAGCCGGAGCTGCTGGACGCGCTGGAGGAGGTCGGTGCCGGCTGCATCGCGTTCTCGCCGCTGGCGCAGGGCATGCTGACCGACCGCTACCTCGACGGCATCCCCGAGGGATCGCGCGCCACGCAGGGCAAGTCGCTGTCGACGGACCTGCTGAGCGAGCAGAACCTCGCCCGGATCCGGTCGCTGAACGAGATCGCGAAGTCGCGCGGCCAGTCGCTCGCGCAGCTGGCGCTGACGTGGACGATCCGCGACCCGCGCGTCACGTCGGCGTTGATCGGCGCGTCGTCGGTGGGGCAGCTGGAGCAGAACCTCGCGGCGCTGCAGGCGCCGCCGCTGACCGACGACGAACTGGCCGAGATCGACAAGTACGCCGTCGAGTCGGGTATCGACCTGTGGGCGACGAGCTCGCAGGCGGACTGAGGTGTGGCCGGTCGGGGGTGGGCGGGGTCGTGAGGACCGTCGGCCCCCGGCCGGACCGAGTTGTGGCCAGACCGGGGTGGGCGGGGCGTGAAAACCGTTGCCCCCGGCCTGACCGAGCTAGGCCTGGTGCCGGGGGAGGCGGATCGTGAACACCGTCGACCCCGGCCGGCTCGTCAGCTCGATCGTGCCGCCGTGCGCCTCCACCAGCGACTGCACCACCGCGAGCCCGAGCCCGCTGCCCCCGCGCTGCCGCGTCCGCGAGTCGTCCACGCGGTAGAACCGGTCGAAGATCCGCGCCTGGTCCGCGGCGGGGATCCCGGGGCCGGTGTCGCTCACCCTGATCACCGCCCAGCCGTTCTCGGCGGTCACCTTCAGCAGCACCGACGTGCCCGCGGGCGTGTGCACGGCCGCGTTGGTCAGCAGGTTGTCGAGCACCTGCCGCAACCGGGTCGGGTCCGCCGTCATGGTCACGGTGTCGGCGTCCACCGACAGCGGGTGCGTCGAACGGGCCGCGTGGAACGCGTCCGCCGCCGCCTCCGCCACCACCGACAGGTCGAGCTCCTCCGGGCGCAACGGTGGTTCGGTCGCGGCGGAGTCCAGGCGTGCCAACAACAACAGGTCGTCCAGCAGCACGCTCATGCGTGACGCCTCCGACCGCAGCTTCTCCAGGTGCTTCTCGCGTTCGCCCGGTTCGTTGGCCGCCGCGTACTTGAAGAGGTCCGCGTAGCCGCGCAACGAGGTGAGGGGCGTCCTCAACTCGTGCGAGGCGTCGGCGATGAAGCGGCGCAGGCGTTGTTCAGCGGCCGTGCGCGCGACCAGGGACGTGTCGATGTGCGCGAGCATCTTGTTGAACGCCTCGCGCAGCTCCTCGACCTCGACGCCACCGCCGCGTCCGTCGACGCGCACGGTGAGGTCGCCCGAGTCGGTGAGGTCGTGCGACGAGATGTCGTGCGCGGTGTCGGCCATGTCCGACAGCGGTTGCATGCCCTTGCGGATCAGCGCCTGACCGCCCACGACCAGTGCGATCAGCGCCGCCAGGAACGCGATCACGCCGACCGTGACCAGCTGGGAGATCGTGCCGTCGCGGTCGTGCGTCGGGGCGGCGCTGACGAGGATCCACTCGTCCTTGACGACCTGGCACGCGCGCAGCCTGAACTTGCCCTCGCCGCGCAGGTACTCGGTCTGGAACTCGTCGGCGGTCAGCGCCCTCTTCGCCAGGGCGTCGAACTCCTCGCGGTCGGCAGGCTGCTGGTCGCCCGGCTGGGGTTGCAGCTGACCGTCCTCGATCTTGTAGACGACGGCGAACCAGTCCGGCGGCAGCTTGGAGACCTTGCCGTGGTTGTCGATCTCCTTGACCGCGCTCGTCTGGCTGATCACCATCTGGTCGTCGAGGCGGCGGTCGAGGAAGTCCTTCATCGACGTGACCATGACCCAGCCGACGATCGCGAACACGGTCAGCGCCAGCGCGCCGAGGCCGAGGGCGAGGCGGGTGCCGAGCCGCCAGTCGCGGACGGGCTTGAGGCGGAACTTCATCGCGGGGCTCACTCAGCTGCTCGGCGGAGCACGTACCCCACACCGCGCACGGTGTGGATCAACGGCTCGCGGCCGTCGTCGAGCTTGCGGCGCAGGTGGGAGATGACCAGCTCGACCACGTTGGAGCGGCCGCCGAAGTCGTACTCCCACACGTGGTCGAGGATCTGCGCCTTCGTCAGCACGGCCGGCGAGCGCCGCATCAGGTACCGCAGCAACTCGTACTCGGTCGGCGTCAGCGTCACGAGCTTGCCGCCGCGACGGACCTCGCGCGTGTCCTCGTCCATCACCAGATCGGACACCTTCAGCACCGACCGCTTCCACGACGGGCCCGTCGAACGGCGCAGCACGGCCCTCAGACGGGCCATCAGCTCCTCGACCGAAAAAGGTTTCACGAGGTAGTCGTCGCCGCCCCGAGTGAGCCCCGCCACGCGGTCGGCGGTGCCGTCACGGGCCGTCAGGAAGACCACCGGGACCATCGCTCCTGCCGACCGCAGCCGATCAAGAACGGTGAATCCGTCCAGGTCAGGCAGCATGAGGTCGAGCACGACGATGTCCGGCTGGAACTCGGCCGCCTCTCTCAACGCCTCTTCGCCGTTGAGCGCGGTCGCGGCCTGCCAGCCCTCGTACCGGGCGACCGTCGCGACCAGGTCAGCGATGTGCGGCTCGTCATCCACGACGAGCAATCGAACCGAGTTGCCCTTGTCCACGTGCTCATGGTGCGCCACCCGGTGGCTCGTCCGCTCGATCGACAGGAAGTCGACAGCGCGGACAAAGGGGAGCCACAGCTCGAACGCTGAGGATCGACACCGACCGACCGAGACCGCCCTGACCGAGGAGCCCGCCGTGACGACCACCCTGCAGCACCCCGTGCGACCGGCTCCGGCCGGCCGGGCGACGCCGCACAAGGTGCTGGCCAAAGCCGGCCTGTACGTGTTCCTCCTGGCCAACGCGGCGTTCGTGACCTACCTCTTCAACGCGGCCGGTGTCGGCACGAACAAGCTGGTCAACTTCGGCAGGCTCGCCGGTCTGTACGGCGCGCTCGCGATGGCGTTCCAGCTGCTCCTGGTGGCCCGGCTGCCGTGGCTCGACCGGCGCCTGGGCATGGACAAGCTCACGTCGTGGCACCGCTGGGTCGGGTTCACGATCTTCTTCACGCTGATCGGCCACCTGGTCTTCATCGCGTTCGGCAACGCGGGCGCGGACGGCCCGATTGCGGAGGTCATCCGGCAGGCGACCGAGCTGGAGGGCATCCTCCGCGCGCTGGTGGCGTGGGCGATCATCATGGTCGTCGGTGTGGTCTCGGCCCGCTTCGCGCGGCGCCGGCTGGCCTACGAGACCTGGCACTTCATCCACCTGTACACCTACATCGCGATCTTCCTCGCGTTCTCGCACCAGGTGGCGGTGGGCAGCACGTTCCGCAAGTCCGCGCTCGCGACCGGCTACTGGTGGGGCCTGTGGGCGTTCGCGCTCGGCTCCGTTCTCATCGGACGCGTCGTGCTCCCGCTCTACCGCAACTGGAAGCACCAGTTCCGGGTCGCCGCCGTCGTGCCGGAGGCGCACAACGTCGTCTCGGTCTACATCGAGGGCAAGGACCTGGACCAGCTCGGCGCCCGCGCCGGCCAGTTCTTCCTCTGGCGCTTCGTGACCAAGGACCGCTGGTGGCAGGCAAACCCGTTCTCGCTGTCCGCGGCGCCGAACGGCAAGTACCTGCGCCTCACCGCGAAGGCCCTGGGCACCGGCAGCGCGGACGTCCGCAACGTCAAGGTCGGCACCCGCGTGTTCGCCGAGGGCCCGTACGGCGCGTTCACGACGATGCACCAGACCAAGCCCAACGCGCTCCTCGTCGCGGGCGGTGTTGGCGTCACGCCGGTCCGCGCGCTGCTGGAGGAGATCAAGGGGCACGTCGTGGTGCTCTACCGGGTCAGCGACCCCCGCGAGGCAGTGCTGCTGCGCGAGCTCGAAGGCCTCGCCAGGGCCAAGGGCGCGGTGCTGCGCCTGGTCACCGGTTCCTCGAAGACCATCACCGCGAACGGACCGCTGCTCGGCCCCGAGAACATCGCCGCGCTCGTGCCGGACGTGCAGGACCGCGACGTCTTCATCTGCGGCCCCGGTGGCATGACCGACGCGGTGATCAAGAGCCTCGACGAACTGGGAGTGCCCAGCAACCAGATCCACGCCGAGCGCTTCGCGCTGGCCAACTGAGAGGGTCCGACGACGTGAAGAGGGCAATTCCCGTTCTGGCGCTGAGCGTGGCCGGGCTGGTCCCGGTCTGGATCTACTCGCCGAGTGCCGCGCACGAAGGTGAGCTCAGCGAGGTCGCCGCGCCGCCCGCGCAGGAACAGCAGCAGGCCGCACCGCAGACCACGACCACGGCTCCGAAGACCACCGGCTCCGCGCCGAAGACGACGGGTTCGGCGCCCAAGACGACCCAGCAAACCCAGCAGCAGGCCCAGAACCGCACCGTGCCGGGCCCCGCGGTGAACACGTCCGAGGGCACCGTGCAGGTGCAGGTGACGCTCCAGGGCACCAAGATCGTCGACGTGAAGGCGTTGCGGGCGCCCAACAGCAACCCGACCAGGATGGCGCTGCCGCTGCTGCGCGAGTCGGCTCTCAAGGCGCAGAGCGCGGACATCGACACGGTGTCCGGCGCGACCGCGACCTCCGACGGCTACAAGCAGTCGCTGCAGGCCGCGCTCGACCAGGCGAAGTAGAGGTGGCCGTGCGGCGCGTCGAGCAGGTCATGGGGCTGCCGATCTCGGTGGACCTCCGTGACGGGGACGCCGCGCTGGCCGAGCGGGCGTTCGCCTGGCTGCGCGCGGCGGACGCCCAGTTCTCGCCGTTCAAGCCGGACAGCGAGGTGTCCCGGCTGGACCGGGGTGAGCTCACCAGGGAGGAGCTCACCCCGGACCTGGTCGAGGTGCTCTCGCTGTGCGACTGGTACGAGCAGTCGACGGGCGGTGCGTTCACGGCGCGGGTGCCGGGCCGCGGGCTCGACCCGTGCGCGGTGGTGAAGGGCTGGGCCGTGCAACGGGCGGCGGACATGCTGCGCGAGGGCGGCGCCACGTCGTTCTGCGTCAACGCCGGCGGCGACGTCGTGACCGCCGGCGAGCCCGAACCCGGAAAGCCTTGGCGCGTAGGGGTTCGGCACCCCGACCTCGCCGACCAGCTGAGCGTCGTGCTCGGCGTGCGCGACGGAGCCGTTGCCACGTCAGCGTTGTACGAACGCGGGCAGCACATCCTCGACGGCCGCACCGGTCAGCCGGTCACGGGAATTCTTTCGGTCACGGTTTTCTCCGACGACCTCGCGATCGCGGATACCACTGCCACAGCAGCGTTCGCGCTGGGCAGGGACGGGATCGAGTGGGCGGCGGAGCAGGAGGACTGCGAGGTCTTCATCGTCGACGAAGATCGTCGCGTGTACTCGAGCCCTGGACTTCCCGTACACATCTGTTAACATGCTCGCCCAACGGAGCGTTGACTCCGGGGCACGTTTTTCGTTGATCAAGAGCTGGATCGGAGCTCGCGCTCGGGGCAAGTCCCGGCCTGCTGTTGACCAACTGCTCGTGCGAGAAGGCCTGCTGCAGCGCGAATTCGGGAGCGCACTGCAGCAGGCCTTTTCTGTTTATGCGTAGCGGTCCTCGTTGAAGTCCAGGTTCACCGCGGACATGCCGAGGTCGCGGCCCATCGCGTCCAGCACGTCCACCATCTCCAGCCCCATCAGCCAGTCGCGGGGCAGCGCGTCGGTGCCGTGCAACGCGCCGAGCACGTTGCCCGTCAACGCCGCCGTGGCGTCACTGCCGCCGGAGTGGTTGGCGGCGGCGCGCATCGCGTCCACGAACTGCGACGGCTTCGGGTGCGTCAGCACGGTGTAGACCGCGATCGCCAGCGCCTCCGGTCCGGTCCAGCCGCTGCCGAGCCGGTCGACCCGCACGGGTGCGGTGCCCTCGTGCTCGTCCGCCAGCACCACGGCGCGCGTCAGCACCGTCGCCGTGTACGTGTCGTCGCGCAGCACGCGGCCGATGACCTGGTCGATCGCCTCGCGCAACGGCCTGCCCTTCACGGCGAGCAGGTGCACGAGCAACGCCAGCGCGCCGCCGGACACCCAGCCGCCCGTGCCGCCGTGGGTCAGGGCGGCGAACCGGCAGCCGAGGTCGTACGCGATCGCCGCGGACGGGGCGAAGCCGGCCGGTGCGGTGCGCGTGACGCCGTTGCAGCCGGACGACTCGTTGTGCGGGTTCTCCGGAGTGGACGGTGTCTCGGCGGCCAGGGCGCGCAGGCACGTGAGGCCCGGTGAGCGGCTCTCGTACAGCCGTTCGTCGGCCAGCAGCCCGATCGAACCGTGCTCCGGCGCCGGCTGCTGCTGCGTGACGAGCCAGCGCCGGTAGCTGTGCCAGACCATTTGGGACGGTTCCCACTCGCCGGTGCGTTTCCCGCGCACCCAGGCGCGCAGGTAGCCGTCGGCGGTGAACAGGGTCAGCTGGGTGTCGTCCGTGAAGAGCGCTGGCTTGGGGGGTCCCAGGACGCCCTCGGGACCGTGTTCTCGCTGGATGTCAGCCCAGCCGAGGTACTGCACGGGCGCACCGAGCGCATCACCGAGAGCGCCGCCGAGGAGACACCCGGCGCCGCGGTCAACCACGGAGTTCCGATCTCGCGGCACGTGTGAACAGTAGCGTCCCGCGAATCTGAGCCGTACTTGTATCTGAGACTCGGGCGCGCACACCTTCTGAAGTGACGAGGTCAGCGCACCTGAGGAGGGGCATGCGGAGCAAAACCGGACTCGAGTTCGGCGTGCTCGGTCCACTCCAGGTGCTCGCGGACGGACGGCTCGTCCAGCTCGGCCGCCGCGGCATGCGCGGACTGCTGGCCATGCTGGTCGTCGAGGCGAACCGGCCTGTCTCGATCGACCAGATCGTCGACGCGCTGTGGACGGAGCAACCTCCCGCCACCGCGCGGACGATCGTGCACGGCTACGTCTCGCGGTTGCGCAAGGTGCTGGAGGAGTCCGATCCCGCGGGCTCCGCGACGATCCGCACCACGCCGACCGGCTACGAGCTGACCGTGGATCCGTGGCGTCTCGACCTGCACCGCGCCCGGCAGCTCGTGGCGTCCTCCCGCGGCAAGCCCGCCGCCATCAGGGCGGGCCTGCTGCGCGAGGCGTTGGGTCTGTGGCGCGGACCGGTGCTCTCGGACGTACCGGGTGACCCGATGACCTCGGACCTCGAAGAGCTGCGGTTGTCCGCGCTGGAGGAGCGCATCGACGCCGAGCTCGAACTGGGCCGCCACCTGGAACTGGTGGGCGAGCTGCGCGGGCTGTGCACCGAGTACCCGTTCCGGGAACGCCTGGTGGCCCACAGCATGCGCGCGCTCTACCGGTCCGGGCAGCGCGCCGACGCCCTGGAGTCCTACCAGCGGTTCCAGCGCCGCGCGGTGGACGAGCTGGGCATCGACCCCGGCCCGCAGCTGCGGGCGTTGCACGAGAAGGTGCTGCGCGACGACCCGTCGTTGAGCGTGATCGGGCCGGTCGAACGGTCCGTCGCGCCGCGGGCGGGGATCGTGGCGCCGGCGTTGCTGCCCGCGTCCGCCACCCGCCTGTTCGGCCGCGAGGACGACACCTCGTGGCTCAACGAGATCGTCACCGCCAGGAACCTGCTGGCCACCACGGTCGCCGTGCTGACCGGTGCGCCCGGTGTCGGCAAGAGCGCCCTCGCGATCACGTGGGGGCACGAGAACTCCGACATGTTCCCGCACGGCGTGCTCTTCGCGTCCCTGGGAGAGACCGAACCGGGCGAGGTGCTGACCCGGTTCCTGGTGGCGATGGGCGTGCCGGCGGACGGTGTGCCGGTCGGCCTGGAGGACCGCGTCGGGCTGTACCGCTCGTTGCTGCACCGCCGCCGCGTGCTGGTGGTGCTCGACGACGCGACGGCGTTCGACCAGGTCCAGCCGCTGCTGCCGCCGGGCTCGGGCTCGGTGGTGCTGGTGACCTCGCGGTCCCAGCTGGAACGGCTGGTCGTCACCAACAGCGCCCGAGTGCGCAAGCTCGGCCCGCTGGACGAGTTGTCCGCACGAGCGCTGGTGGACGACGTGCTGGGCAGGCCGTTGTCGGCGGAGGACCCGGTGGCGTCGCAGAAGCTCGCCGAGCTGTGCGGCGGGTTGCCGCTGGCCCTGCGGGTGGCCGCGGCCAAGCTCGTGATCAGTCCGGAGTGGACGATCGAGGAACTGGTGGGGGAGCTGGCCGACGACGACCAGCGGATGCGCGGTCTCGACCTGCCGGAGGCGGGCCTCGGGGTGTCGCGCGCGCTGGACCTGTCGACCCGCGACCTGCCGTCCGAGCTCGGCGAGGTCTTCCAGTCCGTCGGCATGGCGCCCGGCCGGTGGATGTCACCGCACGCCGTCGCCGCGCTGACCCGCATCCGGGTCGAGTCGGCACGGTCGCGGCTGGTGCAGCTCGTCGGGGTGAACCTGCTGGTCGAACCGTGGCCGGACGGCTTCACGATGCACGAGCTGGTGCGCCTGTACGTGCGCGGCGCAGGCCGTGCGGACCTGGACTCGTTGCGGCGCCTGGTGAACTACTACCTCGTCGCGTGCGACCACGTCCGCCGCGCCATCCGGACCGCGCGTGACGGACTGGACTTCGCGTTGGGGGACAACGGTTCCACCGCGCTGCCGGAGTTCGGAGACCCGGTCGACTGGTTCGACCAGGAGTGGCCCAACATCGTCGCGGTGGTGCACGCGGCGGCGGAAAGGGGCCTGCACGACCAGGTGTGGCAGCTGGTGAGGCTGCTGCACCACTACGCGACCGTGCGCGCGCTCACCGGCGAGTGGGTGGCGTTGGTCGGGTTCGGCCTGGCCGCGGCCGAGGTGACGGGGAGCCGCCTCGGACAGGTCCTGATGCTGGACACGACCTACACGACGAACGCCCGGCTGGGACGCGCCGTCCTGCTGCCGGACGCCCGCCGTGCGCACCGGCTCGCGACCGAGCTGGGCGAGCGCCGGTACCTGGTGCTGACGCTCGCCCAGCTCGCCGACGTCCTGTTCCGCCTTGAGCTGCACGACGAGGCGCTGCTGCACTTCTGGGAGTCCGTGCAGCTCGCGCAGCAGGCCGGCGACGTGGTCGGGGAGGCCCACGGCCTGAACAACGTGGCGCAGGTGGAACAGGCACGCGGTCACGTGGAAGTGGCGCTGCGGCACCAGGCCCACGCCGTCGAGGTGTACCGGCGCTCGGGCGACAACGTCGCGTTGATCCGCGCTCTCGCCAACCTCGCAGAGCTGCACCTGCAGGCCGGTGCGCTGGACCGGGCCGAGGCGCTGGCGAGGCAGGTCGTCGACCAGGCCTCCGTGGCCGGGAAGACGTACCTGGAGGGCTTCGGGAGGCACGTGCTCGGCGGGGTGTTGCTCCGGCGGGCGGAATGGGTTGCTGCGGCAGCGGAATTGACGGAGGCGCTGCGGCTGTATTCGCAGGTCAACTCGGCGCGCGCGGTCGAGGTGCGGGGCCTTTTGGACTCGCTGTCGTCCGAGGTTTAGCGCGCGTTTAGTCGTCTGGTCCCAAAGCATGGGATGTTGGACGAGCAGGCTGCCGAGTGGGGGATTGCCGAGGGGGCAAGGCGTCTGCTTTCGGAAGGCCCGACCGGCACTCGGGGGAGAATGCCGGTCGGGCCTTCGCCTTTCCCGCTAGTTGTCGTCGGCGCACCGCGCGAGAGGCAGCAATTCCGGCCGTTTGGGCGCAAGCCCGTCACCCATCGACTCGCCCCGCAGCGTGCGGCCGATCCACGGCACCACGTACTCGCGTGCCCACTTCAGGTCCGCCTTGCGCTGGGTCACCCAGTCCGCTTCTTCGAGCACGGGCCACGGCGCGTTCCACGAGTGGTCGTCCGTCAGCCCGAGCACCTCGGCGGCCTTGAGCGCGACCCGCTGGTGGCCCTCCGGCGAGAGGTGCAACCTGTCCTCGCTCCACGCGCGACGGTCGTGCAGCGCGTGCATCGACCACAGGTCGACCATCCGGCAGTGGTAGCGCTCGGCGATCGACCACAGGTGCGTGTTGTAGATGGCGACCTTGCCGCGCAGGCTCCTGAGCAGCGGCGTCGCCTTGGTGTCGAAGCCCGTGAAGATCACGACGTCGGCTCCGGCCGCCCTGAGGTCGGCGACCGCGACCTCGTACACCTCGGCCAGCGCGTCCGGGTCGCTGTTCGGCAGCATGATGTCGTTGCCGCCGCCGCAGAACGTCACGAGGTCCGGCTTGAGCGAGATCGCGAGCGGAACCTGGTCCTCGATGATCTCGTGCAGCATCTTGCCGCGGATCGCGAAGTTGGCGTACCGGAACTCGGGTGCCTGCTGGGCGATCATGCCCGCCAGCCGGTCAGCCCAGCCGACGTAGGTGTCCGCAGGGCCGGGATCGTCCATGCCCTCGGTGAAGCTGTCCCCCAGGGACACGAGACTGTTCCAACGCAGCAGCACAACATCCCCCTTCTTTCGTGCGACCTGCCACTCGCCTGCGGGCTCCCGTCCGAAGGCGACTAGTTAGCATGCACAACGAACCCGTGGTTACGCCACCGTCGGTTACGGCATCGTAGGTTTTGTCGCTGTGGGTGACGATTCTTTTACCACTCGATCGAGGGAAGCTTGAGGGTGTTCCGGGGGATTCGTCTCAATGGCTCGCTAACTTCTGCCGGGTGCGTTCTGGTTTGCCGCTTCCGTTCCTTTCGCTCGGTGTAGCGCTTCTCACAGTCGGGGCTCTGGCCGCAGTCGCTCTCAGTGGACCCGTCTCGTCCGGGTCCACACCGGAGCCCGGCGTGCCCGAGGCCGCCCAGATCGGCGGCGAGCAGCCCCCGATGGAGTTCAGTCCGGCGCCGTCCGCCGTGAAGGTGACCCCGCCGGGGCGGACGTCCAGCGGGCCGGTCGTCACCCCGCCGCCGCACACGAACCCCGTGGTCACCCCGGAGGCCGCCGTGCCCCCGGAAAGCGTCGCGGCGACGACGGTCGTCCCCTCCGCGGCGGTGCCCGTGATCTCGTCCGCCGAGCTGCCGATCGAACCTTCTTCTTTGCCCTCAACGTGAAAACCCCCGCAGCGTCCTCGGCGCGTGAGGACGCTGCGGGGGTCGTAGGGCCTTTCCGGGGGGAACGCCGCCGCCGGTGTTCTCCCCCCGGAAAGGGCTGGGGCCACTGCTCGGGACGCCGCCGCCTGTCAGTCCCGAGCAGTGGGGTTGGGACCGTCTCAGGGGGCGCCGCCGCCGATCTACCCCCTGAGACGGGGTCTTCAGGTCAGCCGGCGGCCACGTCCAGCGCGGCCGCCGGCACCTGTTCGGTGTAGGCCGAGCGCAGCCTCAGCTCCGCGCTCGGCGAGGCCCCGATGTGGTCGAGGCCGAGGAGAGCCGCGCCCACCACGGGCGGTACGTCGACCAGGCGGACCTGGGCGAGCGGCGCGGCTTCGAGGATCTGCCGCCGGACGGGGCCGACCACGACCTCGCCGGTGTTGGTGAGGACTCCGCCGCCCAGCACCACGTCCACGGGCTCGTCCATCAGGTCGAGCCTGCGCATGGAGACCGTGGAGAGCAGGACGATCTCCTCGACCAGGCGGTCGACCTGTTGCAGGGCAACGGCATCTCCCTGCGCGGCCACCTCGAAGACCAACGGGCACAGCGCGTGCGGGTCCAGTTCGATCTCCTCGAAGTGGATCTTCTCCACGACGTCGAAGATCGAGCTCTCGCCGTAGTGCTTGAGCAGCGCGGGAAGCAGCAGCGTCGGCTTGCCCCTGCCGTCCTCCGCGCGCACCGCGTGCCAGAGCGCGTCGTTGCCGAGCTGGCCACCGCCACCCCAGTCACCCGAGATCGCGCCCAGCGCGGGGAACCGGTGCGTCCGGCCGTCCCGCGCCACGCCCACCGCGTTGATGCCCGCTCCGCAGACGACCGCCACACCCCCAGCGGCGGCGGTCCCCGCCCTCAGCAACGCGAACGTGTCGTTGCCGACGAACGTCGTTGTCGACCAGCCCCGCTCCGAGATCGCCCGCGTCAGGTCCTCCTCCTCGCGGGGCAGATCTGCTCCCGCGAGGTAGGCGGACGTGTGCGAGGCGATCGGCTCGTCGGGGGACAAGCCCGCCTGAGCTGCGGCCTCGCGTGCCAGTGCCTCGAACACGTCGAGCCCGCGCTTCATGCCCACGGTCTGCGGCGGGGCACCGGGCCCGCGCACCTGCGCGAGCACCTTGCCGTCCGCGTCCACCAGGAGCACCGCGGTCTTGCTGTTCCCGCCGTCGATGGCGAGCACCCGGTCGGTCATCTGAAGTCCTCCGACGAGACCTCGTCCTTCAGGACGAGGAGGAATTGGGCCTCTGCGGAGCAGGGCGGGAACGGCCGTGTCGCCGTCGGGGCGACATGGCGTTTGCAACCCAGCCTTAGAGAGACACGCGATGGCCGATTAAAATGTGAACTGTGAACGGGCTGGTGAAGCGGGCGTTTCGGTACCGCTTCTATCCGAGCGAGGCGCAGGCAGCGGAGTTGTCGCGCACGTTCGGGTGTGTCCGCAAGGTCTACAACTTGGCGTTGCAGGCTCGTGCGGAGGCATGGACGCTGCGTGCGGAACGGCTCGGCTATGAGGCCACGTCGGCGTTGCTGACCGCGTGGAAACGCACCGAAGACCTGGCGTTTCTGGCCGAGGTGTCGGCGGTGCCGTTGCAGCAGGCGTTGCGGCATCTGCAGACCGGGTTCACGAACTTCTTCGCCAAGCGTGCGCGGTTTCCGCGGCCCAAGTCGCGGAAGAAGTCGCGCGCTTCGGCGGAGTACACACGTTCGGCGTTCCGCTGGCGCGGCGGTGCTCTGACGCTGGCAAAGATGGCCGAGCCACTGGACATTCGCTGGTCCCGACCGCTGCCTGAGGGCGCGGTGCCGTCGACCGTGACGGTGACGCGAGACTCTGCTGGGCGCTGGTTCGTGTCCCTGCTGTGCGAAGACTCCGGCGTGCGGCCGTTGCCCGCCAATGATGCGGTGGTGGGCATCGATGTCGGTCTCGACCACCTGCTGGTTCTTTCGACCGGGGAGAAGATCCGCAATCCCCGGCACGAGCGGCGGGATCGTGTGGCGCTGGCCAGGGCCCAGCGGGCGTTGTGCCGCAAGCAGAAGGGCAGCTGCAACCGGGACAAGGCCCGAGTCAAGGTCGCCCGTGTCCACGCTCGGATCGCAGATCGGCGTGCCGACTTCCTGCACAAGATCACTACTCGGCTCGTGCGTGAAACCCAAACGCTCGTGATCGAGGACCTGGCTGTGTCGAACATGGTCGGCAACCACCGCCTGGCCCGCGCCATCGGTGACGCGGGCTGGCGGGAGTTCTGTCGTCAGCTGCAGTACAAAGCGGACTGGTACGGGCGGGACGTGATCGTCGTGGACCGCTGGTTCCCGTCCTCCAAGCTTTGCTCGGTCTGCGGCGCCCTCGCGGTGGCAATGCCTTTGCAGGTGCGCATGTGGACCTGTGGCTGCGGAGCGTCCCATGACCGGGACGTGAACGCGGCACGCAACATCCTGGCCGCCGGGCTGGCGGTGTCGGTCTGTGGAGCCGATGTAAGACCTCAACGGAACCCTCCGGGCGGGCAGTCGGCGACGAAGCAGAAAACCCTGCGGCGCGAGCTGTAGGAATCTCCCTCGTTCATGAGGGTGAGGAAGCCAACGTTGTCAGTTTCCCTTCACCCACGGCAGCAGATCGCGGTTCTGCGCGATCAGCTCGTCGGCCAGCCGGTCCGCGATCGCGTGCTGCCCGATGAGCGGGTGAGCGAGCAGCGCGTTCGCCACCCGGTCACGGCCACCGTGCTTCGCGGCTTCCAGCGCCAGGTACTCGTACGCGGTGACGTGCGAGATCAGGCCGGAGATGGACGGTTCCACAGGGCGGATCGGCAACGGCCGCCCGCCATTTCCGTCCACAGTGGACGAGACTTCGATCACGGCGTCGTCGGGCAGGAAGGGCAGCGAGCCGTTGTTCAGCACGTTGACCACGTGCTTCTCAGCGCCTTCACCACCGGTCAGCGCGTGCACGAGCTGCACGGCCGCCTCGGAGTAGTACGCGCCGCCGCGCTGCGACAGCTGCTCCGGCTTCGTCACGACCGACGGGTCGCCGTAGATGTCGAGCAGTTCCTTCTCCACGGCCGCGACGACCTCGGCGCGAGGCGGCTCGGTGAGCTGCTTCTTGACGACGGCGTCGTGGTTGTAGAAGTAGTTCAGGTAGTACGACGGCACCATGTTCAGGCGCCGCATCAGACCGCCGTCGATGCCGATGTGCTCCGCCAGGCCCTCGACGTGGTTGTCGAGCAGTTCCGGCAGGCGGTCGACGCCGTCCACGTACACGCCGCGTTCCCACGTGAGGTGGTTCAGGCCGACGTGCTCCAGCTCCACAGTGGACGGATCGACGCCGAGCAGCGCGGAGGTCCAACGTTGGAACGTGATCGCCACGTTGCACAGGCCGATCGCCTTGTGGCCCTCCTGCAGCAGCGCGCGCGTCACGATGCCGACCGGGTTCGTGAAGTTCACGATCCACGTGTCGGGCCCGGCGAGCCTGCGCACCTTGTCCGCGATGTCCAGGACCACCGGCACGGTCCGCAGGGCCTTGGCGAGGCCACCCGCGCCGGTGGTCTCCTGGCCGACGCACCCGCAGGTCAGCGGGAACGTCTCGTCCGAGGCGCGTGCCGTCTGCCCGCCCACCCGCAGTTGGAGCAGGACAGCCGAAGCGCCCTCGATGCCCTCTTCGAGCGACGAGGTGGTGCGCACCTTCGCCGGGTGTCCCGCGTGGTCCAGCAGGCGCTGGCTGAACGGGCCGATGCGGGAGAGGCGGTGCTGGTCCGGGTCGACGAGGACGATCTCGTCCACCGCCAGGCTGGTGCGACGGCCGGCGATACCGTCGATCAGCTCCGGTGTGTAGGTGGACCCGCCACCGACGACGGTGAGTTTCATCCCTTGACTCCTGTGAAAGTGATGCCCTTGACGAACGACTTCTGAGCGAAGACGAAGAGGACGACGGCCGGGATCATCGTCAGGAACGTCACCGCCATCGACGAGTTCCACTGGACGATGTGCATGCCCTTGAACGTCGCCAGTGCCAGCGACAACGTCCACTGGTCCTTCACCTCGCCGGTGTAGAGCAACGGCCCGAAGTAGTCGTTCCAGGTGAAGAGGAAGCAGAACAGCGCGGTCGCCGCGATGCCCGGCTTGGCCATCGGCACGATGATCCGCACCAGCGCCTGGAACTCCGAGCAGCCGTCCACCCGTGCCGCGTCCACGTAGGACTGCGGGATGGTGAGCATGAACTGGCGCAGCAGGAAGATGCTGAACGCGTCGAACAGGAAGTACGGCGCGATCAAAGGCACCAGCGACCCGGTCAGGCCCAGCGACGACCAGGTGTCGTACAGCGGCACGGCCACGACCTGCGGCGGCAGCATCATGGCGCCGATGACGAGGATGAACGCGACGTTGCGGCCGCGCCACTTGAGCTTCGCCAGCGCGTAGGCCGCGGGGATCGACGAGATCAGCATGCCCAGCGTCGCCAGCAGCGAGTACGTGAGGCTGTTGATCAGGTACTGGAAGAGCGGTGCCTTGTCGAAGACCTCGACGAAGTTCTCCCAGTGCCACTCGCGCGGCCACAGGTCCGCGGTGAACGCCTGGTTGTCCGACATCACCGCGGTGAGGAAGACGAACACGACGGGCGTGGCGAACATCAGGCCGAGCGCGAGGCCGATCGCGTGGGTGGCGACCCAGTTGAGGAAGCCTCCGACGTTGCGCTTGCGGCGCGGCTGCTCCGGTTCCGCCGGTACGTCGACCGGTGGTTTGGTCAGGGTGGCGGTCATGCTCCCGGACCCCCTTCCTCAGCCGTGGAGTTCTTGCGCATCCGCTGGACCAGGACGATGGTCACGGCGAACGAGATGATGAACAGGACCGTGGCCATGGCGGCCGCGTAGCCCATGTCGAAGTAGCGGAATCCCTGCGTGTACAGGTAGACCGGGAACGTCAGCGTGGAGTTGTCCGGGAAACCGAGATATTTGGTCGATCCCGTCGCGTCCGCCGCTCCCGAGCCGGCCGACCCCGCGACGACCGCCTGTGTGAAGAGCTGCAACGCGAGGATCACCGAGTTCACGATGCCGAAGAGCAGCACCGGGGAGATGGTCGGCAGCGTGACGTGCCACCAGCGGCTGATCGGGCCGGCGCCGTCGAGTTCCGCTGCCTCGTACTGCTCCTGCGGCACGTCGAGGATCGCGGCGAGGATGATGATCATCAGGTCGCCGGAGATCCACAGCATGATCGCGGTGATGCCGGGCTTGGCCCAGGCCGGGTCCGAGAAGAACAGCGGTGCGTCGACTCCGAACCAGCCGAGGAACGTGTCGAGCGGGCCGCCGTTGGGGCGCATCACCATGAAGAACACGAGTGTCGCCGCCACCGGCGGTGCCAGCGAGGGCAGGTAGCAGAGCGTGCGGATCAGGCCGACGCCCGACTTCAGGCGAGCGATGACCGATGCCACGCCCAGCGCGAACACGGTCCGCGCGATCGTCAGCACCACGACGAACCAGAGCGTGTTCGTGATCGCCTTGATCAGCAAGGGATCCTTGAACATGAACGTGTAGTTGTCGAGTCCGGTGAACTCCGGCGCGTTGATCAGGTCGTACTTCGTGAAGCTGAAGACGACCGTGGCGATCAACGGGTACACGAAGAACAGGACGAAGCCGATGATGGCGGGGGCCATGAACCCGAGCACGGCGAGACGGTGGCGGGCACGTGCCCGCCCCCTGCCGGGGGCGGGACGGGCGCCGAGCGTGGCGGTCATCTTGCGAGTCCCTACTTGCCGCTCTTGGCGATCTGGTCGTCGATGTTCTTGTCGACTTCCTTGAGGCCTGCCGCCAGGTCCGCGACCTTGCCGGACTGGTAGGAGACCGAGAAGTCGGTGACCGCCTTGATGTGCGCGTCACCGATGGGGGTGACCGGGTTGCCCTTGAGCTTGTCGCTCTTGGCCAGGTCGATGAACGTCTTGAACTGCTCGTCCACCTCGAGCTTGGAGCTCTCCATGGCGGCCTTGGTGCTCGGGACGTTCTTGATGGCGTTGGACAGGTCGACGATCGTGTCGGTGTCGAACGTCAGGTGCTTGATCAGCTCCCACGCGGCGCCGGGGTTCTTGGCGCCCTTGGGAATGCCCATGATCGTGCCGGTGGTGAAGGCCGTGCCGTAGTCGGCGGGCTTCCACGTCGGGAACGGGGCGGTGCCGAACTTGATCTGCGGTGCCTGCGCCTTGAGGAACGCGGTGCGGTACTCACCGTCGATCATGATCGCGATCTTGCCCTGGTGGAACGCGTGGTCGGCCGAGTACTCCTGGCCGAGGCCGGCGCGGAACCGCTCCAGCTGGTCGTAGCCGTAGAAGTCGACGAGCTTCTTCTGGAACGTCATCATCTCGGTGAAGCCGGGCGAACTCGCGAGCGAGGACTTGCCGTCCTTCTCCCACTCCGCGCCGAACGACGGCGCGAGGATGGTCGGGCGGTTGGCGTAGAAGCCCATGGTGGGCAGGTAACCCGCGACCTCGATGTCCCCGTTCGGCGCCTTCTTGGTCGCCTTCACGGCCGCGTCGTACAGCTCGTCGAGCGTCTTCGGCGGGTTCGTGACACCGGCCGTCGCCAGCAGGTCCTTGTTGAAGTACATGGCGTAGACGTCGGTGAGCATGGGCATCGCGCAGCGGTTGCCCTTGTACTCGGTGTACTCCTGGACCGCGGGGGAGAGCTGGTTCAGGTCGACCTTGTCGCGGTCGATGTACGGCTTGAGCGCCTGGAACGCGCCGGAGGAGCAGAACTGGCCGATGTTGTCGGTCGTGAACGACAGCGCGACGTCCGGCGTGTTGCCAGAACGGATGCCCGCGGTGATCTTGTCGTCGTCCTGGGAGCCCTCGTGCTTGATCTCGATGTTCGGGAACTTCTTGTTGAACGTCTTGAGGGCCTTCGTGACTTCTTCGTACTCGCGGTCGGAGTAGTTGCTCCAGACCGTGAGGGTGAGCTTGTCGTCCTTGCCAGGAGCAGCTGCGGCACCGGCGTCGGCGCCACCACCCTTGCCCGCCGCACATGCGGTGAGGGTCAGCGCTGCGGCGACACAGAGCAAAGCAGCACGGGTGTGCTTGCGCATGTGCACTCCTTCTCGATCAACGTGGGGACCCGGCGACCACTGGGCCGCGGAATGGAGCCGTGGTGGCTGCCGGGAGGCCGAACACCTGTTCACGCGCGACGGCCAGTGCCGAGTGCAGTGCGCCGCTGCGCACCGGTTTCCCGGTCACCAAGGCCAGCTGAATGGGCGTTCTCGGCACCACCAGTTGCCGCAGTTCCGCGGCAACGAGGTCGTTCAGCGTGGTTCCGCCTGCCTGCGCGATGTCGCCGGACAGGAGGATGAGTTCCGGGTCGAGCACCGCGACGACGCTAGCCACGCCCGTGGCGATGCGCCTGGCGAGATCGACCATGAACTCGCGGCCCGCGGGACCCGCGGCCAACGCCTTGCGCACGGCCCCGTGGCCGTTGCGCGAGGCGAGCCCGTGGGCGCGTGCGAGCTTGCAGATCGACGTGCTGCTGAGCAGTTCACCGAACGTGCCGCCGGAGCGGTCCGTGTCGGTGTCGGCGGCCGCGCGGTCGGGGATCATCAGCCCGTCGATCTCGCCCGCGCCACCGGAAGCGCCGCGCAGCAGCGATCCGTTGACGACGACGGCGGCACCGACGAGGTCCGCGGGCCAGATGACGACGAAGTCGTTCACCTGCGTGGCCCGCCCGGCGACCATCTCCTCCAGCGCGACGAGGTTGACGTCGTTCTCGACGCTCACCGAGGTCGCGAGCCGTTCCCGCAACCGGCCGGGAACGTCGAACCCGCTCCAGCCGGGCAGGTGGGGTGCGTAGCCGAGCTCGCCGTTCACGGGGTTCACCGCTCCCGGACAGCCCACCACGACGTGCAGCAACTGGTCGGCGCTCAGACCTGCCTGACCGCAGGCCTTGCCGACCGCGCTGACGAACGCCTCCAGCACACCGTGCTTCGCGGGCATCGGCGCCTTGTGCTCGGTGAGCACGACACCGGAGATGTCCGCGATCGCGATGTCGACCGTCTCGGGGGTGAGATCGACAGCGGCGATGTGCGCAAGCGCCCCGTTGACCGACCACAGCTGGGCCCGCGGCCCACGACCCCCGCCGCGCAGTCCGTCGCGGACCACGGTGTCGGACGTCTCCAGGCGCGTGAGCAGCTGTGCGGTCGCCGGCTTGGACAGGCCGATCAGGCCCTCCAACTCCGACCTGGTCAGCGGCCCGTTGCGCAGCAGAGCCTCGATGGCTGCGCGGTCGTTGATCTCCCGCAGCAGTCGTGGGCTTCCGGCACGCATTAGGTCCGCTCCTGTCTGTTAACTTTCCAGACGATTTCGGGCCACGGTAGTGACGTGCTTCACCGCGGTCAATCCCCGATACGGGTCCGTTACCTGAGTTAGGTTCACCTAAGGCACCCTGGAACCATGACCGACGTGCGCCAGGAGTCGCTCGCATCACTGCTCGGAGGCCGAGGCGGCGCCCTCGACGCCTCCCTGCCGCCCTTGGCGTTCGTCGCGGGCTGGCTGCTGTGGGGCCATTCGATCGGCGCGGGCGCGGTGGTGGCCGTGCTGTGCGGTGTCGCGATCGGCGTGTTCCGGTTGGTGCGCGGCGAGAAGCCCCGCGCCGTACTGCTGTCCGTGCTGCTGGTGGTGGCCGCTGCTCTGGTGGCTCTTTACACCGGGCGCGTCGAGGACTTCTTCCTGATCCAGCTGCTGTCGAACGTGGCTTCGGCGTTGGCGTGGGCCGGGTCTATCGCGGTGCGGTGGCCGTTCCTCGGGCTCGTTGTGGGGACGATCCTGGGGCAGAAGACTCGGTGGCGGCGGGATCCTGATCTTCTGCGCGCCTACTCCGTGGCGTCTTGGGCCTGGGTTGGGCAGTACGTGTTGCGGGTGGCTGTCTTCACGCCGTTGTGGTTGGACGCTCAGGTGTTCTGGCTGGCTACGTTGCGGGTTGGGCTGTCTTGGCCGTTGCAGATCGTCTGCATCCTGGTGTCGGGGTGGATGCTTCGTCGGGCGCTGCCTGCGGACCACCCCGGGTTCCGGCACCCGAGGGTGCCGGAGTCTGCCTCTTAGATCAGCGGGTCAGGTCTGTGGCCGACTAGAGTCGCGTGTGGAACCTATTCCAGCTCGGCGACCGGAGTGGCCATGTACGTCTCGCAGGTGAAGCTGCGGAACATCAAGGGGTTCCACGGCGCCCGCGAGGTGGACCTGACGCTTACTCGTCCAGATGGCTCGCACGCCGGATGGACCGTGATCGCGGGTCGAAACGGCTCGGGCAAGTCCACTTTGCTGCAGGCGATCGCTCTGACGCTCAGCGGACCTCGGGTCGTCTTCGCCTTCATGCAGGATTTCAAGAACTGGCTCAGTTACGGGATGAAGCTGGCCAGGACAGACGTCTCAGTCATCCCCAACGGTGAATCTGACTGTTTTGAAGCCGATGCAGAGCATCCTGCGAATAGCCATGAACTGCTGCTCAACTGGCAGGATGGTGGTGTCATCACCATCCCGAACGAGTATCTGTTGACAGGGCCGTGGAGCACTCAGCCGGTCGGATGGTTGTGCGTGGCGTACGGGCCATTTAGGCGACTCACGGGATCCAGTAAGAACCCGAGTGGGCGAGCTTCGCAGATCGCAAGCCTTTTCAACGAAGACGCAGCGCTCGCTGAAGGCGTCAGCTGGTTGATCCAACAGCACCTACGAGCGCTGGAACGCGAACCAGGCGCGAATGATCTGAAGGTTGCGGCGCTTCGCCTGTTGAGCGATGGGCTGCTCCCTGACGATCACAAGATCGATGATGTCACGTCAGACGGACTTTGGGTCACGTGCGGAGATAACAGGTTCCCGCTCCGCGAGACAAGTGACGGGTACCGGACTGTCACCGCTCTGGTGGTGGACCTGCTCAAGCAGATCCACGATGTCTACGGGAAAATCGAAGTGGAGGGCAACGCGGTCACCGCTTCTGGCGTGGTGATCATCGATGAGGTCGACGCCCACCTCCACGTCTCCTGGCAGCAGCGCATCGGTGGCTGGCTCAAGGCGCACTTCCCCAACATCCAGTTCATCGTGACGACCCACAGCCCGTACATCTGCCAAGCCGCGGACCCCGGCGGGCTCATCCGTTTGCCCGGCCCGGAGGAGCAGCTCCCTCCGCACGTGGTGGACCAAGACCTGTACGAGCGGGTCGTGTACGGCAGCGGCGACGATGCCGTGCTCACCGAGCTGTTCGGTCTCGACACGCCCTACTCGGAACAGGCCGAGCGGCTGCGCAAGGAACTCGTCGAGCTTGAAGTCAAGGTCATCACCGGCCACGCTGACGAGCAGGAAGTCCAACGGTACAAGGAACTCAGGGAAAGGCTCACGAGTTCGCTGACCGCCCGTGTGGACGAGGTGGCGGCTCGATTGCATGACGCATGATCAGGATTGTTCGATCTGATCTTCCGTCGAGCACGATCGCCCGCATGGACACGTTGACCCAAGCGATCAACGTGTCTCCGCCGGATGAACAATGCGCAAAGGCCCGCGCGTCCTGGCGAACATCGTCGGTTCGGACATCTGTGAGAGCCGTGCTTGGTGACATGGCCACGGGCCTGGGGACGTGTATGTACTGCGGTGAGAGTCGGGGCACCGACATCGATCATTTCGAACCCATCGCGCGCAATCCCCTACGCACCTTCGACTGGCTCAACCACCTCCTGGCATGCTCGACCTGCAACAGCCACCAGAAGCGCGATCAGTTTCCGGTCGATGACGCCGGTGACCCGCTGCTGATCGATCCCACTGCCGAAGATCCGTTCGATCATCTTCTCCTGACGCTTTCCGCCGGTGAGTACTTCCCGTTGAGCGCGAAGGGCGAGGCGACGATCGAGGTGTGCGGACTGAACAAACGTGGATTGCCAAAGGGCCGCATGCACGCACGTAAAGTGGTGAGTTCGGTTCTGCGCGACTGGGATCGGGCTCGTGCGGGCAGTCGCTCGGACGAAATGCTGGAACACGTTCAAACCGTGCGAGACCAGCCCTTCGCAGATGTGTGTCAGTCAATGTTGCGGCAGGCCTTGAGCCCTGGAGCCGACGTTCTGTTCAGCGACTTTCCGGATCTGCTCGCGCTCCTGCGGAAGCCGGAGCTGCGCGAGGCGTTGTTGAGGTAGGTCAGCGCTTCTTCCGCTTCTTGCCGGAGCCGGGCACCGTGCCGGTCTTGGGCGGCAGGGGCGGGGCCTCGGGGAACGCTTCGATGGCCCCCTGGCCCTCCATGAAGTCCAGGAAAGCCTTGTAGCAGAACCTGTACGCGAGATAGACGAACACGACCGACACGAGCCCGAGGCCGCCGACGATCACCCGGTACTGCTGGTCGAGTCCGCCCTCGGTGGCCCAGTCCTTTTGCAACTCCGCCGAACCCGTGACCACGGAGAGCGTGATCATCGTCAGCATGTAGAGCGGCATGAGCAGGAACGCGCCGACGAGCAGCAGGATGTAAGGGCGGCTGTCGGTCCGGAACTCCCAGTTCGCCGGCCGGAGCTCGTGCTTCCTCAACGGACGGTAGGACCAGAGCGGCCTTTCAACGACCTCGACTCCTGCAGAGCGTGCCTGCACCATCGTGAGCGCCGTCGTGCCGACCTCGGGCGTCACCGGGATCAGGAGCTCGCGAGCTGTGCCGACGACGTGCAGGGCGGGACCGGGCGTCACGTCGAACGTACGTGGCCTGCCGATGTCGCCGTCGGCGTTGATGATCACCTGACAGGTCATCTCCTGCTCGACCTCGACGAGCTCGATCAACCGCATCGCTGTCCACGGAACCGCGACCACGTCACGTGACCGCTTTCGGCGTGACACCAGGCTGTCCAGCACCAGCCGGTCTTCTCGGACGCACAGCCGGATCTTGAGTCCCCTGGTGGGGAACGGGATCTCCCACCCGGACGCTGTCAATGCCGATGTCACAGGCCTGGTGGTGACCAGTACGACCAGCTCACCCAGTGTCCAGCACGCCCCCAGCAATCCCACCACGACGAGCAGTGCGATGGGCTGATCGTGATCAGCTACCAGCGCGAAGGTCTGGAGCAACGCGATGTAGACACCGGGGAACGCAGCCCAGCGGGTCCAGACCCGCCACATCGGCATTCGCCTGCAGTGCCAGGCCAGACCGCAGATGGTGATGATCCAGAACGCCACCGCCCCTTCGGAGATGTCGGCAACGCTCAACGGTTGAACCGATCTCCGGGTCGCGAACGTGTTCTCCCACTCACCCAGGCGCACGGCCACGACGAGCGTCAGCAGGGCGGCGATCGCGACCAGAGCCAGGCCCGCGACCCGGCGGAGGAACAGCTCGATCACTTCAACGCTTCTTCCGCTTTTTGCCGGAACGCGGCGCGGCATCGGCCTCGGCTGGACGAGGCGGCGGGGAGGGGTGGGCCTCGATGTACTCCTGGACCTTCATGTGATTCAGGAAGGGTTTGATCACGAACCGCTGCAACAGGTAGAGGAACACGACCGAGGCGATGCCGAGTGTCGTGACCCAGACGGGGTCCACGACCCCGCCGACCGCGAAGAACTGCTTCTGCAGCTTCTCCGATCCGGTGCGGACCGCCACTGTCATACCCGTCAGCATCAGCAGCGGTGTCAGCAGGAACGCGCCGACGATCGCGAGGACATAGGGACGGCCGTCGGTGCGGAACGCGTCTTTCGGCCGGCGTTCCGGGGAGACACCCGCCACCGAGTACCAGCTCCGCTTCGCGAACGGGTCTTCCGCCGACTCGGCGTTCGCTGAGCGAGCGTGCACTGCGGTGAGCACGGTCTGTCCCACTTTCGCCGTCACCGGGATCATCAGCTCACGTGAAGTGCCGATGACGTGCAGCGCTGGGCCTGGCGTCACGACGAACTCGCGGCTCTTCGCGACGACCCAGTTCGAGAACACGTTCACCCGCCAGACCGTGTCCGCTTCGACCTCGACCAGTTCGATCGAGGTGAGCGATGTCCACGGCACGGCGAGCACGTCGCGCGAGCGTTTGCGCCGGGACGCCAGGCTGTCCAGCACGAGCCGGTCCGCACGAACGCACAACCGAGCTTTGAGATCCCTGGTGGGGAACGGGATCTCCAGCTTCGACGAGATCAGCCCGGTGGTCACGGGCCGGGTCAGCACGAGCCTGACCGCCTCGCTCACCAACCAGCACGCCACGACCAGGCCGGCGGCCATCACGAGTGCGATCGGCTCGTTCTGCTCGCCCGCGATGAAGAAGCAGGTGAACACGGAGAGGAACAGACCGGGGAACGCCGCCCAGCGCGCCCAGGTCGGCCACATCGTCGAACGGCGCCAGTGCCAGCCCAGGCCGATGGCGATGATCAGCCAGATCGCACCGCCGCCGAGCACGAGTTCGGCCAGAGTCGTCGACGGCGTCGCCCCGCCCCTGAGTTTCGCGTCCCACGCGGTGAGATGTGTGAAGGCGGTGATCGGGATGAGCGCGGCCAGGGCGACCAGCGCCAGTGCGGCCACCCTGCGCGCGAAGACTTCGATCACAGGTCGCCTTCCATGCGCTTGAACGCGCCGGGCTGCTCCACGTTCGTGCGCTGCCCCTCCCAGTACTCGCGCCAGGCTTCGTTCTTCTCGTTCTGCTTGCCCTCGGCGTCTGCCTCGCGGTGCGTCTGGTCGCTCCACTCCTGGACGGCGGCGTTGCCGAGGATCTTGGGGTATTTCGGCAGGGAGATCTCGGGGAGTTCGTGGCCGAACACCTTCGGCTTGATCCCGCCTTCGAGCACGTTGCCCGCGTCGTCGAGGCGCGGATTGCCCGTGTGCAGGCTCTCCCGCAGATTCGTGGCGCGGGTCTCCTCCAGCGACTTCACCGCGTCGGCTCTCTTGTCCTTGAGGACCTCGCCCTTCTCGCCGAGTTCCTCCAGGCGCTTCAGGTCCTTGGCGTCGAGCTTGCCCTGCTCCGCCTTCTTCGCGAGGTGCAGCGCGTCGGTGGCCTGTCGTGCCGCCTTCTGGTTGTAGTCCGTCACGGTTCGTTTGAGGTTCTTGGTGGTGTCTCCCAACGTGTCCCGCGAGTGCTTGGCCTTCTCGGCGACCTTCTCCAGCTGCTTGACCACCTTGCTGATCTTCTTGGCGTTCTTGCCGGCGGTGATTGCACCTTGGGCGACCGTGTCCGCGATGAACGCGGCTTCGGAAGCGCCGAAGGTGATGGGAGCGAGCGCTGTCGCGGCCGCGAACTTGATGATCGTGTTCGAGATGAACGACGCGATCGCGTCCCGGACCGCGCCACGCACGACACCGACCGCGGACGCCGCCACGGTCATGGCCTGAGCTGCCGAAGTCGCGTGGCTCGCGCCGCCGGCCACCACGTTCGAGAAGTCCTGCACGGCCTTGCGGTAACCCTCCACGGCCGGACCCTGCGCGGCGCTCAGCGTGTTCAGGGTGCTGGAGTACTTGTCGGCCGTTTCCTGCATGCGCTTGGCGATGTTGCTCCAGGTGGTCGCCATGGCGTTGACGGCATCCGGGTCGCCCGCGAGGACGTCGAGGCCTTCCTTGAGAAAGGCGATGTGTTCGATCAACCAGCCGATGCCGGCGGACAGGAGGCTGCCGAGCGGGTTCGTCACGAACCCGAGCAGGTCCATGCCGAACCCGGCCAGATCACCGAGCACGGCCGCCCAGTCACCCTTGGCGCCGTCGTAGATCAGGTTCGCTGAGCTGCTGAAGATGCCCGCGGCGTCCCAAGCCTGAGTGGGACTGTCGAAGTTCGAGAACCCGGCCATGTCGCCGGCCTCGAACTCCTCTGTCGCGCTGAGGGGGTTCAGCTCCCCGACGTTTTTCGCTTCGTCGCTCACGGCTTGGTCCCGTCCAGACCCTCGTGCAGCTTCGCGAACATCTGCGACACGGCTTCCTCCTGGTCGACATAGGCCTGTCGCATGTCGGAGAACCTCTCCACGACGGAGTCGCCCGCCTCCTTGACGGTGTCGACGTAGTCGCCCGCCTTGTTCGTCCAGTTCTGCATGACCTCGGCGAACAACATGCCGACGACGCCCCACGTCTGGTAGTTGCCGATGTAGGACGAGGCCGCGTCCGCCGCTCCCGGTAGCCCGGCGATGAGCGCCCTGAGTTCGCGTTCGTGCGCTTCGAGGGCCTGCAGGTCGACGTGGAAGCCCGACATCACCAGCCACCTTCCTTCTTGAAGAGGCTGCGCTGGTCGAAGTCCGTGTCGTCGTCCTCGGCGGGACGCCTGGCCGGACGGGGTGGAGGCGGTGGCTGGGTGGCGGCCGCGTCCTGCTGTTCCTCGTTCACCACGAACTGGCGTGGCGCGGCGGGTTCGGGCTCGTCCGGGACGTCGATCGGCGGGATCTGGGACCGGACGAACTCCATGGCCTCGCTGTTGTCGCCGATGAGCGGGGCCATGATCGTGGTGATCTGGCCTACGGCCTGGGCCTGGGCTCGCTTGGCCGTGGACATCACGAGTGCCGCGAGGCGGTCTTTGGGCATGTCGTCGGCCTTGGTGCCGAAGGACAGGCTGAGCAGCGCTCCCCCTGCGCTGACGCTCACCGTCACGGCGCCGTCCGAGCTGGTGGCGGCGCCGGTCAGGTTCGCTATTTGCGACTTGGCCTCTTCTGCCTGTTCCAGCAGTGCTGCGGTGCGCTGTTCGTAGTCCTCGATGAGCTGGTTCGGGTCGGTCATGTGGGTCCCCCTTGCACGTGCGTGAGGGGGACGTTACCGAGGGTTACTGCGCCTTGCTGGGGAAACGGGTGAAGCGGAGGAATGCGGACCAGGAGGCGGCGGAGAGCGGGAGGTGGGTGGTCGGTGCCTTGCTGTCTCGGATGCCCACGCCGTGGCCGATCTCCACGCAGTTGTTGCCGCCGCCGCTGAAACTGCTCTTGCGCCAGGTGGTCATTGGAGACCCTCCAAGATGTTGTCGATCACCGCCCTCGATTCTTCCTCAGCCAGGGCGATGGCCGCGAGAGACTTCAGGATGTCCTCGTGGATCTTGATGGTGTCCGGGTCGTCGAAGAACAGGCAGTAGTTGACGCTTTCGACGTAGACGACCGGTGGGTACTTCGGGAACTTCATCATCCGGAAGTCGCCGGCCGTGCCCGCGTGCATTCCTGCTGAGCGGGGAACGATCCGGATGCTGATGTACTTCCGCACCGACAATCTGAGCAGGTGGGCGAGTTGCTCGCGCCACACCTCAGGGCCGCCGACTTGGAGCCACAGGGCCTGCTCGTGCACGAAGAACGTGAATTTCCGGCCTGGTTCGAGGATGTCCGCCCGCGCTGCTCGGGCCGCGGCGACCTTGGGGACGTTCTCCGGCTCCACCGACGGGGCGTGCTCGGTGACGATGTAGCCGTATTCGGGTGTCTGGAGCAGGCCCGGCACGAGGATCATCGACCAGTCGATGATCTCCTCAGTCTCTCGTTCCTGGTTGATCAGCGTGCGCACCTGGTCCGGCAGGCCGTCGTCGGGCATCTGGAGCCAGGCCTTGCCCGACTCCCGGAACAGGTCGAGGAGGTACTCGCGTTCCTCGACCGTGGCCTGGCAGTAGGCGAGCAGGATCTGGACCTCGATCTCGGTCACGCCGCCCTTGCCGAGGGTCATGTCCGAGAGTTTGGCTTCCTGCCAGCCGAGGCGCTCGGCTAGCAGGCGGTGGGTGAGCCCGGTACGAGCGATGATCGCGCGAACGCCCGCACCGAACTCCCGTCCCGCCACGCTGGACGATCTTTTGGGCATGCCGGGAAAGCTAGAGCTGGCAACTCATTTCACGCCATTGTTTCCGGCCAAATGTGCCTGAAGGTAGGACGCATGGAGCGGCTCCATGTTTCGGATGATCTTGCCGGTCGGTGTGCGCGGAAGTGTGTCCATCAGGTGGATGTGTTGGGGGAGCTTGAATTCCGCGAGCCTTTCCGTGCACCACGCCGTCAAGGCATCAGCGGTGAGCGTGGAACTGGTGGTGCCGACGTAGGCGCGGATTTCCGACGGGCCCACCGCCACCACCTCGGTCACCAGGGGGTGTCCACGCAGGACGTGTTCGACCTCCGTCAGGTCGACCTTGTTGCCGCGCACCACGACCAGCGAGTCGGCGCGGCCGAGCAGGCGGAGTTCGCCGTCGGGCGTGAACTCGCCGCGGTCGCCCGTGCGGAACCAGCCGCCGGAGAAGCGCGACGGGTCGTCCGAGGACAGGTAGGGCGTTTCCGGGAGGGCCACCTCCACCAGGCCGTCGCGCACTCGGGCGGTGATACCGGGCATCGGCGGGCCCACCGACGGGCGGACGGTGTCGCCGACCGTCATGGTCAGCGCGCCCGTTTCGGTGGTGCCGAAGCACTCGCCGACCGGAAAGCCATAGGCGGCAAGGAAACGGGAGGCCACGTCCTGCGGCATGAGCTCGCCTCCGGCGAACGCACCCCGCACGGTGCGCAAAGCGGAACGGTCGGGGGAGGAGGCCAGGAGGTCGAAGTGGAACGGCAGGCCGGTGACAAAGTCGACCTCGTGGGTCCGCGCGGCGTCGAGAACGTCCGGTGCGGACGGGCTTGCGGCGAACACCAGGTGCACGCCTGCCGCCAGGGCGTGCAGCAGGCCTCCGATCAGGCCGAAGCTGTGGGCGGGGGAGTTGAGCAGCAGCAGGCGTTCGCCGAGGCGGGGCATGCCCTCGGAGGCCTCGAAGCGCGCCACCTCGTCGATCAGTGACCGGGTGCTGCGGCCGATCACCTTGGAGCGGCCGGTGGAGCCGGAGCTGAACTGCACCAGGCGGTGCGGCGTGGAGGCGGGGAGGCCGTCGACCCGTTCGACCACCAGGCCGTACCGCTCCTGGAAGCCGGGAGCGACCTCGCCGCCGGGGTGCACGAGGAACTCCGGGCGGGTCAACGCGTGCAGCGCGTGGGCCTCGGCTGGGCGCAAGCGGTGGTCGATCGAGATCACCTGCGCGCCGATGCTCCACAACGCGAGGACGGCCTCCAGTTGGCTGAAGCTCGGCGGCACCTGGACGGCGACCGTGCTGCCGTCGCCGATGCCCACGGCTTCGAAACGCGCTGCGTGCGCGAGGACGTCGGCGCGCAGCAGGCCGTGCGTGACTGTGTTGCGGTGGCTGAGGATCGGTACTTCGTCGCCGTGTCGGTGCAGGAGGCCGCTGATGAACTCGCGCATGTCAGAACTCCTTGCAGAACTCGCCGATCGGCAGGCCGACGTGACGTTGCTCGGAGGCGATGTGGCCCAGTACCTCGTCGCCGGGGCGGAGTTCGGTCACGTTCAGCACCTTGCCGCCGGGGCCCAGGACGCGGACGTGCCAGTCGTCCTGGACCATCAGGTCGACCACGACGCCTTCCGGTGAGCGGGCGGTGATCGTGAGCATCGGGCGGGACTCCAGCTTGGCGCGGCCCACGGTGAGCTCGCGGGTGCGGCCGTCGGCGTTGACGGCGAGGACCTTGCTGCCGGAACGCAGTTCGGACAGGTAGTTCGTGCGGTTGGCCGGGCCGAGGACGTACGAGTGCAGGGCGCCGGCGTTGACGCGGAACGGGCGGGTCGGCATGTAGGGCAACGGGTGCGTCTCGCTGCAGCACAGGACGAAGCCCGAGGAGAACGAGCCGACGAGGATGCCCTCGTCCTCGGCGAAGTGCGAGGCGGTGTCGACGCAGACGCGGTCGCCGAGTCCGTTGTGCGTCAACGCTTCCACGGTCAGCGTGGTCAGGGTCAGCGCTGGCGACTTCATCTCCAGCAGGCGTGCCAGCTTGAACACGTCGGTCGCGTCGGCGGGGGCCATCAGCACGCCGTCGGAGCCGTGTTCCAGGCATTCGAGGACGATCGCGGCCTCGACGAGGTCGTCCACGACGGTGATCAGCTTGCCGGACGCGCCGTCGGCCGCCGCGATCACGATCTCCAGCGGGATCTTCGTCGGGTCGGTGAACCGGACGACGGTGTGGTCGAGGCGTTCCGCCGCGGCACAGGCGAGTTTGAGCGTGCGGTCGTCGCTGACCGTCACGAACGCCGAACGTGACGGGAGCCGGTCCAGCTGGTCCTGGTCGTCGACCGGCGCGATCACCAGGTGCGGGCTGTCGAGCGGTTCGGGGACGAGCAGCACGCGGGTGATCGTCGGCGGCAGGTCGTCCAGCAGCGCGGGATCGTCCGCGACGACTCCGGCGACGCGGCTGTGCACGGCCGCGTCGACCACGGCGGTCCGGTGTGCTTCCGGGACGGTTCTGAGGTCGATCCAGGCGAACTTCACCGGTTCTCCAAGGCAGTCAGGGCGTGGATGAGGCTTGCGTCGGTGGGGGCGTGCACGATCGACGCCAGTTCGGCGACCAGTTGCAACGGGGCAGGCGAGGTGAAGACCCGCCGTCCCACGGCGAGTCCCGCGCAGCCGGCGGTCATCGCGTCGCGGGCGTGATCGGCGGGGCTGGTCGTGGAAGCGGGACCACCTGCCACCAGAACGGGAATCGGGCAGCTCGCGACGACGTCCGCCATGTCCTCCGGCGAGTGCGCGAAGTTCGTCTTGACGATGTCCGCGCCCAGGTCCGCCGCGATGTTCACGACGTGCGCGAGGAGAGCGGAGTCGCGGGAGTCGGTGACGCGCGGGCCGCGGGCGTAGGCCATCACGACCAGCGGGAAGTTCCACGCCTCGCACGCCGCCGCGACCGTGCCGAGGTCGGTGAGCTGGCGCGCCTCCGTGTCGGAGCCGATGTTGACGTGCACGCTCACCGCGTCGGCCCCGAGCCGCACCGCCTCGTCGACCTCCCCGACGAGCACCTTCGCGTTGGCGTCGGCCATGTGCGCCGTGCCCGCGCTGAGGTGCACGATCAACGCGCATTCCCCCAGCTCGGACGGGTCGATGGTCCTGACGCGTCCTTTGTGGACGACGATGGCGTCCGCGCCGCCCAGCGCGACGGACCGGATGAGGTCCTGCCACCGGTCGTGCGGCACCACCGGGCCGTCCGAAACGGAGTGGTCCAGTGGAACGAAGAGATATCTGCCGTCGTGCGGACGGGAAAGGCGTCGCAGTCGCAACGCTTTCCTCATGGCGCTCACACCCCTGCGGTCGTTTGGTGGTCAACAGCAGCCTGGGGCAGTCCGCGCACGCAGCGGCAGGTGTGAGATGTCGATAACTTCCGAGTTATCGACCTGTTGGCGCAGCCTCCCCTACGACGGCCACGGAGCGTCATCTGGTGACACCCACGTGGCCGATTTTGTGGCTCGTTCACTGCTTTAGGCTTCGTCAGTGCGAATGGAGCTGAGACATCTGCACGTCGTGCTCGCCGTGGCGCGCGCGGGCAGCATCAGCCGGGCCGCCTCCCAGCTGAAGATCGCGCAGGCCGGGCTGACCGCCCAGGTGCGCAGGATCGAGGCGGGTCTCGGCGGGCCGTTGTTCCTGCGTCGCACCGACGGCGTCGAGCTGACCGAACTGGGTCGCCACGTCGTGCTGCGGGCCCAGGACCTGGTCGAACGGTTCGACGACCTGCTCGTCACCTCGCACAAGCTGGCCGAACGCGGCGACTCGGGCATTCGCCTGGGAGGCGTGGCGGGCTCACCGACCGCGCTGCTGGTCGGGGTGGTGCGCCAGGTGCTGCCGGGCCTGCCGCAGACCACGCACGTCGAACGCGCCGGTGACACAGTGCTGGAACTGGTGCGAACGGGCGAGCTGGACCTCGCCCTGGTGGTCGAGTTCCCGCGCAGCCCGCTGCGGTTCCCGGCGGAGGTCGGACGGCGGGGCGTGGTCACCGAACGCATGCTGGTCGGCGTTCCGGTGGGCCACCGGCTGTCCGGGCGCAGCGAGGTGCTGCTGTCCGAGCTCGCCGGCGAGGAGTGGGTCGTGCCGGACGAGAACCACGGCGGGCGGCTCAACCTCGAACTCGCCTGCGAGGCCGTCGGCTTCACGCCGCGGTGCGCGCACTTCGGCGTCGATCCCGCGGCGGCGGCCGACCTGGTGCGGTCGACCGGTGCCGTGGCGGGGTTCTTCCCCGGTCACGACCTGCCGGGCGTGCTGCTCAAGCCGATCATCGGCAACCCGCTGCACCGGCGGATCACGCTGGTGTGGAACGACGACGTCGCCGAGCACGTGGACGACGTGCACGCCGGTCTGGTGCGGGCGTACCACGAGCGGACGCCGCACTCGGGCAGGCTGCTGGCGTCATGACCGGCTGGGTCGCGGCGCGTCCGGTCCCAGCACGTCGACCGCCGCGAGCCAGGCCGCGCCCGCCGCACCCTCCGTCGCCATGATCACCTGAGCGTTGCACCTGGTCAGCAGCTCCTGCTTCAGGTGCGTGCCGACGGGCGTCTTGATCAGGCTGCCCACCAGCACGATCGGTGACGTGTCGGACGGCTCGCGGACCGCCGTGGCCGTGTCGGCGAGCAGGCGGGCGGCCGAGGCCACGATGGTCAGCGCGTCGGGATCGCCGTGGTGGTAGGCGGAACTGACCAGGGGCGCGAACTTCGCCAGCGCGATGGGCGGACGGTCGTTGACGGCGTTGATCAGCTGGCTGCGGTTGCGCACGCCCGCGGCCGTCAGCACGGCGGTGGCGAGGCCTTCCAACGGCGCGTCCATGTCCAGCAGGCGCAAGGTGGCGCGGACGGCCTCGCGGCCCAGCCAGAACGCCGAGCCGTCGTCGCCGATCAGCCAGCCGTACCCGCCGGACTGGGCGACCATGCGGTGACCCGCGATGCGGCCCGCGATGGAACCGGTGCCCGCGACCAGGACCGTGCCGTCGGGGGACGAGGTGCCGGTTGCGAAGGCCGCCTCGCTGTCGGTGACCACGCGCATCGGGCAGTGCAGGCCCGCGCGTTCCCAGGCCTCCTGGAACAGCGCCGCCACCGAGGCGTCCGCCAGTTTCGACGCGCCCGCCATGCCGAGCACACCGGAGCGGACCTTGCGGGAGTCGAGGCCGTCCAGGGCCTCCGCCAGCGCTTCGCCGATGTGCGCGGCGGCCACCGTGGGCGGGTGTGAGTTGGGGTTCGCGCCGCCCGCCAGGCCCTGGCCCAGGCGGGCGCCGTCGAGATCGAGCACCAAGGCCCTGGTTGACGTGCCGCCAGCGTCGAGTCCCACGACCAGATCCATAACGATCGAGTATGCCGAGAGACGCGCACCGGAGGCACGCCCAACCGGGTGTCACCTCACGGAAGCGCGGTTACCGCTTGCGTTGTGGTGGAAGAACACCAACGATCCAGAAGGAACTCGATCACCCGGACGTACCACAGTGGACAGTGACGGGACGATCAAGCCGTAGTCGAAGGTGGCGGCGGGGGCGACATCGACCAGTTCGTCCGGATCCGCGGGTGCGGTGTAACGGCTTTGCACACCAACGGTGTACGTCACCGGGCCGGATGGCAGCACCGCGCGCGAGACCGGAAGCACCACCACGTCGCTGTCGAACACGTTCGTGTCGGTCGATCCGTCGAAACCGTTCAACGGCTGCTCGTCCACGACCTCGTCCGAACCCGCCACCTTCGTCCGGGCGAGCCAGATGTCGGCGGTCACGTCGCCCTCGGGGCTGGTCGGCTTCACGGCGGTGGTCACGAAGTCCTTGCCACCCACCGAGAACCGCACCTCCGGCGCGGTGTTGCTGCCGAGGTTCGCCCAGGTGTCCCAGGTCGCGACGCCGAACGCCAGCAGGTCGGGCGTCGCCGTCGCACCGACGTACCGCAGGTCACCACCGCGGGCCGTGCGGTTGACGGCGCAGTCGTTCTGCACGTCAGGGCCGCAGTCGGGCAGCCGGTCGGAGCGCGCGCCGAGGGTCAGCACGGTCATCCGCGACTGGTAGCCGGGCTGGTCGAGGCCACGTCCGGCGACCCGTCCACCGGCCAGGGTCAGGCGCGACACCGGCTTCGGCGCCGCGTAGGCGGGCACCCGCAGCGTCCGGTCGCCGGTGAACGTCACCAGGCCGGACGCCTCCGCCAGGAACTGACGGCCCTCGTCCAGCGAGACCGTGGGGTCGGGGGTCTTGCGCAACGCCGACGGGTCCGAGATCCGCACCTGCACGGGCACCGACGCCGTCCCGCCCGGCTTCAGCACGACGGACGGCTTGACGACCCGGAAGGACACGCCGGGGACGGTGGTGATCGGCTCGTAGCCCGCGTTCAGGCGGACGGTCTGCGAACCCTTGTTGACCAGCCGCAACTCGCGGGTGAGAGACGTCGGACCGGCGGCCTCGACCGTGCCGAACGACGCGTCGCCCAGCACCAGCACGTCGGACGACAGCGCGGCGAGACCGTCGACCCGGCCCGCGCCGACCCGCATCGGCGCCTCGCGCACACCGTCCGAGGAGCGGATCACGCCGGACGCGGTGTTCGTCAGCGCGGCCTTGATCTCCGCGACCGTCCACTCGGGATGGACCTCGCGCAGCAGCGCGGCGATCCCGGCGACGTGCGGTGACGCCATCGACGTGCCGCCCATCGACACGCCGGAGGAGGCGGTGCCGGACGCGGCGGAGAAGATCGTGTCACCCGGCGCGGCCACCGCGATCGACGAACGCGAGCGCGACGACGAGGGCGTGATCGTGTCCGCGATCGACGGGTCCACGGACGGCACCGCGACCTTCAACGCCGAGGTCAGGCGCACCTTGAGCGTCCCGGCCTCCAGAGCCGGGCGCAGCTCCCGGGAAGCCGCCGCCGTCAGCTGGAACGCCGGGATGTGCGCGTTTCCGGCGATCCCGGCCGCGAACACCGGCAACCCCGTCGGCAGCAGCACTCCGGCCGCCCCGGCCTTCCAGGCGTTGTCGGTGCGGCCACCCGAGCCGCACGCGCGCGTGGCGTCGCTGTCGTCCCACTCCAGCCAGACGATCTTGCCGTCCAGCTTCTCGGTGATCGGCTGGCAGCCGTCCACATTGGACGACAGCCGCACGACCGGCAGGGTGAGGTCGAACGAGTCCTTGAAGTTCTGGCTGTACTGCCCGGCCAGCTTCTTCCCGCCGACCTCCAGGCCGTCCAGCATCGAGAACGAGTCGCGGCTGTTCGCCACGGAGATCGCCTCGGCCGAGTTGCCGGGAGAACCGGACACGTCGTAGAAGTCGCCGCCGTTGCCGGCCGCCGCGACCACGACCACGCCGTGCTCGACGAGCTTGCGCACGAACAGCGAGTCGGGGTCGTCCGAGGCGCCGAAGTCGCTGCCCAGCGACAGGTTGACCACGTCGAGCTTGTCCGAGAAGTCGCCGTCGCCGTTGGGGTCGAGTGCCCAGTCCAGCGCCTTCGCGGTCAGGTTCGTGCCGCCCTCACAGCCGAAGACCTTCAACGCGTAGAGCGACGCGAGCGGTGCCGTACCCGGTCCGATCTTCAGCGAGTCGAGGTCGACGGACGAGTACGAGCCGCGGTACGTCGAGCCGTCGGCGTTGACCCCGTACCCGGCCGCGGTGCCGGCGACGTGCGTGCCGTGCCCCTCGCAGTCCAGCGGGTCGGCGTCGGGCTCCGGGATCGCGCCTGCGGTGCCGGTGTAGGCGTCGCCCGCGAAGTCGTAGCCGCCGACGACCTTGGCGTTCGGGAACGTGCCGCCGCCGAAGTCCGCGTGCCGGTAGTCGATGCCGGTGTCGATCACGCCGACCCGCACGCCCTGGCCGAGTCGCCCGAGCGACTTCCACACCTCGGACGTCCTGGTGAGCCGGACCGCGTGCGCGTTGGTCAGCTTCTTGGGGACCATCCGGTGGACCGCGCGGACCTCGGGCATGCGCGCGAGGTCCGGCAGACGGGTCCGGTCCGCCGAGAGCACGACTCCGGGCACGGCGTTGCTCGTTCGGGCGACTTCCCGGCCACCGGACCGTGAGACGACCCGGGACGCGTGCTCCGAGGTCCTGTCCCGTGCGGAACGCGCTTGCGCCGACGAGCCCGAATCAACCGCCGCGGCCGAGGTCAGCTCGACGAAAACGGTTACGTTCTCCCTGGGTCCGACCGGCGCGAGCAGTGCGCCGACCAGGAGAGACGTGGTCAGCAGATGCATGTCTTACTCCTCCTATTCATCGGACGACTTCACGCCAAGCCCTAGACGCAGGCGCCCTCGCAGGGCTATACATCCGATGTATTTCATGGGTGTGAGCAGAGGAGGAACGGCCGTGCAGTTCTTGCGCCTCGGGCCGGTCGGCGATGAGCGTCCAGCGGTCAGGACCGACGACGGGATCACGTACGACCTCCTGCCGATCACGCCGGACGTCGACGGGTCGTTCCTCGCGAACGACGGCGTGGCGCGCGTGCGGGCCGCCCTCGAAGGCGGTGAGTTGGACGTCCTGGACGCCGCGGACCTGCGCGTCGGGCCTCCGCTCGCGCATCCGGGGAAGATCATCTGCATCGGCCTCAACTACCGCGACCACGCGGAGGAGACCGGCGCCGACATCCCCGGTGAGCCGGTGGTGTTCCTCAAGACGCCGGACACGATCATCGGCCCGTACGACCAGGTGCTCGTGCCACGCCGGTCCGTGAAGACCGACTGGGAGGTCGAGCTCGGCGTCGTCATCGGTAGCACGGCCCGCTACCTGGAGTCCGAAGAGGACGCTCTGGCGTGCGTCGGCGCGTACGTGCTCTCGCACGACGTCTCCGAGCGCGAGTTCCAGATCGAGCGCGGCGGGACGTGGGACAAGGGCAAGAACTGCGAGACGTTCAACCCTCTCGGTCCCTTCCTCGTGCCCGCCGACGAGATCGCCGACCCGCAGAACCTCGACATGCGGCTCTGGGTGAACGGCGAGATCAGGCAGAACTCGTCCACCAAGAACATGATCTTCCCGATCGCCGAGATCGTGCGCTACCTCAGCCACTTCCTTGTCCTTCGACCGGGTGACGTCATCAACACCGGTACACCCGCTGGGGTGGCGCTCGGGCAGCCGGAGCCGAAGCCGTACCTGCGCGCCGGTGACGTCGTCGAGCTGGAGATCGAGGGGCTCGGCAGGCAGCGGCAGATCCTCGGGCAGGCGTGATGCCCAGGATCACCGCGCTGGACGTCCTGGACATCCGGTTCCCGACGTCGCGCGAGCTCGACGGCTCCGACGCGATGAACCCGGACCCGGACTACTCGGCCGCCTACGTCGTGCTGCGGACCGACGAGGGACCGGAGGGCCACGGGCTCGCGTTCACCATCGGCCGCGGCAACGACGTGCAGGCCGCCGCCATCACGGCGCTGGCGCCGCACCTCGTCGGCAAGGACGTGCCGGAGGACGCGAAAGCGCTGGCGGCGCTGTACTCCGAGCTGATCGGCGACTCGCAGATCCGCTGGCTCGGGCCCGAGAAGGGCGTCGCGCACATGGCGATCGGCGCCGTCGTCAACGCGGCCTGGGACCTGGCCGCCCGCCGCGCCGGGTTACCGGTCTGGCGGTTCCTCGCCCGGATGTCGCCAGAGGAGATCGTCAGCCTCGTCGACTTCCGGTACCTGAGCGACGCGCTGACGCCGAACGAGGCGTTGCGGATCCTGCGCGAGGCGGAGGACGGCAAGGCCGAACGGGTGGAAACCATTGCCCGCGAGGGATATCCGGCCTACACGACGTCACCGGGCTGGCTCGGCTACTCCGACGACAAGCTCGCCGGACTGGCGCGGCAGGCCCTCGCCGACGGCTTCGACATGATCAAGCTGAAGGTCGGCGGCAGCCTCGACGACGACGTCCGCCGGATGAAGCTCGCCCGCGAGGTCGTCGGTGACGACGTGCGCGTGGCCGTGGACGCGAACCAGCGCTGGGACGTCGACACGGCCGTCCGCTGGATGCGCGAGCTGGCGCCGTACCACCCGTACTGGATCGAGGAGCCCACCTCGCCGGACGACGTGCTGGCGCACCGCGCGATCTCCGACGCGCTGACCCCGATCCGGATCGCCACCGGCGAGCACGTGCAGAACCGCGTGGTGTTCAAGCAGCTCCTGCAGTCCGGTGCGATCGACGTGCTGCAGCTCGACGCCTGCCGGGTTGCGGGCGTGAACGAGAACATCGCGATCCTGTTGCTGGCCAAGAAGTTCGGCGTCCCGGTGTGCCCGCACGCCGGTGGTGTCGGCCTGTGCGAGCTGGTCAGGCACCTGTCGTTCTTCGACTACGTGTCGATCTCCGGTGAGATCGGCGAGCGCGTGATCGAGTGGGTCGACCACCTGCACGAGCACTTCCTCGACCCGGCCGTCGTCGAGAAGGGCCGTTACCTGGCACCTGTCGAGCCCGGGTTCTCCGCGCAGCTCAAGGAGCAGACGCTGACCGACTACGTCTACCCGGACGGTCCTGTGTGGACGGAACTGGAGGGCGGGAGGTGAGCGACTTCGAGGGACTGGTCGCCGTCGTCACGGGCGGCGCGTCCGGCATCGGCCTGGCCACCGCGACCCTGCTGTCGAGCCGCGGCGCCGCGGTCGTCGCGCTCGACCTCACCCCGGACGTCGCGGAACCGCTGGTCGGGATCCGCGCCGACGTCTCCGACGACGAGAGCGTCAAGGCCGCGATCGACGAGGTCGTCGCGCGGTTCGGACGGCTCGACGTCGTGGTCAACAACGCGGGCATCGGCGCGCAGGGCGACGTCACGGCCAACGACGACGCCCAGTGGGCCAAGGTGCTGGACGTCAACGTCCTGGGCATGGTCCGCGTGTCGCGGGCCGCGCTGCCGCACCTGCGGAAATCGCCGTCCGCGGCGATCGTCAACACCTGCTCCATCGCTGCCTGGGCCGGGCTCCCGCAGCGTGCGCTCTACTCGGCCAGCAAGGGCGCGGTGTACTCGCTGACCCTCGCCATGGCCGCCGACCACGTGCGCGAAGGCATTCGCGTCAACGCGGTCGCCCCCGGCACGGCGGACACCCCGTGGGTGGGCCGTCTGCTCGACTCCGCGCCGGACCCCGCCGCCGAACGGGCCGCGCTGGAGGCGCGCCAGCCGCACGGCCGGCTCGTCTCCGCCGACGAGGTCGCGGGCGCCATCGCCTACCTGGCGAGCCCGCTGTCGGGTTCCACCGCCGGCACGATCCTCGCGGTCGACGGCGGCATGCACGGCTTGCGCTTGCGTCCCCAGCAGTGAAAGGCAACTCAACGATGAAGCGTCGCAACCTCACCGCCGCGGTGTGCCTCGCCCTCGCCGGTGCTCTGACCCTGTCCGCCTGCGGTGGAGGGGCCACCGGATCCGGAGCGGGCGGCGTCGGCCCGATCGGCGCCGACCACCCCCGTGCCGACACCGACTTCTGGAACTCCTACATCAAGTACTTCCCGGAGAAGGCCAAGGACCTCGGCGTCAACCTGCTGAACCCCACCAACTCCCAGAACAAGGTCGAGAACCTCGTCGCCAACGCCCAGTCGCTGCAGTCGCAGGGCGCCAAGGCGCTCATCATGGCGCCGCAGGACACCGGTGCCATCGCGTCCACGTTGGACCGTCTGGAGAAGGCGAACATCCCCGTCGTCACGGTCGACACCCGTCCGGACAAGGGCAAGACCTACATGGTCGTCCGCGCGGACAACAAGGCGTACGGCGAGAAGGCCTGCAAGTTCCTCGGCGACAAGCTGGGCGGCAAGGGCAAGGTCGTCGAGTTCCAGGGAGCGCTGGCGTCGGTCAACGGCCGCGACCGCTCCGAGGCGTTCGCCGCCTGCATGAAGAAGGACTACCCCGGCATCACGGTCTTCGAGGAGCCGACCGACTGGGAGGGCCCGAAGGCGTCCGCCGCCCTGCAGACCCGCCTCAACCAGCACCCGGACATCAACGGCATCTACATGCAGGCCGGTGGCGCGTTCCTCACGCCGACGCTGCAGGTGTTGCGGCAGAAGAACCTCATCGTGCCGCCGACCGACCCGAAGCACATCTTCATCGTCTCCAACGACGGCATCCCGCAGGAGCTCGAAGCCATCCGCAAGGGCGAGATCGACGCGACCGTCTCGCAGCCGGCCGACCTCTACGCGCAGTGGGCGCTCTTCTACGCGAAGGCCGCCGTCGAGGGCAAGACGTTCCAGCCCGGTCCGACCGACCACGACTCCACCATCGTGGACACCGGCGGCGGCCGCCTGGAGGACCAGCTGCCCGCGCCGCTGATCACCAAGGAGAACGTCGACGACAAGGCGTTCTGGGGCAACCAGATCTGATGAGCTCCTACGCAGCCGTCGCGCGGGGCGTGACGAAGAGGTTCGGGCGGACGCTCGCGCTGGACGACGTGGGCATCGAGGTCCGCGCCGGTGAGTCGCACGCGCTGGTCGGTCGCAACGGCGCGGGCAAGTCGACGCTGGTCTCGGTCCTCACCGGCATGCAGGCGCCGGACGCGGGCGAGGTGAGCTTCTTCGGCGAACCCGCGCCACCCGTCGCCGACAGCGCGGCCTGGCGCCGGCACGTCGCCTGCGTCTACCAGAAGTCGACGGTCGTGCCGGAGCTGTCCGTCGCCGAGAACCTGTTCATCAACCGGCAGGACCTCGGCGGCGGCCTGATCAGCTGGAAGAAGCTGCGCGCCGAGGCTTCGGCGTTGCTGGAGACCTACGACGTGGCGGTGCGGCCGGACGCGCTGGTGTCCACGCTGACCGTCGAGCAGCGGCAGCTCGTCGAGATCGCGCGGGCGCTGTCGATCGGCTCGCGGTTCGTGATCCTCGACGAACCGACCGCGCAGCTCGACGGCCCGGCGATCGAGCGGTTGTTCGACCGGATGAGGTCGTTGCAGGACAAGGGGGTGACGTTCCTGTTCATCTCCCACCACCTGCAGGAGGTCTACGAGGTCTGCCAGACGGTGACGGTCTACCGCGACGCCCGGCACGTCGTCACCGCGCCGGTCGCGGAGATGTCGAAGCCGGACCTGATCGAGGCGATGACCGGTGAGGCCGGCGGGCTGAACGTGCCTTCCGGGGACGACCGGCCTTCTTCTGACGAGACTGTTCTGGCGGTGTCGTCGTTGAGCGGCGACCACTTCTCGGACATCTCGCTGTCGGCGACCCGCGGCGAGGTCATCGGGCTTGCGGGCAGCGCGTCGTCGGGCAAACACGAGTTCGCGGAGACCGTCTACGGGTTGCGGAAGCCGGTCTCGGGTTCGATCTCGGTGAACGGTTCCGCGGTGCGCGGCGGTGACGTTCCGGCTGCTCTGAGGGCCGGAATCGGCTGTGTGCCGAGGGATCGGCACCACCAGGGGCTCGTGCTGGACCTGTCGATCGCGGAGAACGCGACGATGAGCACGGCCGGTGGGTTCGTGTGGCCGTCGGCGCAACGGGCGGCGGGCAGCACGGCGATCGCGTCGTACGACGTCAAGGCCGCCGGGCCGGACCAGCCGGTGTCCGACCTGTCCGGCGGCAACCAGCAGAAGGTCGTGATGGCACGGGCACTGGCGGGCGACCCGTCGGTGCTGGTGCTGATCAACCCGACCGCGGGTGTCGACGTGAAGTCCAAGGAGTCGCTGCTCGGGGTCGTCGACGCGCAGGCGCGGCGGGGCAAGGCCGCGATCGTCGTCTCGGACGAGCTGGACGACCTGCGGGTCTGCGATCGCGTTCTGGTGCTGTTCCACGGCCAGGTGGTGCGGGAGTTCGGCCGCGGCTGGCGTGACCAGGAACTGATCTCGGCGATTGAGGGAATGGAATGACGAAGGCCATGACACCGCCGGTCACCGCACCCGCGCCGGAGAAGCAGAGGTTCCGGCTGGCGCGCTACCAGGACCTCGCGCTGGTCCCGGTGATCATCCTGCTGCTGATCATCGGGGCGATCCTGTCGCCGATCTTCCTGACGCCGAACAACCTGATCGCCGTGCTGACCCAGCAGAGCGAGCTGTCGTTGCTGGTGCTGGGCCAGGCGATGATCCTGATCGTCGGCAAGATGGACCTGTCGCTGGAGTCGACGGTCGGTCTCGCGCCCGCGCTGGCGGTCGCGCTGATCATCCCGTCGTCGGCCGGTGGGCTCGACGTCGGTCTCGCGGCCTGGCTCGCGTTGCCGTTGTGCATCCTGATCGGCGTCGCGATCGGTGGCCTGAACGGGTTCCTGATCCTGAAGGTCGGGCTGTCCGGGTTCATGGTGACGCTGGGCATGCTGACGATGCTGCGCGGCCTGCAGCTCGCGATCACCGAGGGCAAGTCGCTGATCGACGTGCCGGAGTCGTTCCTGTACCTGGGTTCCACGACGTGGCTCGGCCTGCCGGCGGCGGTGTGGATCTGCATCGTCTGTTACGCGGTGGGCATCTTCGTGCTGAAGTACCTGCGGGCCGGCCGTTCGTTGTACGCGATCGGCGGCAACTCGGAGGCTGCTCGCGCGGCAGGCATCCGGGTCGACCGGGTGGTGTGGACCGTGCTGATCATCGGGTCGGTGCTGGCCGTGATCGCGGGCATCCTGATGACCGGACGGCTCGGGTCCGTCGCCGCCACGCAGGGCGAGGGCATGATCTTCCAGGTCTTCGCGGCCGCGGTGATCGGTGGCATCTCGTTGAACGGCGGCAAGGGCACGCTGTTCGGTGCCCTGTCGGGCGTGCTGATGCTGGGGCTGGTGGAGCAGATCCTGCGGTTGCAGGGGGTTTCCGGCTTCTACATCAAGGCCTCGTACGGTGCGGTGATCATCCTCGCGCTGATCGTGACGCGGTTCGCCACCGGGCAGAAGCAGGAGTGAGCGTTGGAGACCGTTGCGTTGCACACCCGGCTGCGCGAGGGACGCGAGGCCGACTACGACCGCATCCACGCGACGATCCCGGCCGAGCTGGACGGGGCGTTGCGCGAGGCAGGGGTGTGGTCGTGGCGGATCTGGCGTTCCGGTCGCGAGCTGTTCCACCTCGTCGAGGTTGACGACTACCGCGCGATGCGCGCCTATTTGGCCGAGCACCCCGCCAACGTTCCGTGGCAGGCTCGGATGGCCGAACTGCTGGAGGTCGAGGACGACTACTCCGGCGCCGAACCCGCTGTGCGACTCGTGTGGGAGCTGCCGTGAAGGTCGCTGTGTCTCGTCTGGGCTTCGGCGGTGCGCCGATCGGCAACCTGTACCGGGAGATCTCCGACGACGAGGCGATCGGGGCGGTCGAGGCGGCGTGGCGGACCGGCGTCCGGTACTTCGACACCGCCCCGCACTACGGGCTCGGGCTGTCGGAACGGCGGATCGGTGAGGCTCTTCGGGGCAAGCCGCGCGACGAGTACGTGCTCTCGACCAAGATCGGGCGGGTGCTGGAGCCGTTCGACGGGTCCGGGTTCGACGACCAGGGGTTCGCGGTGCCGCGGAACTTCCGTCGTGTGCGGGACTACTCGGCCGACGGCGTGAAGCGCTCGCTGGAGTCCTCTTTGGAGCGTCTCGGAACGGATCGGGTGGAGATCGTCTACATCCACGACCCGGACGACTACTGGGACGTGGCGTTCTCCGAGGCCTACCCGGCGCTGGAGTCGTTGCGGTCACAGGGCGTTGTCGGGGCGATCGGCGTCGGCATGAACCAGTGGGAGATGCCGGAGCGGTTCGTTCGCGAGACCGACATCGACGTGGTGATGCTGGCCGGCCGGTACACGTTGCTGGAACAGCCTTCGCTGCCGTCGTTCTTCTCTGCGTGCGTCGAGCGCGGTGTGTCCGTGGTGGCGTGCGGGGTGTTCAACTCCGGACTGCTGTCGAAGCCCGTCGTGGCCGCCGACGCCAAGTACAACTACGAGGACGCGCCTGCCGAACTGGTCGTGCGGGCGCGGGACATCGCCGCGGTCTGCGAACGGCACGGGGTGACGTTGCCCGAGGTGGCGATCCAGTTCGCGCTCGGCCACCCCGCCGTGGTGTCGGTGGTGATCGGGTCGCGCAACGCCGGGCAGATGACGTCGAACGCGGCCTACTTCTCGGCCTCGATCCCGGACGGGCTGTGGGAGGAACTGAAGTCGTCGGGCCTCCTGGGTGCGGAGGTTCCGACGCCGTGATCGTCGACGCTCACCACCACCTGTGGGACCTGTCGGTGCGGGACCAGGACTGGATCACCGACCCGCCGATGGGAGCTATCCGACGGTCGTTCCTGGAGCCGGACTTCGTCGCGGTGGCGTCGGAGGTGTCGACGTCCGTGCTGGTGCAGACGGTGTGCGTGCCGGAGGAGACGCCGGAGTTCCTCGCCATCGCCGCGTCTTCGGACGTTGTCGGAGCGGTGGTGGGCTGGGTCGACCTGACGTCGGCTGGGGTGGGCGATGCGTTGGCCGAGCTGGTCGACAGCCCCGACGGTTCGTGGCTTCGCGGGATCCGGCACCAGGTGCAGGGTGAGCCGGACCCGGAGTGGTTGTGCCGCAAGGACGTCTGGAACGGCCTGCAGCAGGTCGGCGCGCACGGGCTGGTCTACGAGCTGCTGACGCTGCCGCACCAGATGCCCGCCGCGCGCCGGACCGTGGCCGCGTTGCCGCAGGTCCGGTTCGTGGTGGACCACTGCTCCAAACCCGCGATCGGCACGGATCCGGGGGAGTGGGCCGAGCTGGTCCGGTCGCTGGCGGCGCACGAGAACGTGACGTGCAAGCTGTCCGGGCTGGTCACCGAGGCCGACTGGACGTCGTGGGACGTCTCGCAGCTGCGGCCGTACTTCGAGGTCGTGCTGGACGCGTTCGGGCCGGAGCGGCTGATGTTCGGCTCGGACTGGCCGGTCGTCCTGCTGGCCGCCACCTACGACGAATGGCTTGGCGCGGCACGGGAACTGGTGTCGGAACTGACAGCCGGCGAGCAGGCCGCGATCTTCGCGGACACCGCTCGCCGGGTCTACGGGCTCTAGAACAGGGCCTTCAGCTCGTTGATCAGCTCGGGGGTCGCTCCGACGAGCGGCTCGCGGACCGGTCCGGACGGCAGGCCGAGCAGGTTCAGAGCGGCCTTGACCGCGACGGCACCGGGCTCGCGGGTCATGATCGCGGTGATCACCGGCAGCAGGGCCTGGTGGCGGCGCAGCGCTTCCTTGTTGTCGCCCTCGTCGTAGGCGTCGAGCATGGCCTTGATCTCGTTGCCGACGACGTGCCCGACGGTGCTGACCGTGCCGACGCCACCGATCGAGTACAGCGGCAGGATCAGCTCGTCGTTGCCGGAGTAGTAGTCGAGGCCGGTCTCGGCGATCACGCGGGCGGTCGCGAGCAGGTCGACCTTGCAGTCCTTCACGCCGACGATCCGCGGGTGCTCCGCCAGCTTGAGCAGCGTCTCGGTGTCGATCGCGGTGCCGGTGCGGCCGGGGATGTCGTAGAGCAGCGCCGGCAGCCCGGACGCGTTCGCCACCTGCCGGAAGTGGTTCTCGACGCCCTCCTGCGTGGGCTTGCTGTAGTACGGCGTCACGACCAGCAGGCCGTCGGCGCCGCTCTCCTCGGCCTGGTGGGAGAGCTCGATGGTGTGCCGCGTGGAGTTGGTGCCGACACCCGCGAGGATCTGCGTGCGGTCGCCGACGGCCTCCTTCACGGCCTTGATGACCTGCGCCTTCTCGGCGTCGGTCGTGGTGGGCGCCTCACCGGTCGTGCCGTTGACGACCAGGCCGTCGGCGCCACCTTTGTCGACGAGGTGCGCCGCCAGCTCCTGCGCACCCTTGAGGTCCAGGTCACCGTCGGGGGTGAACGGGGTGACCATCGCTACCAGCACTCGTCCGAACATGACTCCAGCGTGGCTCCAGTTTTCGCAAAGTTCCAGTTAGAAGTTCTGCTTGGAACGTTAAGCTGAGCTTTGTGTTGGATGTTCGCCGTCTTCGGCTGCTGCACGCCCTGTCCGTCCACGGCACGGTCACGGCCGCCGCGGAGGCCCTGCACGTGACCTCGCCGGCCGTGTCCCAGCAGCTCGCGGCACTGGAACGCGAGGCCGGTGTCGCGCTGGTCGAACGGGACGGGCGCCGCCTCGCGTTGACGCGCGCCGGGCACGTGCTGGCAGCCCACACGCAGCTCGTGCTGGACCAACTCGCCGCCGCCGAAGCGGATCTGGCTTCACTGCGGACTTCCGTCTCCGGTGTGGTGCGCGTCGGGGCGTTCGTGTCGGTCGCCGCCTTGCTGCCACGGGTGATCCAGGTGCTGCGGTCCGAGCACGGGTCCGATGTGGACCTGTTCGTGCACGAGATGGAACCGGAGGCGTCACTGCCCGCGTTGCGGCGCGGGGACATCGACATCGCGGTCATCCACTCGTACAACATCATGCCGCGCTCGCTGCCGGAGTCCTGCGAGTCGTTCGAACTGTTCGTGGAACCGGTGAACGTGGCGCTGCCGTTGTCGGATCCCTTGGTGCAGCAGGATTCCGTGGACCTGTCAGTGCTGGCCGACCGGCCGTGGATCATGCCGCGCACCGACGCGTCGTGCCACGAGCTGACGCAACGGGCCTGCGGGGCGGCCGGGTTCGTGCCGCGGGCGCAGGCGTACTGCGACGACTTCGGGGTGATGTGCGGGCTGGTCGAGGCGGGGCTCGGGGTGGCGCTGGTGCCCTCGGTGGCGCGGCGGCCCGGCGTGGCGTTGCGGCCGTTGACCCAGCAGGTGTTCCGGACGGTGTCGGCCGTCGTGCGGAACCGGGCGGACGGACAACCAGCCGTTCGAGTGGTCCTGGAACAGCTGCGGCAGGTCTAGGCGCAGTGAGAATCTCAGATTCCAGATCACGCCGATAACGTCTCATTCGTGTCCGAACCCACCTTCCGGCAGCGGCGCCTCGGCCGGGCTCTCCAGGCGCTGCGCGAGAGGGCACGGCTCAGCCAGAAGGACATCGCCGAGCGGCTGCGCTACAACATCGCGAAGGTCAGCCGCATCGAGAACGGCCAGGTGCCGGACTACTCCGCGTTCGAGACGATGCTCGACGTGTACGGCGTGATCGCCGACGACCAGGAGCCGTACGTCGAGATGTGGCAGCTCGCGGACGAGAAGGCCTGGTGGCACCAGTACCGGCTGGAGGACCAGGGATACATCAGCCTCGAACACGACGCCACGGTGATCCTGGCCTTCCAGGCGAGTTACGTCCCCGGCCTGCTGCAGACGACGAGGTACATGCGCGCGCTGTTCGCCAGCGTGCGCGCACCGCGGTCGAAGAGGTGGATCGAGGATCAGATCGCGATCCGAACACGCCGACGGCAGCGCCTCGAATGCGACAAGCCGGTCCGGTACCACGCGATCATCACGGAGTCCGCGCTTCGCCACGCAGACCGTGAACAGTTGTTGTACATCAACGAGGTGGCAGGGCTGCCCACCGTCACCGTGCAGGTCATCCTGGACTCGGTGGGGCTGCACGAGGGGTACAACGGTTCGTTCACCCTGCTGGACTTTCCTTACCCCAGCGACCCCCGCGTGCTGTACGTCGAGCACACCGAGGGGTCGATCCACATCGAAGATCCGGCTCGGGTGAAGTCGGCTACGCTTACTTTCAAGCACCTCTCGAAGCTGGCGTTGATCCCTGAGGAGTCCGCCGCGTTGATCGGGAGGCTGGCTGCCGAGAGGTAGGAGTCGAAGTGTCCGTCGTGTGGCGCAAGAGCAGCCGCAGCAACAGCGGGGGAAACGGCGACTGCGTCGAGGTGTCGCTGAACAGCTCCGCCGCGCTGGTGCGTGACTCCAAGAACAAGCCGTCGACCGTCGAGGTTCCCGGCTGGGGCGTGTTCCTGGACGCCGTCAAACGCGGCGACTTCGACTAGGCCAGGTCCGACAGCCACTGCTCGACGCCGGCCACGTGCACCGTGGACCAGCTGCGTGCGAGCTCCGGCTGGTGGGCGGCCAGCGCGTCCACGATCGCGCGGTGCTCCGCGACCGTCCGGTCGACGGCGTTGGACTGGGTGATGCCGCGCCAGATCCGCACCCGCACGGTGGGGCCGGCCAGCGTGTCGAGGAGCTGGGCCAGGTAGGCGTTGCCCGAGCACTGGGCGATGGCGCGGTGGAAGTCGAGGTCGTGCTCGACCAGTTCCTCGACGGACCTGGCGCTCTCGGCCGCGTCGCAGAGGGCGCGGAGCTTCACGATCTCGTCCGGTTCCACCCTTTGGGCGGCCATCGCGGCCGCCGCCGGTTCGAGAATCCGGCGAACCTGGAGCACTTCGAGGACCGAGTCCTCGCCGCGGTGCAGGTCGAGCACGAACGACAGAGCACCGAGCAGGTCGTCAGCCCTCAGCGACGAGACGTACGTGCCGTCGCCCTGGCGGACGTCGAGAACGCGCACGAGAGACAGGGCCTTGACGGCCTCGCGCAGCGAGTTGCGGGACAGTCCGAGGCGTTCTGCCAGGTCAGCCTCTCGCGGGAGGCGGTCGCCGGGCTTGAGCTCGCCCGAAACGATCATCTCCTTGACGCGCAGGATCGCATCGTCGGTGACTGCCACAGCACCCTCAACTCGTCGTAGACCTCGGATGTCTGGTGTCCAGTATGCGCCACGGATGGTCATCTTCGTGGCATCCCGGGCATTTCGGGCTTCATTCACCAATTATCTTGTGAGATGGTTATCTACTAACGACACGTGACGTGAACCCCAGTTGTGGCCATAATGGTCTGGACCATTCAAGGAGGGATCTTGGACGCCGTTGTCGCAGCACCGCGCGCATTGCTCGGTCGCACGATCGTCGGTCCTGCCTCGGTGCGGATCAGGGACGGCCGCATCGTCGAGGTGACCACCGGTGAAGCACCACCCGGCGCGGAGGTCCTGTCCGACGGCCTGCTGACGCCGGGCCTGGTCGACGTGCAGGTGAACGGCGCCGTCGGCGTCGACTTCGCCGAGGTGGACGCCCACGGGATGCGTTCCGTGGCCGAAGCTCTGCCGTCGACCGGTGTGACCCGGTTCCTGCCCACGTTGATCACCGCACCGGTCGACGTGGTCCTGAGGCAGGCCCGTGCCGTGCTCGCCGCTTCCGCCGCGTTGCCGGACGGAGTGGGTGCCCGGCCGCTGGGCGTACATCTCGAAGGCCCCTTCCTGTCGCCCAAACGGGCAGGGGTGCACGACCCGTCGTTCATGGTCGAGCCTGGTCCCGACCAGATCTCGGCACTGCTCGACGACGACCTGATCCGCAGGGCGCTGCGGATGGTGACGATGGCACCCGAGCAGCCGGGTGGTTTCGAAGCCGTCCGCCGGCTCGCCGAGGCCGGGGTGCTCGTCGCCGTCGGCCACTCGGACGCCACCGGTGAGCAGACGCGGGCCGCCGCGGACGCCGGGGCGCGGATGGTGACGCACCTGTTCAACGCCCAGAGGCCGTTGGGACACCGCGAACCCGGTGTGCCCGGCGTGGCTCTGGTCGACGAACGCTTCACCCTCGGCCTGATCGCGGACCTGGCCCACGTGGGCCCGGACGTGTGCCGGCTCGTGTTCAACGCGGCCGGGGCGCGGGTCGCGCTGGTCACCGATGCCGTCGCCGCCGCGGGGATGCCGCCCGGCCGCTACCACCTCGGTGGTGCGGACGTGCTGCTCACCGAGGACGGCGTCCCGCGTTCGCCGGAAGGCACGATCGCGGGCTCGGCGCTCACGCTGGACCGCGCCGTGCGGAACATCGTGTCCGTCGGTGTTCCGGTGGCCGACGCCCTCGCGTCGGCGACGATCGTGCCCGCCGAGGTCATCGGCGAGTCCGGTCTGGGCCGTCTCGCACCGGGTGCCGTCGCGGACCTGGTGTGGTGGGACGACGACCTGCGGCCCAAGAAGGTCTGGGTCGACGGCAGGGTCGTGTTCGACGCGGAGGTGCCCGTGGCGGCGCCTGTCGCGGCCGGGTACGCCACCGCGGGTCAGTAGAACTCAGCACGACGAGAAGGGCGCCTCTCCCGGTGGATCGGGGGAGGCGCCCTTTTTGGTGTTCGATCTCAATCCATTGCAACGCAACGTTGCGTTAGATCTCCAGCTCGTTGCAATGATAATGTGGCTTTGAGCTGCTTGAACTCAACTCCTGTGCAACGAGCTTGTTGTCTGGATGTGGAAACGCAACGTAGCGTTTCGGCTATCAGAAACAACGAGCCACAGGAGCCCGAGATGCACACCTTCGCCACCCCCGCCCCGATCGCCACCGTCCTCGACATCCCCGCCGGCCGGGTCCGGTTCATCGCCGCCGACCGCGCCGACACCTCCGTCGAGGTCCTCCCCGCCAACGCCGCGCAGAGCCGCGACGTGAAGGCCGCCGAGAAGGTCGGCGTCGACTTCGCCGACGGCGTCCTGCGCATCAGGTCCGAGGCCGGTCACAAGCTCCTCGGCTCGTCCGGGTCGGTCGAGATCACCGTCCAGCTGCCCGCCGGGTCGCGGGTCGAGGCCAGGGCCGCGGCCGCCGAGTTCCGCGGCGTCGGGCGCCTCGGTGACATCGCCTTCGAGGCCGCGCAGAGCGACATCAAGATCGACGAGGCCGCCGACGTGCGGCTGAACACCCAGGCCGGTGACGTCACCGTCGGCCGCCTCAACGGTTCCGCTGTGATCACCACCCTCAAGGGCAACATCACCGTCGCCACCGACCGCTCCGCCTCGCTCGACGCCGGCACCTCCTACGGCCGCGTCACCAACTCGCTGCGCAACGACGGCACGGACGGCATCACCATCCGCGCCACCACGTCGTACGGCGACATCACCGCCCGCAGCCTCTGAACCGCCGAAACCACAAGGAGAACGACGATGCAGAAGATCGCCCAGCAGATGGTCGACGCCGGCTTCACCGGTGTGGAGCTCCGCCTGCACGACGAAACGGGTGACCGGACCTGGAGGGCCGGGCTGAGCGAGATCGACGGGAACGCGGAACCCCCGCCGAACGGGCACGTGCGGATCGGCAGCAACACCAAGACGTTCGTCGCGGTCGCCGTGCTGCGGCTCGTGGCGGACGGCCTGGTCGAGCTGGACGGACCGGTGGACGACCACCTGCCCGAGTTCGGGATCGACCGCCGGATCACCGTGCGGATGCTGCTCCAGCACACCAGCGGGCTGTTCAACCACACCGGCGAGTACTACGAGGACGGCACGGTCGCGCCGGGAATCCTCTGGCAGGGCAAGGAGTTCGTGGAAGCCCGGTTCCAGACCCACGAGGCGGCGGACCTGGTGCGGTTCGCGCTGTCCAAGCCGGCGCGGTTCGAGCCGGGCACCGACTGGAGCTACGCCAACACCAACTACGTGATCGCCAGGCTGCTGGTCGAGAAGGTCACCGGCACGCCGCTCGCCGACGCACTGCGGAAGCTGGTCCTCGGACCGCTCGGGCTGAACGACACGTCGGTGCCGGCCGGTCCGGAGATCCCCGAGCCGCACGCCCACGCCTACTACCGCTACGACGACGGCGGTGAGCAGACGGTCGACGTCACGCGCATCGACCCGTCGTGGATCTCCAGCGGCGGCGACATGATCTCGACGACCGCGGACCTGCGGACGTTCATCACGGCGCTCGCGCGCGGTGAGCTCCTGCCGGCCCCGCTGCTCGCCGAGATGCTCGAACCGCACCCGAAGGTGCCGTACGGCCTGGGTGTGTTCGTGATGGAAACGGGCAGTGGCAAGGTGATCAGCCACAACGGCGGCGCGATCGGCCACGGCGCGTTGATGTACGCCACCGCAGACGGCAGCAAGACCCTGACCGCCGCGCTGAACTACGTCGACGACGCCGACCTGTCGCTGGCGCAGGCGTTCCAGGAGGTCACGAAGAACCTCGTCGAAGAGGTGTTCGGATAAGGAAAAAAGAGCCCGCCTGGGGGGACCAGGCGGGCTCTTCCGGTGGTGCGGCTCAGAGCGTGCGGGTGACCTTGTTCAGGCCGCGCGGGCTGTCCGGGTCGCCGCCGCGGGCCAGCGCCAGGCCGTACGCCAGGCGCTGCACGGGCAGGATCTCCAGCACCGGAGCCACTTCCTCGGCCGTCTCCGGGATCGGGATCGACAGCGTCGCCCCGACCTTCTCCGAGGCCGAGCCGACCGCCACGACGTCCGCGCCGCGCTGGTGCACCACGTCGAGGGCGTCGCGCAGCGAGTCGCCGCCCTTGCCCAGCGACGTGACGGCCAGCACCGCGGTCTCGCCGTCGACGGCGGCGACCGGGCCGTGCAGCAGGTCGGCGCCGCTGTACGCGCGGGCCGCCAGGTACGAGGTCTCGGCCAGCTTCAGGGACGCTTCCAGTGCCGTGGCGTAGGAGTAGCCGCGGCCGGTCGTCAGGACCCTGTCCACGAACCGGTAGCGGCGCACGGCCTCGTCCACGGTCGGGGCCGACGCGTCGAGCGTCACCTGGGCCAGCTCGCCCAGCGACGCGGCCGCCTCGCCGTTGCCGCCGCGCACCGCGTCGATCAGCAGGTACAGGGCCAGCAACGTCGCCGAGTAGGTCTTCGTGGCGGCGACCGCGTGCTCGACGCCCGCCGAGACGTCCACCGAGAGCTCGGCGGCCGCGTTCAGGGGCGAGTCGGGCGTGTTCGTCACGGCCACGGTCAGCGCGCCGCGCCTGCGGTAGGAGGCGGTGACCTCCAGCAGGTCGGGCGAGCCGCCGGACTGCGAGACCGTCACCAGCAGGACGTCGCGCAGGTCGGGCTCGGCGCCGTAGAGCGTGGTGGTCGACGCGGAGACCAGGCCCGCCGGGAGTTCGAGGAGGATCTCGGTCAGGTACTTCGCGTAGATCGCGGCGTGGTCGCTCGAACCGCGGGCCGCGAACAGCACGAAGCGCGGCGCGCGTTCGCGGATCACGGCCGCCACCTCGGCGATCGCCGAGCGCGACTCGTAGAGGGACGAGAAGATCGACGGCTGTGCGGCGATCTCCGCTGCCATGTGACGGCCTGGCGTGGTCATGTCGTGCCTTTCAGGATCAGCTCGGCCGCGGCTCGGAGGCTCACCCGAGAACCGCCGTGGGTGTCGATGCGGGCGACGCTGCCCAGGTCCGGACCAGGCACGCCGGTTTCGACGTGCACGACGTCCAGGTCCAGATTAGTTAAGTTTGTTACCAGTTGTCGAGCCGCCGTGTGGCGGTGCGCGTCCCGGGTCACGACCACAATCGTGCGGTCACCCGCGACTTTCGCAACTTCTTCCGCGGAGACGTCGCGCACGGCGATGATCTCCGTGCCCGGCAGCACCTCGTGCAGGTACGGGCCGAGGCCCCACGGGACGTCGCCGACCGCGATCGACGGATCCACGACGAGGTCGACGACCACCGGGCTCGATCCGACACTAACGCGGCCACGCACCTCGACGGCGCGTCGAGCCGCTGTGAGACCGATCTCGGCGTCGTGCGCGTCCACTGTGGACGGCGGGAGGCCCAGCGCCAGCGACCGCGCCGCAGCCTGGGTCAGGCGTTCCTCGGAGAGGTCGCCCGACTTGACCGCGCCGACGATCGAGTCGATCAGCCACTGGATGTCGTCGTCGTCCAGGGCGATGCCGCCGAGGCACAACGCGTCCACACCGGCGGCCAGCGCGCGCACAGCGCCCTGGGCGAGATCGCCGCCGACCGCCTTCATGTCCAGGCCGTCGGTGATCACCGCGCCGGTGAAGCCCAGCTCGGTGCGGAGCAGGTCGATCGCGTGCTTGTTCAGCGTCACCGGCTGCGGACCCCACTCGGGGATCACGAGGTGGCCGGTCATGATCGAGCGGACGCCCGCGTTCACGGCCGCCCGGAACGGCACGAGCTCCACGGCCCGCAGCTGCTCCTCGGTGCGGGGAAGCACCGGCAGCTGCTCGTGGGAGTCCTCAGTGGACGCTCCGTGGCCCGGGAAGTGCTTGGCGCAGGCGGCGACGCCCACGGTCTGCAGCCCCTCGACCCACGCGGCGACGTGCCGGGCGGCGAGCACCGGGTCCGAACCGAACGCGCGGACGCCGATGATCGGGTCGTCGAGGGTGAGCACCAGGTCCGCGGACGGCGCGAGGTTGAGCGAGATCCCGCACTTCGCCAGCCGGGACCCGATGGACGCGGCGACGGACCGGGTGAGGTCCAGGTCGTCCGCCGCGCCCAGCGCGTGGTTGCCCGGCACCTCGGAGCCGCGACCCGCGTCGAGACGCGTGACGTCGCCGCCCTCCTCGTCGATGCCGATCACCACGTCCGGGCGCACCGAACGGAGCTCGCCGCACAGGGAGGTCACCTGGGCGTCGTCGACGACGTTGCGCCCGAAGAGCACAACGCCGCCGAGGCCGTCAGCGACCCTCCGCAGCAACCAGTCGGGAGCGGTCGTTCCGTGGAATCCGGGAAGCAGAACGGCAGCGGCCAACTGATCCACGCGTCACCCCTTCACGGCACCGGCTGTCACGCCGGCGACCATCTTGCGTTGAACGATCAGGAAGAACACCAGCGCGGGCACGGTGAACAGGACGGACGCGGCCATCGCGCCACCCCAGTCGGTGCCGAACGCCGTCTGGAACCCGGACAGCCACACCGGCAGCGTCTCCAGGTCCTGGCTGCGGATCAGCACCTTGGCGAACAGGAACTCGTTCCACGCGGTGATGAACGCGAACACCGAGGTGGCCACGAGACCCGGCCCCAGCAGCGGCAGCGTCACCTTCTGGAACGCCTTCCAGCGCCCGCAGCCGTCGACCATCGCGGCTTCCTCGAGCTCGATCGGGATGCCGTTGACGAACCCGCGCAACGTCCACGCGCAGAACGGCAGCGTCACCGCGAAGTACACGAGGATCAGCGACGAGAGGTGTTCGTAGAGCTGCAGGTCCCGCATCATCAGGAACATCGGGATCAGCAACGCCTCGAACGGCGCCATCTGCGCGACCAGCATCAGCAGCACGAAGCTCTTGCGGCCGCGGAACGCGAAGCGCGACATGGCGACCGCCGCCGTGATGCCGATGACGATCGCGGCGAGCACCGCGGTCAGCGTCACCAGGAGGCTGTTGCCCAGCGAGGACAGGAAGCCCGGCTTCGTCCACGCCGTCACGAAGTTGGTGAACGTCACCGAGAACGGGATCAGGTCGTAGTCCGACGTGATCGTCGATCCCTTGGGCTTCAACGCCGTCGTGATCATCCAGTACGTCGGGAAGAGGAAGAACAGAGCGAGTGCGAGACCAACGACGTTGGCCGCCGACTTCTTGAGCATCAGATCTTCCCCTCCTCGGTCTGCAGCAGCTTGCGCAGGTACTGGAACGTGATCAGGCCCAGGATGATCATCATCAGCACGGAGATCGCGGCCGCGACGCCGAAGTGGCTCTTCGCGATGCCCTCCAGGTACTGCAGGACCGGCAGCGTCGTGCTCTGCCCGCTGGGACCGCCCTCGCGGAACACCCAGATCTGGGCGAACACCTTGAAGTCCCACAACGTCGACAGGAACGTCACCATCATCAGCAGCGACTTGATCTCCGGCCACGTCACCGCGCGGAACGTCTGCCACGGGGAGGCGCCGTCGATGCCCGCCGCCTCGTAGAGGTCACGAGGGATGCCGACGAGCCCGGCGTACAGCGAGAAGGCGAGGAAGGGGATCGCCTGCCAGATGATCAACAGGCCGACGACGGACAGCGTCGACGTGCCGGAGGAGAACCACGAGTAGCCGGCGAACGAGTCGAAACCCAGCTGCACCAGCGTCTTGTTCAAGATGCCGTAGTTCTGGTCGAACATCCACTGGTAGACCGTGGTGGACGCGAGGATCGGCATGGCCCACGCGCAGAGCATCGCGACCTGCAGCGCGATCCGCACCCACGGTGTCAGAACGCGCATCAGCAGGGCGATGCCGAGGCCGATGCCCACCGACGCGCCGACGACGGAGACGGTGAACAGGACGGTGCGCAGCGAGACTTCCCAGAAGCGCTCGTCCTGCAGCACGGTCACGTAGTTGTCGAGGCCCGTCCACACGATCTCGCCGCGGACCAGCTCGCCGAGGTTCAGCTGGCGGAAGCTCGTCACGAAGACGGAGACGACCGGCCAGCCGATCAGCCAGAGGATCGCGATGAGAGCGGGAGCGAGCAGCAGGTAGGGCAACGCCCGGTCGAAGGCGCTGCCCCGGCGGCGGCGCTTGCGCGCCCCACCTGTCACGGCAGGCGGCAGCGCCGGAGGGATGTCCCCTGCCGGCGCTGCCGTTTCGGTCGTTTTGACGGCCGTCATCTCAGCTTGGCTAGGCCATGGCCTTGGTGATGGCGTCGCTCGCGTCCTTCGTTGCCTGGTCCAGCGACTTCGCGCCGGTCAGGTACGCGGTGAGCGCGTCCTTGAGCGGGTTCTGGCCCGCCTCGACGGCCGCCCACTTCGGCGTCACCGGGGTGACCTTGCCGTTGGGGGAGGAGGCCGCGAGAGCCTTGCCGACCGCGTTGGTGGCCAGCTTGGCGGTGTCCTTCGAGGTGCCCGGAACCGCGCCGCCCTCGGCGAGCAGGTCCTGGTACTTCTTGGAGGACAGCAGGGCCAGGTACTTCTTGGCCGCGTCCGCGTTCTTGGTGGACGCCGGGATGGCGAGGTTCGAGCCGCCCAGGAACACGGGAGCGGACGAGCCGGCCTTCTTGGACGGGATCGGGAACGCCGAGGTCTTGTCGGCCAGGTCCGCCTTCGCCTTCACGGCGCCGGCGAGCTCCCACGGGAGACCGACCATCATGCCGACGTTGCCCGTGCCGAAGACCTCCATCTGCTGGGGCTTCGCCTCGTCGATGTCAGCCGGGACCTTCTTGGCTGCCGACGCGTCGTAGATCGCCTTGTAGGCCTCGAAGCCGGCCTTCGCCTGCGGGGTGTCCAGCGTGCCGGTCCACTTGCCGCCGTCCTGCTTGGCGATGTCGCCGCCCTCGTCCCAGATCAGGGAGAGCAGGAAGTACCAGGACTGACCAGGCAGGTACAGGGCCTGGAAGTCCGGGTTGGACGCGTTCGCGGCCTTGAGCTTGTTGATCGCGTCGATCCACTCGGTGCGCGAGGTCGGAGGCGCCGTGACGCCCGCGGCCTGCAGCAGGTCCGTGCGGTAGATGACGGTGCGGTTCGCGGCGTAGAACGGAACGCCGTACTGCTTGCCGTTCAGCGTCAGCGAGTCCTTGAGACCGCCGAGCCACTCGCCACCGTTGAACTGGCTCGCGTCAGCGGTCAGGTCGGCCAGCGTGCCCTGGTCGGCGAAGGACGCCGTCTGGGTGTTGCCGAGCTCGATGACGTCCGGCGGCGTGCTGCTGGCCAGCGCGGTGGTCAGCTTCTCCTGGATGCCGGTCCACTTCTGGACCTCGTACTTGACCTTGATGCCGTTCGCCGACTCGAACTCCTTGTTCAAGGCGTCGGTCAGGGTCGGCGCCGCGGAGCCGTCCATGAGCCACACGGTGATCTCTTTGGTCTCCGTGCTGCCACCGCTGCTCGTGCTCGTGCCACAGCCTGACACGGCCACTGCCAGCGCGGCGGCACCGACAGCGAGTCCTCTCCAGCCCTTCACAGTTCGCGCCCTTTCACCAGCCCGGCACGAGGCCGGAACGTCCAAGTGGTGTAGACCAATGCGGAACAGCGTGTGCTGCGTCACCGCGTCTGTCAAGCGCGTGACCAAGACGTTGCGAAGTCATCGGACGAATTTCGGGACTGATGTCGGGGGTTCGGACGCACGAATCGACACGGACAAGGCATCCTTGTGATGCGTGACATGGAGTGCGAGGAGGAGGCCATGCTGGAGACGACGCCTGCATCAGGCGTGGACGCCAGGACGCGTGCGCAACGCGAACCCAAGTACTGGGGTCTCAAGCGGCACCTGCTCGACCTGTTGAGGGCGCTGCCGCCCGGTTCGCCGATCCCCACGGAACGGTCGCTGGCCGCGGAGTTCGACGTCTCCAGGACGACCGTCCGCCAGGCGCTCGCCGAGCTGACGGTCGAGGGCCGGCTGCTCAGGGTGCAGGGCAAAGGCACGTTCGCGGCGGAACCGAAGGTCGCCCAGAGACTGCAGCTGTCTTCGTACACAGAGGACATGCGCGCCCAGGGCCGTGTGCCGTCGTCGAAGCTGATCGAGGCCTCCGAGATGCCCGCGGAGGCCGAGCTCGCCCGGCTGCTCGGCGTGCGTCCCGGCGCCAAGGTCCTGCGGCTGCACCGCCTGCGTCTCGCCGACAACGAGCCGATGGCCATCGAGACGACCCACCTCGCGCTGGGCCGCTTCCGCGGGCTGCGCCGGTACCTGGCGCCCGGCGCCTCGCTGTACCAGGTGCTGTCCGAGCGGTTCGGTGTCGAGATGGGACACGCCGAGGAGACGATCGAGACCGCGCTGGCGTCGCCTGAAGAGGCAGAACTGCTCGGCGCCGACATCGGTCTGCCGATGCTGCTGCTGTCGCGGCACTCGTACGACACCGACGGCAATCCGATCGAGTGGGTGCGTTCGGTCTACCGCGGCGACCGCTACAAGTTCGTCGCCACGCTGAACCGGCCGTCTTGATCGCCTGGGGCACGCCACGAGCCCGTTGGGTGCTGGTGACGACCATCCTCGGCTCGGGCATGGCGATGCTCGACGGGACGATCGTCAACGTGGCGCTGCCCCGGATCGGCGCGGAGTTCGACGCGTCGGTCACCGACCTGCAGTGGATCCTGAACGGGTACCTGCTGGCCCTGGCCTCGCTGATCCTGATCGCCGGGTCGCTCGGCGACAGGTTCGGCCGGCGGCGCGTCTACGTCGTCGGCGTGATCTGGTTCGGCGTCGCGTCGCTGCTGTGCGGCGCCGCGTGGAACGTCCCGATGCTGGTGGCGGCCCGTGTGCTGCAGGGCGTGGGCGCGGCGCTGCTGACACCCGGCGCGCTGGCGATCCTGCAGTCGTCGTTCAACCGGGAGGACCGCTCGCGCGCGATCGGCGCGTGGTCAGGACTCTCCGGCGTGGCCACCGCCGTCGGCCCGCTGGTCGGCGGGCTGCTCGTGCAGGCCTGGTCGTGGCGGCTCGCGTTCCTGGTGAACCTGCCGGTGGCGGCCCTGTGCGTGTTCCTCGCGCTGCGGTTCGTGCCGGAGTCGCAGGACGACGAGGCGGGCCACCCGAACTACCTGTCCGCGCTGGTCGGCGCGCTGGGCCTGGCGCTGCTGACGGCCGGGCTCGTCGAGCAGTCGTACCTGGTGGCCGCCGCCGGACTGGCCGCGATGATCGCGTTCGGTGTCGTGCAGAAGCGCTCTTCGGACCCGCTGGTGCCGCCGGAGCTGTTCCGCAACCGGACGTTCCTGGTCTCCAACGTCCTGACGTTCCTCGTCTACGCGGCACTGGGCGGCGTGATGGTGCTGCTCGTGCTGCAGCTCCAGATCTCACTGGGCTACTCGCCGACGGCGTCGGGCCTGGCCAGCGTGCCGATCACGATCATCATGCTGCTGGCCTCGTCGACGTCCGGGCGCCTCGCCCAGCGCTACGGGCCCCGGTTGCAGCTGATCGTCGGCCCGATCCTCGTCGGCCTGGGGATGCTGCTGCTCCGCAACGCCGAGCCCGGCGCCTCGTACGTCCTCGGCGTGCTGCCCGGCGTGCTCGTGTTCGGCATCGGCCTGGCGGTCGTGGTCGCCCCGGTGACGGCCACCGTGCTCGCCTCCGCCGCTGATCACCACGCGGGGGTGGCGTCCGGCGTGAACAACGCCGTGGCCCGCACCGGCGGCCTGCTCGCGACGGCCGTGCTGCCCGCGGCCGTCGGCTTGACGGGCGACGACTACACGAACCCGGCCGTCATGACCGCCGGGTGGGAGATGGCGCTCGTGCTGTGCGCGGTGGCGGCGATCCTTGGTGGTGTGCTCGCGTTCGGTGTGGACAACCGGGTGCTGGCGGCGGCGCCTGAGCAGCAGGAGGCGCCGCATCCCGGCGAGTGCCTGCACTGCGGGGTGGAGGGGCCGCCCACGCACATCCGGTCTGGTGGGGAGAAGGCGCAGCTCTAGGGGCCGGGGGGCAGGGAGGACTGGGCGACGGGACCGCTCGCGCCAGCCGGAACCCCGCAGCCGTCCGAGCCCGCAGCCCGGCAGCCGCCCTAGCCCGCAACTCCGCAACTCCCCGCGGCCGCCTGAGCGCTCAGCTCAGGCCTTCAGCAGCCTCGCCAGCAGCGCCGGTTCGACGTTCCCGCCCGACACCACCGCGACCCCACCCCCGCCGATCTTCGCCTGCGCCGCCACCGCGACAGCCCCGCTCGGCTCCGCGACCAGCCGCGCCCGCCGTGCCAGCCCCACCATCGCCGCGAAGATCTCGTCCTCCGACACCGTGACCACGTCGTCCACGTACGCGCTGATGTGCTCCCAGGTGAGCGCCGAGGGCTCGTCCCTCAACGCGTCAGCGGCCGTCTGAGCCCGTTTCAGAGGGTCCCAGCGCACCAGTTCGCCCGTTTTGAGTGATTCCGCGATGTCGGCGGCCAGTTCAGGCTCCGCGCCGAGCACGCGGACGTCCGGCCGCAGCGACTTGATCGCCGTCGCGACGCCGGAGATCAGCCCGCCGCCGGACATCGGCACCACGACGGCCTCGACGTCCGGCAGGTCGTCCAGGATCTCCAGACCGATCGTGCCCTGGCCGGCGATCACGTCGGGGTGGTCGAACGGCGGGATCAGGGCCGCTCCGCGTTGCTCGACCAGGGCTTCCGCGCGTTCGACGCGTTCGGTGATGCCGACGATGAAGACCTCGGCACCCAGCGCGCGGGTGGCCTCGACCTTGACCGCAGGGGTGTTGTCCGGCATCACGATCGCGGCCGGGACGCCATGCAGGCGGGCGGCGAACGCCACGGCCTGCGCGTGGTTGCCGCTGGAGTACGCCACCACACCACGAGCGCGGTTCTCCAGGCGTGCCAACGCGTTCAGCGCGCCGCGGAGCTTGAACGCGCCGATCGGCTGCAACGACTCGGGCTTGATCCATCCAGTTCCGAACGGCAGCAGCGGCGTGCGCACGACGTGCGGTGCGATCACCGCCGCCGCCGATCGGATGTCTGGGAGCGCGATCATCCGAGGATCGACGCCAGGAAGGTGGGCTCGATGTTGCCGCCGGAGACCACCGCGACGGCCGGACCGTCCGGCAGCTTCCGGTTCAGGTACGCCGCGACGGGCACCGCGCCGCTCGGCTCGGCGACGACCCGCGTGCGGCGGGCGATCAGGTTCACGGCGTCGCGGATCTCGTCCTCGGAGACCGTGACGAAGTCGTCGACGTGCTCGCTGATGTGCGCCCAGGTCAGTTTCGACGGCTCGGCGCGCAGGCCGTCCGCGATGGTGCGGGCGCGGTCGTGCGCGTCCCAGTGGACCTGCTCGCCCTCGGCGAACGACGCGGCGGCGTCACCGGCCAGTTCGGGCTCGACGCCGATCACGCGGACGTCCGGACGCAGCGCCTTGATCGACGCGGCGACGCCGGAGATCAGTCCGCCGCCGCTCACCGGCACCAGAACCGTTGCCACGTCAGGAAGATCGGCGACGATCTCCAGCCCGATCGTGCCCTGGCCGGCGATGACGTCCGGGTGGTCGAACGGCGGGATCAGCGTGGCGCCGCGCTCCTCGACCAGTTCGTACGCGCGGGACTCTCGTTCGGTGATGCCGACGACGAACACCTCGGCGCCGTGCGCGCGCGTCGCGTCGATCTTGAGCTGCGGCGTGTTCTCCGGCACGACGATCGCGGCCGGCATGCCGAGGGTCTTGGCCGCGTACGCGACCGCCTGCGCGTGGTTACCGCTCGAATACGCCACGACGCCGCGTGCCCGGTCCTCGGAAGGTATGCGGGACAACGCGTTCACGGCGCCGCGGATCTTGAACGCGCCGATCGGCTGCAGCGACTCGGGCTTGATCCACAGGCCGGAGTCGAAGGGCAGCAACGGGGTGCGGACGACATGCGGGGCGATGGCGGCTGCGGCCGCGCGGACGTCTTCGAGGGTCACCAGGCGCATGCGTCGATGATGCACGTCACCGGGGCACAACCGGTGAACTGTGCCCAACGTCCTACGGGTGTCATGTCTGAGAAGGAGAAGATCACCCCCGTCAAGCTCATCGCGAGTGTGCTCGCGGCCACCACTGCGGCCGTTCTGAGCCTTCGCCTCAACCTCGTCGGCACCATCATCGGTGCGGTCCTCGCGAGTGTTGTGACGACCGTGGGCGCCGTGTTCTACCAACGGTCGATGGAACGCGAAAAGCGTTGGCAGGTAATAGCTGTCGGCGGCGTGCTCGTGTTCGTCGTGACCGTGCTCACAGCGACGAGCGTCCAGCTCGTCACCGGCAAACCCGTGACGGCCGATCCGGGCAAACCGTCCACAAGCACTCAAACCGAGACGCACACCGAGACGACGAAGACCGAGACGATGACCGTCACGGTCCCTCCGAGCACGTCAGCACCGTCGTCGTCCGACAGCTCCACGACCACCGCGCCCTCCACGACGTCGACAGAATCCCGACAGCCGACGGACAGCTCGGCGCCGTCCTCCAGCGCCGACCCCATTCGGTGATCACTTCACTACGTTGAGCGACAGTTAACTGTCAATTGCTACGCACCGCAGTTGATCTGTCGTGAGCTGTGACACACTTCGTTCACGTTCGGGGCGGAGCGTCATAGCCGAGAGTTCCGCAACTTCACTCGAACGGGCGAAGGAAATCGGTCAGAACGGACCGGGAGGAGGCGCGCATGAGGCTCGTGGCACGTCCGCTTGAGCCCGGCGCCTGCTGTGGCTTCGCCGCGCTACCGAGGACGGGAGGGGTGGGGCGACCCCTGCCGCCGCCCCACCACCCGTCCCCCTAAGGCCCCCGAGAGAGGTCCCTGCAACCGACTCTCGGGTTCCCCTGCACCCGAAAGTGAGGGAGACGTCTTGATGAACCGCACGAGTGCGGCCCGTGTAACCGGTGCCGTGTTGCTCGCCACCGGAGTCGTCACTGCTCTCAGCGTACCGGCGTTTGGCGCCCCTGCCGCACCAGTCGCCCCAACCGGTTCCGATACGGAGAGCTACCCGGCCGAATTGCTCCAAGCGGTGGAGCGTGATTTGGGCCTGAACGCTGACCAGGCCCGCGTCCGGTTGGCGTCTGACCACCAATTGGCCGGTGTCGCCGAGCAGGCGAAGTCGTCCCTGGGCGATGCGTTCGGCGGAGCGTGGATCGACCAGGCGAGCGGCAGACTGACCGTCGCGGTGACCAAGTCGGGACTCTCCGTGACCGGCGCGGAGACCCAGGTCGTGAAGAACTCCCTCACCCAGCTCAACGGGACGAAGTCGGTCCTCGACCTCATGACCGCCCCCAAGGCGATCACGAGCTGGCGCGTCGACGAGAAGTCGAACAGCGTCGTCGTCGAGGTCAACAAGAACGTACGCGACGCGGCAGCGGACCAGTGGATCGCGACCGCGAAGTCCGTCAGCGGAGCGGTCCAGGTCGCCGAGGTGACCGAGAGCCCCACCCCGCTGTACGACCTGCGCGGCGGTGACGCCATCTACATGGGCGGCGGACGCTGCTCGCTCGGCTTCTCCGTGTCGGGCGGCTACGTGACGGCGGGCCACTGCGGCACCACCGGCACCGCGGTCTCCGGCTTCAACCGCGTCGCGCAGGGCACGTTCGCCGGCTCGGTCTTCCCCGGCAACGACTACGCCTGGGTGCGCACCAACGCGAACTGGACCCCGCGGCCGTGGGTCAACCGCTACAACGGCACGAACGTGATCGTCCGCGGCAACACCGAGGCCGCTGTCGGCGCCCAGATCTGCCGTTCGGGCTCGACGACCGGATGGCGCTGCGGCACCGTCCAGGCCAAGAACCAGACCGTGAACTACCCGCAGGGCCAGGTCCGGGGCCTCACCCGCACCAACGCCTGCGCCGAGGGCGGCGACTCGGGTGGTTCGTGGGTGGCGGGCTCCGGCTTCGGCCAGGCCCAGGGCGTGACGTCCGGCGGTTCGGGCAACTGCTCGTCCGGCGGCACCACGTACTTCCAGCCGCTCAACCCGATCCTGTCGCGCTACGGCCTGACCCTCACGCGGGGCTAGTCCTGAGCTGAGAGCGCCGCGGCACCTCCTGGGTGTCGCGGCGTTTCGCGTTCTCAGACGAGCACGATCTTGCCGTGGGCGTGGCCGGTCTCGCTCAGCCTGTGCGCGTCGGCGCCCTGAGCGAGCGGGAAGACACCCGCGAGCGGAACGGTGAACGAGCCCTGCTCGGCGAGTGCGGCCGCGATGGCGAGGCCGTGCAGCGCCTGGGGATCGGAGCCGGGGCCGCCCGCCGTGTGGGTCAGCCGGATCCCGTGCTCGCCGGACAGGTCCGCGATCGTCACGACGCGGTCCGGTGAGCCGGCGATCGCCACCAGGTCGGGCACCGGGCCCGCGCAGTGCAGCACCGCGTCGACCTCGCCGACGCGGTCCGCCAGCCCTTCGCCGTAGACCACAGGGGTCGCGCCCAGGCCCGCCACGAAGTCCTGCGTCGCCGGTCCCGCGGTGCCGATCACCTTCGCGCCCCGTGCCGCCGCCAGCTGGATCGCCACCGTCCCGACGCCACCCGCCGCGCCCGCGACCAGCAACGTCGCGCCGTCGCGCACGTCCAGCGCCCTGGTGGCGGTCTCCACGTTGGCCGCCGCACCACCAATCTGCTCCCAGCTCAACGCCGCCGGCCTGGGCGCCCACGCCGCCAGCACGGCGAACTCGGCGTTCGCTCCGCCGAGCCGTGCCAGGTCGACCATCCCGAACACCTCGTTGCCCGCGCTCACGCCGGTCACCCCCTCGCCGACCTCGTCGACGACACCGGCCGCATCCACGCCGGGCACGTGCGGGAGAGGCAGCCGCTGCCCGAACCGCCCGGAACGCAGGCCGGCGTCGGCCGGGGTGACACCGGAGGCGCGCACCGCGATCCGGATCTGGCCGGGGCCCGCGTGCGGTTCGGCGACCTCGGCCACGTGCAGCAGGTCAGCGGGGCCGTACTGGGTGAACTGGAGTGCTCGCATGGCCGCGAAATTAGTGGAACAGTGCGTCCGCTTAGCGGAAACTGAGACGGTGACGGGAAATCTGACTCACAACCTGCGTTCGGACGCCCAGGACAACCGCGACCGGATCATGACGGTCGCGCGGGAGGCCTTCGCGTCGGAAGGCTTGGACGTTCCTATGCGCGAGTTGGCCCGCCGCGCCGGTGTGGGTCCCGCGACGCTCTACCGCCGCTTCCCGACCAAGGAGGCGCTCGTGGTGGAGGCGTTCTCGGAGCAGATGGCGGCCTGCACGGCCGCGGTCGACGAGGGGCTGGCGCACCCGGACCCCTGGGAGGGGTTCCGCCACACCGTGGAGGAGATCTGCCGGCTCCACGTGCTCGACCGCGGGTTCGCGGCGGCGTTCAGCGCCACCTACCCGAGGGCGATCGACTTCGCGTCGGTGCGCGACACGGCGTTCCGCTCGCTCGCGGAGCTCATCCGGCGGGCTAAGGCGTCCGGACGGCTGCGGGCCGACTTCTCGGTCGACGACGTGGTGCTGCTGCTGATGGCGAGCGGGGGCGTCCGCAACGGGACGCCCGCGATCGCGCGGCGGCTCGCGACCCTGTTCCTCGAAGGCTCAGCTGAACTGCACTGACCGCTTCGACAGGCCGTACCAGAAGCCCTCGACGCTGGTCCGCGCCTTCTCGTCGCTCGCGGCGCCGAGTGCCACGAAGAGCGGCGCGAAGTGCTCGGTCCTCGGATGGGCGATCCCGGCGGCCGGTGCCTTCACCTGGAAGTCGAGCAACGCGTCCACGTCGCCGGTCGCGAGCTGCTGGTGCGCCCAGTCGTCAAACTCCTTCGACCACGACGGCGGCTCGTAGTCCGGTCCGGCGGGGAAGTTCACGCAGCTCAGGTTGTGCGTCATGAACCCGCTGCCGACGATCAGGACGTTCTTGTCCCGCAACGGAGCCAGCTTGCGGCCGATCTCGTGCAGCTCGCGCGGGTCGAGCGTGGGCAACGACATCTGCAGCACCGGCACGTCGGCGTCCGGGAACATCTCCTTCAACGGCACGTAGGCGCCGTGGTCGAGACCGCGTTCCTCGTCCTGCTCGACGTGCCCGCCCAGCAGCTTGCGGACGTCGTTCGCGAGCTCCGGCGCGCCCGGCGCCTCGTACGTCACGTCGTAGTAGCGCTGCGGGAAGCCCCAGAAGTCGTAGACCAGCGGCACGGTGGTGGTCGCGCCGATGGTCGTCGGCGCCTCCTCCCAGTGCGCGGAGACCATGAGCACGGCCTCCGGGCGCGGGAGCGTGGCGGACCAGTCCTTGAGCTCTCTGGTCCACGTCTTGTCGTCAGCCAGCGGGGGAGCCCCGTGGCTCAGGTACAGCACAGGTGCGCTCACGGGTTCGAGCGTACGCCTTTTAGTTCGAATTTCAACGATCAAGTTCGGATTTGAACAACTCGGCGGCCTTGCGGGGGTCCTCGGCGTCCGTGATGGCCCTCACGACGACGACTCGGGTGGCTCCGGCCTGCTTCACCTCGTCCAGGTTCGTGAGGTCGATGCCGCCGATCGCGAACCACGGGCGGTCGGTCTTCGTGGCGCGGACGAGGTCGAGTCCCGGAGCCGGACGGCCCGGCTTGGTCGGGGTCGGCCAGCACGGGCCGGTGCAGAAGTAGTCGACGCCGGGTTCGTCCGCCGCCGCGGTCATCTGGTCGACGTCGTGGGTGGAGCGGCCGATGACCACCTCGTCGCCGATGATCCTGCGGGCGAGCGGGACGGGCAGGTCGTCCTGGCCGAGGTGCAGCACGTCGGCGTCGACCGCGTGCGCGATGTCCGCGCGGTCGTTGACGGCGAGGAGCTTGCCGTGGCGTTCGGTGGCGGCGGCGAGCAGTTCGATCGCCTCGATCTCCTGCTTCGCCTCCAGTGACTTGTCCCGCAGCTGGATGATGTCGACGCCGCCCGCGAGGACCGCGTCGGCGAACTCGGCCAGATCAGGCCGGTTCGGCGTGCAGAGGTAGAGGGTCGCGTCGGCGAGTCGTTGCCTGATCAGGTTTCCGTCGAGTCCTGGCACGCACGCACGTTAACCGTTATGTTGAAGTCGGTCCGCACGGGAGCCTGGAGAACACCGGGCTGAGAGGGAGCGTGGTTCGCTCCGACCGTCGAACCTGATCCGGGTCATGCCGGCGCAGGGAGCGTGAATGCCTTGAGCAGTGTGGAAGTGGCCGTCCTGGGTGGCGGTGTCATCGGTCTGTCCGCGGCGCTGGCCGCGGCACGGGCCGGGTTCTCCGTCTCCGTGACCGATCACGGGTCGCCGCACGCCGGTTCGCGGGTCGCGGGCGGGATGCTGGCGCCGCTGACGGAGGCGTGGCCGGGTGAGGAAGCCGTGGTGGCGCAGGGTGTTGAGGCACTCGCGCTGTGGCCGTCGTTCGCCGCGTCCCTCGGAGTCCCGCTGTTCGACGCGGGAACGCTGGCGGTCGGGACGCAGCCAGGTGACCTCGCCGACCTGCGGCACGCGGGGGAGTTGCTGACCTCGCGGGAGATCCGGGCGCTCGAACCTTCGCTGGGCCCGGCCGTGCGCGGTGGCGTGTACGCGTCGGGTGACCTCGCCGTCGACAACAGGCTGCTGCTTTCCGCACTGTGGAAGGCTTGTCGCGAGGCCGGTGTCCTGTCCGATGTGGACGGCCGGGTCACGGTGATCGCCGCCGGGGCGTGGAGCGGGTCGCTGCACCCGGCCCTGCGCGACGTGATCAGGCCGGTCAAGGGCGAGATCCTGCGGCTCACGCACCGCCCCGGCGCGTTGCCGCCACCCCGTCACACCATCCGCGCGCTGGTCTCCGGCCGCCCGGTGTACCTCGTGCCGCGCGACGACGGACTGGTCGTCGGCGCGACCCAGTACGAGGCGGGATTCGACACCGACGTGTCCGTCGCGGGCGTGCGGGACCTGTTGCGGGACGCGGAAACCGTGCTGCCGGGCATCGCCGAGTACGCGCTGACCGAGGCCGCCGTGGGGTTCCGCGCGGGCAGCCCCGACAACGTTCCCGTCGTGCGGTGGCTTGAGCCCGGCGTGATCGCCGCGACCGGCCACCACCGCAACGGGCTCTTGCTGGCCCCGCACACCGCACGGCTCGTGGTCGGGCTGTTGGAGGGAGGAAGTTCGTGAGGGCGAAGGTGAACGGGACCTCCCGCGACCTGGCCGAGGGCACTTCGGTGGCCGCGGTCGTGACGCTGGTGGGCGCACCCGAGAAGGGCGTGGCGGTGGCCTTGGACGGCGCCGTGGTGCCGAAGGCGTTGTGGGACTCGACGATCGTGCCGGACGGCGGCGTGGTCGAGGTGCTGACCGCGGTCCAGGGAGGCTGACGTGGACGATCCGCTGATCATCGCGGGCAGGGAGTTCCGGTCCAGGCTCATCACCGGCACCGGCGGTGCCGCGAACCTCTCGGTGCTGGAACGGGCACTGGTCGCGTCCGGCACCGAGCTGACGACCGTGGCGATGCGCCGGGTCGACGCGGCCGGGCAGACCGGTGTGCTGGAGTTGTTGCGGCGCCTTGGAATCGAGGTCCTGCCGAACACCGCGGGCTGCCGCACGTCCGCGGAGGCCGTGCTGACCGCGCAGCTCGCGCGGGAGGCGTTGGAGACGAACTGGGTCAAGCTCGAAGTGGTCCACGACGAGGAGACCCTGCTGCCCGACCCGGTCGAGCTGCTGGACGCGGCCGAGCGGTTGGTGAACGACGGGTTCGTCGTGCTGCCCTACACCAACGACGATCCGGTGCTGGCCTTGAAGCTGCAGGACATCGGCTGCGCGACGGTCATGCCGTTGGGATCTCCCATCGGCACGGGACTGGGAATTCGGAACCCGCACAACATCGAGCTGATCACTTCCAGGGCATCTGTTCCAGTAGTTCTCGACGCGGGCATCGGCACGGCCTCCGACGCCGCCCTGGCGATGGAACTCGGCTGCTCAGCGGTACTTCTGGCGACCGCCGTCACACGAGCCCAGGACCCGGAACGGATGGGCGCCGCCATGCGTTGTGCGGTCGAGGGCGGACGGCTGGCGCGCTTGGCCGGACGAATTCCGCAGCGCTTTTGGGCCCAAGCGTCTTCGCCGGGTCTCTGAGTCGCTACCTTGGGTACTCACGTGTTGGGGGATGATTGAGCACTACGTAATTTCCGCCGAGGAGGACTACTAGCCGTGACAGCCCCCATTGACGCCGAGGTCGAGGACGCGACGGCGCGCCTGTACCTGGCGATCGGCCGGCTGGGCCGGTTGTTGCGCCGCACCGGTTCCCCCGGTCTCGGGCCCGGCGCGGTCTCCGCGCTGGCCACCCTCGCGCGCTGCGGCCCCATGCGCCTCGGCGACCTCGCGAACAAGGAGGGCGTGGCGCCACCGACGCTGTCCCGCATCGTCGCCGCGCTGGTCGAGGCCGGGTACGTGAAGCGCGAACCCGACCCGCAGGACGGCCGCGCGTGGCTCGCCACCCCCACGCCCGAGGGCGAGACGATGGTGTCCGGCGTGCGGTCCGCGCGGGTGCGCGAGCTGCAGCGGCGCATCGAACAGCTGACGCCGGAACACGTCGCGGCTCTGGTCAGCGCCCTGGACGCGCTGGAGACGCTCGTCGGCGAGGAGTCGAAGTAGCGCACGAAGTCCAGGACCGCCGGCACGCGGTGGGGAACCTCGTCCGAGGCTCCCGATCCCGGCGGTCTGTCAGACCCCTTCTGCCTGTGCCCGGACTAGCAGCGCCTGGTTGAAGGCGTCGAACTCGGCGACCAGCACCTCGCGGGTCTGCGCCAGCACGTCCGCGGCCATCGTGCCGGTGAACGACTCCACGTTCACCAGTCGCGTGCCGCTCTCGACTTCGCTGAGCTCCCAGCGGTGGCGCCCGAAGAACGTCTCCGGGTCGCCGCCCTGGGAGGCCAGCACGTACTTCTCGGCCGAGGTGATCTCACCGTCGAAGTCGCGTTCGAACGGCGTGCCCTTGGCCGCCTTCACCTTCGTCCTCACCCCGTCGACCCGCGTGTACTCCATGACGGGGTTCCACCTCGCGTAGCCCGCGTAGTCGATCAGCACGCGCCACACGTCGTCGATCGGCGCCGGGATGACCAGTTCGGTCCTGACCTCGTTGTTCTGCACGGTTGTCAAGCATGCTGGGCCGGTCCAGCGGTTTTTTCGAGCCGCCAGAACGGCGAGACCGGGCCGGAACCCGCACCCAGCGGATACGCCGTGGCCACCGAGCGGACGATGAACTCCTTGCCGAACCGCACCGCTTCCGGCACCGTCGCACCCTTCGCGAGCGCCGAACTGATCGACGACGCCAACGTGTCACCGCTGCCGTGCGTGTGCTCGGTGTCGTAGCGAGGCCCGGGGAGTTCGATGAACTCACGTCCGTCGTAGAGCAGGTCGAGGCACTCCGGGTCGTCCCACATGTGGCCGCCCTTCACGAGCACCCACTGCGGACCCATGGCGTGCAACGCCTCCGCCGCGACGCGCTGGTCCTCGCGGTCCTTCACCGCGATTCCGGTGATCAGCCGCACCTCGTCGAGGTTCGGCGTCACCAGCGTTGCGCGCGGGAACAACAGGCCGCGCAACGCGTCCAGTGCGTTGTCGGCCAGCAGTTGGTTGCCGTGCATGGATGCCGAGACCGGGTCGACGACGAGCGGGATCCTCCCCGCCCCGATCCCGACGCGGTCCAGTGCCGGCGTGATGGCCTCGATGATCTGCGCCGATGCCAGCATGCCGGTCTTCGCCGCCTGCAGACCGATGTCCTCGGCGACCGAGACGATCTGCGCCGCGACGGTGTCCGCCGGGATCTCGACGACACCCGTGACGCCCAACGAGTTCTGGACCGTCACGGCCGTCAGCGCGACGCAGCCGTGCACTCCGCAGGCGAAGAACGTGCGGAGGTCGGCCTGGATGCCCGCACCACCGCCGGAATCGCTTCCGGCGATGGTGAGCACCCGAGGGGGTGCCTCGGTCACGTGGTCTCCACGACCGGCAGGTAGACCTTGTTGCCGGTGTCCGCGAACTCACCGGACTTCTCGGCCATGCCCGCCTCGATCGCCTCCACTGTGGACAGTCCGCGCTCCTCGGCGTAGCGCCGCACGTCCTGCGTGATCTTCATGGAGCAGAACTTCGGCCCGCACATCGAGCAGAAGTGCGCCGTCTTCGCCGGTTCCGCGGGAAGTGTCTCGTCGTGGAACGAGCGTGCGGTGTCCGGGTCGAGCGACAGGTTGAACTGGTCCTCCCACCGGAACTCGAAGCGCGCCTTGGACAACGCGTCGTCCCAGTCCTGCACGCCGGGGTGGCCCTTGGCGAGGTCCGCCGAGTGCGCCGCGATCTTGTACGTGATCACGCCGGTCTTCACGTCGTCGCGGTTCGGCAGGCCGAGGTGCTCCTTCGGCGTGACGTAGCAGAGCATCGCGGTGCCGAGCCAGCCGATCTGCGCCGCGCCGATCGCGGACGTGATGTGGTCGTACGCCGGCGCGATGTCCGTGGCCAGCGGCCCGAGGGTGTAGAACGGCGCCTCGCCGCACCACTCCTCCTCCAGCCGGACGTTCTCGGCGATCTTGTGCATCGGCACGTGGCCGGGGCCCTCGATCATGACCTGGACGTCCTTCGCCCGTGCGATGTGCGTGAGCTCGCCCAGCGTCCTGAGCTCGGCGAACTGCGCCTCGTCGTTGGCGTCCGCGATCGAACCCGGCCGCAGCCCGTCACCCAGCGAGAACGTGATGTCGTAGGTGCGCAGGATGTCGCAGAGCTCCTCGAAGTGCGTGTAGAGGAAGCTCTCCTTGTGGTGTGCGAGGCACCACCCGGCCATGATCGCCCCGCCGCGCGAGACGATGCCGGTGACGCGCTTGGCCGTCAGCGGCACGTACCGCAGCAGCACGCCCGCGTGCACGGTCATGTAGTCGACGCCCTGCTCCGCCTGCTCGATCACGGTGTCGCGGTAGATCTCCCACGACAGCGCCGCCGGATCGCCGTTGACCTTCTCCAGCGCCTGGTAGATCGGCACGGTGCCGATCGGCACCGGCGAGTTGCGCAGGATCCACTCGCGCGTCTCGTGGATCCGCTTGCCGGTGGACAGGTCCATGATCGTGTCGGCACCCCAGCGGGACGCCCACACCATCTTGTCGACCTCGTCCTCGATCGACGACGACACCGCGGAGTTGCCGATGTTGGCGTTGATCTTCACGAGGAACTTCTTGCCGATGATCATCGGCTCGGCCTCGGGGTGCTTGCGGTTCAACGGGATCACCGCACGTCCGATGGCCACCTCCTCGCGCACGAACTCCGCGTCGAGGTTCTCCCGCGTCGCGATGTAGCGCATCTCCGGGGTGATGATCCCGGCCTTCGCGTACGCGAGCTGGCTGACAGCTCCGTTGATCGGTTCCCGTGCGGCGATCCACTCCGACCTCAGGCCGGGCAGTCCACTGTGGACGTCGATCGTCGCGTTGTCGTCGGTATACGGACCGGAAGTGTCGTACAGATCGACATGTTCGCCGTTGGTCAGTTCCACCCTGCGGAAAGGCACACCATCGCGGTACACCTTGCGCGAGCCCGAGATGGGGCCCGTGGTCACACTGGGCTTGACCGAACGGTCGTCAAGTGCCGTCACGACATTCCTCCCTACGCCGGCATTACCCGGTCAGGTTCAGGCGGTCGGTGACACCGGCACTACGGCCAGTCACCCTCTCAGCCCGCTTCAGGCGCGAGCTCCCGCGTTCTTGTTGAGTTGTCGAGAACCGACCATAGTCAGAGCGCGCCGCAGCTGCCAAGGGCGTCGTTTGCCCCTAATCTCTTCCCCGTGGCTGATCACCAGCCGTTCCCGCCCGGCGCGCGTCGCGGTCAGCGACCCGCCGTGGTCTCGGCATGCCCTTCCTGCGGCGAACTCGCTGGTCGGGGCTATCCCGACTGCGGCTTCTGCGCGGAGCTCCTCGACCAGTTCTGGCTCGCCGACTGGGAGGCGCTGAGGACGTCGTCGCAGCTCGCCGACCGGGAGCTGGCCGAACTCGTGACCTCGGCGGACGTCGGCCAGTACCCGTGGACGTGCGTCGACTGGGCGATGACGCTGCTGGCGTGCTCGCGCTGCGGCGCCGAGCTGGGCACGGGGCCGGTCGAGTGCGTGCGGTGCGCGGTCACCGAGGAGCGCCGGTGGAACTGGGACCATGCCGCGCACCCGTACACGATGAGCGCGAACGAGCACCTGCTGCGCGTCGCCCGAGCCGCCCTGCGCGCACCTCACCGGCGCCGTCCGGCCGTCGTTCAGGCCTGGCAGCTGGTGCTGCCGTTCCTGATCGCCGGTGAGGTGATCGAGTTCGGGCGCCTGGACCGCATCCGCGCGCACGTGCTGGCCGGCGGCTACGCGTCGATGGCCGCCTGCCACACCTTCGCCGAGCTCGCCGGGCTGCCCGAGCTGTTCTGGCGTCGCGGTGAGCCGAACTCAACGCGGGTCGAGTACCAGCCGGACTCCGAGCGCCAGCAGCACGCCGCCCGACAGCTTCTCGAGCGCGGGACGGACGCGCGGCCTGCTCAGCCAGCCGCGGATGGTGTGCAGGACCGACACGATGATCAGGTACCAGACGGTGTCGATCAGGACCCAGCCGACGGCGAGGAAGAGCAGAACCCCCTTGCCGGCCTCCCCGGCAGGCACGAACTGCGGTAGGAACGAGATCGCGAACACGCCGAGCTTCGGGTTGGCGAGGTTCACGACCAGACCGCTGCGGAACGCGTGGCTCGCGGGCGGCGGTTCGGCGTCGGGCAGGCTCTTGCTGATCAGAGCCTTGACGCCCAGGTAGATCAGGAAGACCGCGCCCGCGATTCTCAGGCCGTGGTAGGCGATCTCGGACGCCGTGAGCAGGACTGACAGGCCCAAGGCCGCGGCGATCGCCCAGCAGGCGACGCCGACCTCCATGCCGAACACCGTCGCCAGCGCGGCTTTTCGCCCGTGCACCGACTGTCGCAGGACCATGGCTGTGCCAGGTCCGGGCGACAGTGCGATGAGGAACGAGGCCGCGACGAAGGCGACGATGTTTTCGAGTGGCATGCCTCTGATGGTGGCTGGTGGTCGCAACTTGTTTCTTGACCTGGAGCGCGCTCCAGGATGTTCGGTGGTGCCATGACCTTGGAACTGGGGAAGCTGGGATTCGGCACGTGGGCCATGGGTGGCCCGATGACGTTCGAGGGGCAGCCGGTCGGCTGGGGTCCGACGGATGACTCCGAGTCGCTGAAGGCGTTGCGCAGGGGCTTCGACCTGGGCGTTCGACTGGTCGACACGGCGGACGTCTACGGCTGCGGGCACTCCGAGACGTTGGTGGGGCAAGCGTTTGCGGACGTGCGGGACGAGGTCGTGATCGCGACCAAGTGGGGCGACGAGTTCGACCCTGCGAAGCGCGAGCTGACGGGGTACAACGGAACCGTCGAGTACCTGCGCCGCGCCGTCGAGGGGTCGTTGCGGCGACTGGGCACCGACCGGATCGACCTGTACCAGCTGCACCTCGGCGGCCTGGGGCTCGACGAGGCGGCGCTGCTGCGCGACGAGTGCGAGGCGCTGGTGGCCGCGGGCAAGATCCGCGCTTACGGGTGGAGCACCGACGACCCCGAGCGGGCGCGGTTCTTCTGCGAGGGCGAGCACGGCGTGGCCGCGCAGGCCGACATCAACGTGCTGTTCGACAACCCCGAGATGTACGCGGGGGAGTACGCGGTGCTGTGCCGCCGCCCGCTCGCGATGGGGCTGCTGGCGCGCGAGACGTTCTCCGAGCTGCCGTTGGACGACGTGCGCGCATCGGACCCTGCCTGGCTGCTGTTCTTCGAGGACGGCAAGCCGACGCCCGCGTACTTCGAGGCGCGGGAGGCCGTTCGCGACGTGCTGACGTCAGGTGGCCGGACGCTGGTGCAGGGCGCGCTGGCGTGGTTCTGGGCGCGTTCTCCCCGCCTGGTGCCGATCCCGGGCGTGCGGACGGTGGCACAGGTCGAGGAGAACGCTCGCGCGCTGGAGTTCGGTCCGTTGAGCGTCGAGGAACTGGCCCAGGTGGAGACGGTGCTCCGGCCTTAGTCCTCGTCCTCGTCGAAGTTGGCCGGGTCGTTCGGGTCCCACGAGAGGCCCGGCTGGTTCCACTCGTTGTCGCGCAGCATCCGCTTGGCCTCCTTCCGGTACCGGCCGGTGAGGCGGTCGGTGTAGAGGTAACCGTTGAGGTGGTCCGTCTCGTGCTGCAGGCAACGCGCGAAGAAGCCGGTGCCCTCGGCCTCGAACGGCTCGCCGTCGATGCCCACGCCGACCACCTTCGCCCATTGGGCGCGTCCGGTCGGGTACGCCTCGCCGGGCACGCTCAGGCAGCCCTCGAAGTCGTCGTCCGGGTCCGGCATGGTCTCCGGGATCTCGGAGGTCTCCAGCACCGGGTTGCAGATCACGCCGCGGTGCTGCACACCCTGGTCGTCCGGGCAGTCGTAGACGAAGACCCGCAGGTCGAAGCCGATCTGGTTGGCCGCGAGCCCCACTCCGCGAGCAGCTGCCATCGTCTCGAACATGTCGTCGACGAGGGTCTTCAACTCGGTGTCGAACTCGGTGACCTCGCGCGTCGGGTTGTGGAGCACGGGGTCGCCGGCGATGCGGATGCGGTGGACGGCCATGGCTGAACTTTATGCGGTCCAAAACTGTCGGTGTCGCGCGGTACGTTGGAACGATCACGTGATTGAATTGCCCGCACCTGAGATGGTGTGGCGACCGTGGGGAGCCAGATGGATCACGCCGAGACGCTCACCTCCGCTGACGGGCTGACCAGCCGCGAACGCACGATGCTCGCGTTCGAACGCCAGTGGTGGAAGTACTCGGGATCCAAGGAACAGGCCATCAGGGAACTGTTCGACATGTCCGCGACCCGCTACTACCAGTTGCTCAACGCGCTCGTTGAATCCGAAGCCGCCCTGGCCGCAGATCCGATGCTCGTCAAACGGCTGCGCGGCGTCCGGACAGGCCGCCAAAGGGTTCGCGCCCGCGCCAGGAGCACCGAGGACTGATGACCTCCCCCGAGTCCGCAAGCCCGTCCCGTCCGGCCAAGGCAGCAGGCTTCGCCCTGCTCGGCGTCGCCGCCGTCGCGTTGGTGATCGGAGTCGTCTCGCTCTTCGGCGGTGGCTCCTCCGACGACACACCACCCGTGGCGGAGGGGTCGTCTACCGCGCCTCCGGCTTCTACTTCTTCTTCTGCTTCCTCGTCTGAGGCTCCGGCCTCGACTTCGTCGTCGCCGGTTACTACTACGGCTTCGCCTACTGCACCTGCTTCTTCTGTGCCGCCTCCGCCTGTTACGCAGCCTGGGGTTACGAAGGCTCCGGTTCGGGTTTACAACAACTCGACTATCACCGGGTTGGCTTCCAAGGCTTCTGATGAGGTTCGGGCCAACGGGTGGGAGGTTGCTGAGACCGGCAACTACGCCGGTGGGACCATTCCCACCACCACCGTTTACTACCGGCCTGGGACCGAGGAAGAGGCTGCGGCCAAGGAGTTGGCTTCGGTGTTGCGGGCTCGGGTGGAGCCTCGGTTCGACGGGATCCAGGCTGCTGCTTCCGGGGTGATTTTGATCGTCACCAATGACTATCAGGGTGCTTCTAAGAACAAGTAGCCCGTTTTGTGCGGGTGGTTGTTTGCGTGCGGCCTGGTCGCGTTGCGTGCTTCCCCTGGGGGCTCTGCCCCCAGACCCCCGGCAATCTGAAATGGGGGGTAGCGCTGGGGGCAGGTTGATGGCACGCCTGTTGCTTTGAGCGGCTGCCTGTTGCGTATGAGGGTTGCGTTGGCGGTGGGGTCCCATCACGAGTCGCACCAAGAGCGGGCCACACCTGAGGGGTGTGGGGGACGAGGCGAAGAGCGGGGGGGCGTTGAAAAAAC
>NZ_JBHXLF010000027.1:0-90706 GCF_042721515.1 Lentzea sp. NPDC058436
TCACGAGTCGCGCCATAGCTCTTGCTGCACCTGGTCAGGGGTGTCAAGCGGACACGCTTTTCGTCCGCTTGACACCCCTGACCAGGTGTGGCCCGCTCTTGGTGCGGCTCGTGACGGGACCCCACCGCCAACGCGCCCACCAACGCAACCGGCAGCCGCCCTACGCAACAGGCGTGCCATCTGCCTACGGCCGGCGCTACCCCCCGATCAGATTGCCGGGGGTCTGGGGGCAGAGCCCCCAGGGGAAGCACGCAAGGCGACCAGGCCGCACGCAAAACGACCCACCCGCGAAATCGCGTCCCGCGAAATCGCGTAAGCCCCACGTAACAACCACCCGGGAACACCCCTCCCCCAGAAATGGTTGGATCCACACGTGAGGCACTTCGACCTGGTCATCATCGGCACCGGCTCCGGCAACAGCATCCCGACGGAAGCCATGGCAGGCTGGCAGATCGCCATCCTGGAAAAGGGCACCTTCGGCGGCACCTGCCTGAACGTGGGCTGCATCCCGACAAAGATGTTCGTCCACACCGCGGACCAGGCCGCAGCCCCGGCCAACGCCAAGAAACTAGGCGTGGACGCACACACGGACGCAGTCCACTGGCCAGAAATCCGCGACCGCATCTTCAACCGCATCGACCCGATCGCCGAGGGCGGCCGCAACTGGCGCGCCAACGAGAACGCGAACGTCACGGTCTTCGAGGGCACGGCCCACTTCGTCGACGCGCACACGATCGACACCGGCACCGGCGAGACCATCACCGCCGACCGGGTCGTCATCGCGGCGGGCAGCCGGCCCAGCGTCCCCGACATCGCGGACCTGGACACGACCGGTTTCCACACCAGCGACACCATCATGCGTCTCGACGAGCTGCCCGAGAGCCTGATCATCGTCGGCAGCGGTTTCATCGCGTCGGAGTTCGCGCACGTCTTCAGCAGCTTCGGCGTCAAGGTCACCGTGATCGCGCGCTCGGGCCTGTTGCTGCGCCACGAGGACCTGGAGATCGCCGAGCGCTTCACCGAGATCGCGAAGCAGAAGTGGGACGTCCGGCTGCAGCGCAAGACGACGCGCGCCGAGAAGACCGCGACCGGCGTGAAGCTGCACCTCGAAGGCCCCAACGGCGAGGAAACCGTTGAGGCGCAGCAGCTCCTCATCGCGACGGGCCGCCAGCCGAACAGCGACCTGCTCCAGGTGCAGAACGCGGGTCTCGACCAGCACCCGGACGGGCGCGTCAAGGTGGACGCGAAGCAGCGCACCAGCCAGCCGCACATCCTCGCCCTCGGCGACATCAGCTCGGACTACCAGCTCAAGCACGTCGCGAACCACGAGGCGAAGGTGGTCCAGCACAACCTGCTGAACCCCGACGACCAGATCGAGAGCGACCACCGGTTCGTTCCGGCCGCGGTGTTCTCCAACCCGCAGATCGCCAGCGTCGGTCTGACCGAGGAAGAGGCGAAGGCCAAGGAGATCCGGTACGTCACGGCGAGCCAGGCCTACGCGTCGATCGCGTACGGCTGGGCGATGGAGGACACGACCGGCTTCGCGAAGCTGATCGCGGACCCGGCGACCGGCAAGCTGCTCGGCGCGCACATCATCGGGCCGCAGGCGTCGACGGTGATCCAGCCGCTGATCCAGGCGATGAGCTTCGGGCTGGACGCGAAGTCCATGGCACGTGGGCAGTACTGGATCCACCCGGCGATGCCCGAACTGGTCGAGAACGCGCTCCTCAACCTGCCGCTGGACTGAAGGCCTTAAACGACAGGGACTTCCGCCGCTGCCCAAAACTCGCCGCACCGACCACGATGCAGCGATGACGGACAGAGTTCTGGTCGCTTACACCTCCAAGATCGCCGCCACCGACGAGATAGCCGAGATCATCGGCACCGAACTCGCCGGCTGCGGGCTGAGAGTCACCGTGCTCCCGGTCGCCGCGGCCGAGACGCTGCACGGGTTCGGTGCCGTGATCATGGGCGACGCCGCGACGCGTGACGCGCATCGGTTCGTGAGGCGGCACAAGGTTTCCCTCAAGCACACGCCGCTGTGGTTGTTCCACCGCGGTGCGCCGCCCGTGCCGAACGACGTCACGCGCATGGTTCGCAGGCTCGGTGCCAGCGGGCCGATCAGCTTCGGCGGCGCGGCACCGGACTGGGACCGCGCGAAGGCGTGGGCCCGTTACCTCGCCGACCAGCTCACGGTGCTGCACCGCGGTTTCGTGTCGAACTAGCTCTGCTGGATCCGCACGGTGTTGCCCGCCGGGTCGCGGAACACGCAGTCCCGCGCTCCCCACGGCTGGTCGGTCGGCTCCTGCACGACGTCCGCTCCGCCCGCCTGCAGCTTGTCGAACGCGCCGTCGAGATCCGGCGTGGCCAGGTTGATGAACGCGTACGAGCCGTTCTCGATCATCTCGGCGACGGCGGTGCGCTGCGCGTCGGTGAGCCCGTCCGCCATGGCCGGCGGCTCCAGCACGACGGCGGCCCCGGAACCGCTGGGCGCGACGGTGATCCAGCGCATCGTGCCCTGCCCGACGTCGGCGCGGACCTCCCAGCCGAGCAGGTCGCGGTAGAACGCCAGCGAGGCGTCGGGGTCGGTGTGCGGGAGGAACGAGGCGTGAATGCTGATGTCCATGCCACAACGCTAGGACCAGCGAGAACGCCCCGCTTCTCGATTCCTGACCAGACGGGCGTCAGACGTACCGGGGACGGCCGGCGACCATGCCCAGCACGGTCAGCGCGGCCAGCAGCACGAGCTGCAGCACGAGCGACACCGTCCACGCCCCCGTGGACTCGCGGAGCACGCCGAACGCGAACGGCCCGGAGGCGGCGATCAGGTAGCCGAGGCTCTGCGCCATGGCCGACAGCCGCGCGGTGTCCGAAGTGGACTTGGTGCGCAACGACATCATCAGCAGCGCCAGCGGGAACATGCCCATGCCGAACCCGATCAGCACCATCCAGAGCCCCGGCGCGGCGGCGGGCGCCACCAGCATGCCCAGGATTCCGGCGAACGACAGCACCCCGAGCGCCAGCACCACGGGCCCCTGGTCGGAGAACCGCGCGGCGATCGGCGGTACGAGCAGGCTCACCGGAACGCTCAGCAGCATCGACACGGCGAGCAGCAGCCCGGCGGTGTTCCTGTCGACGCCGGCGTCGACGAGCATCGCGGGCAGCCAGCCCATGACGGTGTAGGCGAACAGCGACTGCAGGCCGAAGAACACCGTGATCACCCACGCCAGCGGGCTGCGCAGCAACGAGCGCTTCTCGGCCGGCGCGGTCGAACGCACCACGGAGGCCACCGCACCGTGCCGCGCTCCGGCGAACCACACGATCACGGCACCGGCCGACAGCAGTGCCCACGCTCCGACGGCGAGGCGCCACGAGCCGAGGTAGTCCTCCAGCCGCGGCGTCAGGGCGGCGGCGAACGCGGCGCCGGCGGCGAGCGCTCCCGTGTACACGCCGGTGATCAGGCCGACCTTGTCCGGGAAGGAGGCCTTCACCACCACCGGGATCAGCACGTTGGACACCGCGATGCCCGCACACGCGACGAAGGTGCCGCCCAGCACGACCCACGGACCGTCGATCACGCGCAGCACCAGGCCGAGCGTGAGCACCCCCAGGGAAAGTCCGATCGCGCGGGCCATGCCGAGGCGGCGGCTCAACCACGGCGCCGCGAACGCCGCGAAGCCGAAGCACAGTGCCGGAACGGCGGTGAGCGCACTGGTCCAAGCGGCCGAAACGCCCAGGGCGGCGCGGACGTCGACGAGCACCGAGGCCAGACTGGTCACCGCCGGACGGAGATTCGCGGCAGCGAGGGCGACCCCGATCGCGAGCAACGCGGACCCGACCAGCGGAACGTGACGATTCTGGACAACCGTCACCCTGCGACCCCGATCGGTGGCAGGGTGGGCGGCAACAGTCGTCTGCTTCATCGTCACGCGCTTCACTATCGCAGACGTAGGATGTTCGGATGAAAGGACGACGCTGTGCCGTTGGCCACTACCCGACGGGCGGGTCTCGTCGACCAGGTGATCGAGCAGATGCGCAGCGCGATCACGACTGGTGAATGGCCCGTCGGGCAGCGCATCCCGCCCGAGCCAGAGCTGGTCACCGCGCTCGGCGTGGGGCGGAACACGGTCAGGGAGGCCGTGCGCGCGCTGTCCCACGCGGGTCTGCTGGAGGTGCGGCAGGGCGACGGGACGTTCGTCCGCGCGACCAGCGAGATCTCCGGCGCGGTCCGCCGCATGTGCGGGACCGAGCTCAAGGAGGTGCTGGAGGTCCGCCGCACCCTGGAGATGGAGGGCGCGCGCCTGGCCGCCAAGCACCGCACGGACGCCGAGCTGGCACGCCTCACCGAGCTGCTGCGCAAGCGCGACGCGGCGATGGACGGCGAGCAGTGGGCCGAGGTCGTCGAGCACGACACCGCGTTCCACGTGATGCTCGTGCAGTGCTCGCACAACACACTTCTGGCCGAGCTCTACCGGGGTTTGACCGAGGCGGTCAAAGCTTCGGTGGCGGCCTCTGTCGACACCAGCACGCCTGGTCGGGACCAGGTGTCGCACACCGGGCTGCTGGACGCGGTCCGGGACGGTGACCAGGAGAAGGCGGCGATCGAGGCGGGCGGGTTCTTCGAGGAGCTGATCGAGAAGTTCTGCTGACGAAGCTGAAAAACCGCGGACGGCGCTGTCCGCACGAGCTCATTGCGTGGGGGCCATGGAGTTCACTCCGTTCCGCATCGACATCCCGCAGGCCGAGATCAACGACCTCCGCGCCCGCCTCGCCAACACGCGGTGGCCGGAGGACGACCTGCCGGGCGTCGGCTGGTCCTACGGCGTCCCGCTGAGCTACCTGCGCCCGCTGGCCGCGCACTGGCGCGACGGGTTCGACTGGCGTGCGCACGAGGAGCGGCTGAACTCCTACCCGCAGTTCACGACCGAGATCAGCGGGCAGCGCTTCCACTTCCTGCACGTCCGCTCCCGGAACCCGGACGCGACGCCGTTGCTGCTCGTGCACGGCTGGCCGGGCTCGGTCGTCGAGTTCCTCAACGTGATCGAACCGCTGTCCGAGGACTTCCACCTGGTCATCCCGTCGCTCCCCGGCTTCGGCTTCTCGGGACCGGCGACGAAGCCCGGCTGGAACGTCCTGCGCATCGCGTGGGCGTTCTCGAAGCTCATGGAGGGCCTCGGGTACGACCGCTACGGCGCGCAGGGCGGCGACTGGGGTTCGAGCATCGCGCAGGAGATCGGCAGGGTGTTCCCCGAGCACGTCATCGGCGTGCACGTGAACATGCTGATGACGTTCCGGCCGGCCGGGGTCAGCGACCTCTCGGAGGAGGAACTGCGGTCGCTGGAGACGCTGGACCACTACCAGAAGGACCTCTCCGGCTACATGCACGTGCAGCGCACCCGGCCGCGCACCCTCGGGTACGGGCTGACGGACTCGCCGGTCGGCCAGCTGGCGTGGATCGCGGAGAAGTTCCACGACTGGACGGACAACGAGGGCACGCCCGAGGACGCGGTGGACCGCGACCAGCTGCTGGCCAACGTGTCGGTCTACTGGTTCACCGGCACGGCGGGCTCGTCGGGCGCGCTGTACAAGGAGCAGGCGGCGTACTGGGGTCAGCAGAAGCCGACGACAGTCCCGACGGGCGTCGCGGTCTTCCCGGACGACGTGAGCCTGCCGGTGCGGTCGCTGGCGGAGAAGATGATCCCGACGATCGTGCACTGGACGGAGTTCGACCGCGGCGGTCACTTCGCCGCGATGGAGGAACCGGACCTGCTGGTCCAGGACATCAGGAAGTTCTTCGAATCACTGTGAGCACAACACTTTCCACCCGCACCCTCAACCGGACGCTGCTCGCGCGGCAGATGCTGCTGCGGCGCACGGACATGCCGGTCGTGGCCGCCGTCGAACACCTCGGCGGCCTCCAGGCCCAGGCGCCGATCCCGCCGTACCTCGCGCTGTGGGCACGCCTTGAGCCGTACGACGTCGACGCGCTCAGCAAGCTCATCCTGGACCGTTCGCTGGTGCGGATGACGTTGTGGCGCGGCACCCTGCACCTCATCTCGGCCGACGACGTGTTCCTGATGCGCACCGCGTTGCAGCCGGAGCTCGACAAGTGGGCGAAGACCGTGATGCCGCCGGCCACCCGCGTCGAGATCGACCTGGCCGAGCTGGCCCGGATCGCGCGCGAGTACGTCGACTCCGAACCGCGCGCGGTCGCGGAGATCGGCACGCACCTGGCGCCGCACTTCCCCGGGGTCAGGGCGCGTGAACTCTCCACGCAGGCCCAGATGCTGGTGCCGATGGTCCAGGTGCCGCCGCGCGGGATCTGGGGCGTGGGCGGGGTGCCGCAGAACCTCGCGATGGCCACGTGGCTGGGCCGCGACCTGCCGTCCGAGGCCGCCCTGCCGGAGGTGATCACGCGCTACCTGCGGGCGTTCGGCCCGGCGACCCTCGCCGACGTGCAGGCCTGGTCGAAGCTGACAGGGCTCAAGGCCCACACGGCCGGGCTCGGCCTGGTCGAGTACCGCAACGAGGACGGCAAGGTGCTGCTCGACGTACCGGACGGCGTGATCGTGCCCGAGGACGTCCCGGCGCCCGCACGGCTGCTGCCCTCGTTCGACAACGTGCTGCTGGGGCACGCGGACCGGCGGAGGATCATGAGCGAGGACGCTCGGGCGCGGTGGGGCGCGGTGCGCAACGGCGTGTTCCCGCCGACGTTCCTCGTGGACGGGTTCGTGCACGGCACGTGGAACGTCGTGGAGTCCAAGGACACCGCGACGCTCACGATCCAGCCCTACTTCCCCACGGTGGAGGAGGACCTGGCCGACGTCGTCCGGGAGGCCAAGGCCGTGCTGAAGGTCATGGCTCCTACGAAGGAGCACGTCGTCACCGAGCGACCTGCTTGATCACGTCGAGAGCCGCGGTGATGGCGGGCCTGCGCGAGGCCTGCGTCCGCCACACCGCGTAGAGCCGCCGCGTGGGCGTGGGCCGCAGCGGTACGGCCCTGACGTTGTCCGGCACCTCCCCCCTTCCCAGCCTCGGGATCAGCGCGACCCCGATCCCCTTGGCCAGCAACGCGAACTGCGTCCGGTACTCGCTGATCCGGTACGCCACGACCGGCTCGATGCCCGCGCCGTGGAACGTCCGCTCCAGCCAGTCGAAGCAGATCGACCCCTCCGTCTGGCAGATCCACCGCTCGCCGGCGAGGTCGACCGGTTCGAGGAACTCCCTGCGCGACAACGGGTTCGAGTCGGGAACCAGCACCTCGGCGACGTCGTCGACCAGGTACGCGCGGGACAGCGGCGCCGGTACCGGCAGCGGCGTGTTCGCCCAGTCGTGCACGATCGCCAGGTCGAGCTCGCCACGGGCGACGGCCTCGGTCGCGTGGGGCGGGTCGATCTCCGTGAGCCGCACGTCGAGGGCCGGGTGCTGCTCGGCCAGGTGCACGAGGACGTCGGGCAGCAGGCCGCGGGCGGCCGTGGCGAACGCGCCGATGCACAACCGGCCGATCGCGGCACCGCGCTGTTCCTCCAGCGCGACCTCTGCCTCCTCGACCAGCTTGAGGACCTGGCCCGCGGTGTCGGCGAGCAGGCGGGCCGCGTCGGTGAGGCGGACGCCCCTGCCGTTGCGTTCCAGCAGCGTGGTGCGGGTCTCGCGTTCGAGCTTGGCGATCTGCTGCGACACGGCGGAGGGCGTGTACCCGAGCACGTCCGCGGCGGCGCCGACCGTGCCGTGCACCGCGATGGCGTGCAGAGCCTTCAGTCTTCCCAGATCGAGCATGTAGCGATGCTAAACCCAAAACCTAAGCAATCGGAACTGGTGCTAAACAGTTCGCGAGCGCAGGCTGGAGTGCATGAGTCCCCGTCACGTCCTGCTCGCCGTGCTCGTCGCCGCCATCTGGGGCTTCAACTTCGTCGTGCTCAAGGTCGGCCTCGACGAGTTCCCGCCGATCCTGTTCTCCGCGCTGCGGTTCCTCGCGGCGGCGGTGCCCGCGATCTTCTTCGTCGGACGGCCGAGGGTGGCGTGGCGCTGGATCATCTCCGTGGGGCTGGTGCTCGGCGTCGCGAAGTTCAGCTTCCTGTTCATCGGCCTCAAGGCGGGCATGCCGGCGGGCCTCGGGTCGCTGGTGCTGCAGAGCCAGGTGATCTTCACGACCCTGTTCGCGGCGGTCGTGCTGCGCGAACGTCCGAAGTCCGTGCAGATCGCCGGGATCGCGCTGGCCGTCGCGGGCATCGGCGTGATCGCGTGGGACTACGGGCTCTCGTCACCGCTGCTCGGGTTCGTGCTGCTGGTCGCCGCGGCGGCGTGCTGGGGCGTGTCGAACGTGCTGATGCGGTACGCGCGGCCGGCCGACGCGCTGCGGTTCATGGTGTGGGTGAGCGCGGTCGCGGTGCTGCCGCTGTTCGCGCTGTCGGCGCTGACCGAGGACATGAGCGCGCTCGGCCGCCTCGGCTGGGCGGGCGTCGGCGCGGTCGGGTACGTCGCGTGGATCTCGACGTTGCTCGGGTTCGCCGTGTGGGGGTTCCTGCTGCGCCAGTACGAGTCGTCGGTCGTGGCGCCCTACTCGTTGCTGGTGCCGGTGTTCGGGATGCTGTCGGCGTGGGCATTCCTCGGCGAGAACCTCACCTGGGTGCAGGCGGCGGCCGGTGGGCTCGTGCTCGCGGGGCTGGCTGTTCCGCAGTTGCTGGGGCGCCGGGCGGCACGAACGGAAGCCCCGCCGGAGCTCCTCGTTCCAGCAGGTCGATGACGGCCTTCGTGTCGAGGTGATCGGCGACCAGGTCGCCCAGCAGGTCCAGCTGGGCCTCGCGCTCGGCCTGGAAGCTCACCGCTCCCGGCACGAAGTCGCGGCCCGCGCGTTCCGCCGCCCACAGCAGGAACTTGCGGCGGAACGCGTCGTTCTCCAGCAGGCCGTGCCAGTGGGTGCCGAGAACGCGGTCGGTCTGCGCGCCCTCGTCGCCGACGAGCGGGTTCTCGGTGGTGCGGACGACCTGGCCGTGGTGGATCTCGTAGCCCGTGACGGGTTCGTCCCACGCGGTGCCCGACGGCGTGGCCAGGGTCTTGCGCGCCCGGAAGCGGATGTCGACGTCGAGCAGGCCGAGGCCGTCGACCGCGCCGCGCCCCGACTCCACGTCGTCCTCGATGTGCTTCGACAGCATCTGGAAGCCGCCGCAGATGCCGAGGACAGGGCCCGTGAAGCGCTGGATCGCTTGCGCCAGGCCGGTTTCGCGAAGCCAGGCGAGGTCGGACACGGTGGCCTTGGAGCCGGGCAGCACGACCAGGTCCGCGTCGGCCAGCCGGGACGGCTCGGTCACGAACCGCACGGACACACCGGGTTCGCAGGCCAGCGCCTCGACGTCGGTGGCGTTCGAGATGCGCGGCAGGCGGATCACGGCGACCCGCAGCCAGTCGCGGTTCGGTGGCTGCGGCCTGCCGATCACGCCATCGGCGTTGTAGGACAACGAATCCTCGGCGTCGAGCCACAGCTCCTCGCGCCACGGCAGCACACCGAGCACCGGCCGTCCGGTGAGGGCCTTCAGCTGGTGCAGGCCCGGTTCGAGCAGCCGGGCGTCACCGCGGAACTTGTTGACGACGAAGCCGGAGATCAACGCCTGGTCCGCCGCGTCCAGCACCGCGACCGTGCCGAAGAGGTGCGCGAACACGCCACCGCGGTCGATGTCGCCGACGACGAGCACCGGCAGGTTCGCCTTCGTCGCGAGGCCCATGTTCGCGATGTCGTTGGCGCGCAGGTTGATCTCGGCCGGCGAGCCCGCGCCCTCGCACACGACGACCTCGTGGTCGCGCCTGAGTTCCTCCAAAGTGGACAGAACGGTCCCGAGCAGGTGCTGCTTGCGTTCGCGGTAGCTCAGCGCCGAGACCTCGCCGACCGCCTGGCCGAGCACGACGACCTGGGACGTGCGGTCGCTGCCGGGCTTCAGCAACACCGGGTTGAAGCGGACGCTCGGTTCCTTGAACGCCGCCCGCGCCTGCACCGCCTGGGCGCGCCCGATCTCGCCGCCGTCGAGTGTGACGAACGAGTTGTTCGACATGTTCTGCGCCTTGAACGGCACGACGTCGACGCCCTGGCGTGCGAGGAACCGGCACAGACCGGCCACCAGGACGCTCTTGCCCGCGTCCGAGGTCGTCCCACAGATCAACATCGCGCCCCGCATGGACGCCAATGCTGCCATCATCACCCCCATGCTCACCGTCGTGCTCATGCACAGCCCGTTCCTCGGCCCGTCGAGCATGCGCCCGCTCGCCGACGAACTGGCCTCCGACGGGGTGGCCGTCCTGCTGGTCGACCTGCAGATGACGATCAACGAGGCACCGGTGCACCAGCGGCTGATCGGCGCTTTCGCCGACGCCCTGGAGGACTCCGGCGTCCCCGGACCGCTGGTGCTCGTGGGCCACAGCGGCGCGGGCCCGTTGCTGCCGGGCTTCGCCGACGCCCTGGAGCTGGACGTGGCGGGCCTGGTGTTCCTCGACTCCGACCTGCCGACGCCGGGCAGGGCGTGGCGCGAGACCGTCGACCCCGCGCTGGTGAACCAGGTCAAGGCGTCCGTGCGGGACGGCAAGCTGCCGCGCTGGGACCGCTGGTTCGACTCGGACCCGTTGAAGCTCGTGCCGGCCGGGCTGCGCGAGGAGATGCGCGACGAGGCCCCCGAGGTGCCGTGGGAGTTCCTGAAGGAGCAGCGCCCGGTCGTCGAGTGGTCCGGGGCGTGCGGGTACGTGCTGCTGTCGCCGGTCTACGAGGCCGCGGCCGCCCGTGCGGAGGAGCTGGGCTGGCCGGTCGAACGGGTCGAGTCGCACCACCTCGCGGCCGCGACGTCACCCTCGGCGGTCGCGGCCGCGCTGAAGTCCGTGATCAGCGGACTCTGAACCTCACCCGCGCGAGCCTGGCGGGCACGTCCAGCGGGTCACCGATCGACAGGCCGGTGATCCCGGTCTCCCGCTCGTGGCTGATGCGGCCGCGGAACGAGGAGGGCCGCAGCACCTCGACCTCCCAATCCGGCTCGGCGAAGGCGGCCCTGATGACCTCGTCGTCGACCTCCGGGCCGAAGTGCGGGCCGTCGGTGGACATGGCCAGCACGACGACGTGCCCACCCGGTTCGAGAAGCCCGGCCAGCGAACGGACGTAGGCGGCGCGGTCAGCCGCGTCGAAGATGTGGAAGAGCGCGCAGTCGAGCACGGTCGCCCACCGCCGGGCGGGGAGCTCCAGCTCGGCCGGCCGCAGCGCGTCGCCCACCACGAACCACGGCTGGACCTCCTCGGCCACGGCCTTGGCGCGGGCCAGGTCGATCGCTGCTTCGGAGATGTCCACGCCGAACGTCTCGTACCCGGCGCGGGTGAGGAAGATCGTGTTCTCCCCCGCCCCGCAGCCGAGGTCGAGCACGGGACCGGTGAACCAGCCCTCCCGCTCGGCCTGGACGACCGCCAGCTGGGGCCCGCCGATGACCCACGGGGTCACGCCCTGCGCGTAGGCGTTGTCGTAGAAGTCCTTGTTCATCAACACGGTGTCAGCTCCGGCCTCGCTGCACGACCACGCTGTTGGTGATCACCGGCGGCCCCGCGAAGACGGTGCCGACGAGGTCCGAGACCGCCTGCTTGCCCGAGGCGCCCTCGATGTGGACGTCGAGCGCCTCCTGGTCGGTGAACGTGTCGAAGATCCCGTAGGTCTCGTCGTCGATCTTCACCGCGAAGAAGCTCGTCGTTCCCGGTTCGGCGTCGAGGACGTCCTTGGAGAACGCGAAGAACCTCTCGGCCTCGGCCTGCTGGCCGGGGAGCACCTTCAGCGTCGCCCAGATGGCGAGTTCGGCCTTCGTGACGACGTCCACGACCGCGAAGAAGTGCGGCCGGAACTCGGCGACGCCCTCCCAGTACACGGCCTCGTCCTGGAAGCCGGGACGGCCGAGCAGGTCGCCGAAGCTCTCGAAGCTGTTCCAGGCGCCGAGGTTGATCACCTGGCCGCCGTCGAGGCTGCGGTGGAAGTTGATCCCGAGCAGACCGGGCGTGCCGATGGAGTCGGGCGCGTGCTTCCTGGCGAGCTCCAGCATCCGCTCCTGGTCGTCCGCGTCGACCGAGAAGACGCCGAAGTGCGCGAGCGGCGTGTCCCGCACCGAGAACCGGGTGAGGTCAGCGGGCGCGCTGAAGTCCACGGTGTACGTGCGCCTGTCGACCAGGTCGAAGCCGGCGAGCTCACCGGCGACGGACCACTCGGCGGGCACCTCCGCCGGCGGTTCGCCCGCCGCGCGCCACTGGCTGTACACGACGAACTCGCCGTCGAGCCCGGCCAGCAGGAGCGCGGCGAGGAACCCGTCGCGGCTCTTCAGCACGGACGGCAGCAGCTCGCGGGCACGCACGACGTCCGGGTTCCGCACGACGTCCTCGGGACGTCCGGCAGGCCTGCGCGGCTTCGACGACGTGCCCTGGTCCTCGGTGACCGCGCCGGCGAAGCGTTCGATCACGGTGATGACAGGCACGTCCGGGCGGACGGTCAGCACGGTTTCGGTGGTCATGGGGATCTCCTAGTCCGGGGATGTGAGTCGCACGTCCGCGACCACGCCATCGACGCTAGCCTTATTTGCTCGCGCGCGCAAACAATTTCCCTTCCGAGGCCTCCCCCAGCAGAATGGGGCGCATGGCTCACACTTCGCCCGGCATCGACGGCACCGCTCAGGACCGCGGGGCCCTGACCCAGGAGGAACAGGCGATGTGGCGCGCGCTGGGCCGCGTCGTGCAACGGCTGCCGCGCCAGCTCGACGACGCCATGATGCGGTCGACCGGGCTCACGATGACCGAGTTCTCCGTGCTGCACGTGCTGCACGAGGCGCAGGACCAGACGCTGCGCATGAGCGACCTCGCCACCAGCACCGGACTGTCGATCAGCCGGGTGAGCCGCGTGGCGCTCGCGATGGAGGGCCGCGGCTGGTGCGAGCGGCGCCGAGACGAGGAGGACGGCCGTTCGGCGCTCGCCTCACTGACCCCGGCCGGCGTGTCCGAGGTCCAGCGGGCGAAGACGCACTACAGCGACATCGCCCGGCAGCACGTCCTCGACCGCGTGCCCGCCGAGAGCCTCCACGTCCTCGCGGAGGCTCTGGCGGCCATCGCGTCCCGCCCGTGACGGTCAGCAGACCGTGAGGATCTCCGAGCCCGTGTCGGTCACGACGATCGTGTGCTCGAACTGAGCGGTCCAGCTCTTGTCCTTCGTGGTGACGGTCCAGCCGTCGTCCCACATCTCGCCCTCGAAGTCGCCGAGCGTGATCATCGGCTCGATCGTGAACGTCATACCGGGCTCCAGCACCGTCTTCACCGACGGCTCGTCGTAGTGCAGCACGACGAGTCCGCTGTGGAACGTGCGCCCGATGCCGTGGCCCGTGAAGTCGCGCACGACGCCGTACCCGAACCGCTTGGCGTACGCCTCGATGACGCGACCCACGACGTTCAGTTCACGACCGGGCTTCACGGCCTTGATGGCACGCATGGTCGCCTCGTGCGTGCGCTCGACGAGGAGCTTGGCGTCCTCGGAGACGTTGCCGGCGAAGAACGTCGCGTTCGTGTCGCCGTGCACGCCACCGATGAACGCGGTGACGTCGATGTTGACGATGTCGCCGTCCTCGACGACCGTGCTGTCCGGGATGCCGTGGCAGATGACCTCGTTCAGCGAGGTGCAGCACGACTTCGGGAAGCCCCGGTACCCCAGCGTCGACGGGTACGCGCCGTTGTCGCACAGGAACTCGTGCGCCACCGCGTCGATCTCGTCCGTCGTCACGCCGGGCACGACGACCTTGCCGGCCTCCTGCAACGCCTGCGCGGCGAGGCGGCCGGCGACCCGCATGGCCTCGACGACCTCGGGCGGCTGCACCCACGGGTCGGTGCTCTTCTGCGGCGCGGGCCTGTCCACGTACTCGGGACGCACGATGCGCGACGGCACCTGACGACGCGGGGATTGCACACCGGGTTGCAGCACAGCACGAACAGCCATGCTCCCCAGATTAGCCGTCCGCGCCGGGTGCCAGGACCGGGAGCCCGACCTCGTCAGCGGCGGCGAGCAGGCGCTTGTCGTAAGCGATGAAGGCGTCCAGGACGTCGCGGAGTCGAATCGCCGAGGCCAGGTGAATGGCGTCGAGCGAACGCACCGGTTGCGGCAACGCCCCTGCGGCATCCAGGAGATCGAACGTCATCGGGACGTTGTCGAGCTCCACCAGGATGGTGGAGGCCTGCCGCTTCTCGGCTTCGCCTTCATCACGAATCGCCCGCATGAGCTCAACCCTGGCGAGAGAGCTCGTGACAAGGTCTGTGCGCTCTCCGAGCCAGTCGACGAGAGCGTCCGTCTCCGCCTCGGTCCTCACCAGTTTCACCAGGGCCGAGGTGTCGAGATAGATCACCAACGCTCCTCGTCGCGCATCTGCTGCACCTTGTCGGAGAGCTGCACGCCTTCACGCGCCGGCAACGGCCGCGGTAGCCGCCGACCACGGCCACGCACGAGAAGACCGTTGGCGGTCAACATCAAACGCACGTTCGCGGGATCGCTCGGCGGGCCCATCTCAGCGACGACCCGGCCCCTGTCGGTGATCGCGATGCGTTCACCGGCCTCCGCCCTGCGAACGTACTCGGCAGCGTGATGCCGGAGATCACGCAGACCGACAGAATCAGCATCCATGTTTCACAATGTATCACATTGAGAGATGTGGCCTGCTCGCTCCTCCGCGCAACCGCCCGACACACTCGCGTGCGCTCACGCCCCGCGGCTCGGCCTCCACCCGAGGCTCCGGCACCCCCGACTCGGGCAGCCGAGGCGCCGGCAACAGGATCCCCGCCCGGATCAGGCGTTCCCGCACCGTCAGGTCCTTCGTCTTGCTCATCACGGCACCGCCTTCAGGAACCTCGCCGCCACGTCCACGGCCGGAGTCGAAGTCTCTCCGCTGAGCACCAGCGTCGCGAACGCGACATCGCCCCGGTACCCCATGAACCACCCGTGTGAGTGCACGCCGTCACCGAACTGCGCGGTACCAGTCTTGCCGCGCACGTCCCCATACGGCTGGAGTTGTGGTGCAGTGCCGTTCTCGATGACCTCACGCATCATCGCGCGCACGGATTCCAGAACAGCGGCAGGCGGTGCGGCGGGCTGTTTGTCCGCCTTGGTCTCCTTGCCGCGCACCAGTTGCGGCACCGGCATCGAGCCCTTCGCGATGGACGCCGACACCAGCGCCATGCCGAACGGCGACGCCAGCACCTTGCCCTGGCCGAACGAGTCCTCCGCCCGTTCCACCACGTCGGTCGCGGGCGGTACGGAACCGGTGATCGTGGTGAGGCCCGCGATGTCGAAGTCGACGCCGAGCCCCAGCGACAGGGCCGCGTCCGGCAGCAGGTTCGGTGCCATGTCCACGGCGAGCTGCGCGAAGGTCGTGTTGCAGGAGAAGGCGAACGCCGAGTGCAGCGGGATGGTGCCCTTGTCGAACTCGCTTGAGTTCGGCACGATCCGGCGTCCGTCGATGGTGGTCTTGCCGGGGCACGGGACCAGGGTGTCGGCGTTGACCTTGCCTGACCCGATCACGGCCAGCGCCGAGACGGCCTTCATCGTGGAACCCGGCGGGAAGCGGCCGGTCAGGGCCAGCGCGCCCTGGGCGTCGGCCGGGTCGTTCTGGGCCACGGCCAGGATGTCGCCGGTCGACGGTTGCAGAGCCACCAGGATCGTGGGCTCCTTCACCGGCTCGACGGCGTCCTCGGCGGCGGCCTGGATCACGCGGGACAGCGCCGTGTTCACGGCCTTGGCGGGTTCGGGCGCCTTCGAGTGCAGCTCCTCGATCTCGGCGCCCTGCGCGTCGACCGTGCTGACGCGGAAGCCCGCGTTGCCGGCGATCTCGTTCTCCATGAGCTTGCGCACCGCGGGCAGCACCTGGGAGCCGAACGTGCGGCTCGGCGCGAGGAGCGAGGTCTGCGCGCTGAACCGGACGCCGGGCAGTTCGTAGATCTTCGGCTTCACCGACTGGTAGTCGGGGTCGCGCAGCGCCGCCACCTGGTAGGCCTGACCCTCCGGCGTCTTGGCCACGCCGTCGGTGATCGTCTGCTGCGTGATGGCCTTGTCGAACGGGTTCAGCGCCTCCGCGAGGGTCTTCGTGACGGCCGCGACGTCACCGGCCTCCTTCGCGACGAGCAGCACCGAGACGACGCGTTCGGGAGCCAGCAACGGCGTGCCGTCGCGGTCGAGCACCGGCGCCGGGTCCGGGGTGAGCTCGGTGAGCTTGACCGACTGCTGCGGCGCTAGCTTCGGGTGCACCACCGACGTCGCCCAGTGCACCTTCCACGTGTCGCCCTCCTGGCGCACGTCGAACTTCGTCGGGTACGTCCAGTGGCGGTTCTTGCCGAGGTTCCAGTCGAGCGTCACGGACGCCTCGGACGCGAGCTCGCCGTTCTTGCGGATCTGGTCGACCTTGCTGCTCAGGCCCTCCGGCTTGAGCGCTCCGCGGAACTTCTCGAGTGTCTCCTTGGCGTCGTTCGGGTTGTCGGTCATCCCGGCCGCGCCCTGCACGTCGCCGGACGCGAGCTTCGACAGGAACTCATTGGTGATCTCGGGCGCCCCCGGTTCCGACTCGAACAGCCCACAGCCGCTCACCGTCACCAGGATCACCGTGATCGTCGCGAGAAGGCGCACCCGCGCGAGTATGCCCGTTCAGAAGAGGACGGTGGCGTATTGCCCGACTTGTTCGAAACCGATTCGGCGGTAGGCGGCCTGCGCGACGTGGTTGTAGCCGTTGACGTAGAGGCTCGCCGTGCGGTTGAGAACGCGGGTCAGCCGGTCAGCGACCGCCGCCGTTCCCGCTGTTCCGATGCCCTCTCCCCGGCGGTCGGGGCGGACCCAGACGCCCTGGATCTGACCGACCCTGGACGACATCGCGCCGATCTCGGCCTTGAAGACGACCTCACCGTGCTCGAACCTGGCGAACGCCCTGCCGGCGGCGATCAGCTCGCTCACCCGCGCCCGGTAGCCCGCGCCGCCGTCCTCCGCGCACGGGTCGATGCCGACCTCCTCGATGAACATCGAGATGGCGGCGGGCAGGTAGCGGTTCAGCTCACTGGGGCGGACCTGGCGGACCTGCGGGTCCGGGGCGATCTTCGGGGCCGCCGAGATGGCCATCAGCGGCTGGTCGGCGCGGACCTCGCGGGCAGGGCCCCAGTCGGGCTGGAGCTCCTCCCAGAGCGTCAGGACCTGCTCGGCCGGTCCCACGAGGCTGGAGCACATACGCCCCCGGCGACGGGCCCGGTCGGCGAACATGCGCATCGCCGCGGCACTGCCCTTGAGGGGGATCAGGTTCGGGCCGGAGAAGCAGAGGCCGTCGACCTTGCCCCTGATCGGCTTGGAGTCGGAGCCCCACATCTCGCCGCCCAGGCGCCACGGATCGAGGCCGGCGACCTCGACCCTCGCGGCGACCATGCACGCGGCGACGGGGTCCGTCTCGAAGACCCCGCGTACGTCGATCAGGTCGCGTTCGTCCAGCACGCGCGCTCCGGCCAGCCTCAGCACGTCACCTAGCGTGCCAGATGGACCGTGCAGATGACATCAGCCAACAGTGCCTTGTGCCTGGACACACGGTGAGGGGCGCCTCTCAGAACGAGAGACGCCCCTCATGCCGTTGCTGGTTCTCAGCCGACGGTGACGGCGGGCGCGCCGCCCTCGATCGGCTCCATCTCCTCGGCGAGGCGCATGGCCTCCTCGATGAGGGTCTCCACGATCGCGTGCTCGGGCACGGTCTTGATGACCTTGCCCTTCACGAAGATCTGGCCCTTGCCGTTGCCGGACGCGACACCCAGGTCGGCCTCACGGGCCTCACCGGGGCCGTTCACGACGCAGCCCATGACGGCGACGCGCAGCGGCACCTCCATGCCCTCCAGACCGGCCGTGACCTGCTCGGCGAGCGTGTACACGTCCACCTGTGCGCGGCCGCAGGACGGGCAGGACACGATCTCCAGCTTGCGCGGGCGCAGGTTGAGCGACTGGAGGATCTGGTGGCCGACCTTGATCTCCTCGACCGGCGGGGCCGACAGCGACACCCGGATGGTGTCGCCGATGCCCTGGCGCAGCAGCGCGCCGAACGCGACGGCGGACTTGATGGTGCCCTGGAAGGCGGGACCGGCCTCGGTCACGCCCAGGTGCAGCGGGTAGTCGCACTGCTCGGCCAGCAGCTCGTACGCCCGCACCATCACGACCGGGTCGTTGTGCTTGACGGAGATCTTGATGTCGTGGAAGTCGTGCTCGGCGAAGAGCGACGCCTCCCACATCGCCGACTCGGCCAGCGCCTCGGGCGTGGCCTTGCCGTACTTCTTGAGCAGGCGCGGGTCGAGCGAACCGGCGTTGACGCCGATCCGGATCGGGGTGCCGTGGTCCTTCGCGGCGGCCGCGATCTCCTTCACCTGGTCGTCGAACTTGCGGATGTTGCCCGGGTTGACCCGGACAGCGGCACAACCAGCCTCGATGGCGGCGAAGACGTACTTCGGCTGGAAGTGGATGTCGGCGATCACCGGGATCTGGGACTTCTTGGCGATCGCCGGCAGCGCGTCCGCGTCGTCCTGCGACGGGCAGGCCACGCGCACGATGTCGCAGCCGGACGCGGTGAGCTCCGCGATCTGCTGCAACGTCGCGTTGACGTCCGACGTGAGCGTCGTCGTCATCGACTGGACGGAGACGGGGAACTCGCTGCCGACACCGACGTTGCCGACCATCAACTGCCTGGTCTTGCGTCGTTCGGACAGCACCGGCGGCGGCAGTGCCGGCATTCCGAGCATCACGCCGTCACTCATGGGTTGTGCACCTTTCCGTGGATCACTTATTGCAACCTGATCGGGTTGACGATGTCGGCGGTCACGGTCAGCAGCGTGATGGCGCCGCCGATGAAGATGACCACGTAGGTGAGGGGCAGCAGACGCATGTAGTTGACCGGGGCTCCGGCGGGCTTGCCGCGGAGCTTCCTCAACCAGTCTCGCACCCGTTCGTAGAGGTTGACGGCGATGTGACCACCGTCAAGCGGGAGCAGGGGCAGGAGGTTGAACACACCGACGAAGAAGTTCAGGCCCGCCAGCATAAGGATGAAGAACGCCCACAGACCGCGTTCGGCCGCGTCACCACCCAGCCGTGAAGCACCGACCACCGAGATGGGCGTGTCCAGGTCTCGCTCTCCGCCACCGATCGCCTTCACCACGGCCGGAATGCGCTCCGGGAAGCGCATGAGGCCCTTCCAGGTGTTCACGAACATGTCGCCGGTGAACGCGATCGAGGCCGGCACCGCGGCGAGCGGGCTGTACTCGAAGTTCTGCTGCCAGGTGACGCCGATGGCGCCGACCTCCTTGACCTCGCGGCCGCCCTTGCCGTCGAGCACCTCGCGGGTGACCTGCGGCACGTTCACCGTGAGCGCGAGCTCCTTGCCGTCGCGCAGCACCTTGAACTCGGTCGGGCCGCTCAGGTCGCGGGTGATCTTGAGCATCTCGGACCACGTCGAGATCGGCTTGCCGGCGATGGCCGTGACCTCGTCGCCGGGCTGCAGGCCCGCGTCCTTGGCCGGGGCCGGGGCGCCGGGCTGGCACGGCGCGGTGAGACCGACGGTGTGGTCCTGCACGCACGGCGTGATCTCGGACAGGACCGGCAGGTCCTTGTTGTTCGGCAGGCCCAGCGACATCGCGAGGATCAGCAGGATGATGAAGCCGAGGATGAAGTGCGTGATCGACCCGGCCGCCAGCACGACGACGCGCTTCCACACCTTCTGGTTGTAGAAGGCGCGCTTGCGGTCGTCCGGGTGCACCTCGTCGAGCGCGGTCATGCCGGTGATCTCGCAGAAGCCGCCGGCGGGGATCGCCTTCAGGCCGTACTCGGTCTCGCCCTTGCGGAACGAGAAGAGCTTCGGGCCGAAGCCGATGAAGTAGCGGGTGACCTTCATGCCGAAGGCCTTCGCGGTCAGCAGGTGCCCGAACTCGTGCAGCGCGATGGACACCGCGATGCCGGTCGCGAACAACAGCACCCCGAGGATGTTGATGAATGTGTTCACGGAAAGGTCAGTTCCTTCCAACCAGCTCGCGGGCACGTGCGCGTGCCCAGTCCTCGGCGGCCAGGACCTCCGCGACGTCCGCGGGGTCGTTCACCCATTCGTTCGCCTCGCCGAGAACCTGGCCGATGGTGTCCACGATCGACAGGAACGACGTGCGGCCGGCGACGAAGGAGGCGAGTGCCTCCTCGTTCGCGGCGTTGTAGATCGCAGGATGGCAACCACCGGTGGTGCCGGCCTGCCGCGCGAGCTCGACCGCCGGGAACGTGACGCTGTCCAGCGGTTCGAACGTCCACGAGGTGGCGGTGTCAAAGGTACAGGCGGGAGCCGCGCCCGCGACGCGCTCCGGCCAGCCCAGCCCGAGTGAGATCGGCAGCCGCATGTCCGGAGGCGACGCCTGCGCGAGCGTCGAGCCGTCCGTGAAGGTGACCATCGAGTGAATGATGGACTGAGGGTGCACCACGACGTCGACGCGGTCGTACGGGACCCCGAACAGCAGGTGCGCCTCGATCAGCTCGAGCCCCTTGTTGACCAGGTTCGCCGAGTTGATGGTGACGACCTGCCCCATCGACCACGTCGGGTGCGCCATGGCCTGCTGCACGGTGACCGATTCGAGTTCTTCGCGGCTTTTGCCCCGGAAAGGCCCGCCGGAAGCGGTGAGGACCAATTTGTGGACCTCGTTCTCGGTGCCACCCCGCAGGCACTGCGCGAGCGCCGAGTGCTCGGAGTCGACCGGCACGATCTGACCGGGCTTCGCCGCCCCCAGCACGAGCGGCCCGCCCGCGATGAGCGACTCCTTGTTCGCGAGGGCGAGCGTGGCCCCGGACTCCAGGGCCTTGAGCGACGGCTCCAGCCCCCTGGACCCGTCCATGCCGTTGAGGACGACGTCCGCCGGGCACGCCTCGATCAGGTCGACCATGCTGGTCAGCGTCCTGACACCGGGCACCTCGGCACCGTTGGCCACCGCGACGGTGTTCACGTCGAACTCGGCTGCCTGCTCTTTCAGCAGGTCCAGCTGACGCCCGCCCGCGCCGAGCCCGACGACCTGGAAGCGGTCGCGGTTGCGCCGGATGACGTCGAGCGCCTGGGTGCCGACAGAGCCGGTCGACCCCAGGATCAGGACAGTGCGTGGAGTACTCATCGCCCCTCATTGTTCCGGAGAGTGCCTGAGAGCCTCGGCACAGCCCGTTACTTTGATAACGGAGCGGTTTTGGAGGTGTGAAGTCGCCAGATCGAGGGCATTCCAGCCACGTCAAGTCGTTGGAAGGAGACTCTCGGTGGGCATCCTCGGATGGATCGTGCTCGGCCTCCTGGCCGGAGCCATCGCCAAGGCGATCATGCCGGGCAAGGACCCGGGCGGAATCATCATCACGATGCTGATCGGCATCGTTGGCGCGATCCTGGGCGGATTCATCGGATCCGCCGTGTTCGGGACCGATCTGGGTTCGTTCTTCGAGATTCGGACGTGGCTGCTGGCCATCGTCGGATCGTTGATCCTGCTGGGCATCTACCGCCTGGTGACGGGTCGGCGAAGCCACGCCTAGCCGCTCATGACGTTTGAGGCCGTTCGGGTGTCACCCGAACGGCCTTGTTTTTTGGTCGCGGCTGCGCCGCTCCGGCTCGTTCGCCGAGTAGCTGGTCGTCCGGCCACCGCTTCGCCGCGATTGGGCTTCGCCGAATCACGACGAAGGGGCGACCGGACGACCAGCGCGAACTCGCGAGCACGCGTGTAGCCGACCACCAGCCGCTGGCTGTCAGTTCGCGATGCCCGCGTCCCGTGCCAGCAGTGCCGCCTGCACGCGGTTCGTCAGCCCCAGCTTGGCCAGCAACCGCGACACGTAAGTCTTCACCGTCGCCTCCGACATGTGCAGCTTCGCGCCGACGTCGGCGTTCGACATCCCCTGACCGAGCAGCGCGAGCACCTCGACCTCGCGGTCGGTCAGCCCCTCGACGGCCTTCTGCGCCTCCTGCCGCTTCGGCTGCCCGGAGGTCGCCACCATGCCGACCACCCGCGACGTGACCATCGGCGACAGATACGCCTCACCGTTGTGCACAGCACGCACGGCCCGTAGCAACTCCTCGGGCGCGGAGTCCTTCAACAAGAACCCAGCCGCACCGTCGGAGAGAGCGCGCACGATGTTGTCGTCCTCGCCGAACGTCGTCAGCATCACGACGCGCACGGAAGGCGCCACGACGCGCAGCTCACGAGCGCACGCCAGGCCGTCCATGCGGGGCATGCGGATGTCGAGCACGGCCACGTCGACCCGGCGTTCGCGCACGATCTGCACGGCTTCGCGGCCGTCGCCGGCCTCCGCCACGAGCTCGATGTCGTCGGCGGTGCCGAGGATGGCCTTGATGCCCGCACGCATCAGCGGCTCGTCGTCGGCGATGAGCACCCGGATCATTGACCAGTCCTCTGCACGTGGATCTTCTTCTCGACCAGCTTGCCGTCTCGGAAGCAGAAACGCACCACCCTGGTGCCCTTCGCGAGGTACGACTGCTCGTCGGTGATGTGGTAGACGCAACGGGCGCCGGGCGGTTCGGGGGACGCCTGCGACTTGCGCTCGCCGTCGGCGACCAGGGGTTCGTCGCCCGCCGGGAGCAGCGCGAGCACGTCCGCCTCGGACTGGCCCTCCTGGATGCGGTCCAGGTTCTCCTGCGACACGACCTCGGTCACCGGTTGCGCGCCGAGGTAGGTGAAGCCGCCGATGATGACCGCCAGCACGAGGGACGCGCCCGCGATCGAGCCGATGCCCGCCCACTTGCGGATGCCGCGCGGCGACTCGGTCTCCTCGTGCTCGTCCTCGGGTTCGTCGGGCAGCGGCGTCTCCTCGTACGGCAGGACGGCCGCGATCCGGAAGCCGCCGGACGGGAGCGCGCCCACGTGCAGGATTCCGCCGGCCACGCGCACGCGTTCGGTGAGGCCGATCAGGCCCACGCCCGGTGCCTGGACCGGCGAGCCGTTGCGGGACGGGTTGTTGCGCACCTCGACGACCAGGGCGTCCGGCTCGTACTTCACCGTCACCTGCACGGCGGCGCCCGGTGCGTGCTTGGCCGCGTTGGTGAGGCCCTCCTGTGCGACGCGATAGGCCGCGTGAGAGACACGTGACGGCAACGGGTGTGCTTGTCCGCCGCGCACCAGACTGACCAGAACGCCTGCCTTGCGCGCGTCGGCGACCAACGAGTCGATGGACTCCGCGGTGCGTGTCGCCGGGTCGTCGTCGGGACCGTCCTCGGCCCGTAGAACGCCGATGATCGACCGCAGCTCCCCCATGCCGGTCAACGCCGCCGAGCGCAGCACCCCGATCGCCTCGCGCTGCTTCTCCCCCAGCGACGGGTCCAGCGCCAGCGCGCCGGCGTGCACGGAGATCAGCGACAGCCGGTGGCCGAGGCTGTCGTGCATGTCCTGGGCGATGCGGCTGCGCTCGCGCAACCGGACCTGCCGCGACAGCATCTTGTGCTCGCCGCGCATGCGGGCCTCGCGCTCCTGCATGGCCAGCACCAGCGCCTCGCGTTGCGCCAGGTACCGCCCGACGAGGAACGGCAGCGCCACGCCCACGCCGAAGATCGTGATCAGGATGAGCATCCCGTAGACGGGCTCGATGTCGAGCGGCCGCGCGTCCCAGTCCCACAGCAGCACCACGACGACGAACGTCATCGTCGCCGACACCACCGCCCTGACCCACGACTCGATCCGGCGGCCCGCCGTGTAGCTCAGCACGACCATCGCCGCGGGACCGAGGAACGTCAGCGCCGCGCCGCCGATCATGGCCGTCGCGGGCAGCAGGTGCCGCAACGACAGCAGGACCACGTAGACGGCGAGGATGCCGGCGAGCGTCCAGCCCGACGCCCTCGTCTCGGCCCACGGCCCCGGCCACACGTCCAGCAGGATCGCGGCGACCATGACGATCAGGTCGCCGACGAGCCGCACGACGGTCAGCCCCCGTAGCCGCTCCAGGGTGTCGGCGCGGAACGCCTCGGCCCTGGTGCGCACAGCAGTAATCACGCTCCCAAGCTACGAGACGTCCCATGTCCGCGCGGCACGCTGGAGTATCGAATTCCCGCGACGAAAGTTGACGCCGCGGTCATCCAGGTCGCCTGGAACCCCTTCGACGAGGTTCGAAGGAGCCTCCCCACGCGAGATCGTCTCGGCATGCTCCGCCTCCTGCACATCAATCTCAGGGGGAAACATGAGAAAAGCGTTGTGTGTGCTGTTCGCCGCCGCCTTGGCGCTGATGACGCTGCTGGGGACGGCGTCGGCGTCGGGAACGGCACCGGCCGAGATCGACCTGAGCGTCCCCGCGGAGGTGGCGGCACCGCCGCAGCCCGACGTGTCGGCTCAGGCGTTGTCGTGCGGCAGCGGCAACATGTGCGCGTGGCCGGTCGGTGACGGCAGCAGCAGCCGGTGCAGCTGGGGCGTCGCCGACCCCGACTGGCAGGGCGGGGACGTCCGGTGCTCGTGGTCGGGAACCAGCGCGGTGCGGGCGGTCGAGAACGCCGGCGTCAGCACGTCCTACACCAGGGTGTGCCTGTACCCCGGCGCGAACTACAGCGGCAGCGTCGCCTACTGGGTCGCCCGCGGGGCGGAGGCACCGAACTTCCCGAACGTGCTGATCCGCTCGCACAAGTGGGTCACGGGGAACACCTGCTGGTGACCACCTGATCGCCGGGGGCCGTCCGGCGGATGTCCGAAGTGGACGCTCGTCGCGGCGGCCCCCGGCCGTGCGTCACCGCCCCGCGAGCAACCGCAGTCCCAGCGGGGTGATGAGGTGCCGGGCGAAGTTCTCCTCGCGTTCGGTGGCGATGAGGCCCGCCTCGCGCAGAACGCCGGTGTGATGGCTGACCGTGGCGGGGGCGACGCCCACCAGCCTCGCCAGCCTGCAGGTGGTGTTCCCACCGATCACCGACCGCAGGATCGAGGCCCTGGTGGCTCCCAGCAACGCGGTCAGATGGTCACCGCCCGCCCGCTCGCCCGCGCGGAGGCGGGACTCGGCCTGGATCGGCAGCACCAGCACGGGCCGCGTCGGCGTCACCAGGTGCCGCACGGCGAAGTAGCAGGGGATCAACGTGAGACCGCGGCCACCGAGATGCAGGTCGCGGTCGTGCGCGTGGTCCACGGACAGCACGGGCGGATGCCATCGGGTGGCGGCCCCGAGCGTGCTCAGCAGTCCTTCCGGTCCGCGGCGCAGGTACTGGTGGATCCTGGCCGCCGCGTCGGTGCACAGCCCGTCCTCGATGACCGGGAGGTGCGGCTCGATCACGCGCCGGTGGTACACCCGCAGGGCCCGGTGCAACCGCCGGAGCGCGGCGGGCCCGGCGGTGGCGAGGTCGTCCGGCCAGTGCGGCGCCACCGCCGCCACCGTGTGCACCGCCATCCGCAGGTCCGGGTCGCGTGCGGCGAGCTCGCGCACGTGGCGGCGCCACGGACCGAAAGGCAGGTCGCCGTCCCCGCACCGCAGCGTCCGGGCGCTGCTGACGATCTCCCACATCAGGTCGGTCTCCAGTTTCAACCGCGTGTGGGCGATGTCCCGGTCGGTGAAATGGATGTGCAGCTGCGGCACGTCTTCCTCCCCCAAGGAATGCCGATTACCCCCGCAGGAGAAGTCGTGCCCACACAGGCGGAGATACAGCCCTGGCTTGAAGTTAGGCCAGCCGTGCGACGGATCCAGCCCGCCGCGCACGCCACGACGCGAACACCACACCGATGATCAGCAGCAGTGCCGTCGCCGTCACCATCAACGTCGAAAGCGCCACGATCTCCGGAGAGATTCCACGCTTCGACGCCTGCGCGTAGACGAACACCGGCAGCGTCGTGGACCCGACACCGGTCAGGTACGACGAGATCACCACGTCGTCGAACGACAGCAGGAACGCGAACGCCGCACCCGCCGCCACCGCGGGCGCCACCAGCGGCAGCGTCACGGTCCGGAACGCCACGAACGGCGACGCCCCCAGGTCGGCCGCCGCCTCCTCCATCCGGACGTCCATTCCGGACACCCGCGACCGCACCACGACGACCACGAAGCTCAGCGAGAACGCCACGTGCGCGAACAGCAGCGCCCCGAACCCCAGCGGCACACCGGCGAGCTTCACGAAGAACCCCAGCATCGCCACGCCCATGACGACCTCGGGCACCACGAGCGGCAACGACAGCAGCACCGTCCACAGTCCACGGCCGGGGAACGCCCTCCGCAGCCCGAACGCGGCCAGCGTCCCGATCACCGTCGAGATCACCGCCGACGCCAGCGCCAGTTGCAACGTCAGCTGCAGAGAGGCGAAAACCCGTGTGTCGTCAGCAAGTTCCGCGTACCACTGCAGCGAGAACCCGCTGATGCGCGACAACGACCGCGACGAGTTGAACGACGCTACGGCGAGCCACGCGATCGGTGCGTACAAGAACAGGAACACCAGGGCCACAACGGCGCCGAGCGCCCACGGACGACGGTTCACAGCACGTCCTCCCCACGCCGTCCGCGCAGCACGAGCACGAACACCACCAGCACGAGCAACAACACCGCCATCGCCGACCCGAGAGGCCAGTTGTTGCCACCGCGGAACTGGTCGTCGATCACCGACCCGAACGTCGACTGGTCGACGCCGCCGAGCAGCTTCGGCGTCACGAAGTCACCGGCCGCGGGCACCAGCACCAGCAACGACCCGGCCAGCACACCGCTCATCACCCCCGGCAGCACCACGCGGAGGAACGTCGACACCCGCCCGTGCCCGAGGTCGTACGACGCCTCCACCAGCCGCACGTCGAACCGCTCGCACGCCACGTACAGCGGCAGCACCATGAACGGCAGGAATCCGTACGTCAGACCGAGCACCACGGCACCGTCGGTCAGCAGGAACCCGCCGTCGCGGTCCAGCCCGACCCACCCGAGCACGGTGTTCACCAGCCCCTCGCCGTCGAGCAGCGCCTTCCACGCGTAGATCCGCGCGAGGTAGCTCGACCAGAACGGGATCAGCACCGCCGCGAGCAACGCCGTCCGGTAGCGCCCGCCGTACCGCGCGATGAACCACGCCAGCGGGAACCCGAGCAGCAGGCACAGGACGGTCGTCGCGCCGGCGTAGAGCAGGGTCCGCCCGAAGATCGGCAGGAACGCCGGGTCGAGCGCCGTCCGGTACGCCTGGACCGTCCACGGCAGCACCGCGCGGGCGACGCCGGTGTGGCGCGTCGCGAAGCTGAACTCGACGACCACGACGAGGGGTGCGATCAGGAAGAACCCGAGCCAGAGACCGGTCGGGGCGAGGAGGGCGTTGGCCTTCAGCCAGCGTCGAAGCACGGATCCACATCCTGCCACCCGACATGATGGTGAACACTCATGTACCGTTGTGAACATGAGTGTTCACCTCCTGCAGACGGCGACCTCCGTCCTGCTCAAGGACCCGACCGCGTCCCTCGGCGACGTGGCACGGGCCGCCGGTGTCGGCAGGACCACACTCCACAAGCGCTACCCGACCCGCACCGACCTCGTCCGCGCGGTCGCGAGCGAGGCGCTCGACCTGATCCACTCGGTCGCCCGCGAAGTGGACTTCGAGAGCGACGACGCCCTGGAAGACCTGATGAGGCGCTTGGTCCCGCTCGGCCCGCGGGTGGAGTTCCTGCTCCGCTTCCCCGGCCTCGAACGCGACGAGGAGGTGGCCGGACGCATCCGCGAGATGGACCGGCCGGTGCTCGACGTGATCACCCGGCTGCAGGGCACGAGGCTGCGCCGCGACCTGCCCGCGTGGTGGATCCTCCAGACCGCCTACGCCGGGCTCTTCATCGCCTGGGAGGCGATCAGCGACGGCCGTCTCGCGCCGCTGGACGCTCCCCGGTTCGTGCTCACCACTGTGTTCGAGGGGGTACAGCATGTTGGAACAGCTGACCGGGCATGAAGATCCGCATCCGATCTACGAACGGCTACGCGCGCACGGACCGCTGACGCGCGACGAAGACGGGATGTGGGTGACGACGGGTCATGCGCTGACCAACAAGATCCTGCGCGACCGCAGGTTCGGCGTCCGTTACGCCGACGGCAGCTTCCCCGACGACGGGAGTCCGCTGCCCCAGTCGTTCCTGGGGATGGACGCGCCCGACCACACGCGACTGCGCAGGCTCGCCACGCCGGCGTTCAGCCCGAAGAGGATCGACCACTACCGCACCCGCGTCGAGAAGGTGGCGGACTCGTTGCTGGACTCCGACGAGTTCGACCTGATCGCGGACTTCGCGGCGCCGCTGCCGATCTCGGTGATCAGCGATCTGCTGGGCGTTCCCGACGCCGACACCGCCGACTTCGCCGCCTACGGGGCGCTCGTCGGGGCCTCGTTCGACACGGGTGTCACACCGGAGATGGCCGATGCCACCGACAAGGTGCTCGCGCTGTTCGACCGGTTGATCTCCGAACGCCGCAGGACGCCGGGCGACGACGTGATCAGCTCGCTCGTCGCCGCCGAGGCGGAGCAGAAGCTGACCGCACGGGAGATGCTCGGCACGCTGGTGTTGCTGCTGGTCGCGGGCTTCGAGGCGATGGTGAACACGATCGGCAACGGCTGCCGCGCGCTGCTGGAGCACCCTGAGCAGTGGCAGCTCCTCAAGTCGAACCCGGACCTCGCGCCCGCCGTCGTCGAGGAGACCCTGCGCTGGGCGCCGGCGGTGCACCTGACGACCCGGATCGCGCACGAACAGGTCGACGAGATCGGCAAGGGCGAAATCGTCACGCTGATCATCGCCGCGGCGAACCGCGACCCCGAGGTCTACCCGGACGCGCACAGGTTCGACATCACGCGCCCGCACAAGCCCGAGCACCTCGCGTTCTCCAGCGGCGCCCACTACTGCCTGGGCGCCACGCTCGCGCGCATGGAGGGCGACGTCGCGTTCCGCGCGCTGGCACGCCGCATGCCGCGGCTGAGGCAGGCCGGTGAGATCCGGTACCGCGAGTCGGTGGTGATCCGCGGGATGAGGTCGATGCCGGTCAGCCGGTCTTGACCTTCGTCCACGCGTCGGCGTAGCGCGCTTCGGCGTCGCCGCCGAGGTCCTTGGTGAACGGGAGCTTCGCGAGCTGGTCCTCCGGCGGGTAGACCACCGGGTCGTTCAGCAGCTCCTTGTCGATCAACGGCTTCGCGGCGGCGTTGGGGCTGCCGTACCGGACGGCGTTGGACAGCGCCGCGCCCGTCTCCGCGCCGAGGACGTAGTCGATGAACCGGTGGGCGTTCGCGGCGTGCGGGGCGTCCTTCGGGATGACGAGGAGGTCCACGTAGGACAGTCCGCCCTCGGCCGGGATGGCGTACCCGATGTCGTCGTTGGTGTCGCTCGCCTGGAACGCGTCACCGGAGTACGCCTGGGCGAGCCGGACCTGGCCGGAGGTCAGCGGTTCGATCACGTCCGAGGTGATCTGGCCGAGCTTCTTCTTCAACGACAGCAGGAAGTTCGCCGCGTCCTCGATCTGCTTCGGATCGGTGGTGTTCGGGTCGTGGCCGAGCTTCAGCAGCCCGATCGCCATGCCGTCGCGGGCCTCGTCGAGGATCGAGCTGCGGCCCTGGGCGTTCGGCAGGTCGAAGGCGTCGAAGCTCGTGACGTCGCCGCCGATCTGCGACTTCGAGTACGCGAGACCCGTGGTGCCCCAGGCCCACGGCACGGAGAACCGGTTGCCGGGGTCGTACTCGGCCTCGACGAACCGCGGTTCCAGGTTGCGCAGGTTCGGGATCGCGTCGTGGTCGAGCGGCTGCAGCAGGCCGGACCTCAGGAAGCGGCGGAGGAAGTTGTCGCTCGGCACCACCAGGTCGTAGCCGGCCTGGCCGGACGCGATCTTGGCTTCCATCTCGTCGTTGGTCGAGAAGTTGTCGTAGGTGACCTCGATGCCGCTGACGGCGGTGAAGCCCGGCAGCGTCTCCGGCGCGATGTAGTCGGTCCAGTTGTAGAAGTTGAGCTTCGGCTCGTCGGCCAGGTTCGTGGCCTCGGCCTCGCTCGGGCCACCGGAGTTCGTGGGCGCGGGGCCGACCGCGCAGGCGGCGAGCGCGAAGAACGCCATCGAGCCCAGCATCGTGCGCCGGGTCACCCGCGGGCTGTCGACGTCCCACAGCCGGGCGATCCGGACGCGCTCAGCCATCCCCCGGCTCCAGCAGCACGGTGAACTCCGGGTCCCACGCCATCCGCACGGTCTGGCCGGGCGCGCCCGCGTCGTCGATGCGCTGGGCGTTCTGCACGAACGCCGTCAGCACGCCCGCCGGGGTCTCGACCACGAACTGCGTCGAAACGCCCGTGTAGACGACGTCCTGGACGACTCCTCGCAGCACGCACCAGCCCGTCGGCGGCTCGGAGGTCTCGTTGAACAGGTGCACCTTCTCGGGGCGCACGGTGGCAGCGACCTTCTTGCCGTGACTCACACCGCCGGAGAACTTGGCGCGCAGGCCGGTGGCGCCGGGGGCGTTCAGCGAGACCAGCCCACCGTCCACACCGGACACCTCGGCGTCGAGGATGTTGGACGTGCCGATGAACCCGGCCACGAACCGGGTCGCGGGCCGTTCGTAGACGTCCTCGGGGTAGCCGACCTGCTCGATCCGGCCCGCGTTCATCACGGCGATGCGGTGCGAGAGGACGAGCGCCTCCTCCTGGTCGTGCGTGACGTAGAGGAACGTCGTGCCGACCTCGCGCTGGATGCGCATCAGCTCGATCTGCAGCTCCTTGCGGAGCTTGGCGTCGAGCGCGCCGAGCGGCTCGTCGAGCAGGAGCAGCCGGGGACCGGCGGCGAGCGCGCGGGCGATGGCGACGCGTTGCTGCTGACCGCCCGAGAGCTGGGCAGGCCTGCGCTTCGCGAACTGCGAGAGCCGCACGAGTTCGAGGTGCTCGCCGACCCGCTTCTTCAGCTCGTCGCCGCGGACCTTCTTGCGCTTGAGGCCGTACGCGACGTTGTCCCACACCGACATGTGCGGGAACAGCGCGTACGACTGGAAGACGGTGTTGACGTCGCGCCGGTAGGGAGGCACGCCCACCATGTCGTTGCCGTCGAGCTCGATGCGGCCCTCGTCCGGATCCACGAACCCGGCGATCATGCGCAGCACCGTGGTCTTGCCGCAGCCAGACGGGCCGAGCACCGAGAAGAACTCGCCCTCGTGGACGTTCAGCGAGACGCCGTCGACCGCCACCTGGTCCGAGAAGCGCTTGCGCACGCCGTGGAGACCGATCTCGACGGGGGCGAACGTGTCCGGAGTGGAGGCCTCAGCGGGAGAGAAGCCGGTCAAGTCGAGGCGCCTTCGCAGGGTCGGACGGGTGGGGCCGCGTCGAGCGTAACGCGCCCGACCTGGCTCGTAAGACGTGCGCGCGCGACCTCACACATCCGTGCTCACTCACATGTGCGACGATGGCCTCGTAATCCGGATGAGCAGTGGAGGAAACCGTGGCTTCGTCCTCGGAACTGGACAAGCGTCCTGCCGTCGACCCTCACGAGGAGCCGTCGCACGAGTGGGGCTGGCACGGCACGCTGCCCAAGGGCACCCGCATCGCCGGCTGGCTCTCCGCGATCTTCTGCTTCCTGATGCTGATCGGCAACCACCACGGTCAGACCGAGAACATCTGGCTCGTCGCCTCCGGTGTCTCGATCATCGCGCTGCTGGTGTGGGACGCCGCGCGCCGCAAGAAGCCCTGGCGCAGCTAGAACGCTCCTGATGCGCGTGTCCCGGGCGTTCGCCCAGGGCACGCGCATTTTTGCGCCGTCGATACCTGGTACCTGGTAGAAACCAGGTGTGATCAGGGACGTTTACCGCAAGGAGTGCCCGTGCCGCGGCCTGCTGGACATGGTCGCGTCGAAGTGGACGGCGCTGGTGATCGGCGATCTGGAGGACGGGCCCAAGCGGTTCAGTGAGCTCAAGCGCCGGTTGGAGGGCATCAGCCAGAAGATGCTCACGCAGACGTTGCGCACGTTGGAGCGCGACGGGCTCGTCACGCGCACGGTGTACCCCTCGGTGCCGTTGCGCGTCGAGTACGAGCTGACCGAGATGGGGCGCAGCGTCACCGAGCCGCTGGCCGCACTGCGGTCGTGGGCGCAGCGGAACTACGAGTCCGTGGCCGAGGCGCGCGAGACGTTCGACAACGCCGAGCCGATCGGCCTGGAGCCCGCCGCTACCCGGTGACCCAGCCGAACGGGAACTCCACGGTGTAGCCCTCGCACTTCGGGTCGAGCGAGTCGAAGTGCGTGCCCTTGATGAGGCAGCGGTAGAGGATCCGCGCGGGCACGTCGTCCGGCTTGTCCTTGAAGACGTGGCCGAGCGGGGTGGGGCTCACGAGCGTCTGCCCCTCGCACCCCGACGACACCGACGTCATGTGGTCCTCCGACCCGTTGAGGCGGCAGGCGTAGAGCGGCTTCGTGCCCTCCTCGGGGTTCGCGAGGAGCTTGCCGAGCGAGTTGGCCTCCGCCTGGAACCCTGCCGGCGCGGGCACCCGTGACGTACCGCTGAAGTGCCAGCCGCCCGCCTTCAGGTAGCGGGTCAGCACCAGCGTCTCGCGCGGTGGCTTCGGCTGCGTGGTCGGCTGGGCCTGCGCCTGCGTCGTCTGGGTGGGCTTGGAGGTCGCGCTGGACGACGGCGCCGCGCTGCTGCTCGGTGCGGCGCTGCTGCTCGACGGCGCGCTGGAGGCGGTGCTGCTCGCGGTCGTCGGCTGCACCGAACCGGGTGCCTGCTGGGCGGCGGCAGCCTCCCCCTGCCGCTTCTCCGGGTTGATCAGGAACACGGCCGCGAGCGCGATCACCACGACCGCCGCCGCTGCACCCGCGAACAGGCCGACCTTCTTGCGGGACTTGGGTTTCTCGTCCCAGTCCGCGTGCGTCGGCGTGTTCGGCGCGACGTAGCTCGTGACCGGTTCGATCACGACGGTCTGCTCGGACGGCGACAGCGGCTTGACCGTCGTGGTGGCGCCGCTGAGCCGTTCCCGCAACTGGGCCGCAGTGAGCCGGTGCGTGTCGTCCTGGCTGAGCAGGGCCATGATCGTGTCGGCGAGCGGGCCCCTGGTCCGCTGGAGGGCCGGCTGCTCGTACATGATCGCGTGCATGGTGGCCGCGGTCGTGTCGCGCTGGAACGGCGAACGGCCCTCGACGGCGTGGAACATGGTGGCGCCCAACGCCCACAGGTCGCTCGCCGGTGACGGCTGCTTGCCCGCGAACAGCTCCGGCGCCATGTAGCCGGGCGAGCCCATGATGCCGCCGGTCGCCGTCAGCCCGGGGTCGTCCATCGCGCGGGCGATGCCGAAGTCGGCGAGCTTCACACGTCCGTCGGGCAGCACCATGATGTTGCTGGGCTTGACGTCCCGGTGCACGATGCCCGCCGCGTGCGCCGCTTCGAGCGCGTTGAGGGTCTGCAGGCCGATGTTCGCGACCTCGTCCTCGGTGAGGCTCCTGCGCGTCATGACCTCGGAGAGCGTGGGCGCCTCGACGAGTTCCATGACCAGGTACGTGACGCCGTGCTCGACGATGACGTCGTAGATGCCGACGACGTTCGGGCTGTTCAGGCGGCCTGCCGTGCGGGCTTCGCGCAGCACCCGGTCGGTCTCGGTGGTCCGCAGCTCCTTGAGCGCGACCTGCCGGCCGATGACCCTGTCCTCGGCGAGCCAGACGACCCCCATGCCGCCCCGGCCCAGCTCTCTGATCGTCGCGTATCTGCCCGCGACCAGCCTCGTCTCGTCCCCCACGACGCCGCATGGTAGCCGCACGGTCGTGTCGACCGGTTTCCTGTCCGGTTCTGTCCGCTGACAGTGCGTGCGGGGTTCGCTACCGTTCGAGATGGTCTAGACCGCTTCCCTGTCATCGCGTTGAAGGCGGTCTGCTCATGTCTTTAGGCGTGTTGTTGGCGGCGTTGACCCTGCTCAGTCCGATCGTGGACGACCTGCCGGACGAGTTCCGGCAGCCCTCGCCCGCCCTGTCCGTCCAGTCCGTCGTGTGTGACGGCGACGGCGTGAGCGGCAAGCGCGTTCAGGCCGTGTACGTGCGCGGCGACCAGTCGGCGGACCGGTATCCGCAGCTCGTGAGCCAGTTCCAGTCGTTCGCGGACCAGATCGACAACGCGTTCGTCGAGGCGGCCTCACGCCTGGGCGGCGGCGTCCGGCACGTGCGGTTCGTGACGCAGGCCGACTGCCGCGCGAAGGTGGACAACGTTGTCGTCCCGCAGTCGGCGATGTCCTCCCCCTCCGCGGTGGCCGACCAGCTCGCGGCCCGCGGCTACAACCGCACCGATCGCAAGTACCTGTTCTGGCACGACTCCGGCGGCTGCGGCGTGGCGTGGGGCGCGCCGGGCGACGACCGCCCCGGCGCCGACAACGGCTACAACTCAGGACCTTCCTACGCCGCAGTCGGAACGGGCTGCTGGACGTGGCAGGCCAGCGCGCACGAACTGCTGCACACGCTCGGTGCCGTGCAGCGTTCAGCGCCGAACTCCACGGCGTTCGGTCACTGCTGGGACGACCAGGACATCATGTGCTACAACGACGGCGGCATCCCGAACCCGCCCGGCGGCCTGGTGAACGTCTGTCCCAACGCCCCCGAGAACCAGCTCGACTGCGGCGGCAACGACTACTTCCACACCAACCCCGCGGCTGGCTCCTACCTGGCGACGCACTGGAACGTCGCGCGCAGCCAGTTCCTGGTCTCCTCGGGATCGGGCGGCGGGACGATCGTCGGCATCGGCGGGAAGTGCGTCGACGTCAGCAACTCCGGCACCGCTGACGGCACCGCGATCCAGCTGTGGGGCTGCAACGGAACCGGCGCCCAGCAGTGGTCCCGCGTCGGCGACACGTTGCGCGCGTTCGGGAAGTGCATGGACGTCAACGGTTCCGGCGTCGCCGACGGCACCGTGGTGCACCTCTGGACGTGCAACGGGACCGGCGCCCAGGTGTGGTCGCGCGTCGGGAACACGTTGCGCAACCCGCAGTCCGGCAAGTGCCTCGACGCCGCGGGCAACTCGTCCGCGGACGGCACGAAGCTGAACATCTGGACGTGCACGGGCGGGGCGAACCAGAACTGGCAACTCTGATTCACCTCTGTCCCCGCTTGTGTCGGAGTGAGGGCGTTTCTCACGTGATGGGCCCACTTGCACGTATGCGCATGCGGCAGTTGGCTCAAGCACCACCCCAGGTGAGAGGAACCGAACCATGTCGGTCACCGACGAGTTGCTCGCCAACAACGCCCTCTACTCCGCACAGTTCTCCGGCCCGCTGCCCCTGCCGCCCGCCAAGCACGTCGCCGTGGTCGCCTGCATGGACGCCCGCATCGACGTGTACCGCGTGCTGGGCCTGAACGAGGGCGAGGCGCACGTCATCCGCAACGCCGGCGGTGTGGTGACCGAGGACGAGATCCGTTCGCTCGCGATCAGCCAGCGCCTGCTCGGCACGAAGGAGATCATCCTCATCCACCACACCGACTGCGGCATGCTGACGTTCACCGACGACGACTTCAAGCGCTCGATCCAGGACGAGGTCGGCATCAAACCCTCCTGGTCGGCCGAGGCCTTCGGCGACCTCGAAGAGGACGTCCGCCAGTCGCTCGCGCGCATCACCGGCAACCCGTTCGTGCCGGTGAAGGACTCGGTGCGCGGCTTCGTGTTCGACGTCGCCACCGGGGCGTTGAACGAGGTGAAGCCCTGAGGACGCGGTAGTACGGCAGCTCGCCGCGTTCCTCCCCCAGGACGACGCGGCGAGCCGCCACGACCAGGTGACACTTCTGGAGGCCCACCGACCACCGCGCTACGGTCGAGCGGATTGCAGATCACGTCTCTTGGGGAGGACGACGTTGAAAAGCAGGTTTCCGAGGCTGTGCCTCGTCATGCTCGGAGCGCTCACGCTGATCGGGGTGGTGTCGCCCAGCGCGGCACTCGCGGCGGAGAGGCCGGGCGGCAAGGAGAGCTACGCGGTCTCCATCGGCCAGGTGGCGCCGGAGGGAACGCCGCCCACCGGCAAGGAGTTCGCCCGGCTCGCGATGTACTACTTCGACCTCGACGGCACCGTCCGCGAGGCGTTCTGGTTCTGGAGCTGGAGCATCGGCTACCCGGCGGCCACGATCGCGCCCACCTCGGCCGGCTGCGACAACTGCAAGATCCACACCGCCGGTGGCTTCCAGAACGGCGCCGAGGTCAAGGAGCTGCGGGGCCGCTACACCGTCACCGGTGACCAGCTCGCCATCACCTGGAGCAACGGCTCCACCGAGAGCTGGACGGTGACCCGCCCGGAGACCGGCATCAGCGTGATCGCGCTGACCGCCTCGAACTACGGCGCGAACGTCGGCAAGGGCTACGGCAGCAACGTGAGGACCACCGTCTCCGTCCCGGTCAACGACATCCCGAAGAAGCGCTATCCGGGTGAGTACAGGTACAACGCCTGGGACGCCGTGAACGAGAAGCTGACCTCCGACTGGGGCACCTCGGGGATCAACCTGCAGCAGTTCCAGAAGTGCAACGACAACTGCCTCAGCGGCGCCGTCGAGATCACCGACCCGAACTCGAAGGCCTGCTCGGCGTGCAAACCCGGCGAACAACGGGCGGTCCGGTACTACCTGGCCTCCGACGGCGGCCGGAAGAACTACTACGAGCACTTCTGCACGTGCCTGCTGCAGGGCACCAACAAGTGCTACACCGGCGGCTCGCACCTCAAGCCGCAGCTCCAGGTGATCGACGACGCGCAGAGGTTCCGCGGCTGGGTCGGCATCGAGGCCCAGCAACGGATCGCGAACCGCGGCACGCTCGGCGTGCACTGGTACACCGACGTCTAGACCCCGGCGGGGATCGCCGCGGTCAGCCCTCGGCAGCCAGCTGACCGCAGGCCGCGGCGATCTCCTGCCCGCGCGTGTCCCGCACGGTGCACTCGACACCCTGCTCCCGCACGCGCCGCACGAACTCCCGCTCGACCGGCTTCGGTGACGCGTCCCACTTGCTGCCCGGCGTCGGGTTCAGCGGGATCAGGTTCACGTGCACCAGCTGCCCCAGGTACTTGCGCAGCTTCTTGCCGAGCAGATCGGCGCGCCAGCCCTGGTCGTTGATGTCGCGGATCAACGCGTACTCGATGCTGACCCGGCGCCCGGTCTTGTCCGCGTAGCCGCGGGCGGCTTCGAGAACCTCCGCGACGTTCCACTTCGTGTTGACCGGCACCAGCGTGTCGCGCAGCTCGTCGTCCGGCGTGTGCAGCGACACCGCGAGACGGACCTGCAGGTTCTCCTCGGTCAGCTTCTTGATCGCCGGCACGAGACCCACCGTCGACACCGTCACGTGCCGCTGCGAGATGCCCAGCCCGTCCGGCGCCGGGTCGCAGATGCGGTGGACGGCCTCGAGGATGCGCTTGTAGTTCGCGAGCGGCTCGCCCATGCCCATGAAGACGATGTTCGACAGCCGGCCGGGACCGCCGGGCAGGTCGCCGTCGCGCATGGCGGCGGCGCCGAGGCGCACCTGGTCCACGATCTCCGCGGTCGACAGGTTGCGCTGCAGGCCGCCCTGGCCGGTCGCGCAGAACGGGCACGCCATGCCGCATCCGGCCTGCGACGAGATGCACAGCGTCGCGCGGTCCGGGTAGCGCATCAGCACGGACTCGATGAGCGTGCCGTCGTGCGCGCGCAGCAGCGTCTTCGCCGTCGTGCCCTCATCGGTGGTGACCTTGCGCACGACCGTGAACAACGGCGGCATCAGGTCGGCGACGAGCTTGTCGCGCGTGGTCGCCGGGATGTCGGTCATCTCGGCGGGGTCGACGGTCAGGCGGCTGAAGTAGTGGTTCGACAGCTGCTTGGCCCGGAACGGCTTCTCACCAAGGGCCGCAACGGCTTCCGCGCGTTGGGCGGGCGAGAGGTCGACCAGGTGGCGCGGCGGCAGGCCGCGCTTGGGCGCGTCGAAGACAAGGGGAAGCGAGGTCATAGCACATCTAGTGTCCCACGAACTTCACCAACACAAGACCGTTGCATCGCGATAGGTTCCGATATATCGTTAACGACATGATGATGAGACCACACCACCGAGAACACCACCAGAGGCATCGCCACGGACCCTTCGGGGGCGGCGGGCGAGGCAGGGGCGGCGGCCGCCAGAGGCGCGGCAACGTCCGGGCGGCGGTTCTGTCCTTGCTGGCAGAACGGCCGATGCACGGCTACGAGATCATCCAGGAGATCGCCAGGCGCACCGGCGGCGTGTGGAGCCCGAGCCCCGGCTCGGTCTACCCGACGCTGCAGATGCTCGCCGACGAGGGCCTCGTCTCCGCAGAGGAAGAGGGAGGCAAGAAGTTGTTCGACCTCACCGAGCGCGGCAGGACGGAGCACACGGCCCCGCCCTGGCGCGACATCGAGTTCCAGCTGGACCCGGCCGACGGCGAACTGCGCACCGCGGTCCGGTTGCTCGGCGCCGCGATGGAGCAGATCTCCCACGCGGGCACGCCGGAGCAGAAGGGCCGCGCGACCGAGCTCTACAACGAACTGCGGCGCAGGCTCTACGCCATCCTCGCCGAGGAGTGACCTACCACCGGTCGTGCACGTGCGGCCGGATCAGCTCGTCGTACACCTCGGCGACGGCCTTGCCGTCCACCGGCTCCAGGCCGGCCGCCCGCACGTTGCCCTGAGCCTGCTCCACGTTGCGAGCACCGGGAATCACGACCGTGACGCCGGACTGGTCCACGATCCACCGAAGCGCGAACTGCGCCATCGTGGCACCTTCCGGCACCAGCGGCCGCAACCGTTCGACGGCCTCCAGCCCCACCTCGAACGGCACCCCGGCAAAGGTCTCGCCGACGTCGAACGCCTCACCGTTGCGGTTGTAACTGCGGTGGTCGTCGGCACCGAAGGTCGTGCCCGCGTCGTACTTCCCGGTCAGCAGACCGGACGCGAGCGGCACGCGCGCAATGATCGCGACCCCCGCCTCGGCGGCCTTCGGCAGCACCTCGTCGAGCGGCTTGAGCCGGAACGCGTTCAGGATGATCTGCACGCTGGCGACGTTCGGACGCTTGATCGCCTCCAGCGCCTCCTCGACCTTCTCCACCGAGACGCCGTAGGCGGCGATCCGCTGCTGCTCGACCATCTCGTCCAAGGTGTCGTACACCTCGTCACGGCTGTAGACCGCGGTCGGCGGGCAGTGCAACTGCACGAGGTCCAACGTGTCGACGCCAAGATTGCGGCGGCTCCGGTCGTTCCACGCGAGGAAGTTCTCCCGGCTGTACCCCTCCGTGACCTGCTCCGGCAGCCGCCGCCCCATCTTCGTGGCGACGAAAACACCGTCGTCCTTGCGCTCCTTGAGGAACCGCCCGACCAACGTCTCACTACGACCGTCGCCGTAGACGTCGGCGGTGTCGAAGAAGTCGACGCCCTCGTCCGCCGCCGCGTGCAGCAACGCGAGGGCGTCGCTCTCGTCCACGTCGCCCCAGTCGGCGCCGAGCTGCCAGCAGCCCAGTCCGATGACGCCGACCTGGCGGTTCAACCTGCGTGCTTCTCGCTTTTCCACGAACCGAGAGCCTAGTCGCGGATCATCTCGGTCGCGATTGCGGCAAGGGGCACTCCGCAACGCATCCCACTTGGTCAACCGCGGGTGCTTCGTGGCGCATGACGGTCGCGAGTCATCGAGGTGCCCGCGCGATGTCGGCCAGTCGACATTCGGACCTGCCCGCAGCGCGACGCGTTCCTGAGCTCCGAAGCAAGCTCCGCATAGGGCGCCACCGTCACAGAACCAGGCCCTTCGGCTTGCGGCGCACGTGCAGCCGGTACCCGACCGGAAAGCTCAGCCCGGCCACGGAGGCGATCGCGCGTTCGGCCACCTTCGCCGAGAACTCGATGCGCAGCACCGCCTCCAGGTCCTCGCGCTTCTCGAACCGCCACTCCGCAGTGACGCGGCGAAGCGAGAACCCGTTGTCCGAGAAGAACTTCTCGACCGCGAACGGGTCGTAGCGCGGTTCGTCGGCGCGCAGCCACGGCCCGTACGGGTCGGCGGAGCCGTCCAGGTCGACGATCGCGAGCGCGCCGCCCGGCCGCAGCACCCTGTCCGCCTCCCGCATCCCCGGTTCGCAGCCCGGCCCGAAGAAGTACGCGGTGCGCGCGTGCACCAGGTCGGCCGAGGCGTCGTCGAGCGGGAGCCGTTGCGCGGGACCGGAAACGACGCGGGCGTTCGGCAGGCCGGCCACGCGGTGCTTGGCCCTGACGACCAGAGGCGGGTGCGGTTCTACGCCCGTGACGGACTTCGCGGTGCCGGCGAACAACGGCAAATGGAATCCGTCTCCGCAGCCGACGTCCACGACATCGCCATCAATAAACGGACATTCTTCGCTTAATGCCGTCCAGATCGCACCGTGGACGTCCTGCGCCCGGTTCTCGACCTCGTAAATGTCAGGCCAGTGCCAGATGTTCGGGCTCGGCACCACATCTGCCGGACGCACCGCGTTCAGCGCCGCCCGCACGAATCCCCTCACGAAGCCACTGTAGGGCCTCGATTTACCTGTGACCGTACGAATTCGTCCAATCACGGCGTAGCGTGTCAGCATCTCTCCCCTGCAGGAGGCGGCAGTGTCGATCGCGCCCAACTCGCCCAAACTCGCGCCGTTGTTATCCGGAAGTCCCTGCTGGGTCGAGAGATCCGTCGACGACCTCAGGGGCGCCATCGAGTTCTACACCGGCCTGTTCGGCTGGCACTACGCCGACGACGCCGGCTACACGGTCGCGATGGTGGACGGCATCCCCGTCGCCGGCCTGCCGCAGGGAGATCCGGAACCGTGGCGGTTGTACCTGGTCACGCCGCACGCGCGCGCCACCGCCGAGAAGGCCTTTCACCTCGGTGGATCCGTGCTGCGCAACCCCGAGGACGCCGCCGACCACACGCAGAGCACGGTGATCGCCGACCCGACCGGCGCCGTCGTCGGGTTCCGGCACGTGCCGCCGGACTGGCGGTTCGGCATGGGAGGGCACGGGTCCTACGCGTGGGCCGAGCTGAACACCCGTAACGGAGCGGCGGCCGACGAGTTCTTCGGCGAGCTGTGCCACTTCGACATCACGCAGATCGGCGACGGGCACCGGCTGGACTACGCGTCGTGGACGGTCGAGGGCACCGAGGTGATCGGCCGGCAGAAGATGGGGCGCGAGTTCCCGTACGGAGAACGCTCCCACTGGATGGTGTACTTCAACGCCGCGCCCGAGATCGGCATCGACTCGGTGGCGTACCGGGTGCTGGAGCTCGGCGGCCGGGTGACGGTCGAGCCCTACGACACCCCGTTCGGGCGCATCACCGTGGTCGAGGACCACGCGGGGATGGCCTTCTCGGTGATTGACGAGTCCCGCGTGATCGAGGCCGAGCCGCGCAGCGCGGTGGACGACCCGTTCGACGACTAGGGCCTACGGCACGAAGAGGTGCAGCAGCAGCCAGGACGCGACGGCGGACGGCAGGAGCGAGTCCATCCTGTCCATCAGGCCGCCGTGGCCGGGCAGCAGCGTGCCCATGTCCTTGATGCCGAGGTCGCGCTTGATCAGCGACTCGACCAGGTCGCCCGCGGTGGCCGTGACGACGAGCGCGGCACCGAACAGCGCGCCCTGCCACCACTGGCCGTCGAGCAGCGTCGACACCGTGATCGCGCCACCGACCACACCGGCGGTCAGCGAGCCGGCGAAGCCCTCCCAGGACTTCTTCGGGCTGATCGTCGGCGCCATCGGGTGCTTGCCCAGGAAGACACCGGCCGCGTAACCGCCGACGTCCGACAGCACGACACCGATGATGAACGCGAAAACGCGGCCCACGCCGTCGTCGGGAACGACGAGCATGGCCGCGAACGCCGCGAACAACGGCACGTACGCGACGGTGAACACGGACGCGCTCAGGTCACGCAGGTAGCCGTCGGAACCGCCCCGGAACCGCCAGATCATGCACACCAGCACGGTGACCACGAACGCGGCCATCATGCCGGCGCGCTCCAGCGGCCAGGACAGCCACAGGATCGCCTGACCGCCGATCAACGCCGGCCACAGGGCGACGTTGATGCCGGCCTTCTTGAAAGCGCCGGCGATCTCCCACGTCGACACCGCGACCGCGGCCGCGACGATGGCGATGAAGGTCTCCTTCACCGTCAGCAACGACGCGATGATCACCGCGCCGAGCCCGACGCCGACCAGGATCGCCGCACGCAGGTCACGCCCCGCGCGCGACGGCTTCGACGCGGGCACGTCCGCGGGACCGCCTGCCACCTGTGCTCCCATCACGACCTCCGCCCGGCCAGGGCCATCACGCCTGCCGCGACTCGGCCGGGCGAACCATCAGTGGAACATCAGACTTCGAGGAGTTCGGCTTCCTTGTGCTTCACGAGCTCTTCGACCTGGGCGACGTACTTGTGGGTCAGAGCCTCGAGCTCCTTCTCACCACGCGCGCCGTCGTCCTCGCCGACCTCGCCGTCCTTGACGAGCTTGTCGATCTCTTCCTTCGCCTTGCGACGGACGCCGCGCAGGGAGACCTTCGCGTCCTCGCCCTTCGACTTCGCGACCTTCACCATGTCCCGGCGGCGCTCCTCGGAGAGCTGCGGGATGACGATGCGGATGATCGAGCCGTCGTTGCTCGGGTTGACGCCCAGGTCGGAGTCCCGGATCGCCTTCTCGATGGCGTTGAGCTGGCCCGCGTCGTACGGCTTCACGACCGCCATGCGCGCCTCGGGGACCGTGATGCTGGCCATCTGGTTCAGCGGCGTCATCGAGCCGTAGTAGTCGATGTGGATGCGGTTGAACATCGAGGGAGTCGCACGACCGGTTCGGACGGAGGAGAGGTTCTCCTTCGCGACCGAAACCGCCTTTTCCATCTTCTCCTCGGCGTCGAGGAGGGTCTCGTCGATCACGACTGCTCCTTGCTCTGCGTGTTCGTGCCTGATTCCCGGTCCTGGAGAGATCCCACCAGGTCTAGAAGGCCGGGCGGCCACCGGGGGTGCTGACCAGGGTGCCGATCTTCTCACCACGCACCGCTCGCGCGATGTTCCCCTCGGTGAGGAGGTTGAAGACGAGGATCGGCATGTTGTTGTCCATGCAGAGGCTGAACGCCGTCGCGTCGGCGACGTTGAGGCCGCGCTCCAGCACCTCGCGGTGGGTGATGTTGTCGAACATCAGCGCGTCCGGGTCGATCTTGGGGTCGGCCGTGTAGACGCCGTCGACGGCCTTGGCCATCAGGACGATCTCGCAACCGATCTCCAGCGCGCGCTGCGCGGCGGTGGTGTCGGTGGAGAAGTACGGCAGACCCGCGCCGCCGCCGAAGATCACGACGCGCTTCTTCTCGAGGTGGCGCATCGCGCGGCGGGGGATGTACGACTCGGCGACCTGCGTCATCTGGATCGAGGTCTGCACGCGCGTGTCGATGCCGTGCTCGCGTTCGAGGAAGTCCTGCAGCGCCAGGCAGTTCATGACCGTGCCGAGCATGCCCATGTAGTCGGCGCGCGAGCGGTCCATGCCGCGCTGCTGGAGTTCGGACCCGCGGAAGAAGTTGCCACCACCGATCACGACGGCCACCTGCACGCCGGACTTGTGGACGGCCGCGATCTGGCGGGCGACTGTCTGGACGACGTCGGGATCCACACCGACGCCACCGCCGCCGAACATCTCGCCACCGAGCTTGAGCATCACCCGGCTGTAGCCGTGGCTGCCTTCTTCGCTCACAGGTCCTCTCCTCGCGCCCTGGGAAACTGGTGTGGACACGCCAAGGGCGGGGTCGCTGGTGCCTGCAACCCCGCCCTCATGCGAATCAGCTCTGGCCGACCTCGAACCGAGCGAAACGGGTAACCGTCACGCCGGCCTCGTCCAGAAGAGCCTTGACCGTCTTCTTGCTGTCCGTCACGGAAGCCTGCTCGAGGAGCACGACGTCCTTGAAGAAGCCGTTGACGCGACCCTCGACGATCTTGGGGAGCGCACCCTCGGGCTTGCCCTCCTCGCGAGCGGTCTCCTCGGCGATGCGACGCTCGTTGGCGACGAGCTCCTCGGGCACCTCGTCACGGGTGACGAACTTCGGGCGCATCGCGGCGATCTGCATCGCGGCACCCTTGGCGACCTCGGCGTTGTCACCGGTGTACTCGACCAGGACGCCCACGGCGGGCGGCAGGTCGGCGGCACGCTTGTGCAGGTAGACCGAGACGGTGCCGTCGTAGTCGACGGCCTTCGCCAGCTCGAGCTTCTCGCCGATCTTGGCGGAGAACTCCTGGACCAGCGCGTCGACCGACTTGCCGTCGACCTCGACGGCCTTGAGGGCGTCGACGTCGGCGACCTTGTTGGCCTTGGCGAGCGCGACGATGTCGTCGGCCAGCGCGATGAAGTCGGCGTTCTTCGCGACGAAGTCGGTCTCGCAGCGCAGCTCGACCATCGCGCCGTCCTTGACGGCGACGAGGCCGTTGGACGTGGTGCGCTCGGCGCGCTTGCCGACGTCCTTGGCGCCCTTGATGCGGAGGATCTCGACGGCCTTGTCGAAGTCGCCGTCGGCCTCGTCCAGGGCCTTCTTGCAGTCCATCATGCCGGCGGCGGTCAGCTCGCGGAGCTTCTTGACGTCCGCGGTGGTGTAGTTCGCCATCGTTTTCCTTCTGCGATGTACGCGCTTAGGTCACGAGGTGCCCGCTGATCGCGGGCACCTCGTGGGGGAAATCAGGACTGGACGGGCTGCTCGGCCGGGGCCTCGGTCGCGACGGCCGCGTTGCTGGTGAGGAGCTCCTGCTCCCACTCCGCCAGCGGCTCGTCGGTGGCGACCTCGGGCTTGTCCTGGCCGTCAGCGGCGTCACGACGACCACCGGAGCGCTGCATGAGACCGGCGGCGGCGGCCTCGGCCACGACCTTGGTCAGCAGGGCCGCGGAACGGATCGCGTCGTCGTTACCCGGAATCGGGTAGTCGACCTCGTCCGGGTCGCAGTTGGTGTCGAGGATCGCGACGATCGGGATGTTCAGCTTGCGAGCCTCACCGACCGCGATGTGCTCCTTCTTGGTGTCCACGATCCACACGGCGCTGGGCACCTTGGACATGTCGCGGATACCGCCGAGCGTGCGCTCCAGCTTGTCCTTCTCGCGGTTCATCATCAGGATTTCCTTCTTGGTGAAACCCTGGAAACCGCCGGTCTGCTCCATCGACTCGAGCTCCTTGAGGCGCTGAAGCCTCTTGTGGACCGTCGAGAAGTTGGTGAGCATGCCGCCCAGCCAGCGCTGGTTGACGTAGGGCATGCCAACGCGGAGAGCCTCGTTGGCGATGGCCTCCTGCGCCTGCTTCTTGGTGCCGATGAACAGGATCGACCCGCCGTGCGCGACCGTCTCCTTGACGAACTCGTAAGCCCGGTCGATGTAGGTCAGCGTCTGCTGCAGGTCGATGATGTAGATGCCGTTGCGCTCGGTGAAGATGTAGCGCTTCATCTTCGGGTTCCAGCGCCGCGTCTGGTGCCCGAAGTGCACGCCGCTGTCGAGCAGCTGCTTCATGGTTACGACGGCCATGGCCGGTTCGCACCTCATCTGTAGGACGCGCGAGGTCTCGCCTTTGCGCGTCGTTGCCGGTTGTCGCCTCCGGCCTGGTTCGGCCGTCAGCCCTGGTGCCTCCGCCGCCGCCCGCACCTGCGGAGCATCTCTGCACCGTCAGGACCGTCGGACGTCGTGACTCGACCCTGCTGGAACAGCCGGTCGGATCTGCGTTGGCACGCGAAGTCGTCCCGCGCACACACGGGACGCGCCCAAAAGTCTACTCCCCACCCCCGACAAAACTCGAATCGCCCCCATCTCACAGAGGGCAGTTGTCCACAACCGGCGAGTAATCCACAGCTTCCACATCACCCCTGGTCCCCCAGGCGCCACCCAGCCCACTGTTGACCCATGCCCCTCCTCCCCGCCGCCCTGCTCCTCACGACGCTCCTGGCCCCGCCCTCGTCGACGCCCACGGTCTCCACTTCGGCTGACGCTCCGCAGCTGACATCGGCTCTGACACCGGCGTCGCCCCCAGCATCGGCTCGGACCCTGACACCGGCGTTGGCACTGGCCACTGACCCGAGACTGGCCATGGCCCCGACCTCAGCACCAAATCCGGCCTCGGCCTGGACACCAACACCAGCCGCAGCACCGGCACCGGCGTTGGCGTCGGCACCGGCGTCGGCACCGGCATCGGCCCTGGCACCGGCTTCGCCCTTGACCCGCTTCACCTGGCCTCTGCCCCCGCCGCACCAGGTGGTGCGAGCCTTCGAAGCCCCGGCCACCCCGTTCGGTCCAGGCCACCGCGGCGCAGACCTGGCCGCACCGGCCGGCACCCCGGTCTTGGCCGCAGCCGACGCGACCGTGGTCTACGCAGGCGCCGTGGCAGCAAGAACCCTCGTCTCCCTGGACCACCGCAACGGCCTACGCACCACCTACGAGCCCATCGCCCCCACCGTCAAAGCAGGCCTCCCAGTCCGCCGAGGCGAGGTGATCGGCCACCTCCAACCAGGCCACTGCGCGTCCCCCTGCCTGCACTGGGGCGCCCGAAGAGCCCACACCTACCTGGACCCGCTCCGCCTGGTGACCTCACCACGAGTACGCCTGCTCCCCCTCCCACCCAAGGGTGGCTGACGACCACTGCCGCACGCCCCTCGCGCGGCACTCCAACAGGGCGCTCCCCGCACCGTCAGCGGGTCGACCAGCGGCGCACCTCCCCAGCCGCAAGCGCCCACCAGGGGCCGGGAGGCGGCCCCCGCTCACCCCGCCGCCTCCCGGCTCACCTGGCCACACGCCCCGCATCCCGACGCACCTCAACAGCACGCCGGGCCCGGCCACACGCTCTGCACGCCAGCCGCCGATGTGCCCGAGCACCTCTTAGTCGGCCCGACCACCGACTGTCGCCACCTCACTTGTGGTCCGACTGTCGCCCCCCACACGCCAGTCCGACTGCCAGCCGCCCCAGGTGCCGGTTCAACTGCCGCCACCCACGCGCTACATCGGTAACTGCGGCTACCGGAAAGCTCGCTTGCCCACCTAGCGGCTCGACTGTCCGCCGGTTGCCCGATTCACGCCTCGACCATCCGCCAACAGCACAACCACGAGCGGGCACGTGCACGACCGACCGCTCGCCGGTGCAGCAGTTCCTCGACCGCACGGTCGCGATACCCGTTGTTCGCCGTCCGCGTGGCTTCGGCCGGAGCTGTCCACAGCCCGCCCGGCTTGCCGTTCGGCGATGCCTCGAATGCCCGAGTGGGCACGCGGCGTGCTTGGAGCAAGCCCAAGACCCACCCGTTCGAGTGAATTAGGCCTGGCAACGGGCGGAAAGGGGTTTTGAGCCGCTTTGTGAGGCTCTCGCGGCGGTACGGGTGTTCGGCAGCCCGGCGCTCGCCAGGCTGCTGGGTCGTCGAGGTGCGGTCAGGCCTCGGACTGCTCGTTGAGCTTGGTGCGCAGGCGCAGGACGGCGCGGGTGTGCAGCTGGCAGACCCTGGACTCGGTCACGCCGAGGACCTTGCCGATCTCGGCGAGGGTCAGGTTCTCGAAGTAGTAGAGGGTCACGACGACGCGGTCGCGTTCTGCCAGCTGGGCGATCGCGTCGGCCAGCTGACGGCGGCTGTCCTGGTCGACGAGGCTCGCCACCGGGTCTTCCGCGGCATCGTCCGGCAGCGACTCGGCCAGCGAGGAGCCGCCCTTGTTCGGGGCGATCAGCTCGTCGAGGGCCACGACGCTGGTGAGCTGGAGCTGGCCGTAGAGCTCGCGGAGCTCGGCCAGGCCGATCTTGAGCTCTGCGGCGAGCTCGCGGTCGGTGGGCGTGCGCTGCAGCTTGGCGCCGAGGCGTTCCAGGGCTCGTTCCACGTCGCGGGCGCGGCTGCGGACCGAGCGCGGCACCCAGTCCTGGGAGCGCAGGTCGTCGAGGATCGCGCCGCGGATGCGCTGCATGGCGTAGGTCTCGAACTTGAGGCCGCGCTCCGGCTCGAACTTCTCGATCGCGTCGACCAGGCCGAAGATGCCGGACTGGATCAGGTCGGCCACGTCCACGTGCGCGGGCAGGCCCGTGCCGACACGGCCGGCGACGTACTTGACCAGCGGCGCGTAGTGCAGGACCAGGCGGTCGCGCTGGTTCTGGTCGCGGGACTCGCCGTAGCTGCGCCACAGGGCGACGATGCCGGCTTCCACGTCGTCACCGGACCGAACGTCCGCGCGCGTCACCGCAGTCGGAACGGCCGCGGGCGTGCCGTTGACATGCGTGTTGGCACCGGGCTCGGGGGTCGCCTCGGTGCGTGGCGCGCCGTTCTGACGGTGCCCGTTGCTCGCCTGCTTCGACACTGGTGCCGGCAGGGCGGGTTCAGGGGGCACGGTCGCCGTACGCGATCCTCCCCCTGCGGCGTCAGGAACGGGGGTGGGTTCGGTCATGGATCGCCTTCAGCCGTTCGACAGTGACGTGTGTGTAAAGCTGAGTCGTTGCGAGCGTAGCGTGACCAAGCAGTTCTTGGACGGTGCGCAGGTCCGCTCCTCCTTCCAGCAGATGGGTCGCGGCGGAGTGGCGCAACCCGTGCGGCCCGATGTCCGGTGCGTCCGGTACCACGGCGACGACCTCGTGCACCAAGGTGCGAACGGCCCGCTGGTTCAGCCTGCCGCCACGAGCACCAAGAAACAACGCGGGTGGCGAATCCGGTGCTACCAGGGCGTTTCGCCCCTCGTCCACCCACCGCCGCAGCGCTCGCTCGGCAGGCACGCCGAATGGCGTGGTGCGCTCGCGTCCACCTTTACCGAGAACTCGAATCACCCTCAGGGAGTAGTCCACGTCGTCGAGATCAAGACCACAGAGTTCGGCCACGCGGATACCCGTGGCGTACAGCAACTCCACCACGGCCTGATCACGCAGCGCAACCGGATCACCCTGGGACGCGCCAGAGGATACGGCGCTCATCACGTCCTTCGCCTGGTCCTCGCGCAACACCGACGGCAACGTCCGGTGCGGTCGCGGGGCGGCGAGCCGCGGCCCGGGATCCGAGGCCAAATGCCCTGCTCGATGCGCCCATGCGGTGAACGCGCGCGCTGCCGCGGCACGGCGGGCGAGCGTCGTGCGACTCGCGCCTGAAGTGCGTTGTGCGGCGAGCCACGAGCGCAAACCGGTCAGATCGATGTGCGTGACATCCACTTTTTCCGGAATATTCCCCGCGACATGTCCAAGCAGCGCCACCGCATCACCGATGTAGGCGCGCACCGTGTGCGGCGACAGATCACGCTCCAACTTCAGATACCGCTCGAACTGCCGCAACACGTCCGCGACCGTCGCCGGCAGTTTTTCGCGCAGGCGAACGAGATCGACACGACGTGTCCGACCATGCGGCGGCGAGGACATAGGCCAAGACGCTGCGCCAGTCGGGGCGATTGGTCAAGTATCGCCACACCCTCGCCCCATTTGGGAGCGCTCTCATGATCGAGAAGACGATAACGTTTCAACTCCCTGTGACGACCAGAGGTTCGAGGACCCGCACAGATCACCTTTCGGAGTAGTGACGGCGGCCGGCCCCATCGCCCGAACAGCCGACGAACCAGACCCGGCCGAACGCCGGCCGCGACCCGGAGATCACCGCCGCCCACTCCTCCAGATCACGAACCCGTTGAATCCACAGTGGACAGTCCTCACCTCATCTCGAGCTTCTGCCAGCCCTCGTCGAGGTGCAGCGCCAGACCAGCGAGTTCCAGCTCGGGTAACAACGCCCTCACCCGTGGCAGCGGCACTCCGGACTCGACAGACACGGCTTCGTCGCTGACCCCGTTCCGCTTCCCGAGGGCTTCGTACACGCGCATGGCCTCGCCCTGAGGCGCGCCGAGGTCACTTTCCTTCTCGGCGGGTTCCGTGGCGAGGTCGTCACCGAACCGGCCCACCGACTCGACGATCTCGGCCACCGAACTGACCGACACCGCCCGCCCGTCCCGCAGCAGCTCGTGACAGCCGACAGAACTGGCAGAGGTGACAGGCCCCGGCACCGCCATCAACGGCCGCCCCACCGCCTGTGTGATCGCCGCCGTGTTCTTGGCGCCGCTGCGCCGCCCTGCCTCGACGACGACAGTGCCGCCACCCAACGCGGCGATGAGCCGGTTGCGCGTGAGGAACCGGTGCCGGGCGGGCATCACACCGGGCGGGTACTCGCTGACGATCAGTCCCTCCCGCGAGATCTTGGCGAGCAGCCCCTGGTGACCGGCGGGATAGGCGTTGTCGACACCGCACGCCAGCACGGCGATCGTCAGTCCGCGGGCGCCCAGCGCACCACGATGAGCGGCACCGTCGATCCCGTAGGCGGCGCCGGAGACAACGGTCAAACCCGCCAACGCCAGCCCGTATGCGAACTCGCCGGCAACCTGCTCGCCGTACGCGCTGGCAGCCCGCGACCCGACCACGGCTACGGCCCTCTCCACCACGTCGGCGAGGAAGTGCGGCCCGCGCACCCAGAGCGCGATCGGCTCACCCCCGCAACGCCTGGCGGCGACGTTCTCCAGCCCGAGCAACGGCCACCGGGGCCACTCGTCGTCCTCGGGAATGACGAGCCGCCCGCCGATCCGGGCCATGAAGGCGAGGTCAGCGTGAGCACGCTCCTCGGCCCGCCGCGCCGACGTCTGGCTGGCGACGGACGGCGAGACCTCGCCGGACCTCACGAGCTCAGCGGCTTCGATCGGCCCGACCTCGGCGATCAGCGCCGCGAGCGCCGCCGGGTAGGGCTCCGCCACGCGCGAGAGGTAGGCCCTGGCCAGGCGAACGGCGTCGGGGGCCGGGTCGGCAGGCGGAGTGGCGGAAGAGTCGGCCAGCGAGGTGGCGGTCGGCGCGGTCGTGGGCGGGGTCGGCGGGTCGTTGGACTGGTCGGTCACCGGAACCACCACCAGGGCAGCCAGCGGTGCCAGGGGCTGGGGAGCCACGGGCTTGGAGGGCTGGCGCCCGAGGTGCGCCTTCGGATCGTGCATTGCAGTTGCAGGAGTGCCGGTGTGGCGGCCGCTGTGGTTGCGATGGAGGTCGTGGCTGGACTGAGGAGTGGGGGCATGTTCGGGCTCCTTGGGGCGGGCACGAGGTGGTGGGTGAGCGGGTCGCCCGCTGGGGAAGGGGCGGGCGACCCGCTCTGGACCGGGCGCGGAGCGGGAGTGGGCTTCGCGCCCGGTGGCTTTGTGGCTGGCCGGGGACGGCGGCTTGCGCTGGGTGGTGGGTGAGCGGGCGCTCGCAGGGGGACGAGCGCCCGCTCGGCTGGGGCCGGGCGCGGAGTCGGGGCGTTGAAGCTCCACGACCGGCTGCTTGGGGCTCCAAGGTGGGCCGGGCTGGTGGGTCAGGGGGCTCGGCGTTCTCGGAACTGGAGGGCGGCGGCCACGTGGTCCGGGGTTGGGCGGTCTGCTTCGGCCAAGTCCGCAAGAGTCCAAGCGACTCGTAGACAACGGTCCGCGCCTCTGCCTGTCAGGGCGCCTACTGCCAGTGCTCGGTCGAGGAGGGCTGTCGTCGGCTTCGGCAGCGCGAACTCGCGGCGCAGGGCTGGGCCTGGGACGAGGGCGTTGGCCGGCCAGGTGTGGCCGTGGGCGGACCAGCGGGTGGCGGCCCTCGACCTGGCTTTGAGGACTCGTTCTCGGACCACCGCTGTTGGTTCTGGCGGGGTGGCGTCGGCGTTCGACATGGCGGTGGTGGCTCTCATGCGGACTCTCAGGTCCACGCGGTCCAGCAGTGGGCCGGACAGGCGGGACTGGTAGCGGCGGCGGACTGTGGCCGTGCAGATGCAGTCGATCTCCTTGGGTGGGGCGCAGGGGCAGGGGTTGGTGGCGAGGATCAGCTGGAAGCGGGCCGGGTAGCGGGCTACGCCGTCGCGGCGGGGGATGCGGACTTCGCCCTCTTCCAGGGCAGTGCGGAGGGTGTCGATGGTCTTCTGTCCGAACTCGCAGGCCTCGTCGAGGAAGAGCACTCCCTTGTGGGCTCGGGAGGCCGCGCCCGGCTTCGCCATTCCCGCGCCGCCGCCTATCAGGGCCGCTATCGACGTCGTGTGGTGGACGTTGACGAACGGTGGGCTGGCCACCAGCGGGTAGTCGGAGGAGAGGACGCCTGCCACCGAGTGGACGGCTGTCACCGCCAGGGACTCCTCGCGGGTCAGTGGCGGGAGCAGGCCGGGGAGGCGTTCGGCGAGCATCGTCTTGCCGGTGCCCGGTGGGCCCGCCAGGAGTAGGTGGTGGGCGCCTGCTGCGGCCACCTCCAGTGCCCAGCGGGCTTCTGGCTGGCCCACCACGTCGGCCAGGTCCGCGACGTCCGGCAGTGGCGGGTCGGCCGAGGCCGGAGGTGGGTGCAGCGTCACGTCCTCGCCGCGCAGCCACGCCAGGGTCTCGGTGAGGGTCGTGGCGCCGTGGAGTTCTATGCCGTCGACCAGGGCGGCTTCCGGCAGAGCGTCGACAGGGACGATGGCCGCCTTGAGCCCTGCCCGGCGGGCCGCGAGCAGGGCCGGGAGGACGCCGCGGATCGGGCGGACGCGGCCGTCGAGGGCCAGTTCGCCCAGCAGGACCGTGGTGGCCAGGCGTTCGCACGGGACCGAGCCCGCCGCGGCGAGGGTGGCGCAGGCGATGGCGAGGTCGTAGCTGCTCCCGCCCTTGGGCAGGTTCGCCGGGGACAGGCCCAGGACGATGCGCTGCTTCGGCCACTCCTCGGCGCTGTTGCGAACGGCGGCCTTCACGCGCTCCTTCGACTCGTGCAGGGAGGCGTCGGGGAGCCCGAGGAGGTGGGTACGGGGCTGGCCCACGCCCACGTCGGCCTCGATCTCGACCGCCAGGCCGTCGACACCGCAGAGGGCGACGGACCACGCCTGCGCCAGGCCCATCTCAGGCTCCCCGCAGGTGCTGCAGGTGCGGCTCGCCCGACGGCGGCCAGGTGACCGAGATCAGGTCGACTCGGACGTTGCACCAGCCGACGCCGTGCGCGGCCAGCCAACGCAGCGCCGTGCGGCGCAGACGGGAGAGCTTGCGCTGGTCGACCGCCTCGTCCGGGCGGCCCCAGGCCGGGCCGGACCTCGTCTTGACCTCGCAGACGACGAGGCGCTCGCCTTCCACCGCCACGACGTCGAGCTCGCCGTCGCGGCACGTCCAGTTCCGCGACAGGACCACCAGGCCCTGCTCCTCCAGGTACCTGCACGCCAGTTCCTCGCCCTGGCGCCCCATCTCCTGCTGCCTGGTCTCAACCAGTGCCCGTGCCACCACTGCCCTCGCCTCCCTGCGGGTCGTTGGGTTCGACCTTGCAGGGCGGGGCGGGGAGGGTGGCCGGGCTGAGGGGAATCTGTGGACAACTCAGCGGCTGTGGACAAGTCGGCCGATGTGGATGTTGGAACGGCGGAATTGTCGGTGGGGTGTGCTAGAAGCCTCGGGCTGGGCTGGGCTGGGCTGGGCTGGGCTGGGCTGGGCTGGGCTGGGCTGGGCTGGGCTGGGCTGGGCTGGGCTGGGCTGGGCTGGCGCTGGGGTCCGTGTCGGGCTGCATGCGGGGCTTGAGCTGCGCAGTAGCAGGCAGCAGGCAGCAGGCAGCAGGCAGCAGGCAGCAGGCAGCAGGCAGCAGGCAGCAGGCAGCAGGCAGCAGGCAGCAGGCAGCAGGCAGCAGGTGAGCGTACGACGCCGCCCCCGTGTCCCGGTGCGACCTGGGAAACGGGGGCGGCGCGATGAGGCTCAGGTGGGGAACGGACCGCTTTCCGGCAAGCGAAGGTCCGGCTTGTCCAGCTCCTCCACGTTCACGTCCTTGAACGTGATGACACGAACGTTCTTGACGAACCTCGCGGGGCGGTACATGTCCCACACCCACGCGTCCGACATGCGCACCTCGAAGTACACCTCGCCGTCGGCGTTGCGCACCTGCACGTCCACCGAGTTGGCCAGGTAGAACCGCCGTTCGGTCTCCACGACGAACGAGAACTGGCTGACTATGTCGCGGTACTCCTTGTACAGCGACAGTTCCATCTCGGTCTCGTACTTCTCGAGATCCTCTGCACTCATTACGCCTCCGCGCGGGTCATCTGCTCCGCGCCCTCCCTCGTCGCGAGCTCCCCGGCGTCAGCCGGGGCTGCATCATTCTGGACCACGGCCGTCGCGGTCGTGGCGCGCGCCACCCTGTGCGGCGCGGCGAGACCGTGCTTGGCTGCGGCTGCTGCCACATTTACATACGACCAGCGATGCTCCGCACACGGGCCGTGTTCCATCAACGCTGCCGTGTGGTCTGGTGTGCAGTAGCCCTTGTGCACGTTGAAGCCGTACTGCGGGTGTTGCGCGTGCAGGTCGGCCATTATGCGGTCTCTTGTGACCTTGGCCAGCACCGATGCCGCCGCCACGCAGGCTGCGGCCTGGTCGCCTTTGAGCACCGCCACGTTCGGCGCGGGCATGCCCGGCACCTTGAAGCCGTCCGTCAGCACGTAGCCGGGGTGCGTCGCCATCTGCGCCACCGCGCGGCGCATGCCCTCGATGTTCATGACGTGGATGCCCAACCAGTCGATGTCGGCGGGCGAGACGACCACGATCGAGTGATCCAGCGCACGCTTCAGCACCAGGTCGAACATGCGGTCGCGGGCGGCGGCCGTCATGAGCTTCGAGTCGTTCAGGCCCTCGAACCTGGCGGCGTCACCCGGTCGGAGGACGCACGCCGCGATCACCAGCGGGCCTGCGCACGGTCCGCGGCCCGCTTCGTCGACGCCGGCGACCGGGCCGAGGCCCCGGCGCTCCAGGGTGCTCTGCAGCGCCCAGTTGCCCGACGAGCCCCGCACCACCGCGCGAGGCGGCATCAGCATGGTCATCGGCGGAATCGGTCCCGCACTCGACGCCCGAGCAGCAGAAGAGGCCACGCGCCGACGATACCCAGGCCCAGCGGGACGTTCTCCTGCCAGCCCGGCGCACTCATCGCCACGGTCTGCGGGTTGTGGTCGGACACACCGCCCCACCTCGACGGAGGCAGCACGATCACGCGCGCCTTGCCGATCACGTCGTCGACCGGCACGAGGCCGTTGAGGCCGCCCTGGCCCTGGCAGCGCGAGTCGCACGAGTGGTTGCGATTGTCGCCGAGCACGAACAGCATCCCGTCCGGGATCTTGAGCTCCTCGAACGACTCCTGCTCGGCCGGCGTGCCGTCGTCGTAGTGCTTGTACGGCTCGTCGAGCGGTTTGCCGTCCACCGTCACGCGGTTCTGCTCGTCACAGCACTTCACGGTCTGCCCGCCGACGGCGATCACGCGCTTGACGAAGTCCTCCTCGTTCGCCGACGGCAGCCCGACCAGCGAGCCGAGCCACGACAGGCCCTGCGAGATCGGGTTGCCCGGCTCGGCGGAGACGAAGTCGTTCTGCCACGACGGCGGCCCGCGGAACACGACCACGTCGCCCGGCGCTGGATCGGTGAAGCGGTAGGTGACCTTGTCCACGAGCACCCGGTCGCCGTAGCAGTCGGTGCACCCGTGCAGCGTCGACTCCATCGACTCGGACGGGATCATGTAGACGCGGCCGAGGAAGATCTGGATGCCGATCGCGAGGCCGAACGCGACAAGGATGAGAACGGGCAGTTCTTTCCAGAAGTTGCCCTTTTTCTTCTGCTTCGCGGGCTTGTCCGAAGCGTCCGAACTGGGCTCGTCACCGGGCTGGTTCTGCTCTGGAGCGTCGTCGACCACGAGATCAGCCTAGGGGCTGCGGGTTGTGATCCGACACAACACTCCACCGATCTCTCGGGAAAACGACGTACCGGGCCTTGCCGATGACGTTCTCGAGCGGAACGGTGCCCGCTACGCCCCCGCCGCCCTGTTTGCGCGAGTCGGTGGAGTTCATCCGGTTGTCCCCCATCACGAACAGCCGCCCCTCCGGCACGCGCACGGGATCGAACGGCTCGTGGTCCGCGGGTGACGTGCCGGTCTGCCAATGCACATACGGTTCGTCCAAAGGCTTTCCGTCCACGACGACGCGGTGCTGCTCGTCGCAGCACATCACCGTCTGGCCGGGCAACGCGATCACGCGCTTGACGAAGTCGTGCTCGTTCGCGGGCGCGATCCCCAGCAGCGAGCCGATGTTCTGCACGAAACCCGCGACGGGATTCGTCGAGCGGGCACTGCGGAACTCGTGGGACGTCCACGCCTCGGGGCCGCGGAACACGACCACCTCGCCCGGCTCGACGTCGCCGAAGCGGTAGGCGACCTTGTCGACCAGGACGCGGTCGTTCTCGCAGCCCGTGCACCCGTGCAGCGTGCTCTCCATCGACGCCGAGGGGATCACGTAGACCCGCGCCACGAACGCCTGGATCAGGACCGTCAGCACGACGGCCGTCAGCACGACGTAGAGAACTTCTCTCCACACAGGAGTACGCCCCCGCTCCGGTTCGTCCGGTGCGGAGGCGTCCTCCAGGTCTTCTGGGCTCGAAGCCACCGATCAGGAGACCGGCTTGGCCTCGCGCTTCTCCTTGATCTTGGCGGCCTTGCCGCGCAGCTCGCGCAGGTAGTACAGCTTGGCGCGACGGACGTCACCGCGGACGGCGACCTCGATCTCGGCGATGTTCGGGGAGTGCACCGGGAAGGTGCGCTCGACGCCGACGCCGAACGAGACCTTGCGGACGGTGAAGGTCTCGCGGATGCCGCCGCCCTGGCGACGGATCACGACGCCCTGGAACACCTGGACGCGCTCGCGCGAGCCCTCGATGACGCGGACGTGGACCTTCAGCGTGTCACCCGCGCGGAACGTCGGGATGTCAGTGCGCAACGACTGGGCGTCGAGTGCGTCCAGGATGTTCATCGGTGTTCCTCACGTGTCTTGAACTCCCCAGAGCATGTTCCATGGCTGTGCACGACATGGTGGGGGTCGGCTTGTGTGCGCACGCCGGTAGCACACCGGCTGCGGCAACTGTTCCAGTGTGCCAGACCGGGCACTCCGGAATGAAATCGGGCTACTCCCCGCCCTCGCGCAGGCGCGTGAGCAGGGCCTTGTCGTGCTTGTCGAAAGCGTCCGCCGGCAGTGATTCCAGCAGGTCAGGGCGCCTTTCGAAGGTGCGGGCGAGTGACTGGTCACGCCGCCAGCGGTCGATCAGCCTGTGGTTTCCCGAACGCAGCACGTCCGGCACCTCCAGGTCGCGCCACACCAACGGCCGCGTGTAGCTCGGCCCTTCGAGCAGCCCGTCCTGGAACGAGTCCTCGGCGTGCGACTTCGGGTTGCCGAGCACCCCGGGCAGCAACCGCGCGACCGCTTCCACGATCGCGAGCACCGCCACCTCACCGCCGACCAGCACGTAGTCGCCAATGGACACTTCGTCGACGCGCACGCGCCGACGGGCGTCATCGACCACACGCTGGTCAATGCCTTCGTAGCGGCCGCACGCGAACACGAGGTGCGACTCGTCCGCGTACTCGTGCGCCAACGCCTGCGTGAACGGACGTCCGGCCGGCGTCGGCACGACGAGACGCGTCTCGTCCGTGCAGATGTCGTCCAGGGCAGGACCCCAGATGTCGGCCTTCATGACCATGCCGGGCCCACCGCCGTACGGGCTGTCGTCGACGGCCTTGTGCACGTCCTGGGTCCAGTCGCGCAGATCGTGCACGCCGACGCTGATCAGACCCTTGTCGATCGCCTTCCCGAGCAACGCCGCGCGCAGCGGAGCGAGGTACTCGGGGAAGATCGTGACGACGTCAATCTGCATCGAGCAGGCCCTCTGGCGGGTCGATCACGACACGCCCGCCGCGGACGTCCACAGTGGGCACGATCTCGCGCACGAACGGGATCAGCGCCTCGCCCTTGTCACGGATGACCACGAGCAGCTCACCGCCCGGACCGTGCAGGATCTCCTTGACCGTGCCGATCCTCGTGCCGTCGACGAGTTCGGCCGCGAGCCCTTCGAGCTCGTGATCGTAGAACTCGTCGGGGTCGCCGGTCGGCGGCAGGTCGTCGGTGCTGCCCAGCAACAACGTGCCGCGCAACGCCTCTGCCACGTCGCGCGTCACGACTTCCTCGAAACGCACGAGCAGCCGCCCGGCATGAGGCCGGGCGGCTGTCACGGTGAGGCTTCGGGACGTGCCGTCACGCAGCTTGGCCTGCATCGTCTTCCCGACCGCGAAACGCAGTTCGGGAGAGTCGGTGCGCACGTCAACGGCTAGTTCGCCGGTGATCCCGTGCGCCTTGGCCACACGGCCGACAACGACGTCCATTTGCCCTTTGCTGCTTCGTTCAGCGGTCGGTGTCGACGACGTCGACCCGCACGCCACGACCGCCGATGCCGGCCATCACGGTGCGCAGGGCCGTCGCGGTGCGACCGCCACGACCGATCACCTTGCCGAGGTCGTCCGGGTGGACGTGGACCTCGAGGGTGCGGCCGCGGCGGGTCGTGACGAGGTTCACCCGGACGTCGTCCGGGTGGTCGACGATGCCGCGAACGAGGTGTTCGAGGGCGTCAGCCAACAAACTCACGCCTCGTCCTTGGTCGCCTCGGCGTCAGCCTTGGGGGCGTCGTCCTTCTTGGCGGCCTTCTTCTTCGGCGTGGTGGCCTCGGTCATGGGCTCCTCGTTCGCGGCGGCGAGCGCGGCGGCGAACAGGTCGGCCTTGGAAGCCTTGGGCTCCTTGACCTTCAGCGTGCCCTCGGTGCCCGGCAGGCCCTTGAACTTCTGCCAGTCACCGGTGATCTCCAGCAGGCGCTGGACGGACTCGGTCGGCTGCGCGCCGACACCCAGCCAGTACTGCGCGCGCTCGGAGTCGACCGCGATGAACGACGGCTCTTCCTTGGGGTGGTACTTGCCGATCGTCTCGATGGCCTTGCCGTCGCGACGGGTGCGCGCGTCGGCGACCACGATGCGGTAGTACGGCTGGCGGATCTTGCCGAGACGCTGAAGCTTGATCTTGACGGCCATTGGCCTGGTACTCCTCTAGAGCTCTGTGTTGATGGTTCGCACAGCCGTGGCCCGGGCAGAGGGGCCGACCACGACGGACAGCGGGCAATTGTGCCAGATGGGGACCGGTGGATCCGAATCGGGGCCTACGCGAACGGCGCCACGACCCCGAGCGCTTCCCTCACGGCACGCGCGTGCGCGACCGCTCCCGGCGTGTCGCCGTGCACGCACAACGACTCCGCCTGCGTCTTGAGCACCGTGCCGTCGACGGCGACGAGCTCGCCGTCCAGCAGCCGGGTGGCCCGTTCGAGGATCTGCGCGGTGTCGGTGAGCAGGGCGTTCGGCTGGTTGCGCGGCACCAGCGTGCCCTCCGGGGTGTAGCCGCGGTCGGCGAACGCCTCCTGCACGGGCCGCAGACCCGCTCGGGAGGCCTTCTCCAGCAACTGGGAGCCGGGCAAACCGAGGATCGGGAGGTCCTTGAACGCCCTGGTGCCGTTCACGACCGCCTCGGCCTGCTTCTCGTGGTGCACCGTCGCGTTGTAGAGAGCGCCGTGCGGCTTCACGTACACGACCTCGGTGCCTGCTGCTCGCGCACACGCGTCGAGCGCACCGATCTGGTAGAGCACCTCGTCGGCGAGCTCGACCGGGTCGGCGTCGATGAACCGGCGACCGAACCCGGCCAGGTCGCGGTAGGACACCTGGGCGCCGATCTTCACGCCGTTGCGCGCGGCCTCCTCGCACACCTTGCGCATCGTGGACGGATCTCCGGCGTGGAAGCCGCACGCGACGTTCGCGCTGCTGATGACACCCAACAGCGCGGTGTCGTCGCCGAGCTTCCAGATCCCGAAGCCCTCGCCGAGATCGCTGTTCAGGTCCATCACATGACCCCGACGGAGACGAGCAGGAGCGTGAGGCCCGGCAGGAAGTTGTTCATCACGTGCGCCACGATGCTCGCCCCGAGCCGGCGGGTGAGCAGGCGGGCGATGCCGATCGGGATGGCGATCACGAGCAGCAACGACGTGCGCAGCGGTTCGAAGTGGCCGATCGCGAAGATCACGGTGGTGAGCCCGAACGCGGCCCAGCGGCTCCAGCCCTGGCGTTCGACGGCGCCCCACAGCAGGCCGCGGTAGATGATCTCCTCGCAGACCGGCCCGATGAAGCTGACGTAGAGGAACATCGTGATCGCGGCGGACAGCGGCAGGTTCGAACCGGACAGCAGGTCGCCGACCGCGCTCGTGGCGTTCTCCTCACCGACGACCTTCGCCCAGACCGTGGCGGCGGTGTAGGTGAGGACGAGGCCGAGGATGCCGAGCTTGAGGCCGACCGCCACGTCCTCCCTGGTCATGCTGAGGCGCAGGTCGATCTTCGGGCCGTTGCCGCGGACGTACGTGATCACGACGGCGACGGCGGCCGCGAGCACCGTGGGCACGATCGAGCCGATCAGCACCAGCGGCACCGAATCGAGCAGGCTGATGCCGAACTGCTTCGCGATCGCCGTGATGAACACGGCGCTCAGGATGAAGACGGCTTCTACCAGGAGGAACGCGCCGAACCCCCAGCGCTGGCCGACCCGCGCAGGCTCCGGGTTGCGGCTGATGTCCCGCACGGACTCGACGGCACCGCGCACAGCCTCGGTGAAACCGCGCTTCGGCTTCAGGGATTCCGGCTCACTCACGCTCTGCAATCTAGTCACGGGGCGGCTGCCGGCGGCGGAACAGCAGGCACTGGCACACTCATGATCAGCCCACCTCGCGATCGACGCAGCCGCCCAGGACGTCGAGATTACTGTGCGGCACCGGCGTAAACCGGACCAACCGCCTGGCCAATAATTGGTCAGATCGGGTCCCCGCCGGTTGTCCTACTCCTGGTGAGTGGATCGGCGTACAACGGCTGCTACTAAACCCCTCGCCGCTAACGTCGTGGCATGCGGCAGGACTGGTACTGCGACGAGGTCATCCCCGGGAACGTGCCGGTGGAGGTGCTCGTCAGGACCGGAAACACGCTCGCGTTCCGGCCTCCGATCCCCGGCTTCGGCACCGACCACGTCATCGTGATCCCCACCCGGCACGTGTCCTCGTTGCTGGACCTCGACGACGAACTGGCCGTCGAGCTGCTCGCCACCGTGAAGGAGGTGGCGGCGCAGGTCGTGGCGCGGCACGGCGGCTGCCACGTGCTCACCACGCTGGGCGACGAGCAGCACAACGAGCACCTGCACTGGCACGTCGCCGCGGGCGCGGGAGTCGCCCGGTTCGTCGCCCGCTGATCACCGGCGCAGCGACGTCTCCTCGGCCATGTGCGAGAGCTTCTCCGGGTTGCGCACCGCGTACAGGCCGGAGATCCGCCCGTCCTCGACCCGCACCGCGATCACGGTGTCGAGCTCGCCGCCGAACCGCACGACCAGCGCCGGGTACCCGTTGACCTGCGCGGGTTCCATCGACCAGCCACTGACCTTCAGCAGGCCGCCGAGCAGCATGCGCGCCACTTTGGACGCGCCGACCACCGGGCGCGGGACGGCCTGCTTCACGCCGCCGCCGTCGCCGAGGAACACGACGTCCGGCGCGAGCAGGTCGAGCAGGGCCTGGAGATCACCCGTCTCGGTGGCGCGCCGGAACGCGGCGAGGGCCTCGCGGGAGGCCGCCTGGGTGACGACCTCGCGCGGGCGGCGGGAGGCGACGTGGGAGCGGGCCCGGTGGGCGATCTGGCGGACGGCGGCCGGGTTCTTGTCGACGGCGGTCGCGATCTCGTCGTAGTCGACGTCGAAGACCTCGCGCAGCACGAAGACCGCTCGTTCGGTCGGGGTGAGGGTCTCCAGGACCAGCATCATCGCCATCGACACGCTGTCGGCGAGTTCCACGTCGTCGGCGACGTCCGGGGTGGTCAGCAGCGGTTCGGGCAGCCACGAGCCGACGTAGGACTCCTTGCGGCGGCCCAGGGTGCGCAGGCGGCCGAGGGCCTGGCGGGTGACGATCCTGACCAGGTAGGCGCGGTGGTTCTCGACCGTGCCGTGGTCGACGCCCGCCCAGCGCAGCCACGTCTCCTGCAGCACGTCCTCGGCGTCGGCGGCGGAGCCGAGCATCTCGTAGGCGATCGTGAAGAGCAGGTTGCGGTGGCTGACGAACGAGTCGGTCGCGGCGTCCATGGTCACAAGACACCAGCCCGCGCGCCTTTGTGACAGTGGCACGGATCACAGTCACACGGGACGTGGCACCGGCATCTCGTGGTCGTCCAGCAAGTCCACGAGGGAGGAAACATCATGGAACCGCGCTTCGACCTCTTCGGCACCGAGACCGGCGGCAAGATCGCGAAGCGGTTCGCGGGACTCGGGCAGGCGGTCCACCAGACGTCGCTGCCCGCGACCACGGCCGAGCTCGTCAGCCTGCGCGCGAGCCAGTTGAACGGCTGTGGCTTCTGCCTCGACATGCACGTCAAGGAGGCCATCGCGGCGGGCGAGGACCCGTTGCGGCTGCACCTCGTCGCCGGGTGGCGCGAGACCACGGTGTTCACCGAGGCCGAGCAGGCCGCGCTGGCGTTCACCGAGGAGGGCACGGTGCTCACGCGCGAGGGCGTGAGGGACGAGACCTGGGCGGCGGTCCGCAAGCACTTCGACGACGAGCAGGTCGCGGCACTGGTCTGCCTTCTCGGGCTGATCAACGCCGCCAACCGGATGGCCGTGATCACCCGCCAGAAGGGCGGCTCGTACGAGGTGGGGGCGTTGGCCCGCGCCTAGTGGATCCGGCCCCTGAGCATGACCATGCGCGGCGTGCGGAGGACCTCCAGGTTCTCCCGCGGGTCTTCGTCGTAGACGACGATGTCCGCGGCCGCGCCCTCGGTCAGCGACGGGAAGCCGAGCCACTCGCGCGCGTTCCACGACGCGGCGCCGATGGCGTCCACGGCACTCATGCCCACGCCGTGCAGCGCGACGATCTCGTCGACGATGCGGCCGTGCCGGATGCCACCGCCCGCGTCGGTGCCCGCGTAGACGGGGACGCCCGCCTCGATCGCGGACGCGACCGTGCGCGACACACGGGCGTGCAGGTCACGCATGTGGTCCGCGTACTTCGGGTACTTGGCTGCCTTGTCCGCGATGCCGGGGAACGTCTCGATGTTGATCAGCGTGGGCACCAGCGCGGTACCGCGGGACGCCATCAGCGAGATCGTGTCGTCCGTCAGGCCGGTGCCGTGCTCGATGCAGTCGATGCCCGCGTTGATCAGGCCGGGCAGCGCGTCCTCGCCGAACACGTGGGCGGTGACCTTCGCGCCGGCGGTGTGGGCGACCTTGATCGCCCGCTCCAGCTCGTCGTCCGTCCACAGTGGAGCGAGATCTCCCTCGCCGCGGTCGATCCAGTCGCCGACGAGCTTGACCCAGCCGTCGCCGTACGCGGCCTGCTCGGCCACGGCGCTCACCAGGTCGGTCTCGACCTCGACGCTGATGCCGGGGATGTAGCGCTTGGGCCTCGCGATGTGCTTGCCCGCGCGGATGATCCGCGGCAGGTCGAGGCGCTCCTGCAACGGCGTGGTGTCGATCGGCGAGCCGCAGTCGCGGATCAGCAACGTGCCCGCGTCGCGGTCCGCGATCGCCTGCTCGACGGCCTCGGGCAGCTCGACACCGCCCTGCGGGCCCAGGCCGACGTGGCAGTGCGCGTCGACCAGGCCCGGAACGAGGAAACCGCCGTCGACCACGGTCTGCGCGCCCGGCACCGGCTTGGTGCGGACGCGGCCGTTGACGACCCACAGGTCCCGCGGCTCGCCGTCCGGCAGGACGACGCCGCGCAGGTGCATGGTCACTTCTTCTTGTCGTCCCCGTCGAACTTGAACTTCGACGGGTCGAAGCCGGGCGGGAGCTCGTTCATGCCGCCGCCGAGCTTGGACAGGTCCGGCATTCCGCCGGGCGGCATGCCGGGCATGCCACCGGGCATTCCGCCGGGGAACATCCCCGGCGGGAAGCCGCCCTTGATCTTGGGGGGCGTCGGGCCGCGTCCGCCCTTGCCCTTCTTCCCCTTCTTGCCCTTGCGGGTCTTGCTGCCGCCACCGCCGCCGAAGCCCATCCGGCCCGCCATCGACGCCATCATCTTGCGGGCCTCGAAGAAGCGGTTGACCAGGTCGTTGACGTCGCTGACCTTGACGCCCGAGCCGTTCGCGATGCGCAGCCGCCGGGAGCCGTTGATGATCTTGGGGTCGTCGCGCTCCGCCGGGGTCATGCCGCGGATGATCGCCTGGATGCGGTCGAGGTGCTTCTCGTCCAGCTGACCCAGCTGGTCCTTCATCTGACCGGCGCCGGGCAACATGCCGAGCAGGTTCGCGATGGGACCCATCTTGCGGATGGCGAGCATCTGCTCCAGGAAGTCCTCGAGCGTGAGCTGGCCGGTGTGCAGCTTCGCCGCGGCCTTCTCGGCCTGCTCCTGGTCGAAGTGCTGCTCGGCCTGCTCGATCAGCGTCAGGACGTCGCCCATGCCGAGGATGCGCGAGGCCATCCGGTCGGGGTGGAAGACGTCGAAGTCCTCGAGCTTCTCGCCGTTGGATGCGAAGAGGATCGGCTGGCCGGTGACCTCGCGGACCGACAGCGCGGCACCACCGCGGGCGTCGCCGTCGAGCTTGGTGAGCACGACACCGGTGAAGCCGACGCCGTCGCGGAACGCCGTGGCGGTGTTGATCGCGTCCTGACCGACCATGGCGTCGACCACGAACAGGATCTCGTCCGGGTTGACCGCGGCCCGGATGTCGATGGCCTGCTGCATCATCTCCTCGTCGACGCCGAGCCGGCCGGCCGTGTCGACGAGGACGATGTCGTGCTGCCTGGCCTTGGCCTCGGCGATGCCCTGGCGCGAGACCTCGACCGGGTTGCCGACGCCGTTGCCGGGCTCGGGGGCGAAGACGGGCACGCCCGCGCGCTCACCGACGACCTGGAGCTGCGTGACGGCGTTCGGGCGCTGGAGGTCGGCGGCGACGAGCAGCGGCGTGTGGCCCTGCCCCTTCAGCCACTTCGCCAGCTTGCCGGCGAGCGTCGTCTTACCGGCGCCCTGCAGACCCGCGAGCATGATCACGGAGGGCGGGTTCTTGGCGAGGTTCAGCCGCCGCGTCTCGCCGCCGAGGACGTTGACGAGCTCCTCGTTGACGATCTTCACGACCTGCTGCGCCGGGTTCAGCGCCTGGTGGACCTCGGCACCCTTGGCCCGTTCCTTCACCTTGGCGATGAAGTTGCGGACGACGGGCAGCGCGACGTCGGCCTCGAGCAGGGCGACCCTGATCTCGCGGGCGGTCGCGTCGATGTCGGCGTCGCTGAGCCGGCCCTTGCCGCGAAGGCCCTGGAGAACCGTGGTCAGCCGGTCGGAAAGCGTGGAGAACACGCCTCCCAGACTAGCCGTTCACCTAGTCGCGTCCGGTGTGCCTCCCCGCGCTCGTGATGCAGGATGCTGCGCATGGGGCGAATCTTCCTCAGTTACCACGGTCACGATGAGGGCGACGTCATCGCGCTGTACCTGCGTGACGCCCTTCTGGCCGCGGGCTTCGAGGACGTCCACGCCTACACCGCGCCCGGTTCCGGCCCCGACGTCTCACTGCCGTGGAAGGACAGCCTGCGCCGCGAACTGCTCGGCGCCGACGCGCTGATCGTCGTGTCCTCACCCGGCTCGTTCTCCGAGTGGTGCATCTGGGAGTCGTCGGTCTTCCGCGAGCGCAAACCGCACTCGCCGTGCATCGAGTTCTTCAGCGCGCGCTCGCAGAACCGCGCGATCCTCAACGACCTGCAGGCCCAACGCGTCGATGCCACTTCTCCCGCCTCGCTGGCCGCTGCCCGCGACACGGTGCTGGAGGTGCTCGAACGCGCGGGGATCAGCAAGGCGGCACCTCTCTCGTCGCCCTTCCCCGGCCTGAAGGCGTTCGACGAGCACCAGGCGTCGCTCTTCTTCGGACGCGAGGACGACGTCCAACGTCTCGCCGAACCGTTGCTCGGCAGTCGGTCGCACGGCGCGATGGCGGTCATCGGTCCGTCAGGCGCGGGCAAGTCGTCACTGGTCCGCGCAGGTCTGATCCCTCTGCTGCGCCGCGAGGGGTGGACGATCATCGGCCCCGTGACGCCGTCGCAGGGCGTGCTGCCGCCGATCGAGGGCCCCGGCAGACGGCTCGTGGTGCTCGACCAGGCCGAGGAACTGCTGATGACCGAGTCCTCGGACCTGGTGCAGCAGCTCGTCGAGGCCAGCCGTGGCGAGGCGTGGGTCGTCTACACCGTGCGCGCCGACTTCCTGGACGAGCTCATGCGAAGAGAGGACTTCGCACCTCTCTTACGCGACGACTTCCTCGTCACGCCGCTCACCAAGGCCGAACTGCCGGTGGTGGTGAACGGGCCGTTGCGCTCCTTCGGCTGGAGCGTCGACGACGCCGCGTTAGGTCTCATCCAGGAGGACGCGAGCCGCGAGTCGTTACCGCTGCTGGCCTTCGCGCTGGACAACCTGTGGCGGCACGTGAACCCGGACGGCAAGCGCGCCCCGAGGCCGATCACGCGCGCCGAGTACGTGGCGTCCGGCCGCGTGATGGACGTGCTGCGGCTGCAGGCCGACGAGGCACTCGCGATGGCCCGCGACCTGGTCCGCGACGAGGACGGCTCGTGGCCGTCGGTCGGCGAGGCGGAACGTCGCGTGCTGCGGACGTTGCGGCGGCTGGTCGCGGTGGACGAGTCGGGGAAGTTCACCCGCTGCCCGGTGACAGCGTCCGAGCTGTCCGCGGAGCAGCGGCGGCTGCTCGACCCGTTCATCACCAGCCGCGTGCTGACCGCGACGCGGCAGACCGTGGAGGTGGCGCACGAGAGCCTGTTCCTGCACTGGCCGCGATTACGCGAGGAGCTGGAACGCGACTGCTCCGCCTTGCACGCCACGGTCTCCCCGCACCCGTTCCGGCCGTGCGCGGGGCACTCCGACGGCATCCGGACAGCGGCGCCGAGGCAGCGCGTGGTGGCCGCCCGCGACGACGGTGGCGCGTACCTGTGGTGGATCCAGAGTCACGGCAGGGCGCCGACCGACGGGATCAGGAACGACTCAGCCGATCCCGTGGCGGGCGAGCGCCTCCAGCAGCACGGGCTCGCGCCGCCCCACCGGGGCCGTGGAGATCTGCGCGAACCGCAACCCGGCCGCCACCGCGGCACCGTCGGCCACCGGGTCGTCGCCGACGTGGAGGCACTCGGACGGAGCGACGTCCAGCCGCACGCAGGCGGCCTCGAAGGCGCGCTCGGAGGGCTTGGAGAAGCCGATCTCGTAGGACAGCGCGAAGGCGTCGACCGCCAGCGACTCCCGCCGGAACAGCGACCGGATGTCCCACGAGACGTTGCTGAGCACTCCGACCTTCAACGGGCGGGCGGCCGCCAGCGCCGCCGCCGTGTCCGCGTAGGGCAGCCAGAACGCCGGGTTGTGCAGGCGCTGGAAGAGGTCGTCGTTCATCGTGAGCCCCGCCAGGCGGAACAGGGTCCAGTGGGCGGAGCGGTTGGCGAGCGCGGTGAGGTCGCGGGCGTCCCACACGGCGCGCTCGGCCGCGTTCATCCGCGCCACGAACGGCGCCGGCGCGCGCAGCACCGACAGGTGCGGCGGCGAGAGCCACCGGTGGGCCGGGCGCCCGAAGAGGGTGCCCGCGAAGTCGAAGAGGACAGCCTTGATCACGACACCATGATGCGCAGACCACCCGAGGTTCCCGCACGGGTGAGGAGCGTCACGCCGGTGAAGCCGAACGGCACCCAGCCCGCCTCGAACCGCGCGCGCATCGACGAGCCGCGGCGGACGTGCCGTTCGAACGCGTGCGTGCGCACGATCCTGTTCCTGGCGATCTGGCCGTCGAGCGCCTGGGCCGCCGAGGCGTCCAGCCACAGGAAGTGGCGGGAACGCCCCGACAGCACGCCGGCGAGCAGCAGCATGAACCGCGTGCCGGGCCTGGTGGACGGCTCGTGGACGACCAGCAGACCCGCGCAGAACAACGCCGCCGAGAACACGCGCATCCTGTGCGTGAGGTGCACGAACACGCGCCAGTACTTGTACGGGAGCGGTACGCGCGGTTCGAGCCACGTGCGCACCTGGTCGGAGTCGAGGACCGTGACCGGTTCGTCCGCGTCGAGACGCGTGAGCAGCGTCGTCTTGCCCGCGCCGGGGATCCCGGCGAGGACGACGAGCGAGCGCGGCTTCACTCGGACGGTGGCGATCTGCGTGTTCAACACGGCGGTCATGTCCTAGAAGACGTCTTGGCCATCCCTCTCGTTCAGTTTGGTCCGATTTCACACGAAATGCATAGCTTCATCGCCAGGCAAGTGCCCGGTACGTCCCGTCCGCGAAACCTGCGACGCCGATGACCTGGCCCACTTCGTTCAGGCCCGTGACGGAGTGCCGGGTGGCACCGGACAGCGACGGCAGCAACGTCTGCGTGCCGCTCTGGTCCCACTTCGCGGCGCCGGTGCCGACGGTGCCGGCGACGACCGCGGAGTTGTTGACCTCGGTCGCGCTCGACGGCGCGGGCGCCAGGGTCTCGACGCCGCCGCTGAAGACGTCCCACCGGGTGGCCTGCGACGCGAGGTCACCGACCGCGTAACCGTTGTCGGTGATGTCGAACGGCCGCGCACCGGCACCCAGCTGCGTCTTGCCGCTGCGCAGCCACAGGACGCCGTTGCCGCCGACGGTGCCGGTCGCGTCGCCGAGTTGGTTGGCGCCGAGGAACGTTCCGGCGTCGAGCACGGTCCGCACGCCCGACGAGTTCCACCGCACGACGTCGCCGCCACTGGTTCCGACGACGGTGTTGCCGGTGGTCACGTGCTGCGCGCTGCCGGCGCCGAGGATCGTGGCCTCACCCCACGAGGCCCACAGCACGGCCTGGCTGACGCCGTTGATCGTGGCGGCACCGGCGACCGTGCCGGAGTCGTTGACGTCGTAGGCGACGGAACTGGTGGCGCCCGGCACGGTCAGCTGCGTCAGCTGGCCGGACGAGTTCCACTTCACCGCCTGGGTCTGGTTCGCGGACGTCACCGCGTACCCGGCGACGACGTAGTCGCGGTTGATGGCGGTCGCGCCGGAGCCGAAGCCGAGGTCCGGGAGCTGCCTGATCGGTTCGAACCGGTCCCACCGCACGGCGCGCTGCGAGGTGCCCGCGCCGTAGGAGTTCCCGGCGACCGAACCGGAGTCGTTGACGTCGACGGCCGCACTGCGCAGGTCACCCGGCAACGTGCCGAGGTCCTCCAGCGCGAGTGGAGCCGCCTGCGCGGTAGCGGTAGTGGGAACGGTCAGGGCCGCGACGACGGCGGCCACCATGACGAGTCTCAAGTTCTTCCTCCCCAGTCAGAACAACGAGAACTCGACCTTGCCCAGGCCCCGCGGAGGTTGTCCAGGAACCTGTCTCGTTGTCACGCGAGGAGGAATCGGCGGCGGTGCGAGTGCGCGGTACCTCCCCCGGCTCCGCCACTGCGCACCACCGCCTCTGCCCGCCCGGGAAGCGATCCACCCCTCGAGGACGCTTTCCGGACACCACGAAGACTGCCGGTTCGGGAAGGTGCGCAGGAGCGTGAGCACCCGGAGAGGTTGTGCGTAGTGCTACTCAACCTCTACCTGGCCGCGTCGAGCACCGCCCGCTCGATCCGGCGCCGGTCGAGTCCGTCGCCCGCGATGCTGAACGAGTCGACGACCGTCGCGCCCAACGTGGACACCCGCGCCCACTGCACGTCCGCGCCGCACTGCTCCAACGCCCCGGCCACGCGGTGCAGCAACCCGATCCGGTCCGCCGCTCGCAGTTCCAGCACCACCGCGCCCGTTGCCTCGTCGTCGAACCACAGCACCTTCGACGGCGGCGGGTCGACGGGCGGGCCGCCGTAGTCGCGTTCCTTCGCGGCGAGCTTGTCGGCCAGCGGCAACGAACCCTCGATCGCCCTCGCGAGCTGTTCGCGCAACAGGGTCGCGTCGGGCAGCGACCCGAACCGGGGCGACACGGTGAACGTGTCGACCGTCGCGCCACCGTGCGAGTGCAACGTCGCCGCGTGGACCTCCAGCGAGTTCAGCGCGAGCACTCCGGCGGCCTTGGAGAGCAGGCCGGGACGGTCCGGCGCGATCACCGTCACGACCGCCGCGTGGTCCTGCTTCTCCAGCAGCACATCGGGTTTCCCCGATCCCGCGACGCGTTCCGCCATCTTCACGTGCACGGGGTCGAGCGGTTCGGGTTTGGGCAACGCCTCCCCCGCCATCGCCGTGCGGCACCGGGTGACCAGGTCGGTCATCAGCGCGGCCTTCCAGTCCGTCCACACGCCCGGTCCCGTCGCGATGGAGTCCGACTCCGCCAGCGCGTGCAGCAGTTCCAGCAGGACCGCGTCACCGCCGAGCGTCTCCACCACGCGGTGCACGGTCGCCTCGTCCTCGACGTCACGACGGGTCGCGGTGTGCGGCAGCAACAGGTGGTGGCGCACCATCGCGGACAACGTCTCGACGTCCTGCGGCCACAACCCGATCCGCTCGCCGATCTGCGTCGCCAGCGCGGCGCCCACCTCGGAGTGGTCCTGCTGCCGGCCCTTGCCGATGTCGTGGATCAACGCGCCCAGCAGCAACAGGTCCGGCCGGGACACCGTCGTCGCCAGCCGTGCGGCGTGCGCGACCGTCTGCACGAGATGCCGGTCGACCGTCCACATGTGCGCGGCGTCGCGCGGCGGCAGGTCCCGCACCGCGCCCCACTCGGGGAACAGCCGACCCCACAAACCCGTGCGGTCCAACGCTTCCACGACGTCCACGAGCCCGCTTCCGCTGCCCAGCAACGCCAGCAGCTCCTCGCGGGCCTCACGCGGCCACGGCTGGCGCAGCTCCGGTGCGGAGTCGGCCAGCCGTGTCAGCGTTCCGTTCGCGATCGGGTGTTTGCTGCGTGCAGCCGCCGTCGCGACACGCAACAACAACGCCGGATCACGGCTGGGAATCGCGTCACGGGCGAGCGACACCTCGGACCCGTGCAGCACAACGCCTTCGTCCAACGGCCTGCGCGGCGGCTGTCCTCTCAGGAACGCGCCGAGGCCGCGTTTCGGTGCGGCGGCACGAGCGGCCCGCATGGCCACGTCGAACGCGTAGACGACCGTGCGTGCGGCGGAGGAAAGCGACCGTGCCAGGGCGAAGCGATCCGCGAGCCCCAGTGCGGACGCGACCTCGTCGCCGTCCTGCGCCCGCAGCACGTCGCGAGGTTTCCTCGCCACACGACGAAGTTCGGTGCGCACGTCCAGCAGCAGCCGTCGTGCCTCGTCGACGTCGGCGGACGGCCGGTCCACCAACTGGGCCAGCGACAACGCGTCCAGCAGCGTGAGGTCCCGCAGACCTCCGCGGCCGTGCTTCAGGTCCGGTTCGACGCGGTGCGCGATCTCACCGCTGCGGGCCCAGCGCTTCTGCGACGACTCGGCCATCTCGTCGAGCCGGTTGCGGACGTTGCCGCGCCACGCCTGCCGCGCGCCGTCCGCGAGTTTCTGCGTGACCTCCGGATCACCGGAGATGTGCCGGATGTCGAGCAGTCCCAACGCCGTTCGCAGGTCACCGGCGGCGACGCGGAGTGCCTCCCCGACCGTGCGGACGGAGTGGTCCAGGCCGATTCCGGAGTTCCACAGCGGGTACCAGAGCTTTTCGGCGATCTCGTCGACGTTCTTGACGCCGTTGTGCACGAGCACCAGGTCGAGGTCTGAGTAGGGCACGAGCTCGCGCCGCCCCAGCCCGCCGACCGCCACGAGCGCGATACCCGGTCCGGATACCCCCGCTCCCCCCGCGTGCTTGGTGAGCCAGAACTCGTGCAGGTCCACGAGTGCTTCGCGCAGAGGTTCGGCGGTCAAGCGACGACGACCTGGCACGAGCAGCCTTTCGCGTGCTCGCACCAGGTCGTCAGCCGTGACGACGGCCGTTTCGTTGTTCTCCACGGGCCGTCTCCTCGATTGGTTAAGCGCTGTGATCGTCAGCCTTCGCCTCGTATTTCGACGTTCAGACGGGTGCATCGCGGTGTCGGCCCCGCGCCCTCGTACTGGTTGTACGGGGGCGCGGGGCCGACACCGCGAGGTGCCCTGCTGGGCGCCGGAAGACGCGGTGACGGTTGGCGGTCACAGCGCTAGAGCGCATCCGATCCACGTTCGCCCGTGCGCACGCGCACGACCGTGTCGACCGAAGTGACCCAGACCTTCCCGTCACCGATCTTGCCGGTGCGGGCGGCCTCGACCACCGCTTCCAGCACCTTCTCGACGGCGGTGTCGTCGATGACGACCTCGATCTTGATCTTGGGCACGAAGTCCACCGAGTACTCGGCGCCGCGGTAGACCTCGGTGTGGCCCTTCTGGCGGCCGTAGCCCTGCACTTCGCTGACGGTCATGCCCAGCACCCCGAGCTGCTCAAGGGCGCTCTTCACGTCGTCGAGCGTGAACGGCTTGATGATCGCGGTGACCAGCTTCATTTCTTGTTGCTCCCCTCAAGGACCGCCGTGGCGCCCGCGGCCACGCTCGGCTTGCCGGCGCCACGAGCGCTGGTCAGGCTGCCGTACTCGTAGGCGCGCTCAGCGTGCTCCGACTCGTCGATGCTCGCGACCTCGGACTCCTCCGACGCGCGGAACCCGACGGTGAACTTCACCAGGTAGCCGAGCGCGAGGCTCAGGACGAACGAGTAGCCGAGCACCGCGAACGCGCCGACCGCCTGGCGCCACAGCTGGTCGAAGCCGCCGCCGTAGAACAGGCCGTTGATCTTGGCCGGGGCCGCCTCGCTGGCGAACAGGCCGATCAGGATCGTGCCGGACAGACCACCGACGAGGTGCACGCCGACGACGTCGAGCGAGTCGTCGAAGCCGAAGCGGTACTTGAGCGACACGGCCAGGGCGCAGAGGACACCGGTGATCGCGCCGATCGCGATGGCGCCGATCGGGGTGACGGAGGAACAGGCGGGCGTGATGGCGACCAGACCGGCGATGATGCCCGACGCGGCACCGAGGGTGGTGGCCTTGCCGTCGCGGATGCGCTCGGTCAGCAGCCAGCCGAGCATCGCGGCACAGGTGGCGACGATGGTGTTGACGAACGTGACGCCCGCGGTGCCGTTGGCGCCCAGGGCGGAACCGGCGTTGAACCCGAACCAGCCGAACCACAGCAGACCGGCGCCGAGCACGACCAGCGGCAGGCTGTGCGGCTTCATCGGCTCCTTCGGCCAGCCGACGCGCTTGCCGAGCACGATCGCGAGCGCGAGACCCGCCGCACCGGCGTTGATGTGGACCGCGGTACCACCGGCGAAGTCGATCGCGAGGAGCTTGTTGGCGATCCAGCCACCGGGGTCGATGACGTTGCCGGCCTCGTCCTTGCCGTCGAAGTCGAACACCCAGTGCGCGACCGGGAAGTAGACGATCGTCGCCCACAGACCCGCGAACAGCAGCCACGGGCCGAAGCGGGCGCGGTCGGCGATGGCGCCGGAGATCAGCGCGACCGTGATGATCGCGAACATCGCCTGGAACGCCACGAACGCCGTGGTCGGGATCTTGCCGAACAACGAGTCGGCGCCCAGCAGGCCGTCAAGGCCGAAGAACTCGAACGGCTTGCCCAGCAGGCCTCCGCCGACGTCCGCGCCGAATGCCGTCGAGTACCCGTACAGCACCCACAGGACACCGACCACGGCCATCGCGCCCAGGCTCATCATCATCATGTTGAGCACGCTCTTCGAACGGACCATGCCTCCGTAGAAGAAGGCAAGGCCCGGCGTCATCAGCAGCACCAATGCGGCGCTGGTGAGCACCCAGGCGGTGTCCCCTGTATCCACTTCGACCTCCACTGCACGTCGGTTGCAGGGAGCATCGGTATGTCCTGTTTCACGGACCCGCGTGGAACGTTTCGCGGAGGTGAACTGTCGACCTGGACGTGTTACGTCCGCGTTTCGCGCCGTTCACGGCCTCGATTCGGGCACCTCACGGCCTCGGAACGGTCACGGGAAGTAGCCGCGACCGTCCACCGATGCGGTGATCACGCCGGCTTCCGAGCCCCGGCCCAGCACGGCCAGCGGCGACGCGGCGATCAGCAACGCCACCGCCAGGCCGGACGCGACCACGGCGGCGAACCCGAGCGTCGGCAGCGGCCCCTTCGTCGCCACCAGCGTGAGCACGCCCACGGACACGCCGAGACCGGTCATCGCCACCAGCGGCACACCCGTCTCCAGCACCACGACCCGCCGCAGCTGGCCGAGCGTCGTGCCGCTCGCCCGCAGCAGCGCGAACGAGCGGCGCCGTTCGAGCACTCCACCGGCCGCGCCCGCCGCCACACCACATCCCGCCACCACCACGACGACCACGACGGCGAAGTGGACGGAGGACTCGACGTCGTCCCAGAGCCGTTGCTCGCGCAGCACGAACTCACGGCGCGTGTTGATGATGGCGTTCGGCGAGGCGATCGCCTCGCTCGTGCGGATGCGTTCCTCGTCCTCGACCGTGCCGTCGCTGACGATCTCGCGGTCGCGGCCGTCGAACACGGTCACCACGCCCGGCGGGGTGGCGGTGCCGGGCTGGTCGCCGTACGCGCTGACCAGGCCGCTCAGGTAGGTCGCCGCGAAGGCCGCGAACACCAGAGCACTCGCTGCCCGGAACGCCGCCTTCGGGTCGTGCTCGATCCGCCGTGCCGCCAGTGCGGTCGTGGCGCTGGAGGCCCTCGCCAGCAGCCGTCCGACCTGCAGGCACACCCACGGGCCGACGACGAGGACGCCCACCAGGGTCGAGATCGCGAACAGCGCGGTCAGCTCGTCGAAACCGGCCGCCGAGGTGTACGTGACCAGGGACAACCCGCCGATCCCCACCACCAGGGGCAGCGCGCGCAACGCGGTCGGCGACCTGGAGGCGTTGCGGCGCAACGGAAACACGGCGAAGAGAACGGCGAGCAACGGCACGAGAACCAGCGCGGCCAGCGGCGCCCGCACGTCGGCGGCGTGGAACGGAAAGCCTTCGTAGGTGACCGAGGAAGCGAGCACCCGGCGCAGTCCCTCGTAGGCGAGCCAGCCCGCGAACGTCCCCGCCAGCGCCGCGATCCCGGACTCCGCCGCCGCGATCGCCGCCGTCTGCGACCGGGTGGCGCCCACCAGTCTCAGCGCGGCCAGGCGGCGCTCCCGCTGGGCCGCGGCGATCCTGCTCGCCATCACGACGAACACCGCGACGGGAACGAGCAGCACCAGAGTCGCGATCCCCACGATGATCCGGGTGAACGCGAAGAACGCGTGGTCGGGTGAGGTGGCGATGCCGGCCGCGGTGAACATGCCGGGCACCTCGCCGCCCACGACGGCGACGAGCTGCTCGGGGTGGGACAGCAGGTCCACGGGGATCGTGCCGGTGACGACGCCGGGGTAGCGGTCGTCGAGTTGATCGTCCGGAGTGGACTCGAAGAGGCGCTGCATCGCCGGTGAGGCGACGACTTCACCGGTGCGGGGCAGCGGGAAGCCGGGCGAGGGCGAGTCAGGGCCTGCGACCACGTGGATCCGCAGCATCTGCTCGCCGCGAAAGTAGTCCGTGACGGCCAGCCAGCGCACGGAGCCCGTGCCGGGCGTGTCCGCGCGGGTGTACTGCCACGCCGAACGATCAGAACGGCCCTGCAACGCGCCTTGGGCCGTGAGGCAGAGCATCAACACCGCGACACCAACGGCCACACCGGAGGCGGTGAACGCGAACCGCGCCCACGCACCCTTCCCACGAGGCCACCACAGGCCAGCCATGGCACAGCACTATACCCCCGGCGTATACACCGGGGGTATAGCTCCTGACCAGCGTTAGCGAACCGAGAACGGCCCCGCGGGGACCTTCGGCTTCGCGGACTGGATCGACGCCTGCTCCACCGGCTCGACAGCGGCACACGAGGTGCCGTTGCGCGGCAGCTTCAGCGAGACGAGGTACTCGTTGTTGATCTTCAGCGTGCACTCGCTGCGGTCGTAGACACCGTGGCCCCAGCCTTCGTAGGTCACGAAGACGGTGGCGTCACGGGACTGACGGTGCGCGTTGACCGCCCACTCGTAGGCCGTCGCCGGGTCGTGCTTGGCGTTGGTGAGCAGGATCTTCGGCGAGTTCTTGATCTTCAGCGTGCGCTGCGGGTTCGTGGCCTTCGGGAACCCGACGCAGCCCATCATCGCGCCGTGGCCGAGCGAGGAGCCGCGCGTGTTCGGCGCGATCCGGTACTCCGACTTCGTCAACGCCTGGTACTCGCCCCACGAGCTGACGCGCAGGTTGTAGTCGTTGCAGAAGATGCCGGGGAACGGGTTCGGGAACGTCTCCTCGGCCGCGAAGGCCGAGAACGCCGACTGCGGCGCCTGCGCGCCGTCGATGATCTGCTTGATCTGGTCGGCGAAGCCCTTCCAGTTGGGGCCGTAGGCCATGCTGACCACACCGCCGCCGAGGTCCTCCGGCGTCAGCTTGGCGGTCGGGTCCCAAGGAGCGGGCACCTCACCGCGTTCCGCCTTGGCGAGCAGGTCCTTCCAGATCTTGCGGAGGTCCTGGCCGTGGAACGGCGACGACGCGTTGCGGTCGTTCCACTTGATCCACTCGTTGAACGAGTCCTCGGCGGTGCGGGCCTCGGAGTCGAGGAACGCCTTCGTGCCGAGACTGTGGTCCATGTTGGAGTCGATGATCATGGCGCGGATGTTCTTGCCGAACTTCTCCGCGTAGTGCTGGCCCATGATCGTGCCGTACGAGATGCCGTAGTAGTTGATCTTCTTCTCACCCAGGGCGCGGCGGATGGAGTCGATGTCCTGCGCCACCTCCGCGGTCGAGGCGTTGTCGAAGATCGCGCCGGACTGCTTGCGGCAGTCCTCGCGCAGCGCCTTGTTGAACACGACGAGCGCGTCGAACTCGGCCTTGGTCTTCGGGTAGCTCGACGGCGTCTTCTGCAGCATCTCCGCCGAGCACTTGATCGGCGCGCTGCGTGCGACACCACGCGGGTCGAACCCGATGACGTCGAACTTGTCGACGATCTCCTTGCTGAAGTAGCGGTCGGCGCCGAACGAGAAGTCGACACCCGACCCACCCGGTCCACCGGGGTTGATCACCATCGCGCCGATGCGCTGGGACGGGTCGTTCGCCTTGCGGCGCGACACGGCCAGCTGGAACTTCTCACCTCTCGGCTTGGCGTAGTCGACGGGCAGCTCGAGGAAGCCGCACTCGACCGTCGGCACTTCCTCGCACGGCTTCCAGTCGACCGCGCCGACGTTGAACTCCGGCTGTCCCTCCGGGGCCGCGATCGCGACCTGACTCGCCCCTAGCACCAATGCCGAACTAGCGAGCGCGGCACCGAAGACGCGCACCATCGGTTGCATGGATTTCCTCCCTGGATCCCCGATCTTGCGGGAGGAACGCTTCCACCGATCGTGTGACGCGGACAACCGACCTAGGTAGGGACCAGAATCAGCCCGTGGTCGTACAACCACAGTCAGTTAGTCGTTTTGTTCCACATCGCCTGCAGGTGTGCTAGGCCGTCACTCGTAGGGGTTCCGAGGATTCGGAGGCGTGCCATGCCGCCGTCCGGGTAGATGTCGAGGCGGACGGCAGTCGCCTCCGTCTCGGGCACGAGGAACCGGTGCCGTGTGTCGGGCTGCAGCCGGGTGCGCGGGAGCAGGTCGAACCACGCGTCCGGGTCCGTGCGCTCGTCGCAGCCCCTGACCGACGCCCAGCCCGGCGCGTTGCCCTTGAAGTGGCTGGTGTCGAGCTCGACCAGCCGCACGACTCCGGGGGCGGCGAGCCGGAGCGACACCCAGTCGTTGCCGTCGTCACGGCGGCGCGCTGTCTCCCAGCCCTCGCCCATGACCGTGGCCTGACCTGGGGCGATGAGGTTGTTGGGCGAGCTGTAGAACATGTTGCTGCAGCCGGTGACGACGGCGCCGTTCTCCAGCGCGGCGAGGTCGATGCCGGCCACGAGCAGACGCGGGTCCGCGAGCGGTTCGCCGTGCACGCGCAGCCGCGCCACCCCGCCGTCGGGGTCGATGGTCAGGCGTACGTGCGTGACGCGACGCCCCTCCTGGACGTCGAAGAAGTGCTTCTCGTCGCCCTTCAGCGCGGTGCGTTCGACCAGCGGGAACCACTCGGTGATCTCGTCGGCGGACGGGTAGCCCTCGACGTGGGCGCCCTCGACCCAGCAGAACGGCGGGTAGTTGCCCTTGAAGAACGCCGTGTCGACGACGATCCCGCGCACGACACCGGGCAGGCCGAGCCGCACGACGGCCTGGTCCACACCCGCCTCACGACGGCGGCGCGTCTCCCACCCGTCGTAGACCTGGCCTTTGTGGCCGAAGGTGTAGGTCTGGTAGACCGGCTCGGCGGGCTTGATCAGGTTCTCCCGCTCGGCGAACAGCTCGTCGTTCGCCCAGAGCACACCACCTCCGGCCGCGCGCGAGGCGAGGTCGGGCAGCCGAGTCCACTCCGTCATGCTTCTCCTCTTCTGAGCAGCTTGCCTGGGGTCGTGCCGATTTCCTTGCCACGCAACCACGTCTGCCGCACGACGCCGTGCAACGAGCGCCCGTGATACGGCGTGACGGGGTTGCGGTGGTGGAGCTTGTCCTTGTCCACCACGAAGGTCTCGTCCGGCGCGAAGACAACGAGGTCCGCGTCCTTGCCGACCGCGATGGCGCCCTTGGTCTCCAGCCCGACCTGACGTGCCGGGTGCGCGGCCATCCAGCGGACGACGTCGGTGAGCTGGAAACCGCGTTCGCGTGCGCCCGTCCACACGGCGGGCAGGCCGAGCTGCAGCGACGCGATGCCGCCCCACGCCGTGGCGAAGTCGCCTTCCTTGAGCTCCACCGTGCTCGGCGAGTGGTCGCTGACGACCAGGTCGATCACGCCGTCGCGCAGGCCCTGCCACAGCGCCTCGCGGTTCTCCTCCTCGCGGATCGGCGGGCAGCACTTGAACTCCGTCTGCCCGTCGTGGATCTCCTCCGCCGTGAACGTGAGGTAGTGCGGGCAGGTCTCGGCGGTGATGGGCAGGCTCTCGCGCTTCGCGGACGCCAGGATCGAGAGCGCGTCCGACGACGAGAGGTGCAGGACGTGCGTGCGCGCACCGGTCCTGCGGGTCAGCTCCACGACGTCGCTGATCGCCTTGTTCTCGGCCTCGCGCGGCCGTGACGCCAGGAACCCCGCGTAGTCCGGTTCGGAGTCACGCACCGTGTGCGCGTCCTCGGCGTGCACGATCGTCAACGCGTCGAGCGTGGCGAGCTGCCTCAGCGCCGCTTCCAGCTCGGTGGTCGTGACGGCCGGGAACTCGTCCACGCCCGAGTGCAGCAGGAAGCACTTGAAGCCGAAGACGCCTGCCTCGTGCAGCGGCTTCAGGTCGGCGAGGTTGCCAGGGATGATCCCGCCCCAGAACCCGACGTCCACTGAGGCGTTCGCGGCCGCCTTGCGCTTGATCTCCAGCGCCGCGACCTCGACCGTCGGCGGGATGCTGTTGAGCGGCATGTCGATGATCGTCGTGACGCCACCGGCCGCGGCGGCGCGGGTCGCCGTCTCGAACCCCTCCCACTCGCTGCGGCCGGGGTCGTTGACGTGCACGTGCGTGTCGACCAGGCCTGGCAGCAGCACCTCGTCGCCGGCGAGGTGCACGACGTTCGGCGACTCGATGTGCGGCTCGACGGCGACGATCCTGCCGTCGACGACACCGACGTCGCACGCGATCTCGCCCTGCGGGGTCACGACCCTGCGGGCGCGGAAGACCAGGTCCATGTCCCTCACTGTGACACCCAGTCGCGGGCGATGCGACCGCCTAGAACGGTGAGAAGCGAATCGGCACGGGCCATGCACCGCGTGACGTCCGGTTCGACGTCCAGCAACGCGTAGGCGGCCTTGAGCCCCAGGTCACCCGGTTCGACCGAGCACTGGCCCGCCACCGCGACCACCGGTACGTCACCGGAGGCCCTGACCACCCCGTACGGCGCCTTGCCGTGCCGGGTCTGCGCGTCCAGCGACCCCTCGCCCGTGATCACCAGCGACGCGTCGGCGACGGCCTCGGCGAACCCGGCGAGCTCCAGCACGACCTCGATGCCGGGCCGGAACCGCGCGCCGAGCACCGCCAGCGCGGCGAACCCGATCCCGCCGGCCGCACCCGCTCCCGGTCGTTCGGCGAACTCCGGCCCGATCCGGCCGGCGAAGTCCGTGAGCCGCTGTTCCAGGACCTCCACCTGCTCGGGTGAGGCGCCCTTCTGCGGCCCGTAGACCGCCGCGGCGCCGGACGGCCCGAGCAGCGGGTTGTCCACGTCCGAGGCCAGCACGAGGTCGATGCCGGCGAACGACGTCTTGCCGAGGGCCTCCAGCATGCCCGCGCCGCCGTCCGTGCACGCGCTGCCTCCCAGCCCGAGCACGATCGTGGAGCAGCCGACGTCCACGGCGGCTTTGAGCAGCTCACCGATGCCGTGGCTGGTGGCGTCGAGCGGCGCGGGCCTCTCCAGCAACGTCAGCCCGGCCGCCGAGGCCACCTCGACCACGGCGGTCGTGCCCTTGACCGCGAAGGACGCGGGCACCGTCCGGCCGACCGGCCCGGTGACCCAGCGGCCCACCTTCAGGAACCCGGCGGCGACGGCGGCGTCGACCGTGCCGTCACCGCCGTCGGCCACCGGGAGGAGGCGCACGTCCACGTCCGGGACCGCCTCCCGCAGGCCGCGTGCGACGGCGGCGGCGACCTGCGGGGCGGTGAGCGATCCCTTGAACTTGTCCGGCGCGACGACGACGTGCGTCACGGGAGCGGCTCGAATTCCTTCATCGCGGCGATCGACGTGCCGTTCGCGGTGTTGCCCTCGCGTTCGATCATGATCTCCACGAGCACGGGCCGTTGCGTGCGGTCGGCCTCCTTGCGCGCCCACTCCAGCGAGGTGCGGATCTCGCTCGGATCGGCGACCCGGATGCCGGAGCAGCCGTAGGCCTCCATGATCTTCACGTTGTCCGAGCCCGTGGTGTCGTAGTGGATGTCGACCTCGTACTTCATGTCGTAGCCGCCGTGGTCCTCCGCCATCCGGATCAGACCGAGGTACTCGTTGTTCAGCATGATCAGCACGAACGGCACGTCGTACTGGGCGCCGACCGCGAGCTCCTCCACGAGGAACTGGAACGAGTAGTCCCCGACGACACCGACGACCTCCGCGTCCGGCCTGGCCTTCTTCACGCCGATGGCCGCCGGGATCTCCCAGCCGAGCGGACCTGCCTGGCCGCACACCTGGTAGTGCCGCGGCTTGTGCGCCTTCTGGTGCTGGCCGGACCAGATCTGGTAGAGCCCGATGGCCGTGACGAAGTAGGTGTCCGGGCCGTAGAACTCGTTGATCTCCTTGAACACCCGCGGCGCCTTGACCGGCACGGTGTCGAAGTCCTCGCGCCGCAGCAGCGTCCGCTTGAGCTCCTGGCACCGCTCGACCCAGACGCCCTTGTCCCGCGGCCCGTGCTGCTTCGCCTTGTCCAGCAGGGCCTTCAGGAACACCTTGGTGTCCGCGACGATGCCGAGGTCGGGTCCGAACACCTTGCCGATCTGCGTCGGCTCGACGTCCACGTGGATGAACTTGCGGTCACCGCGGTAGGTCGCGAGGTCACCGGTGTGCCGGTCGCCGAACCGCGCGCCCAGCGCCAGCACCAGGTCCGACTCCAGGAACGACGCGTTGCCGTAGCGCTGCGAGGTCTGGATGCCGGTCATGCCCGAGTACAGCGGGTGGTCCTCGTCGATCGCGCCCTTGCCCATCAGCGTGGCCTGGACGGGGATCTGCAGGAGCTCGGCCAGTTCCAGCAGTTCGGCGGACGCCTCGCCGAGGATGACACCGCCACCCGCGAGCAGCAGCGGGCGTTCGGCGGCCAGCAGCATCTCCAGCGCGCGCTCGACCCGTGCGTCGCTCGGCGCGACCTTCGGCACCGGCAACGGCTCGTCGATCGTGGAGTCCCACTCGATCTCCTGCTTCTGCACGTCGATCGGCAGGTCGATGAGGACCGGTCCGGGACGGCCGGAGCGGGCGATCCGGAACGCCTCGCGGAAGATCCACGGCATCTGCGCGGCTTCCTTGACCTGCACCGCCCACTTCGTGACGGGGGCTGCGATCGAGACGATGTCGACGGCCTGGAACGCCTCCTGGTGCAGCTTGGAGACCGCCGCCTGGCCGGTGATGCAGAGGATCGGCACGGAGTCGGCCTGCGCGGTGTACAGGCCGGTGATCATGTTCGTGCCGGCCGGGCCCGAGGTGCCGATCGCGACACCGACGTTGCCGGTCGTGCGCGACCAGCCGTCGGCCATGTGGGTCGCGCCCTCCTCGTGCCGGACGATGAGGTGCTCGATCGAGCCGTCCTGCTCCATCGCCTTGTACAGCGGGAGGATCGCGGCACCGGGGCAGCCGAACACGACGTCGATGCCCTCGGACTTCAGGACCTCGACGACCGCCTGCATGACTGGGATCTTCGGCATGTGTCAGGCCCTTCCCGCGAAGTTCTCGATGACCTTGAGCAGCGCGGAGTGGTCGAGCGACCCGTAGCCCTGCGCGCGTGCCGCCGCGACGAGTGCGGCGATCTGGTTGGTGACGGGCAGTGCGACGTCGGCGGCGCGTGCCGCGTCCAGTGCGATGCCCATGTCCTTGTGGTGCAGGTCGATCCGGAAGCCCGGCTGGAACTCGCGGGCGATCATCGACTCGCGCTTGAGGTCGAGGATCCGGTTCGCCGCAAGGCCTCCGGCGAGCACGTCGAGGCCCGCTTTCGGGTCGACGCCGGACGCTTCCAGCAGCACGATCGACTCGGCGACGAGGGCGTAGATGCCGCCGACCATCAGCTGGTTCGCGGCCTTCACGACCTGGCCCGCGCCGTGCGGCCCGACGTGCACGATCGTCTTGCCGACGACCTCCAGGAACGGCCTGGCGGCGGCGAAGTCGGCCTCGGTGCCGCCGACCATGATGCTGAGCGACGCCTGGACCGCGCCGGTCTGACCGCCGCTGACGGGCGCGTCGAGCACCCGCACGTTCGTCAGCCTCTGCGCGATCTCGATCGAGGTGGACGGGCGGATCGTGCTCATGTCGATCAGCAGCGTGCCGTCGTCGAAGGTGACCTCGCTGGTCACGGCCTCGACCTGCGGGTGGTTCGGCAGCATCGTGATGACGACCTCGGCGCCGCTCACGGCCTCCTGCGCGCTCGACGCCGCCTTGCCGCCGTCGGCGGTGAGCTTGTCGAGCGAGGCGGGGCTGAGGTCGAAGCCCGTCACGTCGTGCCCGGCGGCTACGAGGTGGGCCGCCATCGGGCTGCCCATGATGCCGAGGCCGATGAATCCGATCCTGGTCATGCTTGATCCCTCCAAGCGAAGGAGTGGGTGACGGGCTTGTACTCGGCGCCGACGAAGCCGGCGTAGCCGTTGGCGCGGAGCTTCGCGAGGTGCCCGAAGAGGTCGAGCTCGCCGGTGCCGGGCTCACCGCGTCCGGGAGCGTCGGCGATCTGCACGTGACCGATGCGGTCGACGTGGTCAGCGAGGAGGTCGAGGTCGTCGCCGTTCGTGGCGAGGTGGTAGAGGTCCGCGAGCAGCTTCACGTTGCCGCGGTCGATCTCGTCGATCAGCTCGAACGCCTGGTGGGCGGTCCTGATCGGGTACTTGGGCGCACCGCTCAGCGGTTCGATCACGATCTGCGCGCCGATCTCCGCCGCGACGTCGGCGGCGAAGCGGTAGTTGGAGACGGTCTGCGCGGTGGTCTCGAAGTTGCCGTGCAGCGCGTTGAGCGTGCGGCAGCCGAGCCGGCCCGCGATGGCCGCGGTGACCTCGACGTTCGTCCGGAACTCGGTCTCGCGGCCTGGCCAGCTCGCCAGTCCCCTGTCTCCCGCGGGCATGTCACCCGCGTAGAAGTTCAGGCCGACCAGGCGGACCTGCGCGTCGACGATCGCGTTCTCGAACGCCTCGATCTCGCGCGTCTCCGGTACGGCTTCCGCGAACGGCCACCAGATCTCGACCGCGTCGAACCCGGCGGCGCGCGCGGCTCGCGGGCGTTCCAGCAACGGCAGCTCGGTGAAGAGCATGGACAGGTTTGCGTCGAACATCTTCGGCCCGTTCCTTCCACATTGCGGAAGTAGAATTTCGTACTACGGAGACACTAGACATCCCGCGCGGCCCGGGTCAAGAATGTGGAAGTTCAATTCCGCGATGTAGAAACTTGGAGAACCGTGGACAGCTTCAACAGCGCCCCGGAGGCCGAACTCCGTCCACAGCTCGCCGAGTGCCTCGCGGTACCCCGCTGGATCGACGCCGTGGCGGCGGGCAGGCCCTACGCGTCGATGGATGCTCTCCTCGCGGCTTCTTCGGTTGCCGCACAAGGACTTTCCGACGAGGAGGTGCTCGGCGCGATCGCCGGGCACCCGCGCATCGGCGAACGACAGAAGACAGGTGGGGTGTCGGCGAGGTGGTCGCGGTCAGAACAGTCCGGTGTGGACGCTTCCGAGGCTGATCGCCTGGCGGAGGCCAACGCCGCGTACGAGGATCGGTTCGGGCACATCTACCTGGTGTGCGCGACCGGCCTGAGCGGTGCGGAGATGCTCGACAACCTGTCCAGTCGCATGGACAACCCGCCGGAAGTCGAGCTCCGCGTCGTGAACGACGAACTCGCGAAGATCGCCGCCTTGCGGCTGCAGAAGCTGATCGGGAGCTGATTTCATGGCCATCGTCCTGGGCCCCAACCAGTACGGGAAGGCGGAGAACCGCCTCGTCACGGTGTCGCGCAACGGTTCCGTGCACACGATCAAAGACCTGACCGTCAGCACCTCGCTGCGCGGAGACCTCGCCGACACTCACCTCACCGGCGACAACGCCAAGGTGCTCGCGACCGACACGCAGAAGAACACCGTCTACGCGTTCGCCAAGCAGGCGCCGGTCGGGGAGATCGAGGACTTCGCGCTGCGCCTCGGCCGCCACTTCGTGGGCTCGCAGGAGCCGATCACGGGCGCCCGGATCCTGATCGACGAGCACGCGTGGGAGCGCATCGACGGCCACGACCACGCGTTCGCGCAGGGGTCGAACGAGAAGCGCACCACCGCCGTGACGGTCGAGGGGTCCCAGGCGTGGGTCGTGTCAGGCGTACGTGACCTCGTGGTGCTGAAGTCGACCGGGTCGGAGTTCCACGGCTACCCCAAGGACCCGTACACGACGTTGAAGGAGACGAACGACCGCATCCTCGCGACGTCGGTGACGGCCCGCTGGCGCTACGCCGGCACGGACGTCGACTGGGCGAAGTCGTTCGCGGAGATCCGGTCGATCATGCTGAAGACGTTCGCGGACAAGCACTCCCTGTCGTTGCAGCAGACGCTGTACGCGATGGGCGAGGCCGTGCTGAACGCCCGTTCCGAGGTCGCCGAGGTGCGGCTCTCCATGCCGAACAAGCACCACTTCCTGGTGGACCTGAGCGCGTTCGGCCTGGAGAACGACAACGAGGTGTTCTACGCCGCGGACCGCCCGTACGGGCTCATCGAGGGCTCGATCCTCCGGGACGACGCACCGGACGCGGGGCTTGCCTGGAGTACTTTGCCAGCCTTCTGAACACGACCGGGTTGAACAGGCTCGCCGGTGAGGCGACCATGTGCGCGACCCGGACGAAGCGCCGGAACAGGTCGGGGTCGTGCACGATCCCGGCCTGCCACTTCTTGAGGTACCAGCCCAGCACCCCGCCGGACTTGTCCTCGACCCAGCTGCGGTCGGCGTTGCTCGACATCGCCCACGAACCGTTCGCGGTCTTCGCCACCTTCCGCTGGAACGAGCGGCAGCCCTTGGCGCTGAAGTCGTTGTGGCGCCGGAACAACAACGCCTCCATCGCCGCCACGGTGATGCCCTGCCCGTAGACGGGGTTGAAGGCGCACACCGCGTCCCCCACCGCGACCAGCCCGCCCGGCCAGTTGCCGGTGGCCTCGAAGGCGTTGCGGCGACTGGCCGTGCGGGCGAACAGGTAGACGGGCGTGAGCGGTTCGGCGTCCGCGAGCATCTTCGAGATCGGCACCCGCAACGAGTCCAGGAACTCCTGGTACCCGTCGAGGTCGCGCGGCGGGTGGTCACCGGCGGCACCCTGCGCGGTGACCATCAGCCGGTCGCCCTCCACGCGCATCGCGGCGATGCCCCTCGGAACGTTCGGCGCGGACAGGCTTTCCGCGTACACCACGGGAAAGTCGGCCGGCGCGGTGTAGATCCGCGTCGCGTACCCGGTGCGCGAGTCCACCACCTCGGGCTCCGGCACGGTGATCCCGGCCTCCGCGAGCCAGGCCGGCAGCTTCGACGACCGGCCGGACGCGTCCACCACCAGGTCCGCGTCGATCCTGCCGTGGTCCCGCGTGAGCACACCGTCGACCCGGCCGTCGCGCAACGACAGCCCGGTGACGTGGACACCGGTTCTGATCTCGGCCGTCACCCGCCGCCGGACGCGGGTCTCCAGCAGTGGACGGCTCAGCGACAGCAGCGGCAGGCCCGTGGGCGTGCAGGCCAGCCAGCCCTGCGGGTTGAGGATCCGCATCTCACCGGCGTCGGCGAGCGCCGCACCGGCCTCGACGAGTTCGGCGCGCAGGCCGGGGAACAGCTCCTCCAGCAGCTCGCCACCTTTGACCAGCAACCCGTGCACGTGCCTGCCCTGCGGCACACCCGCGCGCGGCTCGGCCTCGTCGGTCAGCTCGTCCCGTTCCAGCACGACGACCTCGTGGGACTCGCCCAGCACGCGCGCCGCCAGCAAGCCGGCGATTCCCCCACCCATCACCACGGCCCTCATGAGGCCATTCAACCAGCCGCGGCGATCAGTGGTTCTCCTTCGTGCGCAACGACATCTGCTGGTCGCGCCACGAGTGGAACAGGTCGGCCTCGCTGTACCAGCCGACGCTCGCCGGCCGCAGGCCCGTGACCATGAACTCGATCAGCAGGCGCCGGTACAGGTCGAGCGGAACGCCTACACCGGGCGGGAAGTCCGTGTACTTCTCGTTGACGTACGGCGCTTCCGGCGACCCCTTGGGCCAGCCCATGAAGACGTCGTCGACGTAGTACATGTAGCCCCACGCGCCGCGCACGGCGAGCACGACGTTGTGGTCCGGCTCCCCCTCGGGGGTGAGGTCGCGGCCGAAGTGGTCGAGCGACCCGTCGTTGCACTCGGGCCTGCCGAGCAGCCGGATCACCGTGTCGACATCCGCCTCGCACGCCACGACCTGGTACTTGTGCTCCGCGGAGTCGAGGTCGGGTAGGCCGGTCCAGAGGCCGGCTCGCATGCTCATGCGGGCCACCCTGCACCCATTGCCGGGAACATTCGACAACCATGGACAGAACCACACGAACGGGTGAGGACTCGGTCAGCTCGATCGGGTTACAAGCCCCCGCAGTGCTGACTCGTCCAGTCCCGTCGCGGCCTGCACTTCCACCGGATCGAGCGCACCGCAGTCCACCGCGCGGAGAAAGAACGCGGAGAGTGCCTGGGCGGTGGCCGGTTCGTCCAGCACGCCTCCCGAGATGTGCTGCACGTACGACTTCAGCCGTGCCGCGTCGGCCTCCAGGCCTTCGCGGTAGAAGGCGTAGACGGCGGCGTACCGCGTCACCAGCTGTGCCGGGTGGAGGTCCCAGCCCTGGTAGAAGCCGTGCTCCAGCGAACGCCGCGTCAGCCGGTAGTGCGTGTCCCAGCCGAGTTCCTTCTGGTCTCCGACGGGCAGCACGTTGGTCGAGCCGTCGGACAGCCGCACGCCCGTGCCGGCCGCGGACACCTGCATGACGTGCCGGGCGAAGTCGCACGCGCCGTGGGCGAGGTGCTGCTGCGCCGCGGACAGCCCGCAGTCCGCCGTGTAGTCGTAGGTGCCGAAGTGCAGACCCGTGACACGACCGCGGCCCGCCTCGATGAAGCGCGGGATCGCGAGCCGGCCCTGACCGTCCACAACGGACCGGGTGGTCTCGACCTGGATCTCGAACCTCAGGTCCTTGCCGAAGAGGTCGAGCACCTCGCCGAAGACCTCGACCTGCTCGACCGACGTCACCTTGGGGAACGTGATCACGAAGCCCGGCGGCACCTCACCCAGTGCCGTCAGGAAGATGTCCAGCGTGCGCAGGCCACGCTCGCGCAGTTCGGCGTTGTCGAACGACTTGATCCGCAGCCCGATCGACGGCGGCGCGCTGCCGTCGTCGATCCACCGCGACAGCAGGATCGCCGTGCTCTCGGCGTCCATGTCCTCGACGTCGTCCTCGGGCGCGCCGTAGCCGTCCTCGAAGTCGATCCGCAGGTCCTCGACCGGCTCCCGGCGGAGCTTCGCCTCGACCCGTTCCAGCACGCCGTCCGGCAGCGGCGGGAGCAGGTCCGGTTCGATCGACTCCAGAGCCTCGCGCCCCCAGTCGGCGATCGTGGACCCGATGATGCGCCCGGCGGGCACGTAGCACGTGTGCACGGGCTGACGGCCCACCGGAAAGCTGCGTTCCACATCGGACAGACGCGCGGTCACCCGCGCGACGTCCTCAGGGGACAGCGAAGTCTCGTACATCAGATGCGCTCGTAGGCGGGCAGTGTCAGGAAGTCCACGAAGTCCTCGGACAACGCGACCTGCTCGAACAGCTCCACGGCGGCCGCGACGTGCGGGCCCTCCAGCCCGGCACCGACCCTGCCGAGGACCTCGCGCACCGCGTCCGGCGTGACCTGCGTGCCGTCGTCGAGCACGACCTTGTTGTTGATCCACTGCCAGATCTGCGACCTGCTGATCTCCGCGGTGGCCGCGTCCTCCATCAGGTTGTGGATCGCCGCCGCGCCGTTGCCGCCCAGCCAGGACGCGATGTACCGCACGCCGACGTCGACGGCGCCTTCGAGCCCGGCCCGCGTCGCCGCGCCGCCCGCCGACTTGAAGTCGAGCAGCTGCCCGGCCGTGACGCTGACCTCGGGCCGCTGCTTGTCGATCTGGTTGGGCCTGCCGCCCAGCACCCCGTCGAAGATCTCCCGGCAAATCGGCACGAGATCAGGATGCGCCACCCACGAGCCGTCGAAACCATCGGTCGCCTCGCGCGTCTTGTCCTCGCGGACCTTGCGCAGCGCGTTCTCGGTGACCTCGGGATCACGCCGGTTGGGGATGAACGCGGCCATGCCACCCATGGCGAACGCCCCGCGCTTGTGGCACGTCTTCACCAGAAGCTCGGTGTACGCGCGCATGAACGGCGCCGTCATCGTCACGCTGTTGCGGTCCGGCAGCACGTAGTCCGCACCCGCGTCCCGGAAGTACTTGATGACGCTGAAGAGGTAGTCCCACCGTCCGGCGTTGAGCCCCGACGCGTGGTCACGCAGTTCGTAGAGGATCTCCTCCATCTCGAACGCGGCGGGAATCGTCTCGATGAGCACAGTCGCCCGGATCGTCCCGTGCGGAACACCCTTGAGCTTCTGCGCCGTCGTGAAGACGTCGTTCCACAGCCGCGCTTCGAGGTGCGACTCCATCTTCGGCAGGTAGTAGTACGGCTTGCCGAGCTCGGCGTTGTGGAAGAAGTGCAGCCCGAAGTCCACCAGAGCACCCACGGCGTTCTTGCCGCCGAACTGGAGGTTGCGCTCGTCGAGGTGCCACCCGCGCGGCCGCACCACGATCGTCGGGTAAGGCCCGCCCTTGAGCTTGTACTCCTTGCCCTCGGGCGAGGTGAACTCGATCGTCTCGCGCGCCGCCTCGTACAGGTTCACCTGGCCCTGCACGACGTTGTCCCAGTGCGGCGTGTTCGCGTCCTCAAGGTCCGCGAGCCACACCTTGGCCCCGGAGTTGAGCGCGTTGATCGTCATCTTCCGCTCGGTGGGCCCGGTGATCTCAACGCGCCGGTCCCGCAGCGCCTCGGGAGCAGAAGCCACCTGCCACTCCCCGTCACGCACGCCCTGCGTCTCGGCCAGGAACCCGAGAGGCCGCCGCTCCTTCCGAAGAGCGAGCAACTCGTCCCTGCGCGCGGCATGCGCCTCATGCAGCTTCGCGACGAACTCAAGAGCCTCTTCGGTCAGGACCTGCACCTGGATCCACCTCTCTCGGTTTTGCTGTGTGGACTATAGTTTTTGCATTGCGGAACTGCAACGGGAGGAGCCGCACGTGTCCACAGGTGGCGTGCAGTCCCTGCAAAGAGCGTTCGACCTGCTAGAACGCCTGGCAGACGCAGGCGGCGAGGCATCACTGTCAGAGCTGGCGACCACGTCCGGCCTGCCCCTGCCCACGATCCACCGCCTCATCCGCACCCTTGTCACGCTGGGCTATGTGCGCCAGAACAGCAACCGCCGCTACACCCTCGGCTCGCGCCTGATCCGCCTCGGCGAGACCGCCTCACGCCAATACGGCACCTGGGCCCGCCCCCTGCTCTCGCAGCTGGTCGACTCGGTGGAGGAGACGGCAAACCTGGCCGTCCTGGACGGCGACGAGGTCGTCTACGTGGCGCAGGTGCCCTCAAAGCACTCGATGCGCATGTTCACAGAGGTGGGCCGCCGCCTGCTGCCGCACGGCACCGGCGTAGGCAAGGCGATGCTCTCGCAACTCTCCCGCGCCGACGTACGCGCACTCCTGGACCGCACAGGCCTACCCGCGTACACGTCGAACACGATCACAGATGCGTCCGAACTGCTCGACTCGCTGGACGAGATCTCGGAGCGCGGCTACGCGCTGGACGAGTCCGAACAGGAACTCGGCGTGCGCTGCATCGCGGTGCCGGTGGTGGGCGGCCCGACGCTGGCGGCGGTGTCGGTGTCGGGTCCGGAGGGCAGGCTCACGAAGGACGCGGTGAACCGCATCCTGCCGGAGGTGCTGGCGGTGGCGAAGAGGCTGGCGGACCAGGCCGCAACGGCCTGAGGCGGGCAGGCCGAGGTGGGCAGGCAGGCAGAGGCGAGCGCACCGAGGCGGGCGGGCTGAGATGGGCAGGCCGAGGTGAGCGCGCCGAGGTGAGGATGCGATGCCGCAGGCGAGCCGCATGACAGGTGCGATGCCGCAGGCGAGCCGGACGATTGCCGCGATGCCGCAGGCGAGCCGTCCTTACCAAGAAGAACCGGCGGTGGGGTCCCATCACGAGTCGCGCCATAGCACTTGCTGCACCTGAAGAGGGGTGTCAAGCGGACACGCTTTTCGTC
>NZ_JBHXLF010000028.1:0-89341 GCF_042721515.1 Lentzea sp. NPDC058436
TCGTCTACACAACCTTCATTTCGGGTTTGTTTAAACACCCCCCTACTCAGGTGCAGCAAGAGCTATGGCACGACTCGTGACGAAACCACCTCACCCAGGCCTCTTGGTAAGGACGGCTCGCCTTCGGCTTCGCGGGCGATCATCCTGCTCGCCTTCGGCTTCGCGGGAGTGTCAGACCTCGTCGCTACGTTGGGCTGTGGGGGATGCAATTTCAGGGGGTACCCCTGCTTGAGCCTGCCCTTGTCAGAGTTTTGTCATCGGGACGCTGCCTATCAGCATCAGGCGGACTGTGCCTGAGCCGCCGAAGTCGATCGTCGCCGTTGCCCTCAGGCCCGCGCCGTCCACTGCCACCACTCTGCCCAGGCCGTACTTGTCGTGGGTGACTCGGTCGCCCACTTCCAGCTTCATGGCCGGGGCGTCCTTCCAGCCCGCCTTGCCTGGCGCTGGGCGGGTGAGGCCTCGGGAGGCTATGCCGCCTGAGGCTGAGCGGCCCCAGGTCGTGGCTGCCGCCGGGCCTGAGCGGGAGGGCTCCACTCGGCGCCAGTCCATGAGGTCCTGGGGGATCTCGTCCAGGAAGCGGGAGGCCGGGTTCGCCGAGGGCTGGCCCCAGGCTGAGCGGACCAGGGCTCGCGAGAGGTAGAGGCGGCGTTGGGCTCTGGTGATGCCCACGTAGGCGAGGCGGCGTTCTTCTGCCAGTTCGGCTGGGTCGCCGAGGGCTCGCATGTGCGGGAAGACGCCGTCTTCCCAGCCCGTGCTGAAGACGACCGGGTATTCGAGGCCCTTGGCCGTGTGGATGGTCATGAGGGTGACCACGCCGTCGGAGTCGGCGTCCGGGATCGAGTCCGCGTCTGCGACGAGGGAGACCCGTTCCAGGAAGGCCGGTAGGGACGGGACCGGGTCCGCGCCTTCTGGGAGTTCCAGTTCTGTGAACTCGCGGGCGACGGTGACCAGTTCGTTGAGGTTCTCGACCCTCGTGTGGTCCTGGGGGTCCTCGCTGGCTTCCAGCTCGGTGCGGTAGCCGGTCTTGTCCAGGACCGCTTCGAGGATGTCGGCCACGTCGTCTTCTCTGGCGACCATCTCGCCGAGCTCGTCCATCATCTCGACGAAACCGGCGATCGCGTTGCGGGAGCGCGGGTTCAGCATCGGGACGTTGTCCAGGTCGCGGAGGGCTGCGGCGAAGCTGATCCGCTCGCGTTCCGCGTAGGCCGAGACGCACGCTTCCGCTCGGTCGCCGATGCCTCGTTTCGGGACGTTGAGGATGCGGCGGAGGGAGACCGTGTCCTCCGGGTTCGCCAGGGTGCGGAGGTAGGCGAGGGCGTCGCGGACCTCGCGGCGCTCGTAGAAGCGGACGCCGCCGACGACCCTGTACGGGAGGCCGAGGCGGATGAAGATCTCCTCGAACACCCGCGACTGGTTGTTGGTGCGGTAGAAGACGGCGATCTCGGAGTTGTTGACCTCGCCGCTGTCCACCAGGTGGTCGATCTCGTTCGCGACGAACGCGGCCTCGTCGTGTTCGTGGTCCGCGACGTAGCCGACGATCTTCTCGCCCTCGCCGAGGTCGGACCAGAGCGACTTGTCGCGGCGGTTCGGGTTGCGGGAGATCACCGCGTTCGCGGCGGTCAGGATGTTCTGGGTGGAGCGGTAGTTCTGCTCCAGCAGGATCGTGGTGGCGTCCGGGTAGTCGCGCTCGAACTCCACGATGTTGCGGATCGTGGCGCCGCGGAAGGCGTAGATCGACTGGTCCGCGTCGCCCACCACGCACAGCTCCGCCGGGGGGATCTCGCCGCCCGCCTTGCCCACGAGCTCGCGCACGAGGGTGTACTGCGCGTGGTTCGTGTCCTGGTACTCGTCGACCAGGACGTGCCGGAAGCGGCGGCGGTAGTGCTCCGCGACCTCCGGGAAGCGCTGCAGGAGCTCGACGGTCCTCATGATGAGGTCGTCGAAGTCGAGCGAGTTCGACTCCGCCAGGCGGCGCTGGTAGACCGCGTAGACCTCGGCCACGCGGCGTTCCAGGTCGTTCGTGGCCTGGGCCGCGGCGGTCTCCGCGTCGACCAGCTCGTTCTTGAGGTTCGAGATGTGCACGGCGAGGGTGCGGGCCGCGTACTTCTTCGGGTCGAGGTCGAGGTCCCTCGCGACGAGGGTGATGAGGCGGCGCGTGTCGTCGCTGTCGTAGATCGAGAAGTTCGACGACATGCCGAGGGTCTTCGCGTCGCGGCGCATCACGCGCACGCACATCGAGTGGAACGTCGACACCCACATCGAGCGGGCGCGGGCGCCCACCATGTCGGCGACGCGCTCCTTCATCTCGGCGGCGGCCTTGTTCGTGAACGTGATGGCCATGATCTCGCCGGGATGCACGTCACGAGCCGCGAGCAGGTACGCGATCCGCCGGGTGAGGACGCGCGTCTTGCCGGAGCCCGCGCCGGCCACCACGAGCAGGGGTGAACCGGCGTGCTCGACGGCACGGCGCTGCGCGGGGTTCAGATCGTCGAGCAGGTGACCCGCGCGGGAAACGGGGGGACTTGAGGGCAAGTCGAACAAGGCGCTCATCGTCCATCCACGGTACCGGGCGGCACCGACGAATCCGGTACCGCCCGACCATGTGTTCGATCAGGTGCTCAGATCGATGCGGTACGGGACGCCCGCGTGCGTGGCCTCCGTGCCGCTCGACTCGGCGTAGACGTCGATCGTGTCGCTGTGGTGCTCGAGCCCGTTCGTGTGGACTTTCAGCGTCGGGAACGCCTCGCCCGGCACGGCGATGAAGGCCGCCGCGCAGTGCACGCCCTCCGCACCCGCGCCGCCTTCGACGTCCCAGCACCTCCAGTACTCGCCCTCGTACCCGGTGACCGCCAGCTTCTTCGGCGGCAGCGAGATGCGGACGTGGAGGTCGGTGACGTCGCGGTCGGACCGGTTGGTGATGTTGATGTCGAACGTGCCCGGCCAGCCACCCCGCATCGACCAGTACCCGGACTGCAGGACCTTCCACCCCGCCGACGGCGTCAGCTCGACGCCGGCCCACCCCGTCTCCGCCGCGCCGGCGGAGGTGGTGACGGACGCTGAAAGCAGGAGAGCGGAAGCCACACCCAGTACGCGCTTCACGGTGACCCCAAACGGTCGTGGATGAGACTGGAGCAGCCTAGGTCGGCTTCCTGTGGCACACTAGGTCCGTGCGCGCGACGTTCTTCGAGTTTTTCTACGGGACCCGGACTCCGGCTCCCGTGGTCGTCTAGCGCAGACAAAGCCACCGCGAAGCCCCGGAGTCCTCGGACACCGGGGCTTCGCTGCTTCCGGGCCGGGACTCGAAGTTCTCGAGAGGTCATGACGATGGATACCACCACCGAACCCGACATCAACCAGCTGCGCGAGGAGATCGACCACCTGGACGCGGAGATCCTCCGACTGGTCCAGCGGCGCGTCGACGTGTCGAAGATCATCGGCGCCGCCCGCATGGCCGCCGGCGGCACGAAGATCGTGCACAACCGCGAGATCGACGTCCTCAACCGCTACAAGCCGCTCGGTCCCGAGGGCAAGGACCTCGCGATGATCCTGCTCAAGATGGGCCGCGGCCCGCTCGGCAGGTAGGCAACGCCCGGCCCGGCGTCACAGGACGCCGGGCCAATGAGGCGCCAGGGCGGCGCGAACGCGCTCGAAGTCCGCGTCCGCGAGCTGGGAGTCGTCCGGCACGTAGGCCAGCGGGTCCTCCAGCAACGGCTCCGGCAGCCGCAGCAGGCCCTCGACCAGCGCGTGCAGGCACAGCGCCGAGTACCCGCGCAGGTAGCCGCCCTCCTGGGTGAGCACGACCCGCGTCCCGAACGACGCCACCCGGCGGCCGATCTCGCGGTACCCGTCTGCCGTGAGGTTGTGCCTGCCGTTGGGGTCGAACGCCGATCCGTCGAACCCTGACGCGCACACCAGCAGGTCCGGCTCGAAATCGCGCAGCAGCGGGAACGCGATTTCATCGAGCGCACGTATATATGTCGTGTCGCCCGCGCCGAGCGACAGCTCGATGTTCACGTTCCTGCCGTTGGCGCCCACTTCTGATGGCGCGCCCGTCTGCGGGTGGTTCGTGCCCCACGACCCGTGCCGCATGTGCACCGAGATGGTCAGCACGTCCGGCCGGTCGTAGAACACCTCCTGCGTGCCGTTGCCGTGGTGCACGTCCCAGTCGAGAACGGCGACCCGCAGCCCCTGCCGTCGCGCGGTCTCCGCCACCAGCGCCGCGTTGTTCACGAAGCAGTAGCCGTCGGCCATGTCCGGCTGCGCGTGGTGTCCCGGCGGACGCACGAGCGCGTAGGCCAGCGGTGCGCCGGACTCCAGCGCCGCCAACGCCGTGCCCGCCGCCGCTGACGCCGCACGCCACGTCTCCGGCCCCACGACCGTGTTCACCTCCAGCGCCACACGCTCCGAGACGCGCAACGAGTCCAAGTACCCCGCCGTGTGCACGCGCAGAAGCTCGTCCACGGACGCATGGCGCCCCTCGTGCCATCTCAAGTACGGCGCCACCGGTCCGTGCGTCAGCGCGTGCCGGAACGTGCGCAGCCTCGCCGCGTTCTCCGGGTGCGGTTCGGCGACGTCCAGCCAGGGCCAAGAGCCGGGCAGCTCCCACAGGCCCTCGCCCGCGTCGTGCTCAAGGCAGTCGTCGTGCCAGAACATGTCCACCCGAATCGGATATCAGGGCGATCACGGATGGTCCACTGGAAAAATCTGAGGGCACACTGGAGGCATGGGCCTCATCGCCGCACTCATCGCCATCGCCGGCCTGATCGCCGCCTTGGCGCACGACGCTTACCTGGGCTTGCTCGGTTCGGCCGCGAACAAGAAGGGCATCTCCGGAGCGCCCGTCTCGCAGTTCGTCCGCAGCCGCTGGAAGACCGCGATCATCACCACCGCGGGCGCGGTGATCGGTCTGCTGATCACCGGCGGCGACTCGCTCGGCGCCGACGTGATCGGCGCGCTGATCGCGGGCGGCAGCGGTCTGGTCGCGCTCAACGGCGTGCAGAACACGCGCAAGCAGCTCAACAGCGGTCAAGCGCAACTTCCGCCTCGCTGACAACTTCACACAAAAGAGTGTCACTCGTCCTGAACACCCCCTTTTGGTTGCTTCGGTACCTCCGGACGGCCCTACTCTGATTGCGTCGCAGAGGGGTGTCGGGGATGGACGAACTGCCGGGCAAACATCGTCTGGACGACGGGCCGCAGCCGCCGCGGGCGCGGCCCCTCGTCGGGGGCGACAGCATCCCGCTGCCCCGCCGCCGCCAGATCGACCCGCTGCAGGACACCGACGGCCTGCGCAAGTTCAACATCGGGCTCGTGCCCGCCTCGGTCACGCCGCCGCGGACCTGGAGGCGGGCGGCCTGGTTCGCCGTCGTCTCTTCGGTGCTCGTGCTGGTCGGCCTGAGCGTCGCCGCGGCCAAGCTGGTCAGCGGGAGCGGTGACGTCGAGACCGTCGGGCTGCCCGGTTACCCCTCGGACGTGCCGATGATCTCCGCGCTGCCCACGGGCGGCACGACCACGTCGGCCACCGGGGGCACCAGGCCGTCGGCCGCGAGGACGGGTCAGAACGCGCCCGCACCCGGCACCGGCAGGAGCACCGGGTCGAGCAGCGCTCCCGGCACGAGCGGTCAGGCCTCCGCGCCGAACCCCCAGCCGTCCGCGACGGCCCCGCCGGTCATCACGACCGTGCCGGTCACCCAGGCCCCCGTCGTCGACGGGGGCAAGATCGCCCAGCAGACCGAGCACTTCTACAGCGCGATGGCGTCGAACGCGGACACGGCGCTCGCCATGACCACGGACACCGTGCGCTCGAACGCCGACGCGTTGCTCGAAGGCAGGCTGGCCGACATCTCGCTGATCGAGGTGAAGGAGATCGCGGTCGATCCCGGCAAGGGCCTCACGGTGAGCCTGCTGCAGGTGACGAAGAAGGACGGCTCGGTGAGCACCGAGAAGCGCGAGCTCAGCTTCACGCTCGGCGACCTGCCGCTGATCAACGGTGAACGGTTGAAGGTCGGCGGCTGAAGTGGCTAAAGGTCGCGGCCGGACCTACCGAACGTACTAAGTAGCACCATCGAGCGAACCCCTGAAGACCGCTGGTCGCCACGGACGGGTGAAGTCCACGCAGACACTGGCGTCTTCATGCACGGCCACGGTACGTCTTCAGGTGCACACGGACAGTACGGAGGACCAGAGCAGTGCAGCGTCCCGCGACGACCGGCCGGAGACACACCCGCGTCGGCTCGATCAGCGTGGCCGAGCTGATCAAGCAGCAGCCTGGCCCCATGCGGATCCTCTCCAACGAGGAGGCCGCCACCGACGCTCTGGTCACATCACTGCTCGGCCCGACCGAGAACATGACCGCGACCACCGCGGTGATACCCGTCACACCCGGCCGTCGCCGCCGCACGAAGTCGAGCCGCACCGCCAAGGTCGCGGGCCTGCTCACCGGCGCGATCGTGCTCGTCTCCTCCGTCGCCGGCGCGGCGATCCTGGCCGGCAACCGCCCGGCGAACGTCGGCGTCCCCGTCACCGACCGCCCGGTCGCGCTGTCCGGGTCGAGCGCGCTGCGTCCCGACGTCCTCTCGGCCCAGCTGCCGAACGAACGCCCGCCTGCGCCGACCACCCCGGCCGCCGCCGCGGCTCCGATGCCGCAGCCGTCCGCACTGCTGCTGGAGACCGGCGCTCCGGCACCGACGAGCGCAGAGCCGTCGACGCCCGAGGTGTCGGTCGGCCCGTTGCCGCAGGTGGACGTGGTGAAGAAGTTCTACGAGCTGCTGACGACCAAGCCCGGCTCCGCGGCCAAGCTGCTCTCGCCGGACCTGGTCGGCGCGAACCCCGCGGACTTCGTGAGGTCGTGGGGGACGGTCAAGGTCGTGAACGTCGACCAGACGTCGGTGCGCCCGGACGGTTCGGTGCTGGCGGTCGTCTCGATGCAGGAGGCGGACGGGAGCTGGCTGCGGATCGAGCAGATCTTCTGGCTCACGAAGACGACGCAGCCGCGGATCATCGGAACTGAAGTCCTTTCGGCGCAGCGGAGCTAGGCACCGGAAGTTAGGTCGCACCCAACTGGTTCGCCGTTCGCAGTCGAACGGTGACCGCTCGTCGCGAAAACCGGTCTCCGGTCGTGAAAATTCCCCCATAGGGGTTACATCTCGGGTCACGATTCGGTATCCATGTTCCCGCCAGTGCGCGAACGCGAACTTGGAAGGGTGAACGAGCGGTGTCGATTGAGGACCATCGTCGGCGGTTGAGCGGTTCGGCCGAGTCGACCGGGCAGCTGTCCGTCGCCGAGCTGATCGCCCGCCGCGAGGCGGAGACCGTCGAGATCCCCGTGATCACCGACGACTTCACCCCCGAGGCTTTCGAGCCGACCGTGAAGTTCAAGCCGGTCAAGTCCGGCGGCAAGAAGAAGCAGCCCATGAAGGAGCTGCACATCACCGAGCTCCTGCGCAGGGAGGGTCGTTCCGACGACACCCAGCGCGGCGGTTTCACCGTCGGCAAGCTGGCCGCTGCCGCCAGCGGTGGCGTCATCATCTGCGGTTCCGTGGCGTTCGCCGCCTCCTCTTGGCTGTCCTCGCCGGACGAGCGCCCGCTCGCCGAGGTGCGGTTCGACGAGCGCGGCCAGGCCCGCAGCGCGAGCGCCGGCACCGAAGGCGTCGTGAAGCTGCCGTCGAACAAGACGCAGCAGTCCGAGACGAGCGAGACCGAGGCCGCGCCGACCACGGAAGAGACGACGCGCGTCGCCCCGTACGTCCAGACCCAGCAGCAGCGCCCGACGCAGCAGCAGACCCAGACGCAGACCCAGGAACCGACGCAGCAGCCCAGCTCGGAGACCTCGACCTCGACGCCCCCGTCGTCGTCGACGGAGACCAGCACGCCGCCGTCGAGCCAGACGCCTCCTCCGCCCAGCTCGTCCACCACGCCCCCGCCGAGCAACAGCACCAGCACGCCGCCCAGCTCGGACAACTCGACTCCCCCGCCGTCCAACCCGGCTGACGTCAGCGTGGACCTCGGTGTCCTCGACCCGGTGCTCGACACCGTGGGCGACGTCGTCGGCGGATTCGACTTCTTCGCCCCGGCGAACTGATGTACGACAGGTAGCTCAGCGACGGCCCCCGGCAGGTACCCTGTGCGGGCATTCCGGACGACCCGCTGACTACCGCACGAGGAGCACGAGCGTGGGATCTGCTGCCGCAGCCGCAGTCACGCCTTCGAGCACCCACGGGGTGGGCTTGTGACGACGTCCGGCACCTCGGACGGCCGTCTGATCGCCGACCGCTACCGCTTCCTCGACCGCATCGGCTCCGGCGCGATGGGCATCGTCTGGCGGGCCCACGACGAACGCCTAGGCCGTGAGGTGGCGATCAAGCAGTTGCTGCTCGCACCCGGCCTCGACGAGGCCGAGCAGGACGAGGCCATCCAGCGCGCCATGCGCGAGGGCCGCATCGCCGCCAAGCTGCACCACCCGAACGCCATCGCCGTGTACGACGTCGTCGAGGAAGACGGCGTCCCGTGCCTGGTCATGGAGTACCTGCCGTCCTACAGCCTCGCGGACGCGCTGGCGGAGGGCGGGCCGATGGACCCGGTCGAGGTCGCGAGCATCGGAGCGCAGTGCGCGGCGGCGCTGGCCGCTGCCCACGCGGCGGGGATCGTGCACCGCGACGTGAAGCCCGGCAACGTGCTGATCGCCGAGAACGGCGTCGTCAAGATCACCGACTTCGGCATCTCGCGCGCGTCCGACGACATCACGGTCACCAAGACCGGCCTGATCGCCGGCACGCCCGCGTACCTCGCGCCGGAGATCGCGCGCGGCCAGGACCCGACGCCGGCCTCCGACGTCTACTCGCTCGGTTCGACGCTGTTCGCCGCGATGGAGGGCGAGCCGCCCTATGGAGTGAGCGAGAACACTCTCGGTGTTCTCCACGCCGTCGCGGCCGGGCGGATCAACCCGCCGACCGTCGACCACCCGCTCGCCGACACGCTGCTGTACCTGCTCAACTTCGAGCCGGACGACAGGCCGACCATGGCCCAGGCGCGCGAGGTGCTCAACGCCGTCACGAACGGCCGTTCGCCGTCGTTCAACGGGCTCGCGGTGATCGCCGGCCCCGACCCGACGACGATCGTGGAGCCCGAGCGGACCCGCGTGGTCCGGGCGGCGCCCCGCACCTCGCCTCCGAGGACCGCGCCGCCGATGGCGCCGCCCAGGGGGCAGGAGAACAACAGGCCGCTGGTGATCGCGGCGGTGGTGTTGGCGTTGTTGCTGGTCATCGGTGGCCTGATGGTCGCGCTCGGGGTGTTCAACAAGGAGCAGAAGACCCCGGTGGTGCCGCCCGCGAGTTCGTCGCAGACGGTGCCCACGACGACTTCGGCACCTGAGGTGACGACAACCACGCCTGAGGCAACGACAACGCAGGAACCGACGTCTACAACGACGACGACCACCACTACGACCACCACGACGACGACAACTACGCCGCCGCCTTCGAAGCCGTCCAGCACAACGACGACTACGACGACGACGACCACTACGACGACGACAGTGCCGCCACCGCCTCCGGCGGGCTAAGCATCATTGCGCCGTAGAAATCTCGTATGGTGGGTACCCGCACCTATGGGTGATCTGAACCCGAAGGTGTGATCAGCCGTTGAACAGAGAGCAAGTGACCGCACAGCGGGGAGCAACTGTGACCGACGATGGCCGATTGGTCGCTGGTCGCTACCGATTGAGCCAGCGGATCGGCAGCGGCGCCATGGGCGTCGTCTGGACGGCACACGACGAACGCCTGCACCGCACCGTCGCGGTCAAGCAACTCCTCCTGCAGCCCGGACTGGCCGAAGCTGACACGGACGAGGCGAAGAGACGGGCCATGCGGGAGGGTCGCATCGCGGCCCGGCTGCAGCACCCGCACGCCGTCGCCGTCTACGACGTTGCCGAGGACGACAGCCAGCCGTGGCTGATCATGGAGTACCTGCCCTCGAAGAGCCTGTCCGCAGTGCTCTCCGAGCGAGGCACGCTGCCTCCGCGCGACGTGGCGTCGATCGGCATGCAGGTGGCCTCGGCGCTGGCCGCCGCGCACAACGCGGGCATCGTGCACCGCGACATCAAGCCCGGCAACGTGCTGCTCGGCGACGACGGCACGGTCAAGATCACCGACTTCGGCATCTCCCGCGCGACCGGTGACGTCACCGTCACCGCGACGGGCATGCTCGCGGGCACCCCTGCCTACCTCGCACCCGAGGTGGCCAAGGGCTACGACCCCGGCTCGCCGTCGGACGTGTTCTCCCTGGGCTCGACGCTGTACGCCGCGATCGAGGGCGAACCGCCGTTCGGGCTGAGCGAGAACACGATCGCGCTGCTGCACAAGGTCGCGTCCGGCAAGGTCAACCCGCCGCGCAACGCCGGTCCGCTGACCGCGCTGCTGATGCGCCTGCTGCGCGCGGAGCCGGAAGACCGCCCGACGATGGCCGAGGCCCGTGACGCGCTCGCCGCCGTCGCGAACGGCCAGGCCGCACCCGCGTTCACGCCCGCCGTGGTCGCGCCGACGCACCCGCCGTCGTGGCGTGGCGCGCCGATCCAGCAGCCGCAGGTGGCAGCCACGAGGGCACTGACGCCCCCGCAGGCACAGCAGCAGGCGCCGCCGCCCAACGCGACGCGCGTCGACCTGCACACGCCGCCGCGCGCCGTGCCGACGCAGCAGCAGCCGCCGAACCACCGCCCGGCCGCCGCGCCCCAGTACTCGCAGCGCCCGAAGCAGCCGAGGCCGTCACCGCTGTCGTCGTCGAAGAGCAAGAAGTCGACGGTCTACACCGCGCTCGCCATCGTGGCCGCGGCGGTCATCGGCATCATGTTCGCGAGCATGATCTCGAGCGGTGGCGGGGACGACGGCACGGGCAACAACAACGCCGGCTCCAACACGTCGACCCAGCAGACGCAGGGCAACGACTCCGCGGGCCCGTCAACGCCGCCGAAGTCCGCGGGCAAGGCCGGTCAGTGGACCGACACGCCGACCGACGAGGACAAGAAGGGCCTGCTGGAGGACTACTTCCAGACGGCGCCGAGCAGCCCGGGCGACGCCTGGGCGATGGGCAACGGGAACTTCCAGGGCCAGTACCCCGGCGGCATGGACGGCTTCAAGTCGTTCTGGGGCGGCGTCAAGAAGGCCAAGGTCACCAACGTCGAAGAGCGGCAGCCCTACTACTTCGTGGTGACGGTCGAGATCGAGAAGAAGGACGGGTCGAAGTCGACGATCCAGCGGCAGGTCTCGCTGGAGTGGCGCTCGCCGAACTTCCTGCTGAGCTACGACAAGCCGTTCGGCAGCGCCTGAGGACCCGCGCGGGTCAACTCGCCCGCGCGGCCTTCTCCAAAGCCTCTGCCAGCGTCAGCACGGCCGGGTTCCACGCGGCGTCCTCGCGGTAGACGACGTGGATGTGCCTGACCGGTTCCGGGTTGCGCACCTTGCGCAGGACGACGCCGGGGTGCGCGAAGCCCAGCCCGAGCCTCGGGATGATCGTGACGCCCAGTCCGGCCGCCACGAACCCCTGTGCCGTCGTGTAGTCGTCGCTCTCCACGGCGACCTTCGGTGAGAACCCAGCGCCTGCGCACGCGTTGCGCACGAGGTCCCCGCACGGTCCTGGCGCGCCGCAGTCCCCGTCGATCCACGGCTCGTCGGCCAGCTCGGCGAGGTCCAGCACGCGTTTGCGGGCCAGGGCGTGGCCGCGCGGGAGCACGGCGTAGAACGGGTCGGCGAGCAGGTGCCGGGCGATCATTCCCTCGGGCGCGGGTGCGTCCTGCTCCAGCACGGTGATCGCCACGTCCGCGCGTCCCGCCGCCAGTTCGACGAACGGGTCGGTCGGCTCGGTGAGCTTCAGGTCGAGCTCGACACCGGAGCGCTCCGCCCGGAACGTCGCCACCGCGGGCGGCACGAGAGCCGCACCGGCCGTGGCGAAGTAGCGGACGCGCAGGGTGCCCGCGCAGCCGTTGCGCAACGCCGTGAGGGCGCTCTCGGCCTCGGCCAGCTGCTCGGCGAGGCGGGCGGCGTGCTCGGTGAGCAGGCGCCCGGCCGCGGTGGGCCTGATGCCCCTGCCGACGCGTTCCAGCAGCGGCAGTCCCGCCTGCTTCTCCAGGCCCGCGACCTGCTGCGAGATGGCGGACGGGGTGTAGCCGAGGTTCGTCGCCGCGGCGGTGATGGAACCCGTGCTCACGACGGCCCTGAGCACCTGCATTCGTCGCACGTCCAGCATGCTCCGACCATACAGTTGCGCTTAAAGGTTGCCCACAACTATTAAATTGTTTTCACGTGTTGGAGGGCGCATGGTTGACGTGTGAACCAACGCGGAACGTTGATCAGGATGGGCGTGCTCGCCCTGCTGTGGGGATCCAGCTTCCTGTGGATGAAGCTCGCGCTCGGCAGTCTCGCGCCCCTGCAGATCTCGCTCGTGCGGACGTTCTTCGGAGCGCTCGTGCTGTTCGTCGTGCTCGCCCTGGCGAAGATGTCCCTGCCGCGCGACCGCCGGATCTGGGGTCACATGCTCTTCGTGGCGCTGTTCGGCAGCGCCATCCCGTTCACGCTGTTCGCGTTCGGCGGCCAGACCGTCGACTCCGGCGTCTCCGGCGTGCTCAACTCGACGACGCCGCTGTTCGCGCTGGCCATCGGCCTCGTGCTCGGGTCGGAGAAGATCAGCGACCTGGTCCGGATGCTCGGCCTCGGGCTCGGCTTCGCGGGCGTGCTGCTGATCTTCGCGCCGTGGCAGTCGGCCAACAGCATCGCGAGCTGGGGCGCCGTGCTGTGCCTCATCGGCGCCGCGAGCTACGCCATCGGCTACTCCTACGCCGGCCGCTACCTGGTCGGCACGGGCGCCACCTCGACGCAGCTCGCCGCGATGCAGCTGACCACCGCGATGGGGATGCTGATCCTCGCGACGCCGTTCGGCGGCCTGCAGCCGCTGCACCTGCACTGGGTCGGCGTCGCCGCCGTGATCATCCTGGGCGTCTTCGGCACGGGCGTCGCGTTCATCCTCAACTACCGCGTCATCGCCGACGAGGGAGCCACGACGGCGACTACCGTCGGTTACCTTCTGCCCGTGGTTTCGGTACTCCTTGGAGCGATCTTCCTCGGGGAGCAACTCAACGCAAGGGTCGTCGCCGGCATGCTGGTGGTGCTCCTGGGCGTCGCACTGACCCGGCGGAGGTCCGTCTCGGCAGGTCAGACCGTCTCACCAAACGAGACACGCGACCTGGTCAAACGCTGAACGGTGAGACGCACGTCTCCCCCAATAGGATGGATCCGAGACGAATCGCGTCCTTATCGGGCTGGTTGGCCGTCTCCTCTTTGTGAGCGGACATGGAGACCAGCCTGAAAGGGACATCGACATGAACAACGAAAACCTGAAGGTCACCACGCGGACGACTTTTCAGCTCCTCGCCCCCGGCGCGCCTCCAGCGCCCGTCGAGGCCGAACTCGTCTACGACCCGGAGGACCCCTACGCGGTCGCCGTCATCTTCTTCACGGGCTCCGGCCGCGTGGAGTGGATGTTCGCCCGCGACCTGCTGGCCGACGGCCTGCTGACGCCGTCCGGTGAGGGCGACATCCTCGTCAGGCCCGCCTCCGACGACCCGGAGCGCGTCCTGGTCGAGCTGAACGCCCCGACCGGCTTCGCCATCCTCAGCGCCGTCGCCGAGGACGTGGCGGAGTTCCTGGACGCCTCCTACGACGTCGTCCAGCCGGGCGAGGAGGACCTGTGGATCGACTTCGACCGCGAGCTGCAGAAGCTGGTCTCGACGATCGACTAGTCCACTGGCGATCCACCTCGGTGGTCGTACGGGCGCGGGACGAGGTGCCGGCACGCGGGGCAGCGTGGCCGACCAGCTCGTCACCGGAGACCACCGGAACGCGGTGTTCGGCGTCGTGGGCAGCGACGGCGGCACGTCTCAACAGGCTGAGCGGGTTCCAGACGGAAGTCCCCACCGGTGAACTCGGCTCGAAGCGATCTGCACCACCCCGCGTGCGGGAACGCCGGATGCTCGTCTGAGCGATTGACTAGTCTCAGGGTGTGACAACCATCGGCGGCCGCTACACGCTGCTCGAGCGCATCGGCAGCGGTGCGATGGGGGTGGTCTGGCGAGCACGCGACGAGGTGCTGGCCCGCGAGGTCGCGGTCAAGGAGCTCATCACCGGCGACCACCAGCGCGCGATGCGGGAGGCACGCAACGCCGCGCGGCTGCACCACCAGCACGCGATCGCCGTGTTCGACGTCGTGAGCACCGACGAAGAGCAGCCGTGGATCGTCATGGAGTACCTCGCCTCGCACAGCCTCTCGGCGCTGATCGCCGAGCGCGGGCCGCTCAAGCCGGCCCAGGCGGCGAGCATCGGGGCCAAGGTCGCCTCGGCGCTGGCGGCGGCGCACACCGCCGGTCTGGTCCACCGCGACATCAAGCCCGGCAACGTCCTGATCGGCCACGACGGCACGGTCAAGATCACCGACTTCGGCATCTCCAAGGCGTCCGGCGACGGCACGATGACCGACACCGGCATGATCTCGGGCACCCCCGCCTACCTCGCTCCCGAGGTGGCGCGCGGTGAGCAGCCCGACGAGGCGTCCGACGTGTTCTCGCTCGGCGCCACCATCTACACGGCCATCGAGGGCGAGTCCGTCTTCGGGCCCAGCGACAACAGCTTCGGCCTCATCTACCGCGCGGCGAGCGGCCAGATCCGCGATCCCAAGGGCGCGGGCGAGCTCACGCCGTTGCTCGTGCGGTTGCTCGCGCAGGACCCCAAGGACCGGCCGACCGCGCAGGAGGCCGCCGACCTGCTGGCCGCCGAGCAGCAGCCGTCGCAGCCCTTGCAGATCCCACAGCAGCAGCCCAGGCTCAAGCCGCCGAACAAGCGGATCCTGATCATCCTCGCGGTCATCGCACTGCTCGGGATCGGTGGTGGCGCGGCGGCCGCGTACTGGGGCGGTACCGAAGGCGGCGTCAACCCCCGGTACCAGGGTGGGTTCCAGCAGCAGCCGGCGGTCTACTACTCCGCGGACCAGGCGAACTACTTCGTCCAGGAGCACTACCGCCTGCTGCCGGAGAGCCCCGACCAGGCGTGGGAGAACCTCAGGGGCAAGGCGACCGAGCCCATCGGCGAGTACCGCAAGAGGTGGAACGACTACTCCGAGGTCTCACTCGCCGGGCCGGGCGAGGTCCGGTCGGAGGGTGCGAACTGGGTGGTCAAGATCGGCCTGATCACCACGAAGGCCGGTGTCACCGAGAACGGCGTCTACGACATCGAGGTCGGCAACGTCGACAACCAGATGAAGATCGTCAGCACCAAGCGGGTCAGCTGAGCAGCCAGAAGCTGCCGCCTCCGACGACCACGCCCATCACCGACCCCGCCAGCACCTGCGCCGTCGTGTGGTCACCCAGCTCGACGCGCGACCACGCCACCAGCGCGGCCGGCAGCGCCAGAAGCAGCCACCACGGCCCGTAGACGATCGCCAGCGTCACCACGGCGGCCCACGCCACGGCGGCGTGCAGCGAGATCTTCCACTTCAGCCCGAACGTGATCGCCATGCTGACGATCAACGAGGCGAACATGCTGCCCGCCAGCGCGAGCATGTTCCGCGGCGCGTCGCCCAGGAACATGATCACCGTGCCGGCCGCCAGCGACGCACCCGCCGTGACCAGCGGGACGACCCTGCCCTCGCGGTTCGTGACGTGGTGGCCGTCCCACTTGCCCTTGCGCGCTCCACGCACGATGACGGCCATCGGGATCACGGACGCCGTCAACGCGACGACGAACCCCCACAGCAACGTTCCCCAGATGCTCTCCGTCGCGGCTGCAACACCGAACGGCAGCAAAATCACCCAGACCCACGGCGCCAACACCTCGGTGGCACCGCGGGCGACCTTTTTGATCAAAGCCCCTCAGACCAGTCTGCGATCCGTCGCCCAGCGGGAGAGCTCGTACCGGTTGGAGAGCTGGGTCTTCCGCAGGACGCTCGACACGTGCGTCTCCACCGTCTTCACGCTGATGAACAGCTCGGACGCGATCTCCTTGTAAGCGTATCCGCGGGCGAGCAGCCGCAGGACGTCGCGTTCGCGCGGCGTCAGCAGGTCGAGCTCGGGGTCGCTGATCGGCGCGGCACCAGGCCGGTCGGCGAACGCGTCCAGCACGAACCCCGCGAGGCGCGGCGAGAACACCGCGTCGCCCTCCGAGACCCGCACGACGGCCCTGACCAGCTCCTGGCTGGAGATCGTCTTCGTCACGTAGCCACGGGCACCGGCGCGGATGACGTTGATGACGTCCTCGGCCGCGTCCGAGACCGACAGCGCGAGGAACGTGACCTCGGGGATCTTGGTGCGGATCTGCCGCAGCACCTCGGCGCCGCCGCCGTCGGGCATGTGCACGTCCAGCAGCACGACGTCCGGCTTGTGGTGCGCGATCCCCGCGACCGCCTCACCAACGCTTCCGGCCTCGCCGACGACCTCGATCTCCTCGGTGATCGAGTCGAGCTCGGCACGCACCCCCGCGCGGAACAACGCGTGGTCGTCCACCAGGAACACCCTCACGCTCACGTCCTGGCCTCCTGCTTCCTCGGCATCTCGAGCTGCACCTCGGTCCCCTCTCCCGGAGCCGTGCGCAGTCGCACCTCCCCGCCGTGCCTCGTCATTCTCCCCCGGATGCTCCCCGCGAGGCCATGCCGGTCCTCGGGCACGGTCTCGGGGTCGAAGCCCTTGCCGCGGTCGCGCACGAACACCGTGACCTTCTCCGGCTCGACCTCGGCGTAGACGCTGACCTCGGCCACCCCCGCGTGCTTGGCCGCGTTGACCATCGCCTCCTTCGAGGCCTGGACCAGCGCGAACATGCCGTCCTCCAGCTCGCAGTCCCCGACGACGACCTGCGAAACGGCGATGGCGAAGTCGTCCTCGACGTCCGCGCAGACCTGGGCGATCGCGACGCTGATGGAGTGCGGCTGCTCCCCGACCTCACGGCCGTAGAGCCAGCTGCGCAGCTCGCGTTCCTGGCCGCGGGCCAGTCGCTTGACCTCCCGCGACGACTCGGACTGCTTCTGGATCAGGGCAAGCGTTTGCAGCACCGAGTCGTGCAGGTGGGCGGCGATCTCGGCGCGTTCCTCGGTGCGGATGCGCGCACGGCGTTCGGTGTCGAGGTCCCGCACCAGCCTCATCCACAGCGGCACGGTCAGCACGGCCACGCCGACCAGCGTGGCGATCACGGAGAGCACGACGGTGGAGAGGTTGGCGATGGAGTCGTTCACCACGAGGAACGCGGCGACCCCCGCCACGACCAGCGCACCTCCCGCCACCGTTCGCACGACTCCCGCCTTCCCCTGCGAGAACGCGCCGTCCCGCCAGCGGCGCCGCTGCGCCTCGTCGGCCTCGCGCCACACGACCGCGGCGCCGATGAGCGCCACGGCGATCGGCCCGGTGATCCACCCGCTCCACGCTCCCCCGAGCAGGCCGGTGAACACCGCGACGCCGACGCCGAGCGCCGCCAGGCCGACGGCCTGCTGCCACTCCTTGCGGTCGTTGTCGGTCTCCGGTTCCGCCACCGCCGACTGCGGGACGAACATCCAGAGCAGCCCGTAGGCGATGATCCCTACCCCGCTGAACGCCGCGAACACGGCGAACACCGCGCGCACCCAGAAGACGGGCGCGCCGAGGTGGTCCGCCAGTCCGCTCGCGACGCCCGCGACCACCCGGCCGGTGCGGCGACGGCGCATCGGCTCAATCCGTGCACTCACCATCCGATCGTCACACGTCCTCGTGAGTTGTTCATCAGGGATGACCCCGGTTCCCTGAATCAGGGCTGGTCCCTGATGTGGCTGAGAGCTTGCCGTAGCAACCTTGTTCTCGTGAGCGGGACTGAGAAGGCAATGCAGGGCGTGGCGGACACGCTCAGAGAGTTCTGGGCGCACCGTCCGGTGCGGCCCCGTGCAGGGCGCAAGCTCGGAGGCGTCGCCACCGGGATCGCCCTGCGCTACCAGATCGACCCGGTGATCGTCAGGATCGCGTTCGTCGCGCTCGCGCTGTCGGGTGGCGTCGGTCTGCCGATGTACCTCGCCGGCTGGCTGCTGCTGCCGGAGGAGGGCGACCAGGTGTCGCCGCTCGAAGCACTGATCAACAAGGGCCACAGCTCGGTGTCCCAGGGCCAGACGGTCCTGCTGGGCTTCCTGATGTTCCCCGCGCTCGCGTTCACGTTCGGGAGCGGCGGGTTCCAGGTCTTCGTGACGATCGCCGCGTCGGTCGCGTGCATCTACCTGCTGCAGAAGAACCGTGGGCACCTGCAGCCGGCCACGACGCTCGCCGACCCGCCGCCGACGCCACCGGTGCCGGGGGCACCGGCCTGGGACCCGCTGGGGGCTGCGCCGTTCGCGTGGGACCTGCCGGAACCGACGCCGAGGCCGCAGCCGCCGGCACCCCGCCCGCGCAAGCCGCGCGTGAGCGGCGTGACGCTGGGCGTGGCGCTGCTCGTGGGAGCTGCGTCCGCGATCGCCGGAACGTGGATCCCGTGGTTCACCGCGCCGCACGTCATCGGCCTCGTGATCGCGGTGCTGGCGGCGGGCCTGCTGGTCGGCGCGTTCACCGGCGGCGGCCGCGGCCTGATCTGGCTGCTGGTACCGCTGTCGGTGGTCGGCTTCGGCCTGACCGCGGTGAAGTTCGACGGCCCGGCCAACGTGGGAAACCTCGACGCGACACCGCAAACGCTCGACGAGGTCAAGTCCCGCTACGAGCTGGGCGTCGGCAGCGTGGTGCTGGACCTCCGTGAACTCCCGGACTCCGGCTCGGTGAAGACCCAGGTCGAGACGAACCTGGGTGAGGTGATCGTGCACGTGCCGGCGAACGCGGACGTGACGTTCCGGTGCGAGGCGGACTCCATCGGTGAACTCGACTGCCTCGACAGGAAGGCGGACGGCAGCGGCGTGCAGGTCGACGGCACGGACCTGGGCGCGAACGGCGAGGGTGGCTTGAAGATCGACCTGGACGTTCTGACGAGCGTCGGAGAGGTGAGGGTGCTCCGTGACTGAGCAGCAGCCGGTGATGCGCAGGCGGATCGACCCGCTGGGGCTGGTCTTCGGGATCGGTGGCGGGCTGATGGCGGCCTACGTGCTGAGCAACGGGACGTTCTGGTTCGACCTGCGGTGGGCGCTGGGAGGAACGGCCATCCTGGTCGGCCTGGTGCTGCTGACGAACTCGTTGAGACGCAAGAACTCCTGAAACGCGAAGGGCCCCTGGTCTCCCAGGGGCCCTTCTCACGTCTCTACTCCCACTCGATGGTGCCCGGCGGCTTGGACGTCACGTCCAGCACCACGCGGTTGACCTCCGCCACCTCGTTGGTGATCCGGGTCGAGATCCGCTCCAGCACCTCGTACGGCAGGCGCGTCCAGTCCGCGGTCATCGCGTCCTCGGACGACACCGGGCGCAGCACGATCGGGTGCCCGTACGTGCGGCCGTCGCCCTGGACGCCGACGCTGCGGACGTCCGCGAGCAGCACGACCGGGCACTGCCAGATGGAACGGTCGAGACCGGCGGCCGTCAGCTCCTCGCGGGCGATGGCGTCGGCCTGGCGCAGCGTGTCGAGGCGGTCCTGCGTGACCTCGCCGATGATGCGGATGCCGAGGCCCGGGCCGGGGAACGGCTGGCGCTGCACGATGGTCTCGGGCAGGCCCAGTTCGGTGCCGACTCGGCGGACCTCGTCCTTGAAGAGCGCGCGGAGCGGCTCGACCAGTTCGAACTGGAGGTCGTCCGGGAGGCCGCCGACGTTGTGGTGCGACTTGATGTTCGCGGTGCCCGCGCCGCCGCCGGACTCGACGACGTCCGGGTAGAGCGTGCCCTGCACGAGGAACTTGTAGTCGCCCTCTGCCTTGAGGTCGCGCTCGGCCTGCTCGAAGACGCGGATGAACTCGCGGCCGATGATCTTGCGCTTCTCCTCCGGGTCCGTCACGCCGGCCAGGGCGTCGAGGAAGCGCTCGCGGGCGTCGACCGTGACCAGGCGGATGCCCGTGGCGGCCACGTAGTCGCGCTCGACCTGGGCGCGCTCGCCGGAGCGGAGCAGGCCGTGGTCGACGAACACGCACGTGAGGCGGTCGCCGATCGCGCGCTGGACCAGTGCCGCGGCGACGGCGGAGTCGACGCCGCCGGACAGGCCGCAGATCGCCTTGCCGTCACCGATCTGCTCGCGGATGCGGGTGACCTGCTCGTCCACGATGGACGACGTCGTCCACTGCGGACGGATGCCCGCGATGTCGTGCAGGAACCGGCGCAGCACCTCCTGGCCGTGCGGCGAGTGGTGCACCTCGGGGTGGTACTGGACGCCGGCGAAGCGGCGCTCGGTGTCCTCGAACGCGGCGACCGGCGCGCCCTCGCTGGTCGCGGTGACGGTGAAGCCCTCCGGCGCCTTGGTGACGGCGTCGCCGTGGCTCATCCACACCGGGTGCGAACCGGGCAGTTCCTCGTGCAGCGCGCCACCCGTCCCGGCCACGCCGAGGTCCGTGCGGCCGTACTCGCGGGTGCCGGTCTGTTCCACCGCGCCGCCGAGTGCGCGTGCCATCGCCTGGAAGCCGTAGCAGATGCCGAAGACCGGGACGCCGGTCTCGAACAGCTTCGGGTCGACCTGCGGGGCGTTCTCCGCGTACACGCTGGACGGGCCACCGGACAGAACGATGGCGAGCGGGTTCTTGTCGAGGATCTCGCTGACGCTCGCGGTGTGCGGGACGACCTCGGAGTAGACCTGGGCCTCGCGCACGCGGCGGGCGATCAGCTGCGCGTACTGGGCGCCGAAGTCGACGACGAGAACAGGGCGGTTGCTGGTGTCGGACACGTCGCCAAGGATCTCATGCGTGGACGGTGAACTGCTGACCGGTGGCGGGCTGAACCAGGTGTTCAGGGTGGGTGACGCGGTGCGCAGGCCCGCCGGGCCGTGGGCGCCTCGGGTGCACGAGTTGTTGCGCGGCTTGGCACCTCTGGGGATCGCGCCGGTGCCGCTGGGGCTGGACGACGGGCACGAGCTGCTCAGCTACCTGCCGGGTGAGGTTGGCCACGTGCCGCCGGACGACGACAGGGCGTTGATCGAGTCGGCACTGCTGCTGCGGCGGCTGCACGACGAGACGAGACGGTTCGTCTCGTTGCGGGACGGCTGGCAGCACCCCGCACGCGAGCCGGTGGAGGTGCTGCTGCACGGTGATTTCGCGCCGTACAACATCGTGTTCCAGGACGGCCTGCCGACGGGCGTCTTCGACTGGGACAGCGCGCATCCGGGTCCGCGCTGGTGGGACGTCAGCTGGGCGTTGATCCAGTTCGTGCTGGCGCTGCCGGACGACCGCGAACGGCGCACGGAGCTGTTCTGCGAGACGTACGGCATCGAGTACGAACCCGAGCACGTGCTGATCCGGTTGGAGGACATGATCCGGACGATCCGGGAGCATCCGGCGTTCGTGCTCCAACGCGCGGAAGGGCATGTCGGCCACTACCTGGGTCTCATCAGGTACGTGCAGGCCACCAGGGCTTAACGTGGGGCCCATGGACGCGTTCACCCCGCAACCCCGGCCCTGCTGGGTCGCCGGCCGCCCCGAGCAGGGCGAGCAGGCGTTAGAGGTTCTCCACCCGTTCGACGGCACCGAGGTCGCCTCGGTGGCCGTGCCGGGCAGAGATCAGGTGGAACGTGCGATCGCCGCGGCGGCGGCCGTGGGCAAGGAGTTCCGGCGAACACCCGCCCACGTGCGGGCGGAGGCGTTGCTGCAGGTCTCCAAGGCCCTTGCCGAACGCGCGGAGGAGATCGCCGAGACGATCACCGCCGAGAACGGCAAACCGCTCAGGTGGGCCGAGATCGAGGTGCAGCGCGCGGTCAACACGTTCCGGTTCGCCGCCGAGGAGGCGCGCCGGTTCACCGGTGGGCTGCAGCGGCTCGACACCGAGGCCGGTGGCGTGGGGCGGATGGCGATCGTCCGGCACGTGCCGCGCGGGCCCGTGCTGGCGGTGGCGCCGTTCAACTTCCCGCTGAACCTGGTGGCGCACAAGGTCGCGCCGGCGCTCGCGGTGGGTGCGCCGGTGATCGTGAAGCCCGCCTCGGCAACGCCGCTGTCCGCGTTGCTGCTCGGCGAGATCCTCGCCGAGACCGGCCTGCCGGAGGGCGCGTTCTCGATCCTTCCCGTGCGCGGCAAGGACATGGACGCGCTGGTGAAGGACGAGCGGCTGCCGGTCATCTCGTTCACCGGGTCCACGAAGGTCGGCTGGTCGCTGATGGACGCCGCGCCGCGCAAGCACGTCGTGATGGAACTGGGCTCCAACGCGGCCGCGATCATCTGTCCTGATTGGACGGACCTCGACCACGCGGCACAGCGCATCGCGACGTTCGGCAACTACCAGGCCGGGCAGTCGTGCATCGCCGTGCAGCGGGTGGTCGTGGACCGCTCGAAGGCCGACGAGTTCGTCCCGAAGCTCGTGGAAGCCGTGGGAGCGCTCAAGACCGGCGATCCGCACGACCCCGAGGTCGAGGTCGGGCCGTTGATCGACGAGGACAACGCCAAGCGCGTCGAGGAGTGGATCCACATGGCCACCGACGTCGGCGCCCGTGTGCTGCTCGGCGGCAAGCGGACCGGGGCGACGGTCGAGCCGACCGTGCTCGTGGACGTGCCGAAGACCGCCAAGGTCTGGACCGAGGAGATCTTCGGGCCGGTGCTCGTGGTGTCGGTCGCCGACGGTGTCGAGGACGCGTTCGCACAGGCCAACGACTCCAAATACGGGCTGCAGGCCGGGGTGTTCACCCGCGACGTGCAGGTGGCGTTCGAGGCGGCGGCCGAGTTGGAGGTCGGTGGCGTGATCATCGGTGACGTGCCGTCCTACCGCGCGGACCAGATGCCGTACGGCGGAGTGAAGGGTTCGGGTACCGGACGCGAGGGCGTGCGGTCGGCGATGGAGGACTTCACCGAGGAACGCATCACCGTGCTGACCGGAATCCAGGTCTAGGCCAGGAATCCAGCTACAGGCCCTGCGGGAACGCCAGCACGCGATCGGGGTCGTACCGGTCCGCGACTTCCTTGAGCCGCACCAGGTTGCGGCCGTAGTAGGCGGTCGGCCAGTCGGGCATCTCCGGGTCGATGTAGTTCACGTACCCGGTGGTGCCCGCGCCGAGCCCGTCGCGGATGCCGGCGAGCAGCGCGCGGGCCCGCGCCTCGGTCAGGTCGCCCAGGAGCACGTAGACCTGGGCGCTGGCCGTGGCGTCGCGATGCGGGAACGCCGTGGCGTCGGGCGCGACCCGTTCGATGGCGCCGCCGAACGAGTCGAACTGGATCATGCACGGCGGCCGCCCGTCCATCAGCGCGGCGACCTTCGACCCCGGCACGGGCGCGTGCAACATCCGCGACGACGCCACGTACGGCTCGCCGGTTTCCGCAGGTCCCGCGTAGTGGCGCATCGCCTGCAGGTAGGTCATCTCCTCGACTTCGCGCTCGGCGGGCGGCATCCGGTCCAGAAGCCGGTGCAGGTCCTTCGCAGCTCCCACGTACGCGCCTCTGACGCTCGGCACCGACTTCGGGCCGGAGTCGACGCGCAGGCTCGTCCACAACTCGTCCGGCGCGTCCGCGATCCACTCCTGCCAGGCGTCGACCACGTCCGCCGTGCCCTCGGGGTAGTCGAGGCCGAACACGGTCAGGTCCGGTGCCGGATCCGTGCGGAACGTGAACTCCGTGACGACGCCGAAGTTGCCGCCACCGCCGCCTTTCAAGGCCCAGAGCAGGTCCGGCTCCTCCGAGGCCGTGCGCAGAACGCCGTCCGGGGTGACGATCCGCGCGTCGACGAGGTGGTCGCAGGTCAGGCCGTACTTGCGCGCGGTCACGCCGATTCCGCCGCCGAGCGCAAGTCCGCCGATGCCGACCGAACGACAGGTGCCCGCGGGCAACGCCTGACCCGCGGCTCCGAGCGCCTCGTAGATGTCGTGCATCCGCGCGCCGGCACCGATGGTCGCCGTCCGACCGTTGACCCGCACGTCCGACAACCCCGCGAGGTCGAGGACGAGACCTCCGTCCGGCCACGAGTAACCCGCGTAGCTGTGGCCACCGCTGCGCGCGGCGACCGGAATGCCTGCGCGTGCCGCGCGTTCCAGGCCCGCCTGGACGTCCTCGACCCGCGCGCACCTCACCACCGCGAGCGGTTTCCGGTGCGCGTACAGGGTGTTCTGCGGATCACCAGCCGAGTGCACGCCGTCTCGTCTCCTCGCCGTCCGGTCCGGCGACGTGGCCGTCCGGTCGGATCAACAGGCCGTCCCTGACAGTGAATCCTGGGCCTGCCGTGCGTGAACCGGCGATCAACACGCCGCCGTCCTCGTAGGCGAACGGGGTGAAGAGCTTGCCCGAGTCGATGCCCTCGCCGGTGTCGAGCGCGCGCCGCCTGTGCTCTCGTTCCTCGGGCGTGCCCGGGACGAGGAACCGCATGGTCTCGCCGGTGATGCGGAGGTTCTCGTCGGCGGCGGCACCGCGTTCGGTGTTGTAGGAGGCGAGCAGGTGCGGGCCCGCCTCACCGCGGCGGTCGGCGGCGATCTTCCAGGCCGCGTTGTCGGCGTCGCAGATCCCGGAGTTCAGGCCGCGGGCGCCGAACGGGCTCATCACGTGCGCCGCGTCGCCCGCGAGCAGGACCCTCCCGTCGCGGAACCGCGCGGCCCTGCGCTGGTGGAAGCGGTAGGTGGACTGCCAGACGACCTCGTACGGCCTGTCGCCCACGATCGCGCGGACGTGCTCGTCGGTGAGCTGAACGTCCTCGGCGACCTGCCAGTCGATCCGCCAGACGCCCTTCGGCTGCGGGTGCAGCAGGACCTGGCGGCCGGGGTTCCAGGGCGGGTCGAAGTAGAAGCGGCGTTCGGGCGCCTCGAAGTCCAGGTCGACGCGGACGTCGGCGATGATGAACCTGTCGTCGAACGAGAAGCCCTCGAACGGGATGCCCAGCAGCTGACGGACCTTCGAGTGCGCGCCGTCCGCAGCGATGCAGTGGGTGGCCCTGATTCCGTCCTGAGTGGACACTCCGTCGACGTCCTGGGCCAGTGCCTCCAGCGGGTGCCCGTAGCGGAGCTCGATCAACGGCTCGGCGCGGACCCGCTCCTCCAGCAGTTGCTCCACGACGGTCTGCGGGGTGTTCACGAACGGCGGGAAACCCTTGCCCTCCGGGAAGGTCAGGGTCAGCACCTCGCGGTCGCGGTGGTAGGTGCGGCCGGTGTACCAGGTGACGCCCGCGTCGGCGACGGCCTGCCCGACGCCGATCCGTTCGAGGATCTCCAGCACGTCGCGCTGCACGCAGATCGACCGGCTGCCGGCCTTGTCGCGCTGCTCCTGGGCCTCCAGGACGACGCTCGGGACGCCGGCTCGCGCGAGGAACAGCGCGGCGGTCAGCCCCACCGGCCCCGCACCGACGACCAGGACGGTCATTGCAGGGCGTCCCACACGGCGCGGTCGCGTTCGGCCGTCCAGATCTCCGGCCAGTCCTTGCCGTCGCACTCGTCCCAGTAGCGCTTCACGTCGAACGGCAGGCAGTGCTCGAAGATCGGCCAGCGCCCGTAGCGGCCCACGAGCGTGCTGTGCGCCAGTTCGAAGGCCTGCTTGAGCGTGCCGCCCTCTCCGTGCACCCCGCCGACGGTGCGGCGCAGTTCGTTGAGGAAGTGCCTGCTCTGGTTGATCGCGGCCTCGACCTCCATGCGGTCACGGGCGACCTTGCCGCGTCCGCCCACCAGGACCTCCGCGCCGAGGTCCTCGATCTCGTCCAAAGTGGACGTCGCCCACTCGTCGTGGAACGCGTCACCGGTGTAGAGCGCGGCCTGCGACTCGACCAGGTCGCCCGCGAACAGGATGCGCTGCTGCGGCAGCCACGCCACGATGTCGCCGGCCGTGTGCCCGCGTCCGAGGAACTGCAGCACCAGGTCGCCGCGCTCGTCGCCCAGCGGGATCGTCATGCGGTCGGAGAACGTGAGCGTCGGCCAGGTCAGGCCGGGGATCTCCTCCGGGGACTCGAACAGCCGCGGCATGCGGCCGAACTCGCTCTCCCAGTCCTGCTGCCCGCGTTCGGCGATCAACACCCGCGTCATCTCGTGGGCGACGATCTCCTGCGCGTCGAACGCGCTGGCCCCGAGCGTGCGCACGGCGTGGTAGTGGCTGAGCACGAGGTACCGGACCGGTTTCTTGGTGTGCTTGCGCAGCTGCGCGAGCCACCTGCGCGCGGCCGCGGGGGTCGCGCGCGCCTCGAAGCAGATCAGGAAGTCCTCGGCCTCGATGGCCGCGACGTTGGGGTCGCCTTCGGCGGTCAGGGTGTAGACGCCCTCGGCGAGCTCGACGAAGACCTCGTCCTTCGGGGCGAGGTCAGCGCTGGAGGCGAACGGCTTCTTGGCCATGCCTCCACCGTGTCAGGACGCCTTCACGATCGGCAACCGCAAAGCGGCTGGAGCTTGATCGGGAACCGCCGGGTTCTTCGGCTTCGTCGGGTTGATCCGCTTGTAGGGCTGGTCCTGGGCGGGCCGCTCGTCCCGTTCACCCTTGTTCGGCCACAGCGAGAACGCCCGTTCGGCCTGGGCGGTGATGGTGAGGCTGGGGTTCACACCGAGGTTCGCGCTGATCGCCGAACCGTCCACAACGGACAGTCCGGGGTAGTTGAACACCCGGTGGTACGGGTCGATGACGCCCTGGTCCTGCCCGGACGCGATCGCGCAGCCGCCGATGAAGTGCGCGGTCAGCGGGATGTTGAACAGCTCGCCCCACGTGCCGCCCGCCATGCCGTCGATGTGCTTGGCCGCCAGCAGGTTCGCCTCGTGTCCCGCCGGGATGAACGCCGGGTTCGGCTCGCCGTGCCCCTGCTTGCTGGTGAGCTTGCCGCGCTTGAGGAACGTGGTGATGGAGTTGTCGAGGCTCTGCATGACCAGCAGGATCACGGTCCGCTCGCTCCACCGGTGCACGCTGAGGAGCCGTAGCAGGCGGAGCGGGTGCCTGATGGCCTGCTTGATGAACTGCAGCCAGCGCGGCGTGCTCAGCGCGCCGTCCGTGGCGAGGGTCTGCAGCATGCCCATGGCGTTGCTGCCCTTGCCGTACCGGACGGGTTCGATGTGCGTGATCTCGTCGGGGTGGATCGAGCTCGTGATCGCAACGCCCTGCGTGTAGTCGGTCTTCGGGTCGACCGTGTACCGCGCGGCCCCGATGATCGACTCGGAGTTGGTGCGGGTGAGCTCGCCGAGCTTGGGCGAGATCTTCGGGAGGGTGGTCGACTTGGCCTTGTGCAGCAGCTGCTGCGTGCCCCACGTGCCGGCGGCCACCACGACCTGGTCCGCCGTGAACGTCCTCGTGGCCTTGCCGCCGGTCATCTTCGTGTCGATGGTCCACTTGCCGTCGTTCTCGTGGAGCTCGGTGACCGTGGTCAGCGGGAAGACCTTCGCGCCGAGCTTCTCCGCGAGGTAGAGGTAGTTCTTGACCAGCGTGTTCTTCGCGCCGACCCGGCACCCGGACATGCAGCTGCCGCACTCGGTGCAGCCCGTCCGCTCCGGCCCCGCGCCCCCGAAGTACGGGTCGGCGGCGGGTTTGCCGGGCTCGCCGAAGAACACCCCGACGGGCGTCGGGTGGTAGCTGTCCTCGACCCCCATGTCCTTCGCGACCTTCTGCATGACGACGTCGCTCGGGGTCGTCGTGGGGTTCGTGACGACACCCAGCATCCGGCTCGCCTGGTCGTAGAACGGCTCCAGCTCGTCCTGCCAGTCGGTGATGTGCGCCCACTGCCGGTCCTCGTAGAACGGCTTGAGGGGCCGGTACAGCGTGTTCGCGTACACGAGGCTGCCACCACCGACCCCCGCACCGGCGAGCACCATGACGTTGCGCAGGGTGTGGATGCGCTGGATGCCGAAGCACCTGAGCTGCGGCGCCCACAGGTAGCGGCGGAGGTCCCAGCTGGTCTTGGCGAACTCGTCGTCGGCGAACCGGCGCCCCGCCTCCAGGACGGCGACGCGGTAGCCCTTCTCGGTCAGGCGGAGCGCGGCCACGCTGCCACCGAACCCGGAGCCGACGATGACGACATCGAAGTTACCGGCGAGTTCACCCATGAACCGGAGAGTAGGCGTTACTTCCGGTAACGCCTAGTCCCCTATCGGTTCAGACGGGCGAGACGCGGTCATGAAGTCGGTCCAGAGGTCGACCGCCTGTTGGAGAGACGCCCCTCGACTCAGAGCACCAGGCCCTCGATGACCCACACCGTGAACGCCACGGCCAGCCCGGTGATCACCAGCCCGCCGCAGACGAACAGGGTCAGCATCTTCCAGCCGATGCCCCCGACACCTTCGTCCTCCTCGGGAGCGTCCTCGAACTCCGGGACGTCGGCGTCCGGGTCGATCGTGTCCACATCACTGTTCTTGCCGTCGCCGAACAAGGAATCCAAATCCACGCTCAAGTGGACGCGCGGGGTGCCCGTTCGGTTGCAGGATCAGGTTTGGGCCCAAGCGGCGATCGGCAGACTCAGATATACGCCCACGTCAGCGAGGCCCGTTGCGTCGGAGATGGCGGCGCACAGGTCGTCGACGCGCTCCTGGCGGTTCTTCTCGCGGCTCTCGAACCACTTCGAGCGGACCTCGACGACGACGTCCATGCCGCTCACGTCGAACGGGCCGCGCGGGCGGAAGCGGAGTTCCACGTCGCCGGGCTGGAGGTCGCCGTCGTACGGCTCCTCGGGGCACTCCACGGCGAGTGAGACGGCGTGCGGGAGCATCGCCGCGAGTTCCCTGAGCACTGCGTGCGGGACGTGGGGTGCGTAGTTGATCTCGACGAGCGGCACGGCGCCCAGCAAAGCAGAAGGGCGCGTCCCGGTCGGAACGCGCCCTTTCTGGAATCGATCTCTAGCCGCGGATGGTCAGGCCGACCTTCTGGAACTCCTTGAGGTCCGAGTAGCCGGTCTTGGCCATGGCCCGCTTGAGGGCACCGAACAGGTTCGTCACGCCGCGCGGGTCGGCCGACGGGCCGAACAGCAGCTTGCGCAGGTCGAGCTCCTGGTCCACCGCCTCGGCGACGAGGCTGCGCGGCACGGACGGGTGCGCGGACGCCGCCGTCCAGTACAGGCCCTGGCCCGGCGCCTCGGTCGCGGCGGCCAGCGGCTCGCCGAGCATCACGGCGTCGGCACCGCAGGCGATGGACTTCGCCACGTCGCCCGAGGTCGTGACGCCGCCGTCGGCGATGACGTGGACGTAGCGGCCGCCGGTCTCGTCGAGGTAGTCGCGGCGCGCGGCCGCGGCGTCGGCGATCGCGGTGGCCATCGGCACGCCGATGCCCAGGACCTGGTCGGTCGTGGTGACGCCGGGCGTGTAGCCGTAGCCGACGATCACGCCCGCCGCGCCGGTGCGCATCAGGTGCATGGCGGTGCGGTAGTCACCGACGCCGCCGGCGATCACCGGGATGTCGAGGTCCGCGATGAACGACTTGAGGTTCAGCGGCTCGCCACCGCGCGTGACGTGCTCGGCCGAGATGATCGTGCCCTGCACGACCAGGATCTCGACGCCCGCGGCCAGCAGGTCCGGCGTGAGCTCGGCGGCGCGCTGCGGGCTGACGCGGACGGCCACGGTGACGCCCGACTCGCGGACCTGCTTGACCGCCTCGGCGATCAGGTCCATCCGCAGCGGGGCGGCGTGCAGCTCCTGCAGCACCTTGACCGCGGCGGCAGGGTCCTCGTTGTCCTCGGTGGCCTGGACCAGGCGGAACAGCGCCTCGTCCACGTCGCCGTGCCGCGCCCAGAGGCCCTCGGCGTTCAGCACACCGAGGCCACCGAGCTCACCGATCGCGACCGCCGTGCCCGGCGACACGATGGCGTCGGTCGGGTGGGTGATCAGCGGGATGTCGAAGCGGTAGGCATCGATCTGCCACGTCGTGGAGACGTCCTTCGACGACCTCGTCCGACGCGACGGGATGATCTCGATGTCGTCCAGCTCGTAGGCCCGCCTCGCGGTCCGGCCCATGCCGATCTCGACCAGATCGCGCACCTGTGGTTCCTCTCCAGAGCTCTAAGAACGTGCTGTAAGCAGCCCGAACACCCTAACGGGTGGTGTAGTTCGGAGCCTCGACGGTCATCGTGATGTCGTGCGGGTGCGACTCCTTGAGCCCCGCCGCCGTGATCCGCACGAGCTGCGCGTCCTGCAGCTCGGTGATCGTGCGGGAGCCCGTGTAGCCCATGGCCGCACGAAGACCGCCGTTGAGCTGGTGCACGACCTGCGACAACGGGCCGCGGAACGGCGTGCGGCCCTCGATGCCCTCGGGGACGAGCTTGTCCTCGTTGAGCACGTCGTCCTGGAAGTAGCGGTCCTTGGAGAACGACTTGTTCTCGCCGCGGGACTGCATGGCCGCCAGCGAGCCCATGCCCCGGTACGTCTTGAACTGCTTGCCGTTGACCAGGATCAGGTCGCCGGGCGCCTCCTGGGTGCCCGCGAGCAGCGACCCGAGCATCACGGCGGACGCGCCGGCCGCGATGGCCTTGGCGATGTCGCCGGAGTACTGGATGCCACCGTCACCGATCACCGGCACACCGGCCGCGCGGCAGGCGAGCGAGGCCTCGTAGATCGCGGTGATCTGCGGCACGCCGACACCGGCGACCACGCGCGTGGTGCAGATCGAGCCGGGGCCGACGCCGACCTTCACGCCGTCCGCGCCCGCGTCGACCAGGGCCTGGGCGCCGGCGCGCGTCGCGACGTTGCCGCCGACGACGTCCGTCGAGTCGCCGAGCTCCTTCTTGATGCGGGCGACCATCTCCAGCACGCCGCGCGAGTGGCCGTGCGCCGTGTCGACCATCAGCACGTCGACACCCGCCTCGGCCAGCGTCATCGCGCGGACGAACGAGTCCTCGCCCACACCGACCGCGGCGGCGCACAGCAGGCGGCCGTCCGGGTCCTTGGTGGCCATCGGGTACTGCTCGGTCTTGACGAAGTCCTTGACCGTGATCAGGCCCTTGAGCTTGCCGTCGCCGTCGACGATCGGCAGCTTCTCGACCTTGTGGCGGCGCAGCAGGCCCAGCGCGGCCTCGGCCGACACGCCGACCTGCGCGGTGACCAGCGGGCCGTTGGTCATGACCTCGCTCACGCGCTTGCTGTGGTCAAGCTCGAACCGCATGTCGCGGTTCGTGATGATGCCCACCAGCTTGTTGTTCGCGTCCGTGACCGGCACGCCGGAGATGCGGTACCGCGCGCACAGCGCGTCCACCTCGGCCAGCGTGGCGTCGGGCGAGCAGGTGACCGGGTCGGTGACCATGCCGGCCTCTGACCGCTTGACGGTCTCCGCCTGACGGGCCTGGTCCTCGATGGACAGGTTGCGGTGCAGCACGCCGATGCCGCCCTGACGTGCCATCGAGATCGCCATCCGGCCCTCGGTGACCGTGTCCATGGCGGCGCTGGCCAGCGGAATCTTGAGGGTGATGTTGCGCGAGATCCTGGTGCTCGTGTCGACGCCGCTCGGAACGACGTCGGACTCGGCAGGCAGCAGGAGCACGTCGTCGAAGGTCAGTCCCAGCATGGCGAACTTGCCCGGGACTCCGTCAGCGTTGAGCTCGCTGGTCATAGCGGGTGACATGCCTTCCGTCGTGCGGTTTGCTCCCCCTCCTGCGAGCGTGGTTTCCGCAGGCGGAGGCGGTGCGACCCATGGTATCTGGACGGGTCAGGGGGTACGGCGGGTACCGTGCGGGGTCGTGCCGCACGACGCGTTGCCACCAGACCCCTTCGCAGGCGACCCAGAGGACCCCGCGTTGTCCCTGGGCGAGCCCGACCACGACCATCCCCCGATGGACGACGACGAACGGACGGAGCTGGTCAGCGACCTGAGCGACCTCGCCGTCTACCAGGCGTTGCTCGAACATCGCGGCGTCAGAGGCATCGTCGTGGACTGCGGTGAGTGCCAGGAGCCGCACTACCACGACTGGGCGTTGTTACGAGCCTCACTCGAACAGCTGCTCGCCGACGGACGGATGCGCCCGCACGAGCCGGCGTTCGATCCGAATCCCGGGGCCTACGTGAGCTGGGAGTACTGCCGCGGGTACGCGGACGGCGTGACGGCGACCGAGTCGGCGCGCTGACGTCGCGCCCGGCCTGTGAGGTCGGACGCACCCGGCCGCGGGCAGCTGGTCGCCCGATCCGGTCACATTCCACCTGACGTGTGAACGCCCGAGCATGTGAACGGCCCCTGACCTCGAAGGATCAGGGGCCGTTCACACTGCGTCTCAGATGGTTCAGGAGCCGGTCGTCTGCCCGGCGGTCTCGCCGTTCGTCCCGGTCCCGGTCGAGCCGGGGTTCTCACCCGTGCCGGGGTCCGGCGGCGGAGGCGGCGGCGGGTTCTCCTCGCCGTTCGACGTCGGCGGTGCCGGGGTCTCGGACGACGGGGGCGTGGACGGCTCCGTCGTGGAGGGCGGCGTGGACGACGTCGACGGGGTGGTCGACGGCTCCGACGACTTCGGGGGCTTGGTCGGCTTCGTGGTCGTCGAGGTCGGCGGCGCGGTCGAGGTGTTGGTGTCGAGCTGCTTCTCCAGCTCCTTGTGCTTCTCCTCGAGCTGCGCCTTGCCGTCGGCCGTGGACACCGAACCGAGGCTGGCCCCGATCTTGTCCAGCTTCTCGCGGGCCTCGGTGACGTTGCCCTCGCGCAGCGCCAGACGGGCGGCGTCGAGGTCGGTGTTGATGATCGCCGCGGCCTCGATCGATTTCGCGTGCTCGGAGTAGAGCACTCGTGTGAGGCCCCAGAGCGCGTCGCCGGGCTGTGCGTCGCGGGCCACGAGGCTCACGCCGGTGAAGGCGATGGCCAGGACCGCGGCGGCGCTCGCCAGCGGGATCAGGAAGCGATGCCTGTTCACCGGCTGCGGGCGTGCGGCCTGGATCGTGGCGATCGCGGTGTCGGTGTCGACGAGCTCGCCGAACGGCTCCGTCTCCACCTCGTTGCGCCATGCGAGCAGCAACGCGTTCAACTCGTCGTCGACGAGTGAGCCGGCCGCGTTCGGGGTCGCCGACCCCAGCGCGTCCAGCAGCTTGTCATCGGCCTGCACTGCCGAAAGATCGTCGGCGACGGGTTCGTGCGGGGCTCTGTCGTCCGGTCCGCGCACTTCCTCGTCGTCCTTCCCGTGTTCGTCGGCCACTCAGACCACCTCCTCCGCTGCCAGCGACTTGCGCAGACGAGCGAGCGCGCGGTGTTGCGCCACCCGTACCGCACCCGGCGTCGAACCGACCGCCTCGGCAGTTTCCTCGGCGGAGAGTCCGACCACCACCCTCAACAGCAGGATCTCCCGCTGCTTCTCCGGCAGGACGCGCAGCAGTACCGCCATCCGGTCGGAGAGTTCTCCCTGCATCGCCCGCTGCTCGGGACCAGCTTCGGTCTCCGGCGCGTCGGGGACCTCAGGAACGGGCTCGGAGCGGTTCCTGGCGGCGGACCGATGTGCATCGGCGACCTTGTGCGCCGCGATCCCGTAGACGAACGCGAGGAAGGGCCGACCCTGGTCGCGGTAGCTGGGCAATGCCGTGAGCACCGCGAGACACACCTCCTGGGCCACATCGTCCGCCGAAGCGAAGCTCCGCTCCTGCCTGCCAACTCGGGCGCGGCAGTACCGCACCACCAGAGGACGTATGGAGGCCAGCAGGCGTTCGATCGCCTGGCGGTCGCCGTCGACGGCCGCGCCCACTTCGGCGTCCAGTCCGTCCCCCAAGTTGGTCATCGCAGACAACAGCCCTGGTGTTACTTGTTGGCGTACCGACAGGAAACAACACGAGTCACTCACAGCGACCCGATGCAGCAGCTTCACCGTACCGGTCTTCCGGCGTTCTGTTCATAGGTGGGGTATGGACACCACGCGTGAACAGCCAGCACGTCCGAACGGCTGACAGCCCGGCGACATTGTCACCGGGCTGGGCTAAATGCGCGACCCGGAGGATCACCAGTTGCACAGGTGAGCCGCCTCACGCACGCCACCGGCCCCGCTTCCCCACATGCGGCATATGAGGACACGGGGCCGGTGCGGCAAGTGCGACCTACTGGACGAGGCCTCGCCGGAAGCCGTGCGCGACCGCCTGAGCGCGGTCACGAACACCGAGCTTGCGGAAGAGACGACGAGCGTGCGTCTTCACCGTGTCCTCCGACAGGTAGAGCTCGCGGCCGATCTGGCCGTTGCTCTTGCCCTGGCTCATGCCCCGCAGCACCTGGAGCTCACGCTCCGTGAGCTGCACTCCGGGGTCGGAGGGCTGACGAGGCGCCGGCACCGAAGTGCTGGCGAGCGTGTGCGCGAGGGCTGCCACAAGCTCGGGACGCGACGCGTCCCACCTCAGGTAGCCGCGTGCACCGCCGGCGATCGCCGCGGCGATGCTCCCGGCGTCGTCGGGTGCTCCGAAGACGATGACGTTTGCCTGCGGATTCGCGGAGACGAGCCGACGGGTTGCTTCAACCCCGGTCGGGACGGCGCGCTGGGTTCCCACCAGGACGACGTCGACCGGCTGCCTTGAAAAGCGAGCCAACAACTCGTCACCGTGCGCTACGCAGTCGATGCGGCTAACCCCGGGGACAGCCGACATCACGCGGGTGAGACCCTCCCGCACACTGCGCCGGTCGTCGCAAATAAGGACCGTGGTCACGGGGACTCCTTTCCTGCAGCCGAGTGACGTTCCATCTCCCCTATCGGACGCTGGAGGCCGGACCTTGACACGATCCGGTGCTTAATCCGTCAAGAAGTTCGTCTGAGGGTCTGCGTTCGGGGGTTCCCCGGAACGGAGCAGCCCACTCGGCACCCACGGGGAATCAAGGGCGACCCGACGGCTGACGGCATCAGCTCTCCGTAACACGCAGCTCAGAGCCTCCGTCGCCCGGTCGATGGCGACTGCGCCCTTCGTGGGGGCATGGCCCGCCAGGACGAGAGCGCTCGGCCAGATCAACGGTTGGAGCCCTTTCAAGGCGCTGTGATTTAGCTCACACTCGACCAGTTCAAGCCCGCGATTCAGGCCGTCGGGTGTCCCCCACACGACCAACGAGGTGCCCAGGACGAGTGCCGACTTGAGCTCGTGCCGCAGCGCCTTTCTGCTCGTCGCCCTCCTGTGCGCCGCCTCCGCGGGGGCCACCGCGTCCTGCGGGAGGCCGGACGCCAGCGCGATCTCGGCGGTCACCCAGCCCTTGCGGACCTCACCGCGCCACGACCGCGTCTCAACTCGTGCGAGCAACCTGCGGGCCTCGTCCAGGCGTTGAGCACCGAGCGAGTCGGCGGCGAGCCCGAGCAGGGCGTCGGTCCGGGCACCTGCCGCGTCGATCCCATCCGGGTCGGTCGCACCGTTCTCTTGGACGCGCGCGAGGGCGGCTCCGTCGAGGGGGCGGGCTAGGTGGTGGGCTCCTAGCTGACGGTGGTGGGACGCGCGAGTCGAGAGGGACAGGGACGCGATCACCGGGTCGGGGTCGTGACGGAGCGCGTCCAGGAGCGTGGCGGCCGCCGCGTAGTGGCCCTGGCCGCCCAGGGTCACGGCGGCGAGCCAGCGGGCTCGGGGGCTCTGGGCGGAGAGCGCCGGCCAGACGTCGAGGTGGGGTGAGTCGCCGAAGGCGGCGCGGCGGAGGTCCTCTTCCTTCACGAGGTGGAGTCTGCCTTCAGGTGGGGGTGGGTGGGGGCGCGGCGGTGGTGGAGAGGGGCGGGGCGGCAGGGCGGGGAAGGCAGCGGAGAAGGCGCGGCAGGCGGGATGCGGCGGGCCATCCAGGCCCAGGAGGGGCAGCCAGGCTCGGGGCGGCGCGAGCCGGAGCAGGGCGAGCTCCACGACGTGCAGGACGGCGCCACACACACGGGCGGCACAACACGGCCGCACGGCGCGAGACAGCCGCACGGCGCGACAGCACTCCGCAGCGAGCGGCGCGGCGCAGCAGCACGACACATCGCACGGCGAGCGGCGCGACGCAGTCACACGGCAGCCCACACCCCACACAAGCGCGCCACGAGCGCCACGAGCGCCACGAACGGAGCGTCAGGTGACGGCAGCCTCCACCGCGTCCACCGCCGCCGCCAGGTCCTCCACCCGCTCCGCCGGCGACGTCACCACCCCGCGCCGCCACCCCGGCCCTCCCACGAACACCCGCACCTGCTGCCGGGTCCGCGGCAACGCGGAGATCACCCCCGGATCGGCGTACCGCGGGAGCTGCGCCCACAGCACCACCGCGGAGGGTGCGGTTCGACGCACGGCGGCGGCCAGTGCGTCCATCGGCAGGGCCGCGCCGAGTTGCCGTACGACGATGCCGCGTTGCGCGAGCTCTGCTGCCAACGGGTAGAGCGGGAGGTTGTGCCGCTCCTCCGGCATGCAGGCGAGCAGCACGGGCCGGTGGTTGCGCCCGCCGCTGACCAGAGGTGTGGCGCGCACGAACGCCGCGAGCACGCACTCGTTCAGCAGGTGCTCGACCTCCACGCCAGCGCCGGAGAGCTGCCAGCGGGCCGCGACGGCCGTCAGGACCGGGCGGACCACCTCGTTCCAGGTGGCGGTCACGCCGTCTGCGGCCAGTGAGTCGGCGAGCATCTCCTGGACGGCGATGGAGTCCATCGCCAGTGCGGCGCGGCCGAGACCACGTGCCAAACGAGACGCTCCTGGCAATTTCAGGCCACGTCCACCCGTTGGAGCTACGGGCACCTCTCCGTGCGTCATCGACGATTTCGAGTCGAGAGCGAAACGGGCCGCTTCCGCCGATGACGCGCCGCGCAGAAGTGCGCGCTGCATCAATTCGAGTCTGGCGACGTCGGGTGGCCCGTATTTCCTGTGCCTGCCCGTGGTGTGGCCGGTCGGCCCGAGTCCGTAGCGGCGGTCCCAGGTGCGGAGGGTGGCAGGAGCCACGCCGAGTCGCCTGGCCACCGCGGCCACTGAGAGAAGGGGCTCACTCGTGTGACTACCGGTCGATTTGATCTCCGGTGGTGTCATCACGAGAGCCATGTTCCGTTCACCTCATCCGGTCGGCAACTCCGGGCGGTGAGTGATCGAACACGCGTGCCGTCACCCATCAGTTGATAAGGGTCTTCAGCCTCTTGAACAAGTTTTGACGCGGTTCTACGGTGGATCATCGTTAAGCCGAATGGAGCAGTCGTCACGGAGGCGGTCTCGATGGCGGACACCCGAAGGCTCCCCGGTCCCAACGCAGATCTGTGGGACTGGCAGATGCGCGGTTCGTGCCGGGGCATGGACAGTGCGTTCTTCTTCCACCCCGACGGTGAACGGGGCCCGGCGAGATCACGCCGGGAAGCTCGCGCCAAGGCTGTCTGCCTCGCCTGCCCGGTGCTGGAGATGTGCCGCAAACACGCGCTGGCGGTGCAGGAACCGTACGGAATCTGGGGTGGACTCTCGGAATCCGAGCGCGACCACATCATCAAGGCACGAAAGCGACAACTGGCAATAGTCTGAACAACAAAACCGGCTCGGCACCAAACGAAATGGTGCCGAGCCGGTTTTGTTCGAGCTCGAAGAACAGGCTCAGTGGCCGTGCCCGTGGCCGTGGCCGGCGGCGGCCGAGGTCGGCTCCTCCGCTTTCTTCTCCACGACGGCGCTCTCGGTCGTGAGCACCATGCGCGCGATCGAGGCGGCGTTCGCCACGGCGGAACGCGTGACCTTGACCGGGTCGATGATGCCCTGCTCGAGCAGGTCGCCGAACTCCAGCTTGGCGGCGTTGATGCCGAAGCCCCACTCGCCCTCGCGGACCTTGTTCACCACGACGGCGCCTTCGAGGCCCGCGTTGGTGGCGATCCAGAACAGCGGCGCGGACAGGGCCTTCGCGACGAGCGCGACACCCGTGGCCTCGTCACCGGTCAGGCCGAGGCCGCCGTCGAGCACCTTGGAGCCGTGCACGAGAGCGGAGCCACCGCCGGGGACGATGCCCTCCTCGACCGCGGCCTTCGTAGCGGCGACCGCGTCCTCGATGCGGTGCTTGCGCTCCTTGAGCTCGGTCTCGGTGGCGGCGCCGACCTTGATCACGGCGATGCCGCCGGAGAGCTTCGCGAGGCGCTCCTGGAGCTTCTCGCGGTCCCAGTCGGAGTCCGTGGCCTCGATCTCGCGACGGAGCTGCTCCGCGCGGCCGGCGATGTCGGCCTTGGTGCCGCCACCGTCGACGATCGTGGTGTCGTCCTTGGTCACGACGACGCGGCGGGCGGTGCCCAGCTGGTCGAGCGTGGTCTCGGACAGCTTGAGGCCGATCTCCGAGGAGATGACCTCGCCGCCGGTGACGACCGCGAGGTCGTCCAGGAACGCCTTGCGGCGGTCGCCGAAGAACGGCGCCTTCACGGCGACGACCTTCAGGGTCTTGCGGACGGCGTTGACCACCAGGGTGGACAGGGCCTCGCCCTCGACGTCCTCGGCGAGGATCAGCAGCGGCTTGCCGGACTCCGCGACCTTCTCGAGGATCGGGAGGACGTCGGCGAGCGCCGAGATCTTCTCGCGGTGCAGCAGGATGCGGACGTCCTCGTAGACGGCCTCCTGCGCTTCGAGGTCGGTCGAGAAGTGCGTCGACACGTAACCCTTGTCGAACTGCACGCCCTCGGTGATCACGAGCTCGGTCGCGAGCGTGGACGACTCCTCGACGGTGATGACACCGTCCTCGCCGACGCGCTCGATGGCCTCGCCGAGCAGGGCGCCGATGGACTCGTCACGCGACGAGACCGTGCCGACCTGCGCGATGTTCTCGCGGCCCTTGACCGGGGTGGCCTTGCCCTTGAGCGCGTCCACGACGGCGTCGGAGGCGGCCTGGATGCCACGGCCGAGCGCGGTCGGGTTGGCGCCCGCGGCGATGTTGCGCAGGCCTTCCTTGACCAGCGCCTGCGCCAGCACGGTGGCGGTGGTGGTGCCGTCACCCGCGACGTCGTTGGTCTTGGTGGCGACCGACTTGGCGAGCTGCGCGCCGAGGTTCTCGAACGGGTCGTCCAGCTCGATCTCGCGAGCGATGGTCACACCGTCGTTCGTGACCGTCGGGCCACCGAACTTCTTGTCGAGCACGACGTGTCGCCCACGCGGGCCAAGGGTGACCTTGACCGTGTCGGCGAGCTTGTTGACGCCGCGCTCGAGCGCCCGACGAGCGTCCTCGTCGAAGCTGATCTGCTTGGGCATTGCTTGAAGCCTCTCTGGGTAGCGAAACGCCCCGGAAGCCCCGGATGGGGCGCCGGGGCGTCAGGCATGACAGCCGAGCGTCGTTAGTTGACGACGGCCAGCACGTCGCGAGCGGAGAGGATCAAGTACTCCTCGCCGTTGTACTTGACCTCGGTGCCGCCGTACTTCGAGTAGATGACGACGTCACCGACAGCCACGTCCAGCGGGACGCGGTTGCCCTTGTCGTCGATGCGGCCGGGGCCCACCGCGAGGACCTTGCCCTCCTGGGGCTTCTCCTTCGCGGTGTCCGGGATCACGAGGCCGGAGGCAGTGGTCGTCTCGGCCTCGGAGGCCTGAACGACGATCTTGTCCTCGAGCGGCTTGATGTTCACGCTCACCGGGATGACCTCCACGGGTCGTTGGCAGGTTCGAATTAACGGCTCCTGCCACCCCGCCGTCGCGGGGGTCGGGGCGGTGCTGGTGCCGTGCAGTTGGCACTCTACCCACGAGAGTGCCAAGCCTTCAACGAGACCCCCGAACCGATCACCATCCGGGAGCCGTATTCAGGGCATGTCCCCGTTGACGCGCCGAACGCTGCTGCTCGCAGGCGTGGCAGGAGTCACAGCGTTCTCGGTCACCGCCTCGGCCCCGCCCGGCGACCCTTTCACACTCGGTGTGGCCTCGGGTGACCCGGCACCCGACGGGGTGGTCCTGTGGACGCGGCTGGCCGTCGAACCGCTCGCCGACGACGGTCTGGGAGGCATGCCGTCCCGTCCGGTCGAGGTCCTGTGGCAGGTCGCGCAGGACGAACGATTCACCCGAATCGTGCAACGCGGTTCCACCATCGCGCGACCCGAAGAGGCGCACAGCGTCCACGTGGAGCTCGTCGGCCTGGAGCCCGGCCGCGAGTACTTCTACCGCTTCAAGGCCCTCAACCACCTCTCGCGGACGGGCCGTACGCGCACGGCGCCTCCTCCCGGCGCGCTGCACGTACCGCTGACGATGGCCTTCGCGTCGTGCGCGCAGTACGAGCACGGCTACTTCACGGCCTACCGAAGACTCGCGGAGGACGAGCCCGACCTGGTGCTGCACCTCGGCGACTACACGTACGAGTACGAGAGCGGCATCCACGTCGCCCCGAGCGGCAACGTCCGCCACGTCGAAGGCCCGACCACGGTCACGCTCGCCGGGTACCGCCGCCGGCAGGCCCAGTACAAGACCGACCCCGACCTGCAGGAAGCGCACGCCGTGGCGCCCTGGTCGGTGATCTGGGACGACCACGAGATCGACAACAACTGGGCCGGCCTGCTGCCCGACAAGCCGCAGCCGAACTTCCCCGCGCGCAGGGCCGCGGCGATCCAGGCCTACTACGAGAACATGCCTTTGCGCAGGTCATCAAGGCTGTACCGGCGGATCGGGTGGGGCTCGCTGGCGACGTTCCACATGCTCGACACCCGCCAGTACCGGACCGACCAGGCCTGCGGCGACGGGCTGCAGCTCTGCCCCGAGCGGCTCGAACCCGAACGCACGATGCTCGGCGCCGCGCAGGAGGAGTGGCTGTTCAACGGCTTCCGCGGCTCGCGGGCCCGCTGGGACGTGCTCGGGCAGCAGGTGTTCTTCTCGCAGTACGACTACATCCCCGGCGAGGTCGACAAGTTCCTGCTGGACGCGTGGGACGGCTACGTCGCCGACCGCGACCGGGTCGTGGCGGGGTTCGCGGACGTGCGGAACCCGGTCGTGCTCACCGGGGACGTGCACGCGGCGTGGGGCGCGGACGTGAAGGAGCGGTGGGACGACCCGTCGTCGAAGACCTTGGCCACCGAGCTGGTGACGACCTCGATCACGGCAGGAGGCGACGGCTCGGAGGAGTACGCCGAGACACCGCTGTGGCTGCGCGAGAACCCGCACGTGAAGTACTTCAACAACCGGCGCGGGTACACGGTGACCCGGTTCACTCCCGATGAGCTGCGCACGGACTTCCGCGGGCTGGACTACGTGACGCGTCCGGGTTCGCCGGTGCGCACCAGGGCGTCCTTTGCGGTGGAGGACCGCGTCCCAGGGCTTCACAGGCTCTAGGTGAAGCGTTCACCTCACAGCCACCCTGGTGCGTGAGGGTCGACCGCATGACTCAAGTGACGCGACGCGCTCTCCTCGTCGGGGGACTTGCGCTCACCACCGTCGGCGCGGGGTCGGCGAAGCTCATCGACCCGTTCACCCTCGGCGTCGCCTCCGGCGATCCGACCTACGACAGCGTGGTCCTGTGGACCCGCCTGGCACCCACGCCTCTCGCGGAGGACGGCGCTGGCGGCATGCCGTCGCGCGTCGTCGAGGTGAAGTGGGAGATCGCACTGGACGAGCGATTCCGGCTCGTCGTTCAACGCGGCAAGGCCTACGCACGGCCTGAGGAAGGTCATAGCGTGCACGTGGACGTGCGCGGCCTTCTGCCTGGTCGCGAGTACTTCTACCGCTTCAACGCAGAGGGTCACGTATCGCGTGTGGGCCGCACGCGCACGGCGTTGGCACCGTGGGCGTTGGGCAGCGGGCTCACGATGGCGTTCGCCTCCTGCTCGCAGTTCGAGCACGGCTACTTCACCGCCTACCGGCGCCTGGCCGAGGACCAGCCCGACCTGGTGCTGCACCTCGGCGACTACCAGTACGAGTACACGAAGGGCGCGTACGTGGCGCCCGGCGGCAACCCGCGCGACCACGAGGGCCCGGAGACCGAGACGCTCGCGAACTACCGGCAGCGGCACGCGCAGTACAAGACCGACCTGGACCTGCAGGAGGCGCACGCCGTGGCGCCCTGGGCCGTGGTCTGGGACGACCACGAGGTCGACAACAACTGGGCGGACGAGGTCTACGAGAAGCCGCAGACCCCTCAGCCGAACTTCCTGGCACGTCGGGCGGCGGCGTTCCAGGCCTACTACGAGAACATGCCGATCCGGTCCAGGCCTTCCGGGATCGACCTCCAGCTCTACCGGCGGCTGCAGTGGGGCGGGCTCGCGAACTTCCACATGCTCGACACCTGGCAGTACCGCGACGACCAGCTGTGCGGGGACGGCGTGAAGGCCTGTCCCGAACGGCTGGAGCCGACGCGCACGATCACCGGTGCCGCGCAGGAGAAGTGGCTGCTCGACGGCCTCAAGCGGTCGCACGCGCGGTGGGACGTGCTGGGGCAGCAGGTGTTCTTCTCGCAGCTCGACTTCACGCCCGGTGCCGGCGAGACCAACAACATGGACGCGTGGGACGGCTACGCCGCGAACCGCGACCGCGTGGTCGCCGGGTTCGCACGCACGCGCAACACCGTCGTGCTCACCGGTGACGTGCACGCGGCGTGGGCGGCCGAGGTGAAGGAGCGCTGGAACGACCCGGCTTCGCGCACGGTCGCGACGGAGCTGGTGTCGACGTCGATCACGTCCGGCGGGGACGGCTCGGAGACCCGCGCGGAGACTCCCGCGCTGCTCGCGGAGAACCCGCACGTGAAGTACTTCAACAACCGGCGCGGGTACGTGCGGACCCGCTTCACCGCCCGTGAGGTGCGGGCGGACTTCCGCGGCCTCGATTACGTGTCGAGGCCCGGAGCTCCCGTCACGACGAAGGCGTCCTTCGTGATCGAGGACCGGAGTCCCGGGCTTCACCAGGCCTAGCGGAGCTTGGACCTGGTGAAACCCGGGCTGAACCGCGTCTAGAAGATCTGGACCGTGCTGACTGGCAGGCCCGGCGTGGTCGAGATGTCCATCGGGGACGGCTTGGCGCCCGCCGCGACCAGGTGGGCGCCGAGCGCCGCGATCATCGCGCCGTTGTCGGTGCACAGCCGCGGCCTCGGCACGCGCAGCTCGATGCCCGCCTCGGCGCAGCGTTCGGCGGCGAGGCCGCTCAGGCGCGAGTTCGCCGCGACGCCGCCGGAGATGACCAGTGTGCCGACGTCCAGGTCCTTCGCGGCGCGGATCGCCTTGGCGGTCAGCACGTCCGCGACGGCCTCCTGGAACGACGCGGCGACGTCGGCCAGCGGGATCTCCTCGCCTGCGCGCTCGGCGCGTTCGACCCAGCGGGCGACCGAGGTCTTCAGGCCGGAGAACGAGAAGTCGTACTTCGCGTCGCGCGGGCCGGTGAGGCCGCGCGGGAACGCGATCGCGCAGCCGTTGCCCTGCTTGGCGAGCTTGTCGATGGGCGGGCCGCCGGGGTACGGCAGGTCGAGCAGGCGCGCGACCTTGTCGTACGCCTCGCCGGCCGCGTCGTCCACGGTGGAGCCGATCTCGGTGATCGAGTTCGCCAGGCCGCCCTCGATCAGCAGCAGCTGCGAGTGGCCGCCGGACACCAGCAGCGCGAGGCAGCGCTGCGGCAACGGGCCGTGCTGCAACGTGTCCGCGGCGACGTGGCCCGCGAGGTGGTTCACGCCGTAGAGCGGCTTGCCGAGCGCGGCCGCGTACGCCTTGGCCGCGGACACGCCGACCAGCAGCGCACCGGCGAGACCCGGTCCGGCCGTGACGGCGATGGAGTGGATCTGGGAGAGCTCGACCTTCGCGGTGTCGAGCGCGCGGCGCAGGGTCGGGACCAGCGCTTCGAGGTGGGCGCGCGAGGCGACCTCCGGCACGACGCCGCCGAAGCGGGCGTGCTCCTCGACGCTGGAGGCGACCTCGTCGGCGAGCAGTTCGAGCGAGCCGTCCTGGCCGAGGCGGACGATCCCGAAGCCCGTCTCGTCGCACGAGCTCTCGATGCCGAGAATCAGGCGATCAGACACTGTGAGCTGGCCTTCCCATCGTGTACGCGTCGGCACCCGACGGCTGGTAGTAGCGGCGGCGCAGGCCGAGCTGGTCGAAGCCGTGCGCCTTGTACATCGCGATCGCGGGCTCGTTGTCCGTGCGGACCTCGAGGTAGACCGGCACGCCGATCTCGTCGACGCGGGTCAGCAGGTCGCGCAGCAGCATCTTGCCGACGCCCCTGCCCTGCCAGTGCCCGATGACGGCGATCGTGTGCACGCTGGCCTCGTACTGCGACGCGGCGAGTCCGGCGTAGCCGATCAGCTCGTCGCCGTCGTACGCGCCGACGTAGTAGTTGCCGTTGTCGAGCTCGGTGTGGAACGCGTTCTCGCTCCACGGGTCGTCACCGGGGAACAGCGCCAGCTCGATCTCGTGGCACTTCGGCACGTCGGCGTGCCGCAGCGGCGCGAGCGTGACGGTGCCGGTGGTCATGCCCTGGTCACCCTCTTGCGCCCGGTGGGCTCGACGGCGTCGGGACGGCGCAGGTAGAGCGGGGTGAGCGCGGCCGGGCGGGCCTTCGCGAGCACCTCGGCGGCCGCGGCGGCGACCAGGCCTTCGGGGCTCGGATGCTTGGCGTCGAGCAGTTCGAGGCCCAGGACCTCGGAGTAGATCTCGGCGCCCTCACCGGTCGCCTGGTGCACGCCCAGCGCGGGCAGCTTCTCGGCGAGGTCCTGCGGGCGTTCGACGTGCGGCCCGTCCGTGCGGCGGCCGGCGGCGTCGTAGGCGGCCCAGTAGACCTCCTTGCGCCGCGCGTCGGTCGCGACGAGCAGCGGGTGGCCGCTGGCGGCGTCCTTGGCGATCGCGTCGGTGGTGGCGACCGGGTAGACCGGGCGGTTGAGCGCCTGGCCGAGAGCGGCGGCGGTGGCGAGGCCGACCCGCAGGCCGGTGAACGGGCCGGGTCCGGCGCCGACGACGATCGCGTCGAGGTCGGCGAACGTCCTGCCGGCCTCCGCGAGCGCGTCGCTGATGTGCGGGGTGAGCAGCTCGCCGTGCGCCTTGGCGTTGAGCGTCACCCGCTTCGCGAGCAGGCGCGGCGGGGAGTCTGGCGCGAGTTCGACCACACCGGCGGTGACTGCGGGGGTGGCCGTGTCGACGGCGAGCACTAGCACGGTTGACCAGGGTAGTACCAGCCCGTGCCGACCATCCGGTGGGTGGTTCCAGCGGGCGAAGCGCCGAAACCATCCGCTCCGAACGGTCCCGTCACGGGGTTCGCGACGCTCGGCCGCGGATCGTGCGCAGTCCCGGGAGGACTTTCAGCGGATGGCCGACGGGCTCGTCCGGCCATCCGCTGACGCCCGTCGATCAGCCTGCCGAGTTGCCGTTGCAGGCGACGTAGGACGGCGAGTGGTCGACCGTGAAGATCTCCAGCGGGCCGTTCCACTGCCACGGCGCGACGCACGCGTTGTTCAGCACGCTGATGCCGTCGCCGCCGTGGCCGGTGTGGTTGTCGTTGCACGCGGCGTAGCCCGGGGCGTGGCCCTCGTGCAGCAGCGAGAACGGGCCGTTCCACTGCCACGGCGCGGCGCAGAGGTTGTCGGCAACGCTGATGCCGCCGGAGCGGTCGTGCTCACCGGCGGAAGCGGGAGCAGCGGCCGCGAGCAGCGCGCCACCGATGACTGCGGTTGCGAAGAGCGTCTTCTTGATCATGCGTGTTCAATCGGCCCGTCACGCTCTGTCCTTAATGGACATCACCCCATGCGGCAGACCTCGTCACACAGGCAGGGGACGACCGACCCATTCGCCCTGCGGAACGAGCTGAGCTGTGCGAACGTCGTCGATTCCGCGTTCGAGGCGGATCAGAAGATGATCTTCGTTCAGGCGTTCCGCGACACCCTCGCCCCACTCGACCGCGACGACCGCGTCGACCAGGTCCGTGTCGAGGTCGAGGTCGTCCAACTCGTCCAGGTGACCCCCGAGCCGGTACGCGTCGACGTGCACCAGCCGCACGCCCCGGCCGTCCTCACCGGGCTCGTGGACGCGGGCGACGACGAACGTCGGCGAGGACACCCTGCCCCGCACGCCCATGCCCCGCGCGAGACCGCGCACGAACGCCGTCTTCCCGGCCCCCAACGGACCGGCGAGCAGCAACAGGTCGCCCGCGCGCACGAGCTCACCCAGTTTGCGGCCGAACTCCTCGGTGTCCTCCACCAGGGGCAGTTCGACGGTCTTCACGCTCGGCGCCACCACTTCTTCCGACTCTCTCCGCGATCGGTCGCGCACCGTTCGATCAGCGCGACCAGGTGGTCGTTGACGAGATCAGCCTGCTCCATCATCACCATGTGCCCGGCACCGGGGGCCCGCACGAGGGTGGCGTGCGGCATCTCCTCCGCCATCCGCTCGGCGTGCGAGAACGGCGTGAGCTTGTCCGCGTCGCCGCTCAGGATCAGCACCTCGCAGTGCCGCAGTCCGGCCAGCGCCTTGTAGCGGTCGTGCGTGCCGAGGGTCTCCAGAAACTCGGTGAGGACCTTCACCGTCGTCCCGTTGATCATCTGCTCCATCAGGTCCACGAGGGACGGCGCGACCTTGCGGTCACCGAACGCCCCCATGCGGATTCCGCTCCACGTAAGGCTTTTCGCGCTCTTGCGCACCCACTCGACCAGACCGGGCTGCACACCCGCGAGCCGGCCGACGCCGAGCGTCACCGGGTTGTAGCGCGACAGCACGGACTTCGGCAGCCCCGCGCCACCCACGGCGCCGGCGGCCGTGCCGATCAACGCGACGCCGCGCACCCGTTCCTCGAAGAGCTCCGGCATCTTCTCGGCCAGCGCCATGATCGTCATGCCGCCCATCGAGTGCCCGACGAGCACCAGCGGGCCCTCCGGCACGACCGAGCGGATCACCGAGTCGAGGTCGAGCGCGAGCTGCTCGATCGTGCTGTTCTCGACCGACGAACGCCCGGAACGGCCGTGGCTGCGCTGGTCGTAGAGCACCTGGTGCACGCGCGGGTCGATCAGCTCGGCGATGTCGCGGCGCTGGAAGTGCCAGCAACGGCGGTCCAGGGCGAACCCGTGCACGAGCACGACGGTGATGTCGGGCTCGCCGCCGTCCGCGGGATCGACCTCCTCGACGGAGATCGGCACGCCGTCCTCCGCCGCCACCGTCGACTCGCGGTCGGGCCTGAGCTGGCCCAGCGGTTCGTCGGCGAGGCTGTCGGACGCGGTCTTGCGCTCGTGCGAGACCTTCGCGGTCTGCGCCACGGCCGCACCGGCCACGACGGCGCCGACCGCGCCACCGACCCACCCGACGACCTTCCACACCGGCTTCACGTGTAGATCCTCCGCACCCGCGGCCGGTACATCCCGCAGACGATCTCGTAGTCGATCGTCCCGGTCAGCTCCGCCCACTCCGTCGCCGTCGGCTCCCCCCGGCGGCCGTCTCCGAACAGGACGACCTCCGCACCCTCCGCGATCTCGTCGTCCCCGCAGTCCACGACGACCTGGTCCATGCAGACACGCCCGACCACCGGGCGGCGCCTCCCGTCCAGGAGCACCTCCATCCGGCCGGAGAGCGCCCTCGGGACACCGTCCGCATACCCCGCAGGCACCAGTGCCAGCGTCGTGTCCGTCTGCGCCGTCCATGTCATCCCGTAGGAGACGGACTCCCCTGCGGGGATACGTTTCGTGAGCGCCACGTGCGACCGGAAGCTCATGACCGGCCTCAGGTCGTGGTCGGTCGGCACCGGGTTCAGGCCGTAGATCGCGATGCCGGGCCTGACCAGGTCGAAGTGCAGGTCGGGCCTGGTCAGCAGGGCCGCGGAGTTCGCGATGTGCCGCTTCGGGTCCAGGCCGTGCGCCCGCGCCACCTCGTAGGCGTCGTCGAACCGCTTGGCCTGCAGGTCCACGGACGGGTCGCCGATCTCGTCGGCGGACGCGAGGTGCGACCAGATGGCCACGACCTCGTGCTTCTTCGCCTGCTCGACCAGCTCGGGCCAGTCGCGCGGCTGGCAGCCGTTGCGGCTCAGGCCGGTGTCGATCTTGAGGTGCAGGCGCGGCCGGGCATCGGCCTCCTCCGCCGCCTGCTCGATCCGGCGCAGGTCCGACAGCGACGACACGGACATGTCGACGTCGGCGGCGAGCCCTGCGGCCAGGTCCTCGTCCGGGGCGTCGAGCCACGCGAGGACCGGCGCCTGGATGCCCGCCCTGCGCAGCGCGAGGGCTTCCTCCGTGCTGCACGAACCCAGCCAGGTCGCGCCGGCTTCGAGGGCCGCGCGGGCGACCTGGACCGCGCCGTGGCCGTAGCCGTCCGCCTTGACGACGGCCATCGTGTCCGCGGACGGCGCGAGACCGGCGAGCAGGGCGACGTTGTGCCGCAGCGCGCCTAGGTCGACGACAACTTCTGAACGAGCCATAACCTGTTCATCGTGCCATGACAGCCGCGAGCAGGGACTATGGCGCAACTCGCACGCCAGGTCACGTTTCGCCGAACGCGAAGCGCGAACCGCGGCGGCACTCGCTCGGCCAGGCTGGGGCCATGGCCGCACAACGGACGTTCATCGCCACCGCGCACGCCTTCGCCGACCTCGTGGACGCGCTACCCGCGGACAGCCTCGACGGCCCCGGTCTCGGCGAGTGGGCCCTGCGGGACCTGGTCGGCCACACCGTCTCCGCCGGGCTGGCCGGCGTCGTCGAGGCGCTCGGCCGGCGGGCCGGCACCGAGGACATCACCACGCCGGAGGGGTACTACGCGCTGGCGAAGACCGTTGATCCGGCCGTCTACCAGGCCGTTGTCGCTCATTCCACCGTTGATGCGCGGAACTGGGGCGCACGACTGGGCGAGGTGCGGCAGTTCACCGAACGTGCCGTGGCCGCCGTCGCCTCGGCCGAGCCGGACGCGCTGGTCGCCACGTCGGCGGGCGGGATGCGGCTCGCGCGGTGGTTGCCCACCAGGACGTTCGAGCTGGTCGTGCACGGCATGGACGTCGCCGCCGCGGCCGGCCTGCCGTTCGAGCCGCCCGTCGAGGCGATCGCCGACTCGGCCGCGCTGGCCGCGCGCATCGCGGCGGTCACCGGCAGCGGTCAGGCCGTCCTGCTGGCGTTGACCGGCAGGCGCGACCTCGCGGCGGGCTTCTCCGCGATCTAACGGGCCCTGATCGCGCGGATCGCGTCGGGGACGGCCTCCATCAGGCCCGAGGCGGGCAGAGGTGCGCCGTCCGCGCCCAGTTCGGCGGCCAGGACGTGCGCGTACGCCGCGTACCCCGCCGCCAGGAACGGGTCGAGGCCCGCGGCCAGCAGCGCGCCGATGATCCCCGACAGCACGTCACCCGAGCCTGCCGTCGCGGGCCACGACGACGTCGCCGAGTTGACCAGCGCCCGTCCGTCCGGTGCCGCCACGACGGTCCGGTGGCCCTTGAGCAGCACCACGGCGTTGAACCGCTGCGCGGCTTTCCGCGCCGCCGCGACGCGATCGGAGCCGACCGGACCGGTCAGGCGTTCGAACTCGCGGTCGTGCGGCGTCAGCACCAGCGGCGCGTCGGGGTCGCGGGCGTCCCAGAGCGACGGCTGGGAGGCCAGCAACGTGATGGCGTCCGCGTCGGCGATCACCGGGACCCCGGCGTCCAGCACGAACCGCAGCACCTCGGCCGACGACGTGCCGGTGCCCATGCCGGGGCCGACGACCCAGGCCTGGACGCGGCCGGCGTCGGTGATCGAGCCCGTGCAGATCGTCTCCGGCCAGCGGGCGCGGATGGCGTCGGCGGCCGGACCGGCGTAGCGGACCATGCCGGACGTCGCCAGGACGGCCGCGCCGGTCGAGAGCACCGCGGCGCCGGGATAGGTGGAGCTGCCGGCCGCGACACCCGTGACGCCCTGGGTGTACTTGTCGTCGGACGGGCCGGGCACCGGCCAGCGAACGTCCGAGCGGTCCAGCAGCACGAAGTCGGGGTCGGACGGCCGCAGACCGATGTCGACCAGGTGCACGTCGCCGCAGTCGGCCAGCGCGTGCACCGGCTTCAGGCAGCCGAACGTGACGGTGGTGTGCGCTCGCACGAACGGTCCGGAGGTCTCGCCGGTGTCCGGGTCGATGCCGGACGGAAGGTCCACCGCCAGGATCGGCGCGGTCACCGAGGAGACGAGGGCGGCGGCGTCCGGCCGCAACGGGCCACGTGCGGAGAGGCCGATGATGCCGTCGACGACCAGGTCGGGAGTGCCGATCTCGGACACGATCCGGCCGCCCGCGCGACGGAACGCGGCGAGGCCCTCGGTGTGCGCCTTGGCCGGGTTCAGCAGCACGGCGGACACGGCGACCCCGCGGCGGCGCAGGAAGTAGCCGGCCCACAGGGCGTCGCCGCCGTTGTTGCCCGCACCCACGAGCAACGTCACGCGGCGACGTCCGGCAAGAAGCCTGAGGGCGTGGGTGGCCACACCGAACGCGGCCTTGCGCATCAGCGAGCCCGGCGGGACGACCGCCATGAGCTCCTCTTCAGCGAACTTGACGCGTTCGGTGTGCCAGACGCCTCTCACTCACTCGACGGTAACGGACTTCGCGAGGTTGCGAGGCTTGTCCACGTCGTAGCCGCGGGCGGTCGCGATCTCGGCCGCGAGCACCTGCAGCGGCACCGTCGAGATGAGCGGCTGCAGCAGCGTCGGAACGGCCGGGATCTCGATCAGGTGGTCGGCGAACGGGCGGACCGTCTCGTCGCCCTCCTCCGCGATCACGATCGTGCGGGCGCCACGCGCCTGGATCTCGCTGATGTTCGACACCAGCTTCGAGTGCAGGACGGCACGGCCCTTCGGCGACGGCATGACCACGACGACCGGGAGGTTCTCCTCGATCAGCGCGATCGGGCCGTGCTTGAGCTCGCCCGCCGCGAAGCCCTCGGCGTGCATGTAGGCGAGCTCCTTGAGCTTCAACGCACCTTCGAGAGCCACCGGGTAGCCGACGTGGCGGCCGAGGAACAGCACGGCCTTCGAGTCGGCGAGCTCCCGGCCCAGCGCCTTGACCTGGTCGATGGTGCCGAGCACGCGCTGCACGGCGGCGGGCATGGCCTCCAGCTCGTGGAACTCGCGGGCGACCTCGTCCGGGTACTTGGTGCCGCGCGCCTGCGCCAGGGCCAGGCCCACCAGGTAGTTCGCGGCGATCTGGGCGAGGAACGCCTTCGTCGACGCGACACCGATCTCCGGGCCGGCGTGCGTGTAGAGCACGGCGTCGGACTCGCGCGGGATCTGCGCGCCGTTGGTGTTGCAGACGGCCAGGACGCGGGCCTTCTGCGCACGGGCGTGGCGCACGGCCTCCAGCGTGTCCGCGGTCTCGCCGGACTGCGACACCGCGACGACGAGCGTGTCGCGGTCGAGGACCGGGTCGCGGTAGCGGAACTCGGAGGCCAGCTCGACCTCGACGGGCAGGCGGGTCCAGTGCTCGATCGCGTACTTCGCGACGAGACCGGAGTGGTAGGCGGAGCCGCAGGCGATGACGAAGACCTTGTCGACGTCACGCAGGTCCTGGTCGGACAGCCGCTGCTCGTCGAGGACGATCCGGCCGTTCGCGAAGTGGCCGCGCAGCGTGTTCGCCAACGCCTCCGGCTGCTCCTCGATCTCCTTGAGCATGAAGTACTCGTGGCCGCCCTTCTCGGCGGCGCTGAGGTCCCAGTTGACCGTGAACGGCTTGGCCTCGGCGGGCTCGCCCTCGAAGTCGGTGACCTCGTAGCCGGAGCGGGTCAGCACGACCATCTGGTCCTGGCCCAGCTCGACGGCTTCCTTGGTGTGCGCGATGAACGCGGCCACGTCGCTCGCGACGAAGTACTCGTTGTCGCCGACACCGACGACCAGCGGCGAGTTGCGGCGCGCGGCGACGACGGTGTCGGGCTCGTCGGCGTGCGTGAAGACGAGCGTGAACGCGCCCTCCAGGCGGTTCACGACCTTGCGCACGCTGGCGACCAGGTCGCCCTTCGTGTCGCCCTCCGCGTAGGCGAAGGAGACGAGGTGCGCGACCGTCTCGGTGTCCGTGTCGGACGCCATCTCGACGCCGGCGGCCTCCAGCTCGCCGCGCAGCGCGAGGAAGTTCTCGATGATGCCGTTGTGCACCACGGCGACACGGTTCGTCGTGTCGCGGTGCGGGTGCGAGTTCTTGTCGATCGGCGCGCCGTGCGTCGCCCACCTGGTGTGACCCATGCCGACGGTGCCCACGAAGTTCTCGCGGCCCACCTCGTCGAGCAGCGTCTCCAGGTTCTGCAGCCGCCCGGCCTTGCGTTCGACGGCGAGTTCGTCGCCTGTCACGACCGCGACGCCCGCCGAGTCGTAACCCCGGTATTCGAGGCGCCTCAACCCGTCCAGCACGACGTCGAGCGCCGACTGGTGACCCACGTATCCCACGATTCCGCACACGGGAAACAGACTAGCTAGACCACGCCACTAACCCTAATGAGTGAGAGGCCTCCGTTTGCGCAGGTCAGGCGCACATGTGGTGTAGACCAATCTCGGATGTGGTGTGCGCGACAGGATCGACTACGGTTCACCACATGGCTCGCCGCGTGATCACGCTGACCGCGAAACAGGCCCTTGAGCAGCTCAGCAGGCCCGGCCCGCACCCCGTGCTGCGCGGAGACCTCGCGCTCGTCGGCCTGCCGGGCGTGATCTTCACGCCCCAGTCCGGCCTCGGCCTGCCCGCTGTCGCGTTCGGACACGGCTGGATGCAGCCCGTGCGCCGCTACCACGGACTTTTGCGCCACCTGGCCTCGTGGGGCGTGGTCGCAGCGGCACCGGCCGTGGAGCGCGGGCCGCTGCTGTCGTCACGGGTGCTGGCGGCGAACCTGCTGACCACTTTGGACATCTGCACCGGCGTGCGGCTCGGCACCGGGGAGATCAGCGTCGACCCTGCCAAGGTCGCGCTGGCAGGGCACTCGATGGGCGGCGGCGCGGCGGTGCTGGCGGCCTCGGGTTCCGACCGCGTCAGGGCCGTTGTGACTTTGGCCGCAACGGAGACGCGCCCCTCGGCACTCGACGCAGCACGGGAGGTCCGGGCGCCCGGACTGCACCTCGCTGCCGGTGAGGACCGCATCGCACCGCCCGTCGGCCACTCGGAGGCGATCGCGCAGGCGTGGGCCGGTCCCGTGCAGCTGCGGTTGCTGCCCAAGGCCTCGCACCTCGGGTTCACCGAGGGCAGGCACTGGAGCGAGCTCATGCTGGACGGCAGCGGCGAGCGGGGGGCGCAGAAGCTGGGGCGCGCGTTCGTGACGGCGTTCCTGCTGCGGGTGCTGACCGGCGAGCGGTCCTACGACGACCTGCTGGACAGCGACCTGAAGAACGCGAACCTGGTGTTCCAGCGGGAAGCGCTGCGCTGACGACAGACCTGACGACGAGAGGCCCGCACCGGAGTCGGTGCGGGCCTCTCGTCGTGAATCGGGTCGGCTGAGCCGGATGTGACCGCACCGGCACCACGACGGGTGCCGGGCGCGCACTCCCGTCAGCTGAGCCAGGTCTGGCCGCTCAGGTCGTCATCGTCGTCCACCGGCGCAGGCCGGCGGCGATGCACCGGCGGAGGCGGCACGACCGGTGGTGGAGGCGGCGGAAGAGGCGGCGCGACGGCCTGCGGAGCGGACGTCTGCGGCGCGTAGCCACCGTCGTCGTCCTCCGGGCCGAACGCCATCTCTCCGGCGCCCCGCTCGGGGCGTTCCCACTGCGGCTTGCGCGGCTGCTGCTTCTCGCCCTGCTTGACGATGTTCTCGGCGGCCTCGCGCGCCGCGGAGAGGTCGCGCTGCTGCTTGTCCTCGCGGGCCGCGACGTCCGCGGCCACCCTGTCCTGGTTCGCCTTCAGCTCCGCCGAGACCTCGGCCGTGGCGCGGTGCGTCTTCGCGAGGTTCTCGTCGAACAGCGCCTGGACGCGCGGGTCCACTTCCCCGATCATCGCCATGGGTTGGCGGCCTCTCCTCGGTCTTCACCCAGCGTGGTCTGCATGGCGCTCAACGGGTTGCTGTTGTCCTCGTCGAACAACGTGCCCGTGGTGCGCCACTGGCTGGCCCCGCGCTCGGAGTCGCCGCCCTGCTGGCCACCGGCTCCGCCACCCGCCATGCCGCCACCCATCATCCCGCCGCCGCCCATCATGCCGCCGGACGACGCACCGGACGGCGCCTGGCCGTTGGCGTCCTGCATGGACGGCAGGTTCGCGGAACCCGGCTGGCCCGCCTCGGACGCGTTCGTGTTGAACGAGCCGCCGTTGCCGTCGCTGGAGTTCGGGCTGCTCCACGCGCTGTCGGCGTTCGAACCGCCGAGCACCGACTCCCCGCCGCCGCTGCCGCTCGTGAACGAGACGCCGGACGTCGAGGTGCTGTCCGAGGCCTGGGCGAACTGCGGGCTCTCCGCGGAGATCCGGGGCTCGCCGAGGCTCGGCATGATGCCGTTGTCCTCGATGTAGCTGCGGGCCATGGAGTCCTGGAAGCGCTCGGCCACGTTCGGCGCGGCCTCGCCCGGCGGGCTCCAGACCTGGTCGCCTGCCGGAGCGGGCATCGTCTGGAACTCGGCGGGTGCGGGCATCGGCCGGGCCTCGGCCTCGGCCGGCATGGTCCTGACGTCCTCGACCGCCTGCGGGAAGTCGGACTCCGGCGTGCGGAGGCCGTCCTCCAGCCGGGCACCGTCGGAGCCGCCACCGCCGGGGCCCTGCGCGGCAGGGTTCTCGTCCTCGCCGAAGCCGACGCCGATCTTGTCGGGCGTGCCGTCGCCGTCGTCGGCGGTCAGGTTGATCTGACCGGTCTCGGTGTCGACCTCGGCGGTGAAGTTGACGCCGTCCTGCTCGATGTGGATCTTGCCGTCCTCGCCGACCTCGACGGGGATGGGGTTCGACTCCGACCCGAGCGGGCCCGCGTTCGGCGCCGCGCCGCCACCGGGTGCGGGCGTGCCACCCGCGGCCGGCGTCTGCCCGCCCGCCGTCGGGTTCGAGGCGGTGAGCTGGTTGGCCATGTTCGTGATGGCCTGCGTGCCGTTCTGCCCCATGAGGGCCTTGGCGGCCTCGGGGTTCTTGCTGAAGTCGAGGTCGTAGGTCTTCGGCTCGCCCTTCGGCGTGTCGATCGTCATCTTCACGTGCCCGTTCGAGTCGGGCTCCGTGACCTTGATCGTGTTGTCGCCGGCCGTGACCGTGACGGTCTCGAGCTTCTCCTCCGGCTTCGGCTCGTCGGGCTTGCCGTCGCCGTCGAGGTCGTCGGGCTTGCCGTCACCGTCGGTGTCACCGGGGACGTCCGGCTTGCCGTCGCCGTCCTTGTCGAGCGGGTTCTCCGGCTTCGGCATCTCCGGCGCGCCACCACCGCCGCCACCGCTCGGGCCACCACCGCCGCTGGGACCGCCGCCGCCACTCGGGCTGCCGCCACCACCGCCGCCGTTGTCGACCTTCTTGCGGTCGCCGCCCTGCTCCGCGAACGGGGGCGGGTCGCCGACCTTGCCGAACGGGTCGTTGCCGAACGCCTCGGTCATGCCGGTGAACATGGCCTTGTAGTCGCCGTCCACACCGGTCTGCACCGCCTGGCAGTAGCCGTCGAACGCCTTCTTCTTGCCGTCGAACTCCTGGCAGAGAGCCTTCAGCTTCTCCTTGGCGTTGTTGATGATGTTCTCGCGGGTGCTGGAGATCCAACTGCCCCAGCCCAGGCCGGCGAGCATGCCCAGCGGGCCGCCGCAGACCGCGCCGAGCACGCCGCCGAAGACCGCGTTCGGCACACCGCCGAGCCAGTCGAGGATGCCGCCGTCGTTCTCGAAGAGGTCGCCGTTCGCGTGGCGGATCGCGGTCTCGGCCTCCTCGACCGTCAGACCGCCGCACTTCTCCGAGTACTGGTCGTGGATCTGCTGCGCGAACTCCTTGACGTGCTTCTGCATGTTCGCGACGCCGCCGGTGATCGCACCGGGCCCCTTGCCCGCGGTCTGCACGAACGTCTTGGAGGTGGTCGCGAACTTGTCGTGGTAGCCGCGCGCGGCCTCGGCCGCGGGGCCCTCCCAGGAGCCGAGCCCGTTCCAGGCGGAACCCAGCGCGTTGTCGTGCGCCTCCGCCTTCTTCACGTTCTCGGTGATCTTGTGCGCGTCCTCGCGGAACTTCGCGAAGTCGATGTCGCGGACCTCGTCGTACTTGCGGTAGATGTCGCCCTCGAGGTTCGGGGCGGCACCCTGGTGCCCGCAGGCCGGCGCGGCCTTGGCGTAGACGGGGATGAACTTCTCGAAGAACCTGAGACCGGGGGCGCCGGCGTCGAGCAGCGTGTTGCTGTTCGGAACGTCGCCCTGCTCGTTCAGGACCTTCTGCGTGGCGCCGAGCTCGCGTTCCTCGCCCGCCTTCTTGACGAGGTCGTCCGCGTCGTCGCCCTCCATCGTGAAGGCGGCGTGCTGGGCTTCCTTGCGGATGTTGTTGCCCTCGCTGAGGCCGAGCGTCAGCGGCGCGAGGACCACGCCCACCACGTGGTCGCCCACGCTCGGGTCGTCGGGGACGTCGACACCGTTCGCCTTGCCGTAGCGCTCGACCTCTTCCTGGGGAGCGCCGGCGCCGGCGAGGGCGCGCACGAGCTGCTTCTTGGTCTCCGGAGTGACGTTCGGGTCGTCGAGGAGCTTCTTGATCTCGGTCTGGTCAGCCACGACTCGTTACCCCTTGAACTGACCCGAGGTCTGCGCCTCGTTCGACTCGTACGTCTTGGCGACGTCCTTCAGGCGCGTGGCGATGCCGGTCGCCTCCTTGCCGAACTTCTCCAGGCTCGTGCCGAACTGGTCGAAGAAGGTCTTGTACTGGGCGGCGACACCCTGGAACTTGCGGCCCACCTGCCCGGCTCCCACGCCCGGCACGACCGAGGGCTTCATCTGGACCAGTGCTGATCCCTCTGCCTCGTAAGTCCCCGCTGCCTTGGTCAAATCGCCGGACTGTACGCCGAACCCGGACATCGCTCGCCTCCCCTTGTCCCCGATCTGACGCAATTCGGTCTCATCGGGTTCCGCCATACAGTGCCAGCTCCCGTGACGCGGTGACCGGAGCTCGACGATGTCGGTTGCCTTAGTAAACAGCCATTCGGACCAGGCTGCTGATGATCATCACTGATCGGGTGGCGCCCGGTCGGTGGGGGCTCGGGTACGAGCGGCGCGAGACGGCGCGAGCGGGCTCCGGCAGGCGTGGGCAGGCGCGAGCGGCGCGGGGATGGTCCCGAGTGGACGGCCGGTGGGCGATCCGGTGGCGCGTCAGACGTGGCCGGCGGGCGGCTGCTGGCCGGGCGGAGGCGACTGCTGCGGGTACGCCTGCGGGGCGTACCCCTGCTGCGGGTACGGCTGCTGCTGTGGGAAACCCTGCGGCGGAAAACCCTGCGGCGGGTACGGCTGCGGGTGCCCGTGACCGGGCGGGAACGGGGGCTGGGCGACGGGTTTGCGCTTCGACGTCACCACCACGGCGACGACCACCGCGATCGCGCCTCCCAGCAGCACCAGGAGTACGAGCAGCATCAACACGGTCATCCCCAGCCCCCTTCTGTCCTCAGCGCACCGAGGAAACCACACCCGCCAGGCGTTGCGCGGCCGACTCGGCCTGTTCGTGGCTCGTGGCCTCGACCATCACGCGCACGAGCTGCTCGGTGCCGGACGGGCGGAGCAGCACTCGGCCGGTGTCGCCGAGCTCCGCCTCGACCTCGGCCACGGCCTGGCTGACCGACGACGCCTGGGCGACGGCCGCCTTGTCGGTGACCTTCACGTTGATCAGGACCTGCGGCAGGCGGCGCATCACCGAGGCGAGGTCGGCGAGCGACTTGCCGGTCTCCGCCATGCGGGCCATCAGGCGCAGCGCGGTGAGCAGGCCGTCGCCGGTGGTGGCGTGCGCGGGCAGGACGACGTGGCCGGACTGCTCGCCCCCGAGCGAGTAGCCGCGGGCCTTGAGCTCCTGCAGCACGTAGCGGTCGCCGACGGCGGTGGTGCGCAGCTCGATCTTGGACTCGCGCATGGCGATGTGCAGGCCCAGGTTGCTCATCACGGTGGCAACGAGCGTGTCCTCCGCCAGTTCGCCCGCGTCGCGCATCGCGATCGCGAGGACGGCGAGGATCTGGTCGCCGTCGACCGGTTCGCCGTTGGCGTCCACGGCCAGGCAGCGGTCGGCGTCTCCGTCGTGCGCGATGCCGAGGTCGGCGCCGTGCTCGCGGACGGCGGCGGCCACGACGTCGATGTGGGTGGAACCACAGCCGTCGTTGATGTTGAGGCCGTCCGGGTTCGCGTTGATCGCGATCACCTCGGCCCCCGCGCGGCGGTACGCGTCCGGTGCGGCCACCGACGCGGCACCGTTCGCGCAGTCCACCACGACCTTGAGGCCGTCGAGGCGGTGCGGAGTGACCTTGAGCAGGTGCTCGACGTACTGGGTCTCGGCGTCGGGGACGTCGCGCACCCGGCCGATGGAAGCGCCCGTGGGGCGGTCGAACCCGACGCCCATGTGCTGCTCGATCTCGTCCTCGACCGAGTCGGGCAGCTTGTGGCCGCCGGCGGCGAAGAGCTTGATCCCGTTGTCCGGCATCGAGTTGTGCGACGCGGAGATCATCACGCCGATGTCGGCGCCGAGGGTGGCGACCAGGTGCGCGACCGCGGGCGTGGGCAGGGCACCGACGCGCAGCACGTCCGCACCGGCCGACGTGAGGCCCGCGGTGACCGCGGCGTCGAGCATCTCACTGCTCGCCCTGGGGTCGCGGCCGACGACGGCGACCGGACGGTGCGAGCGGTCGTGCTCGGCGAGCACCCGTGCCGCCGCGGCGGCGACGGACATCGCGAGCTCGGGGGTGAGATCGGCGTTGGCGAGACCGCGTACTCCGTCTGTGCCGAACAGGCGGGCCATGGAACCTCCGATGTGGACACTGCGAGGCGGCGGGGACAGACCGGAAAAACCCCGGAAAAACACTGCGGGAGCAGCAGTTCGGTGTGAACTGCTGCTCCCGCAGGTACAACTGATGACGCTCGGGCTGCGGGGGTGTCCCCGCAGTCACCGCGGAAGAGCCAGGGTCCGACGAACGCAGACACGGCTCGCTCCGCGGCGGAGCATCAGCGCTTGGAGTACTGAGGCGCCTTGCGGGCCTTCTTCAGACCGTACTTCTTGCGCTCCTTGACCCTCGGGTCACGGGTGAGGAAGCCGGCCTTCTTCAGAACCGGGCGGTCCTCGGAGTCGACGGCGATCAGCGCACGCGCGATGGCGAGACGCAGCGCACCGGCCTGGCCGGTGATGCCGCCGCCACGCAGGTTGGCGATCACGTCGAAGGTCTCGGGCTTCTCCGTGGTGACGAGCGGCTCACGGATGAGCTGCTGGTGCACCTTGTTCGGGAAGTAGGCCTCGAGGGTCTTGCCGTTCAGCGTGAACTTGCCGGTGCCGGGCACGAGGCGGACGCGGACGACGGCCTCCTTGCGGCGACCGACGGTCTGCGCGAGGTGCGCGGCACCGTTCAGCGCGGGGGCGACCACCGGTGCGGACGTCTCTTCGACGACCTCACCCTCGGCGTCGTCGGAAGCGTCGGCCTCGACAGCTTCGACCTCAGGAGCGTCGACGACCTCGGCCTCGACAACCTCGGCCTCGACCTCGGGGGTCTCGACCTCAGGGGTCTCGTTCTCAGGGGTGGTCACAGGAACTTCCTCGGTGTACTCGTCGCTCACTGGGCGATCTTCTTGATCTCGAAGGCCTGCGGCTGCTGCGCCTCGTGCGGGTGGCTCGGGCCGCTGTAGACCTTGAGCTTGTTCGCGATCTGACGGCCCAGGCGGTTCTTGGGCAGCATGCCCTTGATCGCCTTCTCCACCAGGCGGTCCGGACGGGTGTCCAGGACCTCGCCGAAGGACTGCTTGCGCAGACCACCGGGGAAGCCGGAGTGGCGGTACTGGAACGCCTGGTCGCGCTTGGCGCCCGTCAGGGCGACCTTGTCAGCGTTGATGATGACAACGAAGTCACCAGTGTCAACGTGAGGCGCATAAGTCGGCTTGTGCTTGCCGCGCAGCAGCGTCGCGGCCTGGGTGGCGAGCCGGCCGAGCACCACGTCCTGGGCGTCGATCACGTGCCAGGTGCGGGTCACCTCACCGGGCTTCGGGCTGTACGTGCGCACGGATCTACCTCGTCGTCACTTGCGTCTGGGGTCACTGCGGCGGTTGCCCCAGACCGATCTTGGACTTGCCAAGCGGTGGTTCCGAGACAGGCGCGGCACACATGGGCGCCAGCTACCGCACAACAACGTCAGAAGATACCGGATGGGTGGCGCGGGGACCAAAACGGGTCCTCCGAAGCGCCTGCCCTCGGACGTACGCGAGCCCCGGACCACGTGGTTCCGGGGCTCGCGAAAGGTCTTGCTGAAGCCGAGCAGACTTACCAGCGGTTGGCGTTCTGCTTCTCAGCGGCCTCGTACGCCTCGCCGGCCTGGCCGACGGCGGTACCGATGGCGGCGAGCACGGCCTGGAGGTCCGCGGCGGCCTGGTCCCACTTGCGCTGCGCCTCTTCGTAGCGCTCGCGGGCGTCACCCTCGTAGCCGGCGAGGGTCTTCGTCACCTCGGACTTGAGGTCGCCCAGCTGGCCCTCGATCTGGGTGGCCGAGCTGTTGATCGTGCTGGAAGCCTGCGTGATCTCGGCGAACGTAACCTGCAGCATTTCATCTCCCCTGGAGTTCTAGCGATTCGGAAAGTGCGTGGCAGAGCTGGTCGAGCTGAACTCGGCGAATCAGCCCTGGAGGCGACCGGCGAGACCACCGATGGAGGACTTGTTGTCCTCTTCCTGGCGGGCGTAGACGTCCGCGGACGACGCGATCTGCTCGGCGATGCTGCGCAGCGCCTCCTGCAGCTTGCGGGCGTCGTCGTGGAAGCGGCTCATCAGGTTGGAGAAGGCCTGCTGCGCCTCGCCCTTCCAGGTGGACGAAACCTGGTCGACGGCGTTCTGCACGGTGCGAAGCGTGCCCTGCGTCTCTTCGTCGACGCTGATGATGCGCTTCGCCAGCGCGTCGAGCTCGGCAGCGGTAACGGTCAATGCCATTGGAGATGCCCCCTTCAGAGAACTTCAGGTCGTACTTCTTGGTTGGTACGCCTCTTCCGACGCATGACCCTGCCACGCCGGTTCCGTCCTGTCGCGACTTCTTTCGAAGTAGTTGCGCTAGTAAACGGCACCGGGTGAAACCGCCATCTCAGTAGAGGATTCGCGACTGCGAAAAGTCCTCGTCATCGTCACTCACACGGGGAAGCTGGCCACTCGGACCGGCGACGGCCGAGGAACCGAGAGTGGCCGGTGGTGTCTCAACTGGAGCGGGCGCGGTGAGCTCGGCGGCGTCCGGCACCCGCTCGACGGCCAGTCCCCGCTCCACCCGGAACCCCTTCGCGGCCTCCTGGACGTCGGACGGCGTCGCTTGGGCACCGGGGGACGCCCCGCGCTCACGCGCCTGCACCGCGAGGTCACGCGTGCGTTCCCGCAGCTTGGCATTGCGTTCACCGATCTCACCCGACGCGCGGCGGGCGCGGGTGACCGCCGCTCCGACCTCGGCGCGGAACCGGGCGAGGACCTCGGTGGCGAACATCGGCGACTCCCTGACGTTGCGGCTGCTACTTGATGACGAGCGAGCGGACGATCTGCTCGCAGGCGGCCCGGACCTGGCCCTTCGTGACCTCCGTCGCCTGGCAGCCCACGCTCACCTGGGCCTCTCCCGCGAACTGGATGTACCACTCGACCTCGGTCGACTCGACCACTTCGCGATAGTGAACAACGGACTTGCCCGCGAATGTGGTGTCTTCGGCGAAGGCGTCGACCTCATCGCCTTTGTCCTTGCGTTGCTGATAGGTGTTCTTCAACTCGTTCAGCGCGCGAGTGCGATCACGATCGCTGTTGTACTCAAGAGTTTGCTCCTGCACAGCAATTCGCGCTTCCGGTTGTTTGCTATCGGAATTCTTGCGCTCAATCGGTTGCAAAAGCACCTGCCGGTTCGCGGCGGCGCCGCCCGTCTGCTCCCACCCGTCCGGACGGGTGAAGCTGTAGTCGTAGACGGCGATCTGGGCACCGGTGGGCGCCGGCTGCTCCTGGGTGCCCTTCGGCTTGAACCAGAAGTAGGCGCCGACGCCGGCCGCCGCCAGCACGACCACGACACCGATCGCGACGAACAGCGGCGTCCTGCTCCTCTTCTGAGGTGGCTGCGGTGAGGTCACCGGGAACGAGACGGGGAACTGCCCCGGCGGCGGGGGCGCGATCCGGCGGGTGATCTTGCGGGTGGTCTCCTCGCCGACGCGGATGTTGTGAGTCACCTCACCCGAGGCGCCGGAGGACTGCTGCGCGACGCCCCCTGTCCGTTCCGGGTCGAGGCTGACCGCCCGCAACGCGCCGCGGGCCACCACCGTCTCCGGCTGGTCGATGCTCGTCGGCACGATCCGGACCTGGTCGTGCACCATGCGCGCGACGAGCGGGATCCTGCTCGACCCGCCGACCAGGAACACCCCTGCGAGCTGCTGGGGCGCGAGACCGGCGTCGCGCACGGCGGAGGCCGCCAGTCCCGCCGCCCGGCTCAGCGGAGCGCTGATCAGCTGCTCCAGGTCCGACCTCGTCACGTGGGCGTCGGGGAACGGCGGCGGCATCGGCACGTCGGTGTAGGCGTGCCGGGACAACGTCTCCTTGGCGCCGCGCACGTCCTGCCGCAGCACCCGCCGCTTGCGCCGGTCGGCCATCTCACGGCCCTCGACGAGCTGCCGCCACGCCTCGGGGTCCTTGGCCGCCACCAGCCCGCCCACGTGCTCCAGCAACGCCTGGTCGATGTCGGCGCCGCCGAAGCTCGGGTCGCCCTTCGCGGACAGCACCCGGAAGCTCTTGCCCGCCCGCGCCACGACGCTGGCGTCGACCGTGCCGCCACCGAGGTCGAGCACGGCGAGCGCGGCACCGTCCGGAATGGAGTGGCTCGCGGAGTGGAAGACGGCGGCGGCGACGGGTTCGGGCACCAGCACGACCTCGCGGCCGAGACCGCGGGCTGCCTGCAGCAGGACGCGCGTGCGGACCGTGCCCCAGTCCGCGGGGTGGGTGAGGACGAGAAGGTCGACAGGCGCACCGCCACCAACGCGCCGTGCCTCACCCACGGCTCGTGCCAGCACCGCGCGCACAACGTCCACAACGGGCAGCACGGTGCTACCGAGCAGCAACTCCCCCTCGTCGACACGGCGCTTCGGGTGCGGCTCGTACCGGGCGGGGTCGACGGCTGCCTGGCGTTCGGCCTCCTGACCGACGAACAGCGTGCCGTCGGCGGCGGCGAACACGGCGGACGGCACCAGCGGCTGGCCGTCGAACACGACGACCTGCGGCTCCCGCCCGTGCGCGGAGATCGCGACGCAGGTGCTCGACGTGCCGAAGTCGACCGCGACGTGCAGGCTCATGCACCTTCCCCTCTTCCGCGCACATGCTTACCCGATATGACCGGCTTGAACGACATGGATGACGAGAGTCGCCTCAACTCGTCCGGCCCAGGGCGGCCACGCGTGCGGCCACCACCTCCGCCCGCGGGTCGTTCCTCGACCGGTGGATGTCGACCGCTTCCTGCCAGGCCGCCGCGGCCTCGTCGAGCCTGTCCTGGCCGACCAGCACGTCACCGATCAGTCCCAGCCCGTCGGTCACGCCGTCGGTGTCGCCGACGCCCCTCATGAACTCCACGACCGCCCGCAGCTCCGGTTCCGCCTCGGTGTACCTGCCCCAGCCCGCGAGCGCCGCCGCGCGGTAGGCGCGAACCCGGATCGCGAGGAACTCGTCACCGTGCCGCGCGGCCAGCGGCGCGGCGAGCTCGGTCTCCCGCAGCGCCTTCTCCCACTGCTCGGCGCGGTTGAACCGGCTGGCGAGGTTGCAGCGGGAGATGATCTGGAGGTTGACGTCGCCGATCTCGACCGCGATGGCGAGGCACTCGCGCAGGTACGTCTCCGCCTCCTCGCTGCGCCCGAGCGTGCTGTAGAGCTTGGAGATGTTGCCCAGCACCCCGGCCACCGAGACCGGTTCGCCCTCCGCCCGCACCAGCGGCAGGCCGATCTCGAAGCTGCGCAGGGAGTCGTCCGTGCGACCGATCAGCTCGTAGAGGACCGCCAGCTTGGTGCGCGCGATCCCCTGCTCGTGCGCGGTGCCGACCCCCTGCACCGTCTCGAACAGCTCGACCGCGTCGTGCCGGTGGGTGTGGTCGATGACGAGGTGGCTGAGCAGGTGGACCGGGATCAGCATGGCCTGCCGCTGCCAGCCCCTCGCGATCGCCGCGAACGCGATCGCTCTGAGGTTGGGCCACTCCTCGCGGCGCCACCTCTGCGTGGCGTGCCACGACGGGAAGTCCTGCGGCACGACACCGGACGTCACCGGGCCGGCGCGCAGGACCATCCGCGCGCTGTCTCGGGAGGTCGCGTTCTCCAGCGTGTGGACGTACCACTCGGTGAGCCGCAGCGCGGCTTCCTCGTCGTCGCCGCACAGCTCCGCCGCGTAGGCGCGCAACAGGTCGTGCAGGTCGTACCGGCCGGGGGTGCGCGACTGCACCAGGTGGTCCGCGACCAGCCGTTCCAGCAGCCGGCGGGCCTGAGCAGCGGAGACACCGGCGAGCGCGGCGGCCGCGTTGACGTCGAGGTCCACGCCGGGGTGCACGGACAGCAGCCGGAACATCCGCGCCGACTCCGCGTCCAGCGCCCGGTAGGACCACGAGAACACCGCGCGCACGTCGACGTCGTCGTAGTCGGTCAGCGCGTCGAGCCGTGCCTCGTCCAGCTCCGCCACGAACTCCCGCAGCGACACGCCGGGGAAGCGCGCGACCCGTTCCGCGAACACCCTCAGCGCCAGCGGAAGTCCCGCGCACCGCTCGACGATGTCGCGCGCCGCGTCCGGTTCGGCGTCGAGCCGCCCGGTGCCGAGCACGGCCGCGAGCAGTTCCAGCGCCGCGCCGAGTCCCAGCTGCCGCAGCGCGATCGACGTGGCGTCGTGCCGCGAGACCAGCGCGCGGAACTGGTTGCGGCTGGTGATCACGACCCGGACGCCTGCCGCACCGGGCAGCAGCGGCAGCACCTGGCGGGGCGCGGCGGCGTTGTCGAGCACCAGCACCATCCGCCGGTCGACGAGGGTGGTGCGCAGCAACGCGAACCGCGCGTCCGCGGCGGCGGGGACCTTCTCGACCCCCAGTCCGACCAGGAGCGTCTCCGCCGCGGCCGCCGGGTCGACGGGCTGCGCCTCCGGGTCGAACCCGCGCAGGTCGAGGTACAGGTCCCCGTCGGGGAAGTCGTCCCGCGCCTCACGCGCCCAGCGCAGTGCCAGCGCGGTCTTCCCGACGCCGCCCACGCCGTGCACGACGGTGACACCGCCCGCGCGTCCGAGCAGGCCGAGCTCGTCGTCTCGGCCGACGAAGTTGCGGACGCCGGCGGGCAGCTGACGAGGCACCTGACGCCCGCCCGCGGGAACCTCGCCGCGCAGGATCTGCTGGTGCAGCTCGCGCAGCGCCGCGCCGGGGTCGACACCGAGCTCGTCCGCGAGCTTCTCGCGCACCCGCTGGTAGGCCGCGAGCGCCTCGGCCTGCTGGCCCGCACGGCACAGCGCGAGCATCAGCTGCCGCCAGAACGACTCGCGCAACGGGTGCTCGGAGACCAGCGACCTCAGCTCCGCGACGAGCTCCCTGCCGAGGCCGCGGTGCAGGTCGGCACCGATGCGGGACTCCAGCGCGTCGAGCCGTTCCACCTCCAGTCCCGGCACGTCCTCGCGGTGCAGCGCGTCCGAGGCGACGTCGCCCAGCACCGGACCACGCCACAGCGACGTGGCGGTCGTGAAGTCCTGCGACGCCACCATCGCGCGGAACCGCAGCAGGTCCAGCTCGTCCGGCCCGGCGTCGAACCGGTAGCCGCCCGGCAGGGTGCGCACGCGGTTCGCGGCGCCGAGCGACCTGCGCAGGCGGGCCACGACCATCTGCAACGTCTTGTGCGCGCGGTCGGCCGTCGGCGGTTCGCCGTCCCACAGCCGCTCGACCAGTTCGTCGACCGGGACGAACTGGTTGGGGCGCAACAACAAGGTCGCCAGCAGCGTCCGCACGCGCCCGGCCGGCACCGGCACCGGGACGCCGTCGGCGAGCACCTCCAGCGGGCCGAGCACCCGGAACTCGACGTGCACGATCAGTCCTCCAACTCGGCGATCCGGGCCCGCAGCTTCTCCGCGGCCTTCTCGTTGCCCAGTTCCTCGCGCACCAGCAGGGCTTCCTCCAACGCCGCGACGGCGTCCTTCGCTCGTCCGGCACGGGCGTGCGCGTCGGCGAGGTTCTCCAGTGTCACGGTCCTGATCGCGTCCGGCAGCTGATCACCGGGCAGGGCGAGCACGCGCCCGAACACCTCGACCGCCTCGTCGAGGTGACCGCGTTCCAGGTGCAGCAGACCACGAGTGTCCAATGTGGATGCAACGAGGTCGGTCAGTCCCGCCTTCGCCACGACCGCGCTGGCCTCGTCGTTCGCCGTCAGGGCGGCGTCGAACTCCTCCAGGGCCAGCAACGTCATGGAGTAGTTGTTCAGCGCGATGGCCAGGCCGGACGGCGAACCCTGCTCCTCGCGCTTCGCGATGGCGCGCTCGTGCAGGACCCTCGCCCGTTCCAGGTCACCGCTGAGCGCGTGGTTGATGGCCCACTGGTCGAGGGTGACGGCGATGCCGTGCAGGTGACCGATCTCCTCGCGGGCCCGCAGCGCCTCCGCGTAGTGGCCATCTGCGGCGGCGAAGTCGCCCAGCGCCGTCAGCGCGTTGGCGAGCGAGTGCAGCGTGACGCCCTCGGCGTACCTGTCCCCGCTCGCCCTGGCGGCCGCGAGGGCGACGTGGGTCAGCTCGATCCGTTCGGACGGGCGCCCGCGCAGGTAGAGGTAGCCGAACATGACCGTCGCGAGCTGCCAGGCGTGCTGGTGCAGGCCGTGGTCACCGGCGAGGCGGACGACGGCCAGGAGGTTCTCGTGCTCGGTCTCGCACCAGGCCGCGGCCGCCGCCGGGTCGTCGAACAGCACCGGCCGCACCTCGTCGGGCAACGGGCTCAGCGCGACGTCCAACCGGCTGGGGCGCAACAACTCGTCGGCGCCGTCCACCGAGTGCAGGTAGAACTCCAGGAGGCGGCGCACCGCCGCGAGCCGCTCCGGATCGTCGTCCCACGACGAGCGGGCGTACGCGCGCAGCAGGTCGTGCGACGAGTACCGGCCCGGCGCGTGTTCGGTCGCGAGGTGCATACGTGCCAACGTTTGCAACGACCTGCGCACCTCCGCGCGACGACGGCCGTCGAGCGCGGTGGCGGCGTCCAGCGAGATGTCGGGGCCCGTCGTCAGGCCGAGCAACCGGAAGAGCCTCGCGGTGCCGGGATCCAGGCGGCCGCAGGACGCGGCGAAGACCGCTTCCACGTGCGCCATCGGGCCCGCCGCGAGTTCGCCGACGAGCGCGCGCAGGGTCAGGCCGGGGTCGCCGGCGGCCCTGGAGGCGGCAACGGCGAGGGCCAGCGGCAGGCCACCGCAGAACGCGACGAGGTCCGCGACCGCGTCCGGTTCGGCTGCCACGCGTGCGGCGCCGAGGTGGGTGGTGAGCAGCGCGACGGCGTCGGTGTCGCCGAGCAGGCCGAGCGTCACCGGCACCGCGCCCTCGCGCACCACGAGCCCGGTGAACCGGTTGCGGCTGGTGATCACGGCCAGGCAGCCCCGGCCGGCGGGCAGCAGCGGGCGGACCTGCTCGACGTCGCGGGCGTTGTCGAGCAGCACCAGCACGCGGCGGTCGGCGAGGACGCTGCGGAAGAGCGCCGCGCGTTCGGGCAGGTCGGCGGGAACCCTGCCGCCGGACACCCCGAACGCGCCCAGGAACGACGCCAGCACGTCGGCGGGGGCGGCGGGATCGGCGGACGGGTCGAAGCCGCGCAGGTCCGCGTACAGCTGGCCGTCGGGGAAGCGTTGCGCGACCGAGTGCGCCCACCGCACGGCCAGGGCCGTCTTGCCGATCCCCCCTTCGCCGTCGATCGCGGTGATCACCACCGCGGTCCCGCCCGTGGCCGCCTCGGTGAGCCTCTCCAGTTCGGCGTCCCGGCCGGCGAAGTGCGCGTCCACCGCGGGCAACCGGCGCGGCACGTCCTCCCGCGAGGCCGGGTCGAGGAACCGCGCGTGCAGGTCGCGCAGCGGCTGACCGGGTTCGACGCCCAGTTCGTCGTCGAGGTGGTCGCGGATCCGTTCGTACGCGGCGAGCGCCTCTCCCGTCCGGCCTGCCTGGTGCAGCGCCTGCACGAGCTGCGCCCAGAACCCCTCGCGCAGCGGGTGCTCCGCCGTCAGCTCCGTCAGCTCGTCCACCAGCCCGGCACCGCGCCCGCGTGCCAGATCGGCGTCGACGCGCCTGCCGTGCACCACGAGCCGTTCCTCGACGAGCGGTGGCACGTCCTCGCGGCGCAGGTGCGGCGAGTTCACGTCGGACGCCACCTCGCCACGCCAGTGCGCCAGCGCCGCGGCGAACTCCCCCTCGGCGGCGAGGCGGCGGAACCGCGTCAGGTCGAGGGCGTCTTCGCCGACCTCGGCCAGGTAGCCCCCGGTGGCCGTGCGGACGCAGTTGGCGTCCCCCAACGCCATCCGCAGCCGCCGCACGACCATGTGCAACGTCTTGTGGGCACGGTCGAGCGTGGGCGGCTCACCGTCCCACAGCCGGTCCACCAGCTCGTCGACCGACACGAACCGGTTGGGGCGCAACAACAACGTCGCCAGCAGCACCCGGCAGCGACCGGCAGGGACCGCCACGGGCACGCCGTCGCGCAGCACCTCCACCGGCCCGAGGACGCGGTACTCGACGTTCATGGCTCCCTCACCTGGGGGGTTGCTGTGGTCCGGCGCCGTCGCGGAGAACCTCTTCCAGCGCGGCCGTGCCCCGGCTCCTACAACCCGGCCAGCCTCGCCACCAGCTCCTCCGCCCGTTCGCTGCCGATGTCACGCCACAGAGCGATCGCGCGTTGCCACGACACGACGGCCTCGTCACGGCGGTCCACCGCCAGCAGTGCGCTGCCGAGCAGTTCGCGCAGGCCGGCCTCGCCGTCGGTGTCGCCGGATCCGGCCAGCTCGGTGATCAGGACCTCCAGCTCCGGCAGCGCTTCCGCGTACTTCCCGAGGCGGACCAGCGAGTGTGCCCGGATTCGGCGCATCCGGAGCCGGACGTGGTCGTCGAGCCCGGTCGCGAGAGCCCGTTCGGCACAGGCCATCGCGTCGTCCAGCCGTCCCGCGTCCTCGTGGACCGACGCCATCTCCAGCCCCAGCAGCGCCTGCTCGTGAGGCGAGCCGAAGCCCTCCACCGCGTCGAACAGCACGACCGCCTCGTGGCGGTGGGCGGGGCGCAGGGCGAGATACCCGAACAGGTGCAGCGTGATCAGCAGGGCGGGACGCTCCCAGCCCCGCCTGATCGCCGCGGTGGTGACCGCCCTGAGGTTCTCCCACTCCTGGCGGCGCCACATGAGCGTCTCGAACCAGCTGGAGAACTCCTGCGGGACCGCGCCGGAGACCACCTCGTCCGCGAGCACCGCGATCCTGGTGCCGTTGTGCGCCGTGGCGTTCTGCAGGGTGTGCAGGTACCACTCGGTCATCCGCAGCGCCGCGGCCTCGTCGTCGCCGCACAGCTCGGCCGCGTAGGCCCGCAGCAGGTCGTGCAGGCAGTACCGGCCGAGCCACCGCGTCTGCACGAGGGCGTCGGCGGCCAGGCGTTCCAGCAGCACGCGGGTCTCGGAGATCGTCCGGCCCACCAGCGCGGCGGCCGCGCCCACGTCGAAGTCGGAGCCGGGGTGCACGGACAGCAGCCGGAACATGCGCGCCGACTCGTCGTCCAGCGCCCGGTACGACCAGCTGAACACCGCGCGCACGTCCAGGTCGTCGAAGTCGCTCAACGCGTCGAGCCGCGCGCTCTCCAGTTCGCCGACGAACTCCTCCAGCGACGTGTCCGGGAACCGCGACACCCGTTCGGCGAAGACCCTCAGCGCCAGCGGCAGCCCCGAGCACCGGCGGACGATCTCGTGCGCGGCCTCCGGTTCGGCGTCGAGCCGCTCCTCGCCGAGCACCGCGGCCAGCAGGGACCGCGCGTGCTCGGGCCCCAGCTGCCGCAGACCGACAGACGTCGCGTCGTGCCGGGAGACGAGCGAGGTGAGGTGGTTGCGGCTGGTGATCACGACCCGCACACCGGGCGCACCGGGCAGCAGCGGCAGCACCTGGCGCGACGTCGCCGCGTTGTCCAGGACCATCAGCACCCGCAGGCCGGACAACGCGGTGCGCAGCAACGCGAACCGCGCGTCCGCGGCGTCGGGGACCTTCTCGATCCCCAGTCCGACCAGGAGCGTCTCCGCCGCGGCCGCCGGATCGACCGGCTGCCCGTCCGGGTCGAACCCCCGCAGGTTCACGTAGAGGTCCCCGTCGGGGAAGTCGTCGCGGCCGTCGTGGGCCCAGCGCAACGCCAGCGTCGTCTTGCCGATGCCACCGACCCCGTGCACGACCGTCACTCCGGCGGACTTGTCGAGCAGCGCCAGTTCGTCACCACGGCCGACGAAGCTCCGCACCGCCGCCGGCAGCTGACGCGGCACCTGCGGGCGGGCACCGGGAACGACGTCCGCGCGCAGGATCTGCTGGTGCAGCTCCCGCAGCGCCGGACCGGGATCAACGCCGAGCTCCTCGGCCAGCTGCTCCCTGACCTCCTGGTACGCCCGCAACGCCTCGGCCTGCCGCCCCGACCGGTACAGCGCGAGCACCAGGTGCCGCCAGAACGACTCCCGCAGCGGGTGCTCGGCCACCAGCGACCGCAGCTCCGCCACCAGCTCACCCGACAGCCCCTGGTCGAGATCGGCGTCGATGCGCCGCTCCAGCACCACGACCCGCTCGTCGACCAGCCGCGGCACGTCGTCGCGGTGCAGGCGCTCCGACGCCACGTTGCCGAGGACGGGCCCGCGCCACAACGCCGACGCGGCACCGAAGTCACCCGAGCGCGCCAGCTCGCGGAACCGCAACAGGTCGAGCTGCTCGGGGTCGAGCTCGGCCAGGTACCCGCCGGGCCGGGTGCGCACGCAGTCCGCCGCGCCCAGCGCGACCCTCAGCCGCCGCACCACCATCTGCAACGTCTTGTGCGCACGGTCCGCCGACGGCGGATCCCCGTCCCACACGTGGTCCACGAGCTCGTCCACAGTGATGAACTGGTTGGGCCGCAACAACAACGTCGCCAGCAGCACGTGACACCGGCCACCCGGCACAGCCACCTGCTCGCCGTCGAGCAGCACCTCCAACGGCCCCAGCACGCGGTACTCGGCCGTCATCCCCGAGCCTCCAGCTCGGCCAGCTGTGCGACCAGCTCGTCGAGCCGGGCGTCGCGGAGTTCGCGCCACAGCTCTGCGGTGCGCCGCCACGCGACCGCCGCCTCGTCGCGCCGTTCCAGCCGCAGCAGAACGCCGCCGAGGTGGCGGAGCACATCGCCCTCGTTCTCGCGATCGCCGAACTTGACGGCCCCTTCGAGCGCGATCTCCAGTGCCCGTTCCGCCTCGTCGAGCCGGCCGACGCCAGCGAGAGACTGGCCGTACATGGTGTGGATTCTCGAGTACATGTACTCGTGCTCGTTGCCGATGTCCTCCGCGATGGCGATGGCGGCGGTGACCTCCCGCAGCGCTTCCTCGTACCGCCCGAGTTCGTTCAGGATCAGGCTGGTGTTGGCACGCGAGGCGCATTCCAGGTACGGCTCGCCGAGCTCGATGACCACAGCGAAGGCTTCTCTGCTGCTGGTCAGGGCGCTGTCCGGGTCGCCAAGGCGTTCGTAGACGCCGACCATGTTCATCAGCGCCATTCCTTCCGCGCGCCGATCGCCGGACTCGCGTGCGAACCGCAGCGCGCCCTTGTAGGCGTCCAACGCCTCGTCGAACCGCGCGCAGTGGTTGTACAGCGAAGCCAGCTTGATCTGCAGCATCGCCTGCTCGCGGTCCGTGCCGAAGGTCAGCACCTGTTCGAACAGCTCGACGGCTTCAGGCCGTCGTCCCGTGTCGACGTTGAGGTAGCGGGAGAGGTGAGCAGGCACGAGCATGGCCGGCCGCGTCCAGCCACGTGCGCTCGCCGCCGGCACGAGCGCCTTGAGGTTGTGCCACTCGTCGCGGACCCACGACATCGCTTCGAACGCGGACGAGAACTCCCGCGGCGTCACACCCGACGTGATCTCATCCGCCTGCACCATGGGCTTCGTGGCCTGCACCCTCTGAGCGGCGTTCACCAGCGTGTGGACGTACCACTCCGTCAGCCGCAAAGCCGCCTTCTCGTCGTCGCCGCACAGTTCGGCCGCGTAGGCGCGCAGCAGGTCGTGCAGGTCGTATCGCCCCGGCGAACGGGAGTGGACGAGGTGGTCGGCCACCAGCCGCTCCAGCAGCCGTCGCGCCTGGGAGATCGGCACGTCCACCAGCGCCGCGACCGAGCTCACGTCGAAGTCCGGGCCAAAGTGGACGGCCAGCAACCGGAAGGCCCTGGCGGACTCCTCGTCCAGCGCCCGGTACGACCAGCTGAACACCGTTCGCACATCCACGTCGTCGAAGTCGCTCAGCGCGTCGAGTCGCGCGCTCTTCAACTCCGCCACGAACTCCCGCAACGACGTGTCCGGGAAGCGAGCGACGCGCTCGGCGACGACGCGCAACGCCAGTGGCAGCCCACCGCACTGCTCGACCAGTTCCAGCACCGCGTCCGACTCGGCATCGAGTCGTGCCTGCCCGAGCACAGCGGCGAGCAGCAACCGCGCCGCGAGGAAGTCGAGCTGCCGCAACTCGACCGCGACCGCACCGTGTCGCGAGACGAGAGCGCGGAGCTGGTTGCGGCTCGTGACCACCACCCGCACTCCGGCCGCACCCGGCAACAACGGCACGACCTGTCTGCTCGATGCGGCGTTGTCCAGCACGAGCAGAAGCCGCCGATCGTTCAGCGCGGTGCGCAGCAACGCGAACCGCGCCTCCGCGTTCGCCGGAACCTCCTCCACACCCAGACCGATGAGCAGGACCTCCGCCGCTGCGGCCGGCTCGACAGGAGAGGCGTCCGGATCGAACCCTCGCAGGTTCAGGTACAGGTCACCGTCCGGAAAGCGGTCGCGCGCGGCCCTCGCCCACCTCAGTGTCACAGCCGTCTTGCCGATGCCGCCGACTCCGTGCACGACCGTGAGACCGCTCGCTCCGTCGAGCAGGCGGATCTCGTCGTCGCGGCCGACGAAGCCGCGCACCACCGCCGGCAACTGCCGCGGCACCGCCCGGCGCCCGCCGTCCGGCACGTCCGCGCGAAGGATCTGCTCGTGCAGTTCCCGCAGTGGCGGAGCGGGATCAACGCCCAACTCGTCGGCCAGCGTCGACCTGACCTCCTGGTAGGCCTTCAGCGCCTCGCTCTGGCGCCCGGACCGGTACAGGGCCAGCATCAAACAGCGCCAGAAGGTCTCCTGGAACGGATGTGCGGTGACCAGTGAGCGCAGCTCAGCCACCAGCTCACCCGCGAGTCCCCGGTCCAGGTCGGCTTCAAGCCTTCGCTCGAGCACGACGAGCCGCTCGCCCTCCAACTGCTGCGCATGCCCGCGATGCAGTACTCCCGATCGGACGTTGGACAGCACCGGCCCGCGCCACAGCGCCGACGCCACTCCGAGGTCCCCCGACCCCGCCAGTGCGCGGAACCGCAGCAGGTCGAGCTGATCGGGCTCGACCACCGCCTGATAGCCGCCCGGAAGCGTCCGCACGCAGTCCGCCGCACCCAGCGCCACTCTCAGCCGCCGCACCACCATCTGCAACGTCTTGTGCGCACGGTCCGCCGACGGAGGATCCCCGTCCCACACGTGGTCCACGAGCTCGTCCACAGTGATGAACTGGTTGGGCCGCAACAACAACGTCGCCAGCAGCACGTGACACCGGCCACCCGGCACAGCCACCTGCTCGCCGTCGAGCAGCACCTCCAACGGCCCCAGCACGCGGTACTCGGCTCGCATCGGTCCCCCAGGTTCCGCGGCCAGTTTAGACGGTGTGTGATCGCGGTGTGAGCGAAGTGTGAGCGGCGTCGGGCAGAGTGCTCCTCAGCGGTGCTGGTGGCAAAGGTTCCTGGGGGGGCCACCAGCACCGCTTGCCATTGGCCGCCTCCACCCCACCGGTGGAGGCCGTGACCGGTCCCTCCGCGGCTACCTCCCTCTTCGCCACGGAGGGACCGGTCGCTCTCGCCGGGTGCACGCGTGCGGACTCGGTGTGACCGAAGTGTGAGCGCGACCGTGCACAGTGGTCATCAGCCGGAACGACGAGAGTGACGTTGAGATCTGGGGGGCGCCACTCTCGCCGAGCTCCGGGGTCGTGCCTCCCAGTGGTGCGGTCCCGGGGTTCCGGTCTGGGGGAACCGGACAGTCCCCTGCTGTTCGGTCAGGGCCCGCGGCTTCGGTCGCGGGCCTTCTTCACTTCCGCTCCCGGACACCGGCGTCATCAAGACGTGAGCGGGGCGTGAGCGGTGTGAGGCAGAGTTCTCGTCGGCCGGTTCGGAAGAGTCAGACCTGGGGGTGGCTCGACGGACAGGCCCGGAACCCGGCGCGGTCGCCTCCCTCTTGACCGCGCCGGTGATGGGGGAACCGGACAGTCCCCTGCTGTTCGGTTTGGGCCCGCGGCTTCGGTCGCGGGCCTTTTCCGTGTGCGGCGGCGGTCGCGCGCCTCTCGTGAGCGCGGCGGCGGTTGGGGTCTTCGTGCACGCGGCGGCGATTACGGGCCTTCCGTGCGCGGCGACGGTTGGGGGCCTTCCGTGCGCGGCGACGGTTGGGGGCCTTCCGTGCGCGGCGACGATTGGGCCTTCGTGTGCGGGGCGGCGGTTGCAGGCCATCCGTGCGCGGCCGAGGCCACGGGCCCTTTCGTACGTGCGCACGGAAGCGGTCCGTAGCTTGCGTGCGCACGGCGGCGGTCGCGAGCGGTGCGAAGGCCTGTGGCTTCCGCGCCTCTCTCGCGCGCACCTTTTCTCTCGCGCACCTCTCTCACGCGTCTCCCGCGCGTACATCTCCCACGTGCGCCTCTCTCGCGCACCCCTCTCCTGCGCGCCTCTCTCGCGCGCACCTCTTCTCTCGCGCCTCTCTTTCGCGCGCACCTCTCTCGCGCACGCACCTCGCTCTCGCCTCTCTCGCGCGCCTCTCCCCGCGCACCTCTCTCGCATGCCTCTCGCGCGCCAAACCCCTGAAACGACCCGTGGGTGGCCCGCCACAAGGCGAGGCCACCCACGAAGACGCGGAACGCGAGAGTTTCTAGTCGGGCGAGATCCAGGCGAACTGGATGCGCTGCTGACCGTGCTTGCGGGTCACGAGCGTGCCCCGGCCGGGAGGCTGCGGCGACGGCTTGAGGTTGCCGACGATGTTGCCCTCCTCCTTCGAGCCGGAACCGACGAAGATCGGCGCCGCGATCTCCTTCAGCTTGCCGATGATCGGGTCGTACATCGCGCGGGACGCACCACCCATGCGGCGGACGACGACCACGTGCAGGCCGACGTCCTTCGCCTGCGGGATGAACTCCGCCAGCGGCGCCATCGGGTTCGCGCCACCCTGCGGGGCGACGAGGTCGTAGTCGTCGACGATGACGAAGACCTCGGGGCCCTTCCACCAGGAGCGGTTCTTGAGCTGCTCCTGCGTGACGTCCGGGCCCGGCATGCGGCCGGCGAGCGAGCCGCGGATCTCCTGGACGTTCTGGGTGAACTGCGGGCCCGACACCGCGTAGCTGAGCAGGTGGTCGGTGTCGATGAAGCCGAGCATCGTGCGGCGGTAGTCCGCGAGCAGGATCAACGCCTCGCCCGAGGTGTAGCTCTGCATGATGCCGCGGACGATCGTGCGCAGGATGTTCGTCTTGCCCGACTCGCCGTCGGCCAGCGCGACGAAGTGCGGGTCCGCGTCGAAGTCCATGTAGACCGGGGCGAGCTCGTCCTCGTTGACGCCGACCGGGACCAGGTGGCCGCGGTTGGGCATGACCTGCTGGACGTGCGCCATGAGCTGGCCGTGGTCGAGCAGGTCGGGCAGCATCCGGACCTGCGGAGCGTGCGGGCCCTGCCAGGACTGGGTGAGCTTGGCGGCGAGGTCCGCGACACCGGACGTGACCGTGTTCGCGTCCTGCGAGGTGTCGATGCGCGGCAGACCGACGAGGTAGTGCAGCTTGCGGCCCGACGCGCCGTCGATCGTGATGCCGCGGCCGGGACGGCCGGGCGGCACGTTCACGGCGACCTTGCGGTCGACCTCGGACTCGCTCGGGTCACCGAGGCGGAGCTCGAAGCGCGTGCCGAGGAGGTCCTTCATGGCGGGGCGGATCTCCGCCCACCGGCTGGCACCGACGATCACGTGCACGCCGTACGACAGACCCTGCGCGGCGAGCGCCTGGATCTGCGGCTCCACCATCTCGAACTCCTGGCGGAAGTTCATCCAGCCGTCGACGACCAGGAACGCGTCGCCGAAGGCGTCGTCCTTGATCTCACCGCGCCGCTTGCGGTTGCGGAACTCGGCGAGCTCGATGCGCTGGTCGCGCCAGCGGACCTCGCGCTCGGCGATCAGCGTCTGCAGCTCGGCCACCATGCGGCGGACCTTGTCGACGTCGAGACGACCGGCGAAGCCACCGACGTGCGGCAGGTCCTCCATCGCGGCGAGCGAACCACCACCGAGGTCGATGCAGTAGAACTGCACCTCCTCCGGCGTGTGCGTGAGCGCCATCGACGCGACGATCGTCCGCAGCAGCATCGACTTGCCGGACTGCGGGCCACCGACGACCGCGCCGTGGCCTGCGGCACCGGAGAAGTCGGCCCACAGCAGGTCGCGACGCTGTTCGAACGGCTTGTCGACGATGCCGACGGGGATCTGCAACGTGCTGTTGGCCGGGTAGCCCGGCGACGTGAGACCGCGGTCGGGGGTCACGTCGAGCGGCGGCAGCATCGTGTCCATCGTCGGCGGCTCGTTGAGCGGCGGCAGCCACACCTCGTGCGCGGGCGGGCCCTGGCCGACGAGGCGGTTGACGATGAGCTCGAGCTGCGTCGGCTCGTTCGCGTCCTCCTTGACCGGCTCCGCCACCTTGACGGGCTCGACCGGACGCTCCGGCTCCTTCGGGATCTCGATGAAGTCCGGCACGAAGAACCGCGGGCGCTTGTCGCTGCGCACGGCCACCGACTCACCGACGGACTGCATGCCCGCCGGGCGGTAGGTGCCCGAGACGTAGAGCGCCTTGAACCTGGTCAGCGGCATGCCCTGCACGCTCAGGTAACCCGAGCCCGGGATCGGCGGCAGCTCGTAGGCGTCCGGCACACCGATCGCCGCACGGGACTCCGCCGCGTTGAAGGTCTTCAGACCGATCCGGTACGAGAGGAACGTGTCGAGACCGCGCAGCTTGCCTTCTTCCAGTCGCTGCGACGCGAGGAGCATGTGCATCTGCAGCGACCGGCCGACACGACCGATCTGGAGGAAGATGTCGATGAAGTCCGGCTTCGCCGTCAGCATCTCGGAGAACTCGTCGATGCAGATGAAGAGCGCGGGCAGCGGGTCGAGCTGGGCGCCGTTCTCACGGGCCTTCTCGTAGTCCCAGACGTTCTTGTAGTTGCCCTTCGCCAGGACCTCCTGACGACGGGACACCTCGCCCTCGATGGCGTCCTTCATGCGGTCGACGAGGCTGAGGTCGCCGGCGAGGTTGGTGATCGTCGCGGCGACGTGCGGGGCCTTGTCCAGGCCGAGGAACGTCGCACCACCCTTGAAGTCGACGAGGATCATGTTGAGCGCCGTCGACGAGTGCGAGGCCAGCAGGCCCAGCACCAGGGTGCGCAGGAACTCCGACTTACCGGAACCGGTCGCGCCGATGCACAGGCCGTGCGGGCCCATGCCGTCCTCGGCCGCTTCCTTGATGTCGAGCTCGACCTGCTGGCCGTGCTCGCCGATGCCGAACGGGATGCGGTAGCGGTCGCGCTTGGGCCGGGGCCGCCACGCCTGCTGCACGTCGAACGTGATCGGGTCGCCGGGGATGCCCATGAACTCGAGCAGCGGCGGGTTGTTGCTCATCGCCAACGGGTCTTCACCCGAGTCGCCACCGGCCTCACCGGCGGCGCCCATGCGGTAGGGCGACAGACGGCGGGCGAGGGCCTCGGACTCCACGATGGTCAGCCGGTCCGGCGCGCCGAACCACTCGACACCGGTCGCGGAACGGGCGCCCAGCTGGTTGTTCTCGACGACGAGACGCAGACCGCGGCGTGCCGTCAGGTTGCCGAGGCACTCGGACAGGTCCAGCAGCGTGACGCCGACCAGACCTTCCTCAAGGATGATCATCTCTTCGCGGCTGATGTCGCCGTCGTCGATGACGATCACGATGTGCGGCTGGTCGGGGGGCGGCGGGGCGTTGCGGGTGAACCGCTGGCGGTCGCGCAGGTTCTCGTCCAGCATCGCCTCGATCTCGGCGAGCGAGTTCGCCATCATGCGGCGCTGGCCGATGCCGTCGATGTCGGTGGGGTGCTGCGCGTGCGGCAGCCACTTCGCCCACTCCCACAGCTGCTTGGTGCGGCCCGCGCTGACGACCGCGATGAGCAGGTCGTCCGGGGCGTGGAAGGTGACGAGCTGGGCGATGAGCGCGCGGGCGAGGTCGCGGCGGTCCTCGATCTCGCCGACCAGGCCGACCGCGGCGAACCCGCGCAGCGCGATGGAGATGGGGAGGTCGGGCACGAGCGAGTGGGCGCGCACGAACCGGCGCAGCGCCAGCGTCGCGATCGGCTCGAGCTCCTCGACCGGTCCGGTCTGCGGTGGCACCAAACGAGTCGCGAGGCGCTGCGAGCCCCGTCCCGCGCGGAGGTGGCAGAAGTCCGGGTCGTTCTGGCGGCGTTCCCACATGCGGCGGGTGGTGGCGAGCGACCACAGCATCTGCGGGTCCGGGTGCACCCACTCGCGCTCGGCGCGCTGCTCGTCGGCGGCCTCACGGGCGCGGTCGCGCATCTGGCCGAGGTACCGCAGGTAGTCCTTGCGGTCCTCGTTCATCTCGGCTTTCTTCTGGCCCTTGCCCGAGCCCATGCCGCTCGCCATCATGCCGATGGTCGAGATCATCATCATGCCCGGCATGATCATCGCCGCGGGCTGACGCGGCATGAAGACGAGCATCATGCCCATCATGCCGACGGACGCGACGATCATGACGACGGGCATCGCCTTCATCATGATGTTGCCGGGGATGATCCGGGGTACCTCGGGCGGCGGTTCGAGGTGGACCTCACCGCCCGGAGGCCGGGGAGCAGCAAGGCGTGCCGTTCGCTTGAACTGCAGCGTGCTCAACTGACAGGCACCTCTTCGACTCGTTACGCCACCAGTAGCACCCGACACTATTGCGCATCGTCGCGCGTCACGAAGCTGGGTCGGAAAAAAACCCAGTCGAACGTGTTCTGCGAACCACACGTGCAGAAGGCGTCGGTACGGCCATACTAGGGCCGCCCGGCACCCGCCCAGGTGGGCGAATAAGGTCGGGCCGTTGATTTCTTGTGCTGATCTGACTTAGGGGGCCCTGGTGGCGACCGGTACGACGGTGTTCAGCCGTGTCACGGTGGTGGCACCTCGAACGCGTATCGACGTCGCGCTGCCTGCCGACGTGGCGGTGGCCGATCTCCTGCCGATGCTGCTGGACATGGCGAGAGAGGCCACTCCGGACGGTGGCGTGCGGCACGGTGGCTGGTGCCTCGCCAAGCTCGGCGACAACCCGCTCGACCCGGCGCGCACGCTGGCGTCGCTCGGCGTCGTCGACGGCGATCTGCTGCAGTTGCGGCGCCGCAACGAGAACCCGCCGCCTCCGCTGTACGACGACGTCGTCGACGCGATCGCGGAGTCCGACCCGGACTCGTTCCGGCCGTGGACCAAGGAGACCGCGCAGCGGTTCGGTCACATCGCCGGCTCGCTCGCGCTGATCGCGGCAGCGGTGGCGTTGTTCCTGTCCGGTCCGCTGACCGAGGGTGGTGCCGGCAGCGGTCTCGCGGCCGCCATCGCTGGTGCCGTCGGCGCGATCGCCCTGCTGGCGACCGGCGCGACCATCTCGCGGGCCTACAGCGCGGCGTCGACCGGTGTGCTGATCGCCGCGTGCGGTTCGCTGCCGCTGGCGTTCGTCGCGGGCTACCACGCGGTGCCCGGTGCGGGCTTCAACCCCAAGATGCTGCTCGCCTCCGCGCTGATGATGATCTTCGCGTGGGGCGGCATCCTGCTGATCGGGCAGGGCATCACGGTGTTCATCGCCGCCGCGACCGGCGGCACGCTCGTGGCGCTGGCGTTCCTCGTCGCGACGTTCGTCGAGCACCCGCTCTACGGCGTGGCCGCCGCGACCGGCGCCGTGGCGCTCGCCGCGCTGTCGATGCTGCCGAGGCTCACGCTGCAGCTCGCCAAGATCCCGCCGCCCGTCGTGCCGACGAACGCCGAGGACCTCAAGGAGGACAGCGGCTTCCCGGAGTACGCGGTCATCGAGCGCCGCACGGCCGTCGCGCACGAGTACCTGACCGGCATGATCATCGGCACCGGCGTCGTCGCGGCACTGGCCGCCATGGTCGCCGCCACCGCCGACACGGTCTGGGGCCCGATCTACGGCGTGGTCGTCGCGATCGTCCTGATGATGCGCGGCCGGGCGTACGCCAACGGCGCGCAGGCCGTGGCACTGCTGTCGACCGGCATGTTCGCCAGCGCCGGCATCCTGCTCGGCTGGCTGATCACGACGACGTCGTTCAACCGCATCGCGTTCGTGTTCGGCGCGCTGCTGGCGCTCGGCGCGCTCGCGCTGGTGCTCGGCGTGATCTTCCCCGGCCAGAAGTTCTCGCCGCCGCTGCGCCGCACCGTCGACATCATCGAGGCGATCCTGATCGCGTCCGTGCTTCCGCTGGCGCTGGCGGTCATGGACATGTACTCGGTCTTCCGAGGTCTGATCACGCTATGAGGACCGGCATCAGGCGCACCACGGCGGCAGCGACCGCCGGACTGCTTCTGCTGACGGGGACGCTGCCGCAGGCCTCCGCTCAGCCGTCGTCGAACACGGCGACCGCACGGCCGAACTCGGTGCCGCCGGACCTGCCGCCCGGCACCCAGCCGCCCAAGGACGAGGGCAAGCCGGACGTCAAGTACGTGCGCACCAACAAGGGTTGCGTCGAGTCCGACACCAAGAGCGAACTGATCAAGACGAAGCCCTGGGGCCAGGTCCAGCTCAACCTCGACCAGGCGCACCGGTTCGCGACCGGCAAGGGCATCAAGATCGCGATCATCGACACCGGTGTCGACCCGCGCAACCCGCGCTTCGGCAACAGGGTCGAGGCCGGCGGTGACTACGTCGCCGACAAGAACGGCATCGACGACTGCGACGGCCACGGCACCGAGGTCGCGGGCGTCGCCGCGGCGGCCAAGACCGAGGGCGACTTCGTCGGCGCCGCACCGGAGGCGACGATCCTCGCGATCCGCCAGACGAGCGACCGCTTCGAGTTCAAGAGCGAGACGGACAACCGCGCGTCGGCGGGCAAGGTCGGCACGCTGGCGCAGGCCATCGTCCGCGCCGCCGACAAGGACGCCAAGGTCATCAACATCTCGTTGACGAACTGCAGCGCCCCCAAGGGTTTCAGCGCGGACGACCAGAAGCTGCAGGCCGCGATCCGGTACGCCGTGGACGTCAAGGACTCGGTGATCGTCACGGCGGCGGGCAACCTGAACGACCAGGGCGTCGGCTGCGCGGCGCAGAACAACAACATGGACCCGAACACCGTCAACTCGGTGTCGTCGCCCGCGTGGTTCGCGAACGACGTGCTGTCCGTGGCGTCCATCGCGCAGTCGGGCGCGGTCTCCTCGTTCAGCGTGTGGGGTCCGTGGGTCAGCATCGCCGGGCCGGGTGAGGAGATCATCTCCGTCGACCCCAAGGGCACCGGCCTGACGAACGCGAACGTCACCGCGCAGGGCGTGCAGGACATCAAGGGCACCAGCTTCGCCTCGCCGTACGTCGCGGGCATCACGGCGTTGGTGCGCGAGCGGTTCCCGAACCTCAAGGCGCGTCAGGTGATGGAGCGTCTCAAGTCGACGGCGCTGCACCCCGGCGGTCTCACCGGCAAGGACAACAAGACCGGCTTCGGCATGGTCAACCCGATGGCGGCGCTCACCGCGGTGCTCCCGGCCGAGGCGGCGGGCTTCAAGCCGCAGCAGCCGAGGGAGATCAACACCTCCGTCACGCCGCCGCCCGGTCTCGACTGGCCGCCGATCATCGTGGCGCTGAGCGGCATCGGCGTCGGTGGTCTGCTGCTGGCGCTGACGTTGTTCATCAGGAATTCGCTCAACCGCAAGCGGGGCAGTCCCGCCTGACGGTTTTCGAAACAACGAGAACGGCCCCGCTGAAGCTTTCAGCGGGGCCGTTTCGCGTCCGGAGGTAGTGCTCGTCAGTCGTCGTCGCCGATGGACTTCGGCGCGGCCTTCTTGGGCTTGCCGAGCAGGTCCTCGATCGAGCCGGTGAGGCGCTGCTTCGACTTGTGCTCCTTGTCGCCACCGCCCTGCTGCCCGCCCATCGCGCCCATCATCGGCGCCATGCCGCCCATCATTCCGCCCATGCCACCGGAAGCGGCCCCAGAACGGCCACCAGCGGCCGCGGCGGCCTGTCCGGCCCCGGCACCCCTGTCCGCCGGCGGAACCTGCTCAGCGACGCCTGTGGCGCCGCCGAACTGCATCGGCTGCTCCGTCGCGGCGGCAGGAGCACCGACCGACCCGCCAACACCTCCACCACCGGTCCCGGCACCGCCACCGCCGACCGAGCCGCCACCCGGTGACGCACCGGTGGCCGAGGCGGCCGTGACCGAGGCCTTGGCGGGTTCGGGAAGCTTCGCCTCGGGCTTGGCGGGCGCGCTGTAGGTCCAGTTCTGCTCGGGGTAGCGGTGCTCCATCCGCACGGCACCGAACCCGCCGGCCTCACCGGAGACCCCGTCGCACAGCTTGAGGAACGCCTCCAGCACCTGCCGCGCCGACTCGTGCAGCTCGCGGACCGGGTGCTTGATCTCCTCGATGTGCCGGACCGCCCGCTGGTCGCCGTCGAGCGGCAGCGAGGCCGTGCCGGACACCGAGTCGGCGACATCGGCGAGCACGTGCGCCATGTCCTGCACGATGACGCGGACACCGTCCGCGGTCTCCTCCAGCGCGTCCGCCATGGCGTTCATCGCGTCGGACATGTCCCCACCGGCGAGCCCGACCTTGCGCATGTGGTCGAGGAACGCGTCGGCGTCCTTGCCCTCCCACCGCGCGTCGACCCCGCCGAGCGGCGCGGACACGTGCTCGGTGACCGCCTCGGTCACCTTCGCGGCCTTGCGCCAGCGTTCGGCTTCCTCGCGCAGGTCGTTCCAGTCGCCCACCAGCGGGTCGAAGAAGTCGTGCACGAGGTCCACGACACCGAGCTTGCGGCTGACCCGCGAGAGGTAGTCGAGCTCGGGACCGACCTCGGCCGCGATCTGCCTGCCGTCCTTGGTCACCATCACGGGCCCCCTACCGCCGGTCGGCCTTCTTGATCGCCTGCACGCTCTCGTCGTCGCCCTGCCCGTACTGCTTGGCGACGGCGTGCAGGCCCTGGGCGGCCGCTTCGAGGGTGTCGCAGGCGCGGGCGAGCTGCGAGTTCAGCAACTCGGCCGCCCGCGCGTACCCCTGCGCCGTGCCGACGGTTCTGCCGATCTCGCCGAACGACTCGGGGCGCAGCGGGGACACCTTCATGACGTCCCGAACGCGCCGGAGGTCGTCCGTCGTGCCGTCGATGCGGTCGGCGTACTTCTCCAACCATCCGGCATCAACGCTGATCCGACCGGCCAAGACTCAGTCCCCCAAAAGAAACACTCCGGGTGCATTTGTCTCATTCGACGGTGATGCACCCGGAGTGGTTCCGCTACTTCTGGACGGCCGCCTGCGGATCCTTGAGGGTGCCGTTCGGCGCCGGGATCGAGTCGTAGCTGCGGTTGGCCTCGTTCTTGTTGAGCTGCGGACCCATCGGCAACAGGCTCAGGATCTGGTTCGGTGCCGGCGGGAACGACCCGTCGAGACCCAGCGCCGACGCCGTGCCCGCGTCCGGCACGCCGTAGCGCACGCCGCGACCCGTGACGATCTGGACCGGACCGGTGCCGAAGTCGCCCTTGCCCTGGCTCGCCCGCACGACGGCGGCCTTGCCCGGCAGCATCAGGAACTGGTCGACGATCTCACCGGACGCGCCCGCCGCGTTCAGCTCGACCGGGGTCATGTCCTTCGGGCCGGGCAGCTTCGAGCCGATCGTGACCGTGGTGTGCTCGGCCTTGGTCTGCTCGGTGACGTTGTCGGCCTTCCAGCCCAGGCACAGCACCGTGTTGCCGGCGTTCGCCTCCAGCGTGCTGGGGATCTTCACCGGGTAGGAGTCGAGCTTGGGCGGGTTCTTCGGGGCCTGGCGGTTCGAGACGGTGCTCGGCGAGAGCAGCACCGACTCCTTGTTGTTCGCGTACGACCAGCGCAGGAGGTCGCCGACGGTCTCGCCCACGGTCTGGAAGCCGTCCTCCAGCACGACCATGGACTCCAGGCCGCCCTGCCGCTCGACGCGGATCACGTCACCGATGTTGACCTTGGTCTCGGTGATGTAGGTGGCCTGCTTGCCCTGGTTCGGGATCACCGGCGCGGCCAGCGGCGCGACCTCGGGGATCGTGGTGAGCAGCGCGGTGCTGATCGACCGCGCCTGCTTGCCGGTCAGCTTGAGGGCGTTGACCACCTTGTCGTTCTTGAGGTCCACCTCGGCGCGGACCGTCGACGACGAGATGTCGGTGCGGCTGTCCGGCTTCTTGTAGATCAGGTAGGCCTTCTTGGCGCCGGTGCGCTGCTGCACCAGCACCGCCTCGTCGCCGAGCTGCGGGTTGCCCTCGCTGACGCCCGCGATCACGGAGGTCTTGATCTGGTTCTCCGCCGCCTGGTTCTCGCGGAACTCGTCCAGGTCGAGGGTGTCGCAGACCGACCACTGCGCGTCGATCCGCATGTCGCCCTTCGGCAGCACGTCCGGCGCGTCGGGCAGGCCGGTGAGGCGGCCGCGCGGCAGGTTCGCCAGCGCCTTCTCGCTCACCAGCTTCGGGGCGCCGCCCGCCGCCTCCTGCGGAACTCCCGCGGTGCCGGCCGGCGCGTCACCGCCGACCTGGCCCTGCTGCGCGTCGGGGTTGTTGCGCGAGTACCAGAGCAGCCGGGCCGACGCCAGGTTCGTCATCGGGATCAACCGCCGCGGCGCGTTGTCCACGACGTAGACCTGGCCGGTCTCCTTGCTGATGGCGATCTGCGTCTGGTCGTCGAGCTTCGGCGCCGGGCTGAAGAGCCCGATGATGAGGAACACGATCAGACCGAGGACGCCCAGCACGACACCCACGGCAGTAGCACGCGAGTGGATGCTCATGGGGTCGTGCAGCATCACCGCGTCCCGGCGGACAAGCGCTGACTGCATCCGCTTCAGAACGAATTGGTAAGCCTGGACCTGTGCCTTGGTGGTGGGTGTTGATGCCATTCTCGGCTCGCTGCTCTCCCAGTCGCGGTACGGTTCGGCAGGATAGCCGGACGCAGGTTGCTTCGTGGGCCGGTTCGCCAAGCCCACCGAACCATCGAGGGGAAAGAGACCACAACGGATGTCCGTGAAGACTCCACATCCGCCCCGGCCCAACCCAGGGATGGCACGGCCGCAGGGACCTGGGGGTCCTGGCCAGCAGGCACCCGCGCCTCCGCGTCCGGTCGGGCGTGTCCGTCGCAGAGCCTCAGGTGTGAGCCTCGGCTCGTTGCCCGTGTCGAACGTAGTCACGATAGAGGTCGGTCTCGCCATCGCCCTCCTCGTGCTGGCGATCATGGGCGTGAAGCAGGGCGACGCGCTGAACGTCACCTCCGTCTCGATAGCCGGTGGTGTGCTCCTCGTCGCACTGATCCTGGCCTTCACCCGTTCGCGTGGTCGCTGGCTCACCCAGTGGATCGGCGTCCGCCTGCGCTACAACTTCCGCTCGCACAGCCGCACCGCGGAGCGCAAGGACCCGCAGGAGTCCAAGCCCGGTGACGACGAGATGCAGGTGCTCGGCCCGGAGGACCCGCGCGTCGCGTTGCTGCGCCTGGCGATCCCGGACCTGGTGATCGCCAAGGGCGTCGACCACGAACGCCGCCCGCTCGCGCTGTCGTGGCACGACGGCGTGTGGACCGCGGTGCTGCTGGTCGACCCGACCCCGCCGCTGATCTCGGCGGTCGGCTCGGCGCCGTCACTGCCGCTGGGAGCGCTCACACCGTGCCTGGAGGACCGGGGTGTCGTGCTCGACGCGATCACCGTGATCTGGCACTGCTACCCCGGCAGCGCGGCACTTCCGCCGAACTCGCCCGCGGTCAGCTCGTACATGGAGGTGCTCGGCCCGCTGCCCGCGGCGGCCAGGCGCACCACGTGGATCACGGTCCGGCTGGACCCGCGCCGCTGCGGCGAGGCGATCCGGGAGCGCGGCGGCGGCGTCGTCGGCGCGCACCGGGCGTTGATCGGCGCGTTGTCCCGCGTCCGCAACGCCCTGGAGTCCGCAGGCGTCACGATCCGTCCCCTCGACTCGGACGAGCTGCTGCGCGCGGCGATCTCGTCCGCGGAGCTGACGGCGGCGGTCGGCAACACGAACCCCGTGTCGCTGCGCGAGAAGTGGAAGGGCGTCACCGCGGGTGGCGTCGGTCACGCGAGCTACGCGATCACCGGCTGGCCGTCGAAGGGCCTCAAGGGCAACCTGAACTCGCTGACCGGTGTGCGCGCTCTCTCGTCGACGCTCGCGATGTCCATCTCGCCGTCGCGTGAGGACGGTCAGGTCTCGCTGCGCGGTCTGGTGCGGGTGAGCGCCCGCACGCCGAGCGAGCTGGACAGAGCCGAGGACCAGCTGTCGAAGCTGGGTGACAAGCTCGACATCACGCTGACCCCGTTGCGGGGCATGCAGCTCGCGGGTCTCGCCGCGACGCTGCCGCTGGGAGGTGTCGCATGAGCACGTCGTCCCGTCTGCTCGACTCACGTGGCCGCGGTGCGGTGGCACCGGAGTTCCTGGTGTCGCCGAACATGCTCGACCTGGTCAGCCCCAGTGGCGACCGCGGCGGCATGATGCTCGGCCAGGGCACGAAGGGCGAGCCGCTCAGCGTGTCCGTCCTGCGCCCGACCCCGACGCGCATGGTGGTCGTCGGCGGCCTGTACCTGGCCCGCCAGATCGCGTTGCGCGCCATGGCGACCGGCGCGTGGATCATCATCGCGACGGGCCGCCCGCAGGCGTGGCAGCCGGTCGTGCGCGCAGCGGGCCAGGGTCCCGACGGCCGTCCGTCTCAACTGGTGCAGCTGCGCCGACTGTCCCCGGCGGACCTTCCGCGCCCGACCGAGGACATGCCGCTGCTGGTGATCCACGACGGCGGTCACGTCCCGCAGGAGCTGTTCCCGCCGCGTGCCCCGTGGCAGACCACGATGTACGTGCTGCCGTACCTGCACCCGCAGGCGTCGTCCACGGCGAACAACGCGGACCTCGTGCTGCTGCAGCGCCTCCCGATGGGCCAGGCGCAGCTCGCCGGTCAGATGTGGCGCCTGCGCCCGCAGATGTTCCAGCAGCTGACCCAGCTCAAGGACGACCAGGTCATCGCGATGGGCCAGGACATGTGGGCGCACCTGCGCCTGTACACCACGCCCGGTGAGCAGCAGATCCTCGGAGCCGTCCGCCGAGGGGACTGAGCGCCGCGTTCAACTGCGGCCACCGCGTGAACAGCGGCGAATAGGTGAAACTTGCGCCCCGAACGGTTCATCGTTCGGGGCGCAATTGTTTTGTAAAGAGATCAGCGGCACCAACCGGTTAACAGGGACCCGCAAATCTGTTGATTCGCCATTCGATGGCAATGTCGTGGACCGTCTTGTGCGAATTCAGTCCGCACCACTAAGAAAATTCTCACTGCACAACCCTGCGACGAGGGAGCTTGCTGCTATGGGAGAATCGTGGGCCAGACGAGCGGGTGGAATCGGGCTGGTGGCGGGCACTGCGCTCGTCCTGTCGTCCGTCTCCGCCACCGCTGCGCCCGAGGGGGAGATTCGTAACCTCGGTGCGTCCAACGCGGTCAAGGACAGTTACATCGTCGTGCTGAAGGACGTGAGCACGTCCAGCGTCGAGAACCTCAGCGCCAAGTACGGCGCGAAGGTGAAGCACACTTACAAGTCCGCTTTGCGCGGTTTCTCTGCGGAGATGTCGGAATCGCAGGCCAAGCGCCTCGCGGCCGACCCGAGCGTCGACCACGTGACGCAGGACGGCGAAGTCCGCAAGGACGACACGCAGACCCCGACCCCGTCCTGGGGCCTCGACCGCATCGACCAGCGAGCGCTCCCGCTGGACAACAGCTACACCTACCCGAACCGCGGCGCGGGCGTCACCGCGTACATCATCGACACGGGCATCCGCTTCTCCCACACCGACTTCGGCGGCCGCGCCGTGTCGGGCACCGACACCGTTGACAACGATGCCGACGCCTCGGACTGCGACGGCCACGGCACCCACGTCGCGGGCACCGTCGGCGGCACGAAGTTCGGCGTCGCCAAGGACGTGAAGCTGGTGGCCGTCCGAGTCCTGAACTGCACGGGCTCCGGCACCTTCGCGGGCGTCATCGCCGGCATCGACTGGGTCACCAACGACGTCCAGACCAACCCGGCCCGCAAGCCCGCGGTGGCGAACATGTCCCTAGGCGGCGGCGCGAACGCGGACGTGGACAACGCCGTGAGGCGCTCCATCGCCGCAGGCGTCACCTACGGCCTGGCAGCGGGCAACGGCTCCGGCGCCAACGCCTGCAACACGTCCCCGGCCCGCACCCCGGAAGCCATCACCGTGGGCTCCACCGACCGCACCGACGCGCGCTCGTCGTTCTCGAACATCGGCTCCTGCATGGACATCTTCGCGCCGGGCCGCGACATCACCAGCGCCTGGCTCACCAACGACGAGGCCACCAACACCATCAGCGGCACCTCGATGGCCACCCCGCACGTCGTGGGCGCGGCAGCCGTCTACCTGGGCTCCTCGCCCACCGCAACCCCGCAACAGGTCCGGGACGCCCTCGTTGACAACGCCACCTCAGACGTTGTCACCTCCCCCGGAGCAGAGTCCCCGAACAAGCTCCTCCACATCACCGGCACGGCCCCCGGCAACCCGCCCGGCCAGTGCCCGGCAATCACCAACGACGCCGTGACCGCCATCCCGGACGCGGGCGAGATCAAGTCCCCGATCACCATCGCCGACTGCAACGGCAAGGCAGGCGCCACCGCCACCGTGAAGGTCGACATCACCCACACCTACCGAGGCGACCTCGAAGTGGCCCTCATCGCCCCCTCAGGCGCCACGAAGGTCCTGAAGGTCAGCAACGGCGCCGACAGCGCGGACAACCTCAACGCCACCTACACCGTGAACGTCTCGACGGAGGACGCGAACGGCACCTGGCAGCTGCGGGTGCGCGACCTCTACCGCCAGGACACGGGCCAGATCGACTCGTGGACCCTCGACCTCTGACCCAGCCGCTCTTCGCTCAGCCGCACCACCAGGAGCCCCCGGCCGATGCCGGGGGCTCCGCCCTTTGTGGGGAGGCGGGAGGCGGGAGGCGGGAAGCGGGAAGCGGGAAGCGGGAAGCGGGAAGCGGGAAGCGGGAAGCGGGAAGCGGGAAGCGGGAAGCGGGAAGCGGGAAGCGGGAAGCGGGAAGCGG
>NZ_JBHXLF010000028.1:89440-89808 GCF_042721515.1 Lentzea sp. NPDC058436
GGGAAGGATCGCGCAGGGCAGCGGCGGGTTGGGGCAGAGCGGGCCGGGGCAGGGCTGCGCGAGGCGGGGCAGGGCTGCACGAGGCCGGGCAGGCTGCGCGAGGCGGGGCCGTGGCGGGGCGACACGACGTGAGGCGGCGTGAGGGCGGGGCGGAGCAGCGGGAGGCGGCGCAAGCTGGCGCAGGGCCAGGCCCCGAAGGGGCCGAGGCGGCCACGCCAGACCAAACGCGATGCCGCAGGCGAGCCGTCCTTACCAATAGGCCCGGGTGGGGTGGTTTCGTCACGAGTCGTGCCATAGCTCTTGCTGCATGCAAGGAGGGGTGTCAACTCGACACGCTTTTCGTAGAGGTGTAACCCCACCATGGAAGG
>NZ_JBHXLF010000029.1:0-12079 GCF_042721515.1 Lentzea sp. NPDC058436
CGCCCTACGCAACAGGCGTGCCATCAACCCGCAGGCAGCGCTACCCCCATTTCAGATTGCCGGGGTCTGGGGCAGAGCCCCAGGGGAAGCACGCAACCGCAACAGGCCGCACGCAAAACGACCACCCGCAAAAGCCGCAACACGCTCACGCAGGCGTCCCCCCGAATCGGGAACCCCTACATCTCAACCTACTCAGCAGGTCCGACATCCTCCGGCAGCCGATGCCGAGACCCCACAGGCACCACCAAAGGCGTCCCAGAAACCGGATCCTCGACCACCCGAGCGTCCAACCCGAACACCTCCAGCAACATCTCCTCGGTCAACACCTCACCGGGAGTCCCCTGGGCCACGATCCGCCCACCCCGCATCGCGACGATGTTGTCCGCGTACCGAGCAGCCAGGTTCAGGTCGTGCAACACCATCACAATGGTTCGCCCCATGGAAGCGTGCAGCTCCTGAACCAAATCCAGCACATCGATCTGATGGGCGAGGTCCAAATAGGTGGTGGGCTCGTCCAGCAACAACAGATCCGTGCCCTGAGCAAGAGCCATCGAGATCCAGGCCCGCTGCCGCTGCCCACCGGACAACTCGTCGACAGTCCGCTCAGCGAGATCCAGAATCCCGGTCATCGCAAGGGCCTCATCCACAGCCGCAGCGTCATCAGAAGACCACTGCCGATACCAGGCCTGATGCGGATGCCGCCCCCGAGCCACCAGATCGGCAACAGTCAGCCCCTCAGGAGCGGATGGCGACTGCGGCAACATCCCCAACACACGAGCGACATCGCGCGTCGACATCGAGTCGATCTTCTGACCGTCCAGCAACACCGCACCGGACCGAGCAGGCAACAACCGCCCCAACGCCTTCAACAGCGTCGACTTGCCACACCCATTGGGACCGATCACCGCGGTCACGGTCCCGTCGAGGATCGACAGGTCCAGGGAGTCGACGATCAGCCGCTCCCCGTAGCCGATGGACAACGACGAAGCCTCAAGACGCACACTCATACCCGCGCCTCCCGGCGGCTTCGGATCAACAGGAACATCAGGTAGGGCGCGCCGAGCACCGCGGTGACGACACCGACCGGCAACTCGGTCTTGTACACGGTTCGCGCGACCAGGTCGGACAGCATGACCAGCGCGCCGCCGATCACCACCGAGCCGAACAACGGTGGCTGCGCGGTGCCGGACAGCCTCAGCGCGATCTGCGGGGACGCCAGGGCCACGAACGTGATCGGGCCTGCCGCCGCGGTGGCCACGGAGGCCAGCACGATCGCCACGATGATCAGGAACGACCTCGCCACGTTCACGCGGATGCCCAGGCCTCGGGAGGTCTGGTCGTCGAACTGCAGTGCGCCCAGCACGTGGCCGCCGACCATCGCCACCGGGACCAGCACCACCAGGGCCAACGCGACGGGGACGACGTGTTCCCAGCCGCGGCCGTTCAGGGAGCCGGTGATCCACACCATCGCGCGGCCCGCGTCCTGCACGTCGCCGACGGTCAGGAGGTAGTGCGTGAAGTTGCCGGCCACGGCGGTGATGCCGATGCCGACCAGCACCATCCGGAAGCCCTCGATGCCCTTGCGCCACGCCAGCGCGTAGACGAGCAGGCCCGCGAACAGGCCCCCGAACAGGCCCGCCAGGGGGACGCCGATGGACGCCGCGCTGCCGGTCACCACGCCGAGCGAACCCGCGAAGGTGATCACCGAGACCGCGCCGGCGCCTGCTCCCCACGTCACGCCGAGGATGTCGGGTGAGGCCAGCGGGTTGCGAACGATGGCCTGGAAGATCGCGCCGGACAGGCCGAGGGCGCCGCCGACCAGCAGGCCCGTGAGGGCGCGCGGCATGCGCAGTTCCATCACCACGAACTGGTCGCGGCGGGTGCCGCCGCCCAGGAGTGTGTCGACGACCTGGGCCACGGTCAGCGGGAAGTCGCCGACCATGATGTCGGCCACGAACAGGGCCGCCAGGACGACCAGCGCGGCCGCCACCACGATCAGCGGGCGGGGGCGCAGCTTGAACGACGTCGTTCCCACGCGCAGCGCGGGCGCCTTGGCGGCGGGGGTCTTGGTCGCGGTGGTCAAATCTTCACCAGCTTCTTGCGCCGCACCAGGTAGATGAAGAACGGCGCGCCGATCAGCGCCAGCATCACGCCGACCTCCACTTCGGACGGGCGGGCGACCACGCGGCCGACGATGTCCGCGAACAGGATCAGGATCGCCCCGAGCAGTGCCGAGTACGGCAGGATCCAGCGGTAGTCCGGGCCGGTGAACGCGCGCGCGACGTGCGGCACCACGAGCCCGAGGAACCCGATCGGCCCGCACGCGGCGACGGCACCGCCCACCAGCAGCGTGATCGCGAAGATGCCCAGCATCCGCGTCCTGCTCGTGTCGACGCCCAGCGACTTCGCCACGTCCTCGCCCAGCGACATGGCGTTGAGGCCCGGCGCGTTGAACGCCGCCACCACCAGGCCGACGAACAGGAACGGCGCCACCTGCGTCAGCACCGTCAGGTCACGTCCCGCGATCGCGCCGACCTGCCAGAACCGGAACGCGTCGAGCGACTGCTGGTCGAGCAGCACGATCGCCGACACCAGGCCGTTCATCAGCGCGGAGACGGCGGCACCCGCCAGCGCCAGCGTCACCGGCGACGGGCCGCCACGACCGGCCGACCCGAGCAGGAACACCAGGACGCTCGCGATCATCGCGCCGGCGAAGGCGAACCAGATGTAGCCGACCACCGAGTTCACGCCGAGCAGGAAGATCGAGAGCACGACCGCCAGCGCCGCGCCGTGCGTGACGCCGAGGATGCCGGGATCGGCCAGCGGGTTGCGCGTGTGGCCCTGCATGAGAGCGCCACCCACACCGAGTGCGATGCCCACGGCGACGCCGAGCAACGTCCGCGGGATCCGCAGCTCGCGGATCACCACGTCGTCCTCGACGCCGGTCGGCGTGAAGAGACCGTGCCACACCCCGGCGAGCGGGATCTCCTTCGAGCCGATCGCGATGCTCGCCAGACACACGGCGACCAGCACGGCCAGCAGGACGAGCAGGCCGAACGACCTACGACCCAAGGCCTACCCTCCCAGCTCCAGTAAGGACAGGTAAGCCTAACCGAACCAGCTGAGACGACCGAGACGCCGGGACGAAGTTCTGGTCACAACCGCACCACGAGCCACAACGGACAACCGGAGAAGGCGTCAGAGAAATACAAACCCGTTGTCAGATCAACTAAAACATCAGAAGTAAGAGCGACCTCGTTTGGGCACCAAAAACCGCGTTCCGGCCACCCGCTGGTAGTTGAGCAGTCACCCAAATAACACGAAGGGGTTCCGAGGAATCTTCCCCGGAACCCCTTCGTGCTTTACCGAATTTCAGCCCTGCTGGTGGTATGCGTCGAGCACCTCGGCCGGGATGCGGCCGCGGTCCGACACCTTCATGCCCTGCTTGCGGGCCCACTCGCGAATGGCCTGGTTCTGCTCACGATCCGCCGATGCCGGACGCGCCTTCACAGCGGTGCCGGCCGGACGACCCGGGCCCAGGCGCTTGCGGCCACCCGCGCGACGTGCACTTCCGACGAAGTCGGCGAGAGCGTCCCGCAGTTTGCCCGCATTGCCCGAGGAAAGGTCGATCGTGTAGGCGACACCATCCAGTCCGAACTCGACGGTCTCCTCAGCAGTGGAACCGTCCAGATCGTCGACGAGGGTCACCGTGACCTTCTGCGCCATGCGTATCCTCCAGGACCCCGAATGCGCGGTCACCCGCGTCGCCAACTAAAGCCTTCTGCGAGGCAGGTTAGCGCACGGGTGCCGCATTGCACCTATCGACATCCGGAAAGTTACTCATTCAGGGCGAACGAGCGGGAACAAGATGGTCTCCCGGATACCCAGACCCGTGAGGGCCATCAGCAGCCGATCGATACCCATTCCGACACCACCACTCGGTGGCATTCCGTACTCCAGTGATCGCAGAAAGTCTTCGTCGATCGGCATCGCCTCGTGGTCACCGGCCGCGGCAAGACGCGCCTGCGCTTCCAGGCGTTCCCGCTCGATGACCGGATCCACCAGTTCGGAGTAACCCGTTCCCAGTTCGAATCCGCGCACGTACAGATCCCACTTTTCGGCGACACCGGGCTTGGTGCGGTGCTGCCTGGTCAGCGGAGACGTCTCCACCGGGTAGTCGCGCACGAACGTGGGCGCGTAGAGCGAGTCGCACACCAGGTGCTCCCACAGCTCCTCGACCAGCTTGCCGTGCCCGAACTTCGGGTTCACCTCGAGTTCGTGGCGGTCACAAAGCTTGCGCAGCGTCTCCGCCGGCGTCTCGGGGGTGATTTCCTCACCGACCGCTTCGGACAACGACTCGTAGATGCTCAGAGTCGTCCATTCACCCGAGAGGTCGTACTCGGAGCCATCCGCCAACGTGACGATCTGAGAACCCGTCACCGCTTCCGCGGCTTCCTGGATCAGCTCGCGCGTGAGTACGGCGTTCGAGTCGTACGTGGCGTACGCCTCGTAGTACTCGAGCATCGAAAACTCGGGCGAATGCGACGAGTCGACGCCTTCGTTGCGGAAGTTCCGGTTGATCTCGAAGACCTTCTCGATGCCACCGACGACGCAACGCTTCAAGTACAGCTCCGGCGCGATGCGCAGGAACAGGTCGATGTCGAGCGCGTTCGAGTGCGTGATGAACGGACGCGCGCTCGCACCACCCTGCAGCGTCTGCAACATCGGCGTCTCGACTTCGAGGAATCCGCGCCGGTGGAACGAGTCGCGCAGAGAACGAACCACGTTCGCACGGGTCCGAACAGTGTCACGGGCCATCGGCCTGAGGATCAGGTCGACGTATCGCTGGCGAATGCGGGTTTCCTCGCCGAGTTCCTTGTGCGCGACCGGCAACGGGCGCAACGACTTCGACGTCAGCTGCCACCCGTCCGCCATCACGGAAAGCTCACCGCGGCGGGAGCTGATGACCTCACCGCTCACGAAAACGTGGTCGCCGAGGTCGACGTCGGTCTTCCACTCGGAAAGCGCTTCTTCACCGACTCCTGCGAGGCTCAGCATCGCCTGCAGTTCGGTGCCGTCGCCTTCGCGCAACGTCGCGAAGCACAGCTTTCCGGTGTTGCGCATGAACATCACGCGGCCGGTGACGCCGACCTGCTGACCGGTCTGCGTGTCGGGTTCGAGTTCGGGGTGTGCTTCGCGAATCTCGCGCAACGTGTGCGTGCGCGCGACTTCGACGGGATACGGCTCCTTACCGGAAGCGAGCAGCCGCGCACGCTTCTCCCGGCGCACGCGCATCTGCTCTGGCAGGTCTTCTTCGCTGGTCACGAGGTTTTGCTTCGGCTGCTCACTCACGCCGAGAAGGGTACGGACACGCGCGAAGTCAAAGCGAACCGGATACCGCTAAATCGCCGGGAGATCGGCAGGCAGCGCCGACCGGACCAACATGTGCGCCGGTCTTCTCACTAAGTTGGACGGATGGATCTACACGCGAGGCGAGCGGACTCGTTCGGCGCGCAGGCGGAGGCCTACGCCGACCACCGGCCTGACTATCCCGTGGCGGCGATCCGGTGGGCTCTGGAGCCGCTGGGCACGGACGAGCGCCTCGACGTGCTCGACCTCGCCGCCGGCACCGGCAAGCTGACCGCGGGACTGTGCGCGGAGGGCCACCGCGTGACAGCCGTGGAGCCCAACGAGCAGATGCTCTCCGAACTGGTGCGCCGTGTGCACGGCGTGCGCGCGCTGCCCGGTCACGCCGAGCACATCCCGGTGCCAGACCAGACCGTCGACGCCGTGTTCGTCGGCACCGCGTTCCACTGGTTCGACCAGGAGAAGGCACTGCCGGAGATCGCCCGCGTGCTGCGGCCCGGCGGCGTCCTGGCGGCCATGTGGGCCGAGCCGGTCTCGGACGTCGAGTGGGTGCGCGAGCTGGAGGAGTTGTCGGCGAGCAGCGTCGAGTCGCAGCGGCACGACCCCGTCGCGATCACGGCGCACCCGTCCTTCACGACGGAGGAGCGCGCGACCTTCCCGCACAGCCACCACCGGGACTCGCCCGAGGCGGTCATCGAGTGGATCAACACGCACTCGCGCATGCTCGTCATCGACGACGAGGAGCGGGCCGCGATCAACGACAAGATGCTCGCGTACCTCCGCGCACGGCCGGAGACGTCGAACGGGCCGTTCGACGTCCCCCTGCGCGCGGAGGTCTTCCGGATGGTGCGCGTCAGCGAGTAGCGGACATGTTGCGCTCGAAGACCATGCGCAACCCCAGCAGCGTCAGGTCGGGCACGTGGTGCGCGATCGTCGAGGACTCGGAGACGACCAGCGGGGCGAGCCCGCCCGTGGCGATCACCGTCACGGGACCGGGATCGGTCTGCTGGAGCTCCTCGGTGATCTTGCGCACCAGCCCGTCCACCTGGCCGACGAACCCGTAGACGATGCCGGACTGCAGGCACTCCACGGTGTTCTTGCCGATCACGTTGCGGGGCTTGATCAGCTCGACCTTGCGCAGCTGGGCCGCGCGGGACGCGAGCGCGTCGACCGAGATCTCGATGCCCGGCGCGAGCGCGCCGCCGAGGAACTCGCCGCGCGACGAGATCACGTCGAGGTTCGTGGACGTGCCGAAGTCGACGACGATGCACGACGTCGCGTACAGGTGGTGCGCGGCCAGCGTGTTGATCACGCGGTCCGAGCCCACCTCCTTCGGGTTGTCGACGAGCAGCGGAACGCCGGTCTTCACGCCCGGCTCCACCAGGATCTTCGGCACGGCGTCGTAGTAGCGGCCGAGCATGACCCGCAGCTCGCGCAGCACCGCGGGCACGGTGGACAGCGCGGAGATGCCGGTGATCTTGTCGGCGTACTCGCCGAGCAGGCCGCGCATGGTCAGCGCGAGCTCGTCGGCGGTCATCCTGGCGTCGGTGCGCATCCGCCAGTCGCGCACGAGCGGGGCCGAGTCGCCGACCCCGTCGTACAGACCGAGCACGATGTTGGTGTTGCCGACGTCGATGGCGAGCAGCACGGTGTGTTCCTCAGTTCTCGGTCTTGATCAACGCGTCCAGCGCGGTCGCTTCCACGGTCTCAGAAGACGGCGCGCTCGTGGAGCCGTTCACCAGACCGGACCCCTCGGGGGCGTGCGCGGGGTCGGCACCGAGGTCGACGACCTTGTTGTCGGCGTCCACGAAGACGACGCGCGGCTGGTAGGTGCGCGACTCGGCGTCGTCCATCTGCCCGTACGCGATCAGGATCACGATGTCGCCGGGGTGCACGAGGTGCGCCGCCGCGCCGTTGATGCCCAGCACGCCTGTGCCGCGCTCGCCGGGGATGACGTAGGTCTCCAGGCGCGCGCCGTTGGTGACGTCGACGATGGCGACCTGTTCGCCCGCCAGCAGGTCGGCGGCCTCCATCAGGTCCTCGTCCACCGTCACCGAGCCGACGTAGTGCAGGTCCGCCTGCGTCACGGTGGCGCGGTGGATCTTGGACTTCAGCATCGTGCGGAACATGTCATTCCCCCTACTCGTCGCCTTCGCCGAGCAACACCGCGATGTTGTCGATCAGGCGGGTGGAACCGACGCGGGCCGCGACCAGCAGCCGCGCGTCGCCGTTCTCCGGCGCGGGACCGAGCTCGGGCCCGCGCAGCTCCAGGTAGTCCAGTTCGATTTCGGGCACCTGCGCCAGCACGTCGTGCGCGGCCTTGAGCACCGTGTCCGCGCCCTGGGCGCTGACGTGGGCGCCCGCCGTGAGCGCTGCCGACAGCGTCACGGCGTGGTGGCGCTGTTCCGGCGTCAGGTAGGCGTTGCGGGACGACAGCGCGAGGCCGTCGTGCTCGCGGACGGTCGGCACGCCGACGACGTCCAGCGGGAAGTTGAGGTCGCGCGCCATCTTGTAGATGAGCTGCAGCTGCTGGTAGTCCTTCTGCCCGAACACCGCGTAGGTGGGCTGCACGATGTTGAACAGCTTCGCCACGACCGTGAGCACGCCGGCGAAGTGGCCGGGGCGCACGGCGCCTTCGAGCTCGTCGCCCAGCGGTCCGGGGTGGACGGTGACCTGCGCGCCCTCCGGGTACATGTCCTCGGCGGACGGCGCGAAGACGATCCCCACGCCCTCCTCGCGGCAGATGTCCACATCGGACTCGAACTGGCGCGGGTACTTGTCGAGGTCCTCGCCCGCGCCGAACTGCAGCGGGTTCACGAAGATCGACACGACGATCACCGTGTTCTGCATGACCTTCGCCTCGCGGATCAGCTGCCGGTGGCCCGCGTGCAGTGCGCCCATGGTGGGCACCAGCGCGACGTTGCGGCCGGCGTTGCGGAGCGCCTTGACGACCCGGTTCAGCCGGGCGGGGTCGCGGTGCACCGTGACGTCGTTCGGGCGGAAGTCGTCCTTGGTCAGTGGCTTCGTCACGTCAGTCCTCAAGAGTGGTGCGAACGTCGTTGGCCGCGTCGGGCTTGAGCAGCCCTGAGCGTTCGGCCCGCTCGGCGGTGCGGCGGGCGAGCACGCGGTAGCTGGGCAGGGTCTCGGGTGCGTCGCCGGCGAGCACGTCGAGGTGCTTGCGCAACGTACCCGTGTCGCCGCGGGCGACCGGACCGGTGAGGGCCCTGTCGCCGTGGCGCAGCGCGTTGTCGAGCGCGGCCGACAGCAGCGGGCCGAGCAGGCGTTCGGCGTTGGCGACGCCGGCGTTCGTGAGCAGGTCGGCGGCGTCGCGGACCAGCGTGATCAGGTGGTTCGCGCCGTGGGCCAGCGCGGCGTGGTAGAGCGGGCGGACGGACTCGGGCACCCGGATCGGCTCGGCATCCATCTCGACGACCAGCGCCTCGCCTACGCTCCAGGCCACCTCGTCGCCGTCCGCGGCCGTCACGCCGACGCACGCGGCGCTCATCCGCTGCAGGTCCTCGGAACGGCCCGTGAACGTCATGACGGGGTGCAGCGCGAGCGTGAGCGCGCCCAGTGCGGCGGCGGGTTCGAGGACCTTCACGCCCTGAGCTCCGCTGGTGTGCACGACGATCTGGCCCGCCCGCAGCGAACCGGTGACGACGAGGCCCTTGACCAGGCCCTCCAGCTCGTCGTCCGGCACGGCCAGCAGCACCAGGTCCGCGCGCGCGGCGACCTCGGTGGGGTCGGCGATCGGCACGCCGGGCAACAGCTCGTCCGCGCGGTCGCGGGAGGCCTGGGAGACGGCGGAGGCGCCGGTCACCACGTGGCCCGTCCTGGCCAGCGCGGCGCCCAGCACGGAGCCGACGCGGCCTGCCGAGATGACACCGACGGCGAGCCTCGCCGGACGTGGGGTCGCGTCCATGCGACTAACTCCTTCTGACGTTCCAGTCCCTGGTGCGGGTACCGGACGACGTCGCCGAGGGTAGCTCCGCGTGCGGGGGGATGTGCCTGTCGGTGACCGGATTCACCGGCGGGCGGCCGCCCTGGCGGCGTGCAGCGCGTCGAGCAGCACCCCGTGGCGTTGCTCGGCGCTCTGACCGGCCGTTCCCTGCTCGATGCGGTGCCGCAGGAAGGCCAGTTCGGTGACGGCGATCTGGTAGGACCGCACGGCCTTGACCGACGTGTCACCCGACTTGCGCTTGACCGCCCGCAGCCAGTTCCTGCGGCCGTTGAGGCTGGCCAGCAGCGCCACCTCGCTGTTGGCGATCCACCGGTTCTGCGCCATCGCGGCGAGCTGCCCCGCGACGATCCGCTGCTCGCGCCTGCGCTGCCACACCACGATCGTGACGGCACCGGCGAACACGGGCACCATGATCAGGAAGTACAGGTTGATGAAGTCCGACCCGGTGCCGACCGTCGTCGAGAAGTTCCACAGCGAGTGCAGCCCGACGGCCGTGAGGTACCCGCCGATGGGCGCGACGATGCGGACCGTCGCGTTGCTCGTCGTCGCCGCGATGCCGACGCCGATGCCCGTCATGGCCGTGAACAGCGGATGCGCGAACGGCGACAGCACCCCGCGCAGCACGAACAGCGCGATCACACCGCCACCCATGTTGCCGAGACCGTTCTCCAGGAAGACCCGGCCGAAGTACCAGATGTTCTCGGTGAACGCGAAGCCCGCGGCCGTGATGCCCGCGTAGACCATGCCGTCGACGACGCCGTCGAACTCGTGCCGGCGCCGCATGAACACGGCGATCAGGAACACGGCCTTGGTGGCCTCCTCGACGATCGGCGCGCCCACGACGGCGGTGAACGTCGTGCCGTCGTTCGTCAGCAGGTCACCGAGCACCCTCGACGTCTGGTTGAACGCGAGCGAGCTGATCGTCGCGCCGCACGAGCCCCAGACGAACGCGAAGAGCAGCATCTTCGCCGGTTCCGGTTCCCACCGGTCGATCCACAGGAAGGCGCTCACCACGAACGCGACGGGGATCAGCGCGGCGGCGGCACCGACCAGCAACGGCTCGATGCCGATGCTCGACGTGCCCAGCGCGAACAGCACGAGCCCTGCCGCGGCCAGCGCGATCAGCGCCACGACGGGGAACAGGACGGTCCAGCGGCGCTGCTCGATGCGCTTCTTCGTCGGCGTCGCTGCCGGAGTCGGCGTCGCAGCCGAAGTCGCTGTCGGCGTCGGCGTCGGTGTGAGGTCGGCGTCGTTCACGAGAAATGACCTTAGATGCACACTTGTCCGGTGTTCGACTGGGAAGCCGCTTGGCACGCCGCGTTGTACGGCCCCGGTGGCTTCTTCGCCCGCGGGGAGAAGCCGTCCGGGCACTTCCGGACGTCTCCCCTGGTCGGCCCGGAGCTCGCGTCGGCACTCCTGACGCTGTTGTCGCGCGTGGACGCCGCTCTGGGATTTCCCCCGGTCGTGGACTTCGTGGACGTCGGGGCGGGCGGCGGTGAGCTGGCGTTCGCGGTGCGTTCGCAGGCTTCCGGGTCCCTGGCGTCCCGGCTCCGGGTGACGGCTGTGGAGGTCGGACCTTTCGTCGAACTGCCCGGGGTTCGGTGGGTTCGTGAGGTGCCGCCGTGTGTCGGGCTGCTGGTCGGGCACGAGTGGCTGGACGCGATTCCCTGTCCGGTGGTGCGCGGGCCCTCTTCTGATCCTTGGATCACCCGGTGGTGGCCTTCGCTGGCGGACGGAGAGTTGGCGGAGGTGGGGGCGCCTCGGGACGCGGCCTGGGCGGCGGCTGTTCGTGGTGTGCGCGGGGCGGCGTTGGCGATCGACTACGGGCACCTGGTGTCGTCTCGGCGGTTCACCTTGACCGGGTATCGGGAGGGGCGGCAGGTTCCGCCTGTCTTCGACGGGTCTTGTGACATCACCGCGCACGTGGCTTTCGACTCCTGTGCGGCTGCTGCCGGTGGGGACCGGGTGCTGGTTTCTCAGCGGGATGCGTTGGGGGCCTTGGGGTTGACCGGTGGTGTTGCCGGGTCCGGGTGGGAGTGGCTGGAGTCCGCGGCTCGGGCCGGGCGGGTCGCCGAGTTGCGTGATCCTTCCGGGTTGGGGGCGTTCGGGTGGTTGCTGCACGGGCGTGGGGTGGCTGTGTCGGACCTGTTGCCTTTTTTGCCGCCCTGGCGTCCGAATCCCGCCAGCTTTTCTTCGGCTTGAGGACGAGCGTTGTCGGCATGCGAATCCACGCCGTGTCGCCTTTCGAGTCGTTTTCCGACCCTGGTCGTGAGTACCGCGCTTCCTCGCCCGGGGTGCCTTTGCGGTGTTGCCTGCGGAAGTCCCTGGCCGACGAGCCGGTGTGGTTGTTCCGGTACTCGTCGCCGTTCGGGAAGGGGCCTTATGCGGAGGTGGGGCCGGTGTTCACGCACGTGGAGTGCGCCGGCGGCGCTTTGTTGGATCGTCTGCCTGTTGAGTTGTTGAACAATCCCCGGATCGTGCGGTCGTACAACGCCGCAGGTCAGATCTGTGACGGGGTGGTGGTGGAGCCCGGATCGTTCGATCGTGTGATCGAGGGATTGTTCAACGATCCTGGGGTTGAGGGGGTGCAGGTGCGGAGCGTTTCGCACGGGTGCTTCTTCTTCGGGGTCACTCGGGTTTGAGGTGGTTCGCGGGTGGGGCTGGGTGGGCGGGCTGGCGCAGCGGGCGAGGCGTGTGAGGCTCGGCAGGGCGAGCGGGGAAGGCGAGGCGAGGGCGGGCGCGGCGGGCAGA
>NZ_JBHXLF010000029.1:12179-77627 GCF_042721515.1 Lentzea sp. NPDC058436
GCAGGGCGGGCAGAGCAGGGCGGGCAGAGCAGGGCGGGCAGAGCAGGGCGGGCAGAGCAGGGCGGGCAGAGCAGGGCGGGCAGAGCAGGGCGGGCAGAGCAGGGCGGGCGAGGCTTGGCAGACGGTAGGCGAGGCAAGGCAGAGCCGGGGCAAGGCGAGGCAGAGCAGGCGCGGCAGGCAGGGCGGGCAGGGCAGGGCAGGGCGGGCGAGGCTTGGCAGACGGGGTAGGCGAGGCAGGGCCGGGGCAAGGCGCGGCAGGGCAGGCGCGGCACTTGAGCGGTCCCGCCTTAGTCCTCCCCCGACTGCCCACACCCACCCCACCGACAGCTCGGCAACTTCATTCCCGCCACCCCAACAGCCCGCACCTCACTCCACGAACGCCCCAGCGGTCTCGCCCACCCGTCCCCGACAGCCCGCACCCCAACCCGCCGACAGCCCAGCGGTCTCGTCCAGCCCGCACCGCCTCCCCACAGCGCCACCTTTCCCCGAACCGTTGGACATGCGCCCCGACTCCCGCCGCCTGACCTGCCACGCCACCCACCTCGCCCCGAGCCGCGTCCCGGCACCTCCCCGCCCCCGTGAAACCATGCCCAGGTGAGCGAGCAGATCACCGTCGGCGTCGGCGCGGGCGCCCAGTACCTGGGCGTCGACCGCGTGATCGACCTCGGCCCCCTGCACCCGTCGGCCCACGGCGCCTACCGCCTGCGCCTGACCGTCACGCCGGAACTGGTGATCACCGCCGCCGAGCCCCTCGTCGGGCACCTGCACCGGGGCGCCGAGAAGTTGTTCGAGGTGCGGGACTACCGACAGGTGCTGACGCTCGCCAACCGGCACGACTGGCTGTCGGCGTTCTGCAACGAGCTTGCCGTGGCCCTGGCCGTGGAGCGCATGACGGGCATGGACGTGCCGGCGCGCGCGCAGTGGTTGCGTGCGTTGTTGTGCGAGCTCAATCGGTTGATGGCGCACATGGTGTTCCTGACTCCGTTGTCTCCCAACGCTGCCATGTACCGAGAGGGTGTGCAGGCGCTCATGGAGGAGGCGTCGGGCGGGCGCATCCACTTCATGTTCAACCGGATCGGCGGGCTGCGCGAGGACGTGCCCGCGGGGTGGACCGGCAGGGTGGCGGAGTTCCTGTCCACTGTGGACGTAACCACGCTTTCCGTCGACTTCGGGAAGCTGCAAGGGCTTGGCGTGCTCACCCAAGAGGACGCGCTGGCGTACGGGGTCACGGGACCGATCGGCCGGGCCAGCGGTGTGGACTTCGACCTGCGGCGTGACGACCCGTTGCCGGCCTACAAGGCGTTGGGTTTCACGCCTGTCACTCGCACGGAAGGTGACGCGGCGGCGCGCGTGCGGTGTCTGCTCGACGAAGTCACGAAGTCGGTCGAGCTGGCCGAAACCTGCCTTGAAAAACTGCCACAAGGGCCGGTGAACCTGCGGCTGCCCAAGGCCATCAAGGCTCCGGAGGGGTCCGTCTACACGCGGGTCGAGGCGCCGCTCGGCACCTCGGGCGTGCACCTGTCGTCGCGGGGTGAGAAGACGCCGTGGCGGCTCAAGTTGCGCACGCCGTCGTTCAACAACGTTCAGGCGCTGTCGGCACTTCTGCCCGGCACGAAGGTCGACGACCTGCCGGCCGTGCTGAGCTCGTTCGCCGTCATCGTCGGCGACATCGACAAGTAGCGCGAGCTAGTCGTCGCGGCGGCGACGGCGGCGCGGGGCGTCGCCTCCGCCCAGTGAGGCCAGCAGTTCGCTGACCGACTTGCCGTCCGCGTGTGCGCCGGAAGGGTCTTCCGGGGCTGCTCGGCGGCCGGTCGAGACGGCCGGCAGGCGCGTGGACGAGTCCTCGGCGACGCGGCGGCCCGAGACCGGGGCCTCCTCCTGCGTGGAACGACGGCTGGGCGTGACGGCCGGGAGCCTCGTGGACGACTGCTCGGACGCGGAACGGCGACCCACCGGGGGCAGCGACACCAGCGAGTCCTCGGAGGCGGTGCGGCGGGCAGGGGCGTCGTCGGCACGGCGGCGGCCGCTCGACGAGGCGGAGCCGGGGCTGTCCGGCTTCAGGGTCTCCCACGAGCCGCTGTCCTGGACGGGGGCCGGGCGGTCGTCGGCGCGGCGGCGGCCTGCCTGCAACGACTTCGGGTCGATCATCTCGGTGCGCTCGGCCACGCGGGACCGCGCCTCGGGCTTGCGGGGCTCCACGGCCTTCGCGACGGGCTGTTCCGGACGCGACGGGACCTCCGTGCGCGACGGCGGCTGCGGCGGACGCTGCACGCGCTCGGTCCGGTGGACCTGGGCCTGGACGGGCGACGCCTTCACGGTCGGCGGCGCCACCTTGGGCGGCTGCGCCTTCTGCGGCACCTGCGGTGCGGCCGCGTTGCCGAGCCTGGCCGACACGGACGCCGCGGCGGCACCGGGACGGGGCTGCGGGCGGACCGGCTCCTGCTTCTGTGCCTTCACGGGCTCGCGGCGGACCACGGCCGGCTGCGGGCGCGGCGAGGTCCTTCCCGGCTCCGGGCGGACGGGCTCGGGGCGCGCCTGCTCGCGGCGCGGGGGCTGCACCTTGGCGTCGTGGGCGACGCGCTCGATCAGTTCGGTGCGCTCGGACGGCTTCTCCGCCGACACGGACGCGGTGATCGCGGGGGTGGCGTTGATGATGCGCTTGTCGGCGCCGGCGGTCAGCCTGGCCGCCTCCGAGGACAGCGACCGCAGGCGGGTCGACTCGGCGCGCAGGGCCACGCGTTCGACGAGGACGTCACCGCCCAGCAACGCCTGGAGGTTGTCGCGCAACGCGTGGAGGTCGGCGCGCAGGGCCTCTATGTCCGCGCGCGACTCCTCCTCGATCCGCTTGCGGGTCTCCGACTCGATCTCGAGCTCGTACTCGCGGCGCGCGGCCACCTCGCGCTCGAGTTCCAGTTCGTAGACGGACTGGAGGTCGGCCACCTCGTCGTCGCGCTCCGTGACCTGTTTGCGGTATTTGGCGGCGAGGAAAGCACCCACCAGAGCCGCCCACAAAGCGGCCACCACGGCAAGACGCAGCATGCGGGCACTGTCGCTCAGCACGAGCACCGCCGCGGCCACGAGGGCGAGCGCCAATGCCGCTACTAACAGCAATCGCCCGGAGCCACGACCGTGATCTTCCTGCTCGCCGTCGGTCGACGCGCCACGCCCGGTCATGGGCACTACGGTACCGCGTAGTTATGGGACTGAGACCTACGGCCGGGTATCTATCTCGTTTCCGGAACGCTCGTTAGGCGTTTTGCAGCAGTGCTCGAGCCACAGCGCGGCCGCCGTCAGCGCCACCGCCGAGACCATGCCGACGACCGCTGCCACCAGGTCGTTCGAGGCCGCGGGGAACGAGTCCCTGACAGGGATCACGAAGATCAACACACCGGTCCAGACACCGAACATCAAAGCGCCCAAAACCGACGAAGCCTTCGCCAGCGCGACCGCTCGGGCGGCCGTCAGCGGCTGCACCGGACGGGCTCCGGCACGGCGCTGGATCCTGGCCCGCAACGAGAAGGCGAGCACGACCTCCACGACCGCGATGACGACCAGCGTCGACCCGGCCAGCACGGGCAGTGGCGGCAACGTGTCGTACGCGAGCCGCAGCAGCAGATGGGCCAGCAACGCGGCGATGATCGCGACGGCCGCCAGGTCGCGGGGACGGGTGAACCTCACGCGTCCATCCAACCCGAAAGCACGAGATCGTCACGCCGGCGCACGCCCTCGGCCGAGAACTCCAGGCCCGCAACGGGTCCGCGGCCCGGCAGCACCGCGTCCGGCTCCACGTCGAGCCACGGGATCAGGACTGTTGCACGCTCAAACGCCCCAGGATGCGGCAGAAGCAGCTCGGGGTGGTCCGAGGTCACCCCGTCCACCGAAACCACGTCCACGTCCAACGTGCGCGGTCCCCAGCGCTTCTCCCGCACGCGTCCGGCGGCGTTCTCCAGCGCCTGACCGCGGCGCAGCCAGCCCCACTCGTCCACGTCGTCCGCGGAGACGATCACGATGGCGTTCAGGAAGTCCGGCTGGTCCTCGACGCCCCACGCCGCCGTCTCGTACACCGGCGAAACGCCGATCACGAAGGGGCGCAACCCGTCCACCACCGACTGCAGGAAGGCGAACCGGTCGCCGAGGTTCGAGCCGATCGAGAGAACCGCGCGGCTCAAGGCTTTTCCTTGGGCAGCGGCGCGGCGAGGCGGCGCGAACGGCGGATCGTCACCGACACGTCGTCGAACGTCAGCGGGATCGGCGCGGACGGCTTGTGCAGCGTCACCTCGACCGCATGCAGCCGTGAGTCCGACATCGCGGCGTCGGCGATCTTGCCCGCCACGGTCTCGATGAGGTCGTACGGCTCGCCACCGATGATCGCCGCGGCCATCTCGGCGAGCTCGCCGTAGTGGTACGTCTCGCGGAGGTCGTCCGTGCGCGACGCCGTCGAGAGGTCCAGCCACAGCGTGATGTCGACGACGAACTCCTGGCCGTCGCGCTTCTCGTGCTCGAACACCCCGTGGTGGCCGCGCACCCGCAGGCCCGTCAACGCGATCCGGTCAGCCATGTCCCCGCCTCCAAGCACCGGCGACGGCGACCGCGTCCAGCGTCCGGTCGACGTCGTGCACCCGCACACCCCACGCTCCGTTGAACGCCGCCAAAGCGGACACCGCCGCGGTCGCGTCCTCCCTGCCGTCCGGTGGACGGTTGCCGAGCAACGTGCCGAGGAAGCGCTTGCGCGACGCCCCCACCAGCACCGGGAACCCGAGCTCGACCAGTTCGTCCAGGCGCTGCAACAGCTCCCAGTTGTGGTCGCCGAGCTTCGCGAACCCCAGTCCGGGGTCGAGCACGATCGACGACTCGGCGACACCGGCGGCCAGCGCCGCCTCGACGCGCTCCAGCAACTCGCTGCGCACGTCCGTCACCACGTCGTCGTACGTCGCCAACGCGTCCATCTCCGTGCTGTGCCCACGCCAGTGCATCAGCACGTACGGAACACCCGCGGCGGCGACGACCGAGGCCATCTCGGGATCGGCGAGACCACCGGACACGTCGTTGACGATCGACGCGCCCGCGTCCAACGCCGCTGCCGCAACGGAAGCGCGCATGGTGTCCACGCTGACCGGCACGCCCTCGCCGGCCAGCGCCTTGATCACCGGCGTGATGCGGGCGATCTCCTCGGCCGGGTCGACGCGCGCGGCGCCGGGCCTGGTCGACTCACCGCCGACGTCGATCACGTCGGCGCCGCGCTCGACCATCTCGACGCCGTGCGCCACCGCGTCCCGCCGGTCGATGTAGCGGCCGCCGTCGGAGAACGAGTCAGGCGTCACGTTCAGCACGCCCATCACGACACAGCGGCCGGGACGAGGCAGACCACTCACCGCGTCCGGCCCCTGATCAGTTCGATCGCTTCCGCCCGCGAGGACGCGGACGTGCGCAACAACCCCCGCACCGCCGACGTCGTCGTGCGCGAACCGGGCTTGCGCACACCGCGCATGCCCATGCACAGGTGCTCGGCCTCCATCACCACGATCACGCCGCGCGGTTCGAGCTTGCGCACCAACGCGTCCGCGACCTGCGACGTGAGCCGCTCCTGCACCTGCGGCCGCTTCGAGTAGAGGTCGACGAGCCTCGCGAGCTTCGACAACCCCGTCACGCGGCCCTGCTCGTTCGGGATGTACCCGACGTGCGCCACGCCGTGGAACGGCAGCAGGTGGTGCTCGCAGAAGCTGAACATCGGGATGTCGGTGACGAGGACGAGCTCCTCGTGGCTCTCGTCGAACGTCTTCGCCAGCACGCTGTCCGCGTCGGTGTAGAGACCGGCGAACAACTCCCGGTAAGCACGCGCCACCCGTGCGGGTGTCTCGCGCAGACCCTCCCGGTCGGGATCCTCACCGCACGCGATCAAGAGCTCGCGCACCGCGGCCTCCGCGCGGGGCTGGTCGAAAACCCGCCGCGCGGAGACGCCGGCCTCCCCGTTGTGGGTGAGGCCGGCGTCTCCGTCGAGCTGATGTTGCTCGGTCACTGCCGCTCGTCCTGGTCCGGCTGTGCCTTCTTCGGCTCCCAGACGTTGTGCGGCTTGCCGCCGGGCACGGTCGCCGGGGTCCATCCGGGCGGGGCGCCGTAGTTCGGCGGACCCGACTGGTTGGCGGGCTGACCGGGCTGGTGGGCACCGTTCGAGCCGTTCGTCGCGGGCAGCTGCTCGGTGACCGGTTCCGCCGCGGCGGCCTCGTCGTCCTTCTGCAGCTCGGCCTCGATCGCGTCCTCCACGACCGGCGGCCACGGCTCGCCGCGTTCCTTGGCGAGCTCGCCGGGGGTCTTGACCGGCGGGATGTCGGACGGCGTGCGGTCACCGAAGTCGTTGAACTGGGTGATGCGCGGCCGCTTCTCGACGCGGGCGAAGATCCGCTCCAGGTCCTTCTGGTGCAGGGTCTCCTTGTCGATCAGTTCGAGCGTGAGGTCGTCGAGGACGTCGCGGTAGGTGTTGAGCACCTCGTACGCCTCGGTGTGCGCGGCCTCGATGAGCTTGCGCACCTCCTCGTCGATCTCGTGCGCGACCTCCAGCGAGTAGTCCGCCTGGCGACCGGCCGAGCGACCGAGGAACGGTTCGCCCTGCTCCTGCCCGTACTTCACGGCGCCGAGCTTCGCGCTCATGCCGTACTCGGTGACCATCGCGCGGGCGATCTTCGTCGCCTGCTCGATGTCGTTGGACGCACCCGTCGTGGGCTCGTGGAAGACGAGCTCCTCGGCGGAACGGCCACCCAGTGCGAACACCAGTCGCGCGATCATCTCGGACCTGGTCATCAGGTCCTTGTCCTCTTCCGGCACCGAGAGGGTGTGACCACCCGTGCGGCCGCGGGCGAGGATCGTGACCTTGTAGACCGGGTCGATGTCCGGCATGGCCCACGCGGCCAGGGCGTGCCCGGCCTCGTGGTACGCGGTGATCTTCTTCTCCTTCTCGGAGATGATCCGGCTCTTGCGGGCCGGACCGCCGATCACGCGGTCCACCGCCTCCTCCAGAGCGGAACCCGTGATGACGGTGCCGTTCTGGCGAGCGGTGAGCAGCGCGGCCTCGTTGATGACGTTCGCGAGGTCGGCGCCGGAGAACCCGACGGTGCGCTTCGCGAGGCCGTCGAGCTCGGCGTCCGCGGCCAGTGGCTTGCCCTTCGAGTGCACCCGGAGGATCTGCTTGCGGCCCTTCAGGTCCGGTGCGGACACCGGGATCTGGCGGTCGAAGCGGCCGGGGCGCAGCAGGGCCGGGTCGAGGATGTCGGGACGGTTCGTCGCCGCGATCAGGATGATCCCGCCACGCGAGTCGAAGCCGTCCATCTCGACGAGCAGCTGGTTCAGCGTCTGCTCGCGCTCGTCGTGACCGCCGCCGAGACCGGCACCGCGGTGGCGGCCCACCGCGTCGATCTCGTCGACGAAGATGATGCACGGCGCGTTCTGCTTGGCCTGCTCGAACAGGTCGCGCACACGCGAGGCACCGACACCGACGAACATCTCGACGAAGTCCGAGCCGGAGATCGAGTAGAACGGCACACCGGCCTCACCGGCGACGGCCCTGGCGAGCAGCGTCTTGCCGGTTCCCGGCGGGCCGTAGAGCAGCACGCCCTTGGGGATCTTCGCGCCGAGCGCCTGGTAGCGGCCGGGGTTCTGGAGGAAGTCCTTGATCTCCTCGAGCTCCTCGACGGCCTCCTCGGCACCGGCGACGTCGGCGAACGTCGTCTTGGGCATGTCCTTGGACAACTGCTTGGCCTTGGACTTGCCGAAGTTCAGAACGCGGTTGCCGCCGCCCTGGGCGTTGTTCATCATCCACATCAGCAGCAGCAACAGCAGGCCGAGCGGCACCAGGTAGATCAAGATCTGCATCAGGATGGACTCCTGGCTGACCTTGGTCTCAAGGGTCGGCTTGTTGCTGGCCTGGTCGAGGACGTTGAAGATCTCGTCGGTCGAGCTGGCCGGGAACTGCGTGATCAGGCGGTTGCTGCCCTCGAAGGTCTGCCCGTCCCTGAGGGTGAGCCGGAGACGCTGCTCCTTGTCCTCGATCGTGGCTTCCTTGACGTTGCCCTCACGCACCTGTTGGAGTGCCTGAGACGTCTTGACCTGGTGGTAACCCCGTGAGTCGTCGAAGAGCACGGTGAAGACGAAGTAGAGCAGCAACACCGCAGCGATCCACAGCAGCGGGTTGCGAAGCAGGCGCTTGCGGTCCATGCACTTACGGCCGGCGGGCGGCCTCGACCCTCCCTGACTTGCGCGTCGGGCAGTGGAAGACCCACATACCGCGTCCGACCAGCCTACCGCTCGCTGGCCGGGTACTGAGCAACCAACGGGCGGGGCCCACCTGTGGTTCCCACTGGTGACCCCCACCACGCATGTTCACGCACTTTGGTTCATCCGGAACAAATACCGCCAGCCAGTCGAGTGACGCAGGTCACGCCGTCTCAGTACGTTTGGCGGTCACATGTCATCCTCATTCATCCCCCGAGTGTTCCCCCGCCACTCGAAAGAGTGAACACGTGACCGAAGGTAAGTAACTGTATGTCAGCACGTCATACGTCTCCCGGATTGTTCCGGCGGGTCGCCCTCCCCGTGGGCGCCCTGTTGGGAGTGGTCGCGGCGGCGGGCGTCACGGTCGTGGCCCTGCGCGTCACCAGCGGCGCCGACTGCTCAGGCGCACTGCCGTTGAAGGTCGCCGTCACCCCTGCCGCGCTCGACGTGGTGAACTCGGCTGCTCAGGAGTACCAGCGGTCACAACCGGTCGTCCGCGGCCGGTGCGTGCAGGTCACGGTCGAGTCGCGCAACGCGGCCGACGTGGCGAACGAACTCCCCACCGCGCAGATCAACCCCCACTCGCTGTGGATCCCCGACTCGTCGATGTGGGCCGCAGAGGCGCAGCGCCAGGCGGCGGAGACCGGCCCCGAGGCCCCGAAGCTGGACATCAAGCCCTCGCTGGCGTCCAGCCCGCTGGTGATGGCCGGTTCGCAGCAGGCGATGTCGAAGATCGGCTTCCCGGTCACGCCCGTCTCGTGGGCGAAGGTGGTGGACCCGAAGGTCCAGATCTCGATGAGCGACCCGACGATGACGTCCGAGGGACTCGCCTCGCTGTTCGTGATCCGCACCCTGCTCGGCAACGCGGACGGCACGCCCAAGCCGGAGCTCGTCGGCACCCTGCTCCGCGTGGGCCGCAGCGCGGTCCCGTCCGTCCGCGACTCGTTCGGCAAGGTCACCACGGACGCCGACAAGGCACCGCTGTTCGCCGCGACCGAGCAGTCGATCGTGTCGAACAACCGCACGGTCAAGGACAACGCCGTCGTGGGCGCCCCGCCGAAGGAGGGCACGCTCTCCTTCGACTACCCGCTCGTCCGCGTCTCCCGCGCCAACGAACCCGACGGCATCGGCGAGGCGGCGGCGGAGTTCGAGAAGGTCCTCCGCTCCGCCGACACCTCGAAGCGCTTCGGCGAGGCCGGCTTCCGCACGGTGAACGGCGCCGCCCCCGCGAAGTGGTCGACCGACGTCGAAGGCGTCCAGGCGGGCGACGTCAAGCTGATCGAGACCCCGAACGCCGACCAGGTCTCCGAACTCCTGCGCACCTGGGGCGCCATCAGCCTCGACATGCGCATGCTGACCGTCATCGACGTCTCCGGCTCGATGATCGAGAAGAGCGGCAACGGCAAGACCCGCGTCGAGTCGGCCACCGAGGCCTCGATGACCGCCCTCTCGATGCTCCCGGACACCACGGCCATCGGCCTCTGGGCGTTCTCGACCGACAAGAAGCCGCCGAACGACTGGATCGAACTGGTCCCGATCGGCCCGCTGGGCGAACCCCTGGCAGGCGTCACCCGCCGCAAGCGCCTGGAGGCGGGCGCCTCACAGCTCCCCGGCCTGGTCGGCGGCGGCACGGCCCTGAACGACACCACCCTGGCGGCGTTCCGCCACGTCCTGCAGGGCTACGACGCGGCCAAGGTGAACTCCGTCGTCCTCATGACGGACGGCCGCAACGACGACATCTCGTCGATCGACACCGGCGCCCTGATCGAGACCCTGAAGCGCGAGACCGACCCGGCCAAGCCCGTGCCGATCATCATGGTCGGCCTCGGTGACGAGGTGGACATGGACGCTCTTCGCTCGATCTCCGCCGCGACCGGTGGCAAGGCGTACCAGGCGAAGAACCCCGAGGACATCCGCGGCGTGCTGCTGGACGCGGTGTCGCAGCGGAGGTGCCGCCCGAACTGCTGACGCGGGTGGCGCAGGACCCCGGACGCCGGGCTTCCCCAGGGAAGGCCCGGCGTTCGTCGTTCGGGGAACAGCACGCCAACCGCACTCGCCACCCAACACAACCACGCACGCAAGCCCGGCGCGTGGTGCCCACCGGCGCCCACCAGCACAAGGCCGACCACGCATGCAGCCTGGCGTGGCGATGCGAAGCGAGCCGTCTGAACTATGAGGCGATGGGTAGCGGTGCACACCAACCAGGGCGATTGGGGCTTGACCTTGAGGGGCCGGGTGCTACCCCTTCGGGCACGGCCGGGCGCTTTTCAGCCCGGCCTTTTCCGGCCGTCCCAGCACCCCGCCAGAGGCTCAAGGTCAAGCCCCAATCGCACACACAAAATCGTCAAGGCCTGATGGACCACCCTCGCAAGGCGACCCGACCCAGGAACGCGACCAACCCCGCTGGAACCGCCACCGGCCCGCATTCCCGACCCGCGAACAGCAAAAACGGGGGCGCACCAGCGCCCCCGTCTCCACGTTCGAAGCTCAGCTCGAATAGACCTTCGGGTCCAACGTGCCGATGTACGGCAGATCCCGGTACCGCTCCGCGTAGTCCAGCCCGTACCCCACGACGAACTCGTTGGGGATGTCGAACCCGACGTACTTGACCGGCACCTCGACCTTCACCGCGTCGGGCTTGCGCAGCAACGTGCACACCTGCAGCGACCGCGGCTTGCGGGACTGCAGGTTCTTCAACAACCAGGACAACGTCAACCCGGAGTCGATGATGTCCTCGACGATCACCACGTTGCGGTCGGCGATGTCGCGGTCCAGGTCCTTCAGGATCCGCACCACGCCCGAGGACGAGGTCGAGGACCCGTAGGACGACACGGCCATGAACTCCAACTGCACCGGAACTGGCAAAGCACGGGCAAGGTCGGCCATGAACATCACAGCGCCCTTGAGCACAGTGATCAGCACGAGGTCGGAGTCACCTTCTGGGTGATCAGCCGCGACCTGCTTGGCGAGTTCGGTGACCTTGTCGCTGATCTCCTGCTCTGTGATGAGCACGGATGCGATGTCGCCGTCGTACACGGACAGGTCCCCTCTGCTTAAGACTGTGCTTCCACAACGAGCCTGCCATGCGCGCGCCGCACGACAAAGCCGCCAGGTAGCCAGACACCGCCCTGACCGCGCCATTCACTCACCAGTGCGTCAACACGTCGCAGGTGCGAATCGGACAGTTCAGGCACGCCCTCGTCGATGAGCCACGTTCTGACCACTCTGCGCCGAAGTGCGACCGGCAACTCGGCTATGTCGTCAACGGCACAGCAGTCGCCGGCGAAGGCTTCCGCGAGAGAGTCGAGTGCGTCACAGTCCTCCCGCAGCTGTGCTGCCGTGCGTGCCAACGACGACGCGACGCCGCCCTGCAGCACGGATTCGAGCAACGGCAGGACTTCGCCGCGCAACCGCACGCGCGTGAACGACGGGTCGAGGTTGTGCGGGTCCTCCCACGGCTCGATGCCCTGCTCCACACACGCGGCACGCGTCACGGCCCGGGACACGCCCAGCAGCGGCCGTCCCCACGGCGCGTCGTACGAGCGCATCCCGGCGATCGAACGAGGCCCGGACCCGCGGCCCAGTCCCAGCAGCACGGTCTCGGCCTGGTCGTCCAGCGTGTGGCCGAGCAGGACGACGCCCGACGCGGGCCTCAACGCCTCGTAGCGGGCGTAGCGCGCTGCGGCCTCGGGGCCGCCGGGACCCGTGACCACCACGGGCTCCACGCGTGCCACGAGACCGAACGACGAGCACTGCCCGGCCGCCCGCAGCGCCACGTCGGCCGACCCCGGCTGCAGCTGGTGGTCGACGACGACCGCGGACGCGCCGGGCAGCAACCCACCGACGCAGGCCGCGAGGGCCAGCGAGTCGGCGCCGCCGGAGACCGCGACGGTCACCGCCTCCGGCTGGACGACCTTCAAGAACCGGCGGACCGCCGTCCGGATCTCGGCCACCGGTCCGTTCACGGCGACACGCGGCGCAGCCAGCTCATCGGCTCGGCGATCTCGGCACGGGTCGGCAGCGTGTCCGCGGACGTCCAGATCGCGTTGAAGCCGTCCATCCCCACGCGTTCCACGACGTACGAGGTGAACTCGGCGCCCTCCTCGTACTGGCGCACCTTCGCCTCCACGCCGAGCACCGTGCGCAGGATCCGGTCGAGCAGGCCGCCGCCCTTGCGCCGTGCGCTGAAGCGGGTGCGGATCGTCGACACGGACGGCACGACCGACGGGCCGACGGCGTCCATCACGTGGTCGGCGTGGCCTTCGAGCAAAGTGGACAGTGCGATCAGCCGGTCCAGCACTGCCTTCTGCTGCGGCGACTGGATGAGGTCGATCAGGCTCATCGGCCCGTCGCCCTCGCGCAGCTTCTGCCGGAAGTCGCGGATCAGGTCGGTCAGCGGCGCTCGCTCTTCGTCCATTGAGGACAGCAGCGCGGTGACCTGGTCGGAGAAGTACCTGCGCAGCCACGGGACGCCGGTGAACTGCAGGCGGTGCGTGCACTCGTGCAGGCAGACCCACATGCGGAAGTCGTCGTCCGGCACGTCCAGGGCCTGTTGTGCGCCAACGATGTTCGGCGCGACCAGCAGCAACCGCCCGGCGAGCTGGTCGTTCGGGCTGAACGGGTCGTACTGGCCGAGCACCCGCGACGACAGGAACGCCATCACGACACCGGCCTGCACACCGGCCGTGCCCGCCAGGAGACCCGCCATCGGCCCTGTCTGGCGCGGCATCGCGGGCCCTGTCAGCGCGGCGAGCCCCTGCGCGGCGGCCGCGACCCACGCCGGGCGGTCCACGACCTCACCTGGCAGCAGCGGCAGTCCCGGACCGAGCCCTGTGAGCTCGCGGACGTGCACCTCCGCCTGCGGCGCCAGCTCGCGAAGTCTGCCGACGACGTGGTCAGCCTCGTCCTTGCCGATCACGGGGCCGGGCCGGACGAGCCGCGTGGCGGTCGAAACCGCCAGCTCCCAGTCCACCGGGCCGAGCTCTGCCTCCGTCGCGCCGTTCACGCTTCCGACGCTACCTGCGCACGGCCCGCTACGAACAGCCACAACCCCGCAACGCAGCGGCCATCACGTCCAGCGCCGGCCGCACCTCGGTCTCCGGGTTGCGGTCGCTCGCGGACATGAACGAGAACACGAGCACCCGTCCGTCCACGTCGACGACCATCCCGGCGAGCGCGTTGACGCCGGTGAGCGTGCCGGTCTTGGCCCGCACCCAGCCCTTGCCGTCCGCCGCCGCGCCGCCGTAGCGACCGGCCAGGGTGCCGCTGCCGCCCGCGACCGGCAGGGCCGTCAGCAACGGCCGCAGCTTCGCGGTGCGCGGGTCGTCCAGCGTGGGCTTGGCCGCCGCGGTGAGCACGTCGGTGAGCAGCTTGGCGGGGATCTTGTTCGTGGCGGACAACCCGCTGCCGTCCACGAAGGTCGCCCCGGTGAGGTCGAACCCGTTCTTGGTCAGCACGTCCCGCACGGCCTTCACGCCGCCCGCGAACGACGGCTCGTTGCCCGTCTTGATCGCGATCTCGCGCGCGATCGCCTCGGTGAGGACGTTGTCCGAGATCTGCATCATGTTGTCGACGAGCTGCTCGACCGGCGCCGACTTGATCTCGCCGAGCACCGGCGCGCCCTGCGGAGCCGCGACCGCCGTGGCTCCGGGGGCCCCGATGCGCTGCGCGAACGCGTCCGCCGCCGCCTGGGCGGGGCTGCCGGTGCGCACGCCGTTGACGTTGGACTGGTCGACCCTGCCGCCGTCGAGCATGAACGGCACGATCGGCGCGACGGAACCGCCCGCGATGTCGGCCGTCTCCCACTGCGGGCCGAGCGGCTCGCCGACGTACCGGCTCAGGTCGAACTGGACCTTGCTGACCGGTCCCTTCGCCTTGACCTGGTTGACGAGGTCGTCGAGCGTCGCGGCGCCGGGGTAGACCGACTTGCCGGGCGCGCCGGAGATCGTCGGGTCGCCACCGCCGACGATCACCACGGTGCCGGGCTCCGCGCCCTGGACGACCTTGGTGCTCAGCTGGTCGGTCTTCTCCAGGCTCAGCAGGGCCGCGGCGGCCGTGAGGATCTTGAGGCTCGACGCGGGGGTCGCGGGCGTGGTGTCGCCCCGCTGCCACAGCGCGGCACCGCTGGCCGGGTCGATGACGCTGCCGGTGAGCGTGCCCAGCGCGCCGTTGCCCGCCGGTCCGGCGAGCGCCTGCTGCACGCCGGCGGCGGTCGGCGCCGGACCACCCGCGTTCGCGGCCTTCACCAGCGGCTGGACGACCGCCGGTGCGGCAGGGGGCCTGGTCTCGATCGCCTTCGTGCCGCCGAACTCGTTGACCGCGTAGACGGTGGCACCGGCGAGGGCCGCGACGACCAGCAGGCTCAGGACCACGAAGAGCGGCTTGCGGCTCTTCGAGGGCTCGTCGGCGGTGAGGCGGTCCTCCGGTTCCTCGTCGTAGCCCGTGACGGGGAGGTCGCGGGGCTCCTGACGCGGCGGCTCGGCGCGCGGCGGTTCCTGACGCAACGGTGGCGGCGGGGCCAGGAGCTGGTCGACCCGCCTGGTCTGCTCTGGCCGCTGCTGGCGGCCGGCCTGCTGTTCGGGTCTGACCGCCTGGTCGAACCACGACTGGTCGCCGTCGGGCAGTTGGTCGACCCGCGCCGTCTTGGCGGGCGGGACCGAGAGCTCCGTCGTCCGCTGCTCGGCCTTCGGCTCGATGCGCACCGGAACGGCCCGAGGTTGGCCGACTTCCGGAGCAATCGGGCCGTGAGACTTCCCACCGGGGTTCCCGCCGGAGGGCCCACCCGAGACGGGCTTAGGTCCACCGGGAGCGCCGGGGGCGGGCGCGGAGCCGTTCGGAACGTTCGGAGCGGAACGGACGGGCGACGAACGCAGGGGCTCCGGAGTGGACGGTGCGGCGAGGACGGAGGCGAGCGGGAACCGCATCGTCGGCTGATCCACGGACGGGCGGCTGACCTGCACAGTCGGCTCGGAGGGCGCGGCATCTGAATCGATGTCGTCGTCCTCGGTCGGCCACTGGGGGTCGTCCGGCACAGCGGCCTCCGTCAGTTCGGTACGGGCAATCTCACACCCACCAACCACCGCTCCGGTGAGGGTTGACAAGGCGTTGTGGTCCACACTAGTGGGCATCACGAATGGGCTACATGAGCGAGGACCAGTGGAATTCGACGTCCTGATCGAGATCCCCAAGGGCGTGCGCAACAAGTACGAGGTGGACCACAAGAGTGGCCGCATCCGCCTCGACCGCACGTTGTTCACGTCGACGCAGTACCCGGCCGACTACGGGTTCATCGAGAACACCCTGGGTGAGGACGGCGACCCCCTGGACGCCCTCGTCCTCGTCCAGGAACCGACGTTCCCGGGCTGCCTGATCGCCGCTCGTGCGATCGGCATGTTCCGCATGACGGACGAGAAGGGCGGCGACGACAAGGTTCTGTGCGTCCCGGCCAACGACCCGCGCCACGAGCACCTGCGCGACATCCACCACCTGGCGGAGTTCGACCGCCTGGAGATCCAGCACTTCTTCGAGGTCTACAAGGACCTGGAGCCGGGCAAGAGCGTCGAGGGCGCGTCCTGGGTGGGCCGCACCGAGGCCGAGGCCGAGATCAAGCGCTCCTACCAGCGCCTGAAGGACGCCGAGGCACGGGGCGAGTCTTTCCACTAGGCACGCACGCGAAAGAGGGGGCCGCTCGGAGCGGCCCCCTCTTTTTCGTCGTTGCGAGCGTCAGACCGCGAGGGTCTCCGCGTCCGCCACGCGCTCCAGACCCGACTTGGTCGAGAGCGGCTTCTCGCGCAGGAACCACACGAGGACGAACGCCGCGATCATCACGATGCCGCCGGTCAGGAAGACCGTGTCGATCGCGCTGGAGAACCCGTCGAGGAACGGCTTCGCCAGCACCGGGTCGAGGCCGTTGAGGAACTCGGTGTTGTTGATGTCCACACCGCCCCCGCCCTGCAGCATCTTCGCGAACTCCGGGTTCTGGCCCAGTGCCGCCCTGAACGCGTCGGTCTGCGCGGCGGCCCGCAGGCCGTCGGCGATCTTGCCGCCGACCGTGCTGAACAGGATCGACAGGAACACCGCGGTGCCGACGGTGCCACCGATCTGGCGGAAGAACGTCGCCGAAGCGGTCGCCACGCCCATGTCACGCGGCTCGGCGTCGTTCTGGATCGCCAGGAGCAGCGTCTGCATGCACTGGCCGAGGCCCGCGCCCATCAGGAACATGTAGATCATGACCTGCCAGGTCGGCGTGTCCGTGCCGATGGTGCTGAGCAGGAACAGCGCGATCGCCATCAGTCCGGCGCCGATGATCGGGAACACCTTGTAGCGCCCGGTCGTCGACGTGACCTTGCCGGCGATCGCGGTGGCCGACATGATGCCGAACGTCATCGGCAGGAGCAGCAGACCCGCGACGGTCGGCGTGACGCCCTTGACGATCTGCAGGTACAGCGGGATGGAGACCATGCCGCCGAACATGCCGATGCCGAGCACGAAGTTGATCGTGTTGCCGAGCGCGAACGTGTGGTTGCGGAACATCCGCATCGGCAGCAGCGCCTCGTCGCCCATGCGGTTCTCGACCCACACGAACGCCACCAGGCCCAGCACACCGATCACGTACATGGCGATCGACAGGCCCGACGCCCAGCCCCACTCGCGGCCCTGTTCGGCCACGATCAGCAGCGGCACCAGGCCGACGGTCAGCGCGATGGCGCCGCCGAAGTCGATGCGGTGGTTCACCCGCTGGTGCGGGATGTTCAGCACGCGGGCCACGACGAACAGCGCGAGCAGCGCGATCGGGACGTTCACGAGGAACACCCAGCGCCAGCCGGTGACGCCGAGGAACGAGTCGAGACCGGCGAACACACCGCCGATGACCGGGCCGAGCACGCTGGCCGAGCCGAAGACGGCCATGAAGTACGCGGAGTACTTGCTGCGCTCACGCGGCGAGATGATGTCCGCCATGATCGCGAACGCGAGCGACATCAGACCGCCGGCGCCCAGGCCCTGCACCGCGCGGAACGCGGCGAGCTCGTACATCGACGTCGCGATGCCCGAGAGCAGCGAACCGGCCAGGAACAGCGTGATCGCCGCGAGGTACATCGGCTTGCGCCCGTAGATGTCCGACAGCTTGCCGTACAACGGGGTCGTGATGGTCGCGGTGATCAGGTAGGCGGTCGTCGCCCACGCCTGCAGCGTCTGGCCGTGCAGCTGGTCCGCGATGGTCTTCATGGCGCTGGCGACGATCATCTGGTCCAGCGCCGCGAGGAACATGCCCAGCAGCAGGCCCGACAGCACCGTCATGATCTGGCGATGCGTCAGGGAAACCCCTGGCGTGGGTGTCGCATCGGTTGTTGATGACATTTCTAGTCTTCCCCTCCTGCGCGGGTCCCCATCCCGCGGTCGGTCATGAACGACGGAACCGTGCGCTCGTAGTCCTGCACGAAGCGCTCGAACAGCTCCGCGAAAATCTTGAAGTCCTCTTCCGGCCAGTCGGCGAACATCCGCTCGATGGCCTCGTTGCGCTGCCGGCGCCGGTTCTTGATGAGCGTGCGTCCCGCCTCTGTCACCGCGAGAACGCTGGCTCGACCGTCTGCCGGGTCAGCGTGCCTCTCCACGAGCCCGTCCTTGACCAGCGCGGCCACCTGCCGGCTGACCGTGGACGGGTCGGAGAGCACCGCCTCCGCTAGCGCACTGGAGCGGCATTCACCGAGACCGGAGAGCGTCGCGAGAAGTACGAAGGCGGACTTGTCCATGCCCTGCTTGGCCATCTGGTGGCTCATCTGGGCGTGCATCTTGTTCAGCCGGACCATCGCCATGCCGACCCGGTCCGCGAGCTCGTGCTCCGGATCGATGCCGGTGGCAAAGCCTGTGCACCTGCCCGGATCCACCATCTGACACCTCGTTGCTTGTATCACCCAACTAGTTGCTCGGTACAAGCATCCATCTCGGTCCACCGGATTGCAAGTGAGTTTCAGGTCTCACTCCACTGTGGAGTGCTATGGGCGCGGCGAGTAGTTGTTACTGATGGGTAGCCGGTCGGGTTACTCGCCGGTAGCATCCGTTCCCATGAGCCAAGACGTGTCGTTCGTCGCCGACGCCATGAAGCAGGCGGTGCCGTACGTGAAGACCACCGGCATCGAGTTCGAGGAGGTCACCGCAGGTCGCGTCGTCGCGTCACTGCCGGACGAGCCGACTCTGCACAACCACATCGGCGGGCCGCACGCCGCGATGATGTTCGGCCTCGGCGAGTCCACGTCCGGCGCCGTCGTGATGGCCGCGTTCGCCGCCCACCTCGGCAAGGCCACGCCGCTCGCCGTCCGCGCGGACATCTCCTACAAGAAGATCGCGATGGGCGTGATCCGCGCGGAGGCCGTGCTGGGACGGTCCGCGGACGAGGTCCTGGCCGAGCTGGAGTCCGGCACGCGGCCCGAGTTCCCCGTCACCATCACGATCACCAACGCCGAGGGCGTGACGACCGGCGAGATGGTCGTCGTCTGGACGCTGAAGCCCGCACGCTGAACTGGGCATCTCCGTATTTCGGTTCGGAATCCCGGTGAACCGATCCGATCCAAATACGTAACCTTGGCCACACCCCGTTCCGAGGGCAGTATGCGGAGCCATGTCGGGGTGGAGAACTGTGGGCGGAGTCGTGCTGGTCCTGCTCACCGCGGGATGCGCGACGCAGGTGCAGCAGTCGAGGCCGGTCGCCGTCGAGAAGCCGGCCGAGGACACGCCGGTCGCCTCGTCGGCGACGGTTCCGCCCGCCCAGCTGGACATCAAGGTGACGTCGATCGTCGACGGCCGCGCCGTGATGCTCTCCGACGGCTCGAAGGCCGAGGTCAGCGGCCTCGCCCAGCCGGGACCGTGCTGGGCGGAGGCCGCGGGCAGCTTCGCCAAGGCCATGCTGCTGAACCAGCAGGTCCGCTACGACAGGACCACCGGCGCGCTCAGCCTCGCCGACGGCACGGACTACGCGTTGCTCGCGCTGGGCAACGGCGCCGGCCGCACCGCGGGCACCCCGACGCCCGCGCAGAAGGAGGCGGAAGGCGCCGCGCAGCGCGTTCCGATGGGCCTGTGGGGCGCGCCGTGCGTCGGCAAGGAGACCCTGGAGACGTCGACGCCTCCTCCCCCGCCGCCACCGCCCACGACGACCACCACCAAGCCCAAGACGACGCCCACCACGCCGAAGCCCGTCTTCTACGCGACCTGCGACGACGTGCGCCGTGCGGGCAAGGCGCCGCTCTTCTGGGGCCAGCCGGGCTATCGCGTCGAGCTCGACGCGAACCGCGACGGCATCGCGTGCGACCCCCGGTACGGGTTCCGGTGAACCAATAGCCTCAGCGGCATGAAGCTGGACAACGCGGCCGTCGACTACACGCCCGGTGAGGCCGGGGCCATCGCGAAGCGGGCGGAGGACCGGGGCTACGACGGGTTCTGGCTCGCCGAGACCAAGCACGACCCGTTCCTCGCGCTGGCCGGTGCCGCCGCGGCGACCGACCGGATCGAGCTCGGCACGGCGATCGCGGTGGCGTTCGCGCGCAACCCGATGACCGTCGCGACCACGGCGAACGACCTGCGGCTGCTGTCGGAGGGCCGCTTCAACCTCGGACTGGGCTCCCAGGTCGAGGCCCACATCACCAAGCGCTTCTCGATGCCGTGGAGCAAACCGGCGGCGCGCATGCGCGAGTTCGTGCTGGCGATCCGGGCGATCTGGCACGCGTGGGAGACCGGCGAGCGGCTGGCGTTCCGCGGCGAGTTCTACAGGCACACGCTGATGACGCCGTTCTTCGACCCCGGCCCGAACCCGCACGGCACCGCGCCGATCTACCTCGCGGGCGTCGGCGAGCGGATGACCGAGGTGGCGGGCGAGGTCGCGGACGGCTTCCTGTGCCACAACTTCACGACCGAGAGGTACCTGCGCGAGGTGACGCTGCCGGCGCTGGAACGCGGCCGGGCGAAGGTGGGCAGGTCGTTGGAGGGCTTCGAGATCAGCGGGCCCGTGTTCGCCGCGACGAACGAAGCGGAGATCGCCGACGTGAAGCGGCAGATCGCGTTCTACGGGTCGACGCCCGCGTACAAGCCGGTGCTGGACCTGCACGGCTGGGGCGCGCTGCACGAGGAGCTGCACCGCATGTCGAGGCGGCAGCAATGGGCTGAGATGAGCGAACTGATCACGGACGAGGTGCTCGCCGAGTTCTGCGTCCTCGGCTCCCCGGAGACCGTCACGGCCGCGCTGCTGGACCGCTACGGCGACGTCGTCACCAGGATTTCTCCGTCAGGACAGGTGCTTCAGCTCCCGGAGAAGTGACTGAGCCCCGCCCGTGCGAGCTCGGCGTGGAACGCGTCGAGCTCGGCGCGCACCCTGGCGACACCCCGCTTGCGGATCCACCGGCGTCTGCCGACGTTCGCCGCTATCAGGGCGAACGGCATGGCCAGCAGTGTGAGCACGAGCATCATGATCATGTGTTGTCTCCTCAAGGGTTGCGAACGTGCAACGACCAATCGAGACATCGCTTACGGTACCGGCTCCAACGCCACCCAGGTGGAGCAAAGTCACCGACAGCAACTCAGTTCTTGACTAATTTTGTTTTCGGTGTGACGCTTGCGCCATGTTCGAAGTGGCGGTGATCGAGGACCCTTCCGCGGCCGAGGTGTCGCTGGACCCGGTGCGGGCGCGGCTGCTCGCGGAGCTGGTGGAGCCCGGATCGGCGACGATGCTCGCCGCGAAGGTCGGGCTGCCGCGGCAGAAGGTGAACTACCACCTGCGCACGCTGGAGCAGCACGGCCTGGTGGAGCTCGTCGAGGAACGGCGCAAGGGCAACGTGAACGAGCGCCTGCTGCAGGCGACCGCCGCGTCCTACGTCATCTCCCCGACGGCGCTCGCGGCCGTGCAGCCAGACCCTGCGCGGTCGCCCGACCGGTTGTCCGCCCGGTGGTTGCTGGCGGTCTCGGCCAGGCTGGTGCGCGACGTCGGCACGTTGATCACGGGCGCGACCAGGGCGAAGAAGCGGCTCGCGACCTTCGCGCTCGACGGCGAGGTGCGGTTCGCCACGGCGGCCGACCGCGCGGCGTTCGCCGAGGAGCTGGCCGGCTTCATGACGCAGCTGGTCGCCAAGTACCACGACGAGCAGGCAGAAGGAGGGCGTCCGCACCGAGTCGTCGTCGCCCTGCACCCGAGCGTGAACGCCGCCAAGGAGGAGGAGTCGTGACCCACGAGTTCGAGATCAGCAAGGAAGTTCTCGTCGACGGCACCCCGGAACAGGTCTGGGACGCCATCGCCACGGGACCGGGCATCGACTCGTGGTTCATGGGCCCGCACACCGTGGACGGACGCGTCGGCGGCCGCATGACGCTCGACCTGGGCTTCTTCCAGGAGGCCTCGACGATCACCGCCTGGGAGCCCGGCAAGCACCTCGCGTACCAGAGCGACAAGGGCGAGGACGGCACGTTCCACGCCATGGAGTACCTGATCGAGGGCCGCGACCAGGGCACGACGGTCCTGCGGTTCGTGCACACCGGCATCCTCGCCGACGGCTGGGGCGACGAGTTCGTCGACCAGCAGTCGAAGGGCTGGGACATGTACCTGTTCACGATGGCGACGTACGTCGAGCACTTCGCGGGCAGGCCAGGCACGTACGTGTTCGCCCAGTGGCCGGAGCAGCCGGAGGGCGCCGACAACTGGCCGGTGCTGCTCGGGGCGCTCGGCATCCCGCAGGACGCGCGGGTCGGCGACGAGGTCACCCTCGAACCGTTCGGCATCAACGGCGTCGTCGACTACGTCGTGCTCCACGACCTGCACAACTTCCTCGGCGTGCGCGGTCCGGAGGGCATCTACCGGTTCCACGGCACCAACGCCGTCGGCCACCACCTCTTCGGAGACGCGACCGGCCAGGCGGAGAAGTGGCAGGCGTTCCTGACTCAGACGTTGGGCGGGCAGACCTCGTAGACGTAGTCCTCGTGCCCGTACGGCACGATGTTCCGGTCGCGGCGGATGACCGACACCCGTCCGCCGCGGTCGGCGCAGGACTTCCGGAACCCCTCGTCGGTGTACTCGATCTGGAAGAAGTCGTCGCCGAACGCCTCGGCGTAGGAACCGCACTGGTCCTGCGCCTCGCAGTCCTCGGTGATGGCGAAGTCGAAGCCGATCTCCTTCTTGCCCGCCGTCCCGAGTTCGGCCGCGTTCTTCTGCGCGACGGCGAGCCCCTGCTCGTGCGCGTACCGGACGAACGCCTTCATGAACTCCTTGGTGGCGTTGAGGTCGAACGCCCCTTCGGCCCGCGTGTAGGAGTCGAGGTTGTCCGGCTCGACCCCCTTGAAGAACGACGTCTTGCAGTCCTTGATCCACTTCTTCTGGATCTCGAGAATCCGGTTCCGCTTCTCGCCGGTGGAGATGTCGAGGATGCCCTCCTGCCACTCCGGGTCGATCGCGATCTGCCCGTCCTTCTTCTTCACCAGCAGGTCGTCGTGGTTCGCGCGCCACCAGTCGAGCCCGCCGTTCGCGCCGTTCGGCTGCGTCTGCAGGGCGTTGAGGTAGCAGATGTTGTAGCGCCGGCCGTCCACGATCTTGCTCCGGTCCCGCACCACGATCTTGACGGGCACGTCGGGCTGGTAGGTGCCGCCCAGCTGGTAGTCGAGCTGCCCGCCGGCAGGCGGCTTCTCCCGCGGCGGCAGCTCCGGCCCGCCCGAACACGCCGCGACGAGCAGCACGGCGACAACGGGCTTCATCAGGGTGCGGAGATCCACGTGTTCGACGACCTCTTCGAGTCGGGCGAGCGGACAGCCTGCTCCACCAAGTGTTGCACCGGCGTGAGGCCGTTCGTGGCGGCGCCGGGACGCCGGAGTTAGGCCGTTGGGCGGCCATGGCGAGTCTCGGGGCGGGTATTCCAACGCCATGCGGTGGTTGCTGCTGATCATCCTGCTGACCGGCTGTTCCGCGATACCCCTGTCCTCCGCCCCCCAGGTGGACCGGGTACCCGAGGGCACCCTGGACGCCGTTGCCGCGCGCACCTCTCTCGCGGCACTCCCCCTGGCCGCACCAGGCCGTCTGGACGGCTACGTCCGCGACTGCGACGACGGCAAGGCCTGCGTGTTCGGCCAGCCGTGGTTCGACACCGACGGCGACGGCTGCGACCAGCGCAGCCAGGTCCTGGCGCGAGACCTGACCGGCGTGGAACGCAAACCGGGCCGCTGCGGCGTCCAGGCCGGCACGTTGGACGACCCCTACACCGCAACGCAGGTGACCAGCGTGTCGAAGATCCAGATCGACCACGTGGTGCCGCTGGCGGAGATGTGGCGCAGCGGTGCGGCGGGGTGGGCGCCCGAGCAGCGTCTGGCCGCGGCGAACGACCTGCGCAACCTCGTCGCCGTGTCCGGGAAGGTCAACCAGTCGAAGAGCGACAAGACGCCTGATGAGTGGATGCCGCCCAATGACGGGTACGCGTGTTCTTACGGGCGGATCTACGTGACGGTGAAGGCGGCTTACAAGCTGTCGGTCGCTCCGGCGGAACGGTCGGCACTGGAGCAGGCACTCACGACGTGCGGTTGAGCTCTTCCTCCGCCGCGGCCCGCCGTGCGGCCCACTTGCGGTTGATCTCGTCAGGACGCTTGTGTCCGGACTGGACGAAGTTGCCTTCTTCGTCGGTGACGTCGATGTCGTACGAACAGTTCTCGACGTAGATCGTCATGTTCTCGATCCCGTCGGCGCGCTCTTCGTCGTTCGCGTGGTACTCGACGTCGAAAGCGAGTTCATCACCCGTGTTGTCCGTGCGGATGCACAACTTCTCGCCGCGTTCGAGCCAGCGGTCCTCGCCCTGCGGTTCGAGCCAGACGACGAGCCACCTCGACGAGCCGTTCCTCACGTGCATCACAGCCATGAGAGCAGCCTAGACAAAGCAGAAGGGCCAGGTCAGCGAATGACCTGGCCCTTCCGCCTCACCGAGCCGCCTATCGGAATCGAACCGATGACCTGCTCATTACGAGTGAGCCGCTCTGGCCGACTGAGCTAAGGCGGCGAGACGCGATAACTATAACCGACCCGCAAGCGCGTTACTCACGGGGGTCAGGTTCGTTGTACGGACCGTGACTGACGTCACCACCTCCCCACCGCCGAGGAGACGGTTCATGCGCCGATCGTTGTCCGTGCCGCTGGCCGGGATGCTGCTCGCGCTCGTCGCGGCGCCTGCCCTCGCCCAGCCTCCGACCACGCCGGTGCCCGGTCCACGTGATCCGAACCAGCCGCCGGCCTCGTCGCCGAACGGGCCGCAGCCGCTCGCGCATGCCGTCGGGGATGCCGGGACCGGGTTGAGCGTCATCCGGCTGGGGCCGCAGGGGGTGCCGACGAGCACGATCCTGCCCGGGTTCGGTGAGCAGTTGCCGAAGCAGTCGGTGACCGAGTTCGGGCTCGGGCTGGCGAGTGCGCAGGTCAACACCGAGGCGTTCCTCGCCACGGAGCGGGTGGTGACGCAGGCGAATCCGTTCGGGTTCGCGGTGGCGGGGCGGTCGCCGCAGTCGCCCGGCACGTTGGTGCAGACGGCGATTCCGGACAACCCTCAGCCGACGAACGGTGGGTTGCCGATTCCGGAGACGCCGCTCGCGAAGCTCAAGGTGCTCAACGGCAGCGTGCACGCGCGGTGGGACGAGAAGGTCGGGCCGTGCGTCAGTCCGCTGGCCACGTCTCGCACTTCACTCGCGGGCCTGGAGGTGCTGAGCGCGTTGCCGGCCGAGGTGCCGTTGCCGGTGAAGACGAGTCTGATCAGCATCCCCGACACGTTCGAAGCGAGTTCCGTCGTCAAGCTCGTCGACCTGCCCGGCAGCAAGAACAAGGCGGTCGAGTCGACGTCGACGATGCGCGCCGTCAGCGTCGAGCTGGCCGGTGGCATCCGGATCGACGTGGCCAGCCCGCCCACGCTCACGGTCACGGCGACCGGGGACGAGGCCACGTCGAAGATCGCGTACACCGCGCCCGTGCTGAAGGTCAGCCAGAACGGCAAGGACCTCGGCACGCTGGACGCCGCCCACCCGACGCTCGACATCCCGCTGCTGCTGGACCTGGTCGTGGTCAAGCTGCAGATCGCCGGGCTCAACGAGAAGAAGGCGAGCTTCTCCGGCAACGGGTTCAGCGGGTTCCAGCTCGGGGCCACGGCTCGGATGCTCGACGTGCAGGTGCTGCCCACGGACAAGCTCAAGCTGCCGAACCTGCCCACGGCGCTCGCGCAGATCTCGCTGGGCGAGCAGATCGTGCGCGCCGCCGCGCCGCAGGGTGGCGTGATCTGCGGGACCTCGCAGCCGCCGCAGACGAACGTGCCGCAGCAGCCCGGCGCACCGGCCGCGCCGCCCAAGGGTGCGCCGCCGCTGGCCTACACCAACGCCGCCTACAACTCGATCCCGCTGTTCTGGACCGGCACGGCGTTGCTGCTCGCGGGTGTCGTGGTCTTCGCGGCGCTGCCGGCCAGGGGAAGGACGGCGGCGGGCAAGCGCTGAGCTCAGCCGCGCCGGTTCTGCTGCGACTCGACCGCGTCGAACAGCTCCCAGCCGTCGAGTTGCCGGGCCTCGGCCTGCCACCCTCGGGCGGAGGCTTCGTCGAGCAGTGCGCGGATCACGCCGGGCCGGTTGAGGTTCAGGCTGCGCCCGTCGCTGTGCCGCACCTGACCCGCGTGCATGAACCCGTCCGCGACGAGGTGCCCGCCGCCGGCCTGGAACACGACGACGAGTTGCCCCGGCGCGCCGTCGCGACGCAGCCGCACCACCTCGCGGCAGCCGTCCTCGCAGGAGTGGCGGACCGACCAGACGAACCGGTCCGCGCCGATCAGCAGTGATCTGGCAGCGCGTCTCGCCAACGAGATCAACTCCCGTGCAGGTCGAGCAGGCGGGCGATGTCGTGGAACCCCGCAGGGCACGCCGACACGACGGCCTCGTGGCCGCTGGCCGTCCTGGCGTACTGCAGCAGGAAGTACGGGTCGATCAGGTCCGGGTCGTAGATGTGCGCCTCCACGACCACGCCCGCCTCGTCCTCGCAGCAGAAGTGCGGGTCGTGCCAGTGGACCCACCACGTGCGGCCGCCGACCTCCACCTCGTCGGGGATGTCGTCGTCCTCGTCGGGGTTCGGCAGCGCGGCGACCAGCGAACGGGCGACAGCCCGGAACTCGGCGATCAGCCGCTCCAGCTCCGGCCGGAGCTGATCAGCCACGGTGCAGGGTCGTCACCATCGCCTCGACGGCGATGCGCGGCTTCACGTTGACCTCGATGGCCTCCCTGCAGGCCAGCACGGCCTCCAGCCGCCGCAGGATCGACTCGGCCGACCACTGCGCCGCGGCCGTCCTGGAGTCGCTGGCCCGGTCCGGGTGCATCAGCGCGGCCTCGGAGCCGGTCCTCACGACCAGCGCGTCGCGGTAGAAGCCGGCCAGGTCGACCAGCGCCATGTCCAGCGAGTCGCGCTGGGTTCGCGTGGCGCGCGACTTCTGGCGCTTCTCCAGGTCCTTCAACGCGCCCTTGGCGCCGCGGGTGGCGGCGGCGGTGCCCTTGCCGGTGCCGCCGGCGCCCATGGCGGTCTCCAACGCCTCGCGCTCGGCCTCGTTGCGGGCCTCGTTGGCGGTGGACGCGTCCTCCTCGGCGGCCTTGATCAGCTCGTCCGCGCAGGTGAACACGTCGGCGGGCTTGCGCAGCGCCAACGGGATCCGCAGCACGGCCTCGCGCCGGGAGCGGGACTCACCGTCGGCGGCCAGCCGCCGTGCGCGGCCTACGTGGCCGCCGCACACCGAGGCCGCCCACTGGGCCATCTCCGGCGAGATGCCGTCCACGTCCTCCAGCGCCGAGGCGATGGCTGCGGGACGGGGTGAGCCCAGCGACACCAGGCGGCAGCGCGACCGGATGGTCACCGACACGTCGTCAGGGTGGTCGGAGGGCGCGCAGAGCAGGAAGACCGTCCGCTCCGGCGGTTCCTCGACGGCCTTCAGCAACGCGTTGGCCGCGCCCTCGGTCAGGCGGTCCGCGTTCTCGATGATCACGACCTGCCACCGGCCGGAGGTGGGGCGGCGGGCGGAGATCTGGACCAGCGCCCGCATCTCGGCGACGGAGATCGACAGGCCCTCGGGTGCGACAACGCGCACGTCGGCGTGGGTGCCGTGCAGCGTGGTGCGGCAGCCGGTGCACTCGCCGCAGCCCGGGCGGTCGTCCGTCACGACGCACTGCAGCGCGCCGGCGAACGCGCGGGCGGTCGACGAACGGCCTGAGCCGGGCGGGCCGGTGAAGAGCCAGGCGTGGGTCATGACGCCGGGGGCGGGGGTGCCGCCCGCGACGATCACGGCCGCCGCCTCCGCGGACGCCGACAGGGTCGCCACCGCGTCGGGCTGGCCGACAACCTCGTCCCACACGCTCATGGGTTCAGTCTTCCAGCGGGGTCAGACAGCGGCTTCGGGGACCGGGCGCTTGCGGGCCGCCAGCAGCGGGACGACGGCGGCGCGGACCCGTTCGGCCACCTCGTCGGCGTCGCCCTCGGCCTCGACGACCAGGTAGCGGTCCGGGTCGGCGGCGGCCATCTCGCTCAGCAACCGCTGGACGCGCCAGTGGTGTTCAGGGCCGATGCGCTTGCCGTCGACCCCTGGCCGGTCGAGCAGGATCGTGAGGTCCGGGCGCAGGCGGCCGGTGGCCCAGTCGACCAGGCCTTCGAGCTCCTGGTGCTCCAGCGAGCTCGTGGCGGTGAAGTGCGCGAGCGGTGAGTCGACGTAGCGCTCCATCACGACGATGGAGCCTCCGTCCAGTGCGGGGCGCACCTGCCGTTCGACGACATCGGCGCGCACGGCGGCGGCCACGAGGGCCTGGGCGCGCACGCCTGCCAGTTCGGCGGACGACAGCATGGTGCGCAGGCGGCGTTCGTCGTGTTCGGGGTCGGCGGCCAGCAGCACGTCCAGGCCCTCGGCGCGCAACACGGCCGCCAGGCGCCTGGCCTGCACCGACGTGTCCTCGCGGGTGTCGCCCTCGACGGCGATCAGCATGCCCTTGGTGTGCCGGCGGCCGCGGATCGCCGCGAACAGCGACGACAGCACCGGCTCCTCGCGGCGGTCGTCCATCTGACGGTACGCGACGAGGCCCAGCACGATCGCGATCACGGCACCGCCGAGCATCACCGGACGGCTCGCGTCGACCTCCATCGGGTGGCCGAACACGCTGACCTGCCGCTTCTGCAGCAACGTGAGCAGCAGCGGCGCGCCGGCCGAGGCACCGAACAGCACGACCTTCAGCAACGTCTGGATCAGCGCGACCGTGCGGCCGCGCATGTCGTCCTCGACCTGCGAGCCCACGATCGTGAGGCCCGTCAGGAACGCCACCCCCGCGCACGCACCGACCAGCGCCACCGTCAGCAGCGCGATCCACAGGTGCGGAGCGAACGCGACCAGCGCGAGCGAGATGCCGGCGAGCACGATCGTGACGCCGAACAGGCGGTTGTAGGCGAGGCGCTGGGCCAGCCGCGGCGCCGTCGCCATGCCGACCGCGAGCCCGAGGAACACGGCCACGAACAGCAGGCCGAACGTCGAGGCGCCGCCCAGCAGCGACAACGCGTAGAGCTTGGCCGTCCCGATCACGACACCGGCCGCGGCGAACGCGCCGATCATGCCGATGAGCAGGCCGCGGACCAGCGGCGTCTTGCCGGCGAACTTCAGGCCGTCGCGGAACATCGCGACGAAGCCTGGCCTGCCCTCGTCGTCCTTCTTGCGGGTCGACGAGACACGGCCGGAGAGCTCCGGCAGGCGGGTCGCGACCAGGATCGCCGAGCTGAAGTACAGCAGGCCGTTGATCATCACCGCGATCGTCGCGACGCTGAACTCCAGGTTCCCGCCCTGCAGGTTCAGATAGCCGGGGATGCCCGAGATCAGCGAGTACAGGCCGAAGCCGCTGATCGTGGAGATGCCGTAGGTCATCACCAGGCCGAGCTGGTTCGCCGACTCCACCTGGTCGGGGCGGCGCAGCAGGTTCGGGACCGCCGACTCCTTGGCCGGGATCCACAGCATCGCGCAGCAGCCGACCAGGAAGTTCGCGACGAAGAGCCAGATCGGGGAGCCGACCAGCGCGATCGAGACGAACAACGAGCCGCGCAGGACGTCGCAGATCACCATGACCTTGCGGCGGTCGAACTTGTCCGCGAGCACGCCGCCGATGGGCGCGAAGAGGATGCCCGGCAGCAACTGCGTGAGAACGACGAGCGGCAGCGCGAACGACTGCCACTCGTAGCTCTTCATCATCGTGGAGACCAGACCGGTCAACGCGAGCAGTGACAGCCAGTCACCAACGCTGCACAGGTAGGTGACGAGCCAGAGCCGCCGGAACGGCCGGATGGCGAGTACCGATCGAAGCCGGTGAACCGTGGACACGCTGGACTGGGCCTGCCCTGCCTGGCCTGCCTCGGTCGCCGGTGTGTCCGCGTCCTGAATTTCCGTCACCCCTAAGTCGCCACTCCCGTGCGGTCAGCGTAACCGGATGTGGTGACCCGGGAAGCGGGACTCACAACACGGCTAGCTGAAGATCGCCCCGAGAACACCGACCAGTACCAGCACGAAGAACGCGATGACGACCAGGCAGCCGATGAACGCGGCCACGCCACTCGTCTGCTGGGCGGGTTGCTGCTGTTGCTGTTGTTGTTGCGGCGCAGGCATTTGAGCGAACGCCTGGTAGGCGGGAGCGAACTGCTGCGGAGCGTACTGGTGGGGAGCCCGCTGCGCCTGCGGACGCGGTCGCCGGCGCTGTTCCCGCTGCATCTGCGTGTAGATCGCCTGACGCATCTCCTCCGTGGGCACCGGAGGTGTAGGCACGGACACACGGGAGCTGAGAGTGGTCCATTGAGGAGAGACGAAGCTGTCAGCCGTCACCAGCCCCGCGAGGGGGTCGGGGTACAGCCGGGGAGGCGGCGGGGCCTGAGTCCCGTCGGGTCCGAACTCGTTGATCGGCACCGCCACCCCCTCGACGTCAGCTCTTGGACTTGGCAGGAGCCTTCTTGGCCGCGGGCTTCTTCGCCGCCGCCGGCTTCTTGGCAGGAGCCTTCTTCTTGACCGGGCCCTTGGCGCGCTTCTCGGCCAGCAGCTCGGCCGCCCGCTCGTCGGTGATCGACTCGACGCTGTCCGTCTTGCGCAGCGACGCGTTCGCCTCACCGTCGGTGACGTACGGGCCGAAGCGGCCTTCCTTGATCACCATCGGCTTGCCGGACACCGGGTCGTTGCCCATCTCGCGCAACGGCGGTGCGGCGGCCGCGCGACCGCGCTTCTTCGGCTCGGAGTAGATCTTCAGCGCCTCTTCGAGCGTGACCGTGAAGATCTGCGACTCGTCGGTCAGCGACCGCGAGTCCGTGCCCTTCTTCAGGTACGGGCCGTAGCGGCCGTTCTGCGAGGTGATCTCGGCGCCCGTCTCCGGGTCCTTGCCGACCACGCGCGGCAGCGAGAGCAGCTTCAGCGCGTCGTCCAGCGTGACCGAGCCCAGGTCCATCGACTTGAACAGCGAGCCGGTGCGCGGCTTCGGCGCCTTGGCCTTGGACTTCGCCGTGCCGTTCTCGGCCGGTTCGGGCAGCACCTCGGTCACGTACGGGCCGAAGCGGCCCTCCTTGGCCACGATCTCGTTGCCCGAGACCGGGTCGGTGCCGAGGGAACGGCCCTCCTGCGGCGTCGAGAACAGCTTCTCGGCGATCTCGTTGGTCAGCTCGTCGGGCGCCAGGTCGTCGGGCAGGTTCGCGCGCTGCGCGGCCTCGTCGACCTCGCGCTCCAGGTACGGCCCGAAGCGGCCGACGCGCACGACGACCGTGCGGCCCTCGTCGTCGCTGAACAGCGGGATCGAGTTGACCGCGCGCGGGTCGATGTCCTCGACACCCGTGCCGACCAGCTTCTTCAGGCCGCCGGAACGGCCGATCGAGCCGTCGGGACCGACGCTGCCGCCGAAGTAGAACCCGGACAGCCAGTTCGTGCGGCCCTGCCGACCTGCGGCGATGCCGTCCAGCTCGTCTTCCAGCGCCGCGGTGAAGTCGTAGTCGACCAGGCGGCCGAAGTGCTGCTCCAGCAGCCCGACGACGGCGAACGCGACCCAGGACGGGACCAGCGCGGCGCCCTTCTTCCACACGTAGCCGCGGTCCTGGATGGTGCTGATGATCGACGAGTAGGTGGAGGGACGGCCGATGCCGAGCTCCTCCATCGTCTTGATCAGCGACGGCTCGGTGTAGCGCGAGGGCGGCGAGGTGGTGTGACCGTCCGCGGACAGCTCCGCGATCGTCAGGTCCTGGTCCTTGACCAGCAGCGGGAGGCGCGACTCCGCGTCGTCCGACTCACCGCCGGCCTCGGCGTCGACGGTCTCGACGTAGGCCTTGAGGAAGCCGGCGAACGTGATCGTGCGGCCGGACGCGGCGAACGTGACGTCCTGGCCCGTGCCCGCGCGGCCCTGGATGCGGATGCTGGTCGTGTTGCCCCGCGCGTCGGCCATCTGGGACGCGATCGTGCGCTGCCAGATCATCTCGTAGAGCTTGAACTCGTCCGAGTCGAGCTCGGAGGCCACCTGACCAGGCGTGCGGAAGACCTCTCCCGCCGGCCTGATCGCCTCGTGGGCCTCCTGCGCGTTCTTGACCTTGCGCGTGTACTGGCGGGGCTTGTCCGCGACGTACTGGGCGCCGTAGAGGTCCGTGGCCTGCGTGCGGGCCGCGTTGATCGCCGTCTCCGACAGCGTCGTGCTGTCGGTTCGCATGTAGGTGATGTAGCCGTTCTCGTACAGCTTCTGCGCCGTGCGCATCGTGCGGTCGGCCGAGAACCGCAGCTTGCGGCCGGCCTCCTGCTGCAGCGTCGAGGTCATGAACGGCGGGTACGGCTTGCGCGAGTACGGCTTCTCCTCGACGGAGGCGACCTTGACCGGCGCGTTCTCCAGGCCGGCCGCGATGGCGCGGGCCTGGGCCTCGTCGAGCACGACCACGTCGGCCTTGCCGGTGAGCTTGCCGTCCGAGCCGAAGTCGCGGCCCGTCGCGAGACGTGTGCCGTCGACCGCCACGAGACGCGCGCCGAACTGACGCGGCGTGGCCTTCTCGCCGGCGTCCATCTGCGCCGAGATGTCCCAGTAGCTCGCCGAGACGAACTTCATCCGCTCGCGTTCGCGCTCCACGACCAGACGCGTCGCCACGGACTGCACGCGGCCCGCCGAGAGCTTCGGCATGACCTTCTTCCACAGGACCGGGCTGACCTCGTAGCCGTAGAGGCGGTCGAGGATGCGCCTGGTCTCCTGCGCGTCGACCAGGTCCTGGTCGAGGTCACGGGGGTTGGCCGCGGCCGCCTGGATCGCGGACTCGGTGATCTCGTGGAACACCATCCGGCGGACCGGGATCTTGGGCTTGAGCGTCTCGAGGAGATGCCACGCGATGGCCTCGCCCTCGCGGTCACCGTCTGTCGCGAGGTAGAGCTCGTCGACGTCCTTCAACGCTTCCTTGAGCTCGGTGACCAGCGACTTCTTGTCGGCGGAGACCACGTAGAGGGGCTCGAAGTCGTGGTCGACGTCCACGCCGAGCCTGGCCCAGGCCTGGCCCTTGAACTTCGCGGGGACGTCGGCGGCACCGCGCGGCAGGTCCCGGATGTGTCCCCGGGAGGACTCCACGACGAAGTTGCTGCCGAGGTACGAGGCGATCTTGCGCGCCTTCGTGGGCGACTCGACGATCACCAGTCGTCGGGTGCTGCCCCCGCCTCCGCTGCTCTTTCTCGTCCGTGTCGATCCAGCCACTCGCCGTCCCGCTCTCTTCCAAACCCGGTTCCCAGGCCCGCCAGTGTTGCCCAGCGTCGGCCGAAAAGCACACCATCCGTCGTGTGTCTGCGACGCCTGTACGACGAGACAGAGTGACACAACCATGCCCGACTGCCCGCTCAGGCCGCCGGCCAGGTGCTCATCGCCACTCCCTGCGGAGGGCTTCCGACCAGCTCAGCGAGCCGCGCCAGCCGTCTCCGGCCGGTCACCCGCAACGCCGGTGCCCCTACCAGGGTGCACGGAAGTCCGGATGCGAGCAGGGCATTTTGCAACGGCAGGTGTGTCTGCGGTGCGTTGGGGTCCAAACCGAGCAGGTACGCGGACTCCATCCAGCTGCCGGCGGCCAGCGCCCAGACGCGCAGCACTGCTCCGTTCAGCTCGAAGTCCGCTGGCACCTTCTTGACGGATCCGTCCAGCCAGCGGGCGGCCAGAGGGGTGAGATCGGTGCGGAACGGCGTGCGCACGAAGTGCGTGCCGGCCTCGTTGACGCACAGCTCCGTCGTCACGCCGCGTTCGGTGCAGGCCTGCTTGAGCGGCTGGTGCCGCCAGTCGTCACGCAGCTCGGTGTACACGCGGGCGGCCGTACCGCGCGCGAAGCTGACGGCCTGACCCGGCCCGCAGAGGAAGCCGGCGAGGTCCGCCATGGCCGGGTTCCGCGCCTCGGCCGAGAAGAAGGACAGCTGCCCAACCACGGCCCACAGGGTAGAACAGACGTTCGACTGTGACCAGTGGGACTGCAGTTACAGACCGGTGTCCCTGAGCCCGTCGCACGTCTGCGACTTCCCCAGGGCGTCGGCGTACTTCGGTCGTTTCTCCAGCTCCTGGAAGGTCGCGCGGAGGTCTTCCGGTGTGGTCACGACGTTGGTGTCGGCCAGCACCTTCTCGGCGTTGTCCCAGAACTGCGCGTCGGGTGCGAGCGCCTGCACGGGAGCCTGCGCGGCCCCGTACGACTTCGCGGACTCCCCGGCGAACTTGAGGAACCGCTCGTGCACGCCGTCGAGGTCGTCCTCCGGCGCGCCCAGGTCCTTCAGCTTCTTCTCCGCGGCCGTGAACGCGGTGGCGTTGGACGTGACGAGACCGACGTACGCGGACTTGACCGCGGCCGGGTCCGCCGGATCCTGTTTGCGCAGCTCAGCGCCCGCTTTCGCGCCGGGAGCGACACCACCGCAGACCGCGTCCACCCACTGCCGCTGCGCGTCGGTGATCGGCTTGTCGGCGTCGGAGCCGCAGGCCGTCAGCACAGCGGAACCGGTCAGCAGAGCGGCGAGCAGACGTGTCCTCACGAGGACTAGTTTCCCCCGCCCTGTTTCGCCAGCGCCTGCCACTCCTGGCAGACCTTGTTCGCGCGGAACGCCTCGGTGTACTTCGGGGTCTCCACGGTTTGTTTGAAGAGCGCCTCGATCCTCTCGTTGCCACCGGAGCCCAACATGATCTGCTGGTACCGATCGGGAAACTTGTCGTCGGCCGCCTGCGCACGCAGCCGCGCGGACCTGTCGTCGAAGCTCACGGCCTCCGCCCGGAGCTCCTTGACCAGCCGCTCGTGCAGGCTGCGCACGTCAGAGCCCATCGGGCCGAGCTTCTCCAGCCCATCCGCCGCCGCACGGTCTGACGCCGCCGCTGCCACCACCCAGCCGACCGCGGCCTCCTTGACCGCGGCCATGCCCTCCCGGCCCTTGCCCTGGAGCTGGAGCCGTCCGACCTGCATGACGCCCATCGGGCCGCAGTAGGCGTCGAACCACACCGCCGGGTCGGCGCCCGGCACGTCCGCCGTAGTGGTGGTCGTGGGTGCGGCCTGCTGGACCGGAGCGGGCGGTGGTGGCGTGCTGCACGCGGCGAGGGCGAGGCCCACGCAGACAGCAGCGATCGACGAACGTGCGTTCACGGTGATTTCCCCCAGGAAACCGTCTGACCGGATCGCCGAACAGTACACGTTCGAGTGATCCGGCCAGACGCCGTTTTCGCCTGTCAGGTGGTGGGAGGAGTGGTCTGCAGACCCTTGCAGTTGTTCGCCTTCTGCGCGGCTCCCGCGAGGCCCGTCTCGTCGAACTTCTTCTGCACGTCGGCGCCCGCCTTCTCCAGGTCGCCCGCCTTGCCCACCATCTCGGTGAAGGCGGCGACGACCTGGTTCACGTCGGCCGCCGAGTCGAGCTTCGACTTGGTGTCCGAGAGCAGGGTCTTGATCTGCTCCATGCCGGAGGAAGCGGCCGTGACCAGCTCCTTCGACCTCGGGTGCGGGCCGTTCTCGAGCGCCTTGAGGTCCGCGATCGACTTGTCGACCGCGGTGACCTTCGTGCCGAGCCAGTCCGACAGGCCGGTCTTGAGCGTCGACGGGTCGTTCATGTCGATCGGCGGCTCGTCGGACATCGACTTCACGGTGCCGTCGACGGCGCCGCAGACCTTGTCCATCCACGCCACGACGTCGGCCTCGCTGGCCGTGGGCGTGGTCGAGGACGAACCTCCGCTGCTGCACGCGGAGACCACGAGCAGGCAGCTCGTCACAACTGCGATGACTGTGCGGCGCATGGGGCGGAAGTTACTCCGGACGGCCTCGCTCAGCTCGTCGGCGTGACGTTGAGGCGCTGCATCTCCTGGCACTTCGGCGCCGTCTGCGTGGCCTTCTGCAGCTCGGGGACGTCCTTGAGGTCGCGCAGCGGGTCCGCGAGCTCGGAGAGCTTGGCGATGGCCTCACCCGCGGCCTGGAGGCCTCCGGTGGCGTTGTTGGCGTCGGCCTGCTCGACCTTCGTCTTGGCCTCGGCGAACACGGTGCCGAGCGAGGTGAACGCCTCGGCCATCCTGGTGACGGCCTCCTCACCGCCCTGCACGGGCGACGGGCCGACGTTCTTCAGGCCCTCGGCGGACTTGCCGAAGGCGTCGGCGAGCTGGCCCATGTAGGCGGCCATCTCGGCCTTGAGCTTGGCGGAGTCGCCCGCGTCGAGCTTGGGGGCCGTCTTCTCGATCTTGGCGAACTCGGAGGCAGCGCCGCACACCTTGTCCATGTAGGCGACGGCTGCTGCGTTGTCCGCGCCGCTGGTGGGCGTGGACGGGGTGCCGGAGTTGCCGCCGTTGGTGCACCCGGCCAGCGCTAGGGCGGCAACAGCGGCAGTGGCGACGAGGCTGCGCCTCATGTCGGAACTCCTCGGTCGGGGTACGTCGGGGGATACCCGAAAGTACCCCGACCGGAGGCGTCGGAACTAAGCGGCGCCGTTGCTCACGGTCTCCGCGGGGGTGTCGGTGATCGACGTGCCACGGCGCTTCGACACGACGACCGCACCAACGATGATCAGCGCCGCGACCACGGCGATCGCGATGCGGATCGGGTCGGACGCGCTGTCACCGATGGAGAAGGTGACGATGGCGGGCGCGATCAGCACCGAGACCAGGTTCATCACCTTGATCAGCGGGTTGATGGCCGGGCCTGCGGTGTCCTTGAACGGGTCGCCGACGGTGTCGCCGATGACCGTCGCGGCGTGGGCGTCGGAGCCCTTGCCACCGTGGTTGCCGTCCTCGACCAGCTTCTTGGCGTTGTCCCAGGCACCACCGGAGTTGGCCAGGAAGACCGCCATGAGCGTGCCGGTCGCGATGGCACCGCCGAGATAGCCCGCGAGCGGGCCGACGCCGAGACCGAAGCCGACTGCGACAGGGGCGAGCACGGCCATCAGGCCGGGGGTCGCGAGCTCGCGCAGCGAGTCCCTGGTGCAGATGTCGACGACGCGGCCGTACTCCGGCTTCACCGAGTAGTCCATGATGCCCGGGTTCTCGCGGAACTGGCGGCGCACCTCGAACACGATGGCACCGGCGGCGCGCGTCACGGCGTTGACGGCCAGGCCCGAGAACATGAAGACGACGGCCGCACCGATGACGACGCCGACGAGCACGTTCGGGCTGAACACCAGGTTGCTGAACGACGCGGGGAGCTCCCCGCCGATGTTGCCGACCTTGGCGATCGCCTGCGTGATCGCGTCCTGGTAGGAGCCGAACAGCGCCGTGGCGGCGAGCACCGCCGTGGCGATCGCGATGCCCTTGGTGATGGCCTTGGTGGTGTTGCCCACCGCGTCGAGCTCGGTGAGGATCTGCGCGCCCTCGCCGTGCACGTCACCGGACATCTCGGCGATGCCCTGCGCGTTGTCCGAGACCGGGCCGAAGGTGTCCATCGCGACGATGACACCGACGGTGGTGAGCAGACCACAACCGGCCAGCGCGATCGCGAACAGCGCGACCACGGTCGAGCCGGAGAGCAGGAACGCGCCGTAGACGGCGGCACCGATGACGAGCGCGGTGTAGACGGCCGACTCGAAACCGACCGAGATGCCCGAGAGGATCACCGTGGCCGCACCGGTCCGCGAGGTCTCGCCGACCTCCTTGACCGGCTTGTGGTCGGTGCCGGTGTAGTAGCCGGTCAGCCAGAGGATGACGCCGGCCAGCACGATGCCGATGATGACCGCGACGGAGGCGATCAACGCCGGGTTGCCGGAGTCGTTCTTGATCTGGTCGCTGATGCCGTTGAGGTCCGCGAAGGAGCTCGGCAGGTACACGAACGCCGCGATGGTGCACAGCACCGCGGAGATGACCGCGGAGATGTAGAAGGCGCGGTTGATGGCCGACAGGCCGTTCTCCCCCGCCTTCGCCCTCGTCGTGTAGACGCCGATGACCGCGGTGAGCACACCGATCGCCGGAACGATCAGCGGGAACAGCAGGCCGTGCACACCGAACGCCGCGGTGCCGAGGATCAGCGACGCGACGAGCGTGACGGCGTAGGACTCGAAGAGGTCGGCCGCCATGCCGGCGCAGTCACCGACGTTGTCGCCCACGTTGTCCGCGATGGTGGCGGCGTTGCGGGGGTCGTCCTCGGGGATGCCCTGCTCGACCTTGCCGACGAGGTCGGCACCGACGTCGGCGGCCTTGGTGAAGATGCCGCCACCGACGCGCATGAACATCGCGAGCAGCGCGGCGCCGAAGCCGAAGCCCTCCAGGACCTTGGGGGCCTGACCGGCGTAGACGAGCACGACGAGCGCCGCGCCGAAGAGGCCGAGACCGACCGTGGTCATGCCGACCACACCGCCGGTGCGGAACGCGATGCGCGTCGCCTTTTCGCGACCGCCTTCTTCGTTCGCGGCGGCGGCGACACGCACGTTGGCGCGCGTGGACAACCACATGCCCAGGTAGCCGATAGTCGCCGAGAACGCGGCACCGACGATGAAGAACAAAGATCGACCGATTCGCTCGGCCAAATCATCTGCCGGAAGCGCGAACAGCAGTACGAACACGATCACGACAAAAATGCCGAGCGTGCGGAACTGCCGGTTGAGGTAGGCCGCTGCGCCCTCCTGAACCGCCTTGGCGATGTCCTGCATCTTCGGGGTGCCCTGGCCCGCGGCCAGAACCTCCTTGAGCAGCACGTACCCGACGGCGAGAGCAGCCAGGGCGACCACGGCGACCACGGCTACGACGCCGCGATCACCCCCGGAGAGCTCGAGGCCCTCCGCGAGGAAATGCCGGGACATCCGTCCTCCTGGTGAGTTGCCATGTGCAGCGCCAAGGCAGTCCAGCCGCCCAGCGCGACGTGACGCATCCCTCATTGGATGCGATGAGCGGGGAGTCTAGGGGCTTGTTGCAAGGAGGCAACGAAACGTCCCGTTCCGTGCACACACCGTTATCTGCGCAGGAAGTCGAGCACGGCCCGGCCGGAACTGTCGGTGGTGTATGCGAAGCTCGATCCCGTGGTGGATCAGGGACGCCGGCTGCTGGACCGCGTGCTGGCGGGAGTGCCCGCCGGGGAGTCACCCCTCACGCACGCGCGTGATCTGCCGTTGCGGCAGGCAGATCACGTGGACTGGCCTGCGTGGACGGCGCCGGCGGTCGTCGAGGCGTTCGTGGAGACGGGGGTGCGCGAGCCGTGGCGGCACCAGGCCGAGGCGGCGTCGCTGGCGTGGTCCGGGCAGCACGTGGTCCTCGCGACGGGCACGGCGTCGGGCAAGTCACTTGCCTACCAGTTGCCGGTGCTTTCCACTCTTTTGGCGGACACGAAGGCCACCGCGCTGTACCTGTCACCGACCAAAGCCCTTGGGGCGGACCAGCTCCGTTCGCTCGAGGAGCTGGGGATCAAGGGGGTGCGCGCGTCGGCCTACGACGGCGACACCCCGATGGCCGAACGCGACTGGGTCAAGGCCCACGCGAACTGGGTCTTCACCAACCCGGACATGCTGCACCGCGGAATCCTTCCGCAGCACCCGAAATGGCTGCGGTTCTTCCGCAGGCTGAAGTACGTGGTGATCGACGAGTGCCATTCCTACCGAGGCGTTTTCGGGTCGCACGTGGCGTTGTTGATGCGAAGGCTGCGTCGCGTCGCGCGGAAATACGGCGCGGACCCGATCTTCGTTTTGGCATCGGCCACTGTGGCTGATCCTTCTGGATCGGCCGAACGATTGCTCGGCGTCCCCGTTTCCGCTGTCGTGGACGACTTCTCGCCGCGTGCGTCGCGCACGGTCGCGTTGTGGGAACCCCCACTGACCTCTCTGGAGGGTGAGAACGGCGCGCCCGTCCGGCGGTCGGCGGGCGCGGAGACGTCGCGGATCCTGGCCGACCTCGTCGTCGAGGGCGCACGGTCGCTCGCGTTCGTGCGCTCACGCCGCGGCGCCGAGCTCACGGCGATGGGCACGCAGCGAATCCTGTCCGAAGTGGACAGTGAGCTGCCGCCTCGCGTGGCCGCCTACCGGGGCGGGTTCCTGCCGGAGGAACGGCGCGCGCTGGAGAAGGCCCTGTCCACGGGCGACCTGCTCGGCGTGGCGACCACGAACGCGCTGGAGCTCGGCGTCGACATCGCCGGGCTCGACGCCGTGGTGGTGGCGGGCTTCCCCGGCACGCTGGCGTCGTTCTGGCAGCAGGCGGGCCGTGCCGGCAGGTCGGGGGACAGCGCGTTGGTCGTGTTCGTGGCGCGCGACGACCCGTTGGACACGTACCTGGTGCACAACCCGGCCGCGGTGCTGGACAGGCCGGTGGAGGCGACGGTCCTGGACCCGCTGAACCCGTACGTGCTCGGCCCGCAGCTGGCGTGCGCGGCGTCGGAGATGCCGCTGACCCCTGCGTGCCTCCCCGACTTCGGCGGCCCGCTGGCCGAGACCGTGCTGGCCGAACTGGTGGCGGAGAAACTGCTGCGCCGCAGACCGGCCGGCTGGTACTGGGCGTCGCACGACAGGCCGCACGCCGGCGTAGACATCCGCGGCTCCGGCGGCGACCAGGTGGCTGTCGTGGAGGCCGACTCGGGCCGGATGCTCGGCACGGTCGACCCGGGATCGGCCTCGTGGCAGGTGCACCCCGGCGCCGTCTACCTGCACCAGGGCCGCGCGTACGTCGTCGACGAGCTCGACCTGGACAGCGGCCTGGCGCTCGTCCACCGCGAAGACCCGGAGTGGACGACGCAGCCGCGCGACTGCGTCGACATCACCGTGGTCCACGAGATCGAACGCACCGACTTCGGCGGCGTCACCGTGTCGTTGGGCGAGGTGGAGGTGACGACGCAGGTCGTCGGCTACCTGCGCCGCCTGCCGTCCGGCGTGGTGCTCGACCAGATCCCGCTGGACCTCCCCGAACAGACGCTGCGCACCAGAGCCGTCTGGTACACCGTCGACGAGTCGCTGCTGTTCGACGCCGGCGTGGAGGCCAAGCGGATCCCCGGCGCCCTGCACGCGGCCGAACACGCGGCCATCGGCCTGTTACCGCTCTTCGCGACGTGCGACAGGTGGGACATCGGCGGCGTCTCCACGGCCGCGCACCCCGACACGGGCGTGCCGACGGTGTTCGTGCACGACGGTCATCCGGGCGGAGCGGGCTTCGCCGACCGCGGCCACTCGGCGCTGCGGGCCTGGCTCTCCGCGACCCGTGCGGCGATCAGCGCCTGCGCGTGCCCGATGGGGTGCCCGTCGTGCGTGCAGTCGCCCAAGTGCGGCAACGGCAACGACCCGCTGGACAAGGCGGGTGCCGTGCTGGTGCTGGACGTGGTGCTGGGCAAAATCACCTGACCTGTGCTGGTGCTGGGCAAAATCGCCTGACCCGTGCCGGTTCGCCCGGTTACGGTGGCGGGGTGAACGCCTGCAGCTGCAACGCCGCCACCCGGACCCGCCGCCTCTAGGCGCGGCGAGAGCCCGACGCTCCGCTACGCCTCTGCGTGGTGGAGTCGGAGGCCTGTCGTGCCATCGCGCGGCGGAGCGAGAGCTCATCGCACCTACGTGCAGCGAAGCCAAAGCTTCTCTCACCTACGTGCGGCAGAGACAGGCTCCTTTCGACTACGTGCAGCAGAGCCTGACGAGCTGAGTCACCCCGCGCGAGGGTCGACGCTTCGCCGCGCCCGTCCACCTTCATCGGCCACGGGTTCCTCAGGAGTTGCCTTGTTCACGCCTTTTCCCGATCTGAACGCTCTGCTCGCCGACCTCGTCTCGTCCGTGCGCGAGATCCTCGGCCCCACCTACGTCGGCGCGTACGTCCAGGGCTCGTTCGCCCTGGGTGCCGGTGACGTCCACAGCGACTGCGACTTCGTCGTCGCCTGCACCGAACTGCCGTCCGGCGACCGCGAGGCCGGGTTGCGGGCGTTGCACGACGAGATCCCCACGCGGCCCGGCCACTGGTCCACCGAGATCGAGGGCTCGTACGCCGACGTCGAGTCGCTGCGTTCGGTGGCGGGCCTTGGGGTTCCGTGGCTGTTCAACGACCACGGCACGCGCACGCTGGTCTGGGACACGCACTGCAACAGTCCGCACGCCCGGTGGATCCTGCGGCACCACGGGATCGTGCTGGACGGGCCGCCGATCACGGCGCTGGTCGACGAGGTTCCGGCTTCGGTGCTGCGCTCGTCGATGCGGGCCGAGTTGCCGCACGTGCTCGAAGGCATCCGCGAGTGGGCGCCGATGGGCAACGCGTGGTCGCAGCGCTACATCGTGTCGACCTACTGCCGCACGCTCTACACCATCCACACCGGAGAGGTGGAGTCGAAGCGCGGCGCCCTGGTGTGGGCGTTGAATGTGCTCGATCAGCGGTGGCACCCGCTGATCGAGCAAGTCCTTCAAGACCGGGACCTCGGCTGGGACGCCGATGCGGTACCGCGGCCCGGATCCATGGAGGAGACCCTGGCCTTCGCCGCTTACGCGGAAAACCTCTAGGGCTCCTTGCGGACGCCTCGCCGACTGCGTCGGCGAGGCGTTTCGTGGGCGCGGCGGGGGCTCACGGGTACCCCCGCCGCGCTCTCCACGTGCCGAACACCGTGTTCCCGCCTGCTACCGCTTCGTGACCGGATCCCTTGGAACATCGGTGGAATCTGGTTCGTTCGTCTCGACAGGACACGCGGGAGGCGTTCGGTGTCCACTGTCTTCTGACGAACTCCGGGGAGGAGCCGGCTTCACCGACCGCGGCAGAGCTGGTGCTCTGCCACTAACGTTCCTCGGCCCGGTCACTACTGCGGGAGGCTGTCCTTCGGGGTGCGTGTTCGGCTTTTCGCCCGTTCCTCTGCTGGCCCCCGACGTGCGGGGTGCGGAGGCCGATCATCGGATCGGGCTTGGTGGAACGGCCGTGCAGGGCATCGCCTTCGGGGTTGTCGGGGAGAGTCCACGACGACACCCAACACGGCCGGGCTTCTTCGTTTTCAGTTGTGGGTCAGACGGTTTCGAGCTGGTAGCGCGCCGGGGCGTGCACGGCCTCGACGAGCGCGTCCTGCACGACGTGCGCGTCCGGCAGGTTCCAGCCGCAGACCTGCGGCTTGACTCGCCAGTGCACGACACCGTGCGCCATGGTGGTGGGCGGCAGCGGGATGTACTCCCCCTTGCCGTAGAGGTGCACGTCCGGGTTGCCGGCCAGCTCGGTGTTGAGGGTCGAGCCGGACTTCACCAGGAACATCCACCGGCCGGACGGGGTCGCGGCGATCGGCACGGGGACGCCGATCGAGCGGAGTGCGACGGCCGCGCGGCGACCGAGGTCGGTGCCGACCTCGATCGCGTCCACCACGTGACCGGTGGCGACGAGAAGGCTGTACGACGCGCCGGTCCACCAGGTGGCGACCTGCTCGGGACGGGTCCCGATGCGGTCCACCCAGTCGCGGTGCACCGGGATCGGGCCGTGCAGCTCAAGACCGCTGCGCCCCGCCCACTGCGTCACGCCGTTCTCAGAACCGGCCGGAAAGGTGCCGGGCAGCACGGGCCAACCGCGGAACGCGAGGCTGATGGCCTCGGCACGCAGTTCGATGCGGAAGGCCCCGCGCCAGCTGTCCGACCAATCCATCTTCCGTCGCCTTCTTCCTAGGCTTTGACTCGACATCGACGTGGTGCCGGTGTTCGTAGGACACCGCGTCGGTGCCGCCACTACAACTAACGACACCGGCACCGGGCTCCGTAACCCCCGCTCGACAACTGGTAGCTACGGGACGGCGAACGTCCTTTGTCAGAACGGGCAACTGAACTCCGGGCGTTTGGTTCGATCACCGTTCAGCATGTCCCGGCGGCGGTGTGAGTCCGCTCACCGCTGTGAGCCGACCGCTCGTCGTGCTCCAAACGCTTCGATCTTCAGCCGGACCTGCCCTGGCTCGTGCGCTCGCCGGGCCGAACGGCGTAATCGCCGACGCCTCGACAACCACCTCCCATCCGTTCACCGCGCAGCTCGTCAGCTCGGCCCGGTTCTCCGACGCCACGCGTTTTGCCTGCTCACAAGCACTTTCGGCGCCTTCGGTGAGACGAGCGGCAGCGGCGAGCGCCGCCAAGTCGGCGGCACCGCTCACCCGATGCCGCGCGACGACCGCCGAACCGATCTGCGCGCCGCCCACCGCGACGATGATCAGCAACAACATCGCCGCCACGCCGCTCACCGCAGCCGAACCTCGATCGCAACCGGGCCGTTCGCCGTTCATCGCGGCTCCGGCACGGCGAACGCCCGTGCGCTGAGCGGTAGGCCCAGCGGCCCTCGTTTGCTGACGACGACCTCGATCGCGTCGGCTTGTTCGTTGATCAAAACGTTGGCGCCGCCCACGATCCGCCCGGCCGCCTCTTCACCGCGCTGCCGTTCACCGCGCGCCGCAAGCCGTGCCGCTTCTCTCGCCGCGTCGGCGCACCGCATCTGCTCGGTGACCGCCGTCAGCCCGTTCGCCGCCAGCACCACGGCCACGAGCAGCGCGCAGACCGCGATCGCCGCCTCGACCGTGACCATGCCCCGGTCGTCAGACCGAAGACAGCGCACGCTGTATCAGCTCCCGCAACTCGTTCTGCAGGAAGTCGCTGGTGAGAATCACGTACAGCAGTCCGGCGAACGCGGCCGCGGCCAACGTCCCGATCGCGTATTCAACAGTGCTCATACCGCTGTCGTCGTCGAGCAATTCCATGTCACGTCTCCTAGTTGAGGAGCTGGCCGGCCAGACCCAGCACCACCGGCGCGACGCCGAGGCACAGGAAGGCCGGCAGGAAACACAGTGCGAGCGGCGCGGCCACCGCCACCGCGGCCTTCTGCGCCTTCGCCTCCGCTTCGTCGCTCGCCTCGGACCTCGTGCGTTCGGCGAGCTCCGCGGTCTGCCGGGCGAGCGCGGCCCCTGACCGCGCGGTCCGCCTCGCGGCCCTGGCCAGCAGCGCCGTGGCGGGGTGGTCGAGCGCAGACGCCCATGCCGTGACCGGGTCGGCACCCAGCCTGAGCAGTTCGGCGACCTGGCCCAGCTCCCTGATCTCGACCGCCTGGATCGCGGTGGGCACCGGCAGGCCGGCCCTGAGGCACGCGGCCAGCAGGTCCCAGGCCGCCGCCCGTTCGAACGGACCGTCCGGCTTCACCTCGTCGCCCGGTGGGTCGTGCGCGCTGGGTCTGAGCCGATCCATCGATCGTCGTGGCGCCGGTGCGACGAGCAGTGCCAGCGCGAGGAGCAGGAACGTCACGGCTCCACCTCCGTGATCCGCTGCGTCCACCACACCCCTGCCGCCGCGAAGGTCGCTCCCAGCGCCAGGAGGAACTGCCCCGCCGGAGTGCCCGTCAGGACGTGCAGCGGCCGCGCGCCGCTCAACTCGCCCAGCAGCACGCCCACCGGTGGCAGGCCGGCCAGCACGGCCGCGCTGGCTCGCGGCCCAGCCATCCGCGCGTGCACCTGCCGCGCGAACGCAGCCCTCTGGTCGAGGTCGCGCCTCGTGGCGTCCAGGACGTCCGCCAGCGCCACACCGTGCTTCGCCGACACGCGCCACGCCCTGGCCAGCTGGTCCACCGCCCTGGTCAGCAACGGCTGCCGCAACTCGCGCAACGTCCGTTCGACGTCACCGCCCAGCCTCGACGTGGCCGCCACCGCTTTCAGCACCTCCTTCGCCGGAGCCGGGGTGTCCTCCGCCGCACCTTCCGCCGCCTGCGCGGGATGGGCGCCCGCGCGCAGCTCGTCGATCACGCCGCCCAGGCCGTTGCTCAACGCCTCAGTCGCCTGGCGTAGTGCCTTGTTCCGCTTGTGCTGCTTGAGGATTCGTCTTCCCGTAGCAGTCAGCACCGCTACGGCGACGAGCCCGCCGACACCGGCCACGAGGTAGGTGACCACTGCCGCTGCCGCGAGCCAGACGTACGGCGGCACCGCGATTTCCCTTTTGTGCAGCGGTCTGAGCCTTCTGACCGCCTTGAGCTGAGGCCAGACGAGCAGCGCCGTTGCCAGCAGGATCAGGCTCACCATGGCAACTCCCCTTGGTGCCAACCGCGCTCACGTGTCCAGACCGGACGGACGGTGAGCCCGTCGTCCTTCTCGAACACACCGATCTCGTTGAGGTACCTGGTGTTCTGGTCCCGCCGCATGTGCAGCACGACGCGGACCGCCGCCGCGACCTGGCTGTGCAGCGCCCGCGGCTCCAGTCCGCCCAACGCCCCCAGCGCCTCCAACCGCGCGGGCACCTCGGCGGGCGAGTTGGCGTGCATCGTCCCGGCGCCACCGTCGTGTCCGGTGTTCAACGAGGTGAGCAACTCCCGCACCTCGGCTCCGCGCACCTCCCCCACGACGATGCGATCGGGCCGCATCCGCAGGGCTTCCCGCACCAACTGCCTGGTGGTGACCTCACCCGCGCCCTCGACGTTCGCCGGCCGCGCCGTGAGCCGCACGAACTGCGGGTGATCCGGGTTCAGCTCGCCCGCGTCCTCCACGCACACAATGCGTTCGTGCTGCGGCACGCACCCGAGCAACGCCGACAACAACGACGTCTTGCCAGACCCGGTGCCTCCGACCACGAGGAACGCCATGCGCCTGCGGACGATCGTGCGCAGGGCTTCCGCGATCTCGGAGTCGAACGTGCCGAGGTTCTGCAGTGCGTCCAGGTCGTGCGTGGCCGGTCTGAGGATGCGGAGCGACAGGCACGTGCGGTCGGCGATCGGCGGGAGCACGGCGTGCAGCCGGACTCCGCTGCCCGGCAGCCACCCGTCGACACACGGCGAAGCGTCGTCGAGCCGCCGGCCCGCTCCCACGGCCAGCCGTTGGGCGAGGCGCCTCACCGCGTCCTCGTCGGGGAAGGTGATGCCGGTTCTGCGCAGGCCTGTCGTGCCGTCGACCCAGACCTGGTCCGGCGCGGTGACCAGGACGTCGGTGGTGCCGGGGTCGGCCAGGAGCGGGTCGAGCGGGCCGGTGCCGCTGAACTCCTGGCGGAGCACCTGAAGGGCTTCGAGGACGTCCGAGTCGGCGAGCACGCCGCCGGCTTCGGTGCGGACCGCGTGGGCCACCACGGCCGCGGTCATCTCCATGTCGGCGCCAGCCAGGCGGTGGCGGACCCGGTCGATCAGGGCGGCGGTCATGTCGCTGCCTCGGGGCGGCGGGCGTGGCGGCCGTAGGTGATCTCGCGGCCGGTGAAGCGGAGCCAGGTTTCCTGGCACCAGATGAGGAAGCGGTTCACTTCGGCTCCTTCGAGGTCACTTCGGCTCCTTCTTGAAGACGAAGCGGGGTGGGTAGAGGCGGCGGTAGACGGCGAGGTTGCGCGCCATGCGGCACGCGATCCGGCAGAGGAGGCGGAGGCGGGTCACGGCTGGAGTTCCTTCTGGGCAAGGGATTCCGGGATGGAGGGTGAGGGGTTTGTGGAGGGAAGGGGAGGTGGGAGAGCGGAAGAGAGGCGGGCGGGATCAGGTGCCTGCGAAGGCCGCGGAAGGGGCGGCGGAGCGTTGTGCGGGCACGTCCGTTCCGCGCGGATCTCCTTCTGCTGCAGGGAAGAAGGGAACACAGCCGCAACCGGCGGAGCCCGGCGGCGGCGCCGGCTCGGGGTCGTCCAGGTAGGACGCGAGGCACTCGGCCTCCTCGGCTTCGCGGCCGGTCACGGGCGGAGCTCCTTCAGGACCGCGCGGGCCGCTGTTGCCAGCGGGCCCTTCGGGTTGCGCGGGAAGCGGCCTCGTTCCAGCACCTCGGCCAGGCCCGGTTCTGCTCGCATCGACGTGAGGAGGGGGACGCCGATCACCTCGGCCATCTCGGACGGCTGGAGGTTGCCAGGGGACGGGCCTCTGACCACCAGGCGGAGGTTGCGGCCGTTCGTCAGGAGGCGGGTGGCCACTCGGCTGGCTGCTGCTGTGGCTCGGACTTCGGCTGGGACCACGAGGATCGTCAGGTCTGTGCGGTCCAGGGCTGCCGAGGCTGAGGCCGTGGGGAAGCGCGGGAGGTCGCAGAGGACCGTGCAGCCCGCTCTGCGGCCCGTGTCCAGGACTGCTGCCACGGCGGCCGGTTCCGGGTCCGGGGCCGATCGGTCGCAGGCCAGGACGCTCAGGTTGCCCGTGGTGGGGAGGGCGGCTCGCAGGGCCGACATCGGCACCCTGCCGCCGGTGGCGTGGACGCCTGGCCAGCGGGCGCCCTGGTCGGACTCCGTGCCGAGGGCCAGGTCTATGCCGCCGCCCAGCGGGTCGCAGTCGACGAGCATCGCCTCGCCGCCCTCGACCACGGCCTCGCGGCCGCAGGCCACGGCCAGGGTCGAGGCGCCTGCTCCTCCCCTGCCGCCGATGAACGACACCACTCGGCCCCGGTCGGACGGTGGGCCCTCGCCCAGGTCGGTCAGGGCCGTCACCAGGGAGCGGCCCTCCACCGGGAGTTCCAGGACGCCGTCGGCTCCGAGAGCCACGGCCGGGGCCCAGGGCGGGTCGCCTCCGTGGACGACCAGGACGCCGGTGCGACGGGGGAAGCCCGCGTCGAGGCAGGCGGAGACCGCGGCCGGGTCGAGCAGGACGAGGGGTGCGGAGTGCCATTGCGAGCGCAGCGAGGTGACGTCCGGGGCGCAGGAGAGCGGGCAGTCGGCAGCGGCGGCGACGCGGAGGACCTCGTCGAGCAGGTCCTGGTCCGTGAGCAGGGCGATGGGGTGGGTCATGGGATCAACCGTGGTCAGTCGTGATGAACGACACAACGGGGGTTGATCCAGATGTGGACAAGTCAGCGGCTGTGGACAGGTCGCGATCTTGAAGCCCTTGGCGCGGCAGGACTGTCGGTGTCGTGTGCGACGCTGAAGGGTTGGGCACCGGAACGCGGCGGAAGGGCCGCAGAGGTCCAGTCGCACCCACGCGGAAACGGGGTCCGGATATGGGACGACCCCCGCCAGGGGGGAGGGACGGGGGTCGTCAATGGTTCAGTCCCGGGGGGTCGGACTGAACCCGTCCGTCGAACCGGACTCTCCTACTGTATCCCCATGCGCCAGTGCCGCGCGCAACTTCCGCAACAGCCGCGGGCCAAGTTTCGGTAACCGTGCAGCGCAACGGATTCGTACACGAACGAAATGCCGCCCGAACGGCCTACCGGCGAGTACACCTAAGCTGGGCCACATGAGCCGGATCGCCGCCTTCTTCGACCTCGACAAGACCGTGATCGCGAAGTCGAGCACGCTGGCGTTCAGCCGACCCTTCTTCCAGGAGGGGCTGATCAACCGCCGCGCGGTCCTGAAGAGCGCATATGCGCAGTTCGTGTTCATGCTCGCCGGCGCGGACGCGGATCAGATGGACCGGATGCGGGCGCACATCACCGCGCTCGCGGCCGGCTGGGACGTCGAGCAGATCCGCAGCATCGTGAGCGAGACGCTGCACGACATCGTCGATCCGCTCGTCTACAAAGAAGCGACGCAGTTGATCGCCGACCACAAGGCGGAGGGCCACGACGTGGTCATCGTCAGCGCGTCCGGCGCGGAACTGGTCGCCCCCATCGCCCAGATGATCGGGGCGGACTACAGCGTCGGCACGAAGATGGTGATCCAGGACGGCCGCTACACCGGCGAGGTCGAGTTCTACTGCGCCGCCGACAACAAGGCCGTCATGATCAAGCAGCTCGCCGCCGAGCACGGCTACGACCTCGCGAAGAGCTATGCCTACTCGGACAGCGTCACGGACCTCCCGATGCTGGAGGTCGTCGGCCACCCGACGGTCGTGAACCCGGACAGGGGCCTGCGCCGCATCGCCGCCGAGAAGGACTGGCCGGTGCAGCAGTTCGTCGACCCGGTGAGCCTGCGCGGCCGCATCCCCACCCCGTCGGGCAAGGCAGTGGCGGTCACCGCCATCAGCCTCGGCGCCGTCGCGGCGGCCGGCGCTGCCTGGTACGGACTGCGCCGCAAGCGCAACAACGGCTGAAGTCAAGCCCTGGCAACCACAAGCACCGGGAAGTGAGCGGTACCGGCGAGTAGCGGCAACGCGCCGCGCACGTGGTGCCCGCGTGAGTGCACGTCACCGCCCGCCCAGCGGTACCCGAACACGAACACGCGCTCACAAATCCAGAAACGCCAGTACTTTCACTACTGAACGTGGCTTGAACGGTGCACCCGTCCGAGCCCTTGCTGTGACCGGGCCCACGCACTTAAATGGGTGGTGCGGACCTCCGGTCGGCCAGGGACCTGGCGAAGAGAAGCCAGACTCCACCCCGGCAGAGCTCCGTGCGCGGACTTCGAGTACCCACGCGCAGCACGCCGCGGGAGGCTTGTCGTCTAGGGCCTGCGTACCGGGACGCCGGACGCCGAGGCCAGGGTTGTACGACACGAGTTGCACGCTTGGTAACTCGCAAGCCCGCGCTGAAGACGGGGCGCCCTCTCGGGGGCGCCCCGTCTGCTTGTTCCGTCAAAAACTGCCACCGAACGGCACAATGGCCATCCGTTGACCCACCCCACTGTCGTGGGTAACTTGCGAAATGCGCCAGTTATCTGTGGGAACATCACCGGGAGGCTCTTCCAAGTGCGGAAAATCGCCGCGTTGACGCTGGTCACTGCCATGGTCGCCCTCACGCCGGTGGCGAGAGCGGACGCCTCCGTGACCACGCTCCGCGGGATGTCGCTGGAACAGAAGGTCGGCCAGCTCTTCGTCACGTACGTCAACGGCCAGGCCGCCGACGTCCCGCACCCCAAGAACCAGACGGACTTCGGAGTGGCGACGGCCGCGGACATGGTGCGCAAGTACCAGCCCGGCGGCGTCATCTACTTCAACAACTCGAGCCGCGACAACGTCGACACCCCGAAGCAGATCGCGGAGCTCTCCAACGGCCTGCAGAAGGCCAGCCGCATCCCGCTGCTCATCTCGACGGACCAGGAGATGGGGCTCGTCACCCGCATCGGCCCGCCGGCCACGCAGCTGCCGGGCAACATGGCCCTCGGCGCGGGCAGGAACGTCAAGGACGCCGAGGAGGCCGCGCGCATCACCGGCCAGGAGCTCCGGGCGATGGGCATCAACCAGAACTTCGCCCCGGACGCGGACGTCAACTCCAACCCGGCGAACCCGATCATCGGCGTGCGCAGCTTCAGCAGCGACCCGAAGCTCGCCGCCGACATGACCGCCGCCCAGGTCCAGGGCTACGAGGGCCGCCGCTGGTTCGATATGACCTCGGTGACCTCGACCGCCAAGCACTTCCCCGGCCACGGCGACACGTCCGAGGACAGCCACACCGCCCTGCCGGTCTCGAACCGCAGCCTCGACCAGTGGCGCCAGATCGACGCGCCGCCGTTCAAGGCCGCCATCGCCGCGAAGATCGACTCGATCATGACCGCGCACATCCAGGTGCCGCAGATCGACCCGTCCGGCAACCCGGCGACGCTCAGCCCGAAGATCATCACCGGCCTGCTGCGCGACGAGCTGAAGTACGACGGCGTCGTGGTCACGGACTCGCTGGAGATGGCGGGCGTCCGCAAGCTGCACTCCGACGCCGAGATCCCGGTGCTGGCCATCAAGGCGGGCGTCGACCAGCTGCTGATGCCGCCGAACCTCGGTCTGGCCATCGACAGCGTGATCAAGGCCGTCCGCAGCGGTGAGATCACCGAGAAGCGCATCGACGAGAGCGTCCTGCGCATCCTCAAGATGAAGCTCCTGCGCGGCGTCATGCTCACCGCCGAGACCGACGTGAACCAGGTCGACCGCATCGTCGGCTCGAACACCGAGAAGGCCCAGGCCATCGCCGACCGCACCATCACGGCCGTGCGCAACGACGGCCAGGCGATCCCCCTGAACGCCACCGCTCCCCTGGTCGTCGGCACCGCGGACGCCCCCACCGCGTCCCTGGCCACGCGCCTCAAGGGCACCAAGGTCGTCACCGCCACGAGCCCCACGCCGGCGCAGATCCAGCAGGCCGTGGCCGCGGCGGCGAACGCGGACAAGATCGTCGTGCTGACCAACAACGCGAGCACCAGGCCCGCCCAGGTCGACCTGATCAACCAGCTCGTCGCCACCGGCAAGCCCGTCATCGCGGCCGCCACGGGCAACCCGTACGACGTCGCGCACAGCAACGCCAAGACGTGGCTCGCCACCTACTCGACCACGACGGTCTCGATGGAGGCGCTGGCCAGGATCCTGCTCGGCGAGGCCAAGCCGCAGGGCAAGCTCCCCGTCGACGTCCCCGGCCCGACCCCCTACCCGTTCGGCCACGGGGTGACCTGGTGAGGCGGCGGAGCTTCCTCGCGGCGGGCGCGCTGTCCGTCCCCCTCGTCAGCGCGTCCACCGCGAACGCGGCCCCGAAGCTCGCCACCGCCGCCGAACAGCTCGCGAGTGACGGCTGGCGCAAGCTCAAGGGCCGCAAGGTAGGCGTGCTCACGAACCCGACGGGCATCCTCAAGGACCAGACGCACGTCGTCGACTCGATGGTCGCCCACGGCGCGAAGCCGACCGCCGTCTTCGGCCCTGAACACGGCTTCCGCGGCACGGCGCAGGCCGGGGGTTCCGAGGGCGACTACGCCGACCCGCGCACCGGCATCCCGGTGTACGACACGTACCAGGCCACCCCCGCCAAGATCCAGGCGATGTTCACGAAGGCCGGCATCGACACGGTCGTGTTCGACATCGCGGACGTGGGCGCGCGCTTCTACACCTACATCTGGTCGCTGTACCAGGCGATGGAAGCCGCCGCGAACCTCGACTTCATCGTCCTCGACCGCCCGAACCCCATCGGCGGCACGGCGAACGGCCCGCAGCTCGACCCCGCCTACGCCACCTTCGTGGGCCTCAAACCGATCGTGCAGCAACACGGCATGACCGTCGGCGAACTCGCCCGCCTCTTCAAGGGCGAGTTCGGCCTCAAGACCAACCTCAAGGTGGTCGACGTCCGGAACTGGCGTCGCAGCCAGCTCGACACGGGCCTGCCGTGGGTCCCGCCGAGCCCGAACATGCCCACCCAGGACACGGCGTTCGTCTACCCCGGCACGTGCCTGTTCGAGGGCACGGTTTTGTCCGAGGGTCGCGGCACCACCCGCCCGTTCGAGACGGTCGGTGCCCCGGACGTCGACTGGCGCTGGGCCGAGGCGCTGAACGCCCTGAACCTCAAGGGGATCCGGTTCCGCGAGACCTACTTCTCGCCGACGTTCAACAAGTTCCAGGGCAAGACCTGCGGCGGTGTCACCCTGCACGTCACCGACCCGCACGAGTTCGACGCCATCAGGGCCGCCGTCGCCATGCTGATCACCGCGAAGTCGTTGTACCCGAACGTCTTCGCGTGGCGGCCCGACAACTGGATCGACAAGCTCAGCGGCTCCGACCGGCTGCGCAGGATGATCGACGCCCAGGCTCCCCTGGACGAGATCACCGGTGCGTGGCAGCAGGAGCTGCAGCAGTTCCGCCGCACCCGCCAGCCCTACCTGCGCTACCGGTGAGGACGCCATGCTCATCCCTGCCCTGGCCGTCGCACTCGTGACGACGGCGGTCCCCGGCCACTTCGACCAGCCCCAGGACGGCTTCGCGAACCGCTGGACGATCCTGCGCGAGGCGAGACCGCAGTGGGCAGGCCTCGACCCGGCGCCGATCAACGCGGCCCTGGGGCAGCTCCGCGACTTCCAGAAACCGCAGGCCAACGGCAAACCGCTGTTCGCCGGCGCCGTGACGATGTACGTGCACAACGGCAAGATCGTCACGCACGACCGCACGGGCTACGCGGTTCTGTACGAGGACCAGCAGACCCAGCTGCCCGAAGCCGAACGCGTCCCGATGCAGAAGGACACGATCTTCGACTTCGCCTCCATCTCCAAGCTCTTCACGTCGATCGCGGTGATCCAGCAGGTCGAGAAGGGACGCGTCGCCATCGACGAACGCGTCGCCACCTACCTGCCCGAGTTCGGCGTGAACGGCAAGGAGAACATCACCGTCAAGCAGCTCCTCACACACACGAGCGGCCTCGAACCGTTCATCCCGTTGTGGCAGCGGTACCCGGACATCCCGTCACGCATCAAAGCCGTGATGGACGTGACGCCGAAGTCGACGCCCGGCACCACGTACGTCTACTCGGACCTGAACCTGATCACGCTCGGCGAGCTGGTCCTCAAGGTGAGCGGCAAACGCCTCGACCAGGCGGTCAGGGACGGCATCACCAAGCCGCTCAACATGAAAAACACCGGCTACAACCCGAAGTCCAAGGACCGCACGGCCGCCACGGAGTTCCAGTCGGCACCACCACGCGGCATCGTCCGCGGCGAGGTGCACGACGAGAACGCGTGGTCCCTCGGAGGAGTAGCCGGACACGCCGGTGTGTTCGGCACGGCGAAAGACCTCGCGGTCCTCGGCCAGACGATCCTCAACGGCGGCACGTACAACGGCCGCCGGATCCTCACCGAGCACTCCGTCGAGCTGATGCTCACGAACTTCAACCAGCAGTTCCCCGACAACGCCCACGGCCTCGGCTTCGAGCTCGACCAGCGCTGGTACATGGGCGCGCTCAGCGGACCGGGAACCGCAGGTCACACGGGGTACACCGGCACGTCGTTCGTGATCGACAAGGCCTCGCGCTCGATCGCGATCCTGCTGACCAACCGCGTGCACCCGAGCCGTGACTGGGGCAGCGTCAACCCGGCCCGCCGCGCGGTCGCCGACGGCCTGGCCAACGCGCTCGCCGTCGACTCACCCGGAAAGCAGTGGCGGGCAACGACTTCCGGCGGCACCCTCACCGCGGAACGCCCGGTCGAGGTCTTCGTGGACGTCGACAAGGGCGACAAGCTGACGATCCAGCACTGGAACGGCACGGACTGGCAGGACGCCCGCGTCCTCACGACGACCGGACGCCGTTGGGTGCCAACGGAATCCGTGAAGACGAGGTTCGTCTACACCAAGGCCGGGCAGTACAACGGCCGCGGCGTCTACGTGCACGCACGCGGCGACGTCACGGCCGAGGGCTGGTCAGCAGCACAGCGCTAGCACCTCGGTGAAGCCGTGGAGCGCCCGTGGGAACGCGGGCGCTCCGAAGCTCACCACCACACCGGTCCGGTCGTCGTCGCTCAGCTCGTGCCGGAACCACGAGAGAGGGCTGACCTCGATCCCGTGTTCCCGTGCGGTTCGCACGATCTCCTCTTCGTGAGGTGTCTCCAGCACGGCGTGCATCCCGGCCGCGATGCCGGACACCGACACGTACGGCGAGACGGCCTCCACGAGCCGGTCACGGCGCCCTTGGTACTTGAGGCGCATCCGCCGCACATGGCTGTCGTACCCGCCCGACGCCAGGAAGTCGGCCAACGTCAGCTGGTCGAGCATGCTGATGTGCTGCTCGCGGTCGGTCTTCAACGCCAGGATCGGGTCCACGTACCGGTCGGGCAGCACCATCCACGCGATCCGCAACGCCGGGGACAACGCCTTGCTCGACGTCCCGAGGTAGACGACGTGCTCCGGGTCCAGCCCCTGCACGGCGCCGACGGGTTGCCGGTCGTAGCGGAACTCCCCGTCGTAGTCGTCTTCCAGCACAACGCCGTTCACGCGCCGTGCCCACTCCACAGCAGCAGCGCGACGCCGTGGGTGCAACGGTCCGCCCAACGGGAACTGGTGCGCGGGCGTCAACACGCACGCACGCCGGTCGTCAGGCAGCTGCTCGGTGTTCGCGCCGTGGTCGTCCACCGCCAACGGCACCGTCGACGTCCACAGCGACCGGTGGAACCTCAGCCCGTACTCCTCGACGACGACCGGTGCCGCGAGCAGCCGGTCGAACATCTGCACGGCGCCGCCGAACCCCGAGCACACCACGATCCGCTCGGGATCGGCCCGCACGCCCCGTGCCCGTGCCAGGTACTCGGCGAGCTCCGTCCGCAGCTCGATCCGCCCCTGCGGGTCCCCCGGCCCGAACGCCTCCGAGGGCGCCGCCGTCAGCGCCCGCCGCGTCGACCGGATCCACTCCGCGCGCGGGAACTCCGTGACGTCCGGCGTCGACACCGTCAGGTCGAACCGCACGTCCGGCTCCTGCGCCTGGCGCGTCACCGGCGCGGGCGGCGCGACTCGTTGCGCGACAACGGTTCCCGACCCCTGACGCGCGGTCAGCCACCCTTCCGCGACGAGCTCCGCGTACGCCTCGGCCACGGTGTTGCGCGCGATCCCGAGGTCGAGGGCGAGCGACCGCGAGGCCGGCAGCCTCGTGCCGGGAGGCAGCCGCGCCGATCGCACCGCTTCCCGCAGCGACGCCGTCAGCCGGTGCCGCAGGCCACCCGGTCCGGACAGGTCCAGGTGGAAGTCGAGATTGGCCCACGATTGCACGTGGAGATTGCACCATGCCCAGGGCCAATGGGCGTCATAGGTTTTCAGCCATGACGAACCGCATCGACCTCGCCAAGCGGGCACCGAAGGTCTACCGCGCCATGATCGCCCTCGACGCCGCCGCCCGCGAAGGTCTCGACGAGCAGCTCGCCGAACTCGTGCGGATTCGCGCCTCCCAGCTCAACCACTGCGCCTACTGCCTCAACATGCACACGGCCGACGCGCGGATGGGCGGCGAGTCCGAGGCCCGCATCTACCTGCTCAACGCGTGGGAGGAGGCAGGCGACCTCTACACCGAGAAGGAGCAGGCGGCACTGCGCCTGACCGAGGCCATCACCGTCCTGAGCAGCCACGAGTACGTCAACGACGACGTCTACGAGCAGGCCGCGAAGCACTTCGGCGAGGACGAGCTCGCGCAGCTCATCGCGTTGATCTTCACCATCAACTCGTGGAACCGGATCGCGGTCTCCACGCGCAAGAAGCCCGCCGTCCGCTGACTCCTGCCGACCGAGTGACTTTCGGACACACTCCGTTGACCGTTGAACTGGCGGTTAGTAAGTTTCCCACGTGTCCACTGAGAGCAGTGCCGAATCCAGCCCATTGGTGAAGATCCGGTCGTTGTTGCCGGGTCTCGCGCGCGCGGAGCAGCGCGTCGCGAAGGTGGTGCTGGAGAACCCCGGAACTGTCGCGCACCGCAGCATCACCGAGGTCGCCGAGCAGGCGGGCACCAGTGAGACGACGGTGACGCGGTTCTGCAAGGCCATCGGCGTCGGCGGGTACCCGGAGCTGCGCATCGCGCTCGCCGCCGACACGGCCCGCAGCCAGGCCAGGGCCAACCACGACATGGGCGGCGACATCGGACCGGGCGACGACCTCAAGCAGGTCGTCGGCAAGGTCGCGTTCGCCGACGCCCGCGCCGTCGAGGAGACCGCCGAGCAGCTCGACGTCGAGTCGCTCGACAAGGTCGTCCAGGCGGTCGCGGGCGCCCGCCGCGTGGACGTCTACGGGTTCGGTGCCAGCGCTTTCGTGGCGTTCGACCTGCAGCAGAAGCTGCACCGCATAGGGCTCACCTGCTTCGCGTGGAACGACACGCACATCGCGCTGACGTCCGCCGCCGTGCTGACCGAGGCGGACGTCGCCGTCGGCATCTCGCACACCGGCTCGACCGCGGAGACCGTCGAGGCCCTGCGCGTCGCCCGCGAGACCGGCGCCACCACCGTCGCGCTGACGAACTTCCCGCGCTCGCCGATCACCGAGGTCTCCGACCACGTGCTGACCACGGCCGCGCGCGAGACCACGTTCCGCTCGGGTGCGATGGCGAGCCGCATCGCCCAGCTCACGGTGATCGACTGCCTGTTCATCGGCGTCGCCCAGCACCACGTCGACACGGCGAAGACGGCGCTGGAGGCGACCTACGAGGCGGTGTCGGGACACCGGCTCGGCGCGAGACCGGACGGCCGGCGGCGGCCGCGGGAGACGTCTAAATGACCTCCCCCCGGGACGGTGTGGTGGTGCGCGTGGAGTCTCCGACCGAGCAGCGGAACCCGCGCACCGCGGACATCGACCGGGTGGCCACGATCGACGTGCTCCGCATGATCAACGACGAGGACCGCACGGTGCCGGCGGCGGTGGCGCAGGCGCTGCCGGACCTGGCCCGCGCGGTCGACCTCGGCGTCGAGGCGATCATGTCCGGCGGCCGCGTGCACTACGTCGGCGCGGGCACGTCGGGTCGCCTGGCCACGCTGGACGCCGCTGAGCTCGTGCCGACGTTCAACGTCCCCTCCGACTGGTTCGTCGCCCACCACGCGGGCGGCCCGGAAGCCCTCGTCCGCGCCGTCGAGGAGGTCGAGGACCACTCGGGTGCCGCCCAGATCCTGCGCCACGCGACCTCGAAGGACCTGGTCGTGGGCGTGACGGCGTCCGGGCGCACGCCGTTCGTGATCGGCGCGCTGCAGGAGGCGCAAGCGCTTGGCGCCCACACCGTGCTGGTCTCGAACAACGCCTCGGTGCCGTTCACGCCGGACGTCCTCGTCGCGCTGAACACCGGCCCTGAGGCCATCGCCGGCTCCACGCGGATGAAGGCGGGATCGGCCCAGAAGCTGGTCCTGACGTCGTTCTCCACGGCGGTGATGGTCAAGCTAGGCCGCACCTATTCGAACCTGATGGTCAGCATGCGCGCGACGAACGCGAAGCTGCGCGGCCGGACCATCCGGATCCTGCACGAGGCCACCGGGCAGTCCGAGAACGCCTGCGAGCAGGCGCTGGCGGACGCGTCCGGCGACCTCAAGGTGGCGCTGGTGCACCTGCTGTCCGGTGCACCGACCGAACGTGCGGCCGCCGCGTTGGAGGACACGAAGGGCCACGTCCGCAACGCGCTGGACCGGCTAGCGGGTTAGGTCGGGGCCGAACACCTCGTAGTGGATGTCGGTGACGCCCAGCTCGATCAGCTGGGCCCTCATCGCGCGCAGGAACGGCACCGGTCCGCACAGGTAGGCGGTGGTGTCCGCCGGCACCTCGACCCCGGCGAGGTCGACGAACCCGGTCCTGTCCGCGGGCCAGTCCCCGATCGGCCGTTCGTAGAAGACGTGCGCCCGCGCGTCCTCCAGCTTGGCCACGAGCTGGGCGAGCTCCGCGCGGAACGGGTGCGTGAGCTGGTCGCGGTCGCCGTGCACCGCGATCACCTGCCGTGGCGAGTCGGTGAAGGCCAGGTCGGCGAGCATCGAGATCATCGGAGTGCAGCCGATCCCCGCCGACGCGAGCAGCACCGGCCCGTCGCCGGGCTGCAGCGTCAGGTCCCCGGCCGGCTGGCTGACCAGCACGGTGCTGCCGACCGGCACGTTGTCGTGCAGGTGGTTCGACACCTCGCCGTCGCGCTTCACCGAGAACCGCAGTGCGTCGTCGGACCGTCCGGACAGGCTGTACTGGCGGATCTGCCGGGCACCGTCGGCGAGCGGCACCTGCACCGACACGTACTGCCCCGGCTCGCCCGCGCGCACCTGGCCGTCGAGCGGCCTGACCACGAACGTCACGACGTCGTCGGTCTCCTGGAACCGCGCGATCACCCGGTGCTCCTGCTGCCCCTGCGGCAGGAACCGCTCCAGGCCGGTCAGCGTGTCGGCCATCAGCCAGTAGACCTCGCTCCACGCCGCCGCGACCTCGGCGTCCACGTCGAGAACCTCGGCGACGGCACCGAGCAGGTGCTTGTGCACGACCGCGTACTGGCCGGGCGTGACGCCGACCGACACGTGCTTGTGGGCGATGCGCCGCAGCATCGCGTCGGGCGTCTGACCGGCGAGCAGACCGGACGCGAAGGCGGCGATCGAGCCCGCGAGCGCCTGCGACTGCGTGCCGTTGGCCTGGTTGCCGCGGTTGAACATGTCGCGCAGCAGGATCGGGTGCTCTTCGAACATGCGCTCGTAGAACAACGCGCTGATCTCGCCGATAGCGGCACCGACGGCGGGCAGGGTGGCTTCGACCAGCTCGGCCGACTTCGAGGACAACATCGTCTTCCTCACTTCAGCTGCAGGGTGAGCAGCACAGGACCGGTGGGATCAGCGACGAGGTCCTCGACGCGCAGTGGATCGAGCGAGGCGTAGAACGCTTCCTGGGCCTGGCGCAGCGCACGCCGCAACCGGCAGGCGGAGCTCAACGGGCACGGCACGTCGCCCTCGCAGTCGACGACGTCGCCCACGCCTTCCAGCTGCCGCATCAGGTGGCCGATCGAGCCGGAGCGGCCCTGGTCGGTGAGCGCGAGCCCACCGCCCCTGCCGCGCCGCGCCTCCACGACGCCTAGGTGCTGCAACTGGGCGACGACCTTGGCCGCGTGGGTGTACTGCACGCCCATGACCTCGGCGACTTCCCGTGTGGTCGGGTTCGCCGGGCCGGCGACGGCCAGCCGCATCACGATCCGCAGCGCGATGTCGGTGCTCTTGGTCAGCCTCACGGAGCCGACGTTAGCTTAATTGGAATCTCAGATGCATGTTATCCGGGCAACACCGGACGCCACGGGATCGGCGTCGACAGCACCATTGCGCTGGACGTCTCCCCGTGGGCGGCCAGCCGGACCAGCAGGCGTTCCAACTCCACGATGGACGTCGTGACGACCTTCACAACCGAGCAGATGTCCCCGGTCAGCCGAACGACCTCGACCACCTCGGGGAGGTCGTCGAGCAGTTCCGGGTGCACCGTGATGCACCGGGGGCCGTAGCACTTCATGCGCACCAACGCGACGACCGGACGTCCGACGACGGTGGGGTCGACCACGGCGCGATAGCCGGTGATCGCGCCCATGTTCTCCAGCCGGCGCACCCGCTGGGCGACCGTCGGTGGCGAGACGTGGACTCGACGCGCGAGCTCGTTGTACGACAGGCGCGCATCCTCTTGGAGCGCCTCCAACAGGGCCTTGTCCACCTCGTCCAACATGAACGCAAAGCTACTCGGCGATCCGTTTTGCGTTTGGAAGAACTTTGGCGCGAACGCCTTTCGTCGCCCATTCAGGTGACGAGCGGTTCCGGCGACGATTGAGCCATGAGCTGCCCCGTGTCCCCCAAGCTGGATTTCGGCGGCACCACGCCGTACGAGGACTACGTGCACGCGTCGGTGTTGCACACCCTTCAACAGCAGTGGTCCAAAGATCCGCGCGAGATGTCGTTCCTGGTCATCACGCAGGTGATGGAGCTGTACTTCGGGTTGCTCTGCTTCGAGTGGAGGCAGGCCCAGACCGAGCTGCGCGCCGACGACCTGCGCGCGGCCGTCCGCACCCTGCGCAGGTCCGACCTGCACCTCCAGGCTCTGTCCGCGGCCTGGCGGCCGATCGCGCGGATGACGCCGACCGAGTTCAACTCGTTCCGCGACGCGCTCGGCGAGGGCTCCGGCTTCCAGAGCGGCATGTACCGCGAGATGGAGTTCCTGCTCGGCGAGAAGTCCAGGTCGATGCTCGTGCCGCACCGCGCGGTGCCCGCGATGCACGACCAGCTGGAGAAGTCGCTGGGTGAGCCGTCGCTCTACGACGACGTGCTGGCCGCGTTGCGGCGCAAGGGTTTCGACGTCCCGCAGGCCGTGCTGGACCGCGACCTGACCCAGGCCTACGAGCCGTCCGCCGAGGTCGAGCAGGTGTGGGCGGCGATCTACCGCGGCGACGACCGCGACCTGCTGGAGCTGGGCGAGGCGCTGACCGACATCGCCGAGGAGTTCGCGCGCTGGCGCTACGACCACCTGCTCGCGACGCGTCGTTCGATGGGGTCGAAGGTCGGCACGGGTGGCTCCGCTGGTGTTGCATGGCTGGAGAAGCGCACCCAACGGGCGGTGTTCCCCGAGCTCTGGACCGCGAGGAGTTACGTGTGAGGCGTGAGCTGTTCGACATCCCCGAAGGTGTCATCTACCTCGACGGCAACTCGCTCGGCGCACCACCGAGGCACGTCGCCGCGCGGATGCAGGAAGTCGTTGCGCACCAGTGGGGAACGCGGCTCATCCGGTCGTGGAGCGAAGGCTGGTGGGAGGCACCGCAACGGGTCGGCGACCGCGTCGGCCGGCTGATCGGGGCCGCTCCCGGACAGGTCGTGGTCGGCGACTCGACGTCGGTCAACGTCTTCAAGGCGTTGATGGGCGCGGTGAAGGACACCGACCGCACCGAGATCGTGTGCGACGAGTCGACGTTCCCGACCGACGGCTACATCGCGCAGTCCGTGGCCTCGTTGACAGGTATGAAGATCCGTGCTGCGCATCCGTCCTCTTTGGACCTGACGGGCGACACCGCCGTGGTGCTGCTCAACCAGGTCGACTACCGGACCGGCGAGCTGCACGACATGAAGGCGCTCACCGAGCAGGCGCACGCCGCCGGGGCGCAGGTCGTCTGGGACCTCTGCCACAGCGCGGGCGTGCTGCCGATCGAATTGGACGCCCTCCAAGTCGACTTCGCGATCGGCTGCACCTACAAGTTCCTCAACGGCGGACCGGGCTCGCCGGCGTTCATCTACGTGCCGAAGCACCGGCAGGCGACCTTCGAGAACCCGCTCTCGGGCTGGAACGGGCACCGCGAGCCGTTCGGCATGAAGCCGTCCTACGAACCGGATCCCGGCATCGCGCGCGCACGCGTCGGCACGCCGGACATCCTGTCGATGCTGGCCCTCGACGCGTCACTGGACGTGTGGGACGACGTCGACCTGGTCGAGCTGCGGCAGCGCGGGCTGGCCCTCACGGCCCTGTTCCGCGAGCACGTCGAGAAGCTCACGAACCTCGAAGTGATCACGCCCGAGAACCGCGGCAACCAGATCTCGGTGCGCTGCCAGGACGCCAGGGCCGTGATGGACGAACTGATCGCGCGCGGGGTCATCGGCGACCACCGGCCGCCGGACGTCCTGCGGTTCGGGTTCGCCCCGCTCTACGTGACCGACGAGGACGCGATCAAGGCCGCCGAGACGCTGGCGGAGATCACCCGGTGAGCGCGGCGTCCGCGATGCTGCGAGCCTCGCGGGCGCCCGCCTCCAGCGCCGAGCAGACGAACAGGATCCACTGGGCCAGGCCTTCGAGAGACCCGGACGCGAACGCCACGGACGCCGCCTCGTACTCCGACGAACGCCGCAGGCACGCCACCTCCGGCACGCCGAGGCCCTTGGGGTCGAGCCCCGTCGAGATCGACGTCATCCGCGCGGCCGCACGGGCGACGACCCCGTTGGCGACGTCGAACGGCGCCAGCCCGAGCAGTTCGCCGTGCACCACCGCGACGACGATCGGCGCCGGCACGGACGTCCCGCCGGTGACGAGCGAGCCCAGGAGGTCCAGCCGCTGCGACACGTCCTGCGAGACGCGCGGCCGTCCGACGTCGGTGGTCAGGTCGGCGGCGGCGAGGACGTGCAGCTTCGCGAGGGCCTGCAACGGCGCGCGCTGCCAGGTCGCGACCAGTCCGCCCAGCGCCTCGGCGATCCGCAACGACCCGGCGAGCACCGGGTCGGAGACCTCGCCGGACTCCGGGATCTCGGTCGGACCGCCCTCCAGAGCCGCCGACGCACGGGCCGCGCGGACGGACGCCTCCGCCGCCGTCGTGGCCCAGCCGCGCAGGTTCACCCGATGGCGGTGCACCTGGAAGACGGCGTCCTTGGCGGCGTTCGCGGCGTCTGCCACGCCGGGCAAGGAAAGCAGCGGAGCGAGAGGATCGGTCACGGTCGCGCAGAGTACCTGACCAGGTGAAACCCGTGACCCAGCTCACTGAGGGGACCGTTGAGCGCGCAACTTCGTCCGTTCAACGCGCCACACGTGCCCGGACCAGACAAAACGGGTTACACAATGACAGCCGTGTAACCGACCTCCCCAGATTGGTCTGAACCTTTTTGGGGAGGAACCTGTCGGAAGTGAACTGGCTCGCACTACGGTCAGTACCCGCATCCCCGACAGGTCTGGACTTTCCAGGAGGTCTCGCACCATGACGCAGTCGCCAGGCCAGGGCAACGCTCTGGACAACCTGCTCACGGAGAGCAGGACGTTCCCGCCTTCCGACGAGTTCGCGGCACAGGCGAACGCACAGCCCGCGCTGTACGAGGAGGCGAAGGCCGACCGCGAGGCGTTCTGGGCGAAGCAGGCGGAACGGCTGCACTGGGAAACCAAGTGGGACCAGGTGCTCGACTGGTCCGGCGCGCCGTTCGCCAAGTGGTTCGTCGGCGGCAAGCTCAACGTCGCCTACAACTGCGTGGACCGCCACGTCGAGTCCGGCCACGGCGAGCAGGTCGCCATCCACTGGGAGGGCGAGCCCGGCGACAGCCGCGCCATCACCTACGCCGAGCTGCAGCGCGAGGTCTCCAAGGCCGCGAACGCGTTGACGTCGCTGGGCATCGGCGCCGAGGACCGCGTCGCGATCTACATGCCGATGATCCCCGAGGCGATCTTCTCGATGCTGGCCTGCGCCCGCGTCGGCGCGCTGCACAACGTCGTGTTCGGCGGTTTCTCCGCCGAGGCGCTGCGCACCCGCATCCAGGACTCCGAGGCCCGGCTCGTGATCACGACCGACGGCCAGTACCGCCGCGGCAACCCGGCTCCGCTCAAGCCCGCCGTCGACGAGGCCGTCGCCGGCGCGCCGTCGGTGGAGAAGGTCATCGTCGTCAAGCGCACCGACACCGAGGTCGCGTGGACCGACAAGGACGTGTGGTGGCACGAGCTGGTGGACTCGCAGTCCAACCAGCACACCCCCGAGGCGTTCGACTCGGAGCACCCGCTCTTCATCCTCTACACCTCGGGCACCACGGGTAAGCCGAAGGGCATCCTGCACACGTCCGGTGGCTACCTCACGCAGGCGTCGTACACGCACAACTACGTGTTCGACCTCAAGCCGGACACCGACGTCTACTGGTGCACCGCGGACATCGGCTGGGTCACCGGCCACAGCTACATCGTCTACGGCCCGCTGTCGAACCGCGTGACGCAGGTCGTCTACGAAGGCACGCCGAACACCCCGAACGAGGGCCGGCACTGGGACATCGTGCAGAAGTACGGCGTCTCGATCTACTACACGGCGCCGACGCTGATCCGCACCTTCATGAAGTGGGGCGCGGACATCCCGGCGAAGTACGACCTGTCCTCGTTGCGGGTGCTGGGTTCGGTCGGCGAGCCGATCAACCCCGAGGCGTGGATCTGGTACCGCGAGAACATCGGCGGCGGCAAGGCCCCGATCGTCGACACGTGGTGGCAGACCGAGACCGGCGCGATCATGATCTCCCCGCTGCCCGGCGTGATCTCGACCAAGCCCGGTTCGGCGCAGCGCCCGCTGCCCGGCATCGGCGCGAAGGTCGTCAACGACGAGGGCGTCGAGGTCCCGCACGGTGGCGGTGGCTACCTGGTGCTCGACGAGCCGTGGCCGTCGATGCTGCGCGGCATCTGGGGCGACGAGGAGCGCTACCGCGACACGTACTGGTCGCGCTTCAAGGACCAGGGCTTCTACTTCGCCGGTGACGGTGCGAAGTACGACAACGACGGCGACATCTGGCTGCTCGGCCGCGTCGACGACGTGATGAACGTGTCCGGTCACCGCATCTCGACCACCGAGGTCGAGTCGGCGCTCGTGTCGCACCCGACCGTGGCCGAGGCCGCCGTCGTCGGCGCGTCCGACGAGACGACCGGTCAGGGCATCGTGGCGTTCGTGATCCTGCGCGGCGGCGCGGGCGCGGACGCCGGTGGTGCCGACGCGATCAAGGCGCTGCGCGACCACGTGGCCAAGGAGATCGGCCCGATCGCGAAGCCGCGTCAGATCATGGTCGTGCCGGAGCTGCCGAAGACGCGTTCGGGCAAGATCATGCGCCGCCTGCTGCGCGACGTCGCGGAGAACCGCACGGTCGGCGACGTGACGACGCTGGCCGACTCGTCGGTCATGGACCTGATCTCGGCGGGTCTGCAGTCGGGCAAGTCCGAGGACTGATTTTCGCTTCGAAACGTGACGGGCGTCCTCACCTGAGGGCGCCCGTTCGCGTTAAGATCGCAACAAGTGCTGTGGCGCGGAATCTTGCCGAGGCAATTCGCGGTCAGACGGGCGTCTCGTGGTGCCGCCCCCACGCCCCCGTACTGGTTGTACGGGGGCGT
>NZ_JBHXLF010000030.1:0-73936 GCF_042721515.1 Lentzea sp. NPDC058436
ATATTACTGGCTGTGTTTCGGCACGCTGTTGAGTTCTCAAAGAACACGCGCTCACCGGTTCCAGTCTCCGTTTCCGGAGGCTTTCTCTCGGGGCTGTGTTTGAAGCTTATTTGGTCTTGCTTCCCGGTGTCAAATCGGCCTCTCGGAGGCTCTTTCTCTTCCGGTTTTTTGGCCAGGCCCGTTCCGGTCTGTATTTCCGGCCCGCTTCGCTCTGACATGGAGAACATTACACGGGCCTGTTTCGATCTCCAAATCGGGGGGTCCTGGTAGCCGCCACATGGGCGGCTACCAGGACAAATGCGTTCATCAGGGTGCGGAGACCCCGACATCGGCCTTCGTCAGCGGCTTCCGAACCGACGAAGAGCTGTACTCATCCGCTCCGACATCAGACTTGCCGGAACGCGACTGCGGGTCGAAGTCACGCGTCACGTACGAGTACGTGCCCGCGGAAGAGTCGATCGCCGGGCTTCCCGACGCGAGACGCAGCAGACCGTTCGCGTCACGCACGAGCTTCGGGTCGACGGTCCGGTAGCCGTTCGGCATGCCGGCGGTGCCGCCCCACGCGATGTTGCCCTCGTACTTGACCGTCGAGCCGGACATCAGGTCGACGAGCTTCGAGGACGAGCCCTGGATGACGTTGTTCGCGAGCACGCAGTCCTTGGGTGCGTAAGTACCGGTGTCGCTGTCGACCACGGCGCCCGTGCCGACGAGGGTGTTGAACGCGACCGTCACGCGGTCGGGGCGGTCGTGCGACGTGGAGGTCGGCCCGCTGTCCGTCTCCGAGCCCTTCCCGAACACGATGGCGCGGTCCCCGGAGTTCTGCACGTAGTTGTTGAAGACCTTGTGGTCGTTCCCGTGGAACCGGATGCCGCTGCCGAACAGCAGGTTGCCCTCGACGGTGGTGCGGTTGCCGTGACGCAGGACGATGTAGCCCTTGCTGTCGCGGATCGTGTTGAAGCGGACCGTGTTGTCCGAGGACTTCACGGAGATTGCCTCCGGGTCGCCGTTCGCCTTCTCGAAGAGGTTGAACTCCACGACCGCGTTCGCCGACTTCGACTGCTTGTGGCTGTAACCGAGCCGGATCGACTCGCCGCCGTTCGCTCCGGAGAAGCTGTGGTTGTAGAAGTAGTTGTGGTGGATCCACGTCCTCTTGGCGATCTCGCTGCCGGGACCCGTGATCTGCAGGTAGACGCCCTCGTTGCTGCGGTTCGAGAACGTGTTGTGGTCGACCTGGACGTCGTCCGCGCTGACGGTGAGCGAGGCGCCGTCCTTGTTCCCGTTGTAGGTGTTGCGGGTGATGCGCGTGGCCTGCGCTTCCACCGGGACGGACATCGTGCTGGTCCCGTCGAACACGAACCCCTCGATCGTCACGTCTCGGACGGCCCCCAGTTCGAGGCCTCCGCGCGTGAAGACCGTGCGGCCGGCGTGCGCGGCGGCGACGGTGATCCCGGACTTCGTGATCTTGACGGGCTGGTCGGTGGCGTGCACACCCTTCGCGAGGACGATGCGCTGACCAGGTCGTGCGGTGTCGAGAGCGGCCTGCAGGGAGGACACGCTGGACACGCCGACGACGGCAGCGAAAGCAGGCACGTGAACGAAGGACGACAGCAGTGCGGCCGCGCCGACTGCGGCCAGTGATCGGATCATTCGCCAACTCCGGTGTTGGGTCGTCGGCGGCGGTAAGAGGGAAGCTACCGCAAGATTCCGGCGGGTGGGGTAGTCCGATACAGACCAAGGGCGGTGTCCAGCGACGGCACTCGCTCCAGTTGTCCGATGTCTGCGAGCGGGAACCACTGGGCGAGGTCGGTCGAGCCGTTCACCTCGTTGCGCAGCTCGCCGCCCACGATCCGCACCTCGTACATGATCCGAAGCGCGTGGTAGTCGCGGTCGGGCTCCTCGCGGAACTCGGAGTCGATGCCGAGCAGGCGGACGACCTCGGCGACGTACCCGGTCTCCTCCTCGACCTCGCGGACGACCCCGTCGTACGGGTGCTCGCCGTGGTCGATGCCTCCGCCGGGGAGGATCCAACGTTTGCCCTTCGGGCCAGTCCAGCGCGCGAGCAGGATCTCGTCGTCCTCGTTGATGCACACCCCGTACGCGGCCACGCGCTGCTTCTTCGCCCTCATGCGACGCAGCGTAACTTGCGATCACGGCGAGAAAAGTGATATCACTTAGCTACTACTTCGATAGGGGGTCCGAATGAGCGCGACGATCGAGGCGACAGTGCACATGCCCGCACCAGTCGTCCGTGAGAAGCACGCACGGGAGCTGCCGGGTCTGCCGATGTTCTTCCTGGGGTTGGCGGTGTTCGCGGTGGCTGTGTGGACGATCATCACGGGAATCGACTCCGCCGTCGCGACCGAAGAGGCGCCGGTGGGGTCGCTGATCACCAGCGTCCTGCTGTTCCTGGCGGCGGCGCTGATCTGGAAGGGACTCTTCACCGTCGCGCCCGGCGAGGTGCGGGTGCTGCAGTTCCTCGGCCGTTACGTGGGCACGTCGCGCACGGACGGTCTGCGGTGGGCGAACCCGCTCACCACGAGGCAGAAGATCTCCGTCCGCATCCGCAACCACGAGACGGCGACGCTGAAGGTCAACGACGCCGACGGCAACCCGATCGAGATCGCCGCGGTGGTCGTGTGGCAGGTCGAGGACACTGCGCGCGCACGGTTCGAGGTCGACGACTTCGTGCGGTTCGTCGGCATCCAGACCGAGACGGCCGTGCGGCACATCGCGAACAGCTACCCGTACGACAACCACGCCGAGACCGGCCTGTCGCTGCGGGAGAACGCGGACGAGATCACCGAGACGCTGGCGATCGAGATCGCGGCACGCGTGCAGTCCGCGGGCGTGAAGGTGATCGAGTCACGGCTCACGCACCTCGCATACGCGCCGGAGATCGCCCACGCCATGTTGCAGCGGCAGCAGGCGGGCGCGGTCGTGGCGGCGCGGACCCGGATCGTCGAGGGTGCCGTCGGCATGGTCGAGCTCGCACTGGAGCGGCTCGCCGCGCACGAGGTCGTCGAGCTCGACGAGGAGCGCAAGGCGGCGATGGTCTCGAACCTGCTCGTCGTCCTGTGCGGTGACCGTTCCACTCAGCCCGTGGTGAACACCGGTTCGCTGTACACCTGATGGCTGATCGCAAAAGCGTTCTGCTCAGGCTTGATCCGGCGGTGCACGACGCGTTGAGCAGGTGGGCGAACGACGAGCTGCGCAGCACCAACGCGCAGATCGAGTTCCTGCTGCGGCGTGCGCTGGCGGAGGCGGGCCGGCTGCCCGGCGAGGCGAAGAAGATGCCTCGCCGCGGCAGACCGCCGAAGAACCCCGACGGCGACCAGTCCTAGAGCTCCGGTGGTGCCTGGAGGTCGTGGGCGCGGAAGAGCACGGCGTGCTCGACCCCCATGGCCTCGCCGCTCATGGCGGTGAACTTCGGGATGAAGTCCGCGGGCGCGGGATGCCCCGGCAACGCGGCGAGGTACGCGGCGTGCGCTTCGAGCGAGGCCACGCCACGCCTCAGCGGCTCCCCCGTCACGTCGACGCCGTGGGTCGCGCCCGAGCCCATCGCGGTCGTGAGGTACCAGCGCGGGGAGTGCGGTTCGAGACCCTCGTCGACCTGCTCGGGGAAGACCCAGCGGTTGCCCGCGTCGCGCAGCGCGTCGAGGGTCGCGAGGCCGGCCGCGCGGTGGTCGGCCTGGTCGAAGCCCCAGGGCGTCTCGACCTGGAACGCGCCGCCGAGCACGACGTCGGGCCTGAACCGGCGGATCTCGCGGCAGATGTCGCGGCGCAGGTCGAGGCCGTAGACCAGGACTCCGTCAGGGTGTTCGAGAACGGTCAGGTGCTCGACGCCGACGACGGCGCACGCTGCCTGTTGCTCGGCGACGCGCAGCCGGGCGGTCTCCTCCGGCGGGTTCGGCATCCCGGCCTCGCCTCGGGTCAGCAGGAGATAGCCGACCTCGATGCCTTTGGCGGTCCAGCGGGCGACCGCAGCGGACGAGCCGTACTCCATGTCGTCGGGGTGCGCGACGACGCAGAGCACCCGTGTGAACGACTCCTCGGGTAGGGCGGGCAGTGTCATGCCGGCCATTTTTCCTCCTTTCGGCGCAGGTGGCTGATCAGGCGTTTCACCAGCATGAAAACGCTTGCAGTGAGTTCCTCCGTTCGGAGGTGTGCTCTTCTCACTCCCCCACGCGATGGTGTGCGGCGGGCGCACCGGGAACGTGGAGGAGTCTTGTCTTTGTTCTCCCGCAAACGCGCCGGTCTCGGCGTGCTGGGCGTCGCTGTGGTGATCGCGTCGCTGACACCGGCCGGTGGTCTGGCGGCCGGCAAGGAGCTCTACCTGGACAGCCGGGCGTCGACGGAACGGCGGGTCGAGGACCTGCTCCGGCGGATGACGGTCGAGGAGAAGGTCGGGCAGATGGCCCAGATCCGCGTGGGGAAGCTGCGCGGTGACTGCAACAACGTCAACGGGCCGTTGGTGGACTCGTGTCTGAAGGCCGTCCTCTCGGACGCTTTTGTCGGTTCGATCCTGTCCGGCGGTGGTGACTCACCGGTCGAGAACACGCCCAGGGCGTGGGCCGAGATGAACAACGCCATCCAGCGCTATGCGTTGGAGAAGAACAGGTTGAAGATCCCGATCATCTACGGGTCGGACGGCGTGCACGGGCACAACAACGTCATCTCCGCGACGATGTTCCCGCACCAGATCGGGCTCGGTGCGACGTGGGACCCCTCGTTGCAGGAGAAGATCGGGGTGTCCGCGTCGAAGGCGTTGCGCGCTACAGGTGTCTTTTGGAATTTCGCACCCGTCTCGGACATAGCGCGGGACACGCGGTGGGGCCGTTACTACGAGACCTACAGCGAGGACCCGTTCCTGTCCGGGCAGCTGGCGGCGGCGAACGTGCGCGGGCAGCAGTCCAAGGTGGACGACACGGCGCAGCTGACCGCGACCGCCAAGCACTTCGCGGGGTACTCGGCGCCTTCGAACGGGCACGACCGGGCGGCGGCGCAGATCCCGATCCGGCAGCTGCAGGACCTCGTGCTGCCGTCGTTCCAGGCGCAGTTCGACGCGGGCGTGCGCACGGTGATGATCAATTCCGGCTCTTTGAACGGCGTGCCGGTGCACGCGTCGAAGTACATGCTGCAGACGCAGTTGCGCGACCGCATGGGGTTCAAAGGCGTGGCGGTCTCGGACTGGCAGGACATGCGGTACCTGGTGGACCGGCACAAGGTCGCGCCCGACTACAAGACGGCGATCGCGATGAGCGTCAACGCCGGTGTGGACATGGCGATGGAGCCGTCGAACGCGGCCGAGTTCACGTCCCTGTTGCTGGCGAACGTGCGTGACGGCTCGGTGTCGCGCGGGCGGATCGACCAGGCCGTGCGGCGGGTGCTGACGCTCAAGTTCGACCTCGGGCTGTTCGAGAAGCCGTACGTGGACCCGGCGAAGGCCGACGGCAACGTGGTGGGCGTGGACCGGGACCTGGCGCGTCAGGCGGCGGCCGAAGGAACCGTGCTGCTGAAGAACGACGGTGTGCTGCCGTTGTCGGCCGGTGCCAAGAAGATCGTCGTGACCGGTGAGACGGCGGACGACGTGCGTCGTCAGCTCGGCGGCTGGACCGTCGAGTGGCAGGGCGTGCCGGACGACTCGCCGTTGCCGCCCACCGCGACCGTGCTGACGGGGGTGCGCGAGGCCGTTCCTGGTGCGTCCGTGGTGCACGCTCCGACCCAGGCCGCGGCGGTGTCCGAGGCGGCGGGTGCGGACGCTGTGGTCGTCGTGCTGGGCGAGAAGCCCGGTGCGGAGGGTCCCGCGGACACGGAGAACCCGGTGCTGACGGCCGAGCAGCAGGCGTGGGTGGACGCGGTGCAGGCGACCGGCAAGCCGGTGGTCGTGGTGCTGCTGACCGCGCGTCCGCAGGTGCTCGGTGCTGCGGCGGACGCGAACGCGCTGGTCGCGGGCTGGTTGCCGGGCAGCGAGGGCGGCAGGGCGATCGCCGACGTGCTGTTCGGTGCGGTGAACCCGAGCGGCAAGCTGCCGATCTCGTGGCCACGGGCGCTGGGCGACCCAACGCTGACCTACGACCAACTGCCGGGCGCGAACACCTCGGCCGGAGCGAAGTACGACCCGCTCTACGCGTTCGGGCACGGGCTGTCCTACACGTCGTTCACGACCTCGGGACCGTCGGTGTCGGTGGACCGTTCGAACGGGGTGGTGAAGTTCACCGTGGCGAACACCGGAGGGCGTACGGGCACGGCCGTGGTGCCGGTCTACGTGCGTCAGCCGGCCTCGCCGGTGCTGACCCCGGACGCCCGTCTGGTGGGCTTCACCCGCGTGGAACTCGCTGCGGGACAGTCGAAGCAGGTCGAGGTGTCGTTCAAGCTCTCGCAGCTGGCCCTGACCGTCGGCGACGTGGACGGGGACGGACGCCGCGAGGTCACCCGTGGCGGCTACGAGGCCGTGGTGGGTGCCGACAAGGCCGCCTTCACGGTGCGCTGAGCTGGCCTGATATCCTTCGTCGTCGTGAACGCGCGGCTCTCCGCCGTGGAGGAGACCCGGCCCTCGTGGCCGGCGCCGACCAAGCGCGTCACGAACCCCGGTTTCGACAAGAAGGGTGATGTCGCATGGCGAACATCAAGTCCCAGCTCAAGCGGATCAAGACCAACGAGAAGGCCCGCCTTCGCAACAAGTCGGTCAAGTCGTCCCTGAAGACGGCCATCCGCAAGTTCCGCGAGGCTGCCGAGGCCGGCGACAAGGCGAAGGCCCTGGAGCTGCTGCAGGACGCGTCCCGCAAGCTCGACAAGGCCGCCAGCAAGGGCGTCATCCACGCCAACCAGGCCGCCAACAAGAAGTCGGCGATGGCGCTGCGCGCGAACTCCCTCGAGGGCTGATCTCGCACGCGGAGCTTCGAGCTTCTGCACTTCTGCGAAAGGGCTCCACTTCCTCCGGGAGGTGGGGCCCTTTTCGCGTCTCTGGTGTAGGCGTAGACCTCATGGAATCGCTGCCGCGCCTCGACTTCTTCGAGCTGCACGACCTCGACGGCACCCCGCCCGTGCTGCGGACCCTGCACACCGAGTCGATCCTGACCATCTACCGGCTCACCGACGCCGCCCGCGAGTACGCGCGCCCGTTGGAGCTGGCACTGCGATCAGGCGCGGACCACCGGATCGTCGACCTCTGCTCGGGCTCGGGCGGCCCGGTGCCGCTGATCCAGCGACGGCTGCACGCCTCGGGCGTCCACACCCAGGTCACGCTGACGGACCTGGTGCCGAACGTGCACGCGTTCGACCGCGTCGCCGCTTCCAACAGGCGGCGGCTGCCCTCCTGCTGTTCGGTGGACCACGTGCCGTCGCCGGTCGACGCCACGGACTGCCGGGTGGAGGGAACGCGGACGATCTACGGCGCCTTCCACCACTTCCCGCCCGCGCTGGCCACGCGCATGCTGCAGAACGCCGTCGACACCCGGCAGCCTCTCGTGGTCGTGGACACCAAACGGTCGTGGCTCTACGTGCTGGTCTTCCCGTTCTTCCTCACGCTCGCCGTGCTGCTGGCCGCACCGTTCCAGCGCAACCCGCTCCCCCGCTACCTGCTGCGGCTCGCGCTGACGTACCTCGTGCCGGTGCTGCCGTTCATGATGTTCTGGGACAGCGTCGTGTCGTTCCTGCGCATGTACGGGCGCGCGGAACTGCAACAGCTCGTGGACGGCCTGACCGACACCGACACGTTCACCTGGACCATCGGTGTCGAACGCGGCTTCACGGGCGCCCAGTACCTGATCGGGATTCCCAGGCCATGACCTAACGACGGCTGTGCGCGGCCACGATCCGGAGCACGGCGCGTTCCAGCGCGTAGTCGGCGTCGGCCGCCACGCCCTTCACGTCCGCGTTGAGCCCCGCGACCACCTGCATCGCGTCGGCGAGACCCGACTGGTCCCAGCCGCGGGCCTGCGCCTGCGCCTTCTTGATCTTCCACGGCGGCATGCCGAGCGGCCCTGCCAGGCTGAACGGATCGGCACGGCCAACGGCGGACACCCGTGCGATCGTGCGCACCGCGTCCGCCAGCGCGTCCGCGACCAGCACGTGCGGCACGCCGAGCTGCATGGCCCAGCGCAACGCCTCCATGGCGCCCGCCCTGTCCCCGACGACGGCCTTCTCCGCCACGGCGAACCCCGTCACCTCCGCCTTGCCCTGGTGGTAGCGGCGGATCTCCTCGACCGTCACCTTGCCATCGGTGTCGGACACGAGCTGCGACGCCGCCGCGGAGAGCTCGCGCAGGTTCGTGCCGACGGCGTCGATGAGCGTGGCGACGGCCTCCGGGTCGATCTTCCCGCCCGCCTGCCGAACCTCGTTGCGCACGAACGCCTCGCGCTCGGCTGGCTTGGTGACCTTGGCGCACTCGGTGACCGCGGCACCGGCCTTCTTCAGCTGCCCCGGCAGGTCCTTCGCCGCCTTGCTGCGCCCACCGCCCGTGTGCAGGACGACGAGCGTGACCCCGTCCGCGGGCGCCTTGACGTAGGAGAGCACCGTGTCGGCGACCTCCTTGCCGATGTCCTGCCCGTTCTGCAGGACGATCACGCGACCCTCCGCGAACAGCGACGGACTCACCAGTTCGGCGAGCTCGGGAGGGGTGAGATCAGTCACCGGGACGCGGGTCAGGTCGGCGGTCGGATCGACCTTCCGCGCGGCCTCCAGAGCCGCTCGAACAGCCCGTTCGACCAGCAGTTCCTCTTCACCGACGACGAGGTGCAGTGACTCCGGTGCGCTCACGAACGGCATCCTCCCACGTCTCGGATCGTGGGCGTCTGTGGCTCTGCAACCGACAGATGCCGTAGGTTGGTGGCCACAACTGAACACCGCTCATCCAGAGGGGCAGAGGGATCGGCCCGAAGAAGCCCCGGCAACCGGCGTCAGCGCTGTGTGCACATACCTGTGGACGCATCTGAGCGCAGACGATCACGGTGCCAATTCCGACCCGTTCGATTTCGCGGGAAAGATGAGGAGATACCTCGCGATGACTGCTGTCACTGTGCCCACGAGCACCCAGTTCGACCTCGGCCCGGCCCGCGCGCTGTTGTGCCGTGAGTGTGGCAATGAAACCCCTCTCGCTCCTGAATACGCCTGTCTCGAGTGTTTCGGGCCGCTGGAAGTGGCCTACGACTTCGGGAAGATCCGGCGCGAGGACATCGAAGCCGGCCCCCGGTCCATCTGGCGCTACCGCGGCCTGCTCCCCGTTCCGTCCACTGTGGAACAGCACCCGAACACAGACCCCGGCGGCACCCGCCTGGTCGAGGCCCACAACCTCGCCAAGGCCCTGGGTGTCCGCAAGGTCTGGGTGAAGGACGACACCGGCAACCCCACGCACTCCTTCAAGGACCGCGTGGTCGGCGTGGCGCTCGCCGCCGCCCGCGAACTCGGCTTCAAGGTGCTGGCCTGCCCGTCCACCGGCAACCTGGCCAACGCCGTCGCCGCGGCCGCAGCCCGCGCCGGCTGGAAGTCCGTCGTGCTCGTCCCCTCCAACCTCGAACGCGCCAAGATCCTCATGAGCGCGGTGTACGAAGGCGCCCTGATCGCCGTCGACGGCAACTACGACGACGTCAACCGCCTCGCCCAGGAGCTCGCCGCGGAGAACGAGGACTGGGCGTTCGTGAACGTCAACGTCCGCCCGTACTACGCGGAAGGCTCCAAGACCCTCGGCTACGAGGTCGCCGAGCAGCTCGGCTGGCGCCTGCCCGACCAGATCGTCGTGCCGATCGCGTCCGGCTCGCAGCTCACCAAGGTCGACAAGGCGTTCCGCGAACTCGGCCAGCTCGACCTCGTGGAAGCCTCGCCGTACAAGGTGTTCGGCGCGCAGGCCACCGGCTGCTCCCCGATCTCGGCCGCCTTCAAGGCGGGCCACGACGTCATCCGCCCGGTCCGCCCTGACACGATCGCCCGTTCGCTGGCGATCGGCGCCCCGGCCGACGGCCCGTACGTGCTCGACGCGGTGCGCCGCACCAACGGCGCCATCGAGGACGTCACCGACGAAGAGGTCGTCGAGGGCATCAAGCTCCTCGCCCGCACCGAGGGCATCTTCGCCGAGACCGCCGGCGGCGTGACCGTCGCGACGGCGAAGAAGCTGATCGAGACGGGCCAGCTCGACCCCGACGGCGAGACCGTGCTGCTCATCACCGGCGACGGCCTCAAGACCCTCGACGCACTCGGCGACACGGTCGGCCCGCGCGCGACGGTCCCGCCGTCGGCCGAGGCCGTCATCAAGGCTCTGGGCTAGATAGGCACTGGGCTAGATCAGCGCTGGGCTAGATCACGGCACCACCTCCTCCTTCCGGCTCGGGGACGCACGCGCGTCCCCGAGCCGCGTCGTGTCGGCCCTGAACGCGTTGCCTCACAAGGCGATCGCGTCCGTCTTGAGCCAGCCGGTGCGCGGGAAGCGCAGCAGGCCATCGACCACGTGCGGCCCGACCTGCTCCACGGTCGCGCGCCACGCCACGATCCGTTGCGGCCACGGGGCTTCCGCCTTGAGCGCGTTGTAGTGGTAGTCGTGCCAGACGTCCGGCGCGATCCTCAGGCCGTCGTCGAACACGTGCTCCGCGGCGAGGTCGTACGCCTCCTCCGGCGACTCGGCCTTCGTCGGCGGCAGTACGTGCGTGGTCGTCGCCCTGTACGTGACGGCTCGGGTGCCGTCGTCGAGCGTTTCGCAGATGTAGTAACCGAAATCGGGTTTGAGCTCGTCGTGCGGCCACGGCGTCGCCGAGTAGTTCGTCTGCCACAACGCCCACGCGAGACCTGGCGTACCGCCGGCGATCGGGTAGCGCGCGTTGAACAACCTGACCCAGACCATCTCTTCTCCTTCGTACGATTCGGTTTCCCGGCAGGACCGCCAGGTCGCCGTCCTTGTCCGTGCGCAACACCAACGCGCCTCCCGCCCGCAACACGTCGATGACGTGCTGGCTCGGGTGCCCGTACCTGTTGCCCGTGCCGACGCTCACCAGCGCCACCCGCGGCCGCACGGCCTCGAGAAACGCGGGCAACGAGTACCGCGACCCGTGGTGCGGCACTTTGAGCACCTCGGCCTTCAGGTCCCGCTCCCCCAGCAACGCCGCCTGGCCGGCCAGTTCGACGTCGCCGGTGAGCAACACCCGGCCTGCCCTCGTGTGCGCTCTGAGCACGAGCGAGTAGTCGTTCACCGTCGTGTTCTCGTCCTCGGCGACCGGCGGCCGCCTCGGTCCCATCACCTCCAATTCCAGTCCTGGCAAGGCGAACCGCTCGCCCGCCTTCGGCTCCACGACCCGCACGCCGTGGGCGCGCGCCCGTCTGCTGACCTCCCTCCACGCCCACGCGGGCTCCTTGAGCGGCCCGACCGCGACCGCCCCCACCGCACGCCCGGTGAGCACGGCGTCGAGCCCGCCGACGTGATCCGCGTGCAGATGCGTCAGCACCACCAGCGGAATCCTCTTGATTCCCAACGTCTTCAGGCACCGGTCAACGGCACCGGGATCGGGCCCGGTGTCGACCAGCACCGCCGTCTCGGCATCGTCGGTCGCGAGGACCAGGGCATCGCCCTGCCCCACGTCACAGCTGACGACCTTCCACCCGTCGGGCGGCCACACCGGCGACACCACTCTCAGCGGCACCAGCACCACGAACCCGCCGACGAGCACCGCGACGACCAACGTGCGCGTCTTCTTGAACCGCAACAACAACACGATCAGGACGGTGACCGCGGTCAGCGCGATCGCCCCGACCCAGCCGTCCGGCCAGCCGACCGCCGCACCGGGCACGGCCGACGCCTGCCGCCCGACCACGACCAGCCAGCCCACCGCGGGCCCGGCGACGTGGGTGACGACCTCGGCCACCTGAGGCGAGATCGGCGCGACAGCAGCCGCCACCACACCCAGCACCGTCGCCGGCGCGACCACAGGCCCGGCGACCAGGTTCGCCACCACCGACACGAGGCTCACCTGCCCGGACAACCCGGCCACCACCGGCGCCGTGGCCAGACTCGCGGCCATCGGCACGACGATCGCCTCGGCAACCCCGTTCGGCACACCACGTTTCTTCAGCGCCCGCGCCCACTTCGGCGCAACGAGCACCAACGCGGCCGTCGCCACCACGGACAACGCGAACCCGGGATCACCACCCAGCGCCGGATCGTGCAGCACCAGGACGAGCACCGCAGTCGCAAGACTCGGCACCGCGGACCGCTGCCGCCCCACCACCAACGCCAGCAACGCGACGGCGCCCATGACCGCCGCCCTGAGCACGCTCGGCTCAGGCCCGGCCAGAACGACGAACCCGATCAGCGCGAGAAGTGCCGCACCGGCCGCCGGACGTGGCCCGAGACGCCTCGTCAGGAGGTAGACCGCGCCACACACGATGGCTAGATTCGCGCCGCTCACCGCAAGCAGGTGAGCAAGCCCGGCCGTCCGGAACTCCTCGACGATGCGCGGCACCATCTGCTCGGTGTCGCCCACCACCAGTGCGGGCAGGAGTCCGGCTTCTTCGTCGTCCAGCACCGCACTGGCTTGTCTGAGGCCGTCGCGGTGCTTGTCGGCCCAGGTCTGCCAGACCGGTGGCGGCTGTGGGTTCTGCGGCGGACCCCGAACTCGGAGCAACGCCGACGCCAGGTCTCCGCCCCTCGGTGGGGCGAGGGTGCCCTTGACCGTGACCTTCTGGCCTGGCAACAGATCCCGCCACTTGTCCGCCGGGGTCAGGAGCACCAGTTGGGCGCCGTCCGCCGTCGCTCTGATCACGACGTTCTCCACACCCGCCTGGGTGCCGCCGAAGCCGGCGGCGCGGATTCCTTTCGGTCTTGTGGTGAGTTCGACGGTGAGGGTGGTGCTGCGGCCTTCGTTCGCGGCGAGGCGGAGCGGGTGGGATTCGGCCCTCAGGACGTGGCCGCCCACCCAGGCCGCCGCCACCGGGCCGGAGATCAGGAGGGCTATCGCGCAGGTCCTGGTCCACCAGGCCTTTCGCCAGGCTGTCAGGCCGATCAGTCCTGCTGCGAGGCCGGTGATCGCTGCCGCCTGCCAGTTCAGGAAGAGGCCTGCCACGGCTGTCGTCCAGACTGCGGCGGCTGCTGGGACCAGGCGGTAGTCGTGGGCTATCGGGTGTTTGCGGGGCATCCGGGCCTGCTTGGGGTGGTGGGGCTCGGGTCACGGGTAGGGCTTGGGTCACGGGTAGGGCTTGGGTCAGGGGTGGGGCTGCCTTGGCGGGGTTGGGGCAGCTTCGGGCGGTGGGGGCGGTGTGGGGGTGGCTGGATTTGGGGGCGCCTGGCTGATGGGTGGTGCCAGGTGGTGTCGATGCGGGGGTGGCGGGGTGTGGTGGTGATGCGGACGGACGGCATGGGTGGGTCCGATCGGTGAGAGGGGCGGGAGGTTGCGGGGCGGGAGTTGCGGGGTGCAGCGGGCCACTGGGGCAGGGCGGGGAGCGGCGGGGCGGGAAGGGCCGCGGGGGGCAGGGCGGGGCGCGGGGCAGGGGCGCGGGGGCAGGGCTGGGCGCGGGCAGAGCGAGGCGGGGAGTTGCAGGGTGGGTGGGCGGCTGGGGCAGAGCCGCGAGGCGGGCTGGGAGGGATGGAGCCGGGAGGAGAGCGCGGGGCAGCCGGGCTGAGAGGGAGCAGTGGTGTGGGCGGGGGCAGGGGTGGAGGCAGGGGTTAGGTGAGCTGCCTGGAGGCGTCTGAGTGGGTGGGTGGACGGGCGAACTGGCAGGTGGGTGGGTGGGTGGGTTGGCTGGGGAGGCAGGGATGTGGCGCAGCGGCGGGAGGGCGGGCGGAGGTTAATCGGCGGCCGGGCTAGTGGTGAGAAGCGTGGGTGCCGTGCGGTTCTGTTGCTTGGCAGAAGCGGCAGGGGCGCTGTGTGAGGAGCAGCGGGGCTGGGTGCTGTGGCGCCGCCGAGGGTGGTGAGGCTGGGTGCGGTGGCGCCAGCGGAGGCGCTGGGGTGGGGTGCGGTGGTGTCGTTGGGGGTGGTGGGAAGGCTGCGGCCAGGAGGTGGCGGAGGGCCCTGGTCAGTGGGCGGCGGCGCGTGCGGCGGGGGCTGGTTTGGGGGTGGTGTAGCGCGAAGGTGAGGGTTAGGGGGCGGGTTAGGTTGTTGTGGTCGGCTGGGAGCTGGGTGTTGCGAGTCAAGAGGCGGTACTGGGCCCTGGTTCGGTGGTAGAGGGCTGCGGCTCTTGTGGTGGCGGCGGCTGTCATGTGTGGACCAGGTCGGCCAGGCGGGCGAGTTTCGACTCGCCTATGCCTTCCACGTCTCGGAGTTGGTCCACCGAGGTGAAGGGGCCCTTGCGGGTGCGGTGGTCGACGATTCGCTGAGCCGTCACCGGGCCCACGCCTGGGAGGGCGTCCAGCTCTGTCGGGGTGGCGGAGTTCAGGTTCAGCTTCGGCTGGGGGGCGCCTGGTTGGGCCGCGCCCATCTGTGGTGGGGGTGGGATGCCCACCGCTATCTGCTCGCCGTCGGTTAGTTTGCGGGCCAGGTTCAGGTTGTGGAGGTCCGTGCCCGGCTTCATGCCGCCTGCCAGGGTGATGGCGTCGGCCACCCTGGCGCCGGACGTTGCCGTGACCAGGCCTGGGGTGGCCACTTCGCCGATGACGTTCACGACCAGTTCTGGGGCCGGGGCCGAGGTGCTCACCAGCGCCAGGTCCGGGGCGGGTTCGGCGGCGGGGCTCTGCCACCAGCTGCCCAGGCCTATCACCGCGCACGCCACGGCCACGCCCAGTGCTAGCAGGCCTCGGCGTGGGAGGCGCGGCAGGGAGAAGCGGCGGCGGGGTGGGCCGTGTTCGTCCGAGTCCTCCGACCGCGCGTAGACCAGGGTCGGGTCGGCTCGCACCTTGTCGGCCAGGGCTGCCAGGCGTTCGGTCGGGAGGGGGTCCGGCTGGGGGCGGGGGAACATGCGAGCGACGTTACGGAGCGGGGTGGGTGGGGAGGTGGGGTCGGCTCCGGGTCTGTGGATTACTCGCGGGTTGTGGACAGGTCGCGATCACTCGGCGTTCTGGGGCGGGGAATTGTCGGGGGTGTGTGGGAGGCTGTCCGGTCCTCCTGGCAGCACCACGACGCCCAGCACGCCTGGGCCCGTGTGCGCGCCGATCACCGCGCCCACCTCCGAGATCACGCATCCCGTCGAGCCCGGCAGGCGTTCGTCCAGGCGGGTCGCCAGTTCCGCGGCGCGTTCGGGGGCGGCCAGGTGGTGCACGGCCAGTCCGACGGGACCGTCGCCCGCCGCGGCCGCCGCCAGGTCGACCAGACGGCCCACCGCGCGGCCCATCGTGCGGACCTTCTCCAGCGGCACGATCCGGCCGTCGTCCATGTGCAGCAACGGTTTCACGGCCAGCGCGGTCCCCACCAGCGCCGCCGCCGTGCCGATCCGGCCGCCTCGGCGCAGGTGCTCCAGCGTTTCGAGGCAGAAGAACATCCGCGTCTCGGCAGCGGCTGCCGCGGCGGCGGCTTCCACCTCGGCGGAGGAGTGTCCTGCGGTCACGGCCGCGCAGGCGCGCAACACCGAGAAGCCGAGCCCCATCCCCGTCGACCGCGAGTCGACCACGCGGATCCGGGACGGATCGACCTCCTCGGCCGCCAGCCGTGCGGCCTCCCACGTCCCGGACAGCTCACGGGAGAGATGCACGGACACGACCTCGTCCGACGTGGACAACGCCTCGCGGTAGACGTCGGCCATCTCACTGGGAGTAGGCCGCGACGTGGTCACCCGGCGGTGCTCGGCGAGAGCGCCGGCCAACTCGAAGGGACCGAAGTCGACGCCGTCGAGGCGTCCGGCACCGTCCACCGCCACGTGCAGCGGCACCACGGTGATCGCATGGCGCTTCGCGAACCCCTCGGGCAGATATGCCGTGGAGTCGGTGACGATGGAGATGCGCACGAGCGACGAGCCTACGTGGCTCACTCCTCCGAGGGACTCAACGCCACGGACGAGATGAGTTCGGCCATCGCCTTGCCCACGAGCTCGTGCCCTTCCCAGCCCCAGTGCATCCCGTCCGGGTTCCCGGCACCGGAGCGCACGTGCTCCCCGATCACCGCGGGGAGATCCAGCAACGGCACCCCCGCACCTGAGGCCCACCCGCGCACGGCCGCGACCGCAGCCGCGTGCCCCTGATGCGCGTACGCGTACGTGGCCGCGCGGTGCACCGACGGCACGATCCCGACCGCCGGCATCGTGTACTGAAGATTCCGAACGGACTGCAGCATGTCCCGCAGGTAGCGCGCCGTCAGCGCGGGAGGCAGCGACGCGCGCGTGTAAGGCGCCAGCCGCGGCTGCACGAACTGATAACGCGCACGCACCCACCGACGCAACCAGTCCGGCCGCACATAACGCAGCCCCTCGCGCAGGTACGTGGGCAACGGCGAGGGCAGCGTGTCCATGCTTCCCACCGCGAACACCAGCACGTCCGTACGGGGCAGCAACGACCAGATCCGCGGATCCCCGGTCAGCGCCCACCAGGCGTCCCGCGCCGTCCACCCGAACCCGGCCGCGAGCTCCGCCGAACCACCCAGAGCCGAGGCACAGACGTTGTGCCACAGCTGCGGATGATCAGCGGGCAGCGGCCCGGAAGGCCCGAAGAACGACAGCGAGTCCCCGAGGACGAGCAGTCTCAACGCGTGGTGCCCGCGTTGTACGACGACAGCCGCCACCGGTCGTTGCGGCGGGTGAACACGGTCCAGTGGCAGTTCGAGATGCCACCGAGCTGCGACCAGTTCTCCACCGGCAGGTCGAGCAACCGCCCGGTCAACGCGCTGATCAGGCCACCGTGCGCGCACAGCAGGACGGTCTCGGAGAACTCCGCGTCGACCTCCCGCACGACCTGGATGGCCCGCTCGGCCACGTCGACGCGGGACTCGCCGTCGGGCGGCGTGTAGGTCGGGTCGGTGCGCCACACGGCGACGGCACCCGGCCACTCCTGCTCCACCTCGGCGATGGTCAGGCCCTGCCACTTGCCCAGATGGGTCTCGCGCAGCCGTTCGTCGATCCGCAGCGGAACGTCCGCGGACGACGTGAACACCCCTGCGGTGTTGCGCGCGCGTTGCAGGTCGGAGGCCACGACGATCTCCGGTTCGAACCCGGCGAGCACCGGGACGGCGAACCTGGCCTGGTTCAAGCCGGTCTCGGTGAGCGCCGAGTCCAGATGACCCTGCAGACGACCGGTCGCGTTGTAGTCGGTCTCACCGTGCCGCCACAGCACGAGCCGGCTCAGGGCCATCAGCTACCTCATTCAGCCGTGGATTCGGCGGGAACGTCCGCTTCGAACTCGATGCGCGGGCAGTCCTTCCACAGCCGCTCCAGGCCGTAGAAGCTGCGCTCCTCGACGTGCTGCACGTGCACCACGACGTCGACGAAGTCCAGCAGCACCCACCGGCCCTCGCGGGCCCCTTCGCGGCGCACCGGCTTCTTGCCGGCCTCCCGCAGCTTGTCCTCGATGTTGTCGACGATCGCGCCGACCTGCCGCTCGTTGGGAGCGGACGCGATCACGAACACGTCCGTGATCACGAGCTGGTCGGAGACGTCGAGCACCGTCACGTCGTGCGCCTTCTTGTCTGCCGCTGCGTTCGCCGCGACCAGCGCCAGCCGTCGTGCCTCGTCGGTGGCTGCCACGTCACTCCTCTGACTTCCGGCGGGCGTCGATACGCCCACACGAGTTACTGAGGGTACCGGCGAGCGCCAAACGGGTACTTCACGCCCAGGCATGACGAAGGCCACCTCAGCGCCCTGAGGTGGCCTTCACCTGCGCCGAAGCTTAGAGCGGGCGGACCTGCTGGGCCTGCGGCCCCTTCTGGCCCTGGCCGACCTCGAACTCGACCTTCTGGTTCTCCTCGAGCGAACGGAAACCCTTGGACTGGATCTCCGAGTAGTGCACGAAGACGTCTGCCGAGCCGTCGTCGGGCGCGATGAACCCGAAGCCCTTTTCGGCGTTGAACCACTTCACGGTGCCTGTAGCCAAAGTCTTGCCTTCCACGAACCAGCAACAACCCGCTGATTGTTGCTCCCCGCGCGCTCGGATGCACGCAAAATCCACTCGAAGGTGGTTACGACTCGGAGTACAGGCCTGTTTTCGCGATGTACTGGACTACTCCGTCGGGCACGAGGTACCAGACGGGCTGACCTGAGGCTGTACGTGCGCGGCAGCCGGTCGAGGAGATCGCCATGGCCGGGACCTCGACGAGCGAGACGGACCCCGGCGGCAGGTGGCGGTCGTTCAGCGTGTAGCCCGGACGGGTGACCCCGATGAAGTGGGCCAGGTCGAACGCGTCGGCCGCGCGCTTCCACGACAGGATCTGCTCCAGCGCGTCGGCGCCGGTGATGAAGAACAGGTCGGCGTCCGGGTACTGCTTCTTGAGGTCCGTGAGCGTGTCCACGGTGTACGTGGGGCCGTCGCGGTCGATGTCGACCCTGCTGACCGAGAACCGGGGGTTGGAGGCCGTGGCGATGACCGTCATCAGATAGCGGTCCTCGGCGGCGGAGACCTCCCGCGACGCCTTCTGCCAGGGCTGACCCGTCGGCACGAAGATCACGCGGTCCAGGTCGAACCTGGCCTGCACCTCGCTGGCGGCCACGAGGTGGCCGTGGTGGATGGGATCGAACGTGCCACCCATGACGCCGATGCGCATCAAAACAGCGTAGACCGGCGGCGGGCCGCTCCCGAGACCCGACGCCGGTCGTGCTGATCACACCGAACGGCCCAGGGGGAGGGCGGGCCGTGCGGGTCGCGGCTCACCCCGAAGCAAAGCCGCGCGCACTGGAGGAACGCGCGGACCGCTCCCCCATGACGCGGTTCGCCCAAGATTTTTCCTCACCAGGCCACGACGAGCCTCAAGGGGCCTCTGACCAGCGAACCCTTGCGGAACTCGACCGGCTCGGCGAGCCGCAGACCGGGCATGCGGCGCAGCAACGCGCCCAGCGCGACCTGCAGTTCCATCCGTGCGAGCTGGGAGCCGAGGCAGAAGTGGATGCCGTGGCCGAACTGCATGTGCTGGCCGACCTCACGCTCCAGGTCCAGTTCGGCGCCGCTGGCGTACATCAGCTCGTCACGGTTCGCCGACGACACGACCACCAGCAAGGCGTCACCTTGCTTCACGAGCGCGTTGCCGACCTGGACGTCCTCGGTCGCGATGCGGGGGAAGCCGGCGCCGCTGCCAAGCGGGATGTACCGCAGCAGTTCCTCGATGGCGTTGGGCAGCTTCTCGGGGTTCTCGCGGAGGCTCTTCATGTCCTCCGGGTGTTCGAACAGCGTGATGACGCTGTTGGCGAGCATGTTGGCCGTGGTCTCGTGCCCGGCGACGAGGAGCGTGATGCCGAACCGGACGAGTTCGTCCTCGGACAGCCGGTCGTCGTTGTCGCGTGCGGCGACAAGCGCGCCCATGAGGTCGTCCGTGGGATGCGCACGGCGCTTCGCTACGAGTTCGACGAAGTAGGCGTGCAGCTTCATCATGCCGTGCATGGCCTCTTCGGGCGTGTGACCGCCGACCGTGGCCAGCACCTGGTTCGACCACGTGCGGAACTCGTCCCGGTCCTCGAACGGCACGCCGAGCAGCTCGCAGATGACCGTGATCGGGAACGGCATGCTGAAGCCTTCGACCAGGTCACCGGGGTTGTCCAGGCGGTCGAGGAGGTCGTCGGTGATCTGCTGGGCACGCGGCCGCAGTGCCTCGATCCGCCGCACCGTGAACGCCTTGGACACCAGCCGGCGCATGCGCGCGTGGTCGGCGCCGTCGTGCGTGAGGATCGACCCGCCCGGCGCGATGAGCGGCTGCATCCGCGGCACGTCCTGGCCGACCGTCAGCGCACGGCTGAACCTCGGGTCGCCCAGGACGAACTTCGTCTCTTCGTACGACGTGACGAGCCAACCCTCGCCGCCGTACGGGTACGTCACGCGAGAGACGGGCTCATCACGCCGTAGACGTTCATAGGTCGGATCGAGGGTCAGGCCGTCAGCTTCGGAGAACGGATAGGTGGGAGCCATGTCTCCGAACGTAGGAGCTACGCCTTCGGGCGTGTGTGTCCTTCGCCCCACACGACCCATTTAGAGGACGTCAGCTCCGTTAGGCCCATCGGACCGCGTGCGTGCAGCTTCTGCGTGGAGATGCCGATCTCCGCGCCCATGCCGAACTCCGCGCCGTCGGTGAAGGCCGTGGAGGCGTTGACGAACACCGCCGCCGCGTCCACACGGGCCGTGAACCTGCGCGCCGCCGCCACGTCGTTCGTGACGATGGCCTCGCTGTGGCCGGAGCCGTACGTCGCGATGTGCTTCACCGCGTCGTCGAGGGAGTCGACGACCTTCGCCGCGATGTCGAGGCTCAGGTACTCGGTGCCCCAGTCGTCGTCGTTGGCTTCAACAACATCCGCCTGCTGTGCGAACTGCTCGTCGCCGTGGATGGTCACGCTTTCCTGCTGCAGCGCCTTGGTGATGCGCGGGACGAACTCGTGCGCGACGTCCTTGTGCACCAGGAGGGACTCCGCCGCGTTGCAGACGCTCGTGCGCCGCGTCTTGGCGTTCAGGACGATCGCCTCGGCCATGTCGAGGTCGGCGTGCGCGTCCACGTAGACGTGGCAGTTGCCGACACCGGTCTCGATCGTGGGAACCGTGGCCTGCTCGACGACGGCGTTGATGAGGCCGGAGCCGCCGCGCGGGATCACCAGGTCGACCAGGCCGCGCGCGGTGATGAGGTGGGTGACGGACGCGCGGTCGTGACACGGGAGGAGCTGCACCGCGTCGGCCGGCAGGTTCACGCTTTCGAGTGCGTCGCGCAGGACTTCGACGAGCTTGGTGTTGGAGTTCTCCGCGGTCGAGGAGCCCCGCAGCAGAGCGGCGTTGCCCGACTTCAGCGCGAGGCCGGCGGCGTCGACCGTGACGTTCGGGCGGCCCTCGTAGACCATGCCGACGACGCCCATCGGAACGCGGACCTGTTTGAGTTCGAGACCGTTCGGCAGGATGCCGCCGGTGATCACCTGACCGACCGGGTCGCCCAGTCCCGCAACGGTTTCCAGACCGGTCGCCACGCCCTCGATGCGGCTCTCGTTCAGGGTGAGGCGGTCAAGGATGTTGTCCGGGAGACCTGCTGCCTTGCCGGCGTCGAGGTCCTTCTGGTTGGCCTCGATGATCTCCGGCGCGCGCTTGCGGAGCGCGGTGGCCATCCCGAGGAGCGCGGTGTCCTTGCGCTCGCGGGTGGCGAGGACGAGTTCGTCGGCGGCGACACGGGCGCGGCGAGCTGCCGCGTGTACCTGGTCGCGCAGGTCATCAGTCACGCCACACAGCTTACGACCTGCGACAATCACAATTGTCAGAGTGGCCTGGCAAGCTTGCCTCCCATGGACGACATCGCGTTGCGAGAACTGGCGGAGGAACGGCTCCGGGCACTGGCGGGCCCGGAGGCGGCACTGCGCGAGGACCAGTGGACCGCGATCCACACGCTCGTGGCCCAGCGCCGCAGAGCTCTCGTCGTCCAGCGCACCGGCTGGGGCAAGTCGGCCGTGTACTTCATCGCCACGGCGTTGTTGCGTCAGCTCGGCGAGGGGCCGACGGTCATCGTGTCGCCGTTGCTCGCGTTGATGCGCAACCAGATCGACGCGGCGGCGCGGGCCGGTGTGCACGCGGTGACGATCAACTCGGCGAACCCCGGCGAGTGGGACGCCGTGCAGGAGCAGGTCGCGGCCGGCGAGGTCGACGTGCTCCTGGTGAGTCCGGAGCGGCTGAACAACCCCGACTTCCGCGACTCGGTGCTGCCTTCGCTGACGGCGTCGGCGGGCATGCTCGTCGTCGACGAGGCGCACTGCATCTCGGACTGGGGGCACGACTTCCGGCCCGACTACCGCAGGCTGCGGACGTTGCTGACAGAGCTGCCGCCGGGCGTGCCGGTGCTGGCGACGACGGCCACGGCCAACAACAGGGTGGTCCACGACGTCACCGAGCAGCTGGGGCTCGGGGCCGAGGAGGGCACGCTGGTGCTGCGCGGGCCGCTGGACCGCGACAGCCTTCGCCTGTCGGTCGCGCTGCTGCCGACCGCGGAGTCGCGGCTCGGGTGGCTGGCCGAGCAGCTCGAACGCCTGCCGGGTTCCGGGATCATCTACACGCTCACGGTGGCGGCGGCGGACGACATCGCGGCGTTCCTCGCCTCGCGCGGCTTCGCGGTGGCCGCGTACTCGGGCAAGACCGAGCCCGCCGAACGGGAGCGGGCCGAGGAGGACCTGCTGGGCAACAAGGTCAAGGCGCTCGTCGCCACCTCCGCGCTGGGCATGGGTTTCGACAAGCCGGACCTGGGGTTCGTCGTGCACGTCGGCGCTCCGTCCTCGCCGATCGCGTACTACCAGCAGATCGGCCGTGCGGGCCGTGGTGTCGAACGGGCCGAGGTGGTGCTGCTGCCGGGTCACGAGGACCGCGACATCTGGGCGTACTTCGCGTCGCTGGCGTTCCCGCCCGAGGTGGTGGTGCGGCAGGTGCTGTCCGCGCTCGACGGCGCGGGCAGGGCGCTGTCGACGGCGGCGCTGGAGCCGATGGTCGAGCTGTCGCGCGGCAGGCTGGAGGTGGTGCTGAAGGTGCTGGACGTCGACGGCGCGGTCCGGCGCGTGAAGGGCGGCTGGGAGTCGACGGGCCGGCCGTGGGAGTACGACGGCGAGCGGTACGCGCGCATCGCGGAGGCGCGCAGGGCCGAGCAGCAGGTCATGGTCGACTACCTGCGCACCGGCACGTGCCGGATGAAGTTCCTGCAGGACCAGCTCGACGATCCGACCTCGCACGAGTGCGGGCGCTGCGACAACTGCACCGGCGAGCGGTTGTCCGTCGAGGTGTCCGACACCGCGGCGAGCGCTGCCAGGGAACGGCTGCTGCGCCCCGGCCTGGACGTGGCGCCGCGCAAGATGTGGCCGACGGGCATGGGCGCGATCGGCGTCCCGCTGTCCGGCAAGATCCCGGCGACCGAGGTGGCGGCCACGGGCAGGGCGCTCGGCCGTCTCACGGACATCGGGTGGGGCAACCGGTTGCGCGATCTGCTGGCCGACGGCGGCGACCGCGAGATCCCGGACGACGTGTTCGCGGCGTGCGTGAAGGTGCTGACGGCGTGGGACTGGGACGAACGGCCGGTCGGCGTGGTGACGGTCGGCTCGCGCCGGCGCCCGCAGCTGGTCGGCAGCTTCGGGCAGAAGATCGCCTCGATCGGGCGGTTGCCGTTCCTCGGCACCGTGTGGCTCGGCGAGTCGACGCACAAGGCCAACTCCGCGCAGCGCCTCGCCGGTCTGGTGCGGTCGGGCGAGACGCCGAAGGTGTCCGATGTGGACGGTCCGGTGCTGTTGGTGGACGACCACATCGACACCGGGTGGACGATGACGGTAGCGGCTCGGATGCTCAGGAAGGAGGGGGTGTCCGCCGTGCTGCCGTTCGCGCTGGCGGTGACGAACTGAGGATCACGACCGGTCCGCGAGCTCCCAGAACACGATCTCACCGTGCCAGCTGCCGCTCACCAGGACGGTGGTGCCGTCGGGTAGCGCGAGAGTGGCGAGGTCCCGCACGGCGGCGGTGTGGCCTTCGAGCTCTCGGACCAGTTCCCCGTCGAACGGATCCCACAGCCGCACCACGCGGTCCTCGCCGGTCCCTGCGAGCAGGAAACCCGACGAGGTCGGCACGGCGATCATGCGCCAGATCGCCGCGGCCACGGGAATCGAGCGACTGGTGCCGGTCGTGCTGTCCCAGAGCCTCACGGCCTCGTCTCCGGCGATCGCGAGCACGTCGCCGCGCGGCGTGGGAACGGTGGTCATGGCGGAGACGTAGCCGGCGTCGATCTCCTCGTGGACCTCGCAGGTGATGGGGTGCCAGAGCTTCACGCACTGGTCTTCGGCGCTCGCCAGCAACTGTGTTCCGTCCGGCAGGCGGAGCGGCGAGAGACACGTGATCGGTATGACGTTGTGGCCGTTGAGGTCAACTCCGTAGCCGGCTTGGGCGACACGAGTGGCGGAAGGCGTGATGGAACTGAGGTTGATGAGCTTCTCGTACTTCTCCATCGGCGAGTCGCTGTCGAGGTAGTCGTAGCCGTCCTTGATCGTGGACGCGGTCCGTGCCAGGAGGCAGGTGCCGTCCTGCGTGCGCAGCACGGCGAGCCGGCTGTTGTCGTGGTCTCGGTGGTAGATGTGGACCGCGGTGGTGCTCTCGCCGGTGGCAGGGTTCCAGAAGCGCACCGTCTCCTCGTCGACGCTGACGATGACGTTCGTGCCGTCCGACAGCGGCGCGGTGTCGAGTTCCTTGATGGTCCTGCTGTGGCCGTGGAGTTCGCGGTGCAGGGTTCCGGTCGTCGGGTTCCACAACCTGATGACCCGGTCGGTGCCGCCGCTCGCCACCAGGGTGGTGCCGTCGTCGAGTCGCACCGTCGTCAGAGCCCGAACCTCTCCGACATGTCCTTTGACGGTGCCGTGCAGCCTGCTCGCGGCGACGTCCCACACGCGCACCTCGTGGTTCGTACACGCACTGGCCAGCATCGTGCGGTCGGACGGAACGGACACGAGTGTGCGCACACCGCCGGTATGGCCTTCGAGTTCGCCGTGCGGTGTGAGGGAAGTGAGGTCCCACAACCGGATGACGCCGTCCTGCCCCGCACCGGCCAGAAGGGACGCCGAACACACGACCAGGCTCCTGATCTCGTTGCCGCGCAGGGGAATCTCGTGGCGGAGTTCGCCTGTCGCGATGTCCCACAGCCGTACCACGTGATCGCTGCCGGCCGCGCCGGCGTCGCGCCATCCGGAGGCGGCGAGGCACACGGTGCCGTCCGGCATCGGCACCAGCGTGCTCGCGAACGTCCGGTTGTAGTGGACCCTCGGGATCGTGCGCAGACAGGCGGACGTGACCGGGTCCCACACGCGGAGGTCGTCGTCCCCTCCGCTGGCCAGCAGGGTGGTGCCGTCGGGACGCGGCAGCGCCGACAACGCCCAGATGGTGCTGTGGTGGCCGGTCAGCTCACCCCGGAGTGCGCCCGTCGCGGGGTCCCACAGCCTCACCACGTGGTCGGGGCCGGACCCCGCGAGCAGCGCACCGCCGGGCAGGGACACCAGGACCAGTCGCTGAACCGTGTTCCGGCGATGCGTCACGTGGCGGGGCAGTGCGCGGACGACCTCGCCGGTGAGGTCGCGCAAGGTCACCTCGTCGTCCTCGGCCACCGCGAGAAGCACCGTGTCGTCCGGCATCGGCACGAACGCCAGCGCCTGCACCGCCGACGCCGTGCCGAACTCGCCGCGGCGGGCACCCGTGGCGGCGTCCATCAGCCGCACGACCTTGTACTCCCCGGAGATGGCGAGAAGGGTGCTGCCGTCAGGAAGAGGAACGACGGCCACGGCTTCGGGATGGTTGATCCGCGTGTCCAGCAGGCTGTGGGACGTGCCGCGCCACAACGCGTGCCGCGCGCGCCAACCGTCCGGCGGACGGAGCTGATCGGCGAGGGTGGTCACGCCGATCTTCAAGGCCGCCACCAGCATCGCATCGCGGCGGTCGGTGTCGGAGCGCCACGCGTTGGCGGCCATCTCGACGACGGCGAGCGTGCTCTGCGAAGCCTCGGAGACGTGCCGGCGTTGGCGCAGCAGAGCGGGAACCGACGTGGTCAGGAGGAAGTCCGGCTGGTCGAGCAGCTCGTCGAGCCGGCCGGACAACGCGGCGTGCTGGGCGAGGTGTTCCCGCGCGTACTCCGAGTCGAGGGGCAGCGCGTCGACCAGCCGCCGGTGGACGTCCTGCGTGGCGGCGGCCAGGTCGTTGGCCAGTTCACGGAGGTGGTCGCCGGGCACCTCACCGTTGCAGAAGTCGCGGAAGCTCTGGTGCCGCAACGCGTAGGTGTCCGGGTCGCCGCCGGAGCGGGTCACCAGGAAGGGCTTGAAAGGGCCGCGCAGCAACGACTTCACGGCGGCGAGGTCGAGCGAGACCCACAACGCGAGGAGGCCGGCCGGCAGCGGGCGACGGGCGGCCGCGAGAGAGGCGAGCAGCGGCAAGCCGACCGACTGCCAGGTGGGTGAAGCGCTCCAGCGGGCGATGTTGTCGGCGTAGTAGTCGGCCAGGCCGTGAGGCAGGCGGGCGATGTCGGCGGACGCACCGCCGCGGATCTGCTCCAGCACGTACGTGGCGTAGATCCACACGCCACCGGACCGCTCGGCGAGCAGCCGGCGGAACTGGTCGGCTCCGAAGCCGGCCGCGTCGATCGCGGAGGACAGTCGCGGGTCGCGGCGGGTGACGCGGTCGAGGAAGGACGCCAGGTCGCGGCGGTTGGACGCGCTTTCGACCTCGATGCGGTGGACCCGGCCCAGTCCGTGGGGCAGCCGGGTGCCGGGCCGGGTGGTCACGATCAGGACGGTGCCCGGCGGCAGGGACCGGGGCAGCCCGAGCGGGAGCTCACCGGGGGCCGGTGGAGGTGCCTCGTCGAGGCCGTCGACCAGCAGGACCACCGGGGTGTCCGGGGCGACCTCGTCACGGCGGCGTGCGGCGGCGAGGAGTTGCTTGGCCAGCCAGCCGGTGGTGTCGTGGCCGGACGGCAGCACTCCGGCCGGTGCGGAGTCCAGTTCCCAGCGGGCGATGACCTGCGCGGCGAGGTTCGTGCGCGCGGTCTCCGGCGAGGTGCCTCCTGGCAGCCGCGTCACGTGCGTGGGGTAGTCCCTGGTGAACGCGAGGTAGGTCGCGAGCGCCGTCTTGCCCATGCCCGCTTCCGCCTCGACGACCAGGTGGCCGCCGACCCCGTCGCGGACGCAGCCCGCGATGAACGCGTCGATCTGCTCGATCAGCCAGTCGCGCCCGGTGAACAGGCCGACAGGCCCCTCCGCATCGGTCAGCCTCAGTTCGGCGGGCAGCAGGTCGAGATCGAGGGTGACGTCGTGCAACCGCTGGTAGCCGCCGTGGAAGTGCAGTTGCTGCACGGTTCCGATCTGCACGACGGTCCCGTGGACGTCGCCGGTGACCGAGTTGGAGATCTCGTCGGTCATCGCGGAACGACTCCCCGGCTCGGTGTGGCACTGTCCTGGTCATGATTCCGGACGTCGTGCGGTACCGACAGGCTGATCTTCTGATCGGGCTGTACCGGCGGTTCGGGCCGGTCGTGCGGGTCGGGCCGTACACCTACCTGCTCGGGCCCGAGGCCAACCGGTTCGTGTTCGCCCACTCCGAGCTGTTCGAGGTCGAGCGGGCGTTCCAGTCGCTGGTGCCGGTGGACGGGCCCACGTCGTTGATCGTGAGCGACGGTGAGGACCACAAGCGGCGCCGCCGGTTCGTGCAGCCCGCGTTGGCGCATCGGCAGATCGCGAGCTACGTGCCGGTGATGCGGGCCAACGCCGAGGCGACGGTGAACGCGTGGCGGGCCGGTGAGGTGGTCGACGCCTACCAGGAGTTCCGGCGGGCCATTCGGCGCAGCACGATCCACGCGTTGTTCGGCGAGGAGTTGGCGAAGGAGGCGGACTTCTTCGGCGCGCACCTGCAGGTGCTGATCAACCTGATCGACCGCAACCCTGCGGTCGTCACGTTGCTCAGGGTGATGCGGGCGCCTGCCTGGCGCAACGCGATGAGGGCGCGCAGGGCCGTTGACGCGAAGGTGTACCAGGCGATCGAGGAGACGCGTCAGGGCAAGGAGGCCGGTGACGTGCTCGCCTCTCTCGTGCAGGGTGACGGGCTCAGCGACCTGGAGGTGCGCGACCAGGTCGTCACGCTCATCGCGGCCGGGTACGAGACGACCAGTGGCGCGATGGCGTGGGCGGTGTTCAACCTGTTGCGGCACACCGGAGTTTGGGAGCGGGCTCAGCAGGACGACGACTACCTGGCCAACGTCGTCAGCGAGACGCTGCGGCTCTACCCGCCGGCGGTCGTGTCGGCGCGGGTCGCCGCGCAGCCGTTCGAGTTCGCCGGGAAGAAGATCAAGCAGGGCGCGTTCCTGCTGTACAGCCCGTACGTGACGCATCGGCTGGCCGAGGTCTTCCCGGACCCGCTGAGGTTCGACCCGCACCGCTGGGAGGCGAAGCCGGCGCCGCACGAGTTCCTGCCGTTCGGGGGCGGGCCGCACCGGTGCGTCGGTGCCGGGCTCGCCACGACCGAGCTCACGGTGATGCTGAAAGTGTTGCTGGAACAAGAGAAACCGGAGCTGCTCCCCCAACGCCTCACGCCCACCGGTCTCGCCGCGATGCGGCCGAGGAACGGGCTCAGAATCCGAGCAGCAGGGTGACCGTCGAGGCGAGGCACGCCACGCCGCGCACGTGGTTCCAGAGCGTCCACCTGCTCAGGTACTCGGGCCAGTAGGCGTCGTCGGTCCGTTCGAGGCGGTTGTTCATCGGCACGTTGACGACCATGGTCAGCAGGAAGCAGCCGACGACGTAGAGCAGGCCGCCGGCGATCCTGCCCTGGAACACCTCGATGCCGCACACGACGGCGGTGCCGAGGAACATCAGCAGGAACACCGGGTTCTGGATGCGCGCGTTGATCCGGCGCATGGCGGCGCGGGCGTCCGCGGGCGACAGGTCCGCGAGGCCGGGCATGACCCCGACGGAGAAGGCGAAGAAGACTCCGGCCATCAGACCGGTGGCCGTGACCGCGATCAGCGTGAGTGTCCCCATGCGGCTAACTCTGACCGCCACACGCCGGACTCTCAATGACAGTTCATCGCGCGGGCTTGCTCGTTCGTCCAGAATGACCTGCATGACGGACGCACTGGGCGAGGCGCTGCACCTGTTGAGGATGTCCGGCACCTTCTACTGCCGCAACGAGCTCACGGCTCCGTGGGGCGCGACGATGCCCGACATGGCGGACTGCCTGTGGTTCCACGTCCTGACCAGCGGTCAGTGCGACGTCGAGGTCGACGGCCAGGTCGTCTCGCTCGAACCCGGCGACGTGCTGCTCGTGCCGGGCGGGCAGCGCCATCGGCTCTTCTCCGACAGGACGGCGGAGACGCCGGTCGTCACGACGCTGCCGCACGAGTACGAGACGGAGAACTACGCGATCCTGCGGCACGGGGGCGGCGGCGCGGTGACGCACCTCGTGTGCGGCGCGGTCCGCTTCGACCACCCCGCCGCGAGGCACCTCGTGACCGTGCTGCCGAACGTGCTGTACATCCGCCAGGCCGACGACATGCGCGCCACGATCGACCTGATGGCCATCGAGTCGCAGGCCGTGCGCCCCGGCGGTGAGGCGGTCATCACCAGGCTCGCGGACGTGCTGGTGATCCAGACGATCCGCTCGTGGCTCGCCAACGACCCGGCCGCGCGCACCGGCTGGCTGGGCGCGTTGCAGGACGAGCAGATCGGGCAGGCTCTCGCACTGATCCACCGCGATCCCGCGCAGCCGTGGACCGTCGAACGCCTCGCGCACCAGACCGCCATGTCGCGGTCGGCGTTCGCGGCGCGGTTCACCGACCTCGTGGGCGAACCGGCTATGCGCTACGTCACGCGGTGGCGCATGCACGTCGCGATGAACCGCCTCAAGGACCGTGACAGCACGGTCAGCGAGATCGCCCGCGGCCTCGGCTACGAGTCCGAGGCCGCGTTCAGCCGGGCGTTCAAGCGGATCGTCGGTGTCTCGCCCGGTCAGGCGCGGGTGGGCTGAATCAGGTCCCAGCGGTTGCCGTAGAGGTCCTCGAACACGGCCACGCGGCCGTAGACCTCGTCGCGCGGCTCCTCGCGGAAGTACACGCCGTACGCGGCCATGCGGGCGTGGTCGCGGTCGAAGTCGTCGGTGTTGAGGAAGAACCCGACCCGGCCTCCGGTCTGGTCGCCCACTCGTGCCTGCTGCTGTCCTGTGTCAGCCTGTGCCAGCAACAGCGACGTCCCCTCCCCCGCCGACACCACGACCCAGCGCTTGTCGCCCTGCGGAAGGTCCTCGACCAGCGTGAACCCGAGTCCCTCCACGTAGAAGCGGATCGCCTCGTCGTAGTCGCGGACCACCAACGTCACCAAACCAATTGATCGCACGGCGATGAGTATCAACGACGAGAGAGGTCCACACGCACATGGCTGACTCACTCGTGCTCCTGCACCCCGGCGGCGCGGACCCCTCCGCGTTCGGGCCGCAGTTCAACGCCCTCGCGGACTTCGCCCTGCACGCGCCCCATCGCGTCGACCAGGCCACGCAGGACCACACCGAGATGGCTCAGGAAACCGTCGAGTTCCTGGAACGAACCGGGCCGGCGCACCTGCTCGGCTGCAGCGACGGCGCCACCGTGGCACTGCTCACCGCCGTGCTCAGGCCAGACCTCGTGCAGCGCCTTGTGGTCGTGTGCGGCGTCTACCACCACGACGGCTGGGACCCGGCCACGGAACTGACGCCGATGCACCACCGTTCGCCCGCGTTGACCGGGACAGATCTCGGGAAGCTGGAGAACCGGACGCTCGTGATGATCGGCGACGACGACGAGGTGACGCTGGAGCACGCCACCGCCATGTACCGCGCGTTGCCGAACGCCGAGCTGGCGGTCGTTCCCGGCACGTCGCACGGCCTGCTGCACGAGAAACCCGCGCTGTGCAACGCGATCATCGTCGACTTCCTGACCAACGATCCAGTCGAGACATACGCACCGATTCGTCGCCGTATGTGATTGGGTGCGTCTATGGCGGTTACATCGCAGAAGCATCGACTGCCCGTGCGCACGCTCGTCGCATCCAGCGCCGGCAACGCCGTGGAGTGGTACGACTGGGGCATCTACACGGCCTTCAGCATCTACTTCGCGACGCAGATCTTCCCCTCCGGCAACGAGGCCGCGGCGCTGCTGAGCACGTTCGCGACGTTCGCGCTCGCCTTCTTCTTCCGCCCTCTCGGCGGCTATCTGCTGGGCCGGTTCGCCGACCTCAGAGGCCGCCGCACCGCGATGCTGCTGACGATCGTGCTGATGTCCGGCGGGTCGGTCGTGATCGGTCTGCTGCCGACGTTCGAGCAGGTCGGCTGGCTGTCGCCGGCGTTGCTGGTGCTGGCGAGGATCGCCCAGGGCATGGCACTCGGCGGCGAGGTCTCGAACGCGTCGGCGTACCTAGCGGAGATCGCGCCCGCCTCCCACCGCGGCCGCTACTCGTCGTTCTTCTACATCTCGACGGGCGCGGCGGTGCTGATCGCATCACTGCTCGGGTTCTTCCTGTCCCGCAACCTCGACAAGGCCGCGATGGCCTCCTACGGCTGGCGCGTGCCGTTCCTGATCGGCGGCGTGCTCGGCCTGATCGGGCTGTGGCTGCGGCGCGAGCTCAAGGAGACCGACCAGTTCGAGGACAACAAGGCCAAGGCCGAGAAGCTGCGCAACCCGCTGCTGACGACGGTGAAGGAGCACCCGAAGGCCGTCGGGCAGATCATCGGCGTCACGCTGCTGTCGACGCTGAGCTTCTACACGTTCTTCAGCGCACTGACGCCGTTCGCGGTGAAGACCAAGGGCGCCAACGACATCGACGTGTTCCTGGCGTTGTCGATCGGCACGGTGGTGTTCATCGCGTTGCAGTACCCGATGGGCTGGACGGCGGACCGCTACGGCCGCAAACCGCAGATGCTCGTGTGGTCGGCGGCGATGGCGTTGCTGGTGGTGCCGCTCTCCACGCTGGTCAAACCCGGTCTGGCGAACCTCGTGATCGTGTTCGCCGTCGGCCTCGGGCTCTACAGCGCGTTCACGGCGATCGCGCCCGCGATCATGAGCGAGCTGTTCCCGACGGAACTGCGCGGGCTCGGCATCGGGGCTTGGTACAACCTGACCGTCGCGGTGTTCGGCGGCACCGCCCCGCTGGTCATCCAGGCCGTGGGAGGCACCGTCTTCTTCTGGTACGTCACGGTCGGCGCGGTGATCACGCTGCTCGTGGTGCTCACTCTTCCGGAGACGAAGGGTGTTCGGTTGAGCTGAGGCAGAACTCGTTGCCCTCGGGGTCGGCCAGCACGAACCAGACGCCGTCGCGGCTCACCACCGAGGCACCGAGGTCGACTAGCCGCGCCACCTCGGCCTCGACGTCGTCGCACAACAGGTCGACGTGCACGCGGTTCTTGACGGTCTTCGGCTCCGGCACGCGGGTGAAGAAGAACCGCGGCGACCCGTCGAGCAGCACCGACGGGTCGTCCTCCGGGTCGTCGACGCCGATGGCGCTCAGCCGGGCCAGTTCGCCGTCGTCGTACGGCGCGATCTCGTGGTCGTCCAGCGCCTGCGCCCAGAACCGGGCCAGCGACGCGGGGTGGGCGCAGTCGATGACGATGTCATGCATCCGGGCCATGCACCGACATTAGCGGTGCAGCGGCACCAGATCGTCCGCGTGCACGACCTCGCGGCGGTGTTCCAGAGCCAGGTCGTGGGTCTTGCGGCCGATCAACGACGGCAGCTCGGCCGCGTCGTACCCGACCACGCCACGGGCCACGACCTCGCCCGTGAGGCTGACCAGCTCGACCACGTCGCCCGCCTCGAAGTCGCCGTCCACGCCGGTGATGCCGGCGGCCAGCAGCGAACGGCGCCTGCCCACGACCGCCGCGACCGCGCCGTCGTCGAGGTGCAGGCGGCCGTTGGCGTCGGTGGCGTACCCGAGCCAGAACCGGCGGGCGGTGAGGCGTGAACCCGTTGCGGCGAAAGCGGTGCCGACGTCGGCGGACGTCAGGGCGCGGCCCGCTTCGGTGGCGCTGGTGAGCAGCACCGGGATGCCCGCGGACGACGCCAGGCGTGCCGCGGCGAGCTTCGAGGCCATGCCACCCGTGCCGAGACCCGAGGCGCCGGCGGTTCCGGCCTTCACACCGTCCACGTCGGACGCCGACTCCACCTCGGAGATGCGGACGGCCCCCGGCTTGCGCGGATCGCCCGAGTAGAGGGCGTCCACGTCGGACAGCAGGAACAACGCGTCCGCGCCGACCAGGTGGGCCACCAGGGCAGCGAGACGGTCGTTGTCGCCGAAGCGGATCTCTTCGGTGGCAACGGTGTCGTTCTCGTTCACGACCGGCACGGCGCCGAGAGCCAGCAGGCGGTCGAACGTGCGCTGGGCATTGCGGTAGTGCGAGCGGCGCACCACGTCGTCCGCGGTCAGCAGGACCTGGCCGACGGTCAGCGAGTAGCGGCCGAACGAGTTCGCGTAGGCGTGCGCGAGTGTCAGCTGCCCGACGCTCGCCGCGGCCTGCTGGGTGGCGAGGTCGCGCGGGCGGCGGGAGATCTTCAACGGCGCCAGGCCTGCGGCGATCGCGCCCGAGGACACGAGCACGACCTGGCTGCCTGCCGCGGAACGGGCGGCGAGGGCGTCGACCAGCGCGTCGAGACGCGCCGGGTCGAGGCCACCTTCCGCTGTGGTCAAAGAGGAAGACCCGACCTTGACCACGATGCGGTGCGCCGAGGCGACCGCCTGCCGAGCCTGTGAGACCACGGGGGCCGTCACCGTTTACTCCTCGTCGAAGTCGTCGCCGTAGTCACCGGGCGCGCGGCGGGCCTTCTTCAGGGCCTTGCGCTCGTGGGCGCCGATGCGGTCGTTGCGCTCAAGACGGACGTCCGTGCCACGTCCGGTCATCGTCATCGCGATGCCGGCCGGGGTGGTCGGTTCCCAGTCGAAGATCAGGTCGCCGATGGTGACCTGGCAACCGGGAACTGCGCCCATCTTCACGAGCTTGTCCTCGACGCCCAGCCTGTTCAGGCGGTCCGCGAGGTAACCGACGGCTTCGTCGTTGGAGAAGTCGGTCTGGCGGATCCAGCGCTCGGGGCGTTCGCCCTTCACGATGAAGCCACCCTCGACCGAGGTGTCCTCGGTCACGGTGAAGCCCTGGTCGTCGACGGCGGTCGGCCGCAACACGATTCGGGTCGATTCCTTCTTCGGCTGGGCCTCGCGGTACTCGCGCACGACCTCGGCCAGCTTGAACGTCAGCTCTCGCAGACCCTGGCGGGACACGGTCGACACCTCGAAGACCGGCAGGCCGCGGGCCTCGATCTCCGGGCGGACGATGTCGGCGAGGTCCTGGGCGTCCGGGATGTCGACCTTGTTGAGGATCACCACGCGCGGGCGGTCCTCGAAGTTGCCGCCCAGCGCCGGGGTGTACTCGGAGAGTTCCTTCTCCAGCGCGTCGATGTCGGCGATCGGGTCGCGGCCCGGCTCGTACGTGGCGCAGTCGACGACGTGCGCGAGCACGGCGGTGCGCTCGATGTGGCGCAGGAAGTCGAGGCCGAGGCCCTTGCCCTGCGACGCACCGGGGATCAGGCCGGGGACGTCCGCCATCGTGAAGATGGTCTCGCCCGCGGTGATCACGCCGAGGTTCGGGACCAGCGTCGTGAACGGGTAGTCGGCGATCTTCGGCTTCGCGGCGGAGAGCACGGAGATCAGCGACGACTTGCCGGCCGACGGGAAGCCCAGCAGGCCGACGTCCGCGACGGACTTGAGCTCCAGCACCAGGTCACGCGTCTCGCCCGGCTCGCCGAGCAGCGCGAAACCGGGGGCCTTGCGGGCCTTGGACGCGAGCGAGGCGTTGCCCAGACCGCCACGGCCACCGGCGGCGGCGATGAGCTGGGTGCCCTCGCCGACGAGGTCCGCGACGATCTCGCCGGCCTCGGTCAGCACGACGGTGCCGTCCGGGACGCGCAGGACCAGGTCGTCGCCGTTGGCGCCGTCGCGGTTCGCACCGGCACCGGCCTTGCCGCTGGTGGCGGAGGCGTGCGGGCGGAAGTGGAAGTCCAGCAGGGTGTGCACCTGCGAGTCGACGACGAGGATGACGTTGCCGCCACTGCCCCCGTTGCCGCCGTCCGGGCCGCCGAGCGGCTTGAACTTCTCGCGGTGCACTGAAGCACACCCGTTGCCCCCGTTGCCGGCGGCAGCGTGGATCACCACCCGGTCTACGAAGCGGGCCACGGAACTACTTCCCTTCAAGCCACTTGCTTGAGTGCAAGCAAGACGGAGACAAAAAACGAGGGGCGGAGCCGGTTGACCGGTCCCGCCCCTCGCAGAGGTCTAACTACGTTGCGGAAACGGTCCTCAGACCGCGACCGGAACGATGTTGACGGTCTTGCGACCGCGCTTCGTACCGAACTCCACCGAACCCGGCAGCAGGGCGAACAGCGTGTCGTCCTTGCCGATGCCGACGCCGACGCCGGGGTGGAACTTGGTGCCGCGCTGGCGGATCAGGATCTCGCCGGCCTTGACGACCTGACCGCCGTACCGCTTCACGCCCAGGTACTGAGCGTTGGAGTCACGGCCGTTGCGGGAACTGGATGCACCCTTTTTGTGTGCCATGAGAAGTCAGGTCCTCACTTACCGGTGATGCCGGTGACCTCGACGCGGGTCAGCTTCTGCCTGTGACCCTGTCGCTTGTGGTAGCCGGTCTTGTTCTTGAACTTGTGGATGCGAATCTTCGGGCCCTTGGTGTGCTCGACCAGCTTGCCGGTAACCGAGAACTTCGCCAGGGCCGCCGCGTCTGCGGTGACGTCAGTGCCGTCGACCACGAGCAGCGCCTGGAGGGAGATTTCGGTGCCCGGCTCGCCCTCGAGCTTCTCGACCTCGACGATGTCGCCGACAGCGACCTTGTACTGCTTGCCGCCGGTCTTGACGATCGCGTACATCAGGACGGAAGTCTCCTGCTACTCGATGGTGACGGGCCATGCGCCAACCAGTCTGGGAAGGTGTTTCCACCAAAAGGCACCAGAGGAGGCACACGACAGGACCCGTCGGATGGCGGGCCGTCATCAAGGTTACGGGAGTGGGTACGCCGGGAGCAAACCGGGGTGCCCGGATCGCGTTCGCGCAGGCTATGCCGTCCCTCACAACCCCTTGGCACAAAGCAAAACCGGGGCCGCCTGAGCAGGCGACCCCGGTCTCACTTCTCGCGCGTCAGTCCTCCTGGACCGGCGGTCCCGCGGGCCGCGACACGGCGCGGCGCCTGCGGGTGGTGGTGACCACCGGTGCGGGCATCTGGACCTCTGGCTGCGTGGGCACCTCCACGACGACCGGGGCGGGCGCCTCGGTCGCGGCAGGGGCACCGGCCGCGCGCTTGGCCGCACGGCGCCGCGGACGGGCCGCGGGGGCCTCCACGACGGCCGCAGGGGCCTCGGCGACGGGCTCGGGTGCGGCAACCGGCTCAGGGGCCGCCACGGGCTCCTGCTCGGGCTCCTCGGCCTGCGGGGGCAGCTGCGAGCCGATACGACCGGTGACAGCGGGCTGCTGCGAGCCAATGCGACCGGTCACGGCAGGCTGCTGCGAGCCGATGCGGCCCGTCACGGCCGGCGGCTCGACGGGCTCCTGGGCGACCGGCTCGACGAGCTCCTCGGCCGTCTCCTCGATCACGACGGGCTCGGGCTCGGCGACCACGACCGGGTCGACCTCGACCGGTGCCGGGTCCTCGGCGACCTCGTGCGGCACGTGGCCGTTGAGCGCCTGCTCCTCGACCACGACCGCGTCGACGACGGCCTGCGGCTCCTTGTCACGACCACGGCGGCGACGGCGACGGCGCCCGTGGGCCTCGTGCTCCTGGTCGGCCGCGACGGCGTCCTCGGAGGTGTCCTCGGGCTCGCCCGGCTCGACGACCTCGGGCTCGACCGGGGCCTCGGGGGCTTCGACCGACGCCTCGACGACCTCGGTGGTCTCGGCCGCCTGCTCGCCGCCGCCCTTGTTGCGGCGCGACTTGCGGCCACCGCCCTGGGCCTGCTGCTGGCCGCCTCCGTTGCCACCGCCGTGCGAGTGCACGGGCTCGGTGGACACGACGACGCCACGGCCGCGGCAGTGCTCGCACGTCTGGCTGAACGCCTCCAGCAGGCCGGTGCCGACCCGCTTGCGGGTCATCTGCACGAGGCCCAGCGAGGTGACCTCGGCGACCTGGTGACGCGTGCGGTCGCGGCCGAGGCACTCGGTCAGGCGGCGCAGCACCAGGTCGCGGTTCGACTCCAGGACCATGTCGATGAAGTCGATGACGATGATGCCGCCGATGTCGCGCAGCCGGAGCTGGCGGACGATCTCCTCCGCCGACTCCAGGTTGTTGCGCGTGACGGTCTCCTCGAGGTTGCCGCCCGACCCGGTGAACTTGCCGGTGTTGACGTCGATGACCGTCATCGCCTCGGTGCGGTCGATGATCAGGTAGCCGCCCGAGGGCAGCCAGACCTTGCGGTCGAGCGCCTTCATCAGCTGCTCGTCGATGCGGTACTCCACGAAGGAGTCGCTGTTGCCGACGTGCTTCTTCAGGCGGTCCTGCAGGTCAGGCGCCACGTGGCGGACGTAGGAGTCGATGACCTCCCACGCCTCGTCGCCCTGGACGACGAGCTGCGCGAAGTCCTCGGTGAACAGGTCGCGAACGACCTTCACCAGCAGGTCCGGCTCCTCGTAGAGCAGCGTCGGCGCCTTGGTGGAGGTGCTGTCGGACTTCTCCTTGATGACCTTCCACTGGGCCTGCAGACGCGTGACGTCGCGGCCGAGTTCCTCCTCGGAGATGCCCTCCGAGGCGGTGCGGATGATCACGCCGGCGTCCTCGGGGACGACGCGCTTGAGGATGTCCTTGAGGCGCTTGCGCTCGTTGTCCGGCAGCTTGCGGCTGATGCCCGTGGCACCGCCGCCCGGCACGTAGACGAGGAAGCGGCCCGGGAGGCTGATCTGGGTGGTGAGGCGCGCGCCCTTGTGGCCGACCGGGTCCTTGGTGACCTGGACGAGCACGGAGTCGCCGCTGCTCAGCGCCTGTTCGATCTTGCGGGACTTGCCTTCGAGACCGGCGGCGTCCCAGTCGACCTCACCGGCGTACAGCACGGCGTTGCGGCCGCGGCCGATGTCGATGAACGCGGCCTCCATGCTCGGCAGCACGTTCTGCACGCGGCCGAGGTAGACGTTGCCCACGATCGAGCCGGTGCCCGACGACGTGACGAAGTGCTCGACCAGCACGCCGTCTTCCAGCACGCCGATCTGGGTGCGGTCGCCGCGCTCGCGGACGACCATCGTGCGGGCCACGGCCTCGCGGCGGGCCAGGAACTCGGCCTCGGTCAGCACCGGGGCACGGCGGCGGCCGGCCTCGCGACCGTCGCGGCGGCGCTGGCGCTTGGCCTCCAGGCGCGTGGAGCCGCGGATGCTGCGCACCTCGCTCTGCGCGGCCTCGGAGTCGGCCTTGTCGTCGCGTGCGTCACGCACGTGCACGACCGTGTTCGGCGGGTCGTCCTCGGACGACACGTCCTCGTCGGTGCCGGTCTTGCGGCGGCGACGGCGGCGGCGACGGCGGGTCGAGCTCTCGTCGCCCTCGTCCTCGGCCTCGGCGGCGTCGTCGTCGGACTCGGTGGTCTCGGGAGCCTCCTCGGCCGAGGCCTCGTCGGTCTCGTCGCCCGCCTCGGCGTCGGTGCCCTTGCCGCGGCCGCGGCCACGACGGCCCCGGCGGCGGCGACGGCGGCTGTCGCTCTCGTCGTCACCGTCGGCGTCGGCATCGGCGTCCGCCTCGGTCTCGGCCTCGGCGGCGTCGAGCTCGTCCGCGGCGATCTCACCGACGGACTTCTCCTCGGCGACCGGCTCCTCCTCGACCACGAACGGCGAGACGGGCGCCTTGGGGCGCTCGACCGGCGTCGGCGGCAGGAAGACCGCGCTCGGCGCGGCGAAGATCGGCGCGAGCGCCGGTGCCTCGAACGCCGGGATCGCGGGGGCCTCGTAGTCCTCGGTGACCTCACCGGTGACGACGTCGTCCCAGTCGACGAGGGTCTCGGCGACCTTCAGCGCCACGTCGCGGCTGACGCTCGACTGCGCGCTGCGGGCGACCTCACCGAGGTCGGCCAGCGCCGTCATCACGTCCTTGCTGCTGACGGACAGCAGCTTCGCCAGTGCGTGGACCCGCAGCTTGTCCGGCAGGTCCGCCAGTTCAGGGCGCGCGGCAACGACACCCTGCCCGCCGGTCCCACCGGCAGGCTGTTCCTTGTTCGACATGCAGCTCCTCCACCCCCGGGCGCGTCCCGTGAGGACGCGGCCGCGCAGGGGCCTCTCTTTTGTCTCTCCACCGCTGCTCGCGGCGGGAATCCTTGCCTCGCGCGCAGTGGCGTGGCGCCTCACCGGGCGCACGCTTGCGCAGGTCCCACGACGACGCCGCTGTCAGCGCCGCTCCTCCTGTTTGCGCGTCCCGGCGAACAGCGGTTGATCGGACACTGTCTTCGCTCGTCAGGACTCTCTGTCCTGCTGGAGCGGGTCCACCAGACCGCCTTCGCCGTCGAGCCTTCCCTGCGCCATCCGGGTTGCTCTCGCAGGTACCGGCGGCACGAGATCGGCCACGACGCGAAGCGCATTCAGCACGTCGTCGGGTCGGACGGTAGGCGTTACCTGCCGCACGACCGTCATGAGTATCCCACACGGTTGTGACAAAGCGGTGTCATCGTGTCGGGCGTCGCTCGAACGTGGTTCGACCAGCGCCGACACGACGGCGGGCCGCACGTCGAGCATCTTCGTGCCGTTCTTGGTGAGCCGTTCGACCTCGACGGACTCCGCCGAGAGGAAGACGCTCACCGCCTTCGCGAGCTCGTCCGGGTCGACCCCGTCGAGCTCGATCCGCCACTCGCTCGCGTCGATGCGCTCGGTGAGGTTGCCACCTTGCGCCTGGACGATCTCGACGACGTCGATGCCGGGTGGCAACGCCTCGTCGAGCGCGGCCCTCAGCGCCACCGGGTCGAGCCTCTCGACCACGGACACCTCGACGTACTCCGCCTCGCTGGCGACACCGGTCGGCGCGGCGCCGACCCACGACACCTTCGGGTGAGGACTGAACCCCTGGGAGTAGGCCATGGGTACGCCTGCCCTGCGCAGCGCACGTTCGAACGTGCGAGCGATGTCGCGGTGCGAAGTGAAACGCAACCTCCCCCGCTTGGTGTAGCGGAGGCGCAGTTTCTGCACCGCCGCGGCGGAGGGGTTGTTGGGCAGGTTGCGGCTCAGCGGTGCTCCCGAGTGGTGTTCCGACGGGTGAGCGGTCCCATCGGCGCAGGCTGTTCGTCCAGTAGGACGGTACCGTGAACCTGATTCAGAACGTTCAGCTTGTCTAGATCGTTGCGCGTGGCTACGGTCCGGCTGACTGGACGCCCTGCCTGACTGGAGGTCACTGGTGCCTCTGCTCCACCGCGCTCGAGTGGCGGCGATGACCGCACTGCTCGCGGCCGGGTGCTTGGCGGCGTCCCTGCCCGCGGCCGCGCAGCCCTGGGTCTCCCCCGTGACCCCCGAATGCATCCAGCCCGGTCCGCTGCTGCGCTACCTGGTGGTGTTCTCGCAGCTCACGACCCCTGAGATGGCGGACGCGGAGATCACGGAGGCGTGCGGCACCACGACCGTCTACTACCCCGAGATCTCGGTCGCCGTCGCGACCTCGCCGGACCCGTCGTTCCTCAAGCTGATCGGCCCGCAGCGCGCGTACAGCGCCCAGGCCGAGAGCGTGAAGCGGTCGCCGAAGCGCAAGAAGGACGACACGGAACTGCTCCGTCCGTCCGGCGTGCGCTCGGGCGAGCAATGGGACATGGATCTCATCAAGACCTCCGCCGCGCACGAGATCTCGACTGGTTCCAAGTCCGTCGTCGTGGGCGTGCTGGACTCGGGCGTCGACGCCCGCCACCCGGACCTGGTGGACGCGCTGGCACCGGAGCTGTCCGCCGGATGCCTGACCGGCAAGCCCGACACGTCGCCGTCCTCGTGGGCCCCGACGACCTCGGCCCACGGCACGCACGTCGCCGGCACCATCGCCGCCGCGGACGACGGCCGCGGCACCACGGGCGTCGCACCGGGCGTGCGCATCGCGTCCGTGAAGGTCGTCGACGACGAGGGCTTCATCTACCCCGAGTACGCGGTGTGCGGCTTCATGTGGGCCGCCGCGCAGGGCATGACCATCACCAACAACAGCTACTTCATCGACCCGTACCTGTTCACGTGCCAGAGCGAGCCGGGCCAGCGCGTCATCTACGAGGCCGTGCGCCGCGCCGTGGACTACGCGACCTCGCAGAACGTGCTGACCGTCGCCGCCGCGGGCAACGCCGCCGCGGACCTCTCCCGCCCCGGACGCGACTCGATGTCGCCGACGAACGGCGAGTCGCAGACGAGGCCGGTCGACTCGACGTGCGTGGTGCTGCCCGCCCAGCTCAAGAACGTGGTCGGCGTGTCGGCGGTGGAGTCGACCAAGACCAAGGCGGGGTACAGCTCGTACGGGCTGGGCGCGATCGACGTGACGGCGCCGGGCGGTGACGCGCGGACGCCGACCGGGTGCGTGTTGTCGACCGTGCCGTCCGGCTACGACTACTCGTGCGGGACGTCGATGGCGGCGCCGCACGCGGCCGGGGTGGCCGCGTTGATCGCTTCTACGCACCCCGAGACGGATGCTGTGTCGTTGGGGCGGATGTTGAACGCTCAGGCTGAGACTTTGGCTTGTCCTGGGGACTACGACTTGAACGGGACCGGGGTGCAGGACGCTTTCTGCACCGGGTACTCGGAGTACAACTCGTTCTACGGGCACGGGCTTGTGGACGCTCTGGCCGCGGTGACGAAGTAGGGCCCGGTTGGTGGCTGGGATGGGCGGCGCGGGCGTCCTTTTGTGCGCGCGTTGGGCTGCGGACGGGCACGCGGCTCGGTTGAGGTGCGGACGGGCACGTGGCGGGATCGGGCGCGGAGTGAGGCTGTGCGCGCGTAGGGCGGCCGTGCGCGTGTGAGGACCGCCGCACGCGTGTGAGGCCGCGCACGGGCGGTGGCGCGGCCGTACGCGCGTGAAACGACCGCACGCGTGTGAGGGCCTCGAACAGGCGGTGGCGCGGCCGTGCGCGCGTGAGAAGGCCGTGCGCGCGTGAGACACAGACGGGTGGTAGCGCAAGGGCGACCCGTGCGCGCAGAGCGGCTGTGCGCTGTAGAGCGGCTGCGCGCGCATGAGGACGTGGATCGCGCTGCGCCGCGCGTCAGGCGACCTGTACGGGTAGCAAGGCTGCGCTCGTAGCACCGGCGTGCGCTCGTAGCACCGGCGTGCTCGCGTAGAGCACGGATGCGCGCGTAGCGGCTGCGCGGCCGGGGCGGCGTGCGCGGGCGGTGCGAACGCGGTGTGCGCGGTCGCGGAAGCGCCTGCCACCATCACGAAGCCGCCCGACACGAAACAGGGCCCGCTTTCGCGGGCCCTGTCGTCGGCTCGTACCCCGCCAGAGGCCGGTTACGGCGTCAGTGCCGGGTTCTTCACCGGCGAACCGACGCCCACCGGCGAGATCGGCAGCAGCTTGCGGCCCGTCGGGCCGACCTCGATGTCCGTGCCCATGGCCGGGCAGACGCCGCAGTCGAAGCACGGGGTCCAGCGGCAGTCGTCCTGCTCGCGCTCGTCGAGCGCGTCCTGCCAGTCGGCCCAGAGCCATTCCTTGTCGAGGCCCGAGTCGAGGTGGTCCCAGGGCAGGACCTCCAGCTCCTCGCGCTCGCGGGTCGTGTACCAGGCCAGGTCTACGCCGAGCGGTTCCAGCTCCCGCGCGGCCATGGCGGTCCAGCGGTCGTAGCTGAAGTGTTCGCTCCAGCCGTCGAACCGGCCGCCGTCGCGCCACACGGCCTCGATGACCTTGCCGATGCGGCGGTCACCGCGGCTGAGCAGGCCTTCGATGAGGCTCGGCTTGCCGTCGTGGTAGCGCATGCCGATGTTGCGGCCGAGGCTGCGGTCGGCGTTGACGGCCTCGCGGAGCTTGCGCAACCTGTCGTCGACGACGTCCGGGTCGCACTGCGGGGCCCACTGGAACGGCGTGTGCGGCTTGGGCACGAAACCGCCGATCGAGATGGTGCAGCGGACGTCGTTGCGGCCGCTGGCCTGACGGCCGGCTCGGATGACGTTCTTCGCCATCTCCGCGATCTGCAGGACGTCCTCGTCCTCCTCGGTCGGGAGGCCGCACATGAAGTAGAGCTTCACCTGCCGCCAGCCGTTGGAGAACGCGGCCGACACCGTCCGGATGAGGTCCTCCTCGGACACCATCTTGTTGATGACGCGGCGCATCCGCTCGCTGCCGCCCTCGGGCGCGAAGGTGAGGCCCGAGCGCCTTCCGTTGCGGGAGAGCTCGTTCGCGAGGTCGATGTTGAACGCGTCCACGCGGGTGCTCGGCAGGCTCAGGCCCGTGTTCGTGCCCTCGTAGCGGTCGGCGAGGCCCTTGGTGATCTCGGCGATCTCGCTGTGGTCGGCGCTCGACAACGACAGCAGGCCGACCTCTTCGAAGCCCGTCGCCTCCAGGCCCTTCTGGACCATGGCGCCGATGCCCTCGATGGACCGCTCGCGCACCGGGCGGGTGATCATGCCCGCCTGGCAGAAGCGGCAGCCTCGGGTGCAGCCGCGGAAGATCTCGACGCTCATCCGCTCGTGGACGCTCTCGGCGAGCGGCACCAGCGGCTGCTTCGGGTACGGCCACGCGTCGAGGTCCATCGTGGTGCGCTTGAAGACGCGGTACGGGACCCGGTCGCGGTTCGGCACGACGCGCTGGATGCGGCCGTCCGGCAGGTACTCCACGTCGTAGAAGCGCGGGATGTACACGCCGCCGGTCTCGGCGAGCCTGGTCAGCACCTCGTCGCGGCCGCCGGGGCTGCCCTCGGCCTTCCACGCGCGGACGATCTCGGTGATCTCCAGGACGGCCTCTTCGCCGTCGCCGAGCACCGCCGCGTCCACGAAGTCCGCGATCGGCTCGGGGTTGAACGCCGCGTGCCCGCCGGCGACCACGATGGGGTGGTCCTCGGTGCGGTCCTCGGCGTGCAACGGGATGCCCGCGAGGTCCAGCGCCGTCAGCATGTTCGTGTAGCCCAGCTCCGTCGCGAAGCTGATGCCCATCAGGTCGAACGCCTTCAGCGGGCGGTGCCCGTCGACCGTGAACTGCGGGACGTCGTGCTCGCGCATCAGCGCTTCGAGGTCCGGCCACACGGCGTACGTGCGCTCGGCGAGCACGTCCGGCAGCTCGTTGAGGATCTCGTAGAGGATCATGACGCCCTGGTTGGGCAGCCCGACCTCATACGCGTCGGGGTACATCAAAGCCCAGCGCACGGACGCCGCGTCCCAGTCCTTGACGGTCGCGTTGAGCTCCCCGCCGACGTACTGCACCGGCTTGGAGATCCGCGGCAGCAGTGGCTCCAACCTGGGGAAAACAGACTCGACACTCACACGACCAGAGTAACGGCCCCCACAGCCGGGGGCCGAATCGCGCCTCAGTCCAGCAACAACTTGCCCAAACGCCGGGCCGCCACGACCGTTCCGGCGGCCGCCAGCACCGCGAAGTACGCGAGGTGACCGAGCATGCCCCAGCCGACCACGCCCAGCGTGAGGCCGCGCATGAGCTCGATGGCGTGGTAGAGCGGCGTCCACGTCACCACCGTCTGCAGCCAGCCCGGGTAAACCGACAGCGGGTAGAACGTCGTCGAGAACAGGAACAGCGGCAGCACCGCGAGTTGCACGAGGTCGAAGTCCTGCCACGAGCGCATGAACGTCGTCGCCGCCATGCCCACCGCCGCGAACGCGAACGCGACCAGCAGCGCCGCGGGCAGGGCCAGCAAGGCCCACGGCGAGGCGATGAGCCCCATCCCGAGCATCACGCCGAGGAACCCCGCCGAGTACAGACCACCCCGCAGCAACGCCCAGGAGATCTCGCCGATCGCGATGTCCATCGGCCCCATCGGGGTCGTGAGCATCGCGTCGTAGAGCTTCGCGTACTTGAACTTGAAGAACACGTTGAACGTCGCGTCGTACACGGCCCCGTTCATCGCGCTGGCCGCCAGCAACGCGGGCGCCACGAACGCGGCGTAGCTGATCGGCCGCCCGTCCGGCCCGGCCACCGCCGTCACCATCTGCCCGAACCCGAGGCCCAGCGACCACAGGAACAGCATCGGCTCGAACGCCCCGCCGACCAGCACGAACCACGCGCGTTTGTTCACCACGGCGGACCGTTCGACGAGCATGCTCGCGCGCCTGCCGTAGAGCCCCGGCGGGATCACCCGCCACAACAGCCCCACGCTGGCGGGTTTCGCCTGATCGGCGCGGTCGAGTGTCTGCGTCATACCGCCAGCCTCCGGTGGAAGAAGCGAACGCCGAGCGCGACGCCAACGGCGACCAACGCGCCGAGGTACGCGATGTGCCCCAACGCCGGTAAGAGGTCCAGCGTGCCGAACGTCGCGCCGCGCGCGAGCTCGATGCCGTGCCACGCCGGCGTGAGCCACACCAGCGGCAGCAACCAGTCCGGCAGCTGGCTGACCGGGAAGAACGCGCCGGTGAACAACGTCATCGGCATCAGCACGAACCGGAAGATGTTGTTGAAGGCCTCGGGTTTGTCCAACGTCGCGCTGTACGCCACGAGCGGCGCACTGAACGCCAGCCCCGCCAGCGTCGCGACCGGAATGGCCAGCAGGATCCCCGGCCCGGCCGCCGCACCGAGGAGAGCGGCGATGCCCACGAACACGATCGACCGCAGCAACAGTTGCGAGCCGATCCACATCACCTGCGAGTAGAGCACCTGCGCAGGCGTGATCGGCGTGGCCACCATGGCGATGAACGACTTCTGCCACATGAACTGCGACATGACGGGGAAAGTCGACTCGAACGTCGCCCCCTGCACCGCCGTGACCACGACCAGCGCGGGCGCGAGGTACTGCAGGTACGGCACGCCCCCGATCAACGCCGTCGACTGCACCTGCGACCCGAACCCCAGCCCGAGCGCCAGCAGGAACAGCACCGGCGTCAGGAAGCTCGACACCGCCGTGGCCCGCCAGTTGCGCCGGTACCACGTCCAGGTCTTCTCGAACCCGAACCAGGAAGCCCTCAACGTCTCCATCAGTCCACCAACGTCCGGCCGGTGAGCCTCAGGAACACGTCCTCCAGCGAACTGCGCCGCACCAGGCTCTGCACCGGCTGCACCCCTTGCTCGTGCACCACGTTCAGCGTGTGCTCGCCGTCCTGCGTGTAGAGCAACAACCGGTCCGGCAACACCTCGACCCGCTCGGCGAACCTCTCCAGGTCAGGCTTCTCGGCCCCCGGCTGGAACCGCAGCTCCAGCACCTCCCGCGTCGAGTACCGGTTGATCAGCTCGCTGGGCGACCCCTCGGCCGCGATCCGCCCGCCGTCCATGACCACGAGCCGGTCGCACAGCTGCTCCGCCTCGTCCATGTAGTGGGTCGTGATGATGAGCGTGACACCGTCTTGTTTGAGCCTGAACAGCCTGTCCCACAACAGATGTCGCGCCTGCGGGTCCAACCCGGTCGTCGGCTCGTCGAGCAACAGCAGCTCCGGATCGTTGACCAACGACCGCGCGATCGTGAGCCGCCGCTTCATCCCACCGCTGAGCGGCTCGACCTCGTGGTCGGCCCGGTCCGAGAGCTGCGCGAACTCCAGCAACTCCTCGGCCTTCTCACGACACTTCTGCCGCGACATCCCGAAGTACCGCCCGTAGATCTGCAGGTTCTGCCGGACCGTCAACTCCGTGTCGAGGTTGTCGAGCTGCGGCACCACCCCGAGCCGCGCCCGGATCTTCGGCCCCTCCGTGGCGGGGTCCATGCCGAGAACCGTGAGATCTCCCCCGGTCCGCCCGGACACGCACGAGATCATCCGCATGGTCGACGACTTCCCGGCCCCGTTGGGCCCGAGAAACCCGAACGCCTCACCCCGCCGCACCTCGACGTCGATGCCGCGCACGGCCTCGAACGATCCGAAGTGCTTGGTCAGAGCCTTGGCCTCAACGAGGTTGTCCACCCACCCGACGGTAACGAACGGGTCTGACAATTCTCGACGCAATTACGATCAGCGCATGTCCACGACCTTGCGCTGGCTCTCGGAAGCAGACGACCACCTCCGCACCGAGATCCACGCGGTGGTGCACGACGTGGTGGCGGCGGGCGGCGCGGTCGGCTACCACGAACCCCCTGGCCCGGACCGGATCTCCACTTGGCTGGACGGCGTGCTGAAGCAGGTCCGAGACGGCGACGCGGCCTTCGCCGTCGCCTGTGTGGACGGTGTGGTGCGAGCCGTGGGTTTGTGGCGGCGGGGCTCGACCGCCGTGTTCCAGCACCGGGCCGAGATCCAGCAGATCATGGCGCACCCTTCGGCACGCGGGCTGGGGCTCGGGCGGCTCGTGGTGGAGGGGTTGGTGTCGAACGCCCGCGCGGCAGGTCTTGAGATCTTGATGCTCGGGGTGCGTGGGAACAACCACGGGGCCATCGAGCTGTATGAGGGGCTTGGGTTCCGGGAGTGCGGGCGGATGCCCAATGCGATCGCGGTGGGGGGTGAGCGGTGGGACGACGTGTGGATGTACCTGCCGCTCGGCTATCCGGAGGGGACGGTGCTGAACGGCGCCGCGGCAGGCGGGTTGGGGAGCAGTCCGCGACGGATGGCTTGATCGCGGCGCGGTGGGTGGGGCTGGGGCCTGGTGGGGACGGGGCCTGGTGGGGGACGACGTGGTGTCCGGGGTGGCGGCACGGCGCGGCTGGGGTGACGGCGCGGCTGGGGTGACGGCGCAGCGGGACGACGGGCGGGGGGAGGGCGGCGCGGCAGCGGGACGCCAACGGCCGGGTGAGCGCAGATCGAACGCGATGCCGCAGGCGAGCCGTCCTTACCAAGATGCCTGGGTGGGGTGGCTTCGTCACGAGTCGTGCCACAGCACTTGCTGCATCAGAGGAGGGGTGTCAAACCGCCACGCTCTTCGGCGGTTTGACACCCCTCCTCTGATGTGGCCCGCTCTTGGTGCGACTCGTGACGAAGCCACCCCACGGAACGCAACCAACCAACGCAACGCGCAGCCGCCAAAAGCAACGGGCGTGCCATCTACCTGCCGAGGGCGCTGGCCCCGGCTTTTGATCAGATTGGCGGGGTCTGGGGCGGAGCCCCAGGGTTTCAAGCAGCCCGCCGCCGAACAGCCCCAACCCCACGACAAACCAGGTAGATCACAAAGCTGACCGCGGTAACCAGAGCGGAAACCGGCAACCCAGGCTGCAACGACAGCAAAATCCCACCCACAGCAGCAACCTCAGCGAACACCACGGACAAAACCGTGGCCCGCAAAGGAGAAGCGGTAACCCGCATGGCCGCAGCAGCAGGCGTGATCATCAACGCCAGCACCAACAACGCCCCAACGACCTGAACCGACAACGCGGTAGCGATCCCGACCAGCACCGCGAACACGATCGACAACGCCCGCACCGGAACCCCGCGCGACACAGCGACATCCGGGTCCACCGAAGCGAAGAACAACGGCCGGTAGATGAAGGCCAGCACCACGAGCACCACGACAGAAGAGACGACCAGCAGGTTCAGGTCGGTCGAGTCGACCCCGACGATCTGCCCGGTCAACAGCCCGAACTTGTTGCTGGCCCGCCCCTTGTACAGGGCGAGCATCAGAATCCCCAGCCCGAGCCCGAACGCGAGAATCGCCCCGATCACCGAGTCGCGATCGCTCTCCCGCCGCGACAACACGCCGAGCAACACCGCGGCGATGATCGACCCGGCCAGTGCGCCGTAGCCGATCCCGATGCCCAGCAACAACGCCGCCGCACCACCGGTGAACGCGAGCTCGCTGGTGCCGTGCACCGCGAAGGCCATCTTGCGCGTGACCACCAAAGGCCCGAGCACGCCGGCCACGAGTCCCAGCACGGCGGCCGCGATCAGCGCGGTCTGGACGAAGTCGAGCGACAGCAGGTCGAGGAAGCTCACGACGCGGCCTCCGCCGTCAGGTGGTGCGTCTGCTCCTCGCAGGCGCCCGCGCCGACCACCAGGATCTGGTCGCGCACCCGCACGACCTCGACCGGCGTCCGGTACAGCTCGGACAGCGTCCGCGAGTTCATGACCTCTTCCGGCGTGCCGATCCGGAACCGGCCGCCGACCAGGTACAGGACCCGGTCTACCAGCGGCAGCACCGGGTTCAGCTCGTGCGTCACGAACAGGACGGCCGTGTCGGACTCGCGGCGGCGCTTGTCGATCAGCTCGGACACGACGCGCTGGTTCGCGAGGTCCAGGGACAGCAACGGCTCGTCGCACAGCAGCACGGAGGGGTCGCCGACCAGGGCCTGGGCGACGCGCAGCCGTTGCTGTTCACCGCCGGACAGCAGTCCGATGGGCGAGTCCGCGTACCGGGTGCCGCCGACCGCCTCGATGGCCGCGTCGACGCGGATCCGGCGTTCGCGGCGGCCGCGCAGGCCGAAGCCCCACGCGTGGCCGTCCAGGCCCAGGCCGACGAGGTCGCGGCCGCGCAACGTCATGGACTGGTCCAGCGCTCGCTGCTGCGGGACGTACCCGATGGCGTGGTTGCCGCCGGCGATCTTGACCGTGCCGGACGACAGCGGCTGCAGGCCGAGCAGCACGCGCATCAGGCTGGTCTTGCCGGAACCGTTGGGCCCCAGGACCGCCAGGAACTCACCGGGCTCGACGTCGAGGTCGAGCCCGTCCCACAGCACTCTGTCCCCGTAGGACAGCCGTGCCCCGCGCAGCGAGATCGCGGTCATGCCTTGAGCGCCTGCGAAAGCGCGTCAACCTGCTTGCTCATCCAGTCAAGGTAGCCGGTCACGCCCTCGGGCAACGTCTCGGTGACCGCGACGACGGCGACGCCGGCCGTGCGAGCCTTCTCGACGACGCCCTTCGTGACCTGGTTCTCGGTCTGGGTGTTCTCCACCAGCACGTTGACCTGCTTGCCCTCGACCAGCTGGTTCATCTCCGCGAGGGCGGCCGCCGGCACGTCCGACTCCTCCTCGATCGCCTTGCTGAACGCCTCAGGCGTCACGTCCTGCGCGCCGGACTCCTCAAGCAGGTAGTGCGCGATGGGCTCGGTCGCGACGACCTTCTTGCCCTGGCCGACGCCCGCGATCTTCTTCTCGAGCTCCTCCAGCTTGGCGGAGAAGTCGGCGGTGTTCTTCTCGAACGTCGTCTTCTTGTCCGGCGCGATGGCGCCGAGCTCGTTCGCCGCGGCCTCGGCCACCGCCTGGACGGTGTGCAGGTCGTACCAGACGTGCTCGTTCACGCTGTGGTCGTGACCGTCGGCGTCGGGCGTGCCGGTCGACGGCTCGGCGTGGTTGTCGGCGAGCGGGAACGCCTCGACCTTCTTGGTGGCGTCGCTGGTGATCAGCTTGGCGAAGAAGTCGTCGTAGCCGCCGCCGTTGAACACGACCAGCTTGGCGTCCTTGACCAGCGCGGCGTCCGCGGGCTTGCTCTCGTACGAGTGCGGGTCGGCCGACGGGTCGTCCAGCAGGGCCTTGACCTCGACCGCGTCGCCGCCGACGGCCTTGACGACGCTGCCCCAGACGTTCGTGGAGGCGACGACCTGGATCTTGCCGCTGTCGGCGGACGGCGTGGAGGTGCCACAGGCAGCCAGGCTCACGACGGCGAGAGTGCCGACCAGAGCGTTGCGGAGAGTCATCACGCCGTCCCTCGATCAGGTAATGGAAACCGTTGTCGAGTTCATATTACGACACGAAAAAGCCCCCGGCGGTCACGCCGGGGGCTCGAACGTGTGACTCAGGACTCCAGGCGCTCGCCCGACTCGGGGTGGAACAGGTGGATCTCGCTGTGGTCGCGGACGGCGACCTTGACGTGCTGACCCAGGGTCGGAGGCGTGCGGCCGTCGACGCGGACGACGAAGCGCTGCGACGACTCACCGATCTTCACGGCGCCGTGCACGAGCGCGTCGGCACCGAGCTCCTCGACGAGCTCGACGGTCATCTCCATGCCCTCCTCGCCCGACGGCACGATGCCGAGCGCCTCGGGGCGAATGCCGAAGGTGACCTCGTCCAGACCACCGGCGGCGTCGAGCGCGGCACGCGACAGCGGCACGACGATGCCGTCGAGCTTGGCGCCCTCCGCGCTGATCGGGACGGTCTTGAGGTTCATGGCCGGCGAGCCGATGAAGCCCGCGACGAACGCGTTGGCCGGGCGGTCGTACAGCGCGCGAGGCGTGTCGCACTGCTGCAGCAGGCCGTCCTTGAGCACCGCGACCCGGTGGCCCATCGTCATGGCCTCGACCTGGTCGTGCGTGACGTAGATCGTGGTGGTGCCGAGGCGCTGCTGGAGGGCGGCGATGTTCGCACGCGTCTCGACGCGCAGCTTGGCGTCCAGGTTGGACAGCGGCTCGTCCATGAGGAACACGGAGGGCTCGCGGACGATGGCGCGACCCATGGCGACGCGCTGGCGCTGACCACCGGAGAGCGCCTTCGGCTTGCGCTCCAGGTACTTGGTGAGGTCGAGCATCTTGGCGGCCTCTTCGACCTTCGCCTTGATCTCGGTCTTCGCCACACCGCGCAGCTTGAGCGCGAAGCCCATGTTCTCCGCGACGGTCATGTGCGGGTACAGCGCGTAGGACTGGAACACCATCGCGATGTCCCGGCCCTTCGGCGGCACGTTGGTGACGTCCTTGCCACCGATGTGGATGGCGCCCTCGTCGATGTCCTCCAGGCCCGCGAGCATGCGCAGCGCGGTCGACTTGCCGGAACCGGACGGACCGACCAGCACCAGGAACTCGCCGTCCGCGACCTCCAGGGACAGCTCGTCGACGGCGCGGACCGGCGGGTTGCCGGAGAACACGCGCGAAGCCTTGACGTAGGACACCTCTGCCATGTGACGCACCTTTCACCCTTGTCTGGACGCGACGTTAGGTGTTGCAAGCGCTTACGTGAACAGACGAAAGCGCTTACGTTGCACGGGTTCGCAACGTAAGCGCTTACGTTCAGGCGCGTGGTGACACGAGCGCTTCGCAGAGGGCGCCGAGCCGCCCCCTGGCCCGCGCGAGTCCCAAGTGGTCGAGGTAGTCCCGCGACTCGACGATCACCCCGTCGCGGACCCGCAGGACGATGACGCTCGACGCGGCCCAGTCGCCGTCGCCGCGGTAGGTGAACTCGCCGACGACCACCTCGGGGTCGTCGGTCCGGTGGACGTGGACGTCCTCGACGCGGAACCCGGCCGGAGCCGGCGGTCCCGCCGCGCCGAAGTGCCGCCGGAGCGCCTCGCGACCGAGCAGCGGGGTGTCGCCGAGCGGGGCCATCGGGTGCCGGACGTCGGTCTCCTCCGCGTAGAACCCGGCCAGCACGTCGACCTGGCTCCCGTCGCCGTTCTGCAGGCGGCAGACGCTGTCGAGCAGGGCGCGGAACGTCTCTTCTGCGGTGCGCATCAGCGATGTTCTCCTTTCCGGAGTCTGGACTCCGGAATATACGGAGTCGAGACTCCGGATGACAAGCGCGAGGATGGCGGGATGCGGAGCGACGCGCAGGCGAATCGGGACCGGGTGCTGGCCGCGGCGGAGGAGGTCTTCGGCGAGTCGGGCGAAGCCGGGTCGACCGAGGAGATCGCCCGTCGCGCCGGCGTCGGGATCGGCACCGTGTTCCGGCACTTCCCGACGAAACAACTGCTGGTCGAGGCCACCGTCGTGCGGCACCTCGCGCTGCTCACCGCCACGGCGCGGGCGCGGGCGGAGGACGGCGGCGAGGCCGGGGAGGCGTTCCGGACGACGTTCCGGGAGCTGATCTCGGGCGCCCCGGCGAAACTCGCGCTGCTCGCGTTGCGCGAACGGACCGGCGCTCCGGACGACTCCGCCGACGAGGTGAGGGCCGCGGCCCTCCGGTTGCGCGACGCCGTCGAGGTGCTGCTGTCCCGCGGACAGGAGGCCGGGGAGGTGCGGGCCGACACCACGGTGGACGAGGTCTACGTGCTGATCAGGGCGCTGGCGAACACCCGCGGCGATCGGTCCGTTGTGGACGGAGCCGTCGGCGTCGTGCTGGACGGGTTGGCCCCGCGGCGTTCAGGAGCGTGAACGAACAACCGCTGCCGGGCGGATTCGTCAACGAGGTGGTCCGCGTCGGGGACACGGTGCGACGCAGGACGTCGGAGCGCTCCGACTTCGTCCACCGGCTGCTGCTCCACCTCGAACGGCACGGGTGGCCGGGCGCGCCGAGGTTCCTCGGCATCGACGGGCAGGGCCGGGAGGTGCTGACGTTCCTCGAAGGTCACGTTCCCGCGCGGTCCACCGGGGACCTGGCCGAACTGGCGCGGCTGGTACGGCGGTTCCACGACCTGACCGCCGGCACCGCGCTGGCCGGCGACCAGGAGGTCGTGTGCCACAACGACCTGGCCCCGAGGAACACCGTGTACCGCGACGGCGTGCCGGTCGCGGTCCTCGACTGGGACCTCGCCGCACCGGGCGCGCGCATCCACGACGTGGCGCACATGTGCTGGCAGTACCTGGACCTCGGACCGGCGGTGGACGACCTCGCCGCAACGGGAGAACAGCTTCGTGTGCTGTGCGACGCCTACGGGCTCGACGACAGGAGCCAGGTCGTGGAGATGATCCTGTGGTGGCAGGACCGCTGCGCCGAAGGCATCGAGAACGACCCCGCGCTGGCGCGGCTGCGCGAATCAGGCGCCGTGCGATCCGTGCGGAACGCACAGACGTGGGTCGCCGAGAACAGAACAGGGCTGGAGGCGGCCCTGAAGCCACCTCCAGCCCCGCAGATCAGCCCTTGACGGCGCCGGACGCGAGCCCCTGCACCAGGAACCGCTGCACCAGGTAGAACACGACGATCGCCGGGATCGCCACCAGGATCGACGCGGCGGCGAGGTGCCCCCACTCCGTCCTGTTCTGCTGCACGAACACCTGCAGGCCGACGGCCAGCGTCTTCGACTCGTCCGCCGCGGACAGGAACGCGGACGCGAACGCCACCTCGCCCCAGGCCGTGAGGAACGCGTAGAACGCCGTGACCGCGAGACCCGGCTTGGCCAGCGGCATGATCAGCCGCCAGAACACGCCGAACGGCGACAGCCCGTCCACGCGGCCGGCCTCGTCGATGTCGGAGGGCACCGTGTCGAAGTAGCCCTTCAACATGTACGTGCAGAACGGCACCGCGGTCGTGCAGTACACCAGCACCAGGCCGATGGAGCTTCCGTTGAGCCCCAACGCGATGAGGATGTTGTACAGCGGCACGATGAGCACCGCGAACGGGAACATCTGCACCAGCAGGAACGACATCATCAGGCCGCGCTTGCCGGGGAACCGGAACCGCGAGGCCGCGTACCCGGCGGTGGCCGAGATGAAGACGCCGACGACGGTCGTCATCAGCGCGATCAGCACGGAGTTGCCGAACCAGGCGAGGAAGTCGCCCTTCTCGCCCGACAGCACGCGGGTGTAGTTGTCCAAAGAGGACTCGTTGAACAGCTTCGGGGTCGGCTCGACCGCGCGCGCGTCCGGCTTCAGGGACGTGACGAACACCCAGAAGACCGGGAACACCGCGATGACCGACGCGACGATCAGCGTGGCGTGCAACGCGATCGAGGCGCCCTTGGACCTGTCGGTCCTGCGCGGCCGGGCACCGCCGGCCTGCACCATCTTCAGAGACGAAGCGTCGAGCGTCACGTCACCACACCTCGCCCTGCTTGCGCAGCGCCCGCCGGTAGATCGTGGCGAACACCAACAACACCGAAAGGATCAGCACGCCGTAGGTCGACGCGATGGCGTAGTCGCGGGACGCGCCGGAGAAGAAGCGCTCGAACGCGTAGGTGACCAGGATCCGGGCGTTCGGGTTGGGCCCGGCGATCAGGTAGATGACCGGGAACATGTTGAACGTCCAGATGATGCCCAGCAGGATCACCGTCGACGACACCGAACGCAGGCCCGGCAGCGTGACGTGCCGGAAGCGCTGCCACGGCGTGGCGCCGTCCACCTCGGCCGCCTCGTAGAGGTCGCCGGGAATCGACTGCAGGCCACCGAGGAGCGCCACCATCATGAACGGCGTACCCAGCCAGACGTTCACGATGATCACCGACACCAGCGCCCAGTTCGACTGGCCGAGCCACACCGGGTCCGGCAGGCCGACCGCGCGCAGGAGCTGGTTGATGATCCCGTACTGCGCGTTGAACATGTACTTCCACGAGAACGCGCTGATGAAGCCGGGCACGGCCCACGGCAGGATCAGCAGCACGCGGTAGAGCGTGCGGCCCTTCACCTGGCGGTTCAACAGCATCGCCAGGCCGAGACCGATGGTGTAGTGGAAGAACACGCACGAGAACGTCCAGATCAGCGTGCGGACCAAAGTCCCCCAGAACGCACCGAACGACTCACCGCCGGACAGCACGTTGAGGTAGTTCTTGAACCCCACCACGTCGTAGCTCGCCGGCCGCTCGAGGATCGGGTTGGCGATGTTGCCCTCGTTGATGTTCGTGAAGGTGAAGAACACGCCCTGCGCGAGCGGGTAGAGCACCAACACCGCGATGACCACCACGACCGGCAGCACCATCGCATACGCGTACCAGTACCTGTCCAGGAACCGACGCACCGAGACTCCCCTTCCGGCGAACGGCCGGGGTCGTGAAACCCCGGCCGCTCAACACGATCAGCCGATCGAGTACTCGGTGACGACCTTCTCCTTGTACGCCTTCGCGACGTCGTCCAGAGCGGTCTTGGCGTCCTTCTTGCCGGCCAGGAAGTCGGCGTAACCGACCTTCAGCGGGTCGAACAGCTCGCCGCCCTCCGGGATCCACGGGCGCTCGTGCGCGACCTTGGTGACCGGCTCGAACGCGGCGACGACGGCGTTGGCCTTGACGTCGGCGTTCTGGTAGGCCGACTTGCGGGTCGGCAGCAGGCCCAGCTCCTTGGCGATGGTCGCCTGCGACTCGACCGACGCCATGCAGGTGATGAACTTGATGGACGACTGCTTCGCCTTGGTGCCCTGGCGGACCACGTAGTCGTGGCCACCGACCGGCGCGCTGCCCTTGCCCGCGGACGGGCCGGGGACGGGGGCGATGCCGAGGTTCGCCGGGTCGCTGAACGCGGCGCCCTTGAGGTAGTCGGCGACGGCCCACGGACCGTTGACGACCATCGCGGCGTCACCGGACGAGAACGCGGCCTGCATGTTCGAGTACGAGTTCGTCGCGTCGAGAGCCGTGGTGGCGGCCTTGCCGTCGAGCAGGCTCTTCGCGGTCTCCAGCGCCTTCACGTTCTGCGCGGAGTTCACGACGATCTTCTTGGCGGAGGCGTCGACCAGGTCGCCTCCCTCGCCGTAGATGAACGGCAGCGCGTAGTACGCGTCGTTGTTGAGGAAGAACGACTTCTCGCCGCCCAGCTTCGCGGCGGCGGCCTTGAGCTCGTCCCACGTCTTCGGCGGCTCGACACCGGCGTCGGCGAGCTTCTTCTTGTTGTAGAGCAACGCGAGCGAGTCGGTCACCTGCGGCACCGCGTAGGTCTTGCCCTCGTACTTCGTGGAGCCGAGCGGGGCCTCCAGGAAGTCGGAGGTGTCCTTGGCGAGGTCGGTGTCCGACAGGTCGGCGACGTAACCCAGCTTCGCGAGCTGCGGCACCCACGCGACCTCGGAGCGGAAGACGTCGGGCCCCTGACCGCCCTGAGCAGCGGTCTTGTAGTTGTTGAGCGCGCCGTCGAACGCCTGCGTCTCAACCTTGACCTTGTAGCCGTCCTTGGTGGCACAGCCTTCCGCGATCTTCTTGAAGACCGGGCTCTCGTTGGGACCACTGGTGTCCCAGAAGGTCACCTCACCCGAGTCGGATCCGCTGTTGCTGCTCGATCCACCGCTTCCGCAGGCGGTGAGCACGAGGGCGACACCCGTCGCCATGGCGGTCACGAGGGTTGTCCGTCGCATCGTTGCTGCCGTTCCCTCCAGCTGGGGCCTCATCTCCGAGTGAGACGAGGGTCTTGCAAGTTTTTGCGAGAATGTTGCGGGCGATTTCACTACCAGAACCATGGTCAGGTCAAGACATGGACCGTAACCAAGCCGTAACGGCGCTGTCTTGCAAACGCTCGTTGCAAAATTTTTCTGGACACGGCAGGCTTGCGCCGAACCTGATCTGAGCTGGGAGGCAACGTGTCCGGACTGTCCGAGATCGCCAGGGCAGCCGGGGTGTCCATCTCGACCGTGAGCCGTGTTCTCAACAGGCGCGCGGGTGTGAACGAGGAGACCCGGCAGCGCGTGCTGTCGGTCCTCGCGGAGATGCCGTACACCCCGCGCGGACTCGGGGCGCTGCAACGCACCGGCGTGATCGGCCTGCTCGTGCCGGAGCTCTCGAACCCGGTGTTCCCCGCGTTCGCCGAGGCGCTGGAGACGCGGGCCGCGCGCCTGGGCTACTCGTCGCTGCTGTGCAACACCCGCAGCGGCGCACCGATGGGCGAGGAGGAGTACGTCCGGATGCTCCTGGCCCGCGGCGTCGAGGGCATGGTGTTCGTGTCACCGGAGATCACCAACGTCGAGGTGCCGCTCGGCCAGGCGCCGCGCCCGAGCTACTACGCGAAGCTCCTCGCGGACGGCGTCCACATGGTGTTCCTGAACGGCGCCACGCCCGCGCTGGACGTGCCCGACGTGACGGTCGACGAGCAGCTCGCGGGCTACATGGCCACCCGCCACCTGATCGAGCTCGGCCACGAGCGGATCGGGTTCGTCTCCGGTCCGGCGCGGTCGCTGCCCTCACGGCTGAAGCGCGCCGGCTGGGCCGCGGCCCTCGAAGAGGACCACCTGCCGGCGGGGTCGGAGTACGTCGCGCACGCGCCGTTCAGCGCGGAGGGTGGCGGCCAGGCCGTGGCGCAGCTGCTCGACACCGTGGCGCCGACGGCGGTGATCTGCTCGTCCGACCACATGGCGCTCGGCGTCATGCGCGAGGCGCACCAGCGGAAGATCTCCGTACCGGACGAACTCTCGGTCGTCGGGTTCGACGACATCCCCCTGGCCGCCTACTCGTCGCCCGCTTTGACGACCCTCGCGCAGCCGATCGAGGAGATGGCGGCGGCCGCGATCGACGAGCTCGTGCTGCGCCTCGACCCGGATCGCCGCAGGCAGAGCACCGACAACTACACGCGCGTCTTCCGTCCGCGCCTCGTCGTGAGGGAATCGTCTGCCCCTCCGAAGTGAGAGAACCTGTTCACCTAATTGGTCTGGACCAACTTCTTGACGGGGCAGATGGGTCAACCTGCGCGGATGCGTCATTTGAGGGACGCAGGTCACCCTGACTTCACGAATTGGTTCTGAACCGTTACGGTCCTTTCATGGCGCGGTCGATGCATGTGCGACGTCCGGCAACGTTGGCCTCTCTGGCCGCTGAGCTGGGCGTTTCCCGGACAACGGTGTCCAACGCGTACAACCGGCCCGACCAGCTCTCTCCCGAGCTGCGTCGGCGGGTGTTGGACACGGCCCGAAGGCTGGGTTATCCCGGCCCGGATCCTGTGGCGCGTTCGTTGCGCACGCGCAAGGCCGGTGCGGTGGGCCTGCTGCTCACCGAGAACCTCTCCTACGCGTTCCGCGACCCGGCCGCGATCGGGTTCCTGGAGGGCCTCGCGCTGGCGTGCGAGGACGCCGGGACCGGTCTGCTGCTGGTGCCCGCGAACCCCGAGCGCGAGGACGTCGCGTCCGTGCACCGCGCGGGTGTCGACGGCTTCGTCGTCTACTCGGTGCCGGACGACGACCCGCACCTCGCCGCCGTGCTGGAGCGCCCGGTGCCCACCGTCGTCTGCGACCAGCCGGACCTCGGCACCGTGGACCGCGTCGGCATCGACGACCGCGCCGCGATGTACGAGCTCGCGCGGCACCTCATCGGTCTGGGCCACCGCCGCATCGGCGTCGTGTGCATGCGTCTGGCGCGTGACCGCAACGACGGCTTCGTGACGCCGGACCGCCAGCACGCCGCGCACTTCCACGTGCAGCGCAACCGCCTGTCGGGCCTGGCCGAGGCGTTCAGCGAGGCGGGCGTCGACTGGTCGCAGGTGCCCGTCGTCGAGCGCTTCGACCACAACATGGCCTCCGGCGCGTCCGGCGCGGCCCAGGTCCTCGACCGCGACCCGCAGGTCACGGCGCTGATCTGCACCTCGGACGTGCTCGCGCTCGGCGCGATGACCGAGGCCGCCCGCCGCGGTCTGCGCGTGCCCCACGACATCACCGTGACCGGGTTCGACGGCATCCGCGCCGGCGAGGAGGCCGGGCTCACGACGGTCCGTCAGCCGGTGCTGGAGAAGGGCCGGGCGGCGGGCAAGCTGCTGCTCGACACGAACGAGCGCTCGCGGCCGAGGTCGGTGAACCTCGCGACCGAGCTGATCATCGGCAAGACGTCGGCGGGTCCGCGCGGCGGTGCCGAGGAGCGCTGGTTCGGGCCGTGAGGCCTAGTTCTCCAGCCTGAACACCACGGGTGAGCTGGCCTTCCCGGCCAGCTTCGCCACCAGCAGGTAGTCGCCGGCGCCCACGCGCGTGTGGGCCCCGCACCCCTCCTTCGAGGTCGAGCCCGCCCACTTCGTGCCGTAGTTGAAGGTCTCCTTCGGCTGCAGGACGCGGGTCTCCGTGCCCACCGCGTTCAGGCAGTGGTTGCTCGACCACAGCACCGTCGCGCCGTCCGCCGTCAGGACCGTGAGCTCGCGGTGCTGGCGGCCGATGTCCCTGATGCACGGCACCGGACCGGTGTTCGTGATGTCCATGGACAGTTCCGGCTGGTCACCGATGGTGTAGAAGGGCTTGTTGGCCTTCGCCGCGACCCCGATCACGTCGTCGGGGCAGGGCTGCGGCGGGCCGGGAGGCGGGGGCGGCGGCGCCTCCGACGTCGGCGAGGGCGGCGGGGTCGTCGAGGACGACGAGGCCGCAGCGCTCTCGGACATGCTCGGCGGCGGGTTCGAGGACGACGCCGCGGCCGCGTTCGTGGGCTGTGCGGTCTCGCCGTCGGAGGAGAACATCCCGACGATCCAGATGATCAGCAGGAGTGTGACCAGCGCTGCCCCGATCGCGGCGAGGCGGCGGCGCCAGTACACCGTGGACGGCAGCGGACCTGTGGGCTCGATCACGGCCCGAACGTAACGCTGCGTGCCCTGATCCAGGCTTAGGCGAGCGTCGCTCGATCCGGTGAACGTGATATTGGCCGGAAACCCCTTGTGAACGTGCGCTAACTCCGGTTCCAATCGTCGTGGGGTCCGCCGGTAGGCCATGGAGGTGTGTCACATGACCGCGATCGACGAACTGCTCAAGCGGAACTACGAGCTCGGGAACGTGGTTCCCGGAGACCGTTCGTCCGCGAAGCCGTCCCTGCAGGTAGCAATCCTGACCTGCATGGACTCGCGCATCCGGGTGTTCGAGATCTTCGGTTTGAAGCAGGGTGAGGCGCACGTGCTGCGCAACGCGGGAGGGGTCGTCACCGACGACGCCATCCGCTCTCTCGCGCTGAGCCAGCGCAAGCTCGGCACGCGTGAGGTCCTGCTCGTGCACCACACGAACTGCGGGCTCGAGATGGTCACCGAGGACGACTTCAAGGACGAGCTGGAGGCCGACACCGGCCTGCGCCCGACCTGGGCCGTCGAGGCGTTCAAGGTCGTCGAGCAGAGCGTGCGCGGGTCGATGGCGCGGCTGCGGCGCAGCCCGTTCATCCCGCACACCGACAAGATCCGCGGGTTCGTCTACGACGTGCACACCGGTGAGCTGCGCGAGGTCGACGCCGCCGAGTCCGCGGCCGCCTGACCGCACTTGTGCTTCGAGGGCCCCCTTCGGGGGGCCTTTTCGTTGCGCGACAATGGCAGGCGATGAATCACGAGTTGCTGTTGGGCTGGTGGGACACCGCTGCCCGCGACCTGCCGTGGCGCCGTTCCGACTGCACCGCCTGGGGTGTGCTGATCAGCGAGATCATGCTGCAGCAGACGCCCGTCTCCCGCGTGGAGCCGATCTGGCACGAGTGGCTGGCGCGCTGGCCCGTGCCGTCCGCGATGGCCGCCTCGTCGCAGGGCGAGGTGCTGCGGATGTGGGGCAAGCTCGGCTACCCGCGGCGCGCGATGCGGCTGCACGAGGCCGCCACGGTGATCGCGCGCGATTTTGACGACGTGGTGCCGTCGGACATCGAGACGCTGGAGTCGTTGCCGGGCATCGGCAGCTACACGGCCCGTGCGGTGGCCACGTTCGCGTACGGGCAGAAGTGCGCCGTCGTCGACACGAACGTCCGACGCGTCGTAGCGCGCGCTGTGCACGGTGTTGGTGACGCCGGGCCGCCGTCGACCAAGCGCGACCTCCGTGACGTCGAGGCGATCTTGCCCGACGACCAGCACGACGCCGCGGTGTTCTCGGCGGCGTTGATGGAGCTCGGGGCGTTGATCTGCACGGCTAAGAACCAGAAGTGCGCCGACTGCCCGTTGTTCGCCGAGTGCGCTTGGCAGCTGGCCGGCCGGCCGGCCTACGCGGGTCCGGAGAAGAAGGTGCAGAAGTTCGCCGGCACCGACCGTCAGGTGCGGGGCAAGCTGCTGGACGTGCTGCGGGGCGCGCCCGGCCCGGTGCCCAAGTTCCAGCTCGACGTCGTGTGGAACGACGTGACGCAGCGCGAGAAGTGCCTTGTGTCCTTGTTGAGCGATGGACTTGTTGAACAATCCGACGACGGCCTCTTCCACCTGCCGGGTGAGGGGATTGTTGAACGATCCCACGACAGCTCCGCCTCACCGCCTGATCGTGGGATCGTTCAACAATCCCACGACGGCCTCTTCCCGCTGCCCGATCGAAGGATCGTTCAACAATCCAACAAGGGGACGATCTGATGCACGCGCTCGTGGCGTTCTTCGACGACGAGGCGGACAAGAAGGTCCGTGAGCTGCAGAAACGGGTCGGCGGCAAGTTCCGGTACCCACCGCACCTCACCTACGCCGTCGCGGGCACCATCGGCCCCAAGGTCCGCAAGGAGCTGCGCGAGGACCTGGAACGGCTCTGGATGCCGGACCTCTACCTGCACTCGCTCAGCACGTTCTCCACGTCCGAGAACGTGCTGATGCTGGCCGCCGTCGTCGACACCGAACTGCTCGCGGTCCACTCGGCGATCCACGACGTGCTGGCGAGCAAGGTCAAGAACCCGAGCGCCTACTACCTGCCGGGCAACTGGGTGCCGCACTGCACGCTCGTGCACGACGTCGACGACGAGGCGATGAAGGCCGCGTTCGCCGCCGTGTTCCCGGTCGAGCCGATCCGCGCGAAGGTCCGCGAGGTGTCGATCGTCGACACTCAGACCGGCGAGATCGACGTGCTCAAGAAGGCTTCCACGGCGCCTCGGTAGACCCACGGCGCGCTGTCGTGCACGACGTGACCGGCCTCCTCGACGTAGAGGTACTGGCCACGAGACCGTTGCGCCGCATCGGCCATCTGGCCTGGTAGCTGGCCACCCTTCCCCGCCTCGATCACGAGCGACGGGCACCGCACGGCGTCGATGAAGTCCCAGTAGGCGCGCGTGCCCCAGTGGCCGGCGATCTCGTACAGGTCGTCCATCGACGCGATCAGGTGCCAGCCGTCCTCGCGTTCCTCGAAGTACTCGGCGAACAGCGGCGCGCCGAAGTACGACCTGATGTGCCCGAGCGACTGGAACGGCACCGGCCAGGCGTCGAAGAGCCACTTCCACTCGTCGATCGTGCGTCCCCTGTTGTCCGGGGCGAAGTCCTCGACCACAATCGCGCGCACCAGGTCCGGACGGGTCGCCGCGAGACACCACGCGTGCAGCCCGCCCATGGAGTGCCCGATCACCACGGCGGGACCGAGGCCGAGCTCCTCGATGGCGTCAGCGGCGTCGGCGACGAAGTCCTCGGTGCGGAACGGTCCCCGCCGCGGGTTGCGGCCGTGTCCGCGCTGGTCGATCCCGACCACCCGGCCGAAGGGCGTGAGCCACTGCGCGACCGGCCACCAGGCGGTGGCCCTGCTCATCAGGCCGTGCAGGAGGAGCACGCCTTGACCCGTTCCGCCGAACTCCACCACCGACACAGGGATGATTAACGCATGAAGGCCCGCCCGTACCTGATCGCCCTGGTGTTGATCGTGCTCGTCGCCGGTCTGCTCGTCGTGTTCAGAACGCCGAGCAACGACCCCGCGCAACAGGCACGGGAGACGTCACCGCAGGCCGCGGTGGAGGCCGGGGCGGGCGCGGGCGACGCGTACTACCCGACGGACGGCAACAGCGGCTACGACGTGACGCTCTACGACCTCGCGATCACCTACGACCCGGGGTCCCAGCAGCTCGACGGCGTCGCCACCATCACCGCGACCGCCACCCAGGACCTCTCGCGCTTCAACCTCGACCTGGAGGCGCTGAAGGTCAGCGAGGTGAAGGTCGGCGACCAGCCGGCCAAGTTCACGCAGGAGGGTGACCACGAGCTGGTCATCACGCCCGCCGCGCCGCTCGCGAAGGACAAGCCGTTCACCACGAAGGTCACCTACGGCGGCAAGCCCACGACGATCAACGACGCCTCGCTGGGCCGCAGCGGCTGGCAGGTCTCGTCGACCGGCGGGGCGTTCGCCGCAGGTCAGCCCCACTCCGCGACGACGTGGTTCCCGGCCAACGACACCCCGCGCGACAAGGCGGCGCTGAAGATCGCGGCCCGCGTCCCCGACGGCTGGACGGCCGTCTCGAACGGCCTCGAAGGCCCGGTGACGCGCGACGGCGGCTGGACGACGTTCAACTGGTCGGAGGAGACGCCTTTGGCGACCTACGTCGCCACCGTGGCCATCGACAAGTTCGAGATCGTGCGCTCCACGCTGCCCAGCGGCACGCCCGTGCTCGACGCGTACGCGCCCGGCACGTCCGCGTCCAAGAAGCCGATCCAGTCGCAGATGCCGGAGGTCCTGGCCCACCTGGAGACGAGGTTCGGCCCGTACCCGCAGCGCGCGGCGGGCAGCATCTGGGTGGCCGACCAGATCGGGTTCTCGCTGGAGACCCAGACCCGGCCGATCTACGCGGCGTGGGCCGACCTGGAGACGCTCGTGCACGAGAACGCCCACATGTGGTTCGGCGACTCGGTGTCGATCACGAACTGGGCGGACATCTGCCTGAACGAGTGCCTCGCGTCCTACTCGCAGTGGCTGTGGCTGGAGAAGGAGGGCACGGACCTCGACCAGCGCTACCGCGACCAGGTCGAGCAGCGGCGCGAGCGGTCGTCGTTCTGGGCGCCGAAGCTCTACGACATGGGCAAGGGCAACGAGTTCCGGGGCGTCTACGACAAGGGCATCCTCGGCATGCACGCGCTGCGCAAGCAGGTCGGTGACGACGTGTTCTTCAAGGGCCTGCAGTCGTGGGTCTCGGAGCACCGCGACGGCAACGCCACGTGGCCGCAGTTCGAGGAGCACTTCAAGAAGGTCTCCGGGCAGCCGCTGGACGCGTTCTTCAAGGCGTGGTTCCGGGACTCGGGCATTCCCGACGATCAGTACCTGCTGCCTGTCGGTGTTCGTCGCTAGGCTGGTTGTCATGGCAGTCGTGAAGATCAACGCGATCAAGGTCCCCGAGGGCAACGGCCCCGAGCTCGAGAAGCGGTTCGCCGCCCGTCTGGGCGCGGTCGACGAGCAGCCCGGCTTCCTCGGGTTCGAGCTCCTGCGCCCGGTCGCGGGTGAGGACCGCTACTTCGTCGTCACCCACTGGGAGACCGACGAGGCCTTCGTGGCGTGGCGTGACGGTCAGGCCGGTGCGGCCGCGCACTCCGGTGAGCGCGCACGGCCCGTGTCGAGCGGCGCCGACCTGCTGGAGTTCGAGGTCGTGCTGGGCAGCAAGCCCAAGCAGTGATCGAACAGGCCTACGACCAGGCCGCCGAGCTGATCACCGGCGCGGACGCGGTGCTCGTCTGCGCCGGTGCCGGCATGGGGGTCGACTCCGGTCTTCCCGACTTCCGCGGCACCGAGGGCTTCTGGCGGGCGTACCCGCCGTACGAGCGGCTCGGGCTGAAGTTCGAGGAGATCGCGGATCCCGTCCACTTCGCGGACGACCCCGCGCTGGCATGGGGTTTCTACGGCCACCGATTAGCCCTGTACCGCGCGACCGTGCCGCACGAGGGTTTCGCCGTGCTGCGGTCGTGGGGTGCGCGGGTTTTCACGTCCAATGTGGACGGTCAGTTCCAGAGGGCGGGCTTCGAGGACGTCGCCGAGGTCCACGGGTCGATCCACCACGCCCAGTGCGTGGAACCGTGCACCGACGAGATCTGGGAGTGCTCGTTCGACGTCGAGATCGATCCCTCGACGATGCGAGCGGTGGGCGAGCTGCCGTCGTGTCCTTCGTGCGGCGGGCTGGCCCGGCCCAACATCCTGATGTTCGGCGACTGGGGCTGGGTGCCGCACCGCAGCCAGGCGCAGCTGGACGCGTTGACGGAGTGGCGTCGCAAGCACCGCAGGCTCGCCGTGATCGAGATCGGCGCAGGCACCGCCGTGCCGACCGTGCGGCGTCAGGCCGAGCTGGCGAGCGCGGCCTCGGGCTCGTTGATCCGCGTCAACACCCGCGAACCCGAGGTGCGGCACGGCCGTGGCGTGTCGCTGCCCGTCGGCGCCTTGGAAGCTCTCACGGCTTTGGCACGACGAACTGCGTGACGACGGCCCGGTGATCGCTGCCGGGCACGTCGAACACGTCCACCGTGTCCACGACGATCTTCGAGTCCACCAGCACGTGGTCGATGGTGACCGGCGGCGGCCAGAACCCGCTGTTCGACGGCCACGTGTGGATCAGCCCCTTGCCGACCTGGTCGGCGGCGTCCACGTAGCCCTTGTTGAGCAGCCGCGTCAGGCCGACGTGGTCGAGCGTGGCGTTGAAGTCGCCCGCGAGCACCCTGATCGCGCCGGTCGAGTCGGGCGCGGGCAGCCCGGCGAGCTCACGCTGCCACGCCTCCGGCCCGTCCGTGACGACCGGTGGCAGCGGGTGCACCGAGACGACCTCGATGTCCTGGCCAGGCAGGTCCACGAGCGCCCCTGCCTGCTGCAACGTGCCGGGCGGCGTCAGGTCCCTGCGCGAGAGCGGGAACTTCGAGGCGATGCCGCTGCCCGACCCACCCGGTTCGTCGAGGAACACCCGGTTGGGCAGCACCTGCTTCAGCCCGGCGCGGTCGAGGTCGCTCACCATCTCCGGCGTCAGCTCCTGCATGGCGAGGACGTCGACCCGGCGTGCCCTGACCTCCCGGACGATCGCCTCGGCGTCCGCGATGCCGACGAGCAGGTTCGAGGTCATCAGCCTGACCTGCTGCCCGACCCCGTTCGGCCGCGAGTCGGGAAACGCCCGTGGCGCCACGTTCGCGACGAGCACGACCCCGACCAGCGTCATCGTCAGCCCGATCACCCACCTGCGGCGGAACAGGGCGAACAGCCCGACGAGCAACCCGAGAACGGTGACGTACGGCGTCAGCGAGGTCGCGGCGATCATGTACCGCGTGCCGTCGATGCCGAGCAGCCGGACCAGAGCCGCCGTGACGAACGCCAGCGCGCACAGGAACAGCAGGAACGTGGCGAACCCGCTCCGCGGCGGCTTCACCTCGGTGGTGACCACGTCGTGCAGTGTGCCCGAGCGCGCGTCGGTCTCCGGTGTGGTCTTCACACCTAGGAGGACGGCCAGAGGTCCACTCCCGTTGCCTCCCGGAAAATTGTCAGACCCCTCCGCCACACTGAACCCAACCGACCCGAGGGGGACACGATGGGTGCCAAGGACTGGATGCTCTTCTACGCATCGGACGACGTCAGCAAGGTCCTGAAAAGCTCACCGACGCTCGACAGGGAGGCCACCGAGGCCTTCGTGAGACGCCTCTACCCGTCCCACGACATCCACCCGATCGAGGACGGCAACCTCTACAACGCCAACCCACCGGAGGGAAAGGTCTACGCGGCCGTCTTCGAGGGCCTGTCCATCATCTGCACCTGGGACGCGGCGGGCGACGGGTGGGAGGACCTGCCCCACCACTTCATCACCGAGGCGGCAGGCCGAACCCTCTACCTGCACGCGATGCACAGCGCCGTCGACTTCTTCTCCTACGCCATCTGGGAACCGGACGGCTCCCTGCTCCGCGCGTACAGCCTCTCCCCCGACAGCGGCGTGATCACCGACATCGGCACCCCCCTCCCGTTCGAGGAGCAGTACCTCGCCGGCGACCAGGAGTTCCTCGAGTCCCTCGACCCCGACGAGGACTACCCGTTCCGCTTCCACCCGCTCGAACTGGCCGAGGCGGCCCTGCACGAGCTGTTCGGCTTCAGCTACGAGGGCGCCTGGGAGGAGGACGACCCGGAACTGGGGGAGATCGTGCTGGCGGGCTACGCCGTCACACCGCACTGACCTGCTGCCCGACCACCGTGCAGGCGATCCCGGACAACCACGAGGTGCCAGACGCGCACCTCGAAGGAGTCCGCGGTCAGAGCGCCGCGGCAGGGTGCCGAGGCCGCGCGCCGGGCATCCGGTCGAGCGCACCGCAGATCGTGTCGACCACGACCATCAGGTCATCGGGATGGATGTGGTCGTGCACGACCAGGTAGACGAAGCCCGACTCGAAGGTCAGCGACATCCCCTTGGCCCAGGAAGGCAGCCCGTCCTCCTGGTCGATGAGCCAGTGCAGCACGTCGAAGTTCAGCTCGCGTGCCGCGGTGGAGGGATCGCTGCCGTACGCGGAGAACTCCTGGTCCATGGGTGGCGCCAACGGCACCGGCAGCCACGCGGCGTCCGTCTGCTTCGCGGTCTCCGGCTCGTTGCCGACGACCTGTTTCCACTCGGACGCCAGCTGGCCGGGCGACAGCGGCTGCCCGTTGTTGACGCTGTACTTGTTCGGCCGCCGGACCTTCAGCGGGGCCAGTCGGGCGGTCGCGATCTCAATGCGATGCTCCTGCAACCAGCGCACACCGAATCCACGGCTGTCGTACCTGATGGACGCCTCCGTCACGCGCACGTGCCACGGACCGCGCTGGAAGTCCATCGACAGGTCGAACTGCCGCTTCGACCGGAACGCGATCGAGAACTCGTTCTCGAACGGCTTGCGGAGCTCGCCCGTCCACATCGCGGCCTCGCCGGGCCCGAACACCTTGCCGCCGAGCCTTTGTGCCAGCGGGGTCAGCGCGGCGATCTGCTCGTCTCGCGCCTTCCCGTGGTTGCGGAACTGGAGCCAGCGCCGCGCGACCATGAAGACGATCATGGCGCTGAGGCTGGTCAGAACGAACGGGTGGAGGAGGTAGCCGATCACCCACGACTTGAAGATGTCCATGGTCAGATGTCCAGAAACCCTTCGATGCGCTGCTTCGATTGATCGGTGCCGGTCTCACGCGACTCGGCAGCCTGTTCTTGCAGGGACACGTTTCGCGCGCCCTTCTCATGCGCGACGTTCACCTGGGCCAGCACCTCGTTCCCGACGGCATCGAACATCGATTTGGTGAAGCCTGCCTTCATGCGCTCGCCGACGATGCCTTCGTGGCTGTTCATCCGGGTGACCGGGTTGCTCCTGAACATCTCCCACTTCGTCTTGCCCGCGAGCGCGTCCGTCGCCTCCTGGCTGCGGATCTTCTTGTCCGCCATGGCGTTCTTGAACCCGGTCCGGAGGTTCTTGGCCTTGGCCGCCATGTTCCGCAGGAAGTCCATGATCTTGGTCAGCAGCTGGCGCAGCTTCGCGACGATCCGCGACACCCTGCTCGCGGTGGAGGCGACCCGCACGCCGGTCGCAGCACCTGCGGCGGCCGTGGAAGCACCACAGCTCGGCACAGCGGCGGCCAGCGCGGGAATCCAGATCATGATCAACCAGGTGATCAGCTCGGAGAGGATCGCCTTGATCACGTCCTCGATGATCTGCATGACCATGGACGACATCATCAGCAGCTCGGCCAGCTCACCCGCCTGGCCGGCGACGCCGTCGATCCCACTGGCGAACTCGCCCAGCCTGGTCGCGGCGGCCTCGGAGGCGCTGCCACCCCAGGTGGTCACGGTGCTCTGCAGGTCTTCGGTGAACCTCGTGCTCAGGTCGGAGATGCCTTGGGCGATCGCACCGAAGTTCTCCCCGGCCTGTTGCAACGCCGGACCGTCACCGCTGACGAAGTGGATCATGTCCTCGAGCGGCTGGACCACGCTGATCAGGAAGTTCAGCCCCTGACCGACCAGCCAGCCGATCGGGTCCATCACCATGCCCTGGCCGAACTCGACCACAGAGGTGACCAGGGCGCTGCCCTCGGAGGTCAGTCCAGCCACGCCTCCGGTGTCGCCCGTCTTTCCCGCGGCCTCCTTGGCCTTGACGAAGTTGCCCCAGATCGGGGCGTTCTCCTCCGCCTTCTGCCCGACGGTCTTCTCTCCGACGGTGATCTTGACCTGGGTGTCGCCAGTACCGGCCGTGTAGTCCTGTTCCGCCACGTCGCCCTATCCCCTGTCGACCTGGATGCCGTCGAGGATCTTCTTCAGGGCCGCTTCCTGGTCCGCGTACCCCTTCGCGGTGTCGCGGAACTTCTCCGAGCCGGAGTCCAGCCCTTCCGTCATGGCCGTGAGCGTCTCCTTGAGATCCCCGAGCATCTCCGTGTACTGCTGCTTCACGAAGATCCCGACGACACCCCACGACTTGTCGCCGACATCGGACTTGTCGACGAGCCCGGTGACCTCGCCCGCGAACGCGCGGTGGCCGTAGAGCTTGTCCGCGTACGCGTTCAGCTCCTCCGGGTTGACGCTGAACCCGCTCACCGGCCGTCCTCGTCGTCGTAGAGGTTGAGGAACTTGCCGTCCTGCTTGGGCGGGGCGGCGGGCGGTTGCGGCGACCTGTCGTTCCACGTGGTGCCGCGCATGATGTTCTGGTCGGAGAAGTCGTCGAGCGGTTCGGGAGCGGGCCGGCGCGGCGGCGCGGGCGGCGCAGGTTGCGCGGGCGGGCGGACCGCGGGCGGCGGTGGCGGCATCGGTGGGCGTTGCGGGGCCGGGGTGGCGAGCGCGGCCTCATCGGACCTGACAGCGCGAAGCTCCTCTTTGGACATCCCGAAGAGCTGCGACTGGGTTTCGAGGACCTGGTCCGAGAGCTTCATGTCGTCGCCGATCGCGCCCTCGACGATGCCTGCCTGGCGGCGCGCGGCCTCGGCGACGGCCTTCTGCAGCGTCGTCATCAGCTCGGCGGCGAGAGCGTGCGGTGGCCTGCGCATCGCCTGGTCGGTCAGCCTGATGTCCTTGATGCTGCCGGACGGGCCTGCAACGACGGTCACGGCACGGTCGGCCGAGGTGGCCACCGCCTCCAGCTCGGTCAGCTGCTGCTGCATCTCGCCGACCTTGGCGAACTGCTGGTCAACGCGCTGCATCTGAGACTGGAACCGCTCGAACTGAGCGACCAGCTGCTCGAACGCCGCTGACGGCACAAGGACCACCTCCTCCTGGGCACGCGCTCACGCAAGATCACGCGGAGCGGGCGTCATAGTGGCAGGCGGAATTCCCGGTTCGCGGCGAAACGGGCGAATCGATGTTGCCGAGTGACTCGCGTGACAGACCACGCAGACGAGAACGGCCCCCAGGCTCGGAAGCCTGGGGGCCGTTCTCGTCGGTACTGCCTAGATCACTCGGTCTCGTTGGCCGGAGCGTCCTGCTGCTCGGCGGCCGCGGAGGCGGTGAGGTCGACCGGCGGGGCGTCCGGCACGCGGTTCGGCTTGGCCTCGCCGCGGAACACGAACTTCGCCTTGTCGTGCTGCTCGGACTCGCCGTCCCAGCCCTCGACGTCGGTGATGATGATCTGGCCCGGCTGGAGCTCGCCGAACAGGATCTTCTCCGACAGGGTGTCCTCGATCTCGCGCTGGATCGTCCTGCGCAGCGGGCGGGCGCCCAGCACCGGGTCGAAGCCGCGCCTGGCCAGCAGGGCCTTGGCCCTGTCGGTCAGCTCGATGGCCATGTCCTTGTTCTTCAGCTGCGCCTCGACGCGGGCGATCATCAGGTCCACCATCTTGATGATCTCGTCCTGAGTCAGCTGGTGGAAGACGATGATGTCGTCGATGCGGTTGAGGAACTCGGGGCGGAAGTGCTTCTTCAGCTCGTCGTTGACCTTGTTCTTCATCCGCTCGTAGTTGGACGCACCGTCCTGACCCGAGGTGAAGCCGAGGCCGACGGCCTTGCTGATGTCCGACGTGCCCAGGTTCGACGTGAAGATGATGACGGTGTTCTTGAAGTCCACCGTCCGGCCCTGACCGTCGGTCAGGCGGCCGTCCTCCAGCACCTGGAGCAGCGTGTTGTAGACCTCCTGGTGGGCCTTCTCGATCTCGTCGAAGAGCACGACGGAGAACGGCTTGCGGCGCACCTTCTCGGTGAGCTGGCCGCCCTCTTCGTAGCCGACGTAACCGGGAGGGGCACCGAAGAGCCGCGACGCGGTGTACCGGTCGTGGAACTCGCCCATGTCGATCTGGATGAGCGCGTCGTCCTCGCCGAACAGGAAGTTCGCGAGCGCCTTCGAGAGCTCGGTCTTACCGACACCGGACGGGCCGGCGAAGATGAACGAGCCGGAGGGGCGCTTCGGGTCCTTCAGGCCGGCGCGGGTGCGGCGGATCGCCTTCGACACGGCCTTGACCGCGTCGACCTGGCCGATGATCCGCTTGTGCAGCTCGTCCTCCATGCGGAGCAGACGCGTGGTCTCCTCCTCGGTGAGCTTGAACACCGGGATGCCGGTCCAGTTGGCGAGGACCTCGGCGATCTGCTCGTCGTCGACCTCCGCGACGACGTCCAGGTCACCGTCCTTCCACTGCTTCTCCCGCTCGGCCTTCTGGCCCAGGAGCTGCTTCTCCGCGTCACGGAGCTTGGCGGCGCGCTCGAAGTCCTGCGCGTCGATCGCGGACTCCTTGTCGCGACGCACGTCCGCGATCTTCTCGTCGAACTCGCGCAAGTCCGGCGGCGCGGTCATCCGGCGGATGCGCATGCGCGCGCCCGCCTCGTCGATGAGGTCGATCGCCTTGTCCGGCAGGAACCGGTCGTTGATGTACCGGTCGGCCAGCGTGGCGGCGGCGACGAGCGCCGAGTCGGTGATCGAGACGCGGTGGTGCGCCTCGTACCGGTCGCGCAGACCCTTGAGGATCTCGATGGTGTGCTCGAGCGACGGCTCGCCCACCTGGATCGGCTGGAAGCGGCGCTCCAGCGCGGGGTCCTTCTCGACGTGCTTGCGGTACTCGTCGAGCGTGGTGGCACCGATCGTCTGCAGCTCACCGCGCGCGAGCATCGGCTTCAGGATGGAAGCCGCGTCGATCGCGCCCTCGGCGGCACCCGCACCGACGAGCGTGTGGATCTCGTCGATGAACAGGATGATGTCGCCGCGCGTGCGGATCTCCTTGAGGACCTTCTTCAGGCGCTCTTCGAAGTCACCGCGGTAGCGCGAGCCCGCGACCAGCGAGCCGAGGTCGAGCGTGTAGAGCTGCTTGTCCTTGAGCGTCTCGGGCACCTCGCCCTTGACGACCATCTGCGCCAGACCCTCGACGACGGCGGTCTTGCCGACGCCGGGCTCGCCGATGAGGACCGGGTTGTTCTTGGTGCGGCGGGACAGCACCTGCATGACCCGCTCGATCTCCTTGGCGCGCCCGATGACCGGGTCGAGCTTGCCCTCGCGGGCCGAGGCCGTGAGGTTGCGCCCGAACTGGTCGAGCACCAGGGAGGAGGACGGCGTGCCCTCGCCCCGTCCGGTCGTCTCCGACGCGCCCTTCTCCGTCGAGTAACCGGACAGCAGCTGCAGCACCTGCTGCCGCACCCTGTTGAGGTCGGCGCCGAGCTTCACCAGGACCTGGGCGGCGACGCCCTCGCCCTCGCGGATCAGGCCGAGCAGGATGTGCTCGGTGCCGATGTAGTTGTGGCCGAGCTGAAGCGCCTCGCGCAGCGAGAGCTCCAGGACCTTCTTCGCACGTGGGGTGAAGGGGATGTGACCGCTAGGGGCCTGCTGGCCCTGGCCGATGATCTCCTCGACCTGCTGGCGGACGCCTTCCAGCGCAATCCCCAACGACTCGAGCGCCTTGGCGGCGACACCTTCACCCTCGTGGATCAGACCCAGGAGGATGTGCTCGGTGCCGATGTAGTTGTGGTTGAGCATCCGTGCCTCTTCTTGGGCAAGGACAACCACCCGCCTCGCGCGGTCGGTGAACCTTTCGAACATTCGCACTCCCTGACTGCTGCGTCGGCGGTCCTCGGCTCCACCGATCTACCCTGGTGAGCGCGGCACCGTGGCTCCACTGTAGTGGGCGGTACCGAGGCCTGTGGTTCCCATCAGCGGCAAGCCGCGTCCGGCGAACAGTGACATCTGCATCAACGCAGGTCGGGAGCAACGGATTCCACAGATCGGGCGATGTCCGCTCAACGCGAACAGCCCACCGTTGAGCGATACTCCTGTGACCGGGACCACCTCGGGAGGCACAACTCCGGCGATCTTGGGTAAGGTTAGGCAAGCCTCATCCAGATGAGATAGGACTTGCGCGTTGACCGTACCTGCGAGGGTCTCACAGCAGAACCCGCGTGCGCTCACGCCACTGGCCGAGTCCATCGCCCGCCTGCAGACCGGCACCGAGATCGTCTTCGGCACGCCCTCTGAGGACTGGACGATCTGCTCGGACCTGCTGGCGGAGCCCACCCGGTTCGACCTGTGGCGCAAGGACCTTGCGGAGTGGATGGTCGAGCAGTACGGCGAGTCCGACGACCGCGCCACCGCCGGCTACGTCATGGGCTGGTACCTCCACCAGCCCGGCTACCTGGCCGGTCTCCTCTTCCACACGGCCCGCCGCGTACCGACGCTCAAGCCCTCCGACATGGCGTTCCACATCGCCACCGAGGGCCGCCCGCACCCCGACGGCATGGCCGTGATGTGCGACGAGTTCGCCTGCCTCCCGGACGACCCGGCCTCGAACCACCCGGCAGCCACCGTCGTCGCCAACGAGGCAGCCCTGGCCGCACTCCTCCGAGCCCGCTACGCGGCCCACGCCGCTCAGTTCGTGGCATCGTTCGGCCAGGTGGTCCGCTTCGGCCGCCGCCAACTCTGGGCAGCGGCGACCGACATGCTGGAGTACGGCCCGTGGGCGGCAGGCCGCCTGTTCGGCGACGAGAACGCCGGTGTCACGGACGCGGCGATGATCCTGCCGGAGAAGCTCGAACCTTTCGTGGCGGCTTCGTCGCTGCACTTCACCTCGGAGGGGTGGAAGCGCAAGCGGAACAGCTGCTGCTTCCACTACGTGCTGCCGAACGCCGAGCCGTGCACGGCGTGCCCGCGCACCTGCAGCAACTGACGAGCAGCCAGACCGAGCAGCCGGACCCACGCGATGCCGCAGGCGAGCCGGTGGCGGGTGCGATGCCGCAGGCGAGCCGCATGACAGGTGCGATGCCGCAGGCGAGCCGTCCTTAGCAAGCTGGCCGGGCGGTGGGGTCCCATCACGAGTCGCGCCATAGCACTTGCTGCACCTGAAGAGGGGTGTCAAGCGGACACGCGATTGGTAAGCGTGAGAACCCACAAAAAGTGGGGGCCGCCCGAGG
>NZ_JBHXLF010000031.1:0-49564 GCF_042721515.1 Lentzea sp. NPDC058436
GCCCCGCGCCGCCCAGCCCCGCGCCGCCCAGCCCCGCGCCGCCCAGCCCCGCGCCGCCCAGCCCCGCGCCGCCCAGCCCCGCGCCGCCCAGCCCTGCTCCACCCAGCCCTGCGCCGCCGGGGTGCCTACACGCCTTCCCCGCGCCGCCAGCCCTGCCCCACCCAGCCCCTGCCTCACCCGGCCCTGCCCCGCCGGGGTGCCGACACGCCTTCCCCGCGTCACCGTGGCGGGTGCGCTCCCCCAACCTCTCCGCACCCAACCTCTCCGCACCCAACCTCTCCGCACCCAACCTCTCCGCACCCAACCTCTCCGCACCCAACCTCTCCCGCCCCGCCGCCCCACACCCCGCCGCCACACACCCCGCCGCCCCGCAGCGCCCCCGCCCGGAGACGACGAAGGCCGCCCTGGCGTACCAGGACGGCCTCGGTCTGGGGACGGAGAGGGAGAGCGTTTACGGCAGGCCGAGCTTCGCGCGGCAGCCTGGCCAGGCGCCGTACGTGCCGCCTGCGCGGTCGCGGAGCTTGGTGGCGATGGCGATCTGCTGCTCGCGGGTGGCCTGGTGCGGGAGCTGCGCGAAGGCGGTGCCGCCGTGCGCTGCCCAGGTGCTGGCCGAGAACTGGAGGCCGCCGTAGTAGCCGTTGCCGGTGTTGATGGCCCAGTTGCCGCCCGCCTCGCACTTGGCCAGGCGGTCCCACACCTCGCCGTCGGGGAGGGGCTTGGTGCCGACGGTGATCTTCTTCGGCTTCGGCTCCTTGGTGACCTTGCCGCCGATCTTCTCGCGGCTGATCTCCTTGCCGTTCTTCACCGTCACGCGGTACTGCGAGGTCTGCTCGCCGGGGGCGCCGGGGTCGGTGACCTTCTGCTCGCCCGCGTTCATGTTCGGGTCGTTGGTCTTCTCGACCGGCGGGGCGACCGGCTCGTTCACGTTGATGACCGTGACGCCGGTGCGGGAGATGTAGACCTCGGCGCCGGTCGCGATCTTGACGTCCGTGCCGGACGAGACCGCGTCCTCCGGGCCGAGGGTGAGGTTCTCGGCCTTGAGGAGCTCGTCGACGGTCAGGGCGGTGGTCTTGATCTCGCGGACCGGGTTCGCGCCGTCGAACAGCTTGACGAGCTTGCTGGTCTTGACCTCGAGGTTCATGCCTTCGAGGGGGATGTCGTGCGAGCCGGGCATCGACATCCACGCGCCTTCGAGCGGCACGCCGAGCTGCTTCGCGGCTTCCTCGACGGTGATCGAGCGGACCCAGTCCTCGCGGGCCTGGCCGTCGACGCTCGTCTTGAGCAGGCGGCCGCGGTCGAGGCTGATCTTGCCGCCGTCGGAGATCGGGGCGTTCAGCGACGGGGACAGGGCGTCGTGCTCACCGACGACGATGCCTTCCTCCGCCAGGACCTCGCCGACCGTGCCTTCGTACGAGTGGACGGTCTGCAGTGCGCCGTCGACCTCGACCGTCAGCGACTTGTCCATCGCCATCGCGGTCACGCCGCCGCCGGAGATCGACACGAGGACGGCCGCGACCGCGCCCTTGAGGAAGCGGCGCTTCCACGTCGAGGCGGCCTTGACGACGACCTGCGGGTCGCGCTGTTCCTCTTCCTCCGACGGGAGGACGAGGGGCGGCATGATCGTCGTCTCGGCGTTGATGAGACGGATCAGCTCGTCGACGTCGACGTTCGCGGAAGCGAGCAGGTCGTCCGCATCCGGGCCGAGCACCTCGAGCACGTCCGCGGGCGTGATGGTCAGCGCACCGGCGGGAAAGCTCGGGTGGGGGTCAACGACGCCAACGGCGGTGCCGCCGACCGGCGTGAACCAGTCGGTGTCGTCGTTGAAGTCGTACGGAGCGGCAGTTCTGTCGCTACCAGACATCAGGGTCGATACCTCCATTGCGGAAGCTTTGAGGCCACCGCACAGTTGGCGTTGACAAGATCATTCGAGTTGGAACTCGAAATTCCCGGCAACTCCTCCTACGTGGTCTCGCTTCTTCGCGCTTCTGGCTTCGGTCCCGCCCCGACTGCGGGCGTGCTCCGAACCGACAACATCGGCTCAGGTGGCACGGTCACGGGACAGTAACGGGGTGAGGCACGTTGCGCAAACACCCCCACCGATGTTGTGACGTCAGTCACCCCATGGGGGGAGGAACCCTGTACTCCGTTCGCTCTACGTCGCATTTCAGTGGTCAAGCCCGAACACTCGTTGAGCAGTACGGGTGACAGCGGCGCAGAGTTCAGAAAGATCTTCGCCACGCAGCGTAGCGAGATCCCGAACTGTGTAATTCACACAATAGGGTTCGTTCGGACGCCCCCGGAACGGATGAGGCGTCAGGAACGGCGCGTCCGTCTCCACCAGGAGCTGGTCCTGGGGCACGAGTTGGGCCGCTTCCCGCAGAGCGCGCGCGTTCTTGAACGTCACCGGGCCCGCGAACGACAGCACGTACCCCGCGTCGACGCACCGGCGGGCGAAGTCGGCGTCGCCGGAGAAGCAGTGGAACACCACAGTGGACGGTGCGCCTTCCGAGGACAAGATCTTGAGGATGTCCTCGTGCGCGTCCCTGTCGTGGATCATCAACGGCTTCCCGACGCGCTTGGAAAGGTCGATGTGCCAACGGAAAGCCTCGTGCTGGGCGGCCGGCGGCGAGTAGTCCCAGTAGTAGTCCAGACCGGTCTCGCCGATCGCGACCACACGATCCATGGAAGCGAGACGCTCCAGTTCGGACTTCTCCGCGTCACCGAACGAAGCGGTGCGCGTCGGGTGCACGGCCACCGCCGCGTAGACCCGCGGGTCCCAAGTGGACGCCTCGGCGGCCCACTGAGCGGCGGCCAGGTCGTCCGCCACGGTGATCACGTGCGAGACGCCGGCGGCCTCCGCCCGGTCGAGCAGGACCGCCACGTCCGCCGCGTTCGAGGCTCCACACGCGTCGAGATGGGTGTGGGCGTCGATCACCGGTGCCGGAAGAGCTTCCGGCACCGGCGGTCGTTCGCGCTTGTCCGCCACTAGTCGGTGACGATCGGAGCCCACTCGGGCCCGACCTCGCCCAGCTTCGCGTCCAGCTTCGTGAAGAGCGGGGACGGCTTCTGCAACGGCCGGCCCACCTCCAGCGGCGTGGACTCCCACTTGGCCTGCTCACCGGCGTAGTCACCGGTCAGCACCGGGTACGAGCGCTCGGGGATGTCGAGGTCGGTGACCTCGTTCATCTGCGGCTGTGCGGCCCACACGCCCGTGCCGCCCAACGCCTCGTGCACCTTCTGCGCCGAGTGCGGCAGGAACGGCGTCATGAGCGTGTTCGCGTCCTGCACGACCTGCAACGCCGTGTGCAGCACCGAGTCGCGGCGGTCCGGGTCGTCCTTGAGCTTCCACGGCTCCTGGTCGGACAGGTACTTGTTCGCCAGCGAGATCACGCGCATCGCCTCGCCGGAGGCCTGCTTGAACCGCGAGCGGCGCAGGTGCGCACCGACCGTGTCGAACGCCGCCTTGGACTGCGCGAGCAGCTCGTGGTCGGCAGGCGTCAGAGCGGTGGCCTTCGGGATGGCGCCGACGTTCTTGTGCGCCATCGAGACCGAGCGGTTGACCAGGTTGCCCCACTCGTTCGCCAGCTCGAAGTTCGTCCGGCGGACGAACTCCTCCCAGGTGAAGTCCGTGTCCTGGTTCTCGGGGCCCGCGACGGAGATGAAGTACCGCAGCGCGTCCGGCCCGAACTCCTTCAGGAAGTCGCCGACGTAGATCACGGTGCCGCGCGACGTGGAGAACTTCGAGCCGCTCATCGTCAGGTACTCCGACGACACGACCTCGGTCGGCAGGTTCAGCGTGCCGAACCGGCCGGCCTCGCCGCCCTTGTCGCCCGCGCCGTTCTGCCCGAGCAGCAGCGACGGCCAGATGAGCGAGTGGAAGACGATGTTGTCCTTGCCCATGAAGTAGTAGCCCTGGGCGTCACCCGTCCAGAACTCCTGCCACGCGTCCGGGTTTCCGGAACGACGGGCCCACTCCACGGACGCGCTCAGGTACCCGATGACCGCGTCGAACCACACGTAGAACCGCTTCATCGGCTGGTCGCTCCACCCGTCGAGCGGGATCGGCACACCCCAGTCGAGGTCGCGGGTGATGGCGCGCGGCCGCAGGTCCTTGATCAGGTTCTGCGAGAACTTGAGCACGTTCGGACGCCACTCGGAGCGCGTGCCCATCCACGAGCCCAGCGACTCGATGAACGAGGGCAGGTCGAGGAACAGGTGCTCGGTCTCGATGAACTTCGGCGTCTCGCCGTTGATCCGGGACCGCGGGTTCTTCAGGTCGATCGGGTCGAGCTGGTTGCCGCAGTTGTCGCACTGGTCGCCGCGCGCGCCGTCGTACCCGCAGATCGGGCAGGTGCCCTCGATGAAGCGGTCGGGCAGCGTCCTGCCGGTCGACGGGCTGATGGCGCCCATCTCGACCTTGGGGATGACGTAGCCGTTCTTCCACAGCGCGGAGAACAGGTCCTGCACCACCTGGTAGTGGTTGCCGGTGGTGGTGCGGGTGAAGAGGTCGTAGGACAGGCCGAGGCCCTGCAGGTCACCGGCGATGACGCGGTTGTACTTGTCGGCGAGCTCGCGGGCCGTCAGGCCCTCCTTCTCGGCCTGCACCTGGATGGGTGTGCCGTGCTCGTCCGTGCCGCTGACCATGAGCACCCGGTGTCCGGACATCCGCATGTAGCGGGAGAAGACGTCGGACGGGACACCGAAACCGGAGACGTGACCGATGTGCCTGGGGCCGTTTGCATAAGGCCAGGCCACCGCGGTCAGTACGGAGGCACTCATGGACATAGCCTACGGAGGCGGTGCCAGGGGGTTTTCACCGAGTGGGAGGTCGGATTGTCCGCGACCAGGATGCTGGTGCTCGGCGTGGTCAAGCTCGTCGGCGAGGCGCACGGTTACGTGGTGCGCCGCGAGCTCAAGTCGTGGTCGGCGGACAGCTGGGCCAACGTGCAGCCGGGTTCGATCTACCACGCGCTGAAGGCGCTGGCCAAGGACGGACTGCTGGAGCCGGTCGGCGTCGAGTCCGGCGAGGGCCCCGCCCGCACCACCTACAAGATCACGCCCGCCGGTGAGCACGAGCTGGACGACCTGCTCGGCCACGCGCTCGCGAACCCGGCCGCGGGCAACGACGAGGTCTCCGCGGGCGTCGCGATGCTCAACCTCGTCCCCCGCAGGCAGGCGGTCGTGCTGCTGAAGAACCGGCTGGCTGGCCTCGAAGGCCAGCTCACGCCCACCAGGCACGGCGTCGAGTCGATGCCGGACATGGGCAAGCCCGCGCACGTCAGCGAGCTGTTTCGACTGTGGCTCGTCCACCTCGAAGGCCAGGTGCGCTGGACTCGGGAGTTGATCGAACGGCTGGAGGCCGGTGCCTACGACCTGAGGGACTAGTCAAACTTGATTAGTTCCCGCTAGCCTCTAGTCAAAGTTGACTAGAGGGGGTTCGAGCATGATCGAGGCACGCGGCCTCGCGCGCCGCTTCACCACCAAGGCCGGTCCTGTGGACGCCGTGCGCGGGGTTGACTTCGACGTCGCCGAGGGCGAGCTCGTCGGGTTCCTCGGCCCGAACGGCGCCGGCAAGTCCACGACGTTGCGCATGCTCACGACGCTGCTGCGGCCAAGCGCGGGCGGGGCGGTGATCGCCGGGCACGACCTGCTGACCGACCCCGCGGGCGTGCGCCGCAACATCGGCTACGTCGGTCAGAAGGGCGGCGGCGGCCTGGACCAGCGCGTCGGTGACGAGCTGGAGTTCCAGGCCCGCTTCTACGGCCTCTCCAAGCACGAGGCCCGCACGAAGGTGGCAGGACTGCTTGACCGGTTCGACCTCCAGGGCCTGGAGAAGCGCGGGATCGTGACGCTCTCGGGCGGCCAGCAACGCCGGCTCGACATCGCGATGGGCATGCTGCACGACCCGCGCCTGCTGTTCCTGGACGAACCGTCCACGGCGCTCGACCCGCAGAGCCGCCGCAACCTGTGGGACCACATCAAGCAGCTCAGGACCGACGGCGTCACGGTCTTCCTGACCACGCACTACCTGGACGAGGCCGACTTCCTGAGCGACCGGCTGCTGGTCATCGACCACGGCTCGATCGTCGGCGAGGGCTCACCGGACGAGCTGAAGCACCGCGTCTCCGGCGACCTCGTCGTGCTCGGCACGCCCCAGGCGACGCTCGTCGCCACGAAGTTCGAGAACGCCGCTGTCGACGGCGAGAAGGTCAGCTTCCGCATCCCGAACGGCGACCGCGCGTTGCCGTCGTTGCTCAAGGACCTCGACAACATCGGCGTCGAGCTGCACTCCGTCCAGGTGCACCGGCCGACGCTCGACGACGTGTTCCTGACCATGACCGGTCGCTCGTTGAGGGAGGAAACCAGTGCTGCGTGACACCTGGCTCGTGTTCTCGCGCGTGATGCTGCCGGTGCTGCGCAACCCGGTCGCGATCGTGTTCGGGCTCGCCCAGCCGTTGCTCTACCTCGGCCTGTTCGGTCCGCTGCTCGGCGACACCGGCTGGCAGTGGTTCGTGCCGGGCCTGCTGGTGCAGATGGCGTTGTTCGGGACGGCCTACGCGGGCTTCTCGCTGCTGCCCGAGGTCCGCACGGGCGTGATGGAACGGCTGCGGGTCACCCCGGTCAGCCGGGTCGCGCTGCTCGTCGGGCGGGTCGGCAAGGACGTGGTGCTGCTGGTCGTGCAGAGCCTGCTGATCATGCTGGCCGCGATGCTGTTCGGGTTCAGGGCCTCGGCGGGTCAGATGCTGCTCGGGCTCGGACTGGTGGCGTTGCTGGGCATCGCCATTGGATCCGTGTCGTACGCGATCGCGTTGAAGGTGAAGCTGGAGTACGTCTTCGCCTCTGTGCTGTCAGCGACCATCGTGCCGTTGATGCTTCTCAGTGGCGTGCTGCTGCCCATGTCGAACGGCCCGCAGTGGCTCTACTGGCTGTCGCGGATCAACCCGCTGGCGCACGTGGTCGACGCCGAGCGGTCGATCTTCAACCCCGGTTCGGCGCTCTACGGGCTGATCTCGGTGGTGGCGTTGGTGCTGGTCGGCGTGTTCTACGGCGTGCGGACGTTCAACAAGGAGTCAGCTTGACTTGATCGCCGCGTCGTAGAGGGTCTTCTTGCTGATCCCTGCCGCCTCCGCGACCTCCGCGGCGGCCGACTTCATCCGCTCCCCGTCGGCGACGCGCTGCCTCACCTCGGCGACGAGCGTGTCGAGGTCCGGCGTGTCCGCCACGGGAGCGGGACCGAGCACCACGGTGATCTCGCCGCGTGCGCCTTCCACGGCCCACTCGGCGAGCTCACCGAGGGTTCCGCGCACGACCTCCTCGTACTTCTTCGTCAGCTCGCGGCACACGGCGGCGCGGCGGTCAGGCCCCAGCACTTCGACGGCGTCCTGCAACGTGTCCGCGAGCCGGTGGGGTGCCTCGAAGAAGACGACGGTGCGCTGTTCGGTGGTCAGAGGGGCGAACCAGCGCTTGCGCTCGCCGGACTTGCGCGGCGGGAAGCCGTCGAACGCGAACCTGTCGCTCGGCAGGCCGGACAGCGCCAGCGCCGTCGTGACCGCGGACGGCCCCGGCAGGCACGTGACCGTGAGGTCCTGCTCGACGCACGCGGCGACGAGCCGGTAGCCGGGGTCGGAAACGGACGGCATTCCGGCGTCCGTCACGAGCAGCACGGTCTGGCCGCCGTGCAGCGATTCGAGCAGTCCGGGAAGGCGCCCGACCTCGTTCTGGTCGTAGAAGCTGATCACCTTGCCGGACGGCTTGACCTGCAACGCCGCCGCCAGGCTGTGCAGCCTGCGGGTGTCCTCGGCGGCGATGACGTCCGCCGTCTCCAGGGCCTCGATCAGGCGCGCGGAGGCGTCGCGGATGTCCCCGAGTGGGGTGGCTGCCAGGACGAGACGGCCTGAACCGGATACAGGACTCACAAGCTTCACCCTACGATCGGCGGCGTGACAGTCCTCGTGCAGCCAGGAGAGGCGCCCGTCGTCGTCGAGGAGCCGCGCACGGATCGTGCGGCCGCGCTCGACCCGCCTCCGTCCGGAGACCGGTTGCGCGGATGGCTCATGACGGCCGTCGTGACGCTGATCGGTGCCGTCGTGCGCTTCTGGAACGTCGGGTATCCGACGGACAAGGGCACGCCGATCTTCGACGAGAAGCATTACGTGCCGCAGACGGCGCAGGTGCTGCGCAACGGCGGTTACGAGGACAACCCCGGCTACGAGCTGATCGTCCACCCGCCGCTCGCGAAGCAGCTGATGGCGATCGGCCAGGAGCTCTTCGGCTACGACGGCATCGGCTGGCGGTTCGCCTCGGCGCTCGCGGGCGCGATCACGATCCTGCTGATCATCCGGATCGCGCGCCGCCTGACCCGTTCGGACCTGCTGGGCGCGCTGGCCGGCGTCCTGCTCATCGCGGACGGCGTCTCGCACGTCCAGTCGCGGATGGGCATGCTCGACATCTTCCTGGCGCTGTTCGTGGTCGCCGCGTTCGGCTGTCTGGTCGTCGACCGCGAACAGGTGCGCGCGCGCCTGGCCGTGGCCGTGCGCGAGGGGTTCATCAACAACTCGGCGTTCGGGCCGTGGCTGGGCTTCCGCTGGTGGCGCTTCGGCGCGGGCGTGATGCTCGGTGCGGCGTGCGGCATCAAGTGGTCGGGCATCTGGTACATCGCGGCGTTCGGTCTGCTGACCGTGCTGTGGAGCGCGCTGGCCCGCCGTGCGGCCGGCGTCGAGGAACCGTGGCTGGGCGCGCTGGCGAAGGACGTGCTGCCGTCGCTCGGCGGTCTGGTCGCGATCCCCGTGCTCGTGTACATCGCGACGTGGTTCCCGTGGATGGCGAGCGAGACCGGCATCGACCGGCACGTGGTCGGAGGCAAGGTCCAGGACGTCTCGTACATCCCGGACGTCCTGCAGTCGCTCTGGTACAACGCGAAGAACGTCTACAAGTTCCACGTCGAGCTGGTCACCTCGGAGACCAACCGGCACCCGTGGGAGTCGAAGCCGTGGACGTGGCCGATGGGCCTGCGTCCGATGCTCTACTACTACGACAACTCCGTCACGGGCTGCGGCGCGGCGTCGTGCCTCGGCGCGATCATGCTCATCGGCACGCCCGCGATGTGGTGGCTCGCGTTCCCGGTGATCGGCTGGGCCCTGTTCCGCACGATCGGCCGCATGGACTGGCGCTACGCCGGCGTCCTGGTCGGCTACGCCGCGGGCCTGCTGCCCTGGTTCCTCAACCTCGACCGGCAGATGTACTTCTTCTACGTCACGCCGATGGCGCCGTTCCTGGTGCTGCTGATCGTGCTGGCGCTGGGCGAGATCCTGGGCCGCCGGACGGCCGGTTCCGAACGCCGTGGCACCGGGCTGCTGGTCGTGGCGTTGTACGTGGGCATCGTGGTGGCGAACTTCGTGTGGCTGTGGCCGATCCTGAACGGCAACCCGATCACACCGGAGATGTGGCAGCAGCAGCTGTGGCTGCCTAGCTGGCGCTGATCTCCAGCGCCCGGTCCCTGGTCAGGTCGCCTTCGAGTCTCATGGTGACCTGACCTCGTTGCCAGAGCAGGGTTTGCCCTGCCTTCTGCGGCTCCTCGGTGTGCCACGCGCCGTCGCGGTCGATGTAGAAGAACACGTGCGGGTACGGGATCCAGATCTTGTCGTTGATCTGCTCGACGCCCTCGCCGTGGACGAGCTTGCCGACGGTCGAGCTGATCGTGCCGTCGAACTGGTCGAGCCTCAGGTCGCCGTAGTGCAGCGTGACGAACCGTCCTTCGTGGACGGTGACCCTGTCGGGCGTGCCGAGGGCCTGCGGCAGGTGGATCTCGAACGGCATCTGCCTGCGAGCCTGGTCGAGCGCCACGTCCTGACTGGGCAGCGGTGGAGCGACCGACTGCGGCGCCTCGGTGCGGAACTCGACGCCGGCGAACTCCAGCAGCTGCTGCACGCCCGCCCGCACCGCCGGGGACACCGCGAACGCGATCGCGAACGCCGTGACAGCCGCGATGACCGCCTGGAGCCAGCGGTTTCTCCTGCGCGGCGCGTTGATCCTGGTGAGCACCGCCGCCGTGACGTCCGGCGGCTCCGGGACGTGGAGGTGCACGGCGAGGTCGCGGAGGGCGGCCTCGGTGTGATCATCGGTCATGGGCCACCTCCTCCAGCATCGGGCGCAGCTTGGCGAGCGCGCGGGACAGCCGTGACTTCACGGTTCCCTTGGCGAGGCCGAGGGTCTGGGCGGTCTCGGCTTCGCTCAGGTCCAGCAGGTACCGGCACGTGACGACCTGTCGGTCGTGCTCGTTCAGGCTCTGCACGGCCTTGAGGAGCTTCGCGCGGGAGTCGTCCACGAGCGTGCCGGGGTCGTCGTGGTCGACGGTCTCCGTGATGGTCGCGAGCCTGAGCTCCACCAGGTTGCGCCGGCGCCTGCCGCGGTGCAGGTTCTTGGTCTCGTTGGCGACGATCTTGAGCAGCCACGGCTTGAAGTCGAGGCCCTCCTTGAACGTGCCGAGCTTCCGGTAGGCCTTCACGAACGCCTCCTGCACCACGTCACCGGCGTCCGCACCCGCCCCGAGCAGGTAGGCCGTCCGGTGCGCGAGCGCGGTGTGGCGGGCGACCAGCTCGCCGTAGGCCGCCTGGTCACCTGCGATCGCCCGTGCCACCGCGTCGTCCGTGATGCCCTCTCTACACCGGGAACCCCGAGTCGGTTCCCGGTGTATCCGCGTCATGAGAATTCTCTTGCTGATGTGCGCGTTCCTGCTGATCGGCGCACCCAACGCGCACGCGGGCGCGTGGGCCGTCACGTACGTCGACCCGGTGCCGTCGATCCAGCCCTCGGTGACCCACACGGTCGGCTACTGGGTGCTGCAACACGGCACCCACCCGTTCGCCGGCAACCTCGACAAGACCGGCCTGCGGTTCCGCGACGGCACGAACGAGCGGGTGTTCGTCGGCGTCCGGCTGGGCGAACCCGCGCACTACGCCGTGACGTTCAGCCTGCCCGCCGGCACGTACGAGGTGTTCGGCGTGCAGGGGATCTTCCCCGACCACCCGCTGGGCACGCTGACGGTGCCGGGCACGTTGCTGATCAAGCCGGTGGACCCGCAGATGGTGCAGGGGACGGTGGACGGCCCGTCGCCGTGGCAGGAGATCGCACCGCCTCTGCCGACCACAGCGGTCTCCGCCGCACCCGAACCGGCCGCCGCGGTGGAGCCGTCGGGAAAGCCCTTGCCCGTGTGGATCGCGGGGCTGGTCGTCGCCGGCGCGGCGGGGGTGTTCCTGCTGCTGCGCAAGAGGTTGCGGCCTGCTGCCAGAAGGTGAGTGGTGAGGCGATCGGCGGAAACCGCCTCACCACTCTTCGCGTGGCATCCCGTGAGATGCCGAGGCTTCCGGGTGGACCACGACCTAGGTCGTTGAACGATGAAGCACCGTTACCGACCGGTTCGACGTTCACCCGGTTCGCCTAGGGCCTGTGTCGAAGTCCGGTTCGATGAGAGTCGCGCTTGAGGCGGTTCCTGGTGGTGCGGCCGGAACGGCCGCGTACCGGTGTTGTACGTGGGCGTTCCGGCCGTGCCGCCAGGGGCCGCCTCGGGCCCGGCTATCGCGGACCGGACTTCGACACAGGCCCTAAGCGTCGACCGGGACCTCCTGCACGGGCATCGGTTGCGGAGCGTGGAGCTCCGGTCCGTCCTGGGACGAGGGCGCCGTCGACACGAGCGCCACCGGGACGTCCGCGGGCGGCACGAACGCGGCCTCCGCCCGGATCTTCGGCGGCGTGGCGGACCACGGCTTGAGGTTCTGCACGATCTCCTCGTAGAACGACGACACCGCGTTCAGCACCGAGTCGATGAACGAGTTGCGCCCGGTACCGCGCTTCGAGCCCATCGGCACCGAGATCTCCACCCGGAACCCTCGGATCTCCTTCTGCGGGTCCGCGATGAGCAGCGCGGGATTCGCGCGGGCGGCGCCCAGCAGTTCCGACGCACCCGCTCCCCTGCCGTGCGCCACGAACGCCTCCAGCCGAACCGAGTCCGGCGCGTTCTTCAGCTGCCGCAGCAACCAGTTGACCCGCGTCGTCGCACGTCCCTCCCTCGGGCCCTCCACGTCGACACCGCAGATGACCCTGCCGGCGCGCAGGTCCGCGACCACGTGCAGCGTGCCGACGGTGTCGGGGATGCGGATCCCGCCGGCCAGCCTGCCCTCCGCCACCAGTTGCCCGAGCTGGCGGGAGAGGCGGACCTGCGGCTCGGCGAGGTCCTTGCGGGACAACGCGGGCGTGACGTCCGTGCCGAGGCGACGGCCGAGCTGCAGTCCGGCGAACCGGAGCAGCGCCTCGAACCGCAGCACGACGTCGGGTGCGGTCTTGTCGGTCGCCCGCAGCGTGCGGGCCTCCACCGCGTCACGCAGCGGAACCCACGACTGCCCCATGTCCTCGAACGCCATCGCCCCTGACCGCGGATGTTCGAGGTACCTGATCAGCTCACCGAGGATCCACGCCTGCTCGGGGTCGGCCACACCCCGGTGCTCCTTCTGCATCACGGCCTCGCAGAGCACCTCGCTCCACGACCAGTGGTGCAGCGCCACCTTCTTGAGCTTCTTGCGGTCCACCGGCGTCGGGTGCTGACCGGGCAGCGGCGAGATCTCGTTCGAGATCGTGATGACGGCGTCGAACCCGAACTCCCGCGCGACGTCGAGGTAGTTCTCCAGCTGCTCGACCTGGAGCTCGTTGGACCCGGTCTTCACCTCGACCAGGGCGGTCCACGACCTCTGCCCGCGCGTCACCCTGACCAGCCCGTCGGGGATGAGCTTGCGGCCGTCGAGCTCGAACGGGACCTCGATGAAGGTCTGCACCGCGGCGGCGGGGGCGCCCAGCGGCTGGGTCAGCGCCCGGCCGAACTCGCGGACCGCCGACATGACGGCCAGCAACGCCGACGTCGCTCGTCGTTCCTGTTCTTCGGCACCGTTGATCCCCGAGGTCGGAATCAGGCGTGCGGCATGCCAACTCTCTTCAGCGGTCATGGTTCCCTCGCATGGCGGCTTTGCGGTCAGGAAACAACGCTGTCGTCGTTTTGCCCTTTTCGACCGTTAGCCACCCTGCGAGGGTTCACCCGGATCGCCTACATCGGCATGTGCCTCGTGGGCGGCGGCGTCGGCTTGCTGATCATCTTCGTGACCGGGCCTTCCTTGCTCATGCCCTGCTGGTCGAGGAACTGCGACAGCTGACCGCGCACCTGGGCGAGCGACGGACGGCGCTTCGGTTCCGGGTCCATCGCCGCGAGCAGGAGCCGGGCGTGCGCGCTGTTCTGCGGCAGCTTGGTGATCGGTTCGCCCTGGGCGGCGGCCATCAGCGAGGAGATCGGGTTCTCGCGGGAGCCGCGCGGCGGGTGACCCGTCAACGCGTACGACACGGTCGCCGCCAGCTGCCACGAGTCGGACGCCGGGGACGCCGTCTCACCTCGTGCCGTCTCCGGGGCGAGGAAGTCCGGGGTGCCGACCATCATGCCGGTGGCGGTGAGGGTGCTGTCGCCCTTGGAGCGGGCGATGCCGAAGTCGATCAGGTGCGCGGTGCCCTGGCCGTCCACGATCACGTTGGACGGCTTCACGTCGCGGTGCAGGACGCCGCGGTCGTGCGCCGCCGCCAGCGCGTCGGCCATGTTCAGCCACAGGCGGGCGGCGAGCTTGTCGTCGATCAGACCGTTCTTCAGCACCGTCTCGGACAGCGACGCGCCCTCGATGTACTCCATCACCAGGGCCAGGCCGTCCGGGTCCTGCACGATGTCGAACACGCGCACGCAGTTCGGGTGCCGGACCGCGGCCAACGCACGCGCCTCGCGGAGCATGCGCGCCTCGGTCTCGTTGTCCGGCGCGTGCGCGAGCTTCACCGCGACCGTGCGGTCGAGCTGCTCGTCGACGGCCAGCCAGACCGTGCCGAAACCGCCGGAACCGAGCTGGCGGACGCGGCGGAACCGGCCGTTGCCGGGGTTCCAGACCTTGCCCGACTTCTGCACGGGCGCGGGCGACTCGGCGTTCGCCGCGCCGGGACCGAACGGCAGCGGGCCAGGCGTGTCCGCGAGCACCGCCGGGTTCGACGGCTGCGGAGCCGGGGCCTTGGGCTGGGGCAGCACCTCAGCGACGCGGGTCGGCGGGTACTGCCGCGGCGGCGGCTGGTTCTGCGGGTGGCCCGAGGGCTGCGGCTGCGGCTGGGTCACCGGGCGCATCGGCCGGTTCATCGGCGCCGGCTGGTACTTCGGCACCTGCGCCGGCTGGTACGGCGGCGGGTTCTGCGGTGAGTTCTGCGAGTGCTGCGGCGGGTTGTGCGGAGGCTGGTGCGCCGAGGCGTTGATCGGCTTGGTCGCGGCCTTCTTCTGCGGCTGGCCCTGCGGGAGCTGGTTGTTCTGGGGCTGCGGCGTGCGCGCCACCGGCTGCGGTGGCTGGTTCTGCGAGTTGCGGTCCTGGGACCGATCGCGGCCGGGGCGGTTCAGCATGGCGGTAGTCAACCCGAAAATCCGCACGACGATTGACCCGATTACAGCAATTGGCAGAAACCCGAGGAGCACATGGCCCACAAGGGTCACGGGGAATGCCGACGTCGTCACGAGCAGTACCAGGAACATCGGCCAGAACACCCGGCGCGGCCAGTTCGGCCCGAGCCGGAACGCCGAACCCGACTGCAGCATCACGAACAGCAGGCACAGCAGCGCGAGCGCCACCGTGACACCGGCGGCGGCCAGGAACAGCGGCTGCGCCGTCGGCTGCTTGATCACGCCCAGGACCGAAGGGGCGTTGATGAGGTAGGCGCCCTGCGAGAACGTGCCGAAGCAGGTCGCCTCGTCCAGGGAGTCGGCCCCGATGATGTCGCGACCGGCCAGCCCCTGCACGGTTCCGCGCATGATCAACCACGGCAGCACCAGACAGCTGGCGACGCCGAGCACGGTGAAGATGGCACCGGTGACGGGACCGTAGGAGTTGCCGACCACGCGGCGCACCGCGATGGACAGCAGCGCCCCGATCGTCGGGAACAACCCGAGCACCGCACCGAGCGCCGTGGTGGTCCACACCCAGTCACCGGGGCAGACACTCGCACCCACGAAGCCGTGCAGCCACGTGAGCAAGGACTCAGCGAGCCCCACGACTCACACCACCCCTTTCGAGATCACCCCCAGCCTAGGTGCCTTCTCAGCCTACGGTGCGTGATTGGTCTGCGGTTGATCCCACAGCAACCCTTTCCATGATCACCGCGTCGTCCCCCCGTCCACCGCGCGTTGGGCCTCTTGGCTCTTACACGTTGCGATGGACGGCTCCGTTGACCGAAGTCGTCAGCGGTGCACGATTCGTTATCGACGGCAGCACGAACGGACACCCGGCGAACGGGTGGAGAAACGGCCTCAGCCGGCGTGAACGCGGTGGTCGGAGACGGTGCGGGAGCTGCCGTGGCCCGCTGATCCACCGGCGGTCCTCACCACCGGATCGGGTGCCGCGGGCAGGTCGCCCAGCCCCGCGATGAACTCGACGGCCCACCGGTGCCGCGCGGCCGGGTCGCGCTCGACGTAGGAGTCGCCCAGGCCGTAGGTGACGGGGCGGGTGTTCTGGCCGTCGCGCATCTCGACGGTGATCCGCGAGCCGAGCTCGCCCTTCTCACCGGGTGCGCACTCCAGTTCCAGCCGGGCGCGGATCCACTGCGGCTCGGTGGCCGGGTCCGCTTCGAGCTCCTCGGAGACCGCGGTGCAGGAGGTGCCGTGCGCGCGCAGGGTCATGGTCGCCCGGAAGACGACGAGCTCACCGGCCGTGCAGCCGGTGAGAACGCGCGCTTCTACTGCTGTCTCCGTGCTGGAGACGACGGGACGGGCGGCCGTGCACCGGGCGGCGTGGGCTTCGGTCGACGCCGCTGCACCGCTGGAGGTGACGGCCACGAGTAATAACGCGGCGACCACAGATCTCATGAGAGAAAACTATTTGTGGACGCCGCGTTCTTCACCCAACTTCACCCCATAGATGGGTGAGCACGCAATTAGTCGTGGTCGTGGTCGTGTTCCGGCGCGAACGGCTGGTAGACGTAGAACATCGTGACCGGCTCATCGCCCGCGACCGTCTCGTGGTCGACGCCCGGCGGCACGAACGCGTACGAGCCCGCCGTCGCCTCCACACCGCCGATGCTGACGGTGCCGTCGACGACCCACGTGTGCTGCGTCGCCGACGGGTGGTTGTGGCCGACGTCGCGTGCGCCCGGCGCCATCTGGATCAGCCCGACGATCGTGTCGCCGCTGGGGGACTTCCACAGCAGCCTGTTCTGCAGCCGTTCGTCGCCGTGCAGCGGGAACGCCTTCAGCTGGGCTAGGGCTTCGGCGGACAGGACCGTGACCTTGTCCTGTGGCGCGTCGCTCATGGGTACAGCCTTTCGCGGGAGCCGAACGAGCTTACGGCCGTTATATAGACGAAAGTGCCGTCCGCATTACGACGGACGGCCTGGAATCGCTCAGCTCAGCCGCACGCGGCCTCGGTGTTGAACAGCAGGAACGACACGAGCTTCCCGTCGGCGAAGTGGAAGCTCAGCACGAAGCCCTTCCGGTCGGGCACCGGCACCTCGAACATCTTGTGGTCGGTGCCGGTGGCGTTCGGGAACGCCGCCTTGACCTGGTCGACCGTGGCGCCCTTGCCGAGGTCCTTCGCCGCAGTCGCGCCCGGCGGGGGCAGGATCATCTTGATCTGGTCCCCGGCGAACAACACGCCACCGTTGGCCTCACGCGCTTCGGCCCGGTCCGCGATGCGCTTCGTGGACTCCACGGTCAGCTGCACCACCTTGTTGCTCGCCTCGGCCGACGCCGCGAGCCGCTCCGCCGACGCGGCGTACTCGGCGGCACCCGCGTTCGGCCCTGGCTCCGGCCCGATCGCCGCCTTGGCCGCGTCCGCTTCCTTCTGCGCTTCAACGATCTTCTGCTCGAGCGCGTCGTCGTCGGCCACCTGCTTCGGGTCGGCGGCGGGCGCGTCCCTGTAGCGGTAGTCCTCGCAGTTGTCGGTCTTGCCGGCGCCCGTGGCCGCGAGCTCACCGGTGGCGAGTGCGTCCTGTTTGGACATTCCGGGCTTCAGCTTCCCCCAGCCCGAGACGTCGAAGTGCTTCTCCTGCGGCGCCGCGGGCTGGTCCGCCTGACCCGGCGAGCACCCGACGGCGGTCAGAGCCGTCCCCACGACGAACAGAGCTTTCAATCCCCCAAGGATGTTCACGCGCACAAGGTATCCGGCCGCGCGACGAAGGCCGAACGCGTTTCCGCTACCGGCCCCAGATGGCGTCGAGGGCCGTGTCGACGGCCTCGATCAGCCGGTCGAGGGGTTGCCCGGCCCTGTCCCGCACCCGCAGGCCGACGACGGTGGTGAAGAGGAGTTCGGACCAGCCCTGGACGTCGATCTCGCGCGTGATCTCGCCCTCGGCGACGGCCTTCCTGAGCAGGTCCGCGATCGCGGCGGTGTTGCCGTCGAACGCCGCGTGCACCCGCTTGCCGGCCGACGTGTCGCCGGTGCCCAGTTCGGCGGCGGTGTTCACCATCAGGCATCCCCAGGCGTGGTCCTGTTCGTCGTTGATCATGTGCACCAGCCACCGGCGCAGCACGGAGCGCACGCTGCCGGAGCCGGTGGTGATCTCCGCGGTGCTCTGGTCCTGACCGGCCTGGTAGTCGTCCAGCGCCCGCAGGAACAGCGCGTGCTTGTCGCCGTAGGCCCGGTACAGACTCGACGGGTTCAGGCCCATCGCGGCTCCCAGGTCCCGCGTGGACGTGCCGTGATAGCCCTGGCGGCGGAACACTTCCGTCGCCTTCCGGACTGCGTCGTGGTCGTCGAACTGACGGGGACGTGGCATGTCTCATCCTAACCACGAGTTGTGGATCGATCGCTCCCGTACTACGGTCGAGACAGATGGGGAGCGATCGCTCCCGAACTAGCCGAGGAGTGTCATGCCGAACAACGTCGCCGTGGTCAGCGGGGGAACCAAGGGGATCGGCGCCGCTGTCGTCCAACGCCTGCTCAAGGACGGCTACGAGGTCGTCACCGGGTCGCGCTCGGCGTCACCGGAGCGAACGGACGACCTCACGGTCGTGCAGGCCGACCTGGCCACCGCCGAGGGCGTCCAGCTGCTGGCCGAGGCCGCCCGCGAACGCGGCAGGGTGTCCGCCCTGGTGAACAACGTCGGCCAGTACGGCTTCCGCGCCTCGTTCCTCGACGTGAGCGACGAACAGTGGGAAGCCGGGTTCGCGATCAACGTGATGTCCGCGGTCCGGCTCAGCCGGGCACTGCTGCCCGACCTGCTCGCCGGCGGCGGCGCGATCGTCAACGTGTCCTCGATCAACGCACGCCTGCCGTTCACGGGAGTCGTCGACTACTCCGCCCACAAGGCCTCGATGTCGAACCTGACCAAGGCCCTGTCGGAGGAGTTCGCCGCGCGGGGCGTGCGGGTGAACACCGTGTCCCCCGGCCCCGTGCGCACCCCCGGCTGGACGGACGAGGGCGGGACCGTCGACTGGATGGTCGCCCAGTCCGGCGCCACCAGGGACGAGGTGCTGAACCACGTGGCGCCCACCGACATGGGCGTGACACTTGGCCGCATGGGCGAGCCCGAGGAGGTCGCGGCCGCCATCGCGTTCCTGCTCGGAGACGAGGCGGCCTGGATCACCGGCGCGGACCTCGTCGTCGACGGCGGCGCGATCAAGACCGTCTGACTCCGCCATTTCGACGACGGCCGCGCAGAAACGAAAAGGCCACCCGGAATCCGGGTGGCCTTTTCGTTTTGAGTGGAGCTGAGGGGAATCGAACCCCTGACCTTCTCGATGCGAACGAGACGCGCTACCAACTGTGCTACAGCCCCTTGCTGTCTTACGAAGAGAACTATAGCAGTCCCGGAGGGGGTGTTTTCACCACCCCCACCTACGCCCCGACAGCGCCCCGGTACCTCAACGACTCCACTCCGTCGAGCTCCACGAAGACCGGGTCCTCGTCGTCGGAGTCGACCGGAATGGTGCCCGGACGCACGTGGTGCTCGAAGCGCGGCAACGGCGGCAGCGCGGGCCTGTCCTCGACGACCTCGACCCTGGTGGTCTCGGCCTCCTCGGCGACCTGCACGGGCTCGGGGTCGGCGGCGGGAGCCTCCTGCTGCTGCGGACCCGTCGCACGGCGGCGGCGCACCTGCTGCAGGCGGGCCAGGCGGCGCGCGCGGATCTCCTCCTCGATCCGCACCTGCCGGCGCAGGTACGTGAGGTAACCGACGAGGACCAGGTCGAGCGCGGCGTGGCCGTACCAGAGCTTCGCGAAGAAGACCCCGGCGACGATTCCCGACGCCACGGCGGCGACCAGCAGGAGCGCCACCACTCTGCGGCGGAACGCGTACTTGGCCTGCGCGACCAGCGCGGCGGTCTCCGGGTCGTAGCCACCGCGACCACGCCGGAACGGGCGCTCGACGTACTCCTCCTCGTCGAAGTAGTCGTCGTCGATGTCGTGGATGTCGTCGTACTCGGCGTCCGGCATGGCGTCGTACTCCTCCCCCACACTGCGCGCACTCTCCTGGCGCTTGCGGGCCATCATGGGGACGAGGACCACGAGCCAGGCTATGACCAGCGCAACGATGATCAGCGAACTCGGCATTCCCCGTTCACCTCCCCCGGCCCACGCGTGGTGCTGTCACCACGCTAGTCACAACAGTCACACCTGTGTCGGAGGCTCGCCGACTGCCGTGCGTACGAAAGTGTGGTCTATCACCCACTTTTGGGTGAAGTGATTAGGACAAACGGAAGCAATCGTCAGGGAAGACGGGCCTCTCCGCGTGCGATCAAACGGCGCACTAGGCCATCCGGGACCTCTTCGGTCGTGAGCGCGAAGCAGAGATGGTCGCGCCACTGTCCTGCAACATCCAGATAACGCTTGAAGAGACCCTCTTCGCGATAGCCGGACTTCGTGAGCACACGGATCGAGGCGCCGTTCTCGGGACGCACAGTGGCCTCAAGCCGGTGCAGACCGGCGTCGCGGAAGGCGTGGTCCGTGAGCAGGGCCACAGCGGCCGTGGCGACGCCGCCTCCCGCCCGGTCAGCGGCGACCCAGTAGCCGATCCACGCGGACAGCAGCGAGCCGCGCACGATGTTGCCGACGGTGATCTGCCCTGCGACCTCGCCGTCCACCAGGATCATGAACGGCAGCGTGGTGCCGCGCCTGGCCATGCCGCGCAACGACGACCACTGGGCGGGCCAGGACCACGCCGCGTTGCGCTCGTCCCAGCCCTCCTGCGCCGTGGGCTCCCACTGCTCCAGGTAGGCGCGGTCGCGGATGCGGAGCTTCGACCAGCGCGACCCGTCGAACAGGCGCGGGCCGCGCAGCTCGACGGTTCCCGCGCGCACCTGGAGAGGCCCCAGCCGGACGGGCCAGCCGGGGTGTCTGCCCAGATCGGCGAAAACGCTCATCCACGCTGCGCTAGGAAGCTGACCAGCACCTCTTCGCCGACGGAGACCTCGGTGACGTCCTCGTCGACCATGATCAGGCAGTTGGCCTCGGCCAGTGATGCGAGCAGGTGCGACCCGGACGTGCCGAGCGGCTGCACCAGGTACTCGCCGTTGTCCGCGTCGCGCAGCAGCTGGCCGCGCAGGAAGCCCCGGCGGCCCTTCGTCGACTGCAGCGGCGACAGCAGGCGTGCCGACACCGCGCGGCGGTACGGGTTCTTCTTGCCCAGCGCGGCCCTGATCAGGGGCCTGACCAGCACCTCGAACACCACGAGCGCGCTCATCGGGTTCGCCGGCAGCAGGAACGTCGGCACGGCGTCGGGGCCGAGCCTGCCGAAGCCCTGAGCGGAGCCGGGGTGCATCGCGACGCGGCTGACGTCCATGTCACCGAGCTCCGTGATGGCCGCCCTGACCTCGTCGCCGATCGTGCCGCCCACGCCACCGGCGATGACGACGATCTCGGAGAGCAGCAGCCTGCCCTCGATCACCTCGCGCAGCCGGCGCGGGTCGGCGGACATGATGCCGACCCTGCTGACCTCGGCGCCCGCGTCGCGTGCGGCGGCGGCCAGCGCGTACGAGTTCACGTCGTAGACCTGGCCCTGGCCGGGCGTGCGGTCGACGTCGACGAGCTCCTCGCCGAGCGAGATGACCGAGACGCGCGGCCGTGGGTGCACCAGCACCTTGTTGCGCCCGACAGCGGCCAGAAGACCCACCTGAGCAGCACCGATGGACGCGCCGCGGCGCACGGCGACGTCGCCCGTCTGGACGTCCTCGCCGGTGCGGCGGACGAACCCGGCGGACGGCACGCTGCGGTTGACCGTCACCTTGGCCTGGTGGCCGTCGGTGTAGCCGAGCGGCACGACCGCGTCCGCCAGCGTCGGCAGCGGGGCGCCCGTGGCGATCCGGACGGCCTGGCCGGGCTGCAGCCGCCGCGGCTGCCGGGAGCCGGCCGGGATCTCGCCCACGACCGGCAGCTGCACCGGGCTCGCGTTCGCACCGGACACGTCGACGCTGCGCACCGCGTACCCGTCCACGGCGGCCTGGTCGAAGCCGGGCAACGCGCGTTCCGCGACGACCTCCTCCGCGCAGAGGAGGCCCTGCGACTCGGAGATCGCGACTCGCACGGGTGCGGGCCGCACCGCGGCCGCGATCACCCGAGCGAGCTGCTCGTCAACTGACCTCATGTGATTGGTCCTCGCGCTCAGGAGTTGTCGAGGCGTTCCCGCAACCACTCGCGCAGATCGGGTCCGTACTCCGGGGTGTTGAGTGCGAAGTCAACCGCAGCCCGCAGGAATCCGGCGGGATTGCCGAGGTCGTGTCGCCCGCCGCGGTGGACGACGACGTGCACGGGGTGACCCTCGTTGATCAGCAGCGCGATGGCGTCGGTGAGCTGCAGCTCGCCGCCGGCGCCCGGCGTGATGCGCTTCAGGGCGTCGAAGATCGCCCGGTCGAGGAGGTACCGGCCGGCCGCCGCGAACGTCGACGGCGCGTCCTCCGGCTTCGGCTTCTCGACCATGCCGACGACCTGCTTGACGTCGTCGCTGCCGGTGTCGCGGACGTCGAACACGCCGTACGCGGAGATCTGCTCGCGCGGGATGTCGAACGCCAGCAGGACGCTGCCGCCCTTCTCCTCGCGGACCTTGGCCATCTTCTGGAGGGCGTCGTTCGGCAGGATGATGTCGTCCGGCAGCAGCACCGCGACGGCCTCGTCCTCGCCGGTCAGGTTGCCCTCGGCGCACCCGACGGCGTGGCCGAGTCCGAGCGCCTGCTCCTGGATCGCGGTCTCGGCCTTGATCAGCTTCGGCGCCCGCTGGATCTTCTCGACCAGCTCGGTCTTGCCCTTGGCGGTCAGCGACTCCTCGAGGTCGGGGTTCTCGTCGAAGTAGTTCGCGACCGAGGCCTTGGTCGGCGACGTCACGATGACCAGCTTCTTCGCACCGGCCTCGGCCGCCTCGCGCGCCACGTACTCGATGGCGGGGGTGTCGACCAGGGGCAGCAGTTCCTTCGGCACGGCTTTGGTCGTGGGGAGGAAACGGGTGCCCAGACCGGCCGCGGGCACGATAGCGGTGTGGAAGGCGCTGCTCATGGGCAGCGATGCTAACGACATACCGAGGGATACCCACCATGACGTCCGATCTTCGTGACCGGAAGGCCACACTGCGTTCACGGTTGCTGGCCGCGCGGCGTTCCCTGTCCCCCGAGGTCCGCGCGCTGGAGGCCGCCGCGTTGGCCGCGCACGTCGCCGCGCTGGATCTTTCACCTGATCAGACGGTGTGCGCTTTTCTGCCGGTCGGGTCGGAGCCCGGTGACGCCTCGTGGCTCGACGGGCTGCGGTGCCGGGTGCTGCTGCCGGTCGTGACGGGCGCGTCGCCGTTGGACTGGGCGGTGTTCGAGGGAGCCTCGGGGCTGGCGCCCGCCGGCTTCAGGCTGCTGGAACCGACCGGTCCCCGGCTCGGCGCCTCGGCGATCGCTGGAGCCTCGCTGGTGCTGGTGCCCGCGCTGGCGGTCTCGGTGTCCGGGGTGCGGATCGGAAAGGGGCAGGGGCACTACGACCGCTCGTTGCCGCTGGTCAAGGCGCCTCTGGTCGGCGTCGTGCGGGACTGCGAGGTGCTGTCGGAGGTGCCCGGCGAGCCCCACGACGTGCGGATGAACGGCGTTCTGACACCCTCGGTCGGGCTGCGGTGGCTGTGACTTTGACCGGGGGTGTTTGCGCTCCGGGAAGGTCCTGAGCGAAAATCGTGTTGGCACTCACAACGGTCGAGTGCCAGAGCTAGGAGCAGACCCAGTGCCTACGTACCAGTACGCCTGCACCGCGTGTGAGCACCGGTTCGAGGCTGTGCAGTCGTTCAGCGACTCCTCCCTCACCGAGTGCCCGGAGTGCTCGGGCAAGCTGCGCAAGCTGTTCGGCGCCGTCGGCGTCGTGTTCAAGGGCAGCGGTTTCTACCGCACGGACAGCCGTTCGGGCTCGTCGAAGAGCACGTCCGCGTCGTCGTCCTCCGAGACGAAGTCCTCGTCCTCGGACGCGAAGTCCTCGGACACCAAGTCCACCTCGTCGTCGGCTTCTTCCTCTTCGGACTCGAAGTCGTCGAGCGCCCCGGCGGCCGCGGCCTCCTGAAGATCGCGAGTTGTCCACAACTTGCGGCTGAACCCCGCTTGACATGCCTCCGACCGCCCTACGGTCGGAGGCATGACCCTTTCCACGTCCGTCCTCGACCGACTCCGCTCCCTGTCGCGCCGCCGCCCTTCTCCCACGTGGCGCCGCGTCCTGGCCCTGGGCCTCGCCCTGGTAGCCGTGTCGACGTTCTTCTGGCCGGACGTGGGCCATCCCGCCGTCGTCGCCTCACGTGACCTGCCCGCCGGCACCCCTCTGACAGCCTCCGACGTCCGGGTCGTCTCCCTCGCCGCACCCCTGCCCGGCTCGTTCCCCGGCTCCGACGCCGTGGTGGGCCGCGCGCTGTCGTCCCCAGCGCGGGCAGGCGTCCCGCTGACCGACTTCGACCTCTCCGACGTGGCCGCCGACCACGCGTCGGTGGCCGTCCGCGTGGCTGACCAGGGCCTGGCCGCCGTCGTCAGGCCAGGCGGCAGGGTCGACGTGGTGTCGTCGTCCGGCGAGGTGGTGGCGGAGAACGCGGCGGTGCGGGAGACGCACGGCCAAGTCGTCGTCCTCACGTTGCCGAGACTTAATGCAACTCGTGTGGCCGCGATGTCACTGGATCATGCATTAGCCGTTACTCTCCGCTGATGCTGAAGGGATTCAAAGACTTTCTGATGCGCGGAAACGTCGTCGACCTGGCCGTGGCCGTGGTCATCGGCGCCGCGTTCGGTGCGATCGTCACCGCGTTCACCACGAACATCATCAACCCGCTGGTGGCGCTGTTCGGCGGCAACAACGTCGAAGGTCTCGCGTTCAAGCTCATCGAGGCGAACGAGAAGACGAAGATCGACCTGGGCGCCCTGATCACCGCGATCATCAACTTCGCGATCGTCGCGGCCGTCGTCTACTTCATCTTCGTGCTGCCGATGAACAAGATCAAGGAACGCCGGGAGAAGGGCATCGAGGCGGGCCCGTCCGAGCCCACCGACGTCGAGCTGCTCAAGGAGATCCGCGACCTGCTCGCCGCACAGCAGAACAACCAGCCGCAGTCCACGGCGCCGGACCGCCGCGGTCCAGCGATCTGATTCTCCGACCGTCCCCGCCGAGACGAAGCGCGCGCCCGTAGCTCCACAACGGACCCGCGCGCTTTGTCTGGCCTAGCCGGCCACGCTCACGGCCGCAGCACGGCACGTCGAAGCCTCAGCCGCACACCAGCGAAGCCGACAGCACATCCGGGCTCTTGGCCGCACCAGCGGAGCCCGAGGGCTCGACACTGCAGGCCACCGGCCACGTCAGCCACCAAGGCGCTGCGCCCACCAACCACGACGGCCATCAGCCGTGTCCGTGACCAACCTCGCCGGTCACCACCCGCGTCCGCTCTCGGCCACGTCACCCGCCAGCCGCGTCAGCCGCCGTGATGCGGCGGCCGGTTCTCGCGGTACCAGGCCTCACGGTCCTCCGCGCCGCCCGAACCCCCGCGCTCGTCCGACGTCGTCTCCGGCAGCACGTCGCCGAACACCTCGGCCAACCGGCGACGACGCGCAACGGCGTCGTCGTCGGCCGGCTTCGGTGAATCACTCTTCGTCAAGACCGCTCAGCTGCTCGATCACGTAGGGCACCAACGCCGACAGCGTCGCCATGCCGTCGCGGACCGCGGAGCGCGAGCCCGCGAGGTTCACGACGAGCGTGCTGCCGGAGACACCGGCGAGGCCGCGCGAGATGCCCGCGTCGACCGCGCCCGCGGCAAGACCGGAGGCGCGGAGTGCCTCGGCGATGCCGTGGATCGGGCGGTCGAGCACGCCCTGCGTGGCGTCGGGGGTCACGTCGCGCGGGGACACGCCTGTGCCGCCCACGGTGACCACGAGGTCGACGCCACCGATGACGGCCGTGTTGAGTGCGGCCCGGATGTCGACCACCTCGCCCTCGACCGCGACGGTGCCGTCGACGATGAAGCCCACTTCTTCCAGAAGTTCGGTGACGAGAGGCCCGGAGTTGTCGTCCTGCTCGCCGTGCGCCACCCGGTCGTCCACGATCACGACCAAAGCGCGGCCAAGGCGCTGCGCGCTGCGTTCCATACCGATCACCGTAGCGGGAGTCTGACTTCGAAGCGGCAGCCAGGACCGTGGTTCTCGACGCCGATCCGCCCGTGGTGCGCCTCGGCGAGGCCACGCGCGATGGAAAGCCCCAGCCCGGCGCCGGACGGGTTGCGCGCGGACGAGCCGCGGAAGCCCACTTCGAAGACCTGTGGCAGCACGTCATCCGGTATGCCGCCGCACGCGTCGTCCACTCGCACCACCGCGTCGGGTCCGTCCACATCGACCTGGACGGCGACCGTGCCGCCCTCCGGTGTGTGGCGGATGGCGTTGGACACAAGGTTGCGCACGACACGCATCAGTTCCGGATCGGACCCGCGCACGACGGGCCAGGCGCGGGCGTCCGCGCGCAGCTCGACGCCCTCGCGCGACGCGACCGGGCGTGACGCGGCGACCACGTCGCTGACCACGTCGGCCAGCGACACGTCGTGCATCGGCAGGTTCAGCGCGCCCGCGGTGATCCGCGAGAGCTGGAACAGGTCGTCGACGAGCTTCGAGAGGTGGTCGGCCTCCAGCGCGATCTGCTTGGCGTAGACGGCGACCTCGCCGGGTTCGGAGACGACGCCGTCCTCCAGCGCCTCCGTCATCGCCCGGATCCCGGCCAGCGGCGTCCGCAGGTCGTGGCTGATCCACGCCACCAGCTGCCGCCGCGCCGCCTCCGCCTCCTGCTCCCACATGGTGCGCCGCGCGATCGCACGGCCCAGCATGATCGAGAACGGCACGGTGACCAGCCCGACCACCGCGCACGCCATGAGCGTGGCGTTGAGCATCGGCGTGAACATGAACCCGCTGACCACGAGCACACCGGCGATGGTGGCCACCACCGGCACGATGACCATCACGGTCATCACGGTGGTCAGCGACAGGCGGCTCAGTCGATCGAACACGGGTCGTACCTGTAGCCGACGCCCCACACCGTGCTCAGCCTGCGCGGCTTCGCCGGGTCGTCCTCGATCTTCTCCCGCAACCGTCGCACGTGGACGGTCACCGTCGACTGGTCGCCGAACTGCCAGCCCCACACCCGCTCCAGCAGCTCCGCCCGCCCGAACGCCTTGCCGGCGTTGCCGATGAAGAACGCCAGCAGGTCGAACTCGCGGGTCGTCAGCTGCAACGGCTGCCCGTCCAGCGTCGCGGTGTGCGCGGCCACGTCCAGCACGAGGTTCCCGTCCCGCACCACCCGCGGCTCGAACGGCCGATGCGCCCGCCGCAGCACCGACGACACGCGCAACGCCAGCTCACGAGGGCTGAAGGGCTTCGTCACGTAGTCGTCCGCGCCGATCTGCAGCCCGGCGATGCGGTCTTCCTCCTCGCCCAGCGCCGTCAGCATGACGACGGGCGTGCTGCCGCGCTGGCGGATCCTGCGCGCCACCTCAAGACCGTCGATGCCGGGCAGCATCAGGTCCAGCACCACGATGTCCGGCTCCTGCGCGGCCATCGACCGCAGCGCCTGTTCCCCGTCACCGGCGAGCTCGACCTCGTACCCGGCGTGTTCTAGGTAGCGGCGCACGACATCGCGCACCGTCGTGTCGTCGTCGACGACCAGCACCCGTTCCACCACGTCACCACGGTAGGTCACCGGCGGCGCGCCGGCCGGATCCGTCAGCACCTCGTAATGGGCAACTGTTCCCCGAAACGAGCCGATTCCATTGACGACCGATGCATCTCGATCCTAGGTTCGCCGCGCAACATCAAACGGCAATCCTGGGGGATGCTCAGATGAAGAAAGTTCTCGCAGTCGCGGGCGCGTTCGTGGCGTTCGCTTTCATGGGGATCAACCCGTCGGCCGGTGCCGCACCGCAGCCCGCGGACGAGGCGTCCGCGCAGGCCTGCTTCACCCGCGGTGGCGGGTCGTCGGGCAAGTGGAACTTCAACTACTGCGACCGCGGTCCGGTCAACCTGAAGACGGTCGCACTGCCGGACGGCGACAAGTGCCAGGTGGGCTACACGGAGTGGTGGCGCCAGCGGTCGTTCGACCTGCGGATCAAGAACAACGACTCGTGGATGTGCATCGACGGCTGGACGAAGGTCAACGACGGCGCGTACTGGGACGACTCGAACCCCATCTGCGTCCGCGTGTTCATGCAGAACCGGGGCGGCGGCTACACCGAGTGGGGCAGCGCCTCCTGCGGCTGACGGTGCCGGGAACGTGAAGAGGCCCGGACCTGTGTGCGGGGCAGGTGCGCACAGGTCCGGGCCTCCCCGGGGTTGGTCGTCACGCTCGGGTTCCGGCGCGGCGGCTGCCAGAACCCGAGCGTCCCCCGACCTATCCCACCTCGACACCGTCGAGGGTGGCTTCCACGGTCTTGTTGTCGGACAGCGTGATCGTGACCTTGTCGCCGGGAGCCTTCGACCGGACGGCGGCGACGAGCGTGTCCGACTCGTCGATCCGGCGGTCGCCGAACTTCGTGATCACGTCACCGGCCTTGAGCCCCGCCTTCTCGGCAGCGCCTCCCGCGGTGATCTCGGAGATCCTGGCGCCCTGCTCGGTCGACTCGACCTTCACGCCCAGGACGGTCTGCTTCGGCTTGCCGCTCTTCACGATCTCGTCGATCGTGCGGCGGGCCTGGTCCATCGGGATCGCGAAGCCGATGCCGACGGAGCCGGCCTGGCCCTGTCCCTGGCTCGGGCTGTAGATCGCGGAGTTGATGCCGACGACCTGGCCCTGCATGTTGACCAGCGGTCCGCCCGAGTTGCCGGGGTTGATCGCGGCGTCGGTCTGGATGGCGTTGAGGACCGTCGCCTGCGAGTTCGTGCCGCGCTCACCGCCGGCCGAGACCGGGCGGTTGAGCGAGCTGACGATGCCGGAGGTGACGGTGCCGGACAGTTCGAACGGCGAGCCGATCGCGACGACGCCCTGGCCGGTCTTCATGTCGCCGGAGTTGCCGAGCTGCACGACCGGGAGGTTCGAGACGCCGTCGGCCTGGATGACGGCGATGTCGGAGCTCGGGTCGCGGCCGAGGATCTTGGCGGACGCGGTCCTGCCGTCCTGGAAGACGACCTTGATGTCACCGCCGGACGCGGCGCCCTCGATGACGTGGTTGTTCGTCACGATCTGGCCGTTGCCGGAGATGATGAAGCCGGAACCCTCACCGGCGCCTGATCGGGTCGTGACCTGGATCTGGACGACGGACGGCAGCAGCTTGTTCGCCACGTCCTCGACCGAGCCCGCGGGGGCGTTCGAGGTCTGCGAGGCCGGGCGGGGCGAGTCGAGCGAGCTCACGGACGACGAGTCGTTCGCGAAGTTGTAGCCCAGGTAGCCGCCGAGACCGCCGGAGAGCCCGCCTACGAGGAGTACGAGGGCGGCGACGCCCGCCACGACCTTGCCGCGGCCCTTGGGGCGCGGTGGGGCGGGCTGCTGCATGCCGGGCGGGAGGTAGTACTGGCCCGTCTGCGCGCCGGGGGCGGCGAACGGGTTGGGCTGCTCGGCGAACGAACCGGAGTGCGGTCCGGCGGGCTGCTGCGCGCCGAACGGGCCGGAAGGCGTCCCAGGAGGCTGCTGCGCCCCGAACGGGCCCGCAGGCGGTTCCGCGCCGAACTGCGCGGTCGTCGCGCCGAGGCCGAGCGGGTGAGGTTGGCCGGACCCTGAAGGTGGAAGCTGCTGGCCGGGTCCGGACCCGCCGAGCTGCGCCTGGCCCGCGTCAGGTGAGGACACCTGCGGCTGGGCCGAAGTGAAGGAGGCAGGAACGTCGCCCAGTCCCGCGGGCGCGGCGGGCGCACCGGTCTGACCAGCCGCACCGGCCTGAACGGATGCCCCAGCCTGGCCGGATCCCCCCTGCAAAGGATCCGGCTGGCCGGGTTCCGGCGACGACGGGCCCTGCTCCCGCGCGCCGGAGTCTGTCTGACCGGCGCTCGTCGGCACGGAGTCTGGCTGGTCCGGCTGCTGCGCTGGCTGGTTGCTCTCGGTCATGCCCATAGTCTCGGGTGTGGTCCTGAGAGAACCCTTAAACCAGCCTGGGAGCTACTTGTGTGTTCCCCGGAGCCGTTCCGCGATCTGTTCCGGCGTCACGTCGTTGATCCACACGGCCTCGCCGGACTCGGAGCCCGCGAGGTACTTGAGCTTGTCCTTCGTCCGCAGGACGGAGAAGACCTGCAGGTGCAGCCACATCTCCTCGCGACCGGCGTTGACGGGTGCCTGGTGCCAGGCCGCGATGTAGGGCAACGGCCGGTCGTAGAGCGCGTCCAGGCGGTGCAGCACCTTCAGGTACAACGACGCGAAGTCGTCACGCTCCACAGAGGACAGTGCGGCGATGTCGGGCACCTGACGCCGTGGTGCCAGCACGACCTCGACGGGCCAGCGGGCGGCGGCGGGCACGAACGCGACCCAGTGCTCCGACTCCTCCACCACACGCGCGCCCGCGCGAAGCTCCGCCTCCAGGACGTCGCCGAACAGCGGGCGCCCGTGCTCGGCGTAGTAGTCCACGGCCGCGTTGAGCATGCGTTCGGTGCGGGGCGTCACGAACGGGTACGCGTAGATCTGGCCGTGCGGGTGCGAGAGAGTCACGCCGATCTCTTCGCCGCGGTTCTCGAACGGGAAGACCTGCTCGACGCCTGGCAACGTTGACAAGTAGGCGACACGATCCGCCCAGGCGTCCACGACGGTGCGCACGCGCGACTCGGAGAGCTCGCCGAACGACTTGTTGTGGTCCGACGTGAAGCAGACGACCTCGCAGCGCCCGCGGCCCGGTGCGCGCACGAACAGCGCCTCACCATCCACAGTGGACGGCACGTCCGGCACGTTCTGCGCCAGCGACGGGAACCTGTTCTCGAACACGACGACGTCGTACTCGGCCTCGGGGATCTCGGTGGGCCTGCCCGGCGTCGACGGGCACAGCGGGCAGAGGTCCGCCGGCGGCTTGTAGGTCCGTGTCTGGCGGTGGGCCGCCATCGCGACCCACTCGCGGGTCAACGGGTCCAGCCGGACTTCGGACATCGGCTGCGTCTCGGGGAGGTCCCGGGTGTCCACCGCGACCCGCGGTGGCGCCTCAGCGCTGTCGTCGAAGTAGATGATCTCCCGGCCGTCCGCCAGTTTTCCCGCGGTACGCCTCACGCCAACTCCTCGCCACTTCCTGGTACGTGCGCCAAAACCAACTCGCCGACCTGCTCGCTGAGGATCGCCCTCGCGTCGTCCGGCAAACCTTCGTCCGTCACGAGGACGTGCGCCTCGTCGAGGTCGGCGATCGTGGAAATGCCCACGGTGCCCCACTTCTCGTGGTCCGCGACCACCACCACGCGGCCGGCGGCGTCGACGAGCGCGCGGTCCGTCTCGCTCTCGTTGAGGTTCGGGGTGGTGAAGCCGGAGCGCTCGGCCATGCCGTGCACGCCCAGGAACACCACGTCGAGGTGCAGCGACCGCAACGCCTGCACGGCCACGGGGCCCACCAGCGCGTCGGACGGCGTGCGCACGCCACCGGTCAGCACGACCGTGCGGTCCGTGCGCCCGCTCTGCTGCAGCACGTCCGCGACGCGGATGGAGTTCGTGACGACGGTCAGGTCGGGGATGTCGTCGAGGAACCGGGCCAGCGTCCACGTGGTGGTTCCGGCGGACAGGCCGATGGCCGTGCCGGGACGCACGAGGCCCGCGGCGGCGGCCGCGATCGCCTCCTTCTCGGGCAGCTGCCGCACCGACTTGGCCTCGAAGCCGGGCTCGTCGGTCGAGCGCCCGACGACGGACGTCGCGCCGCCGTAGACCTTCTCCACCAGTCCGCGCGCGGCGAGCACGTCGAGATCGCGGCGCACGGTCATGTCCGAGACGCCGAGCCGGACGACGAGGTCGCTGACGCGCACCGCCCCCGTGCGGCGGACCTCTTCGATGATCACAGCTTGCCGCTGACGTGCCAGCACCTCACACCTCTTCCCTGAGGACGACCACGTCCCCGGCTCGCACGGTGAGGTGCCCGGAGACCTGAGTGCCGGACAACACGTCGACACCGGACGCCTCGATCCGCGCGTCGGTGTCGGTGTGGTTGACGGCGAAGAGGAACGATACGTCGCCCTTGCGCCGCACGAGCTCAATCGGCGAAGCCGACACCCCAACGCCCGCACCGGAAAGCGCGTTTTCCACCGTTCGGCTCAGACCACCGCCGTCAAGATCACACGCCACGTACCACGCGACACCGTTGCCGAACGTGTTGCGCGTCACCGCCGGCACCCCCGGCAACGGCCCGTCCACGTAGGAGACAACGGTGTCAGCGGTGCGCGTGTGGAGGTGCTCCGTCCACAACGAGGCGGTCGAGCCGTCGCTCAACGAGACCGTCTCGTCCTGCCGCAGCGGGAAGAACTCCTCGGACCACACGCCGAGCACGTCGCGGAACGCTCCGGGGTACCCGCCCAGTCGCACTCGCGTGTACTGGTCGGCGACACCGGACAGGTACGTGACGACGACGTGTCCGCCGCCCGCCACGTAGTCCGCGACGACCGCGGCGTGGGCGTCGGACACCGCGTAGAACGCCGGTACGACGACCAGCGAGTACTTCGAGAGGTTCGTGCCCGGCGCCACGAAGTCGACCGTGACACCGGCCTGCCACAGCGCCTTGTAGTACCCGAGAACGTGCTGCCAGTAGTCGAAGTCCTGCGTCGGGTGCGCGTCCTGGCGCAGCGCCCAGCCGGACTGGAAGTCGAACAGGACCGCGACGGAGGCGTCCACAGTGGAGCCGACGACGTCCGCGAGCTTCGCGTACTCGGCGCCGACCTCGCAGACCTCGCGGTACACCTTGGTGTCCGCGCCGGCGTGCGGAACCATCGCCGAGTGGTAGCGCTCGCTGCCGCCGCGCGACTGCCGCCACTGGAAGAACAACGTGCCGTCCGCGCCGCGGGCGATGTTCTGGAACGAGTGCCGCCGCTGTTCGCCGGGCAGCTTGGCGATGTTGCGCCGCTGCCAGTTCACCGCGGACGTCGAGTTCTCCATGAGCAGCCACGGTTTGCCGCCCGCCAGGCCGCGCACCAGGTCCGCGGACATCGCGAGCTCGACGTGCCGGTCGGGCGACTGGGCCTCGGTGTAGTGGTCGTTGGAGACGAAGTCGACCTCGCGCGCCCACTTCCAGTAGTCGAGGTCGCCGAACGTCCAGTTGACCATGAAGTTCGTGGTGACCGGCACACCGGGCGTGATCATGCGCAGCACGTCACGCTCGGCCTTGTACAGCTCCAGGATCGCGTCGTCGGAGAACCTGTCGTAGTCGAGCACGTGCGCGGGGTTCTGGAACGTCGGCGTGACGCGCGGCGGCAGGACCTGCGCGAGGTCGGTGTAGCCCTGGCTCCAGAACGCGGTCGACCACGCGTCGTTGAGCTGGTCGAGCGTGTAGCGGCCCGCCAGCCACTCGCGGAACGAGGCGGCGCACGTGTCGCAGTAGCAGCGCTTCACGTGGCACGCGTACTCGTTGCCGACGTGCCAGGCGGCCAGAGCGGGGTGGTCGCGGTAGTGCGAGGCCATCTCGGCGGCCAGCGCGGTCGCCCGGTCGCGGTAGATCGGCGACGACGGGCAGTACGCCTGCCGTGAGCCGTGTGAGAGCCGCACGCCGTCCGCGCGAACGGGCAGCATCTCCGGGTACTCGGTGGTCAGCCACGGCGGGGGCGCGGCGGTCGCGGTCGCGAGGTCGACGCGGATGCCGCCGGCGTGCAGCAGGTCCATCACGCGGTCGAGCCAGTCGAACCGGTACTCGCCCTTGCTCACCTCGATCTTCGCCCAGCTGAAGATCCCGAGGCTGACCATGGTCACCCCGGCCCGGCGCATGAGCTCGACGTCCTCGGTCCAGACGTGTTCGGGCCACTGCTCGGGGTTGTAGTCAGCCCCCCAGCCGAGGCCTGGCAGGTCTGTCGGCCAAGTCGTCACGGCCGCAAGCGTGGCCGACGACAACCCCCAACGTCAACACAAGCAAACACAACTTCGCGTTGAGGTCTGTGGGGCGGTCGACCGGGACAAGTACCGGGAAAAGCCCCGAACCGCGCTGTGCACAGGTTTAACAGCTGCGTAACGGGGCTTGACACGGTGTATGACTCGGACCACATTGTGCGCAACTTTGTTTGAGTCCTGTTCGGTTCGCACGAGCGTGTGTCACCCGTAGGAGCGATGATGGTTCTGCAGACACCTGGTTCCACTCCGTTACCGAACTTCGGTCGGCGAACGATGCTGCGAGTCATGCTGGCCGGTGCCGGCGTCGCCGCGACCAGTGGTCTTCTCTCGGCGTGCGGTGGCGGCTCTGGCTCCGGCGGCGACTCCAAGGTCGTCACGTTCGGCAACAACCTGTCCGACCAGGTGCCGAAGGACGCGATCACGGCCGCGGTCAAGGCCTTCGAGACGCAGTCCGGCGGGCTGTCCGTCACGATCAACACCAAGCAGCACGAGCAGTACCAGGAGCAGATCAACAACTACCTGCAGGGCAAGCCGGACGACGTGCTCGCGTGGTTCGCCGGCTACCGCATGCGGTTCTTCGCCGACCAGGGTCTCACCGGCGACCTCAGCGACCTGTGGGGCAAGATCGGCGGCAACTACTCCGACGCGCTCAAGCAGGCCTCGACGGGCACGGACGGCAAGCAGTACTTCGTGCCGTTCACCCAGTACGCGTGGGGCATGTTCTACCGAAAGAGCGTGTGGCAGGAGAAGGGCTACGCCGTCCCGAAGACGCTCGACGAACTGGTCGCGCTCTCCACGAAGATGAAGGCCGACGGCCTGATCCCGATCGCCTTCGCCCAGAAGCAGGGCTGGCCGGCCATGGGCACGTTCGACCAGTTGAACTTCCGCATCAACGGCTACCAGTTCCACGTGGACCTGCTGGCGGGCAAGGAAGACTGGCAGGACAAGCGGGTCAAGGACGTGTTCGACACCTGGAAGCGGCTGCTGCCGTTCCACCAGGAGAACGCCCTGGGCCGCGAGTGGCAGGAAGCCGCGCAGACGTTGCAGCAGAAGAAGTCCGGCATGTACCTGCTCGGCGCGTTCGTCGGCCAGCAGTTCCCGGAGGCGGACAAGGCGGACCTCGACTTCTTCCCGTTCCCGGAGATCAACCCGACGCACGGCACCGACACGGTCGAGGCGCCGATCGACGGCTACATGCTCGCGAAGAAGCCGTCCAACTCGGACGGTGGCCTGAAGCTGCTGGAGTACCTGTCCTCCGCCGAGCCGCAGCTCGCCTACCTGAAGGCCGACCCGACCGCGGTCGCGACCAACCAGAAGGCGGACCAGGCGAGCTACAGCCCGCTGCAGAAGAAGGTGGCGGACACCATCAAGAACGCCAAGCACATCACGCAGTTCCTCGACCGCGACACCGACCCCGGCTTCGCGAGCGAGGCGGCCACCAACGGCCTGATCGAGTTCATCAAGGACCCGAACTCCGTCGACTCCGTGCTCAAGGGCATGGCTGACCAGGCGAAGAACATCTTCAAGTGACCGCGGTGCAGGAGAAGCCGAAGGCGGTGGCCCCCAGCGGGCCGCCGCCTCGTCGGCGTGGAAAGCGTGCCACGGCCCTCGCCGGCACGGACAAGCTCGTGCTGGCGCTCATGCTCGGCATCCCCACGGTCGTGCACCTGCTGTTCGTGTGGATCCCGACGCTGGGCTCGGTCGCGTTGTCGTTCAGCAGGTGGAACGGCATCGGCGGCTTCGAGGACATCGAGTGGATCGGTGTCAGCAACTACGTCGAGATCTTCAGCGAGTACCCGCGGTTCTGGCCCGCGGTGCAGCACAACCTGATCTGGCTGCTGTTCCTGCTGGTCGTGCCGACGACGGCGGGCCTGCTGCTCGCCGTGCTGCTCGACCGCGAACTCCGGTTCAGCCGGATCTACCAGAGCGCGCTGTACATGCCGATGGTCCTGTCGCTCGCGCTGGTCGGCTTCATCTGGCAGCTGATCTACACGCCGGACGGCGGCCTGCTGAACTCGGTGCTGGGACTCGACAAACCGGTCGACTGGATCGGCGACTCGGACATCAACCTCTACGCGGTGCTCGTCGCGGCGGCGTGGCGGCACACCGGCTACATCATGCTGCTGTACTTGGCGGGCCTGAAGTCCGTGGACCCGGCCCTGAAAGAGGCCGCGGCACTGGACGGGGCCTCGTCCGCGCAGACGTTCTTCCGCGTCACGTTCCCGGTGATGAAGCCCGTGAACATCGTGGTCGCCGTGGTGACGGTGATCGAGGCGCTGCGCGCGTTCGACATCGTGTACGTCATCAACAAGGGGCGCAACGGCTTGGAGCTGCTGTCGGTGCTGGTGACCGACAACATCATCGGTGAGGCGTCACGCATCGGCCGCGGCTCCGCGGTCGCCGTGATCCTGCTGACGATCTCGCTCGGCGTCATCATCCCCTACCTGTACCAGGTGTTCAGCAAGGAGAACCGGACGTGACGGCCACGCTGGAACGGCCCTCGAAGCCGGTACCTCCCACGAAGCGCACGGTGACACCCGCCCGCATCGCGCTGCACGTGTTCCTGATCCTGACGTGCCTGATGACGCTGACCCCGTTGCTGTGGGCGGTCTACGCGTCGCTGCGGACGTACGACGACACGTCGGTGAACGGCTACTTCTCCGTGGCGAAGTCGCTGACGCTCGACAACTTCGCCAAGGCGTGGGAGATCGGCGACCTGCCGCACTTCTACTGGAACACGTTCCTGATCACCGTGCCGGCGCTGATCCTGACGCTGGTGCTGGCGTCGATGGTGGCGTTCGGGGTGTCCCGCTTCAGCTTCCGGTTCAACATCGCGCTGCTGATGCTGTTCACCGCCGGAAACCTGTTGCCGCAGCAAGTGATCGTGACGCCGCTGTGGCGGCTCTACCGGCTGATCGAGCTGCCGGCGTGGATGTCGGAGAGCGAGTCCCTGATCGACTCGCCGCTCGGCGTCATCCTGATCCACATCGCGTTCCAGATGGGCTTCTGCACGTTCGTGCTGTCGAACTACATGAAGACCATCCCGTACGAGCTCACCGAGGCCGCCCGCGTCGACGGCGCCTCGGTGTTCCGGCAGTACTGGCAGCTGACGCTGCCGTTGTGCCGGCCGGTGCTCGCCGCGCTGGCGACGCTGGAGTTCACCTGGATCTACAACGACTTCCTGTGGGCGTTGGTGCTGATCCAGGACGGCGACAAGATGCCGGTGACGTCGGCCCTGCAGAACCTCAAGGGCACGTTCTTCACCGACAACAACCTGATCGCAGCGGGCTCTCTCCTGGTCGCGCTGCCCACCCTGGTCGTGTTCTTCGTGTTGCAGCGGCAGTTCGTCGGCGGACTGACGCTGGGGTCGACGAAGGGCTGAGGACCAACGCGAAGGGGCGAGGACCGCGTGGTCCTCGCCCCTTTCGCGTGCTTGCGGCTACTTCCCGCCGGTCTGCGGGTTGAAGTCCGAAATGCCGCCCCAACGCCCCACCGGGATCACGATGACGCGGGCCTTGCCCACCACGTTGTCGATCGGGATGGCGCCGTCGGCCGGCGTCGGGTCGCCGTGCTTGCGCGAGTCCGACGAGTTGTTGCGGTTGTCGCCCATCACCCACAGCTTGCCCGCGGGGACGGTGACCTTCTCGAACGAGTCCTGCTGGCGCGGGCCGCCGCCGAAGTTCAGGTACGGCTCGTCCAGGGGCTTGCCGTCGACCATCACGCGGCCCTGGTCGTCGCAGCACTCGACGGTCTGGCCGCCGACGGCGATGACGCGCTTGATGAAGTCCGTGCCGCTGGGCTCGGAGAGGTTCACCATCGAACCGAGGTCCTGGAGGGTGCCGACCACGAAGTTCGGGGGCTCCTTGCCGCCGGTCCAGTTCGGCGGGCCGCGGAAGACGATGACGTCGCCGGGGCGCGGGTCGTTGAACAGGTACGTGATCTTCTCGACCAGCACCTTGTCGTTCACGCAGCCCGTGCAGCCGTGCAGCGTCGTCTCCATCGAGGCCGACGGGATGACGAACACGCGCGCGACGAACGTCTGGATGACGACGGTCAGCAGCAGCGCGACGCTGAAGATGACCAGCAGCTCTTTCCAGAACGGCTGCTTCTTCTTCGCCTTCTTCTTGGAGAACCTCGGCGCGCCGTCCTCGTCGTAGGAGGAACGGCCCTCGTACTTGGAAGAGGACGAAGACCGCGAACCGGACGTCGAGAAGCGCGTCGTGGGTTCAGCGGGGCCGTCTCCTGAGGAGGGGGTCGTCTCCCAGGTCGACGAAGAATCGTCGTTCACGCGATGACTCACACGCCCCACCTTACGGACGTCCGGGTAGGCGCAACGTGAACAGGGCACCGCCCTCGGGCGCTCGGCCCGCGGTAGCCGTGCCGCCGTGCCGTTGCGCCACCTGTTTGACGATGGCGAGTCCCAGGCCCGAACCCGGCAGGGTCCGCGCCTCGGACGAGCGGTAGAACCGCTCGAAAACGTGAGGTAGATCGGCGTCCGCGATGCCGGGGCCCGCGTCCGCGACCTCCACGACAGCACTGCCGTCGCCCACCTGGCGGAGGTTCAGCCGCACCGACGAACCCGAGGGGCTGAACTTCACCGCGTTGTCGAGGAGGTTCAGCACCGCGCGTTCCAACGCGCTCGAATCACCCAGAAGTGTCCACGGCTGCAGCTGCACGTCGAACGTCACGGCGCTGGAGGCGCGGCGGCGGGCGCGGTCGAGGGACCGTTCGACCACCTCTACGAGGTCGACCGGCTCGTGGACGACCTGCGGGGCGTCCTCGCGGGCCAGTTCGACCAGGTCGCCGATCAACGTGGTCAGCTCGTCGATCTGCGCGCGCACGTCGGCCTGGATCTCCGTCTTGTCCTCCTGCGACAACGTCGGGGAGTCCGGGCGTTCCGAGGCGAGCAGCAGCTCCAGGTTCGTGCGCATCGAGGTCAACGGGGTGCGCAGCTCGTGGCCCGCGTCGGCGACCAGGCGGCGTTGCCGTTCCTGCGACTCGGCGACGGCGCCGAGCATCGCGTTGAAGCTGTGCGTGAGCCGCGCGAGCTCGTCGTCGCCCGACACCGGGATCGGCGTCAGGTCACCGGTGTTCGCGACGCGTTCGGTGGCCTCCGTGAGCCGCTGCACCGGCCTGAGGCTCGTGCGGGCGACGGCCGTGCCCGCGATGGCCGCGAGCAGCACACCGGCCCCGCCGATCAGCAGCAGGACGACGCTGAGCTTCGCCAAGGTCGTGCGCTGGGGCGCCATCGACTGGGCGATGATGATCGCCTGGTCGGGCTGGTACCTGACCGCGATCACGCGCGTCTCGGTCTTGTGGTCGGTCCAGATGAACTCGGGCCGCTCGCCGTCCGCGACGTCCCAGGCCTCCGGGACGGTGGGCGGCGGCTCGGACTCCCTCGGGTAGGTGAGCTTCCCGGTGTCCGACAGCAGCACGCCCATCTTCACGTCGCCGGCCGCGAGGAACGCCGCCGGGTAGTTCGCGAGCTCGTCGGGCGAGCTGACCTTCTTGCCGTTCGCGACCGTGGCGGCACGCTGGCGCAGGCCGTCGTCGAGCGCGTCGTACGTGCTCTTGCGCACGACCATGTACGCGCCGAGGGACACCAACGCGACCGCCCCGGCGACGCAGAACGCCGCGAGCCACGTGACCCGAGCCCGCAGCGACGCCCGCTGGAGGCGTCCCTGGGGTTCTGCGATCACGGAGGGGTCTCCCGCAGGACGTAGCCCACCCCGCGCACCGTGTGGATCAGCCTCGGCTCGCCCTCCAGCTCCGTCTTGCGGCGCAGATACCCCACGTAGACCTCTAGTGCGTTGCCCGAGGTCGGGAAGTCGTATCCCCACACGTCCTCCAGGATGCGGCTGCGGGTGAGCACCTGGCGCGGGTGCGCCAGCAGGAGCTCGAGCAGCGCGAACTCGGTGCGGGTGAGGCTGATCGGGCGTTCTCCTCGGCGGACGTCGCGCGTGGACGGGTCCAGCTCCAGGTCGGAGAACTTGAGCGCGGCGGCGGACTGCTTGGCGGCGTCGTCGTCGTGGGCGGCGCGGCGGAGCAGGGCGCGCAACCGGGCCAGGAGCTCCTCCAGCGCGAACGGCTTGGGCAGGTAGTCGTCGGCACCGGCGTCCAGACCGGACACCCTGTCGCTCACGGCGTCCCGCGCGGTCAGCACGAGGATCGGCAGGTCGTCGCCGGTGCTGCGCAGCCTGCGGCACACCTCCAGGCCGTCGAGGCGGGGCATCATCACGTCGAGCACCATCGCGTCCGGCCTCGCGGCGGTCACCGACTCCAGTGCCTGCATGCCGTCTCCGGCAGTCTCGACCTGGTAGCCGTTGAACTGGAGCGAGCGGCGGAGTGACTCCCGGACCGCCCGATCGTCGTCGACAACGAGGATGCGCATGGGGGCAGTCTTGCCGAGGGATCTGAGAAGTGCCTGAGAAGGGCCCTAACTGCGGGTGTGAGTTCGGCGTTAGCCTTCGAGGCCCCTCGCGACAGGCGCGTTCCACTTCCGCCAGAGCGCGATCAGCCGGATGGTGATGATCAGCAACGCACCTGTGAGCGCCACCAGGCCTTTCGGCAAACGCGCCCATTCGCCCACCGCGACGACGACCGCACCGGACAGCGCCGCCACGGCGTAGATCTCTCTCCTGAGGACCAACGGGATCTCTCGGAGGAGGAGATCGCGCATCGCACCACCGCCGATACCTGTGGTCATTCCGATCAGGCATGCCGCGTAGGGGGTGGCGCCGAGCGCGAGGGCGGTCGACGTGCCGGACGTGACGAACAGGCCGAGGCCCACGGCGTCCAGCAGCAGCACGCTGCGGCGCAGCTTCGCGACCTGCGGGTGGAACCAGAAGACGATCAGGCCCGTCCCGCCGGCGACCAGCAGGTACGGCCAGTTCCGCAGGCTCGTCGGCGGGTGCACGCCGAGCAGCACGTCGCGGATGATGCCGCCGCCCAGCGCGGTGGTGAGGGCCAGGATGATCACGCCGAACACGTCGAGGCGCGCGCGGACCGCCGCCACCGCTCCGGAGGCGGCGAAGACCGCGATACCGATCAGCTCCAGGACGATGAGCAGCACGAACGAAGAGAATAGTTGGTCATCGGGGCGGCGCTGCCCGGCGGTAACCGGCCTCCATGCGCCCGCCCGCGGACTCCAGCACGGCCTCGACGACGGCGATGAACCGCTCGGCGCCCTCGCCCCGCACCAGCGCCCGGTAGGAGTCGACCAGCTCGTCCTCCTTGGCGTCGCGCAGCCGCCGCAGCAGCCACTTCCCGTGCCCGAGCCACCGGTTCTGCACGACCAGCGCCAGCTCGCCCGCGCAGGTCAGCAGCCGTGCCGCGACGAACAGCCGTTCGTCCTCGTCCCGCGCGCCGATCAGGTCTTCGAGCAGGTCCGTGGTGCCGTAGCGACGGTCCTCCAGCTCGGTGACCGTCGCGAGTGGAGGCCCGGCGTCGAGCAGAACGCGCGCCTCGGCCCGCATGCGTTGCCCCGTGCCGTCGGCGTCGAGCATGAGAAAACCCTCGGCGCACATGTGCAGCAACGGAGGCCGTCGGCCCTCGGTGTCTCGGGCCACGAAGTCCTGGAAGGACTCGATCGTGTGACAGAACAGCTCGACGGGCCAGCCGCGGTGCCGCAGCGTCTCGCGGAACGCGCCGGGCAGGTCGTCGACGATCACGATCATGTCCAGGTCGGAGTTCGCCGTGTAGGTCCCCGTCGCGACGCTGCCGCCGAGGAACGCTGCCCTGGCGAGCGGGTAGTGCGTGTCGAGCAGGTCCCTGGCAACCTGCACCGGGTCCTTGTCCCAGTCCAGCGGGTGGCCGGTGACGTAGTAGTCCTCGTCGGGGCTGAGCCGGCCGAGCACCTCCTCGACGAACGGCCGGATCTGCGGGATCACCTCGTTGAGGTCCACGAGCCACGGGTTGTCGTCGCAGTCGAACAGCGGTCTGATCGCCAGGAACTCCGCCCTGGACAGCTCGCGCACGCTGACCGGTGGCCCGCTGTGCCGCTTCGCGTAGCCCTTCAGACGCCAACCCATGTTGTCGCCGTAGGCATGCCTGACCTCGTCCTGGTCCCCCGCCACACGGTCATTCTTACGTGAAGACGCCGATCGGGTGAACAAGGACGCGCTGCGGCCGTCAGAAGAAGTCGGCGAGGCGAGGGGTGCCGGCAGCGCCGGTGAGCTGGTCCAGCACCGCCGCGTCGGCCGGGTCGCCCTCCAGCAATCCACCGCGCCGCAACGCGTGCGTGGTCTGCGCGCCGGAGAACCACGGCCCGAGCGCCCGCGCGTGCATCCGCACCGCGCCCGTGCCGCCGGGTTCGACGCGCACCGCGCCGTCCTGCACGACGAGGCGCTGCGGACCCGCGTGCCACGGCGCGTGCTCGTCGACGACCTCCAGGTCCACCGCGACGTCGGCCAGGCGCGGCCAGCCCCGCGCGGCCACGGCGGCGGGCAGGTCGACGACCCGCTGCATCCACGTCGAGGTCCACACCGAGTACCGCAACGGCGTGCCGCCCAGCAGGTTCACCGTCGCCGGGTCGGTGATCCGCAGGTCGACCGCTTCGAGCAGGCCCGCCCACGACGCCAGCGACGCGAGCAGGGTCAGCTGGGCCTCGACGTCGACGCCGATGAGGTCGTGGACCTTGAGCCGCCCCAGGTCGCCACCGGACTCGCGAGTGGCGGTGAGGTACCCGCGCAGGCCGTTCGGGCCGGGCAGCACGGTCACCAGGTCCATTTCCAGGACCTTGTCGAGCTCGATCCGCGGCGGGCGCCGGTCGGCCATGCCGTCGACCGTCCGCGCCACCTCCAGGTAGCACTCGTGCAGCGCGGGCAGGTCGCTCTCGACCGCCGGGCGCGACTCGATCCGCTCGGAGGGCTTCGGCACCGACAGCAGCCTGTCCATCGGCAGCTCGACCCACTCGAAGACGCCCGCACGTTCCCAGCCGCGCTTGCGGTACAGGTTCGGCACGGTCGGGTAGAGCGCCGAGATCGGCTGGCCGTGCTCCCTCATCGTGGTCGTTGCGGCGTCCAGCAACGCGTTCGCGATGCCGCGGCCCCGGTAGGCCCCGTCGACGGCGACACCGCCGATGCCACCCATCGGCACCGCGGCGCCGCCGTAGAACTGCGCGAACTCACCGATGGTCAGCGCACCCGCGACCCGTCCGTCGATCTCGGCGAGGATCCCGTGCGACCCCGGCTTCAGCAACGGCCCTGGCGGCGGCGTCCCGTTGAACGCCACCTTGCGCAGGCGGAACACGGCGTCGCGGTCGTCCTCGGTGAACTCACGGATGCGCACGGACAACTATCTACCAGGAGAAGAAGCCCTCGCCCGACTTCTTGCCCAGCTCACCGCGGGCGACCTTGTCCCGCAGCAGCCGCGGCGGCTCGAACCGCGGCCCCAGCTCCGCCGCGAGGTTCTCGGCGATGGCGAGCCTGACGTCGAGCCCGACCAGGTCGGTGAGCTCCAGCGGTCCCATCGGCCAGCGGTAGCCGAGCTTCATGCCGGTGTCGATGTCGGCGGCGGAGGCGACGCCCTCCTCCACCATGCGGATCGCCTCCATGCCGACGGCGACGCCCAGTCGTGAGGTCGCGAACCCCGGCGAGTCGCGCACCTCGATGACGGTCTTGCCCATCGACTCGGCCAGCGCTCGCGCCTTCGCCACGTTCGCCGGGTCCACACCCTCGTGGTGCACGAGCTCGACGAGCTGCTGCACGGGAACCGGGTTGAAGAAGTGCATGCCCAGCACGCGTTCGCCGGGCAGTCCCTCGGCGATGTCGGCGATCGAGAGCGACGACGTGTTGGACGCGAGGATGGCGTCCGGGCACTTCGCCGCCGCGTCTCCCAGCACCTTCTGCTTCAGCGGGACGTTCTCCGGCACGGCCTCGACGACGAGCTCGGCGTCGGCGGGCGGCTCGGCCAGGGTCAGGTTCACCAGGAGCTCGTCGGCCTCACGACCGCCGAGCTTGCCCTTCGCCTCCGCCCGGTGCAGCGACGCCTTGACCCCCGCGAACGCGGCGCGCGACCGTTCGGCGTCGGCCTCGACCACCCAGACCTGGTGGTCGTGCGCGAGCAGGAGGTGCGCGATGCCCGCGCCCATCGTGCCGCCGCCGATGACGACGGCCTTCACTTCCCGACCACCTCGGCGCTGAACATCGCGACGAGCTCCATCCCGCCGATCTCGGCGAGGTTGGCGCCCGACGTGGCCCACTCCGGCGACTGCAGGGCGGCCTTGAACGACTCCTCGGACTCGAAGTACATCTCCGCGACCAGGTGCAGCTCGGTCTCACCGAGGAATCCGCCCAGGAACACCCGCTGCACCCTGGCGACCTCGGCCCGGACGATGCCGGGAACCGACTCCACGATCGGCAGGTGCGTCTCGAAGTACTTCTCGTCGAAGCCCTCGGGGTCGGCGGGCTTCTTGTAGAGCGCGATGTACTTGATCATGTGACAGCATCCTCCTCGACTCGCCGAGCACTGTAACGCTCAGAGCACTCGCGGAGCTGAGGCACGATGGTGAGGTGCGGATCATCCTGCTGCGCCACGGACAGAGCCTCGGCAACGTCGACGAGCTCGCCTACTGCCGCATCCCCGACCACGCCCTCCCGCTCACGAGAACGGGCGAGGAGCAGGCCCGTGCCGCCGGCCCGACGATCAAGGAGCTGATCGGCGACGGCCCGGTCGCGGCCTACGTCTCGCCGTACACGCGCACGAAGCGGACGTTCGAGCTGCTGGGCATCAACGCCGAACGGATCGTCACCGAACCGAGGGTGCGCGAGCAGGACTGGGGCAACCTGCAGGACCCGGTGCAGCAGGAGGTGCTCAAGCACCAGCGGCACGCGTTCGGCCACTTCTTCTTCCGGCTGCCCAACGGGGAGTCCGGCGCGGACGTGGACGACCGGGTGGCGGCGTTCCTCGACGGCCTGACCGTGCGGATGCACAAGGACGAGGAGCACCCGAAGACGGTGTTGGTCGTCTCGCACGGACTGACGATCAGGTTGCTGTGCCGCAGGTTCTTCGACTGGAGCATCGACCTGTTCGAGTCACTGTCCAATCCGGACACGTGCGAGAACCGCGTGCTCGACCACGACGGCACGGGCTGGAGGCTGGACCGCCCCTTCGACCAGTGGCGCGACTCACCGGACGGAACGGTCCAGCTCCCGCACTAGATCAGTCCCCGCTTGCAGGCGGCGACGAGACGACGGGGAACGAGGAGCTCCTTGCCGTCCAACGTCCGCATGCGCACGAGGTCCGGCGCGGTGGCCTTCCACTGCGACCGGCGGTGCCGGGTGTTGGATCGAGACGTCTTGCGCTTGGGAACGGCCATCAGCGCTCTCGCTTTCCGTAGCGGCGGTTGAACTTCTCGACCCGGCCTGCGGTGTCCATGACCCGTTGCGTGCCCGTCCAGAACGGGTGCGAGTCGGCGGTGATGTCGACGACCAGCAGCGGGTAGGTGTTGCCGTCCTCCCACTCGACCGTCTTCGCCGACGTCGCGGTCGAGCGGGTCAGGAACGTCTTGCCCGTGGACGCGTCCTGGAAGACGACGGGGTGGTAGTCGGGGTGGATTCCGGGTTTCATGACGCCAGCTTTCGGATCGAGTCCACGAAGGACAGTTCGTCGTCGGTGAGGAGCGCGCCCTCGAAGGCCGCCGTGATGGCGTCCGGCTCGCCGAGGGTGATCGCCACGATCTGGGTGGTCTTGCCGCCGCGCGGCCCGCCCGTGCCGACGTGCAGCCCGCACCCGGCGGATTCCAGGTGCAGCGCGACGTCCGGCTCGTCGGCGACCCAGAGCCGGCCGCGCGAGCGCACAACGGTGCCGTCCAGCAACGAGTCGAGCGCGTCGTTCAGCCGGGCGGGGTGGAACGGCCGGTCCGCCGTGAAGACCGCTGTCGAGACACCGCATTCGGGTGCCAGGGGCAGCATGCGCGGCCTGGTGGACGGACGCGCCACGACCGTCTCGGGCGTGCAGCGGTGCGCGCCAGGAGCCAGCCGGTCGAGCACGGCCAACGTCCGTTCGTCCGCATCTCCCTTCAGCACCAGCACATCCGCCGCTTCGGCCTGCGCGACGACGACCTGGGCCACCGTGCGCTGGTCGCTGACCATGGACGCGTCGCTCAGCGCGTCGTCCAGCCAGGTCGCCGCGTCGAGCACGGTGATCACGCACTCGACGTCGACGCCGAGGTTGCGCCGCACCGCGTCCGGTTCCAGCAACGGGTCGAGGTGCAGCACGACCGTGTGCCCCTCCAGACCGGCGAGCAGGTCCCGCAGGTCTTCGCGGACGGTGCACGACACGCAGTTGTGCAGCAGGTCCACGTCGGTCGCGATGCCGTCGACCCAGCGCCGCACGCACGTCTCCGCGGCCTCGTGCCGGACGAGCACCGAACCGGGCCGGTCGCGCCACACCCGCACGGCGACGTCGTGCTCGACCAGCCCCGCCACCATGACGACAACGGTTTTCATGTGAGGTACCGTAAATGAAAACGAAAGTCGTTTCAATCTGGAGGTATTCAGTGCGCTGCCAGCTGACCGGCCGGGAGCCGGGCTTCGGCAACCGCGTCTCGCACTCCCAACGCAAGACGCGCCGCAGGTGGAACCCGAACGTCCAGCGCAAGCGGTACTGGGTGCCGTCGCTGAACAGGTTCGTGACGCTGACGCTGTCGGCGAAGGGCATCAAGACCGTCGACAAGCTCGGCGTCGAGGCCGCCGTGGCCCGCCTGCGCGCCCAGGGGGTGAAGGTCTGATGGCCAAGAGCACGGACGTCCGGCCGATCATCAAGATGAGGTCGACCGCGGGAACCGGCTACACCTACGTGACCCGCAAGAACCGGCGCAACGACCCGGATCGCCTGGTGCTGCGCAAGTACGACCCGGTGGCGCGCAGGCACGTCGAGTTCAAGGAAGAGCGCTGATGGCGAAGAAGTCGAAGATCGCCGCGGACCTGCGCCGGCGTGAGGTCGTGGCCCGGTACGCGGAACGCCGCGCGGAGCTCAAGGAGATGCTGCGCCACCCGGAGACGCGCGCGGAAGCGTTGCGAGGCCTGCAGAAGCTGCCGCGGGACGCGTCGCCGACCCGGTTGCGCAACCGGGACACCGTGGACGGACGGCCGCGCGCGTTCAACCGGAAGTTCGGCCTGTCCCGCGTCCGGCTGAGGGAGATGGCCCACCGCGGTGAGCTCCCCGGAGTCTCGAAGGCGAGCTGGTGATGCGCGAGAAGAGGCCGTTGAAGCGCAGGGTCAACCTGCTCGCGAAGGAGGGCGTGGCCGTCGTCGACTGGAAGGACGTCACGCTGCTGCGCAAGTTCATCTCGGACCGGGGCAAGATCCGGTCCCGCCGGGTGACCGGCCTGACGCCGCAGCAGCAGCGCCAGGTCGCCACGGCGATCAAGAACGCACGGGAGATGGCCTTGCTGCCGTACCCGTCACAAGGGCGATGACGCGGATCGCCGCGCTGGCCAGCAAAGCCAGCGCGGCGAGCTGCACCAGCAACGCGAGCGCCCAGGTCGTGTGTTCATCGACCGTGAGGTCGCCACGAACACCCACCAAGAAGGTCGCGTAGAGGCCCCAGCACTGCAACGCCGCCAAGCCGGCACCGACGATGGTCGTCCGCAGGGAGACGATCACGACGACCGCCGCGAGCAGGACGAGGGCGACCAGCGGCCAGGCCCCGGTGAACGTGGTCACGCCGACTCCGCCGCCGAATCCGAGCGCGGAGCCATAACCACCTTTCATTCTTCGCATCCGATCGGTGTATCGCCTCAGGTGAGATCAGCGCCACCTCCCGAGCGTGAAGTTGGTGCTTTCGAGTGAGGCACGATCGATCAAATGAACCTGTACGACGTGGTCCACCGCCGCAGGGACACCCGCGCCGAGTTCTCCGGCGAAGAAATCCCTTCCGACGTGCTGCGCAGGGTGCTGACGGCCGCGCACGCCGCGCCCAGCGTCGGCCTTTCCCAGCCGTGGGACTTCGTTCTGGTGCGGGATGAATCGATCCGGAGGGCGTTCCGCGACCACGTCCAGGCCGAACGCAGCGTCTTCGCGGCTCAACTCGACGAGGAACAGGCGAGGACGTTCGCCCGGATCAAGGTCGAGGGGGTCATGGAGTCGTCCCTCGGCATCGTCGTCACCTACGACCCGGACAGGGGCTCGCCGGCGGTGCTCGGCAGGCACGCGATCGCCGACGCGGGTTTGTACTCCGTGTGCCTGGCCATCCAGAACCTGTGGCTCGCCGCGACGGAAGAGGGACTCGGTGTTGGCTGGGTGAGCTTCTACCGAGAAGATGTGCTCCGCCGACTGCTGGACATCCCCACAAGGGTCCGTCCGGTTGCGTGGTTGTGCGTCGGTCCGGTTCGATCACTGCCCGATACGCCCGATCTGGAACGTCACGGTTGGCGCAACCGACTACCCCTTGATGACGTCCTGCACCACGATCGGTACGGGGCGCGACCGACCCGGTAGCCTGTGCGGGCCGCTCGGCGAGTCGGAACGGAGTCGATGATCGAGTGGATCAGCGCGAACCGCTGGTAGCGGGCCAGATTCCGCGGCTGGACCTTGAGGTCCGCGCGTTGTACAACTCTGGCCGCGTACCGGAGGCGAACAGCCTCTTCGACGAGGTGGTCACCAAGGTGTCCCCCGGTGCCGACCGCTGGGTTCGATCAGCGGTGCTGGTCAACCGGGCGGTCATGGCGTGGCGCCTCGGCCGCATACCGCTGGCACTGGAACTGGCCGCCGAGGGGTGGACCGACCTCGACACCGACCGTTCCGACAGCCCGGCCGTCGCCCACACGATGGGCTCCCTCGGTTATCTGATGGAGGGCATCGGCAACCGGCGCGCGGCGCTGGACATGCTGCGGATGTCCGTCCAGGTGGCGCGACGGGCGGGCAACACCGACGTGCTGGCGCAGTGCCTGCAACGTCTCGGCGGCTCGCTCAACTTCCGCGCCTGCGCCGGTTCTCCCGCCGCGGCACCGGCGATCTTCGAGGAAGCCCTGGCGTACCTCGACGAGGGCATCGGCATCGTCAAGGACGAGGGGCACCGGCGCGCGTTGCTCGGTGCGTGCGGACGGTCCCTCGCCGGCGTCGGTCAGCTGGACAAGGCCGAGGAGATGGGCGAGGAGACCCTGCGGCTGTCGGTGGACGCCGACGACCTGTGGGGCATCTCGGTCGGCAACTGGGTTCTCGCGGTCGTGCGCCGCGAGCAGGACGATCTCGACGAGGCGCGAACACTCGCGTCCCGTGCGGTGACGAACGCCGAACGCATCAACGACACCTCACTGCTGCTGCGGTTCTCCACGGAGCTCGCGGACATCTGCCAGGCCCTGGGTGACGCCGAGGGCGAGGCGGCGGCGTTGCGCCGGTCGATGCAGGCCTCCCGCACGGCCACGGAGACGTTGCAGGAGGGCCTGGGTCAGGCCTTGGAACAACGCAGGGTGGCCGTGCAGGCCCAGCGGCTCGCGGTGGCGGCGCAGGAGGCCGCGGCGCGCGATCCGTTGACGGGCCTGGCGAACCGGCTCGGACTGGAACGCGCGGCGGCGACACTGCTGGAGTCGACGGCGGCCCGCGGGCGGGTGCCGTGGCTGGTGCTGGTCGACGTCGACTGGTTCAAGAACGTCAACGACGACGCCGGGCACGCGACGGGCGATGCGGCGCTGCGCGAGATCGCGGCGTTGCTGCGGCGCGAGTGCCGCGCGGACGACCTGGTGGCGCGCTGGGCCGGTGACGAGTTCGTGGTGCTGCTGGGCGACACCGGGACGAACAGGGACGTCGGCCCGAACGTGGCGGAGCGGATCCGCGCGGCCGTCGACGGGCACGACTGGACGATGGTGCTCGGCGCGGTGCGCCGCCCGACTGTCAGCATCGGTGTCGCGGCGGGGCCTGCGAAGCTGGACCAGCTGTTCGCGGCCGCCGACATGGCGCTGTACCGGGCGAAGCGGCACGGCCGCAACAGGGTCGAGGTCGAGCCGTCGGTGGACGAGGTGCCCGAGAGCGTGTCGGGCAACTAGAAACGTCCGCCGCGACGTCGCGGCGGGCGGCTCCGGCTTCGAGTACAATGCGATCAGGCCCCCGCGCTAGGCCAACAGTGGGGCCGGCACGCGGGTGTACGCGCCG
>NZ_JBHXLF010000031.1:49574-71288 GCF_042721515.1 Lentzea sp. NPDC058436
CCTCTTTTCCACCCACACGACTGAAACCTTTATTCTTTGGGGTCTGGCGGCGTTTTTTTTTTTTATACGACACTGTAACTCCACGCCGGCGCCGCCCGCCGCGCCGGCGCGGCGCACGGCTCCTGCTTCGAGTACTAGGCGATCAGGCCACCGCGATAGGCCACCAGTGCGGCCTGCACGCGGTTGACCGCGCCGATCTTGCCGAGCACGGACGAGACGTACCCCTTCACCGTCGCCTCCGACAGGTGCAGGGTGCCGCCGATCTCCGCGTTGGACATGCCCTGACCGATCAGCACGAGCACCTCGCGCTCGCGTTCGGACAGGCTCTGGAGAAGCCTGCGTGCCGGCTCCGCCATCCGTTCACCGTCGGCCACCGCCGCGAGGACTCTCGCCGCGACACCGGGGTCGAGCACCGCTCCACCGCGCGCCAGGTCGCGCACGGCCTTGACGAGCTGTTCGGGCTCGGTGTCCTTCAACAGGAAGCCGGCCGCGCCGAGGCGCAGGGCTTCCGACACGTACTCGTCGACGTCGAACGTGGTCAGGATGCAGACCCTGGGTGGGTCCGGCAGGGTCCGCAGCCTCCGCAGGGCCACGAGTCCGTCCGAGGTGCGCATCCGGATGTCGAGCAGAACCACGTGCGGGCGGTGCTGGCGTGCCAGGTCGGCTACCAGGTGCCCGTCATCGGCCTCAGCAACAACTTCGATGTCTCCGACGCTGCTCAGGATCATGCGAAGGCCGGAACGGACGAGGTCCTCGTCGTCGGCCAGCAGAACCTTGATCACGACGCCTCCCGCATTGGCGTTCCGTGCTCCCTCATGTTCGTGATCTTCGCGTACATCTGCCGAAGGTCACGTTAATTCTCAGTTATCTCATCATGTGGTTACAGATTTTCGAGATCACCGGCGCCGTTCACAGTTACCGGAATTGAGTCACGACTTCGCTGCGTAGGCACGCCACCAGGAGTTAAGGGGGATCTTCGGAACACTGAGTGACCAAACATGAAAATCTCACTGACTGGAATGTCGCACCAGGAACACGGATACGGCCGGGGTAATCCGATTCAGATGTCTCGATTGGACTCGTTTCTGCCCATATGTGATCTTGATGGGTTTCGGGATCGATACAGGCTCCCCCGCGGGGTGGGTTAAAACGCGAAGGTCTTTCGCGATAGGCGTACCGGAAAGTAACGTGCGTCACAACAGCCCTGCCCTGCACGGAGAGGAGCTTCGCGCGATGCGGAGAGCCAATCCGGTGACGACCCTGCTGGCGACCGCCGCCGTCACCGCCTCCCTTCTTCTCGTCCCGACCGCCCAGGCCGAGGAACCGCCGCGCGCGGCGGCGTTCGCGACCGACGACTACTGCCTGGGCCAGTGCGGCGACATCGTGCCGCCCGGCAACAACGGCAACGCGACGCTGGCCGAGATCCTCACGCACAAGGCGTTCGGCACCAGGCCCGCGCACTCGGCCGACCAGCTGGGCAAGTACGACGCCCTGGTGGCCGGCTACTCCGGCCTGACGAACTCGCAGCTGACGGACTTCTTCAACGACGCGTCGTTCGGCGTGCCGTCCGACCAGGTCGAGAGCACCGTGCGGCCGCGTTCGGACGTCACGATCGTGCGCGACAAGAAGATCGGCATGCCGCACATCACCGGCACCACGCGGTCCGGGACGATGTTCGGCGCCGGGTACGCGGCCGGGCAGGACCGCCTGTGGCTGATGGACCTGTTCCGCCACCTCGGCCGCGGCCAGCTGACCGGGTTCGCCGGCGGCGCGCCGGGCAACCGCGTGCTGGAGCAGAGCTTCTACAACCAGATCCCGTACACCGAGGAAGATCTGCAGAAGCAGATCGACTCGGCCGCGGCGAACGGCGGTGAGCGCGGGCGTCAGGCGTTGGCCGACGTCAACGACTACATCTCCGGCATCAACGCGTACCTGACGCAGTCGATCTCCGCGCGGAACTTCCCCGGCGAGTACGTGCTGACCGGGCACGCCGACGCGATCACGAACTGGAACGACATCCAGCCGTTCAAGTCGACCGACATGGTCGCGATCGCCTCGGTGGTCGGCGGCCTGTTCGGCGCCGGCGGTGGCGGTGAGGTGCAGTCGGCGCTGGTGAAGCTGGCCGCGCAGAACAAGTACGGCGCCGCCGTCGGTGAGCAGGTGTGGAAGGCGTTCCGGGCGCAGAACGACCCCGAGGCCGTCCTGACCCTCCACGACGGACAGTCCTTCCCGTACTCGGCCTCGCCCGCGTCTCCCCAGGGCGTGGCGCTGCCGGACGGTGGTTCCGTCACGCCGGAGCGGATGGTCTACGACGAGGTGGGCGGCACCGGTGCCGCCGTCGCCGTTCCCGCTCCCGCCGACGTGGCGAAGGCCCGCGGAATCTTCGAGGACGGCGTGCTGCCGCCCGACCTGCTGAACAAGAAGCACGGCATGTCGAACGCCCTCGCGGTGTCGGGCGCGCACACGGACTCGGGCAACCCGATCGCCGTGTGGGGCCCGCAGACCGGCTACTTCGCGCCGCAGCTGCTCATGCTGCAGGAGCTCAACGGCCCCGGCATCCGTTCGCGCGGCGTCTCGTTCGCGGGCGTCTCGATGTACGTGCAGCTCGGCCGCGGCGTCGACTACTCGTGGAGCGCCACCTCGTCCGGTCAGGACATCGTGGACACCTACGCCGTCGAACTGTGCAACACCGACGGTTCTCCCGCCACGAAGGCCTCCACCTCGTACGTGTTCCACGGCGCCTGCGTGCCGATGGAACGGTTGGAGCGCAAGAACGCCTGGAAGCCGACCGTCGCCGACGGCACACCCGCCGGTTCGTACACGCTGGTGATGTTCCGGACCAAGTACGGCCTGGTGACCAGCCGCGCCACGGTCGGCGGCAAGGTCGTGGCGTACACGACGCTGCGGTCGACGTACATGCACGAGGTCGACTCGATCATCGGGTTCCAGGAGCTCAACGACCCGACCGCGATCCGTTCGGCAGCGGACTTCCAGCGCGCGGCCTCGAAGATCGGCTACGCGTTCAACTGGTTCTACGCGGACTCCCGCGACACCGCGTACTACAACTCGGGCCTGAACCCGGTCCGCAGGTCCACAGTGGATCCGAACCTGCCGACCTGGGCCCGTCCCGAGTACGAGTGGGTGAACTGGAACGGCGACGAGAACACGTCCGACGTCATGCCGTTCGCCGGGCACCCGAACTCGATCAACCAGGACTACTACGTCTCGTGGAACAACAAGCAGGCCAAGGACTTCACGTTCGGCGGCTTCGGCCACAGCGCCGTGCACCGAGGCGACCTGCTCGACGGCAGGGTGCGCGCGCTGATCGCGTCGGGCCAGAAGGTGACCCGCGCTTCCCTGACCCGCGTCATGGCCGAGGCGGCCGTGGCCGACCTGCGCGCCGAGCAGGTGCTGCCCGAGTTGCTGCGCGTGGTCGAGTCCTCACCGGTCGACGCCTCGCTCGCTCCCGCGGTGCAGAAGCTGAAGGACTGGCAGCGCTCCGGCTCGTTGCGCAAGGAGACCGCGAAGGGCAGCAAGGCCTACGGCCACGCCGAAGCCATCCGAATTCTGGATGCCTGGTGGCCCCTCCTGGTCGAGGCGCAGTTCAAGCCGACGCTCGGTGACAACCTGTTCGCGGCCCTCGTCAGCGCCCAGCAAGTGGACGAAGCCCCGTCCGACACGCACGGCGCCGCACCGCACAAGGGTTCCTCGTTCCAGTACGGCTGGTGGGGCTACGTCGACAAGGACCTGCGCAAGGTCCTGGGCGACCCGGTCCAGGGCGCGTTCCCGCAGACCTACTGCGGCGGCGGCACTTTGTCCGGTTGCCGCACGGCACTGGTGACCTCGCTGCAGGCCGCCGTCGCCAAGCCGGCGAACACCGTCTACCCCGGCGACGCGGACTGCGCCGCAGGCGACCAGTGGTGCGCCGACACGATCATCCACCGCGCCATGGGCGGCATCACCCAGGACAAGATCCACTGGCAGAACCGCCCGACCTACCAGCAGGTCGTGCAGTTCCCGTCCCGAAGGGGCCAGAACATCAGCAACCTGGCGGCCGGCCGCACCGCCACCGCCTCGTCCCACGAAAAGGGCTGGAACACCCTCCCGCCGTCTCATGTCGTAGACGGAAACCCGACGTCCCGCTGGGCCAGCGACTGGAACGACAACCAATGGATCCAAGTAGACCTTGGCTCTGTGCAACGGATCGGTCGCGCGGTGTTGCGCTGGGAATCGGCCTACGGCAAGGGCTACCGCATCGAGATTTCCAATGACGGAACGAACTGGCGCAACGTTTTCTCCACAAGTAGTGGCGACGGCGGCGATGATGTCGTAGCGTTTGCACCACAGGACGCGAGACACCTACGCCTGACCGGCACGCAACGTTCCGGCCAGTACGGGTACTCCCTGTACGAACTTGAGGTCTACAGCTCGTAGGCCTTCGAGATGAGGACGCCGATCCACCCCCAGGGGTCGGCGTCCTCTACTTTTTCAGGCCCTGAACAGGTAGTTCCGGCTCTCGTCCCCGATGACGTTCGTAGGCACCCACGCACCCCCGTGCCACGTGCTCATCCGGTACCCGCGCTCCGTCAGGAAGTCCGCGACGTCCTTCGCCTGGTACCCGAACCGCTCGACGTGCCGTTCCTCGATCTCCAGCAGGAACGCGGGCTTGAGCCGTTCGATGGTCCCCTTCGCCCCCTCCAGGACCTTGAGCTCGGCCCCCTCCACATCGGCCTTGACGAAGTCGAGCCGGCCGATCCCCTGCTCCTCGACGAAGTGGTCCAGCGTGTCCGTCTTGACGAGCACGTCCAGGTGCTGGTCGAACTCCTCGTTGGACCCCAGCCCGTTGGCCCCCACCGTGAGGAACGACCGCCCGGTCACCGGACTCCCGTGCCGCACAGGCACGCTCATGACCTCACGCCCCTGCTCCACCACACCAAGAGCGACCGAATGCCGCTTGATGTTCGCCCCTTCGCGAGGCCGCAACACGTACGACAGGGCGGGGTGCGCGAACACGAGCGGCTCGATGCTGTGCACAGTCCCTTGTGGACCGACCAGTCTCGACAACGTCACCGTGTAGAGCCCCAACGCGGCCCCGACGTCGATGCAGACGTCTCCAGGCCTGACGACCTTGCGGAGCCCGATGAGCTCCGCCTCGGCATAGGGCGTGAGCCGGGCGAGCGCCTGCAACCCGGCGACGACCGCGGCACTGCGAAGTTGGGTCAACACCCCGCTGAGCCTAGACGTGCCCGTTGTTGTGCCGTTCGCCCGCAGGCAACCCGACCTGGTCCGCGAACTCGGCGGCCACCCTCTCACCACCGTAAACGCTCAACGCCTTGACCAGGTGCAACCGCAGGTCCCTCCGATGGGCGTCCCCGAGCTCGGGCATCGCCCGTTCGACACTGCTGACCAACGACTCGGCCCAGTGACTGGCAGGCTCCCGCTGCGCGATCTTCACCAGCTCACCGAGGTGATCGGCCAACTTGACCGCCTCCTCGACCCGATACCCGTTGCGCTGCAACCACCAGATCGTCGCCGTGCCGACGTCCGTCAACACCTCGTCGCGCAGGTACCGGATCTCAGCCCGTTCGACATCCCGCTCGGCCAACTTGAACGTGGAGTTCCGCAGCAGCTCGATGTGCTTCTTGGCCATCTCGAGGTCATCACCGTCGACCTCGACCTTGACCTGCTCAGCCCGAGCCCACACGTGCGTACCGGGCACCTGCCGTTCGACGGCGAGCTCGTCCCCCAACTGCACCTGCAAGGCGGCGTGATGCACCAACATCGCCTTGCCGCTGATCTCCTTCGCCCGCTGCAGAACATGATGGATGGCAGCGTTGCGAGGCGAGTTGTGCCGCAGCCCGGTCGCCAGATCGAGCCGCCACACCACCACCAGCTTCAGCTGGAAGTCCAGCCCGTACACCGCACTGCCCAACGGCGTGGCGAACTCGTGCTGATGACTGCTCACCGGTGGCACGAACGTGATGTCGTCGGCGCGCCTGGGCACCCTCCGACGCCACCAGGCCTTGAGGGAGCCGAGAGGGCCAGGACGGAAGTCGGGCCATGGTCTGCTCACACGCCCTGCGTACCTGACGTTTGTGCCCAGTAGAAGGTGGCCTGCCTCACTTCCCTCCAACGGCCGCAGGCCTTCTTGCGGCCCCCTCACCGAGCGTGAGCAGGGTCCCGTCGCGCGCTAGCCGGGGGCGCTGGTCAACTCGGTGGCGGCACCCCGCTAGACTGCTGTCGCCAGCCCTAGTAGCTCAGGGGATAGAGCATCGGTTTCCTAAACCGTGTGTCGCAGGTTCGAATCCTGCCTGGGGCACCACCTTTCGCCGGGTGAAATCAAGCTCTGACCAGCGGCAACGCGGTCGGAGCTTGATCTTTTTGGTCAGTCACCGTCAGCGGGAATCTGCCCCTGTTTGCCGCCGTCTACGGACTCACTGCGGACTAGATCGCGACACCCCAACCCGGCGGCTAACACCGGTACCGCAGAGCCCGATGTCGTGGAGGCCAGCGACAGCGCTTGGGCACCCACCTTTCCGACCAACTACGCGCGGGCGGGCGCCCACCACGGTTCAGCACCCAACTGGACAGCCAAGCGCTCGCCATTGATCTTTGAGATCACATCCAACAACTGGACATGGAGTCGATATTGAAGAAAATCCCAAGAAGCAGCAAGTCCTGGATGCACAATGCCCCCGACTGGATCAAAAATGCATACCGCCTTCGTCTCGAAATCGAATACAGGCGAAGCCATGGACCTGAATTTCAACGGCTTTTCGATCGGATCATGCGCAGCATGCATGGCGACGACTACGTCGCAACGGTGGCAATGAGCAACGAGGGGGACCTCGGATGCGACGGCATGCTGCGATCACACAGAGTTTGCTTCGCCGTTTATGGCCCCCATCCTTATTTTCGAATCAACGAAGCACGATCGAAGATGCGCAGCGACTTCGCCAGATTGACGGAATGCTGGAAGGTGCCGGACGAAATCCAGCAATGGACATTCGTGGTCAACTACCCCGGAGTGCAACCAAGCCTCCTAAAAATAGCGAACGAACTCCAGCAGTTAATCCCGGGGATTGACATCAAGGTGTGGTCACGAGAAGACCTGACCCAGCAGTTCCTATTGTGGTCAAATCGCAATTTGGTTGATAACGAATTTGGCAAAGTCGACATAGGAGCAAAAGCGCTTGCGCCAATTTCGCTAGTTCCGGAAGATACCGCGCTACCCAGCGCGCAAGCCCAAGTGCTACATCGCAGGCTCTGGGCACGAATCACCTGCAACAAAGCTGAGTTTACGAAAACCGAAAATAGTTGGCTGCAAGATCTGACATCGAACCCGTGGGAAAATCTCCTGACACACACGCAAATCCTGGTTGGAGCAATAGCTTCCGCCATTCTGACCGATGCCTTCGATGCCTCCGGGCTTTCCATCCGAGCACTTCAACGCGAAGCTGGCCTTTCGTGGAAGGGCGTGCGCAAGGATATTCTGCACGCCTGGTCAGGAGCCATCAACCTAATACTCAAGGAGGACAGCCCCTACGAAGTACCTGAATGGCCGGAAGACGAAGTTGAACTTGTGGCAAAGGTGGCACTTACATGCATGATCCAAGAAAGGCTAACCCTTGCGATAATCCGCAAGCAGGCGAGGATACTGAACATGTGGGAAACGGACGTACTTGACCAAGTTTGGTCATTAGCCGCCCACGAGATTAAGATCCATCCAGATTAGGAATCACCTAAGCAGTCTCTCGATAACACCGTTCACAGCCTCACGCTGCCCGTCAATGCACTTCGCGTAAACCTTGAGAAGCACATCTACCGAGTGTCCCGCTCGCTCCGCTACCTCGGGGGCTGGAACTCCGCCATTCAGCCAAAGTGACACTGCCGCGTGCCGCAAGTCGTATGGTCGGCCTGCTAGCGGCGAAGCCGCCAACTGCGGAACAAGTGCATAGGTCCGCGCTTCCTCCCACACTCGGTAGTACGTTGAGTACGACACGACGCCGCCATTAGGTGGTCGAAACAGACGGCCATCCTGCCCAACACCGAACTGCTCGATGTGCTCTTTGAGGATCCGAACCAACACAGGCGGAATCGGCACCGGACGAACTTCCTTGCGTCCTCGATGCTTCAGTCCGCGCTGGTCATGAACCTCCCCTGAATCCGTCCACCGCTTGCCCGCAGACGGCCGCGACTCCCCGAGCATCAGCACGCCCCATCCCTGCTCGGGAAGCGTGCAGTCGTCCTCACGCAGTCCGAGCCCTTCAGCCGGCCGCGCCGCCGCGTAGTAGCCGACGGCGAAGAACGCCGCCAGATGCGCACCTCGATCAGCGTTTCGACGCCCTACGTAGGTCACCGCCGTAAGCAACTGCTCGACCTGCCGAGGGTTCGCGACCACCCAAGGATCAACCTGCTCAACGACCTTTGCCGCCTTGCGCTTGATCCGGGTCAACGGGTTGTCCGGGATCAGCTCCTTCTCAACCGCGTACGACAGCATGTTGAACAGCACCGCCCGCTTCCGCTGATACACAGAAGCAGTCGCGGACTTCCCATCAAGCTTCGTCGCCAGCGCGTCCAGCAGCCCACGAACCGCCGAAGCATCCGTCACGTCATAGAGCGGCCGCGAGTGCCGAACGAGCCAGGCCGCAACCTCCTTCTCCTCCTCCCCCATCTCAAGTTCACGTGTGGCCGGCGGCAGCAGGTTCCGAATCAACACCCCGCGCAACTCGGTCACCTCGGGCCGCCCAGCCCCGTCCTTCACAAACGAAGCTCCAGCCGTCGCCAGCGCCTCAACCGTGCTCGCACGAGTCTTGGCAGCCGCATCCGGCCACTTCATGTCCATGTAGGACTGTGAGAACTCCAAGAACGAGAAGGAGTTCTTACGACGAAGCTCCGACATCGGCAGACCGGTGTCCACATCGAACGGCTCACCCGCCCGAGCAGCACCGCTCAGCTCTGACAGCCGACTAGAGGCCAACGCCTTCGTCACGTACCACTCGGAGTGCTCCTTGGTCTCGGTCACCCACCGCACGCCGTAGGGCCGCTTCCGCCCCGCCCGTTTCTTGATCTCCCAGAACCGGACCTTGAACGTCGTACTCATGCTGCCCGCCCGTAGAGGTCGTCCATCCAGTCCAGGAAGTCCGAACGCCGACACCGCAGCTCCCCATTCGGGAGCGGGAAGCAACGAGGCCCCTTCCCCGTCTGCCGCCACTTGTAGAACGTGTCCCGAGAGACGTCCCCGCCGAGCGCCTCCAGCATCTCCGGAACAGACATCAGTTCAGCTATCTCACGCGCCTTGCCGTTCATGGTTCCCCCCGATTTACGCAGCTAGATCAGTTGCCGAACTCTCTGGCGGCCCAGCCGCAGCCAATAAGGCCGCCATGTACTCGGCCTTCCACCGCCGCCATTCGGCGACCGCGTTCAACAGCAGATGCGCCCGCGGAGGCACGTTCGGGTCGCCGGGCTGGGAGGTTGTTCCAGACCAGCCGTTGCGGTTCGTCCTCAGGCTTGATCCCGACGTCCGCGAGCAGTTGCCGAACGAACACGCGACGGTCGTGCTTGTGGTCCGCCAACGACTTCCCCGACCACTTCAGCGACACGAGCACCCGCCGCCCAGCCACCCCGAGCGTGGTTCGTTTGTGCGCCTTGCCTTTGCACTTCCCCGGCACGGTCGACATCCGAGCGCCGCGAGGCTGCACGCCGTACAGCAGCCACACCGCGCACTGCGGCGAGCAAGGCGTCACAGCCAACTCTGCGCACAGCCGTTCGGCGCGGTCCTCCTGGCGGGCCGTCTGGGCCTCGAAGCACTCATCGACGCTCTTGGTGAGGTACTTCGTCAGGTAGCCGATGTGGCGGCCGGCCTCTTCAGTTCTGCCGAGGATGCCCTTGGAGTGCACCTGCACCCCGAACCGCGCGACGTGCGCCGGACGCTCGACCTCATCTAGCGCGTCTTCCCAGCTAGGCAAGGCCCTTCGCGTCTGCGGATCAACGAACGCCTTGGCCCGAACATCCCAGAACGGCACGTTGTCGTCGCTGTACTTGATCTCGTCGTGCGCAGGCCACCACACCTGGTGGTACGTGGCTTCAGCGACTGCCCGCAGCTCAGCACGGGAGATGCTCCCGCGGACCGCCGCGTGCCAATGCGGAGCAAGCCGACGCTGCGGCTCGACCGTCGAGAAGTACTGGACTTCCCAACCGACACAGCGTCGGAGGTTCTGGACGAACCGATCGAGGAGCGCGACGTATCTCTGGCCGGACGCGGTCGCGCCAGAGATCACCGAGTCCGAGGTGGTCAAGCTCTACCCACACCGGAACTCGATCCCCCAGACCTTGGGACCACCTCATCACCAACGCCACCCGACACGTCGAGGTGCTGGTGCACGCCGGCATCTTCCTGGTAGAGCGGCCGACGTTCATGCGCGACCTCGCCAACAAGGCCGCAAACGGCGCACGCATACGGCTGATCTTCGGCGACCCAGCCAGCCGCGAGGTTGCCAAGCGCAGCGACGAAGAGCAACTCGGCAAGGGCACGCTCGGATCCCGCATCCGCAACGCGCTCGCGTTCTACCGGCCACGGGTGGGCGTGGACGGCGTGGAGATGCGCTTCCACAAGACGACGCTCTACAACTCGATCTTCCGCTTCGACGACGAGATGGTCGTCAACACGCACGTCTACGGCCTCCAGCCCTGCGAGCATGACAACGGCCAGCAATGCCGCGTCAGGGCTGAAACGAGTACCTTGACCCGACATCACTGGCCGCGTGATCGGCTTGGGGTCGAGGTGAAGCGGGAGAAGTGGCCGCGCACGGACCACGGACTCCTCACGAACTGGCTATGCCAAGCGCCCCAACGGATGCAGGCGAACCCACAGGTCAGCAGGCGTGAGTGAGCGAGCAGCCCACTTGCCTTCCTAATCAGGTGCCGCAGGTTCGAATCCTGCCTGGGCACCACCTTTCGCCGGGTGAAATCAAGCTCTGACCAGCGGCAACGCGGTCGGAGCTTGATCTTTTCCAGCGGTCAGCAGTCACCCACCGGACCGGACGTGACTGATGTACGGCTCGTAGGCCGAGAGGTCACGGTCCGGCTCGTACCGGCTGAGGTAGTAGTAGTCGGCGATGATGTTGGCCTGCTGTTCGGTGTTGAAGTCCCCGAACGTCTTGCCGTGCAGGCCTTCCACGCCGCCGTAGTCGTAGAGGCTCTTGTTGAAGAAGCCCGCGAGGGCTGTAGGCAGGAGGCTCAGGACGCTGCGGCCGTGCTGGTACTGGTAGGCGTGGGTCAGTTCGTGGACCAGCCAGCGCTCGTAGCGGGCCTGGTGTTGCGGCTTGGTGAGCACGCCCTTGGGGAACGTGACGAGGCGGGGCAGCGTGCGGGCCACGCCGAAGCTGCCCAGGAGGCCGCCTTCGGCCAGGGTCAGGGCGCTGATGTCGAGGGCGTCGCCGAACACCTCGCGGGCTAGTGAGGCCTCGTGTGTTTCGAGGGCTCGGCGGAACACTGGTCGGAACACCATGGCGGCTCCCCGTGGTGGCGTCGGAGTCCTGATGTTAGGCATGGGCAACGGGGTGGCGGCGCCATTCGAGGCGTGGCGGGCCGAACTCCAGCGCGTTCTCGTCCAGGGCGTTGTAGATGGTGACGTAGGTGTCGTCGAAGCCCAGGCCCACTGCCACGCTGCCATGAGCCAGGTCGTCAGCGGTCGACTCCAGCAGGTCGACGGTGGTGAGGGTGCGGTCGTGCAACGCCGTCAGAGTGTTGTCGCGCCAGGTCAGGTGAGGGGACCCCGTGATCGGCCTCAGAGGGTCTGCCGTGTTCCAGGTGAGGGAGAGGTCGTCCAGCTTCTGGTGGTTGACCTCGAACTGTTCGCCGGCGAAGTCGAGGAGGACCGGGCCGTCGGCGAACCACTCGTCCGCGTCGGTGTCCCAGACGAGCCAGGCGTGGGTCAGCTTGCGGCCGACCAGGTCGCGCAGGCGGGCGGCGTGAGCCGTCATCACCTGCGCGACGCCGTTGAGCCAGATCGGCTGGTAGCCCTCGAACATGCGCTACGCCGCGAGCCTGTAGCGGATCTCCCTCAACTCGACGCCGTCGAGGGTCTCGGTCTTCACGTTGCCATCGGTGCGGAATCCGAGGCGCTCGTAGAACCGCCGGGCCCGCGGGTTCTCCTCGAACACCCACAGGACGACGTCCTTCTGACCGGCCAAAGCGGCCTTGGCCATCTCGTAGCCCAGGCCGGTGCTGTACGACGACGCCAGCACGTAGATCGCGTAGAGCTCGAACTCCGCGTCGGGCTCGCGGGACGGTCCGACGGCTACGAAGCCGGCCACCTGGTCGTCGACCAGGCCGACCCACACGCCGCCGCGCGAGATGCCTCGCTCCCACATCGCCGTGCAGTCCTCGACCGAGCGGCCGTCCAGGACGGAGTCCGGGACGAGGCCGCGGTAGGCGTCCTTCCAGGCCTGCACGTGCACCGCTCCGACGGCGGGAGCGTCGGAGAGGACTGCGGGACGGACTGTCATGGCATCCCCCGATGGCATGATCGAAAGCATGAGGATCATCGTCGACGCGGACCCCGGCATCGATGATGCCCTTGCTTTGTACTACCTGCGCGCCCAAGCCGACACCGAAATAGTCGCCATCGGCACGGTCCACGGCAACGTGCCGGTCCAGCAGGCCACCGCCAACGCCCTGAGGCTCACCGAACGTCTCGGCCTCGACGTCCCCGTGGCCATGGGCGCCGCGAAACCGCTCGCGCAGCCCCTCATGACCGCGGAGAGCGTGCACGGCGAGGACGGGCTAGGCGGGTACGCGGGGGACGAGGCGAAGACCACGCCGACAACAGAAAGCGCCGCCGAACAGCTCGCGAACCTGGCGCGGAGCAACCCCGGCGAGCTGAGCCTGCTCGCGATCGGGCCGCTCACCAACGTCGCGCTGGCCCTCCAGATCGAGCCGCGGCTGCCCGAACTGCTGGACCAGGTCGTGGTCATGGGCGGCGCGCTCGACGTCCCAGGCAACATCACCTCGCACGCCGAGGCCAACTTCTGGCACGACCCGGAGGCCGCGGACCTCGTTCTCGCGGCCGGTTTCGAGGAACTCACGATCGTCGGCCTCGACGTCACCATGGAGAGCCACGCGCCACAGCAGTGGCTCGACGAGCTCCCGCAGGACTGCTACCCGAGGCAGATCCTCGGCTTCTACGCCGACTTCTACGGCAGCTTCCTCGGCAAGACGGGGTTCGTGCCGCACGACCCGCTGGCCGCCGCGGTCCTGCTCGACCCCTCACTCGCGACCTACCGCGAGGACCGGTTCGCGATCGAGCTCACCGGTCGCTACACGCGCGGCAAGATCGTTGCCGACCAACGGTTCCTGGCGCCGGGAAGCCCGTTCGGGCGTGACATCGCCACCGAACGCACGAAGGCCAGGTACGCCGTCACGGCCGACAACGCGAGGTTCCTCGACCAGCTGAGGCACGCTGTGACACAACCATGACGAACCACCGACGGGACCTGGACAAACGACGGGGACCGTGGAAACCATGAACGTCCACTTGAAACGATGGCTCGCGGTCTCGGGGGCCGCCGTGGTCATCGCGACGGGCGTCGTGGCCGGGGGTTCCTACTGGCGGTTGGAGAGCAATCTCAAGACCGTCGATCTCTCCAGGGAGATCACCCACCCCAGGCCTCCGTCGACGCCGGGCCGCCCCCTCAACATCCTCCTCCTCGGCAAGGACGACGGCCGGTCCGACACCGCCATGGTCGTGCAGCTGAACGCGAACGGCGACCAGGCGCGCGTGGTCAGCATCCCGCGCGACACGATGGTGCCGAGGCCCGAGTGCGGGAACAACCCGCCGGCCGCGATCGCGATGTTCAACAGCGCGTTCACCACGGGCGGGGCCGCCTGCACGGTGGCGACGGTCGAGCAGATGAGCGGCATCCGGATCGACCACTTCGTGCAGATCGACTTCAACGGCTTCCGCGACGTCATCGACCGGCTCGGCGGCATCGACGTCACGCTGCCCGAGGCGATCGACGACGACAAGAGCGGGCTGCACGTGCCCGCCGGGCCGACGAAGCTCGACGGGACGCAGGCGCTCGCATTCGTGCGCACCCGCTACAGCATCGGTGACGGCAGCGACCTGAACCGCATCAAGAACCAGCAGCTGTTCATGCGGGCGCTGAGCGAGAAACTCGCGAACGAGAACTGGCTCGGCAGCCCGGCGAAAACGCTGGAACTCGCCGACATCCTCACGAAGTCGATCGTCACGGACACCGAAATCGGCTCGATTCCGAAATTGGCGGATCTCGCGGGCAAGCTCACCGCGTTGAAACCGGACGCCATCACCTACGTGACGCTGCCGACCGAGACGTACCTGCCCGACCCGAACCGGGTCCAGCCGAAGCAACCCGAGGCGGACGCGCTCTGGCAGGCCGCCTGAGCTAGCAGGCCGCGCCCTGCCACTCGCGAGGGAACGGACCCGCGGTCCACGGCTGAGGAAACCCCCGGAACCCCTCAGCCGTGGACGCCATGCCCCAGTCAGCCACTCTCACTTCGTCGGTCTCCCGGTCTCGTGAAGGACGTGGAGTCGAGGTTGTCAGACCGCCTCGTTATGGTGGGCTTCTGACCACCTGTCCGGTGCGTGCGCCGCAGCTCAGGCGGGCGGCGCACGTTTTCCGGACCGGACGAGGAGGAGGCGGCTTGGGACCCCGTGGCGTCTTCGCGGAGCGCTTCGCGCTGCTCTACGCGGAGGCAGGCGACCCTCCCCTGAAGCGGGTCACGGAGTCGGTCACCCGTGCCCGCCGGACGGACGAGCAGGGCAGGCCGCTGCGGGTGCCGGCCCAGCGGGTGAGCGACTGGCGGCGCGGGCGGAACGTCCCCGCGAGGTTCAGCGGGCTGAGCGCGGTCCTGGAGGTCCTCGTCGGCGAGGCCCGCAAGCGCAGGCCCCAGCCGGCGATCGAGGGCCTGTACGAACTCGACGCGTGGCGCGCGCTCTGGGAAGAGGCGCTGGCGAGTCCCGCGGCGGAATCTGGAACGCAGATTCCGGAAGACAGCTCGGTCTGCCCGTACATGGGTCTGAGCGCATTCGGGCCGCAGGACGCGAATTGGTTCTTCGGCCGGGAAAGGGCCACGAACGCACTTCTCGACAGGCTCGACGACAACGGAATCACAATGCTCGTCGGCGCGTCCGGCGCGGGCAAGTCCAGCCTGATGAAGGCGGGCGTCCTGCCCCGGCTGACCAAGGACGTCGTCGTCTTCTCGCCCGGCACCGACCCGGTGAAGGAGTTCGCGCTCCAGGTGCCGGAGCTCCTCCACACGCTGGAGGCGGCCGACGCGGACGCGCTCGCGGGCTTCGCGCACGAGGTGCAGGTCGCGGTCGGCGACCGGGTGGTGATCGTCGACCAGTTCGAGGAGGCGTTCACCCTCGGCGGCGACGAGAACCGGCTGCGGATCTTCGTGCAGGCCCTGCACGCGGCCGGGGAGAAGACGGCCGTGGTGCTCGGCGTGCGGGCCGACTTCTACGCCCGCTGCCTCGACTTCCCCGAGCTCGCCGAGGCCCTGCAGACCAGGCAGATGGTGCTCGGCGCGATGTCCGCCGCCGAGGTGCGCGACGCCGTGACGAACCCGGCCCGGGCCGCCGGCCTGCAGCTGGAGGCCGGTCTGGTCGACCTCATGCTGCGCGATCTCGGCACGCACAACCGCCGCGGCAAGGACGCCTACGACGCGGGCGCGCTCCCGCTGCTCAGCCACGCGCTGCTGGTCACGTGGCAGCGCAGGCAGGCGGGCCGCCTCACGATCGCCGGGTACCGGGCTGCGGGCGGCATCCAGGGCGCCGTCGCCGCCACCGCCGAACGCGCCTGGTCCGACCTCGACGAACCGGCGAGGGCGGCCGCGCGGCCGTTGCTCCTGCACCTGGTCAGGGTCGGCGACGACACGCAGGACACCCGCCGCCGCTCCACGCGGCACAGCCTGCTGGAGGCGAGCACCAACCTCTCCGCCGCGGAACGCGCGCTCGAAGTCCTCACGCACGCCCGCCTGGTCACCACGGACGCGGGCTCGGTCGAGATCACGCACGAGGCGTTGCTGCACGCCTGGCCCCGGTTGCGGAGCTGGATCGACGAGGACCGGGCGGGCAACCTCACGCGGCAGCGGCTCGAAGAGGACGCGACGGCGTGGACCGAGAACGACCACGACTCGTCACTGCTCTACCGCGGCGCACGGCTGGAGGGCGCGCGGCAGCAGCAGGACGTCACCGCGGTCGCCAAGGAGTTCGTGCGGACGTCCGAGCGCCAGCACCGCAAGAGCGTCTGGCTGCGCAGGTCGGCGGTCGCGCTGGTGGCGGTGTTCGCGCTGATCGCGGCGGGTGCGGCGGTGATAGCGGTGAACCAGCGCGACGACGCGCAGTTCCGCCAGGTCGTCGCCGAGGCGGACAGGCTGGGCGACACCGACCCGTCGCTCGCCGCCCAGCTGCTGCTCGCCGCGCACCGCATGCGGCCGGACGACGCCGAGGTCGGCTCCCGGCTGCTCGCGAACCAGCAGGTCCCGCTCGCCGTACCGCTGCAGGGGCACACCGGCGCGGTCTACCTGACGTCGTTCACCAGGGACGGCACCGTCCTCGCAACGGCGAGCTACGACCGCACGGCCCGGCTGTGGGATGTGCGGGACCGCTCGAACCCGAAGCCGCTCGCGGTGATCACCGGCCACGAGGACTGGCTCACCTCGGCGGTGTTCTCGCCCGACGACAGGGTGCTCGCCACCACCGGCAACGACAAGACGATCCGGCTGTGGGACGTCACCGACAAGGCGAACCCCAAGCCCCTCAAAACGATCGAGACCGGCAACGGCACCAGCTACCTGCTGGAGTTCAGCCCCGACGGCAAGACCCTCGCGGCGGCGAACGAGGACAGGACCGCGCGGCTGTGGGACGTCACCGATCCCGCGGATCCCAAGCCGTTGGGCGAACCTCTCCGCGGCTCGACGGCGGCCGTGCGCACGCTCGCCTTCTCCCCGGACGGCAGAACGCTCGCGACGTCCGGCGACGACCAGATCATCCGGCTCTGGGACGTCGCCACCAGAACCGCGACCGGCAAACCCATGCCCGGCCACACCGCCGGCGTGCACTCGGTGACGTTCAGCCCGGACGGCAAGCTCCTCGCGTCCGCCGCCGACGACACGACGGTGCGGCTGTGGGACCCGGCCGCGCAGGCACCGGTCGGCGACCCGCTCGTCGGCCACACCGGAGGCGTGTGGTCGGTGAAGTTCAGCCCGGACGGGCAGATGCTCGCCTCGGGCGCCGTCGACGGCACCGCGCGGCTGTGGAACGTCACCGACCCGGCCAACGCGAACCAGATCGGCAAACCGCTCGCGGCGCCCAGCGGTGGCGTGTTCGCGGTCGGCTTCACCCCGGACGGCCAGAGCCTCGCCACGGGCGCGGGCGAGAACTCGGTGCGGCTGTGGTCGTTGCCGCGGCACGTGGCGCGCACCCCCACCGGGAACGCCGGGGTGACGTCGTTCAGCACGGACGGCAGGCTGCTCGTGACCGCCGACGGCAACGGCGGCGAGGAGGGCAAGACCGCGCGGCTCTGGGACACCACCGACCCGTTCACGCCGAAGCTCCTCGGTTCGGTGAAGGTCAGTCCGGACAAGGGATCCGTGCGGCTGCAGCTGCGCCCGGACGGCAAGGTGCTCGGCACCTACGCGGGCGAGAAGTCGTTGCAGCTGTGGGACACGAGCGATCCCGCGCGGGTCGTGCCGCTCACGCCCCCGATCACGCTCGGCACGCGGTTCACCAACCAGCTCGTCTTCTCCCCCGACGGCCGGATCATGGTGACCGGCGCCGACGACGAGTCCGTGCAACTGTGGGACGTGAGCGACCCGGCGAGGCCGGTGAAGCTGGGCAGTCCGCTGACGGGGCACGACGGATACGTCAACGACACGACGTTCAGCCCGGACGGCAGGACGATGGTAACGGCGAGCAGCGACCGCATGTTCCGGCTGTGGGACGTGTCGGACCCCGCGCGCCCGCGCCTGCTCGGCAAGCCGGTGGACGAACACCACGAACCGGTGCAGCGCGCGGTTTTCACGCCGGACGGGCGGACGTTGGTGACCGGGGGCACCGACAGGGCGATCCGGCTGTGGGACGTGCGCGACCGGGAGAAGCCGGAGGCGCTCGGCGTGCTCACCGGCCACACCCAGCAGGTCAGTTCGCTCGCGGTGGCACCGGACGGCAGGACGCTGGTGAGCGGCAGCGCGGACAAGACGTTCCGCCTGTGGGACATGGCAAATCCCGCCGAGGCGACGGCTCTGGGCAGGCCGATGGCGCTCGCGTCGGGTGCGGAGCCGGGGGTCCTGTTCCGACCGGACAGCCGGGCGCTGGTGGTGTCGGGCGCGGGGGACGGCCTGCTGCGCGTGTGGGACCTGGACGTTCCGCACGAGGCCGACCGGATCTGCGCGACGACGCGGGGCGCCCTCACGGAGGAGCTGTGGCAGACCCGCCTGCCGCAGGTGGAGTTCCGCTCCCCTTGTTGAACTGCCTCACCGACAGCACGCCATCGATTACTGTCCGCTTCATGCGTCTTCTTGCTCGGGTCGGCAGCTTGCGCGCGGTCGTCGCGGTGACCGTCGGGTTCATCGCCCTCAACATGATTCTCGTGGTGCTCGGCAACGTCACGGACTACGGCACGAACGAGGCGTTCGTGCAGCACGTCCTCGCGATGGACACCACGTTCGGCGAAGGCCTGAAGTGGCGGGCGATCACGAGCCCCGCCGTCGTCACGATCGTCTACGTCGCGATCATCCTGTGGGAGGCGGTCTCCGCCGTCCTGCTGACCGCGGGCACCATCGCGTACCTGCGCGACAAGGAGGACAGCGCGCGCAAGTTCGCGTCCGCCGGCCTTCTGATGATCGTGGCGCTGTTCCTCGGCGGCTTCATCACGATCGGCGGCGAGTGGTTCGCGATGTGGCAGTCGAAGGACTGGAACGGCATCAGCGCCGCCCTGCGCATGGTGACCATCGCGGGCTTCGCGCTGATCCTCGTGCACCTCAGCCCGCGTCGGGCCACTCCGTAGTCGGCTCCACGCAGAACACCGGCCCGACCCCGGCGTCGGCGCCGAGCGCACTCCACCAGTCGCGCTGCTCAGCGTCCTCGATCGCGTCGATCACGACGAGCCCACCGGCCTCGTGCACGAACCCGACGAGGTCGCTGAGCACGTGCGACACCAGCTCGTCCGGCTTCTGGCAGCGTCCCTTGACCCGCACGGCCGTCACCCCGAGCGACCGCACCAGCTCGATCTCCGCGGTGGAGCCCCGGAAGTCGCGGGCGCCGATGTGAATCCCCATGTCCGACAACAGGTCCAGGTTGTCGGCGGCCTCGCTGTCCTCGGACGCGAGCACGTGCACCGGAAACCCGAGCAGCAACCGCCCGGCCGGCAACCCGGTGTCCGCGAGCACGCGCCGCACGTCCCGCACCAGGTCCGGACTGTTCGCCATGCTCTCGGTCAGGCAGACCGCGAGCATCTCCTCGTACCGGCACGCGGTCTCGGCGGCCGTCCGCAACATCCACTCGCCGAGCGGCAACATCAGCCCGGTGTGCTCGGCCATCGACACGCACTTCTCGTGCGGGATCAGCCCGGCGTCCCGGTGCCGCCAGTGGAGTTCGGCCTCGACGCAGATCCGCGCGGACCCGTCGAGCTTCATGACGGGGTTGAACACGACGTCGATCTCGCCGCTCTCCCAGGCACCGGGCATCACGGCGGCGAGAGCGAACTCCTCCTGCTCCCGCTTGTCCTGCGTGGCGTCGTGCAGCCCCCACTGCCGCCGCCCGATGCGCTTGGCCCGCCGCAGCGTCATGTCCGAGGCCCGTAAGACCTCGGCCGGATGATCACCGGGATGCAGCCGCGGCAACACCCCGATCGACGCCGACACCGCCACCCCTTGGTCACCGAAGTAGACGGGCTCGGCAAGTTCGTGCTCGATCGTCCGGATCGTCGTGTCGACGTCGGGCGTCTCGGGCCCGTTCTCGACCAGCACGGCGAACTCGTCACCCTCCAACCGGGCGACCATCGCCTTCTCGGCGGAGAACACGGAACTCAACCGCTCCGCCACGAGCTTCAACACCTTGTCGCCGACCTCGCGCCCAAGCCCGTCCGTGATCACCGCGAAGGCGTCGAGATCCAGGTGGTACAAGGTCACGCCGAACTCGATGTCGCTGTGCAGCAACGACTCCAGTCGCGTCGTCAGGTACTGCCGGTTCGGCAACCCGGTCAACGCGTCGTGCAACGACTGGTACTGCAACCGCCCGCCGAGCAACGTGAGCTGGCTGTCGTCGTCGATCATCATCACGTAATGCCGCGGATTGTCGTCAGCGTCCTTCTGCACGGTGGCCGCCATCAACACCCGAAAATGCTCACCGTCACGATCAATGAGCCGGGGCCGCTCCTCAACGCGCCGCATCCGCCCGTACCGCAAGCTCATCAGCGCGTCGTTGACGAGCGGCAGATCAGCGGGCGCGATCAAGTCGGTGAGCGTCATCCCGGCAACATCTTCACGCCGAAGGATCGTGCACAACGCCTCGTTGGCCCGCTCCAACGCCCCGTCGAGACCGACCATCGCAATGCCGGTCGACGAGTGCGTGAAAATGTCCTCGAACCGCTCCTCGCTGGCCTGCAAATCGAGCTGCACGGCCCGATTGGCCCGCAACAAGGCCTGACTCACACTCTCCTGCTGCTCCAACACAAATGCCTGAATAGCAGCGGTATAAGCAGCAGACACAGCGCCAACGACCAACGCGGCCTGCTCGACATCCGCCCCTTCCTGCACGACAAAGCGCGCAAGAACACCAACGGACTCCCGCAAACTCTCAGCGCCGACGCAGTGGATCTCCACCAGCCGAGTACCGACCAGGGACGCCACACCAGGCTCCTCGACCAGCGCCTCAGCCACCACGTTGAGCAGCTCGTGCAGCTCCTCGACCAGCTTCGCCGCAGAGAGCGGTATGTACGAGGTACGACTGACCTTGATCGCCCAGTCGCGCGCCAGCTCGTCACGTCCCAGAGGGCGTGACGGTCTCGCGTCGTCCTGGCTCGGCAATCCGTTCCACCTGACCTGCTCGGCGAGCAACGGTGCGGAAGCCTACCGCCAGCAATCCACACCGTCCCATTGCGCGGGGCCGTTCCCCCCAACGGGGGTATAGCGATCTCTGAGCGTTACAACTTTTACTCGCTCAATCGGACCAATTTTCTCACGAACCAGCGCAACCCTCGACCCACGGTCGGGCCAAAGGCGACCAGCGGACCGTTGGCAACGGTGAACGGCAGCGGCGGTGGGGAGGCGAGAGTGGGTGGAGGGATGAGCAGGGCGGGGCGAGGGCGGGCGGGGCAGGCGGGCGGGGCAGGCGGGCGGGGCAGGCGTGGCGGGGCAGGCGGGCGGGGCAGGCGTGGCGGGGCAGGCGGGCGGGGCAGGCGGGCGGGGCAGGCGGGCGGGGCAGGCGTGGCGGGGCAGGTGGGGCCTGAGCAGGTGGGGCCTGAGCAGGTGGGGCCTGAGCAGGTGGGGCCTGAGCAGGTGGGTGGGGCGGGGTGAGCACCTGATCGTCCGCGATGCCGCAGGCGAGCCGTCTTTAGCAAAGAGGTACCGGCGGTGGGGTCCCATCACGAGTCGCGCCATAGCTCTTGCTGCACCTGAGGGGTGGGGGGGAGTGGACCCACCCGAGGGAGGCGAGTACCAAACCCCCCC
>NZ_JBHXLF010000032.1:0-68025 GCF_042721515.1 Lentzea sp. NPDC058436
AAAGGCCGGGCTGAAAAGCGCCCGGCCGTGCCCAGAGGGGTAGCACCCCGCCCCTCAAGGTCAAGCCCCAATCGCCCTGGTTGGTGTGCACCGCTACCCGTCGCCTCATAGTTCGGACGGCTCGCTGCGCATCGCCACGCCAGGCTGCATGCGTGGCTGGTGTGCGTTGGTGGCTGTCCGGTTGGCACCGCGCGCCGGACCTGCGTGCGTGGGCGCGTTGCGAGGGCGACTGCGGTTGGCACAGCCCAGATCTGGTCTGACCCACCCTGCCCCGCGCACCTCGCCGGCTCGCGTCACGGCCGTGAACCCGTGACCAGATAGTGGGAGATTTCCTCCCGTCGCTTGGTACGTCGCGCGAAGCTGTGGCAGCATCCCGGACATGGCTCAGTTCACCGCCATCATTATTGACGAGCGCGTCGGGTAGTTGCCGCCACTGGCACCCGACGCGCAGACCTCTCGCATCCCGCGGGGGGTCTTTTTGTTTGTCCTGATGAGGAGATGACTCCGATGGCCGGCCCTACCGACGAGTTCCACGTCTACGACACGACCTTGCGCGATGGCGCGCAGCGTGAGGGCATCTCGTACTCCGTCACGGACAAGCTCGCTGTCGCGCGCCTGCTGGACGGGGTCGGCGTCGGGTTCATCGAGGGTGGCTGGCCCGGTGCGTTGCCCAAGGACACGGAGTTCTTCGCCAGGGCGGCGGCCGGTGAGCTGGAACTGAAGCACGCCAAGCTGGTGGCGTTCGGGGCCACGCGCAAGGCCGGGGTCAGGGTCGAGGAGGACCCGCAGGTCAAGGCGTTGCTGGAGTCGCAGGCGCCGGTGGTGACGCTGGTGGCCAAGTCGGACCTGCGGCACATCGAACGGGCGTTGCGGACGGACACCGAGGAGAACCTGAAGATGGTGCGCGACACCGTCAGGTTCTTGAAGGACCACGGCAGGCGCGTCTTCCTCGACGCCGAGCACTTCTTCGACGGGTACGCGTTCTCCCCGGACACCAGCCTGAGGGTGCTGGAGTCCGCTGTGGAGGGTGGCGCGGACGTCGTGGTGCTGTGCGACACCAACGGCGGGCAGCTGCCGCTCGGTCTCGCCGGCACGGTCGCGGAGATCGTCGAGAAGACCGGTTTCCGCGTCGGAATCCACTGCCAGGACGACACGTCCTGTGCTGTGGCGAACACTCTCGCGGCCGTTCAGGCGGGCGCGACGCACGTTCAGTGCACCGCCAACGGATACGGCGAGCGAGCAGGCAATGCGGACCTGTTCGCCGTCGTGGGAAACCTCGTGACCAAGCTCGGCATGGAGGTGCTCCCGACCGGGGCACTGGCCGAGCTCACCCGTGTCTCCCATGCGTTGGCCGAGATCGCGAACATCGCACCCGACACCCACCAGGCTTATGTCGGGTCGTCAGCATTCGCTCACAAGGCGGGTCTGCACGCGAGCGCGATCAAGGTGGATCCGGAGCTGTACAACCACATCGATCCGGACACCGTCGGCAACGACATGCGGGTGCTGGTCACCGAGATGGCCGGTCGGGCGAGCCTCGAACTCAAGGGACGTGAGTTCGGGCTCGACCTGGCCGGCCGGTCAACCGAGGTCGGAACGGCCTTGGCGCGGGTGAAGGAGCTGGAGGCCAAGGGCTGGTCGTTCGAGGCCGCGGACGCGTCGCTGGAACTGTTGCTGCGCGGCGAGCTGTCCGAACTGGACACTCCGCCGTTCACACTGGAGTCCTACCGCGTCGTGCTCGACCACCGGTCGGACGGCGAGATCGTGTCCGAGGCCACGGTCAAGGTGCACGTGGCGGGGGAGCGGGTCATCGCCACCGCCGAGGGCAACGGGCCGGTGCACGCACTGGACGCGGCGCTGCGCAAGGCGTTGCTGCCGCACCTGTCCTGGTTGGACACCGTGGAACTGGCCGACTACAAGGTGCGCATCCTCACCGAACATCCCGGCACGGACGCCGTGACGCGTGTGCTGGTGGAGTCCACGGACGGCGAGCGCGGGTGGACGACGGTCGGCGTGCACGGGAACATCGTCGAGGCGTCCTGGCTGGCGCTGTGCGACGCCCTCGTGCACAAGTCGATGCGGTCCGGCTGACCTCGTAAGCTGGCGATGTGCGCATCGCCCGAATTGCTCATCCTGCTGGCGTGGCCTTCGTCGCCGTTCAAGGCGACGAGGCCGCGGAAATCGCCGAACACCCCTTCGGCACGCCGACGTTCACCGGCCGGAAGTGGCCGCTCGCGGACGTGAGGCTGCTCGCCCCCATCCTGCCCACCAAGATCATTGGTGTGGGCCGGAACTACGCGGACCACGCGAAGGAGCTCGGCAACGAGGTTCCCGCGGAGCCGTTGCTGTTCTTCAAGCCCAACACCTCGGTGGTCGGCCCGAACGTGGAGATCAAGCTCCCGGCCGTGTCCGAGCGCGTCGACTTCGAAGGCGAACTGGCCGTCATCATCGGCCAGCCGTGCCGCGACGTGCCGCGGGCCAAGGCCACCGGTGTGATCATGGGTTACACGATCGCCAACGACGTCACGGCGCGCGACCTGCAGAAGAAGGACGTGCAGTTCACGCGTGCCAAGGGTTTTGACACGTTCTGCCCGTTGGGTCCGTTCATCGAGACGGAGTTCGACCCGTCCGACGTGCGCGTCGTCACCGAGGTCGACGGCGTGGTCAAACAAGACGGACGTACTTCGTTGATGGTGCACGACATTCCGTCGCTCGTGGAGTACGTGTCGGGAATCATGACACTGTTGCCGGGCGACCTGATCCTCACCGGCACGCCGGCCGGTGTCGGGCCGATGACGGCCGGACAGACGGTCTCGGTGACGGTGGACGGCCTCGGCACGCTCACCAATCCGGTCGCAAATAGGTAGCCGTACGGAGCAATCCGGCGTCCGGCGGCTTACGCACCCGGGTACCCACGAGTAACTTCCCGGTGTCATGACGGACCCGGCGTCCACCCGTGTGTTGCTGGTCGACGGTTCGCAGCTCATCACCGAGGGGCTGCGGATCTCACTGCACCGCACGCACTGCTTCCGCGTTGTGGGCATCGCCCACACCGTGGCCGATGCCGCGCGCAGTCTGCGCGGCACGCCGGTGGACCTGGTCGTCACGGACTTCGACGTACCGGGCGCCGGGCCGCTGCGCACCGTGCGGGACACGGCGCAGTACAGACCGGGCGCCCGTGTCGTCGTGCTGTCCAATGCGGACAGTCCGAGCTGGGCCCGCGCGGCGCTCGACGCCGGCGCGGTGGCCTACCTGCTGAAGACCTCGCCCGTGGCCGAGTTGCTGCCGCTCATCGTGGCCGCGGTGCGGGGTGCTCCTGCCACGATCGACGCACGGGTGGGGTCGCTGGCACGCCTACCGGCGCGGATGCCCCCGCCCGCCGCGCTCGGCCGGCTGTCGGCGCGCGAGTTCGACGTGCTGGCCGAGATGGCGAAGGGCATGGACAACGCGCGGATCGCCCAGCGGCTCTTCATCAGCAACGACACCGTGAAGACCCACGTGAAGGCGATCCTGCGCAAGCTGGGCGCCCGTGACCGCGCCCACGCCGTGGCGATGGTGCTCGGCGAGTCCGCCGAGGCGTTCGTCACGACCTGACGATGGTCTGCGGGTCCCTCCGCGCGAAGTCGGGCGCGTGCTCGGGCCGTGGGCCGATCGCGACCACGTAGGCGGGAACGGCCTGCAGGAACGGCAGCTTCTGGGCGATCTTGAGCGGCAACGGCACGCCCGTGCTCGACACCGTCTCGGTGCTGTTGAGCTTGCGCCCGAGGAACAGCCGGTGGATCACCCGCTGCACGGTCTGGATCACCACGGTCGGGAAGAGCCTGCGCCCGCGCACCTTCGCGAGCGTCGCGTCCGTGACCCGGCCCTCCCGCAACGGCTTTGCCAGCACCGTCGCCGCCGCGACCGCGTCCTGCACGGCCAGGTTGATGCCCACGCCGCCGACCGGTGACATCGCGTGCGCCGCGTCACCGATGCAGAGCAGCCCGTCGACGTGCCACCGGCGCAACCGGTCGAGCTTCACGTCGAGCAGCTTCACCTCGTCGAGGTCCGTGATGTGGCCGACGCGGTCCGCGAGCCAGGGGATGAGCGTGACGACCCGTTCGCGGAACTTCTCGACGCCCTCGGCGCGCACCGCCTGGTCCGTCCCCTTGCGAATGAGGAAGGCGCACTGGAAGTACTCGCCGCGTGGAATGAGGACGAGCGCGCTGCCGGAGCTGAACCGGCCGGCGCCACCCTTCACGTCGTCGCTCTCGTTGCGCGGCAACCGGAACCACCACACGTCCATCGGCGCGCCGAAGCTGTAGACCGGGAGTTCCACCGCCGCGCGCAGGATCGAGCTCCGCCCGTCCGCCGCGACGACCAGGTCGGCGGCGAACTCGCCCTCGTGCCCGTCGACGCGATCCCGGTACTTCACGCCCGTGACCCTGTTGCCGTTCTTGGTGATCTCGGTGACCTCGGTGTTCATCCGCAGCGTGAACGACGGTTCGAGCCTGCCCGCGTCCGCCAGCAGGTCGAGGAAGTCCCACTGCGGCACCATCGCGATGCGCTTGTTCGGGCCGGGAAGCCGCGACAGGTCGGCGATCGTGGCCTTGGCGCCGCTGTCGAGCAGCGCCTCGATCTTGTCGACGTCCTGGTGTGGGACCTGCTCGAACGCGGGCCCCAGCCCCAGTTCGTCGAGCAGCGTGAGCGTCGAGGCGTGCACGGTGTCGCCGCGGAAGTCGCGCAGGAAGTCGCCGTGCTTCTCCAGCACCGTGACCTCGACGCCACCGCGCGCCAGCAGCAGCCCCAGCACCATCCCGGCAGGTCCGCCACCGACGACGAGACAGGTTGTCCTCTCCATGGTGATCCCCTCTTTTCAACTCATGTTGAATTAAGGCAAGCATGCTCTTGATCGCCAGGCGCGTCAAGCACGTTCGCGGTGGCGCACGTCTCCTCGTTCGGGACCGTCCAAATTGGACGGTCTGGTGGACCAGGCCTCGAAAAGGTTGCGGCTGGTGTGAAATGTCGTTGTGCGAGCTAGGGTGTCGCGCCCGCGGAACGGGCGTTCCACCCGGCGTTCGTCACGTAGCCGAACAACACTCGACCGGGTGATTGCATCTGGCGCTCGGACCAGTCCGACTGGTTCGTTCGGGCCCTATGGGTCCGCTTGATCGTGCAAGGACCTATAGGAATCACCTCGTTAGCCGAATCGGACGAGGGCCCCTCGCACCTAACCTTCCGGGGTGACAACTGCGTCCCCGACTTTCACGCGTAAGAGAACCGGCGAGATCCGCGCTGTGTGCCTGGACGTCGACGACACACTTGTCGACTACAGCTCTTCTTCGCGAGCCGCCCTGGCCTCGATGGTCGGTAACGCCGACGCCTGGTCGTTGTGGCAGCGGATCACCGACGACCACGTCTCCCGCCAGCTCGCCGGCGAGCTCCAGTACGAGCACATGCGCAACATCCGGACGCAGGCCTTCTTCGCCGCACTCGGCGAGGACCTCTCCCTGGAGGAGGCCACCCGCCGCGAGCTGGGCCGCCAGGACGTCCTCTCGTCGAGCTGGTGCCTGTTCCCGGACGCGATCCCGATGCTCGACTGGCTGCGCGCCACGGGCCTCCCGATCGCCGCGATCAGCAACGCGTCGGGCTACCACCAGCGGATGAAGATCGCCCAGCTCGGCCTCGCCGAGTACTTCGACGCCGTGCTCATCGCCGGCGAGGTCGGCTGCGCCAAGCCGGACCGCGTGATCTTCCACACCGCGTGCCTGGCCCTGGGCGTCCCGCCCGGCGACACCGTCCACGTGGGAGACCGCCTGCACGCCGACGCCATCGGCGCGCGTGACGCCGGAATGCACGGAGTCTGGATCAACCGCGTGAGCCCGAGCGGCGGCACCCTGCCCGCGGGCCTGTCGTCCATCACGACGCTCGCGGAACTGCCCGAACTCCTCGTGTGCGAGCTCTCCACCGCCCACGCCTGAGACGTGGCTTGAGACCGGCCCCCACCTGCGCGTTTGCCGTTAGGTGGGGGCCGATTTCACTTCTGGCGGGGACGTGGTCTAGTATTTCTCCCGGCAGCAACGAGCACCTCGGAACTCCTTCGGGACAACGAAGTCGATCGTGAAAGCCAATGGGGTATGGTGTAATTGGCAGCACGACTGATTCTGGTTCAGTTAGTCTAGGTTCGAGTCCTGGTACCCCAGCTGCAACGGAAGAACTGCCCTCGGGTAAGCTTCCGGAGCTGCTGAAAATAGCAAGACCAAGTAGTGCGCAAGAAAAGAACTGAATAGCCGGATTTGGATCGGACAGAGAGATCTGATAAGGTTCACTCCAGCAAGAAGTTCTAGGGCCCCGTCGTCTAGCGGCCTAGGACGCCGCCCTCTCAAGGCGGTAGCGAGGGTTCGAATCCCTTCGGGGCTACAGAGGTGGGAGAGGCCTGTCAGCGGAAAGCGCTGACAGGCCTCTTTCGCTTTGTCCTCTGGGGGCCGAGCCCCCAGACCCCCAGCCGGCGGGCTGCCGCCCCCGGACCCCCGGCCTGGGTGTGCGCTTCGCTTCGCTCGCGAATGGCGACGTATTGCTTCGCTTCGCTCGCCGGGGGGGGCGTGTGTTGGCTGACGTGGTCCGCCTCACCTTTGTTCTCGGGCTTTCGATCGTTGGATTTGTGGCAGCTGCCTTGTCTTGTGTGATTCGGCTTTTGCTCTGCTCGCTTCGCCTTGCATATCGCGGGTTCGCTCGTGTTCTCACCGTGCCTGGGCCTATCCGCCTTGCATCGTCTGGCCTTCGGCCGCCTCCGCTTGGCGTTCCGCCTCGGTGATTCGCGCCACTCGCGTCCCGCGTCCCGCGTGCCGCGTCCCGCATGGCTGTCCTGACCCGCTCGTGCCGCCTGCGGCGCTCTCCCCACCCCGTTCTTCTGAGGCCCCAGCCCGCCCGCGTTGCCCCTCTGCTCGCTCGTGCTCTCCTGCCGCCTCCTCCCACCCCTTGCCCACCGCCTCCTTGCCCCACCGCCTCCGTCACACCCGCCTCCGCCGCGCCCCACCCCTCCTGCGGCCCCACCCGCGCCTTCTGTCCGTCCTCCACCCCACCCTTTCCCTCTCCGCTCGCCCTCCCTCCCCTCCCTCCCGCTCCGTCTGTCCTCCCGGATCGCGCTTTGCTCTCCGGCCCACCTGTTCCCTTCCCCGCCGGCCCTTCTGCCCTCCCTTCCGCCGCTCCGCTTCTAGGCCGCGCTGCCCGCCCTCCCCGTCCTCGTGGCCCGCCGCTCGCCCCCCGCGTGTCGTGCGTTTGGGGCGGCGTGTCGGGGTGTGGAAAGCACGACGGCCGCCCTCCCCGTAGGGAGAGCGGCCGGTCTGGGTGTGGTGCTTTAGAGTCGGCTTTGTAGGGCTTCGGCTGCTGCCAGTAGGTCTGCTGCCCAGCGGGCTCCTGGGCGGCGGCCCATGCGGTCGATTGGGCCTGAGACTGAGACTGCGGCCACTACTGCGCCTGAAGAGTCGCGTACTGGTGCGGAGACTGAGGCCACGCCTGGTTCTCGTTCTGCGACGCTTTGTGCCCAGCCTCGGCGGCGTACTTCCAGGAGGGTGCGTTCGCCGTAGACGGCGTCGGCCAGGACTGCTCGTTGGGTGCCTGGGTCTGACCATGCGGCAAGGACTTTGGCGCCTGAGCCCGCTGTCATGGGGAGTCTCGCGCCGATGGGAACCGTGTCGCGCAAGCCCGACGGTGGTTCGGCTGAAGAGATGCAGACGCGTTGCATGCCGTCGCGGCGGTAGAGCTGCACGCTTTCGCCTGTGATGTCGCGCAGGCGTGGCAGGACTGAGGAAGCCGCGTCCAGCAACGGGTCTGTGGCGCCGCCGGCCAGCTCCGCGAGAGCCGCGCCTGGGCGCCAGCGGCCGTCGGAGCCCCTGCGCAGCAACCTGTGCACCTCAAGGCCTACGGCCAGGCGGTGCGCGGTCGCTCGCGGCAGGCCGGTGCGATTGCACAACTCGGCCAGGCCGCACGGATCTTTTGCCACGGCGTTCAACACGGCCACTGCCTTGTCCAGCACGCCGATCCCGCTATGCTGTCCCACAAGCCGATACTAACTTCCCAGACAGTGAGAAGTCCAGATCTGTCGGCACGTCCATACTGTGGGAGATGTCGCGATGAGCCGCACGCTCGCGGAGAAGGTGTGGGAGGCACACGTTGTGCGCCACGGAAGTGGTGCGGAGCCGGACCTGCTCTACATCGACCTCCACCTGCTTCACGAAGTCACCAGCCCCCAGGCGTTCGACGGGCTGCGCCTTGCCAACCGCAAGCTGCGCAGGGCCGATCTCACGATCGCCACCGAGGACCACAACGTTCCGACCGTCGACATCGACAAGCCGATCGCGGACCTCGTCTCGCGCACGCAGGTCGAGACGCTCCGCCGCAACTGCGCGGAGTTCGGGGTGCGGCTGCACCCGATGGGCGACTTCGAGCAGGGCATCGTCCACGTGGTCGGCCCGCAGCTCGGCCTCACGCAGCCGGGAATGACGGTGGTGTGCGGCGACAGCCACACGAGCACCCACGGCGCGTTCGGCGCGCTGGCGTTCGGCATCGGCACGTCCGAGGTGGAGCACGTGATGGCGACGCAGACGTTGCCGTTGCGCCCGTTCAAGACGATGGCCATCAACGTCAACGGCGCGCTCGGCGAGGGCGTCACGGCGAAGGACATCATCCTCGCGGTCATCGCGAAGATCGGAACCGGTGGCGGACAGGGGTATGTGCTCGAGTACCGCGGCGACGCCATCGAGGCGCTGTCGATGGAAGCGCGCATGACGGTCTGCAACATGTCGATCGAGGCGGGCGCCCGTGCCGGCATGATCGCACCTGACGACACGACTTTCGACTACATCAAGGGGCGGCCGCACGCGTCGACCGGTGCCGAGTGGGACGCCGCCGTCGAGTACTGGCGGACGTTGCGCACCGACGACGGCGCGACTTTCGACGCCGAGGTGAACATCGACGCCGCGGACCTCACTCCGTTCGTCACGTGGGGAACCAACCCCGGTCAGGGACTGCCTCTGGGTGCGAACATCCCCGACCCCGAGAAGATCGTGGACGAGAACGAGCGCGTGGCCGCCGAGAAGGCGCTGACGTACATGGGCCTCGCGCCCGGCACGCCACTGCGCGACATCCGCGTGGACACGGTGTTCCTCGGCTCCTGCACCAACGGGCGCATCGAGGACCTGCGCGCCGCGGCGGACGTCATCAAGGGGAAGCACGTCGCTTCAGGAGTACGGATGCTGGTCGTCCCCGGTTCGATGCGGGTGCGCAAGCAGGCCGAGGACGAGGGCCTGGACAAGGTGTTCCTCGACGCGGGCGCCGAGTGGCGGCAGGCCGGCTGCTCGATGTGCCTTGGCATGAACCCGGATCAGCTCGCGCCCGGTGAGCGCAGCGCCTCCACCTCCAACCGCAACTTCGAGGGCAGGCAGGGCAAGGGCGGCAGGACGCACCTCGTGTCCCCGCTCGTCGCCGCCGCCACGGCCGTGCGCGGCACCCTGTCGGCCCCCGCAGACCTGGAGAACTGACCATGGAAGCCTTCACCACCCACACCGGTGTCGGTGTGCCGCTGCGCAGGTCCAACGTGGACACCGACCAGATCATCCCGGCCGTCTACCTCAAGCGCGTGACCCGCAGCGGGTTCGAGGACGGGCTCTTCGCCGCCTGGCGCGGTGACGAGCACTTCATCCTCAACCAGGAGCCCTTCAAGGCGGGCAGCGTCCTCGTCGCGGGCCCCGACTTCGGCACCGGGTCCTCTCGGGAACACGCCGTCTGGGCGTTGATGGACTACGGCTTCCGCGTCGTCGTCTCGTCCCGGTTCGCGGACATCTTCCGGGGCAACTCGGGCAAGCAGGGTCTCGTCGCGGCGCAGTGCAGCCAGTCCGATGTCGAGCTCCTGTGGAAACTGCTGGAGTCCGAACCCGGTACGGCGGTCACCGTCGACCTCACCGACAAGACCGTTCGCGCCAAGGACTTGGTGGCCCCCTTCGAGATCGACGACTACACCCGCTGGCGCCTTCTCGAAGGCCTCGACGACATCGCTTTGACACTGCGCCACGAGGCCGAGATCAGCGATTTCGAGGGCAATCGCCAGACTTGGCTGCCCACAACGGATCCGCTTCCGGCGGTCTGAGAGGGGGCCGGATTCTCCCCTTGAGAGGGGCGAATCCGGCGCCTCCTGTCCCTCGAAGGGGCGCAATTAGCCACGCCACAACGAAAAAGTTGGCGTGGCGATTGGTATTTCTCGCGATTTGGGCCTACCGTTGCGTTCTAGTCGGCCCAGACGCTTATGGGCCGTGAGCGTCCTGGGAGGGACTGAAGGTGAACAAGGCCCAGCTCATCGAGGCGCTCGCCGAGCGCCTGGGAGACAAGAAGACCGCCGGTGCTGCTGTTGACGGGCTCGTCGATGTGATCGTGCGCTCCGTCAACAAGGGCGAGAAGGTCAACATCACGGGCTTCGGCGTCTTCGAGAAGCGTGCCCGTGCGGCTCGCACGGCGCGCAACCCGCGCACCGGTGAGACCGTGAAGGTCAAGAAGACCAACGTGCCCGCGTTCCGCCCCGGCTCGACGTTCAAGGACGTCATCAGCGGTGCGAAGAAGCTGCCGAAGGCCGTTGCCGCCAAGGCCGCCGCCAAGCCCGCCGCCGCTGCCGCCGCGAAGCCCGCGGCCACCAAGGCTCCGGCGACGAAGGCCGCGACGACCCGCGCGACGACCACGACGCGCACCCGCACGGCCGCGGCCGCCACCAAGGCGCCCGCGACCCGTCGCACCACCACGGCCGCGGCGAAGCCCGCTGCTGCCAAGGCGCCCGCGAAGGCGACCGCCACCAAGGCCGCCGCCACCAAGACGGCTGCCGCTGCCAAGACGACGGCTGCCAAGGCTCCGGCGAAGCGCGCCACGGCCGCTGCCAAGCCGGCTGCTGCCAAGACGACTGCCGCTGCCAAGCCCGCCGCGAAGACCGCGGCTGCGAAGCCGGCTGCTCGCAAGACGGCTGCCAAGAAGAAGTGAGACGGGCCTCCTGAGGGAGGCTGCGTCACTTCAGATCCACGCGGAAGGCCCCGGTGTGCGCACACCGGGGCCTTCCGCGTGCCTGGGCACAGGGAAGGGTCGCAAAGGCCTTGGCCTGCAGAAAAGGCGCGCGAGGCAGCCGCTGAGGTGGTTGGGGCGGCAGGGAGACCGGCGGGCGCGGCAGGGAGTCCGCTGGGGGAGTTGAGGAAGCGGCGGGCGTGGCGGGGGAGTCCGTCGTGGGCGTGCCGTGGGAGTGCGCGGGGAGTCCGCTGGAGCAGTGGGAAAGCGCGGCGGCGAGTTCGGAGTGGCGCTGAAGAAGAGTCGCCGGCCGTTCGTGGAGGAGGCGTCCTGGCCACCCCGGACAAACGTTCCCGACCCGCGTCCCGGAATTCCGGAACCGGTCGCGCCGATTGCCGGACGGGCTTCCCGGTCCCCGATCAGCGCCCGTCCCGAACCCCGCTGCGGGCCAATAGAAATAACGCCCGCACGCCTGCGAACACCCCCGGCACAAGCGAAACCGCCGCCCTCCCGCCCGATTTGGTTGCCAGAGGCGAACTTTCGTCGGGGTGGGAGGACGGCGGCGGGAAACGTCCTGCGAACAGCCTCAGGGACGCGGTAGCGCCGAGGCCAGGTAATGCGCCGACACCAGCGTTGGCCAGCGCGAAGGCGAGTCCGAAGTGGACCACGTGCCGAACGGCCTGGTGAAGGCCAGCACCCACGTGCTGCCCTTCTTGCAGGGGATCTCGTCGAGCCGCAGACCGCCCAGTTCGGCCAGCGACTGCACGACGGACGGGATCACCCCGCCCTGCGACGAGACGACGGCACGGCCTTCGAGGGCCGCCACCTCCAGCAGGCGCACGAGACCGGCGTCCGGGTCGGGCCAGTAGCCCTCCTCCGACAGGCGGTGCTCCTCGACGATGTCCACGTCCAGGTCCTCGGCCACGCCTCGCACGGTGTCCACGCAGCGCACCCTGGGCGCCGTGTGGACGCGCACAGGCGCCCACAGGGGCAGCAACGCGCGCAGTGCCGCGGCCTGGCGCCAGCCGGCGTCGGAGAGCGGGCGGAGGTCATCGTCGTCGTCCCACTCGGAACGCTTGCCGGCCTTCGCGTGCCGCACCAGCACGACCAGCAGCAGGTCCGCGGGCAGGCGGGCGAACTCGTCGAGCACCTCGCGGTCCGGTTCGTACGTCAGCAGGGCCGACGCCTCGGTGACCGGCAGCCACCGCAGTTCGTCGACCTCCTCGTTGGCCGCGAAAGAACCGGAAACGGCTTCGGCGGCGTAGTAGTCGACGGTCTTCGGTACGCCCTTCACCGAATAGGACACCTGGCTCAGGTGGCGGCCGAGGACGCACGAGAAGCCAGTTTCCTCCTCGATCTCGCGCACCGCGCAGGCCGGAATCGTCTCTCCGTGGTCGAGTTTGCCCTTCGGCAAAGACCAGTCGTCATAACGCTGGCGGTGCACTACCGCGACTTCGACGTTTCCGCCCGCATCGCGCCAGAGCACCGCCCCAGCAGCTTTGATCACCCAAGAGCTCCGTGCTTGTGCAGCAGTTCCATCTGGTGGTCCCGCACGGACGAGCCGTCCGACGGTGAGGCTTCCCATTCTCCGTCAGAACGCAGGACCCAGCAGCGCGTGTGCGAGTCGAGGGCGGAGTCGAACATGTCGCCCAGCTGCTTGGTCAGGCGCGGGTCGGCGACGTTCACGGCGACCTCGACGCGGCGGTCCAGGTTGCGGTGCATCATGTCCGCGCTGCCGATCCAGTACTCGCCGGACGCGACGAAGTGGAAGACGCGCGAGTGCTCCAGGAACCGGCCCAGGATCGAGCGCACCTGGATGTTCTCCGACAGTCCCTTGATGCCCGGCTTCAGGCCGCAGATGCCGCGCACCACCACGTCGACGGGCACACCCGCCTGCGACGCCCGGTACAGCGCGTCGATGACCTGCTCGTCCACGAGCGAGTTCACCTTGATGCGCACACCCGAGGGCTCACCCGCCTGCGCGCGCTCGATCTCCAGGTTGATCCGGTCCACGATGCCCTTGCGGACGCCGTAGGGGGCAACGAGAAGTGAGCGGTACTCGTCCTGGCGCGCGTAGCCTGTGAGGACGTTGAAGAGGTCGGTGAGGTCCGCGCCGATCCTCGGCTCGGCGGTCAGGATGCCGACGTCCTCGTACAACCGCGCGGTCTTCGGGTTGTAGTTGCCGGTGCCGATGTGGCAGTAGCGGCGGATCGTCGAGCCCTCCTGGCGCACCACCAGCGACGTCTTGCAGTGCGTCTTCAAGCCCACCAGGCCGTAGACGACGTGCACGCCCGCCTTCTCCAGCGCCCGCGCCCACTTGATGTTCGCCTGCTCGTCGAAGCGCGCCTTGAGCTCGACCAGCGCCACGACCTGCTTGCCGGCCTCGGCCGCGTCGATCAGCGCGTCGACGATGGGGGAGTCACCGGAGGTGCGGTACAGCGTCTGCTTGATGGCGAGCACGTGCGGGTCGGCCGCGGCCTGCTCGATGAAGCGCTGCACCGATGTGGAGAACGAGTCGTACGGGTGGTGCACTAGGACGTCGCCCTCGCGCAGCGTCGCGAACACGCTCTTCGGCGTCTCGCGCTCACCGAACGCCGGGTGCGTCGCCGGCACGAACGCCGGGTCCTTCAACGTCTTGCGGTCGATGCCGTAGAGCTGCCACAGGCACGACAGGTCGAGCAGGCCGGGCACCGTCACGACGTCGTGCGGGTCGACGTCCATCTCCCGCAACAACAGTTCGAGCATGTGCTCGGTCATGTCGTCCGCGACCTCCAGGCGGACCGGCGGACCGAACCGGCGCCGCGCGAGCTCGCGTTCCAGCGCCTGCAACAGGTCCTCGTCGCGGTCCTCCTCGACCTCGAGGTCCGCGTTGCGCGTCACGCGGAACGCGTGGCACTCGATGACCTCCATGCCGGTGAACAGCTCGCCCAGATGCGCGGCGATGAGTTCCTCCAGCGGCAGGAAGGTGGCCGAAGAGGACGACCGGTCCGCTTCCACGCGAACGAGGCGCGGCACGTTGTCCGGCACCTTCACGCGGGCGAAGCGCTCGCCGCCGCCCTCGGGGTCCCGCACGGTCACGGCGAGGTTCAGCGACAGCCCCGAGATGTACGGGAACGGGTGCGCCGGGTCGACCGCCAGCGGCGTGAGGACCGGGAAGACCTGCTCGCTGAAGTAGTTGGAGAGCCTCAAACGGTCGTAGTCCGTGAGGTCGCCCCACGTCACGATGCTGATCCGGTGCTCTTCCAGGCCGGGCCTGATGTGGTCGAGGAACGCGCGGGCGTGCTGCTCCACGAGTTCCTGCGAGCGCTTGGAGATCGCCACGAGCTGTTCGAGCGGCGTGAGCCCGTCCGCGCTGCGCACCGTGAGCCCGGTCTCCGCCCGCCGCTTCAGGCCGGCGACCCGGACCATGTAGAACTCGTCCAGGTTCGAGGCGAAGATCGCGAGGAACTTCGCGCGCTCCAGCAACGGCTGCGAGGAGTCCTCGGCCAGGGCGAGCACGCGGGCGTTGAAGTCCAACCAGGACAGTTCACGGTTGAAGTACCGGTCGTCCGGGAGGTCCGTGGGCAGGGAGCTCGGCGTCACCGCGGGCGGCGCCGAGGGCACACCGCGGGTGGGCGCGGCGACCGGTTCCTGGGGCGGTTCCGCCTTCGTCCGCGGGTTGGACGCTCGCCTGGTGGCCGCGCGAGGCTGCCGTTTCGGTGCCGCCGCACGCGGGGTGGCCGCTGCCTTGCCGCGCGTCGAGCGGCGTCGGGAGGGGGTCGCCTTGCCGTCGTTGTCGTCCGTGCTCACGTCACGCATTGTGTCGCACTATCGGCCGTGGCGCCCCTAGCCAGAACGTCCGTCTGGTGAACTCCTCGTCACAGAACAGGCATGCGAAGAGCCGTAACAGCCCCGTCGGGACTACGTTCGAGGGTCACCCGCTGACCCGGACGCAGCATTCGCCAACCACCCGCCGTGACGGCTTCGGCACTCACGTCGACGAGAACGCCGTCATCTCGGAGGACGGTCGCGGATCCGTCGTTGTTAAAAGTGGACACAGTCGCCTGCACGGAGCAGAACCCTAGTGCCGCGGCGAAGGTCGGCTGCCGCGGCACTTGAGCACAGCATCAGACGTTTGGGTCTACACGGTTCTCCGGGCGCGCTGCCAGGGTCGATCCATGAAGGTTATTGCCACGATCACCGCGGCGACCCTGTTGGCCTTCACCACGGCAGGCCTGGCTTCGGCGGCTTCCGCCGAACCCAGGACGCCGAAGGTGGACAAACCACGACTGCAGGCGGCGGCGAAGAACGTTCGCCTGAAAGCCTCACTTCCCGGTACCGAACGAGCCATCTCGATCGCATTCGCCCAGTACGGCAAGCGCGACGTGGCGTTCGTGAGCATGGAGACCGGGCTCAAGACGTTCGACGTCACCGACCTCGACAGGCCCAAGCTCCTCGACCACCTCACGAAGGAGGAGATGGCGCTGCCGGGCGACGACCCGACGAAGCGCTTCTGGGAGAACGAGGACATCAACGTCGACCCCAAGCGCAAGCTCGCGTTCCTGGCGCGCGAGGTCAACTCGTTCGGCCGCGCGCTGCCCGGCGACCGCCCGACCGGCAACTACATCGTGTCCGCTGTGGACCCGGCCGACCTCAAGATCCTCAGCTTTCACAGGCAGAACACCGGTCACACCAGTACCTGCATCAACGACTGCTCGTTCCTCTGGACCGCCGGACTGGACAGGTCGGACGCCAAGACCGGCCGGATCTTCGTCACGGACATCCGCGATCCGAAGACGCCGAAGGAACTTCCGGTCGACGTCGACGTCCGCGGCAAGGCGGGCGAGGGGAAGATCACGCACGACGTGCAGGTCGACGCCCAGGGCATCGCGTGGGTGGCGGGCGACGACGGGACGCGCGGCTACTGGACGCAGGGCTGGCACCGCGACCCGTTGAGCGGCAAGTACCGCGAGGCGAAAGCGTGGGATCCCGTCCCGTACGCGGGCGGCACGGTGCCGAAGGCGGACATGCCGACCTCGTTCACGCACAACTCGTTCCGCCCGATCGGCCGCACGCTGCTCGACGGTCCGCTGCCCACGCGCGAGAACCCGCCGGGCAGCCTGCTGCTGCACACCGAGGAGGCGTTCGGTTCGCCCACCTGCAAGACCGAGGGCCGGTTCGTCATCTCGTCGTTGCAGGGCACGCACAACGGTGAGGGCTGGGGCGAGACGCCGAAGGAGATGAGGACCGTCGGCATCTGGAGCCCCGACGACCAGGAGGGCACGATCCCCGGCGACGTCACGTGCTCCGCGCACTACTTCGACGTGCAGAAGAGGATCGTGGCCTACTCCTGGTACAACCAGGGCACCCGGTTCCTCGACATCTCCAACCCCGCCAGGCCGATCCAGATCGGGTACTGGCGGCCGGACACCGCGACCTCGTGGGCGCCGTACTGGCACCGCGGCACGGTGTTCGTGGCCGACATCTCGCGCGGCGTCGAGATCCTGCAGCTGGAGAGGGGCGCCTACGAGGCGCAGGCGAGCGGCACTCCGGTGACGCTCACCGCGCACCACGCGAGGGAACTGGCCAGGGAGAGCGACCGGGAACCCGTGCCGCTCGCCCCGAACCCGTTCTACGGCTGGGCCTGCCCGATGGTCGCGAGCCGCGACGACTCCGACTGCGGAGTGGGAGCCTGCGGCGCACCCTGCTGAGTCGCGCCCGACTTCGCGCGCTGGCGGGTGATCACGCGCCGGCCGAGGTTGATCATCGGGATCTCCACGGTCGCGTAGAGGACACTCGCCAGCGCCAGTCCCAGTGCCGTGACCACCACGGACTGCCCGAGACCGGACAAAGCAGGCCAGAAGAACGCGATGATCGTCGCGGCGATCGTCTGCACCAGGTACAGCGAGTAGGAACGCTCACCGACGAACTGCATCGGCTTCGTGGACAGGAAGGTCGTGGCCGGACCGGGCGCGATCATCGCGGTCAGCAGCACGGCCGTCGCGAGCGCGTAGACCGGGACCACCAGCACGTGACCGGGAATTCCGTTGGTGCCGTCGAGGAATCCGGCGATCGGTTTCACGCTCAGGTGGACTGCGACGAACCCGATCGCGACGGCGATCTGCGCGACCCGGTTCGTGAGCGGGCGCAGCAGTGCGAACCCACGCGGGCTGTGCAACGCGATCGCGAGCACCACACCGGTCAGGATCGAGAAGTAGTGCAGTGGCCAGCCGGGGTTGCTGTGCTCCGTCGTGAAGTTCACGAGGACGAGCGCGAGCAGCATGCCGAGGGCGGCGGCACCGGCGCGGCGGCGCAGCACGACGGTGCCCAGCGCGATCGCCACCAGTGGCCAGACCAGGTAGAACTTCTGCTCGATGCCGAGCGACCAGGACTGCCCGTACGGGCTGGCGCCGGCGAACTCGTTGGTGAACGTGAGGAAGTACTTCAGCGCGGGGCCGATGCCGTTGCTGACGAACGTCCCGTAGAACGCGGACGCCACGACCGTGACGAGCAGGACCACGAAGTACACGGGGAGAATCCGGAACGCCCGCCGCAGGTAGAACTCACCGAGCGAGATGCGGCCCGTCCTGCGTTCCTCGCGCAGCATCAGCGTGGTGATCAGGAATCCGCTGAGGACGAAGAACATCTGGACGCCGGCCCAGCCCTGAAGCCGGTCGGGGCCGCCGTAGTGGAAGAAGACGACCAGAACCGCGGCAATGGCGCGCAGGCCGTCGAGTGCGGGAAAGCGGCGCAACGCCAGGTAGTCGGCGTGCGTCAATGAACTCATGCAGGTACACCTCAGGGGACCGCGTCGGGGAAACGACGTCGGGGGACACGTCGTCTGGCGTAGGGGGATACGGATGTAAAGGTGCCGGGGTTCCCCGCCGCGTTGCTCAAACCAACATTTTCGTGGCGTTCGTCACTGGATCAGCAGGCGGACAGAGGGGACAGCTCCGCCAGCGGAGCGGCGGCCGCGACGCGCCATCCCTGCTGCGTCAGCGCTCCACCGTGGACTTCCAGCCAGTACGCGCCTTCGCTCGTGTGCATGGTCGCGCGGCTGCGGACGTCCGTGACGTACGACGAACCCGACTGCCACGACACGAAGTCGCCGCTGACCCGCGGGAACACGATGCCCTCGCTCCTGGGCGCGGACCTGATCCCCGCCAGGTCACGGGGTTCCGTCCAGCCGTCGCGCCAGCCGCGCAGCTTCTCGTTCTGCGCCCAGACGATCGTGCGGCCGTCGGACGCGACGCCGTCACCGGGTTTCGCGTCCTTCAGCTGGTCGGGCAGCGCGCCCTCGGCGCGGAACCTCCCGTCCTGCAGCCAGATGACCGCGTCGCCGAGGAACACCGGCCTCTTGCCGGGGCCGACGACCCTGTCCTTCTTCCTGGCCAGGTCGTAGACGTGCACGCCGAGGCTGTCGGACCAGGCCGCCCTGCCGTTGTGCACCACGGCACCGCTGTCGCCGATGGGCATGGGCGCGCCGTCGTTGCGCGAGTCCCACGCGTAGGTCGTGGTGGTGTGGTCCGCCGGGCCGGGTGTCGTGGAGAACGTCACCCAGCGGCCGTCGAACTCGACGCCGAAGAGCTGCCCGTCGTTCTGCACCGCCATCACCTGCTGGCGCTTGCCGTGGTCGTGCAGCACCAGTTCGGTGGTCCTGTTGCGCGTGGTCTTCACCAGCGTCGTGCCGCCGTCGGCGTCGGCCGCGACCACGACGACCTTCTCGTGCGAACCGGCCTCCGTCCTGGTGCGGGACAACCGGTCCTTCCAGTCCTGCGGCAACGCCACCTGGCACGTGCTGAGGTTGCTCTCGGCCGTGTAGTCGGACGGCCGGTCGATCGGATAGGCGGCGACACAGCCCGCGATGGCCGTGACAGCCGCCAGCGCGATGAGCGCTCGCATCAGTCTCCCAAGTCGTGATCACCCGGTAGACGTGTGGCGGTGGCTCAGGTTGTCCAGGCGGGCAAGGCGTTCGCGGTGTGCGCGCCGAGCCCCAGCGCGTTCGCCAGTCGCAGATCTTCTTCCGTGTCCACGTCGCAGCGCAGCGACGGCCACGGCCCGAGCAGCGCCACGGCACCGGAGAGCCGGTGGTGCCCGGCCGACCCGACGCCGAACCTCGGGTCGAGCTCCGCGCCGGGCGCGGCGAGGAGCAGCGTCGTGCCCGTGCCCTGGCGATCCGGGACGAACGCGCGGCGCCCGGCTGACGCCTCCAGCGCGGCCTGCAGCTCGTCGGACCGGAGCGCCGGCAGGTCCGCCTGGAGCGCGCCGACGCGCGACGACCGGAGCGTGCGCGCGCCGTGCCGCAGCGCCTCGTTGAGGCCGGGCTCGGCGGGCTCGGGCACCGACTCGACACCGAGCGCGGCCATCTCGGCCGCGACGGCCGGATCGGATGTGATCGTCGCCACGCGACGGACGCCGGGGGTGTTCAGGGCGGCCGTCACCGTGTCGAGGGCCAGCGCGAGCGCCAGCGCCGCGTGTGACACCGGATCTCCGCCGGTCGCGCTGGTCAGCCTGGTCTTGGCCCGGTCCAGGGTCTTCACCGGAACCAGGAGGTCAACTTCATCCCGCACCTCGCCATAGTCCACGATTTGCCGACTACTGTGCTCTCGGGCGCAGATCTAGCACGTGAGGAGAGGCCTCGTGGCCAAAAGGGAGAAGGGCGGCTTTTGGGTCGGGGTCGCCGCGGCGATCGTCTACCCGATGTCGTTCGTGCTGGGCAGGCACCGGACGGTGCACGGTGAGCGCATCCCGCGCGAAGGCGCCGCACTGCTCGTCATGAACCACATCTCGCACCTCGACCCGTGCTACGACGCCATGTTCGTGCACAAGCACTACCGGGTGCCGCGCTTCCTCGGGAAGCACAGCCTGTGGAACGTGCCGATCATGGGCGCGATCCTGAAGGGCGCGAAGCAGATCCCGGTCTACCGGGGCACGTCGGACGCCCAGCAGAGCCTGCGCGCGGCGCACGAGGCGCTGGCGGAGGGCAAGTGCGTGGTGATCTACCCGGAGGGGACGATCACCAAGGACCCCGACGGCTGGCCCGCGAACTCGCGCACCGGCGTGGCCAGGCTGGCCCTGCAGCACGACGGCCCGGTCATCCCGGTCGCCCGCTGGGGCACGCTCGACCTCTACAACCACTACCAGAAGAAGTTCCGGCCGTTCCCGCGCAAGACGATCACGCACCTCGTCGGTGAGCCGGTCGACCTCTCCGCCTACCGCGGCAAGGAGGAGACGCTCCCGTTGCTGCGCGAGGTCACGGACCTGCTGATGGGAGCGGTCAAGGACAACCTGGCCGAGATCCGCCAGCAGGAGGCGCCAGAAGGCTTCTACGGACCGAGGAAGGCCTGAACCATGGCGATCGAACGTGTTGCGGTGCTCGGCTCCGGTTCGTGGGGAACGGCCTTCGCGAAGGTCGTCGCGGACTCCGGCCCCGAGGTCGTGCTGTGGTCGCGGCGCCAGGAGGTCGCCTCGGAGATCACCGAGACCCGCGTGAACTCCGGCTACCTGCCCGGCATCTCGCTGCCGGCCAACCTCTCCGCCACCTCCGACCCGGCGAAGGCGCTCGACGGCGCGGACGCCGTGATCCTGGCGGTGCCGTCGCAGACGCTGCGGGCGAACCTGTCCGGCTGGAAGGACCTGCTGCCGCCGGACGCGACCCTCGTGTCGCTGTCGAAGGGCGTCGAACTCGGCACGCTGAAGCGGATGAGCGAGGTGATCCGCGAGGTCGCCGGCGTCGACGAGTCGCAGGTGGCCGTCGTGTCCGGGCCGAACCTGGCCAAGGAGATCGCCGTCGGGCAGCCCACGGCGACGGTCATCGCGTGCATCGACCACGACCGCGCGGTCGACCTGCAGCACGCGTGCTCGAACTCGTACTTCCGCCCGTACACCAACACCGACGTCGTCGGCTGCGAGCTGGGCGGGGCGTGCAAGAACGTCATCGCGCTGGCGTGCGGCATGGCGGCGGGCATGGGCTACGGCGACAACACGATGGCGTCGATCATCACGCGCGGCCTGGCCGAGACGGCACGGCTGGGCGCGGCGCTCGGCGCCGACCCGCTGACGTTCGCGGGCCTCGCCGGGCTGGGCGACCTGGTGGCGACGTGCGCGTCGCCGTTGTCGCGCAACCGGTCCTTCGGCGAACGGCTCGGCAAGGGCGACACCCTCGCGCAGGCGCAGGAGGCCGCGCACGGACAGGTCGCCGAGGGCGTGAAGTCCTGCTCGTCGATCCGCGAGCTGGCCAACGCGCACGGCGTCGACATGCCGATCACCGAGGGCATCCACCAGGTCTGCCACGACGGCCTGAGCGTGCGGGACCTCGGTGCCGCGCTGCTCGGCCGCGACCGCAAGCACGAGCGCCAGTGAGCCCCGAGCTCGGCGACGGCACGCGGGTCGTCCACGCGGTGCAGGGCGGCCCTGGCGACCCGTTCGGCGCGCAGCCCGTGTTCGCCTCCGCCTTCCACCTCGGCGGCCCGGACACCTACGCCCGTGCCGGCAACCCGACCTGGCGATCGCTCGAAACGGCGCTGGGTTCGCTGGAGGGCGGTGAGTGCGTCGTCTTCCCGTCGGGCATGGCGGCGATCTCGACGCTGCTGCGGACCGTTCTGTCCACAGGGGACACCCTCGTTCTCCCTTCGGACGGGTACTTCCTGAGCCGGAAGTTCGTGTCCGAAATGGACGTGCGAGTCGTCGAGGCGCCCACGGCCGGGCCGTACCCGTCCTTCGAAGGGGTGAAGCTGGTCCTGCTCGAAACGCCGTCGAACCCCGGTCTGGACGTCTGCGACATCGCGGAGCTGGCCTCGCGGGCGCACGCGGCGGGCGCGTTGCTGGCCGTGGACAACACGACCGCGACGCCGTTGGGGCAACGGCCGCTGGAGCTCGGCGCGGACGTCGTGGTGGCGTCCGACACGAAGGCGGTCGCGGGTCACAGCGATGTCCTCTTCGGACACATCACCGTCTCGTCGCCGGAGCTGGCCACGAGGCTGCGCGACGCGCGGACGTTGAGCGGCGCGATCCCCGGCCCGTTCGAGACGTGGCTCGTGATGCGGGGCCTCGGCACGCTCGACCTGCGGCTGGAACGGCAGGCCCGCAACGCGGCGGCGCTGTACGAGGCGTTGTCCGGCAAGGTCTCCGGGCTGCGCTGGCCGGGCGCCGAGCAGGACCCGGCGTACCTGCTGGCCGCCCAGCAGATGCGGCGGTTCAACGGCGTGCTGACGTTCGAGCTACCGGACGCGAGCTCGGTCGAGGCGTTCATCGGGAAGTCGAGGTTCGTGTCGGCGGCGACGTCGTTCGGCGGCCTGCACTCGACGGCGGACCGGCGCGCGCAGTGGGGCGACCCGGTGCCGGAGGGGCTGGTGCGGTTCTCGGCCGGTTGTGAGGACACGCGCGACCTGGTCGCGGACGTGTCCCACGCCTTGGGACTGGATTGACGGAGGGTCCCGGAACCGGGACCCTCTGCTCCATGTCCTTCAACGCATGTTGCTGTTGTACCTGGCGATAGTCCCGCGTCCTCTTTTCGCGCACTCGCCTGGTTAGGACTTTCTCCCGATGTTCGCCGTTCCTGAGAACAGCCTCGTTCTGCCTGAAAACTCCGCGCTGCTGCACCCCGTCCGGGTGGCTCTGTCGTGGGCGGCCGACCGCGACCGCTGGAAGCACCTGCTCCGCTACGACCCGGAGGAGCGCTTCTCGGCGTTGGTCGACAAGACCGACGACCAGGAGATCTGGCTGATGAGCTGGCTCCCCGGGCAGACCGCGTCGCTGCACGACCACGACCACACCTCCGGTGCGTTCACCGTGGTCAGCGGCCTGCTGACCGAGGTCGTCACCACGAAGATCCAGGTCGTGCACTCGCTGCACACCGGTCAGTCGCGGGTGTGGGGCCCTGGTTACGTGCACCAGGTGCGCAACGACGGCGTGGACCCGGCCGTGTCGATCCACGTCTACCGCCACGGCTCCCGCGCCATGACCCCGTACCGCTACGACCCGGTCAACGGCCCCGTTCGCTGACGTGCGGCGGCACCGCCCTGTCCGTCTCGTGCGGCACCGGCGCGCCCCACGTCGTGACGAGCGGCATGTGCCCTGCCCACACGAGGTTCGCCTCCAGGTCGGCAGGCTCCTCGCCCGGACCGCCGGCGCGCACCTTCACGCTGGCCTCGGTCAGGTCGATCTCCAGCGCGACCGTCTGCGCGAGCTCCTTCTTGGACGGGCTGCGCGCGTAGTCCCAGCTGCCCGGCGTGACGTGCTCGACGATGACCTTCAGTGCGTGCTCCGGGTCCTCGGCGACCTTCGCCGTGCCGTGGATGATCGCCGACCGGTAGTTCATCGAGTGGTGGAACACCGAGCGCGAGTAGACGACGCCGTCCACGAGCGTGACCGCGACGCAAACAGGCTTGCCCTCGATCATGCTCCTGATGGACCGTGAGCCCGTCGAGCCGTGCAGGAAGATGCGGTTGCCGTCCCGCCCGTACGCGGTGGGGATGAGGAACGGCGCCCCGTCGACCTCCACGGCGAGGTGGCACACCATGCCCGCGTCGAGGACGTCGTAGAGCACCTGGCGGTCTTCGACGGCTCGCTTCTTGCCGCGGACGACGGTGCTGCGCGGGGTGGGGGAGAGCTGCACGTCAGTGGTCATGGGTTCTACTGTGCGCGCGAAAGTGGCATCATTGAAGCGCCAGTTTCCATCGATTTGAGAAGGCCACTTTGGCTGAGACCGCGCTGCCCGTGGCGCTGGACCGCGAGTCCGCCGAACCGCTCGCCGTCCAGCTCGCCGACGCCCTGCGTTCCGCCGCGTCGGAAGGCCGCCTGCGCGCGGGCGACCGTCTGCCGTCCACGCGCGCGTTGGCCGACTCCCTCGGAGTGTCCCGCACGGTCACGGCCGCCGCCTACGAACAGTTGCACGCGGAAGGCTGGATCGCCGGTCGGCACGGCTCCGGCACCTACGTCACCACGACGCCGCCCGGCCCGTTGCGCAAGCGTTCGCGCAAGCCCGTCGCGCCCGTGATCACCGACTTCGTGGACCTCGGCACCGGCGCGCCGTGGGCAGGGGGCCTGGACCGGGCGGCCTGGCGCAGGGCGTGGCGTGCCGCCGCGGACGCGCCGCCGTTGTCCCGTCCCGAACGCGCGGGCCTGCCCGAGTACCGCGAGGCCATCGCGGAACACCTGCTGCGCCACCGCGGCCTGGCCGTCAACGCCGATCCCGTGCTGGCGACCGGCGGCACCACCGCCGTGCTGACCGAGATCGCGGTCGCGGTGCTCAAGCGCGGTGACTCCGTAGCTGTGGAGGAGCCCGGCTACCAACGGGCCGTGGGCGTCTTCAAGGCCAACGGTCTCCGTGTGGTCCAGGCGGCCGTGGACGCCGAGGGCCTGCTCCCGGAAGCCGTGCCGGCGGGGGTTCGCGCGGTCTACTGCTCACCCGCGCACCAGTACCCGTTGGGCGGCCGCATGTCCGCGGGCAGGCGGGTGGCCCTCGTCGAACGGGCGCGGCGCGACGGCTGGCTCGTCATCGAGGACGACTACGACGGCGAGCTCCGCTACGACGTCGCCCCGCTGCCTTCGTTGGCGGCACTGGCCCCGGACGTCGTCGTCCACCTCGGCACCACGAGCAAGATCCTCACCCCGACCCTGGGCGCCGGCTGGATGGTCGCGCCCGAGCACATCGCCACGACGATCCTCGAACACCGCGACCTCACCGGCACCAGCCCGGCCGCCGCGGGCCAGCGCGTCGTGGTGGAACTCGCGCGCATGGGCGACCTCGGCCGGCACCTGCGCAAGCTGCGCCGGGAGCTGTCCGAACGGCGCGCGCTCATCATCGACACGTTCGCCGAGGCCGGCATCGAGGTGCTCGGCGACGACGCGGGCGCGCACGTCGTGGTGCTGCTGCCGAGCGCCGAACTGGAACGGGACCTGATGAGGCAGGCGCTCGAACGCGGCCTGCGGGTGGACGGGCTGGCCCGCCACTACGTGAACAGGGCCAGGTTGCACGGGCTCGTCATCGGGTACAGCGCGTGCTCGCGGGAGCAGTTGGTGAGCGCTCTGCCGGTGCTGACCGAGCTGCTCAGCGGGAACGGCTGACGCGACCAACTGGCCGGTGGGCACAATCGCCCAAACGGGTAGGGTCCCCGGCATGACGCAGCGCAAGACGAGGGTGGCCGTGGTCTTCGGCGGCCGCAGCTCCGAGCACGAGGTCTCCTGCCAGTCCGCCAAGAGCGTCCTGCCCTACCTGGACGCGGATCGGTTCGAGGTGGTGCCGGTCGGCATCACGCCGCAGGGGCAGTGGGCGCTCGGCACGGACCCGAACGCGCTGGAGGCCGGCGCGGGCAACCTCCCGACGCTGCGGAACCAGACCGTCGCCGCGGTCGAGCCGGGCCAGGCGCTGAAGGACGTCGACGTCGTCTTCCCGTTGCTGCACGGCGCGTGGGGTGAGGACGGCACGATCCAGGGCCTGCTCGAACTCGGCGGCCTGCCCTACGTCGGGCCGGGCGTGTTCGCCTCGGCGGCCGCGATGGACAAGGTCTTCGCCAAGAAGATCCTCCAGGCCGAGGGCCTCAACGTCGGCAGGTTCGTCGCTCTCGACCGTTCCGCGACGACGCTGACGCTGGACGAGCGCGAGCACCTCGGCCTGCCGGTGTTCGTGAAGCCGTCGCGCGCCGGGTCGTCCGTCGGCATCTCGAAGGTGAGCGACTGGGCCGACCTCGACGCCGCGATCTTCGCGGCGCGGCAGCACGACCCGAAGGTCATCGTCGAGGCCGCCGTCGCGAACCCCCGCGAGATCGAGCTCGCGGTGCTGGAGTTCCCGGACGGCCGCGTCGAGGCCTCGCTGCCCGCCGAGCTGCGTCCGACCGGCACGGGCGCCGACTGGTACGACTTCGAGGCCAAGTACGTCAACGACTCCTACGAGGCCGACATCCCGGCGAAGCTCGACGACGACGTCACCGCGCGCCTGCGCGAGCTCGCCGTCACCGCGTTCAAGGCGCTCGACTGCCAGGGACTGTCCAGGGTGGACTTCTTCCTGACCGAGGACGGCGACCTGATCGTCAACGAGCTCAACACGATGCCCGGCTTCACGCCGATCTCCATGTACCCCAAGGCGTGGGACGCGACGGGCATCGACTTCTCGACGCTGCTGACCACGCTGATCGAGACGGCGATCGCGCGAGGCTCAGGCCTCCGTTAGGGAGCCGTCTTGACCGGCTGCTTCGGCAGGAGGTCGCGCACGGTCGTCGAGATGTCCTGCAACGGACCGGTGCCCGCCGCGTCGGGCACCGTCAGCGCCACGTACGCCTCGCGGTCCACGATCACCCAGGTGGAGCTGCCAGAGCCGGGCAGCTCGAGCCACTGGACGTCGGAGATCACCCGCAGCTGCGAGGTCGCAGACAGCTCGGTCGGGCGCGGCAGACCGCACCGCAGAACCACCGGATCGTGTTTGGCGTCACCCCACGCGACCGTGGCCTGAGGGGCGGGCGAGGCGAGTTCCCGGCGCGACAGCATGTCCTTCCCGGACGGCAGTCCCACCGGCAGCTTCTCGACCAGCGTCGTGCACGTGGGTGAACCGGCGTCTGGAGCGTCGATCGAGACCAGCGCGAGGGGACCCGTGCGACCGGGCACGTCCTCGGACTGGTTGCCCGTGCCCAGCCACAGACCGAGGCCGGCGACACCAATGGCGAGCACGACGGCGAGCCCGACCGCCGCGATCAGCGGCCGGGACAACGCCGACGTGGTTTCCTGCTGAGTCACCCGGCTATGACAGCACGAGCTACAGATGCACGACCGGGCAGGTCAGTGTCCGGGTGATGCCTTCGACGTTCTGGATGCGCGCGACCACGAGCTGACCGAGCTGGTCGACGGTGTCCGCTTCGGCGCGGACGATGACGTCGTAAGGACCGGTGACGTCTTCTGCGGTTGCTACCCCGGCGATCCCGGAGATCTCGGAGGCGACTGCGGCGGCCTTGCCGACCTCGGTCTGGATGAGGATGTATGCATGCACCACGGCGTGCCCCTTCGTCGCGACAGGTTGGGTCGAGGTAGGAACGTGTCACGCAACGTACCCCAGTTGGGGTTCCGAATGCTCAGATTGGGAGGCAACTTTGCGTCCGGAGCCGCCGCGCGACGCGGAGACGGTCGCCGATGTGGGTGAGTTCAATCTCATCCACAGGGTGACGACCGGTCGGGCGCAGCCGGAGACGACCATCCTCGGTCCCGGTGACGACGCGGCCGTCGTCGCCGTCCCTGACGGACGGGTCGTGGCCTCCAAGGACCTGCTGGTCGAGGGTGTCCACTTCAGACTCGACTGGTCCAGTCCCGAGCAGGTGGGCCGAAAAGCGGCCGCGGTGAACCTCGCCGACGTCGTCGCGATGGGAGCGTTGCCGTCCGCTCTGCTCGTCGGTTTCGCGTGCCCGCCGGACACCCGCGCGACCGTCGTCGAGGGGATCATGGCGGGGCTGTGGGAAGAAGCGGCGAAGGCCGGCGCCGGCGTCGTCGGCGGCGACATGGTCAGCTCCGCCACACTCGTGATCTCCATCACCGCAATGGGTGACATGAACGGACTTGAGCCGATCACGAGGTCCGGCGCGCTCGTCGGAGACGTCGTGGCGGTCACCGGACGGCTCGGCTGGGCCGCCGCGGGACTGGCCGTGCTCGGCCGCGGATTCCGTTCCCCGGTGGGCATCGTCAACGCCCAGCGCACCCCGGAGCCGCCGTACGAGGAGGGCCCCCTGGCCGCGGAGGCAGGTGCCACCTCGATGATCGACGTCTCCGATGGACTGCTGCAGGACCTGAGTCACATCGCGGACTCGTCGGACGTCGCGATCGACATCCGCACCGAGCTGCTGCCGTTGCACCCGCGCCTGCTCGACGTCGCGTCGGCGCTCGGCGGGGACGCGCGGCACTGGGCGCTCACCGGGGGCGAAGATCACGCTCTCGCCGCGACGTTCCCCGGCCCCAAGGCGGTGCCGCCGAACTGGACGACGATCGGCACGGTGCGCGCGGGCGCAGGCGTGACGGTCGACGGCAGGGTCTACGAAAAACCTCCGGGCTGGGAGCACTGGCGGGCGTAGACTTCACGACCGTGGAACTATGCACGCGCGCGTATGACCATCCAGACTCGGTCAAGATGATCAACGACCTCCAGCAGGTCTACGTCGAGCGCTACGGCGACGTCGACGTCACGCCGGTCGACCCGGCGCAGTTCGCCGCGCCGCTCGGCTACTTCGTCATCGGCTACCTCGACGGCGTGCCCGTCGCGTGCGGCGGCTGGCGCGTGAACGACGAGCTGGAAGGCGCCGCCGAGATCAAGCGGATGTACGTCGTCGACTCCGCACGCGGCAAGGGCCTCTCACGACTCGTGCTCGCGCATCTGGAGGTCACGGCGCGAGAAGCGGGTCTTGAGCGGATGGTGCTGGAGACCGGCATGAAGCAGCCGGAGGCGATCAGCCTGTACACGTCCAGCGGGTACGAGCGGATCGCGAACTTCGGCGTCTACCGCGACCACCCGGACAGTCGCTGCTTCGGGAAGTCGTTGTAGGTTCAGGCGCATGGCCATTTACGCGTTGGGGGACTACACGCCGCAGATCCACCCGGACGCGTACGTCCACCCGGACGCGACGGTGATCGGCGACGTGCGCATCGGTGCTTTCTCGTCGGTGTGGCCGCAGGCCGTGCTGCGCGGCGACTACGGGCGCATCGTGATCGACGAGCGCACGTCGATCCAGGACGGCACGGTCGTGCACTGCACCGAGGTCCACCCGGTGCACATCGGCTCGTCGTGCGTCATCGGCCACAACGTCCACATCGAGGGCGCCACGGTCGCGGACGACTGCCTGATCGCGTCGGGTTCCGTGGTGCTCAACGGTTCCATCGTGGAGAAGGGCGCGATCGTCGGCGCCGGCGCGGTGGTCTCGTTCGACGGCCACGTCCGCGAACGCACGATGGTGCTGGGCGTTCCGGCCCGCGAGCGCCCTGGACACGTTGTGCCGGAACAGGCCTGGGCGTTCATCGTCGACAAATATGTTCAGAACATCGCTTTGTACCGGGAGAAGCTCCGCCGGCTCGATTGAGTGAGATAGGGTTCACAGCCGTGGCTCGTCCCCTCAACGAAGTTGTCGAAGCCGGTTGGGCTGAAGCTCTCGCCCCCGTTGCTGACCAGATCGCCGCCATGGGTGAGTTCCTGCGCACGGAGGTCTCCGCCGGTCGCACCTACCTCCCCGCGGGCGAGAACGTGCTGCGAGCTTTCCAGCAGCCGTTCCACCAGGTGAAGGTGCTGATCGTCGGCCAGGACCCGTACCCGACGCCCGGCCACGCGGTCGGCCTGTCGTTCTCGGTCGCGCCGGACGTCCGACCCATTCCCAAGTCGCTCATCAACATCTACAAGGAATACGCGGAAGACCTCGGTCATCCGATCCCGTCCAACGGCGACCTGACGCCGTGGTCGGAGCGCGGTGTCCTGCTGCTCAACAGGGCGCTGACCGTACAGCCCGGCAAGGCGAACTCCCACCAGGGCAAGGGCTGGGAGGCCGTCACCGAGCAGGCGATCAAGGCTCTCGCCGCCCGTGACGCACCTCTGGTCTCGATCCTGTGGGGCCGCAACGCGCGCAACCTGCGTCCGTTGCTCGAACCGTTGCCCGCCATCGAGTCCGCGCACCCGTCGCCGCTGTCGGCGCACTCCGGGTTCTTCGGCTCGAAGCCGTTCAGCCGCGCCAACGAACTGCTGGAGAAGCAGGGCGCCGACCCGATCGACTGGAAGCTCCCGTAGTTGGTCCGGCACGACGTGATCTGACGCTGACGGCCGCGGGTGCGGCCGTCAGCGAGTTCGGCAACTCGTTGTCGTTGCTCGTGTTGCTGTTCTGGGCGACGCCGATCAGCCCGCTGCTGGTCGCTGCCATCCTGATCGCCGAGCTGCTCCCGTTCGTGCTCGGCGCGCCCGTTGCCGGTGTGCTCGTCGACCGGCTGCCCAACCGCCGTCTGCTGATGACCGCCCTGGTGTTCCAGGGGTTCGCGATCGCGGCCGTCGCGCCGTTGATGGGGCAGCCCGCGTTCGTGGTGGCGCTGGTGTTCCTCTCCGGCTGCGGCCGTGCCGTCGCCCAGCCCTGCATCTCCGCTCTCGTGCCGCACATCGCCGGTGAAGAGGAAGCGACGCGCGGGTACGCGTGGCTCAGCACCGGGCGCAGTCTCGGCAGCATGGCGGGCGTCACCGGTGGCGCGTTGCTTGCCGGGATCTTCGGTCACCCCGCCGCGTTGCTGCTCGACGGCGGCACGTTCCTCGTCTACGCGGTGATGCTGGCGTTCGTGCGCTCGGAACGCCGCCCGTCCGGCGCGCACGAGGCACGGCCCAGCGCGCTCGCGGGCATCCGGCACGTGCGGCGGGATCCCGTGCTGTTCGCGGCGATCGCCGGACTGTCGTTCTGCGTCGGCACGGTCGTGGTCGTGAACGTCGCCGATCCCGCGTTCGTGCGGTACGTGCTGCACGGCGACGAGTTCGTGCTCGGCGCGATCCAGGCGTGCTGGCTGAGCGGGATCCTGGTCGGCAACCGGATCGCGGCGCGGCTCCGGACCGTGCCGCAGGTGGCCGGCGCGATCGCTCTGGCCGCGATCACCACGGGCATCGGGGTGCTGATCCCGGCGGCGTTCCCGTTCATCGTGGCGGCGGGGGCGGGCTGGGTCGTCGGTGGTGTGTCGAACGGGGTCCACAACGTGGCCCTGAACGCCATCGTGCGGATGCGCACCCCCGAGGAGATGCGCGGGCGGGCGTTCGCCGCCGTCGGGTCCATGGTGATCGGGGCGAACCTGATGGGGACCGCGGCCGCGGGCGGCCTGCTACTGGTCGTGGAGCCTCGGGCGGTGTTCGCGCTCGGCGGCGCCGGGGCGGTGCTCAGCGGCTTGGCCTGCCTGGTGTTCGTGCGACGTGCCCTGAAAAGCGAGAAGAGCCCGGCCGAAGCCGGGCTCTTCTCTGAAAACGATCTGTGGCGGTGATCAGCCGCGCACGACCTTGCCGGCCTTCAGGCAGGACGTGCACACGTTGATCCGCTGGCGCTGCGAGGCCGAGACCTTCGCGCGCACAGACTGGATGTTCGGGTTCCAGCGGCGGTTCGTCTTCCGCTGGGAGTGCGAAACCGAATGGCCGAAGCCCGGCCCCTTGCCACAGACGTCGCACACGGCAGCCACGTCAGCCACTCCTTCAGGTTCCTCAAGCGGTAAGTCATGCGTCCCGGTGGGCGCGCAAGCGTGCACAAGCCTCAACCGGGCACGGCAACCCAATCAGGGTAGCCGGTGGCCTCACCCGCGACCAAACCGGGTGGATACTCTCGCCGCCATGCAGGTCATGGATGCGGTCGCGGTGCGCAGATGGGCAGACGCCTGCGTGCGGTCGTTGGACGCCAATCGGGAGTCGATCGACCAGATCAACGTCTTCCCCGTCCCGGATGGTGACACAGGTACGAACCTGCTGCACACGATGCAGTCGGCGCTCGACGCGCTGCTGCGCTCGCCCATGTCGACGGTGGGGGACGCGCTGTCGGCGTTGGCGCGGGGTGCGCTGGCCGGGGCGCGCGGGAACTCGGGAGTGATCCTGTCCCAGGTGCTCAGGGGGCTGGCGGAGACCGTGCAGGAGGTCTCGCTGGTGACCGGCTCGGCGTTGCGCAAGGGCCTGCACAGGGCCGATGAGCTGGCCACGGCCGCTGTCTCGAAGCCCGTGCCCGGCACCGTGCTGTCGGTGCTGCACGCCGCTTCCGAGGCCGCTCGTGACTGCGATTCGGACGAGTTGGACGACGTGGTGATGGCGGCGTCGCGCGCGGGTGCCGTCGCACTGGCCGACACGCCCCGTCAGCTCGCCGTGCTGGCCAAGGCCGGGGTGGTCGACGCGGGCGGACGCGGGCTCGTTGTGTTGTTGGACACATTGGCGGCGGTGATCACCGGCCAGACCGTGGAAACACCGATAGACGCGCCCTTGCTGCCGCGCACGCCCGAGTCGCTGACGACCGAGCGCGAGAGCGGGTCGTCGGAGTTCGAGTACGAGGTCATGTACCTGATCGACGGCACCTCGGAGGAGCTTGTTGGTGAGTTGCGCGGCACGTTGAACGGGCTGGGCGACTGCGTGTCGGTGGTGGGCGACGGTGTATCGCTGTGGACCGTTCACGTGCACTGCAACGACATCGGCGCGGCCATCGAGGCGGGTGTGCGCGCTGGGCGGCCACACCGCATCACGGTGGCGCGGTTCGCCGACCAGATCGCCGCGCAGGCGTCCCGTTTCGTGCGCGACCGGGCGATCGTGGTGGTCGTGAGCGGCGCCGTGGAGCTGTTCCGCGCCGAGGGCGCCACGGTGTTCGACCTCGCTTCTTCTTCGGCGACACCAACGGACCTGTTGTCCGCCATCGTGTCGACGCGCGCGCGTCACGTCGCAGTGCTGCCAGGCGACCCGGACATCCGTGAGGCCCTGGACGAGGCCATCGCGTACGCGCAGGCCGCCGGCCAGGACGTGGTGGTGGTGCCGACGTTCTCGCCCGTGCAGGCCCTCGCGGCGTTGGCCGTGCACGACTCCTCTCGCCGTGCCGGTGACGACGTCGTCGCCATGGCCGAGGCCGCCGCCGCCACGCGCCGCGGTGAGCTCTCGATCGCCGCCGACGAGGCCATCACGTGGGTCGGCCGCTGCCAGCCCGGTGACCTGCTGGGCATGCTGGACGGCGAGGTCGTGCTGATCGAGCCCGGTCCCGCCGTGCCGGAGTCGCTGATGGACCTGGCCTGCCGGCTGGTCGACCGCATGCTGGCGGGCGGCGGTGAGCTGGTGACCGTGATCCTGGGAGCCGACGCGCCGGACGGCCTCGCCGACGTGGTGGAGGACCACGTGCGGGTCACCCATCCGGAGGTCGAGGTGACGGCATATCCGGGTGGTCAGCCGGACGCCGTGATTTTTGTCGGTGTCGAGTAGTTCAATAAGACGCGATGATCTCCTTCGACGACAAGCTGCAGCCGTTGCTCGGCAAGAAGACCGCCGACGCACTGGAGACCGGCCTCGGCCTCACGACGGTCGGCGACCTGCTGCGCCACTACCCGCGCCGCTACGACGAGCGCGGGAAGCTGACCGACATCAGGTCGCTGGAAATCGACGAGCACGTCACGGTGCAGGCCGAGGTCCGCAAGTGCCAGAAGCGCCAGATGAAGGCGCGCCGCGGCCAGATGACCGAGGCCGTGATCACCGACGGCACCTCGGAACTGCACCTGGTGTTCTTCGGCAAGCCGGCGTTCGTCGCCGAGCAGGAGCTCCTGCCGGGCACCCGCGCGCTGTTCGCGGGCAAGGTCGGCCGCTACCGCCAGAACCTGCAGCTGGTGCACCCGGCGTTCGAGGTGTTGTCGGCGGAGCAGGACGGGTCGTCGTTCCTGCAGGCGTTCCTGCCCGTCTACCCGGCCTCGCAGCACATCAACACGTGGAACATCGCGAACTGCGTGAAGCAGCTCCTGGAGATCTGGGACGGCGTGCCGGAGGACCCGCTGCCCGCCGACTTCCGCGAGGAGCAGGGCCTGATCGGCCTGGAGGACGCGCTGCGGTCGATCCACCGGCCGGACAGCTGGGCGCAGATCTCCGTGGCGCAGCTGCGCCTGAAGTGGGACGAGGCGCTGGCCGTGCAGCTGGCCCTCGCCCAGCGCCGCAAGGCGTCGACCGCCCGTCCGGCGCCTTCGTGCGCACCTCGGTCCGGCGGCATCCTGGACGCGTTCGACGCGCGGCTGCCGTTCACGCTGACGGCGGGTCAGGTGGAGGTTGGCGCGCAGATCGCGGCCGATCTGGAGTCGGTCGTGCCGATGAACCGCCTGCTGCAGGGCGAAGTGGGCTCAGGAAAGACCATGGTCGCGTTGCGAGCGATGCTCCAGGCGGTCGACGCCGGCCGGCAGTCGGCGATGCTCGCCCCCACGGAAGTCCTTGCGGCACAACACGCCCGCTCCCTGTCCGAGATGCTCGGCGACCTGGCCCAGGCGGGTCAGCTCGGCGGAGCGGAGGACGCGACCCGCGTGACGCTGCTGACGGGTTCGATGAACACGGCCCAGCGACGCCAGGCGTTGCTGGACATCGTGACCGGCGAGGCGGGCATCGTCGTCGGCACGCACGCGATCATCCAGGAGAAGGTGGAGTTCCACTCCCTCGGCCTGGTCGTGGTCGACGAACAACACCGCTTCGGCGTCGAGCAACGCGCCGCCCTCTCGGCCCGCGGCGAACGCGAGAACCCGCACGTGCTGGTCATGACCGCGACCCCGATCCCGCGCACCGTCGCCATGACGGTCTACGGCGACCTGGAGGTCTCGGCCCTGCGCGAACTTCCCGGCGGCCGCTCACCGATCAAGACCTCGGTCGTCCCGGTCCGCGAGAAGCCCGCGTGGCTCGACCGGGCGTTCGCCCGAGTGCGCGAGGAGGTGGCGAAGGGCCACCAGGCGTACTTCGTGTGCCCGCGCATCGGCGACGAGGAACCGGCGAAGTCCGACGACGAGGACAAGCGTCCGGCCCTGTCCGTGATCGACGTGGCCACGATGCTCGCGCAAGGCCCGTTGCGAGGCCTGCGCATCGAGATCCTGCACGGCCGCATGCCGCCGGAGGAGAAGGACGCCGTGATGCGCGCCTTCGCGGCCAACGAGGTCCACGTCCTGGTCGCCACCACGGTCATCGAGGTGGGCGTCAACGTCCCGAACGCCACCGTCATGGCCATCATGGACGCCGACCGCTTCGGCGTCTCCCAGCTCCACCAGCTCCGCGGCCGGGTGGGTCGTGGCAGCGCGCCGGGCCTCTGCCTCCTGGTGACGGAGATGCCGGAGATGACGGCCACCATGGAACGCCTCCGAGCCGTCGAGTCCACCCTCGACGGCTTCGAGCTCGCCCAGCTCGACCTCGAACTGCGCCGCGAGGGCGACATCCTCGGCGCGGCCCAGTCAGGCCGCCGCTCGGGCCTGAAGATGCTCTCCCTGCTCCGCGACGAGGACATCATCGCGGACGCCCGCACCGCTGCCCAGCAGGTGGTGGACGCCGACCCGGACCTGGCGGAGCACCCCGGGTTGGCGGGCATGGTGGCGACGCTGCTGACGGAGGAACGTGCCGAGTACCTGGAGAAGACCTGACCCGCGGCACGGACGGGGTGCGCTGAGCCGGCTCACCCCACCCGGCCGACAGGCGCGCCCTGATCCACCGAACTGCCCCGGAACCACTCCCCACCCGGTCGACGCACGCGTCGCAACCCACCACCCGGCCCCAGAACGCCCTGATCTTCCCTTCCCACCCACCACCAAACACCGCACCCCGCACATCACCCGAACGTGTCGCGCGCCAGCCACCGATCCAGCCCCGCAACCCCACTACCTTCCACACCGTGCGCCGCCTGATCATCACCGCGCTGACCACCCTCACCGTCCTCACCACGACCCCGGTCCCGGCCGGCGCGAGTCCCGTTGTGCTGACCGGTGAGGAGTCCCGCTACCCGCACGCGATCCGCCTCGAACACGGCCCGCAGAGGGGCTCGATCCTGGTGGCCCTGCACGGCACCCACGTCGTGGACGTGCTGAAAGCCGCCCGCAACGGCAAGCGGTTCAGGAAGGTCGCCGCCTTCACCGACCCGTCGAGCGAGTTCGAGAGCTGCTGCGGGCACCTGTACGAGCTGCCGCAACGCGTCGGTGACATGCCGGCGGGCACGGTGCTGTGGGCGGGGTCGGTGGGGCGCAAGCACGAGACGCTCAAGGCGCGGATCTGGCGCAGCGACGACGCCGGCGCGTCGTGGCGGTACCTGTCGGAGTGCGCGCGGGCCAGGCCGCAGGGAGGGTTGTGGGAGCCGGACCTGTCGGTGGACGCCGAGGGGAACCTGAACTGCTACTTCTCCGACGAGTCGGACGCCAGGCACAGCCAGTACATCGGGCGGACGACGTCGAAGGACGGCGTCCACTGGTCACCGAAGCAGAAGATCGTCGCTGTCGAGGCGCACTGGCTCAGGCCCGGGATGCAGCAGGTCAAGAGGCTGCCGACCGGCGAGTTCTACATGACGTACGAGATCTGCGCGCAGTCCGACCAGTACTTCTGCGAGGCGTACAAGCGCACCTCGGAGGACGGTGTGAACTGGGGCGACCCGAAGTGGTACGGCGAGCGGCCCGTCACGAAGGACGGCAGGTACTTCGCGCACACGCCGTCGATCGTGCTCGCGCCCAACGGCACCGCCACGGGGCGTGTGCTGCTCATGGGGCAGATGCTGATGTCCGCGAACGGCGAGGTCGATCCCGGCAACGGCCGGACGATGTTCGTCTCCGAGAACGGCGGCAGGAGCGGCTGGTACGCCGTGCCCGCGCCGGTTCCGGTGCCCGGCGCGCGCGACAACTACTGCCCGAACTACCACCCCAGCGGGGTGGCGTCGCTCGACGGCACGGAGTTCATCGGGTTCGCCAGCGACTTCTCGGCGAACGGCGGCTGCCAGACGAGCTGGGCCACGACCAGCCTGCCGCCGTTCCCCGGCTGACGATCAGTCCTTCTGGCGCGGCTTCGGCAGCTGCTCGGTCTTCTGCTCACCGGGCGGCACGGCAGGACCGGACGACGCGGCAGGACCGGACGACGCGGGGCGGGGGGCCTCGTCGGCGTCGGCGGTGCCGTCCTCCAGGGGCTTGAGCACCGACATCGCCGCCTCCACCGCGGCCTGGGCCGCGTGGAACTGCGTCGCGAGGTTGTCGTGCGCCGAACGCAGCGACGCCTCCTTCTCGGACGCGGCGGCCGCGCGCTGGTCGGCCTGGGCGACGGCCGCGGCCGACTTCTCCTGGGCGTCGCGGACGAGCGCGGTGGCCTTCTCGTCGGCGTTGCGCACGGTGGTCGCGGCCTTCTCGTCGGCCTCGCGCACCGTGGTCGCCGCCCTCTGGTCGGCGTCGCGCACGGTGGTGGTGGCCTTCTGGTCGGCGTCGGACACCGTCGCCGTGGCCTTGTCCTCTGCCACGCGCAGGGTCGTCGCCGCTTTCTCCTCCGCCGCGCTGACCAGGGCGATCGCCTGCGCGGACGCGTCGGCGGTGACCTTCTCGGCCTTCGCCAGCGACTCGGACTCCAGGTCGGCGAGGATCTTCGCGGCCTCCTCCTGCTTGGCCGACAGCTCACCCTCCAGCTTCTGCAGCGCCGCGACCCGCCTGGCCTCCGCGTCGGCGACGACCTGCTCGGCCTCGGACCGCGCGTCCGCCAGCACCTTCTGGTGCTCGGCGGTCAGCTTCGCCTTGAGGCCGTCGTACTCCTTGTCCAGCTCGTCGTTGTACGCCTTGTACTTCGCGTCCAGCTCGACGCGGTGGGCGTCCAGGTCGGCCGACTTCTTCTCGAAGTCGGAGGCGACGCGCTCACCGTTCGCGCGCACGTCGGCGACCAGGGCCTCGTGCTCGGCGGCCAGCTTCGCCTGCAACGACGCGTGCTCGGCCTCCAGCTCCGACCTGCGGCCGGCGGTCTGCTGGTCGAGCTCGGCGTGGCGCTGCTGGTAGTTCATCTCCAGCTGCTTGCGGCGCGCCTCGGTCTCCGCCAGCAGGCGCTGGTGGGCCTCGCGCTGGTCGGCGGCCCACTTCTCGGCCTCACCGCGCGTGGCGGCGGCCTTGTCGAGGGCGTCCTTGCGGATGTCCGCGATCTCTTCCTCGGCCAGGCTCATCATCACGCGAACGCGCTCGGTGACGTTCGACGCGCTGACGGGACTGTTGGCGAGGTTGTGGAGCTGGACCTTGGTCTTGTCGAGGTCCGCGCGCATGGCGTTGAGCATCTTGGTGAGTTCCGCCACCTGCGCGGCGGCCGCGTCACGGGAGCGGTTCGAGTTCTTGAGATCGAACTCCAAGCGGGTGACGCGTTCGTTCACCTGTCGCTGGTTGTAACCACGGAGGACAACGTCGAAATGCGGTGTGCGGGCAGTAGGCTGCCCGGCTCCATCAGCCCCGGCCATATGGCTCACCCTACCGAGATAGTCATGAAGATCGTCACTCGATCTGGTTAAACCCACTACCGGCCGCAGTCTGACCGGGTGGTGGGTATCGACTTCACTCTCATCACGCGAGAATCCACGTGAGCAAGACCGATCAGGATGACACCCATCACGTGAGACAGTCCTCCCAACAGGCAAGAGTCGCACGGTAACGTGCCACGACTGATGACCGCCGAGTAACAACCGGGAGGGCACGGATGTTCCGCAAGGTTCTTGTCGCCAACCGCGGCGAGATCGCGATTCGCGCGTTCCGAGCCGCCTACGAACTGGGCGCTGGAACGGTCGCCGTTTTCCCTCACGAGGACCGGAACTCGCTGCACCGGCTGAAGGCGGACGAGTCCTACGAGATCGGTGAGCCCGGACATCCCGTCCGCGCCTACCTCTCGGTCGAAGAGATCATCAAGGCGGCCCGCAAGGCCGGCGCCGACGCGATCTACCCCGGTTACGGCTTCCTGTCGGAGAACCCCGAGCTCGCGATGGCGTGCCGTGAGGCAGGTCTCACCTTCATCGGCCCCGTGGCCGAGGTCCTGGAGCTGACGGGCAACAAGGCGCGCGCCATCGCCGCCGCCCGCGAGGCCGGTCTGCCGGTGCTGGAGTCGAGCGAGCCGTCGTCGGACGTCGACGCGCTGCTCGCGGCGTCGGAGACCATGCGCTTCCCCGTCTTCGTGAAGGCCGTCGCCGGTGGTGGTGGCCGCGGCATGCGCAAGGTCGACGAACCGGCCGCGCTGCGCGAGGCGCTGGAGGCGGCGTCGCGCGAGGCCGAGTCGGCGTTCGGCGACCCGACCGTGTTCCTGGAACAGGCCGTGGTCGAGCCGCGCCACATCGAGGTGCAGATCCTCGCCGACGGCCAGGGCAACGTGATCCACCTCTTCGAGCGCGACTGCTCCGTGCAGCGGCGCCACCAGAAGGTCATCGAGATCGCGCCCGCGCCGAACCTCGCCCCGGAGCTGCGCGACCGCATCTGCGCCGACGCGGTGAAGTTCGCGAGGCACATCGGCTACCGCAACGCCGGCACCGTGGAGTTCCTGCTCGACCCGCAGGGCCACTACGTCTTCATCGAGATGAACCCGCGCATCCAGGTCGAGCACACCGTCACGGAAGAGGTGACGGACGTCGACCTGGTGCAGTCGCAGATGCGCATCGCGTCCGGTGAGACGCTGGAGGACCTGGGCCTGTCCCAGGACACCGTCCAGCTGCGCGGCGCGGCCCTGCAGTGCCGCATCACCACGGAGGACCCGGCCAACGGGTTCCGCCCGGACACCGGCACGATCAGCGCCTACCGCTCGCCCGGTGGTTCCGGCATCCGCCTCGACGGCGGCACGGCGGGCGCCGGCATGGCCATCAGCCCGCACTTCGACTCGATGCTCGTGAAGCTCACGTGCCGCGGCCGCACGTTCTCCCTCGCCGTCGCCCGTGCGCGCCGTGCGATCGCGGAGTTCCGCATCCGCGGTGTGTCCACGAACATCCCGTTCATCCAGGCCGTGCTGGACGACGCCGACTTCTACGAGGGCCGCGTCACCACGTCGTTCATCGAGAAGCGTCCGCACCTGCTGACGGCCCGCCACTCGGCCGACCGCGGCACGCGCCTGCTGACCTACCTCGCGGACGTCACGGTCAACCACCCGAACGGCACCCGCCCGACCGCGGTCGACCCGCGCGAGAAGCTGCCGGTCATCGACCTCAACGCGGAACCGCTCGCCGGCTCCAAGCAGAAGCTGGTCGAGCTCGGCCCCGAGGGCTTCGCGCGGTGGCTGCGGGAGAGCAAGGCCGTCGGCGTCACGGACACGACGTTCCGCGACGCCCACCAGTCGCTGCTCGCCACCCGAGTGCGCACCAAGGACCTGCTCGCCGTCGCGCCGCACGTCGCGCGCATGACGCCGGAGCTGCTGTCGCTGGAGTGCTGGGGCGGCGCGACCTACGACGTGGCGCTGCGGTTCCTCGCGGAGGACCCGTGGGAGCGTCTCGCGGCGTTGCGCGAGGCCGTCCCGAACATCAACCTGCAGATGCTGCTGCGCGGCCGCAACACGGTCGGCTACACGCCGTACCCCGAGGCCGTGACCAAGGCGTTCGTGGAGGAGGCGACGAACACCGGCATCGACATCTTCCGGATCTTCGACGCCCTCAACGACGTCGAGCAGATGCGCCCGGCGATCGAGGCCGTGCGCGAGACCGGGACCGCGGTCGCCGAGGTCGCGCTCTGCTACACGAGCGACCTGTCCAACCCGGACGAGCGTCTGTACACACTGGACTACTACCTCAAGCTCGCGGAGCAGATCGTCGGCGCCGGAGCGCACGTCCTGTGCGTCAAGGACATGGCGGGCCTGCTGCGCGCACCCGCCGCGTCGCGCCTGATCTCCGCGCTGCGCAAGGAGTTCGACCTCCCGGTCCACCTGCACACGCACGACACGGCGGGCGGCCAGCTGGCGACCTACCTCGCGGCGATCCAGGCGGGCGTGGACGCGATCGACGGCGCGACCGCGTCGATGGCGGGCACGACGTCGCAGCCGCCGCTGTCGTCGATCGTGGCGCTGACCGACCACACCGAGCACTCCACCGGCCTCAACCTGCAGAACGTCTGCGACCTGGAGCCGTACTGGGAGTCGGTGCGCAAGATCTACGCGCCGTTCGAGTCCGGCATCCCCGGCCCGACCGGCCGCGTCTACCACCACGAGATCCCCGGTGGTCAGCTCTCGAACCTGCGCACGCAGGCCGTCGCGCTCGGCCTCGGCGAGAAGTTCGAGGAGATCGAGTCGATGTACGCGGCCGCCGACCGCATGCTCGGCCACCTCGTGAAGGTGACGCCGTCGTCCAAGGTCGTGGGCGACCTCGCCCTGCACCTCGTGGGCGCCGGTGTCTCGCCGAAGGAGTTCGAGGAGGACCCCGGGAAGTTCGACATCCCGGCGTCGGTGATCGGCTTCCTGCACGGTGAGCTGGGCGACCCGCCCGGCGGCTGGCCGGAACCGTTCCGCAGCAAGGCCCTCGCGGGCCGTCCCGCGCCGAAGCCGGTGGAGGAGCTCTCCGCCGAGGACGAGGCGGGCCTCGCCGACGCGCGCAGGGCGACGTTGAACAGGCTGCTGTTCCCGGCGCCCACCAAGGAGTTCCGCACGCACCGCGACGCCTACGGTGACACGTCGGTGTTGCGCTCCAAGGACTTCTTCTACGGGCTGCGCCCCGGCGAGGAGTACTCCGTCGACCTGGAGCCGGGCGTCCGGCTGCTGATCGGCCTGGAGGCGATCTCCGAGGCCGACGAGCGGGGCATCCGCACGGTCATGGCCACGCTGAACGGCCAGCTGCGCCCGATCCAGGTCCGCGACCGCTCGGTGGCCGCCGACATCCCGGCCGCCGAGAAGGCCGACCGCGGCAACCCGAACCACGTGGCGGCCCCGTTCGCCGGCGTGGTGACGGCCGTGGTGGCCGAGGGCGACAGCGTCGACGCCGGTCAGACCGTCGCGACGATCGAGGCCATGAAGATGGAGGCCGCGATCACCGCCCCGAAGGCGGGTGTGGTGCAGCGCCTGGCGTTGCGCGGCGCCCAGCAGGTCGAGGGCGGCGACCTCCTGATCGTCCTGGAATAACCGCTTTGTCCGAAGGGCCCGTTCTCCGCGTGAGAGCGGGCCCTTCGTGCTGCGAGGGGCCCGGAACTCCACGACGATTCCGTGCGTTGCACCGAGCACGGGAGTCAGGGGAAGAGGGTTTTTCAGATGAAGAAGGCGTTGGCCGGCCTGCTCGGACTGGCGGGCGTGGCGTGGGCGTTGAAGGACATCCCGCGGCAGCTGGGCGGCAGGCCGGACCCGGTCCACATGTCGCGCTCGCCGCGCTACCGCGACGGGAAGTTCCACAACGACAAGGAAGTCCGCACGGTCCCCGACCGCGACTCCTTCTCGGTCAGGGACTTCCTGTTCGGCGGAGAGGACCGCAAACCGTCCGTCGCCGTACCGCTCGTCGGGCCTCAGTCGCCGGTGTCCGAGGGCGTGCACATCACCTGGTACGGCCACGCGTCCGCGCTCATCGAGATCGACGGCGCCGCCGTGCTCGTCGATCCTGTGTGGAGCGACCGCGTCTCGCCGTCCGTGCGCGTAGGACCCAAGCGACTGCACCCGGTTCCGCACGAGTTGTCCGATCTGCCGTCCGTGAGCGCCGTCGTGATCTCGCACGACCACTACGACCACCTGGACATGCAGACCGTGCAGGACCTCACGTCGTCGACCTCGGCCGTGTTCGTCGTGCCGTTGGGGCTCGGGGCGCACCTGGCGCGGTGGGACGTGCCCGCGTCGCGGATCGTCGAGCTCGACTGGGACGAGTCGCACGAGGTGGACGGGTTCACGCTCACCTGCACGGCGGCTCAGCACTTCTCCGGGCGTTCGGTGCAGCGCAACGTCACCCTGTGGGCTTCGTGGGTGATCAAGCGCGGGTCTCGGTCCGTGTTCTACAGCGGCGACACCGGGTACTTCGAGGGGTACAAGAAGATCGGCTCGGAGCACGGGCCGTTCGACGCTGTGTTGATGCAGGTCGGTGCCTATGACGACGCCTGGCCCGACATCCACATGACGCCCGAGGAAGGCGTCAGGGCGTTCGACGACCTAGGTGGCGGGTTGCTGATCCCGGTGCACTGGGCGACGTTCAACCTCGGGTTCCACCCCTGGGGAGAGCCGATCGACCGGATCTGGCGGGAGGCGAAGGCCAGCGGGCTGAAGCTGGCCGTGCCGCGGCCGGGGGAGAGGGTCGACGTGGACGCGCCGGCCGAGGTCGACGGCTGGTGGCAGGCGCTGGCCTGACCGCCGGGAGGCCACCTGGGACGATGGGCGCGTGACACGAATCGTTGCCGGGTCTGCGGGAGGTCGCAGGCTCAAGGTTCCGCCCAAGGGCACGCGACCCACGTCCGAGCGGGTGCGGGAGGCGTTGTTCAGCTCTCTCGAAGCGCTGATCGACCTGGACGGTGCCCGCGTGCTCGACCTGTACGCCGGGTCGGGCGCGCTGGGCTTCGAGGCGCTCAGCCGGGGTGCTGAGCACGCCACGTTCGTGGAGTCCGACAAGCGGGCCGCCGACGTGCTCAAGGGCAACGCGCGGGAGCTCGGGTTCGCGAACGTCGTCATCGCCAACCGCACGGCCGAGGCCTACGTGCTGGCCGAAGGGGAGGAGTTCGACGTCCTGTTCGCCGATCCGCCGTACGCGGTGGGGGACGACGAGCTCGCCAAGGTGCTCCGGGGGATCGTGCCCCGGCTCGCCGCGGACGCCGTCTTGATCGTGGAACGTGCTTCGCGAAGTGGCGAACCAGCTTGGCCCGAAGAGGTGGAATCCTTGCGTGCCAAGCGTTACGGGGACACTGCCGTGTACTGGGGGCAGGTGCGTTCTGATGGGTGACGAGAACCACGGACACGCCTGGAGGCGTCCGATCGGGTGCTAACGTCCGCTTCATGACACGTGCCGTGTACCCCGGCTCCTACGACCCGGTAACCAACGGTCACCTGGACATCATCGGGAGAGCCGCGCACCTGTTCGACGAGGTCGTCGTCGCCGTGCTCATCAACAAGAACAAGCGCACCTTGTTCGACGTCGAGGAGCGTCAGGAGATGCTGCGCGAGGTCACGGCGCAGTGGGACAACGTGCGCGTGGACTCGTGGCACGGGTTGTTGGTCGACTACTGCCGCGAGAACAACATCAAGGCCATCGTGAAGGGCCTTCGCGCGGTCAGCGACTACGACTACGAGCTGCAGATGGCGCAGATGAACCACCAGCTCACCGGCGTCGACACGCTGTTCATGCAGGCCAGCCCGCAGTACTCCTACCTGGCGTCCTCGCTGGTCAAGGAGGTCGCGACGTACGGTGGCGACGTCTCGACGCTGCTGCCGGCGACCATCGAGCAGCGGTTGCAGCAGCGCCTCGCCGAGACCCGTTAGAGCGACAGCTTCATCCCCACGTGCGACGCGGTGAAGCCGAGTCGTTCGTAGAAGCGGTGCGCGTCCACGCGGGACGCGTCCGTCGTCAGCTGCACCATTCCGCACCCGCGTGCGCGCGCCTCGTCGATCGCCCACCTGACCAGGTCTGCGCCGAGGCCGCCGCCGCGCTGGTCGGAGCGCACCCGCACGGCCTCGATGGTCGCGCGGGTCATGCCCAGGCGCGACAGGCCCGACGTGAACGTCAGCTGCAGAGTGCCCACGACCTCGCCGTCCAGGTCCGCCACGGCCAGGAACTGGTGCGGGTCGGCGTCGATCACCTCGAACGCCTTCAAGTACGCCGGGTCGCCCGGCGTCTCCCGCCGCGCGCCCAGCGGGTCGTCCGCCAGCATCGCCACGATCGGGTGGACGTCCTCGGCCAGCGCTCGCCTGATTGTGATCTTCACGGTTCCCCCCCCCGGTGGATGTGGGGAAATCCTGACACGCCCTGCCGACGTCCCGGTCGGTGGTAGATCGGCAGGGCACACTTGCGGGTGGGAGTCACAGGGCTTAGGGAGTGAGACGTGTACCGGGTGTTCGAGGCACTCGACGAGCTCGTCACGATCGTCGAGGAAGCGCGCGGAGTTCCGATGACCTCGGGGTGCGTGGTGCCGCGCGGCGACGTGCTCGAACTGCTCGACGACGTGCGCGACGCGATCCCCGCGGAGCTCGACGACGCGCAGGACGTGCTGGACCACAAGGAAGAGCTCGTCGGCAAGGCCAAGCACGAGGCCGAGTCCGGCGTGTCCAAGGCGCGTGCCGACGCGGACCGCATGCTCGCCGAGGCTCAGGCCGAGGCCGAGGCGATGCTGTCCGACGCGCGCGCCCGCGCCGAGCGGATGATCGCCGAGGCGGAGGACCAGGCCGAGCGGACCGTGGCCGCGGGTCGTCAGGAGTACGACGACCTGGTGGGCCGTTCGCACGCCGAGTCCGAGCGGATGATCCAGGCGGGCCGTGCCAACTACGAGCGCGCCACCGAGGACGGCAGGGCCGAGCAGGCCAGGCTCGTCAACGAGCAGGAGGTCGTCCGGGCCGCGCACGCCGAGTCGGCGCGCATCCTCGACGCCGCCCAGAACGAGTCGATCCGGCTGCGGTCGGAGTGCGACGCGTACGTGGACGGCAAGCTCGCGGACTTCGAGGACCTCCTCGCGCACACGCTCCGTTCGGTCGGCAAGGGCCGTTCGCACCTCCGTGGTCCCGCCGTCGCGGGTGCCGCGGCGCCGTTCGACTACGGTTCCTGACGAACCAGGTGGCCTGAACGTGTGATTCGCGCTACGTCGGACAGGTGCGATCACCTGGCGATTTCACGCGCGGGGGCGTCGTCCCGTACCCTGGAACGGCTGGACGTGGTAGGTCCCCGTCAGCAAAACCCGAAATCATGACTGAGCATCGTCACGCGTCCACGCGTCCCACAGCATCCGGTCCCTGGGTCATCGACACCAGGGACATCGGCCGTCGCGCCGGCCAGAGCCGACCCCTCGCGAGGTCTGTTCCCGGCGCGGGTGTGGGGTTGCTCGGGGTGATCGCGGTGCCCGAGGGCGGAGAGGTCGAACTCGACTTCCTCGTCGAATCGGTCGTCGAGGGTCTGCTGGTGTCGGGGACGGCGTCCGCCAAGGTCGAAGGCGAGTGCTCGAGGTGCCTCGAGCCGCTCACCGATGAGGTTGAAGTCCGGATCACGGAGCTCTACGCGTGGCCGGACAGCACCACGGACGAGACCACTGATGAAGACGAGGTCAGCCGGATCGAGAACGATCTGATCGACCTCGAGCCTGTGGTGCGGGACGCCATCGTCCTCGCGCTGCCGCAGGCGCCGCTCTGTGAGCCGGACTGCAAGGGGCTTTGCTCCGAGTGTGGTGGCAGGTGGGCGGAGCTCGGGCCCGACCACGGGCATGAGACGATTGACCCTCGTTGGGCCGCGTTGCAAGAGCGGTTCAGCGATGACAACTCGGAGGAGAAGTAGTCGTGGCCGTCCCGAAGCGGAAGATGTCGCGTTCGAACACCCGTGCGCGCCGTTCCCAGTGGAAGACGTCTGCCGTGCACCTGGTGGCGTGCAGCAACAAGGCTTGCCGCCAGCCGAAGCCGCAGCACGTCGCCTGCCCGGCCTGTGGTCAGTACGCTGGCCGCCAGGTCGCTCAGCCGGCCTGATCTCCTCGCCGACGTAGTGGGGGGAAAGCCGCCGCGCGCACCGCAAGCGGACCGCGCGGACCTGCTCGAAGCGCTCGGCGTCCACCTGGACGCCGAGCTGCTCGCGCTGTCGCTCACCCACAGGTCTTACGCGTACGAGAACGGCGGCTTGCCGCCGAACGAGCGTCTCGAGTTCCTGGGAGACGCGGTTCTCGGGCTGGTCGTCACCGACCACCTCTACCGCACTCATCCCGATCTTCCCGAAGGTCAGCTCGCGAAGCTCCGCGCCAGCGTGGTGAACATGCACGCACTCGCGGGCGTAGCGCGTGACCTGGGCAAGGGCGGGCTGGGTGCACACCTGTTGCTCGGTCGTGGCGAAGAGCTGACCGGCGGCAGGGACAAGGCGAGCATTCTCGCCGACGGTCTCGAGGCCGTCATCGGTGCGGTGTACCTGCAGTTCGGTATCGATACCGCACGAACGTTCGTTCACCGGCTGTTCGATCCGCTCTTGGCCAAAGCTCCGCTTTTGGGTGCTGGACTGGACTGGAAGACAAGCCTGCAGGAGCTCACCGCTCAAGCCAGCCTCGGCGTCCCGGAGTACCGCGTGGACGACCAGGGGCCGGACCACCGCAAGGAGTTCACCGCAACGGTGCTCGTCGGTGGCCAGCCTTACGGCAAGGGTGATGGGCGCACCAAGAAGGAAGCCGAGCAGAAAGCCGCCGAAGCGGCTTATCATGTTCTGTCGGAACGGGTCAAGGCCGAGCAGGAGCCGGTCGGGACCAGGAACGGACAGAATGGCGCCTCGGTGACGCCAGGGACCGCCCCAACCGAGGAAGACTGAGACACGCGATGTATGCGACCAGGAACCGCACGAACCGCCGCACCCGCACCGTCCGCGGGCCGGTGAACACCTCCCGCAGCGGAGGCATCCAGGGACTTGTGCTGGTCAGGGACACGAGCCGCGCGGGGGTATGGGTGCTCAAGCCCACCAAGCCGCAGGCCGCCGTGATCGAGGCGCAGCCCGTCGACGAGGGCAAGTCCGAAGCCTGACGTGCCCGAACTACCAGAGGTCGAGGTAGTACGCCTCGGCCTTGAAGCCCACGTCGCCGGCAGGGTCATCTCCTCCGTAGAGGTGCTGCACCCACGCGCCATCCGCCGGCACGACCTGGGCTCCCAGGACTTCTGCGCGCGCCTGGCAGGCCAGCCCATGGCCGCCGCCAGGCGCCGCGGCAAGTACCTCTGGGTGGAACTGGCCGACAAGGCCGCCATGCTCGCCCACCTGGGCATGAGCGGCCAAATGCTAGTCCAACCCTCGTCGGCCCCCGACGAGAAACACCTGCGTGTCCGCTTCACCTTCGCGGACGGCGGCCCAGAACTCCGTTTCGTGGACCAACGCACCTTCGGCGGCCTGGCCCTGGCCGAACTGGTGGAGGTCGACGGAACCCTGGTCCCCGACTCGGTAGCGCACATCGCGCGCGACCCGATGGACCCTCTCTTCTCCCGTGATGCTGCCGTGCGCGCGTTGCGCCTGCGTCACACGGAGATCAAGCGCGCGCTGCTCGACCAGACCCTCGTCTCCGGCATCGGCAACATCTACGCCGACGAGGCCCTCTGGCGCGCGAAGCTCCACGGCACCCGCATGACCGACAAGCTCGCCAAGGCCAAGGCCGCCGAGCTGCTGGACCACGCTTCGGACGTGATGAGCGAGGCCCTCGGTCAGGGCGGGACGTCGTTCGACGCGCTCTACGTGAACATCAACGGCCAGTCGGGGTACTTCGACCGCTCGCTGAACGCCTACGGGCAGGAGAACCGGCCCTGCAAGCGGTGTGGGGCGGCGCTGATCCGCGAGCCGTTCATGAACCGCTCCTCGTACTCGTGCCCGCGCTGCCAGCCACGCCCGAGGTTCTGACCTCCGCGACGGAGTGAGCGGCGTCGGCCGATGGCTGACGCGCCAAGCGGGTGGGTGTGAAGCGATCCGCCCTCGTCGTCAGCGGTGTCAACCCGCGAAACAAGACACACGCAACGCCCCACTTCGGGCGAACGTCCTCCTGACGTGCCCAAACTCCACCTCACGCCTCGCCTGACCTAACGCATTAGACAGTACTGCGCACTGCGTAGTAGTGTTCACAGCGCAACAGTGCCGACCTTCTGGAAGAGGGAGGTCGGTTCGGTGTCCGAAATGAGCTTCGCTGATTTCGGACACCAAACCGGGTCGGAGGGGGCCATGGACACCAGTCAACTGCTCAAAGGGGTGCTGGACCTGGCCGTCCTGGCGGTTCTCCGCAAGGACGACGGGTACGGGTACGACGTGGTGCGCAGACTGCGCGCCGGGGGACTGAACGACGTGGGCGACGCGTCGGTGTACGGCACGCTGCGGCGGCTCTACAACGCGGGGATGCTGACCTCGTACGTGGTGCCGAGTGAAGAGGGGCCGCACCGCAAGTACTACAGCATCAACGAGACCGGGCGGGCGCGCCTGGCTGAGTCGAGGGAGACGTGGAGGTCGTTCGCCAGCACGCTGGACGGCCTGCTCGAGGAGGTCGCAGCATGAACACGCAAGCGCTCGGTGTCGAGCACTACCTGGCGGGAATGCGTGCCGCTCTCGACGACCTGCCGCCCAACGAGGTCGCCGAGATCATGGAGGACGTCGAGGCGCACGTCGCCGAGCTGTCCACGGAGCTCGGTGAGGGCGAGACTCTCGAACAGCGGCTCGGGTCGCCTGAGCAGTACGCGCAGGAGCTTCGTCAGGCGGCGGGGTATCCGTCGCGGACCGAGCGGTTGCCGGTCACGACGAAGCAGCAGTGGCTGACCAGGCCTCGGGCTGCCGCGTGGGGGCTGGTCGCGGCGACCGGTGTGACGTTGCTGGCGGGTGCCGCGGCGCTCAGGGAGCCGGCGGTGCTGTTGCTGCCTGCCGTGATCCTGGTGCTCAGCCTCGCGCTGGTGCACGATCGCGGGCCGGTTCAGCAGGAGATCATGAACCTGCCGGAGACCCATCGGCTCAAGAAGTGGCTGACGCCGGAGCAGGGGACGCCGGCGGAGCGCGCGCTGACCTACCTCAAGTCGTTGCAGCCCGCGTGGTGGCTGGTGCGGGCCGGTCTGCTCGGGCTCGGGGCGGTGTTGCTCGCCAGCCGTGACCTGCTCGGGTTCCTGGCGGTGGCCGCGATCGCGGTGCTCTCGGTGTTCGCCGGGCCGCGCGCCAAGGTCGACCGGCGGTGGCTGTGGTTCAGCCTGCCTGCCTCGGCGCTGGCGGTGGGGCTGCTGTTCCAGGTCATCGACGTGACGGCGAACCAGCTCGCGTACAACACGTCGCGGTCGTCGTACCAGCCGCCGGTCATGGAGACGTACGACAACATCTACGCGTACGACGAGAACGGCAAGCTGCTCACGAACGTGCTGCTGTACGACCAGAACGGTCAGCCGATCAACGCGCCGCGGAGCTACAACAGCTGCGACGAGCCTGGTAACGGTCCTGAGCCGGTCATTCCCGCTAACCGCTATCCGCGGCCGCAGGTCGACTACGAAAACGGAACCTGTTACACAGTGACACCAAGTGTGACCGCTCCGTCATCGACTTCATCAACGCCCAGTACGGCACCGCCGAGTTCTGGAAGCGCGACTCCGAGCTCGGTGCCACCGACTTCTGTGTCACCGAGCAAGTAAATCTTGGAGCGGGACCCGTCGGGGGTCCCGCTCCTACTTGTTCTCCTGCGGTTCGGCCAGGTGGCGCAAAACCGGCATGGCCGAGCGCAGGTGTTCTCTGTCTTCTGGGGAAAGCTCGGACATTCTTTCACTCAATAGTTCGGCTTCCCCGTGAGCCAGCGACGCGATCGTCTCGCGGCCGACTTCGGTGAGCACTACTATGGTCGCCCTGCCGTCCGCGGCATCCGGCTCTCGACGGACGAGCCCGGTGGACTCCAGGCTGGTCACGACGGTTGTGGCGGTCGGCTGTGAGCACAGCGCGCGCACCGCGATCTCGCCGATCCGCATCGGGCCGTGGGTGCTCAGTTCTGACAGCACCAATAACTGGGTGGGTTGCAAACGGCGGGCCGGAGCGGCCTGCCGAAGACTTCGCACCAGCCGGTGCACGGCCACCACGAGTTGAAGTGCCTCGTGGTTGGTGACGGTGGTGGGCATCGTTTCTCCGCGCGCATGTGATTGTCCGAATTCGGACACGAACCCTGGCACTTTCCCTCATTCACGCTCTGCGCGCTATCCGCCACTTGCCGATAACCCATTCGGCCGTTGTGGTGACGCGGGGCGTCACGGGGCGCGTCCAGCACTCTTAAATGTGCAGGTAAACAGCGTAAAAAGCACGGTGAAGCTCACTCGAACGGTCGTCGCGCTGAAGCATGATTCAACAAGACAGATCCGCTGTCAGAACTGTGGGAAGGCGCACTCGTTTAGCCGTGTGGCGCAGCGCATACGGCCGAACGGTCCACGTGGGGCCGGTGCAGACTGGTCCGGTGAGTCCGAAACCCAGACGTGGTGAGCTCCGAATCCACCTCGGAGCGGCTCCCGGTGTCGGAAAAACGTTCGCCATGCTCAGCGAGGCGCACCGGAGGCGGGAACGCGGCACGGACGTCGTCGTCGGATTCGTGGAGAGCCACGGCCGGGCGAAGACCGCCGATCTTGTCGAAGGCCTGGAAGTCGTGGCGCGCAGGCACTTCACGCACCGCGGCGTCGAACTGTCCGAGATGGACGTTGACGCCGTGCTGGCCCGTGCGCCGCAGGTCGCCGTCGTCGACGAACTCGCGCACACGAACGCGCCGGGATCGCGCAATGCGAAGAGGTGGCAGGACGTCGAGGAACTCCTCGAAGCCGGGATCGACGTGCTCTCGACGGTGAACATTCAACATCTTGAATCACTCAACGACGTCGTTCAGCGCATAACGGGCGTGCCGCAGAAGGAAACGGTGCCGGACGAGGTCGTGCGCAAAGCCGAGCAGACGCAGCTCGTCGACCTCACACCGGAAGCGTTGCGGCGGAGGCTCGCGCACGGCGACGTCTACGCGGCGAACAAGATCGACGCCGCGCTCGGCAACTACTTCCGCGTCGGAAACCTCACCGCGTTGCGCGAACTCGCGTTGCTGTGGGTCGCTGATCAAGTCGACGTGGCGTTGATGCGCTATCGGACCGAACAGCAGATCACCGACACGTGGGAGACGCGCGAACGTGTGGTCGTCGCCATCACCGGTGGTGCGGAAAGCGAGACTCTCATCCGTCGCGCGCGTCGCATCGCCACGCGCGCGGGTGGCGACCTTCTCGTCGTGCACGTGCTTCGTGGCGATGGGCTCGCGGGAGCGGATCCGCACGCACTGCAGAAGTACCGCACGCTCGCCGAAGACGTCGGTGCCACGTTCCACACCGTTGTCGGCGATGAGGTGCCAACGGCGCTGCTGGAGTTCTCTCGCGGCGTGAATGCCACACAGCTCGTGGTCGGCACCTCGCGCCGTTCACGGTTCGCGCGCGTGTTCTCGACAGGTATCGGCTCCACGGTCGTGCAGGAGTCCGGCGCGATCGACGTCCACATGGTCACGCACCCGGCGACGACTGCCGGGTGGCGTGCGCGGTTCGCGGGCAGCCCGTTGAAGCCGAGCAGGCTCGCGTGGGGCTGGTTCCTCGCGGTCGCCGGGCCCGCGCTCGTCACCGCCGCCGGCGTCTCGCTGCGCAGCGGCCTGAACTTCTCCACGAACGTCACCGGCTACCTGCTGGTCACGCTGGTCGTGGCGATGGTCGGTGGGGTCGGACCCGCCATCGCCGCCGCGCTGATCAACGCGCTGCTGCTGAACTTCTTCTTCACCGAGCCCGTCTACACGTTCACCATCAACGCGCAGCAGAACGTGCTCACCTTCTTCGCGATGATCATCGTGGGCGTGTCCACCGCCTTGGTGGTGGACTACGCCGCTCGCCGTGCGGCCCAGGCGGCGCGCGCTCGCACCGAGGCCACGCTCCTCGCGTCGTACGCGCGCACCGTGCTGACGAACCCGCAACCGCTCGCACGGCTGTTGGAGAAGGTGAAGGAGAACTTCGGCCTCACGTCCGTAGCGCTGCTGGAACGCGTCGACGGCGTCTGGGAACGGGTTGCGTGCGCCGGCATCGGTCCGTGCGACGAGCCCGACGACGCGGACGTCGACATAGCCGTGACACCGGAGGTGCACCTGGCGCTGCGCGGGCGTTCGTTGCCCGCGTCCGACCGCCGCGTCCTGGAGGCGGCCGCGGGGCAGGCGTTGCTCGCGCTGAGGCAGCAACGCATGGCCGAGCAGGCCCTCGAAGCCCAGCGCCAGGCCTCCCGCACCGAGCTGCGCACCGCTCTGCTGAGCGCCGTCGGCCACGACCTCCGCACGCCGCTGACCTCGATCAAGGCGTCCGTGGGCTCGTTGCGCGACCCGGAGCTGACGCTGTCCGGCGAGGACACCGCCGAGCTACTGGAGGCCGTCGAGGAGTCGGCGGACCGGCTCGCCGGCCTCATCGACAACCTGCTCGACTCGTCCCGCCTCGCCACCGGCGCCGTCGAACCGCAGTTCGGCGCCGTCGACTACTACGAGGCCGTCGCGCGAGCGTTGGTGGGCCAGACCGGCGACATCGAGGTCGACGTCCCGGAGGCGCTCCCACCCGTGCGCGCTGACGTGGGCCTGCTGGAACGGGTGATCGCGAACGTCGTGGGCAACGCACTGCGCTACGCGGGCGCCGTGGCGTTGCGCGCGTCCGCCCACGGCTCCGAGGTGGAGCTGCGCGTCGTGGACCACGGCCGAGGCCTGCCCGCCGGCACCGCGGAGCAGGTCTTCGCCCCGTTCCAGCGCCTCGGCGACCGCACGCCGGGTGGCGTTGGTCTCGGTCTGAGCGTGGCGAAGGGGTTCACCGAGGCGATGGGAGGCACGATCACCATGGAGGACACACCCGGTGGCGGTCTCACCGTGGTGATCTCACTCCCCGCAGATGAGAGGGTCGCGTGACAAAAGTACTGGTGGTCGACGACGAGCCGCAGATCGTGCGCGCCCTGCGGATCAACCTCTCGGCGCGGGGCTACGAGGTGCTCACCGCCGAGGACGGCGCGACGGCTCTGCGGCTGGCCGCCGACGGCAAGCCGGACGTCGTGGTTCTCGACCTCGGCCTACCCGACATGGACGGCACCGACGTCATCGCGGGCCTGCGAGGCTGGACGACCATGCCGATCATCGTCCTGTCCGCCCGCACCGACTCGACCGACAAGGTCGACGCCCTCGACGCCGGCGCCGACGACTACGTGACGAAACCATTCGGCATGGATGAACTCCTGGCCCGCCTGCGCGCCGCCGTCCGCCGCTCCGCCGTCGCCGGTCCCGAGGACGAGCCGATCGTGACGACCGCCTCGTTCACCGTCGACCTGGCGGCGAAGCGCGTGCAGAAGGACGGTGCCGAGGTGCACCTCACGCCGACCGAGTGGGGCCTGCTGGAGGTGCTGGCGCGCAACGCGGGGAAGCTCGTCGGGCAGAAGCGGCTGCTGCGCGACGTGTGGGGGCCCGCGTACGAGAAGGAGACGCACTACCTGCGGGTGTACCTGGCGCAGCTGCGGCGGAAGCTGGAACCGGAGCCCGCGCGGCCGCGGCACCTGCTGACGGAGCCCGGCATGGGGTACCGGTTCGAGCCGTGACGGACGCGCCTGTGCCGTTCGGCCCGCGAGTCCGAGCACGACCGGTGGGAGCTCTACCAGGCCGTGCTCGGCTCGCTGGACGTCGTGCACGCGGCGTTGGCGCACGAACCGGACACGGCGCTGCGGACGTCCGTGCTGCTGCTGGTGCTCGAACGCGTCGATGACCACGCACGGTGGCTTGAGCTGGCGCCTGACGACACGCACGCCCGACGCCGCAGCCGGGAGATCGGACTGTTGCGGCGGGCGGAGCACCTGACGCAGGGGGAGATCGACCTGCCTGCCTGGTCGGACTGGCTGCAGCTGAGGCTGGCGGAGGTGCCCTCACCCGAGTTGCTCACCGCGCTGGCCGACGGAGGTCGGACCAAGCGGATCCGGCGGCTCGCCGCAGCCACCCTCGCCCGGAACTAGGGCTTCGGGTCCGGCGGAGGCGTGCTCGACGACGTGGACGGCGTCGGTTCGGGCGTGGACGACGACGAAGAAGTGGACGACGAGGTCGACGACGGCGGCTCCGTGTGGGGCGGCGGCGTGCTGTGCGTCTCGGTCTTCGTCGGCTTCGCCGGGTCGGTCGTGAGCTGCGGCTGGTCAGGCGTGCCCGGCTTCGGCTGGTCCTGCTGGGGCGCGGCCTGCCTGCGGTCCTGGGCGGACGCCGGCTTCTGCGTGCCCGCGCTGGAGGACACGGTGACGACGACGGTGCTGGTGCTGCCGTCCGGCGCGACGCTCGTGATGGTCTGCACGACGTCTGCCGCCGTGCGTTCCGGGGCTGCCTCGCGGCCCGACGCGGCGAGCATGGACGCCACGGTGGCGAACAGGGTCGCCACGACCACGCCGCCCGCAGCCAGCATCACTGCCGTGCCCCTGCGCTTCTTCGGCTGGGCCGGCTCGGTCGGTGACTGCGGATGATCTTCCTCGAACACACCCATCTCCTCGTGGGAAACCCGGTCGGATGGTCTTGCGTTCGAGTTATCGGCGGAAACGAACCAACGCCTCAGTCCCGCCACACCTTCGTGTAGCAGTGCGTCACAGGGCGGTGACCGGCGTAACCCTACGGCGTCGTCGTCGTTGTCGTCGGGTCCGTCGTCGAGGTGGTGGTCGACGTCGTCGTGGTCGTCGTGGCCTTAGTTGTGGTGGTCGTCGTCGAGGTCGACGTGTTCGCGGGCGGCGGGTCGTCGGTCGTGACCGTGGTCGTCGTGCCGTCCGGACGCGTGATGGTCGTGACGCGCGTCTGCTTCTTCGTCGTCGTGGTGGTCGCGGAGGTCGTGGTCTCCGAGGCCGACGAGGTCTGCTCGACGGACGAGGTCGGGGCGGACGTCGGCACGACGCTCAGCGCGTCGCGCACGGCCTCCTTGCGCGGGGGCTGGGTCGCCGGTGCCTCGTTCGCGGAGTCCGAGCCCGCGGCGAGTGAGGCGACGGCGGCGAAGACGGTCGCCAGCACGACGCCTGAAGCGGCTAGGACGACCTGCGGTGCACCTCGGAAGAAGCGCGAGCGCGAGTCCGGTTCCGGGCTCTCGTACACGAAGTTTCCCCTGCTCGAAACGGTCAGCGGCCGAAGTTCTGGGTCCAGTAGTTGCCGCGGGTGTCCAGTCCCACGCCCATCGTGGTGAAGCTGCAGTTCTCGATGTTCTCGCGGTGGCCGGTGCTCTCCATCCAGCCCTTCACGACGGCCTGGGCGTTGGCGTAGCCCTTCGCGATGTTCTCGCCGCCGGGCCTCGGGTAGCCGGCTTCCTTCATGCGGACGTCGAACGTCCTGCCGTCCTGCGAGGTGTGCGAGAAGTAGTTCTTGTTCGCCATGTCCGTGCTGTGGGCCTGCGCGGCGGTCGTGACGCGGTCGTCGATCACGAGGGCCTTGCATCCTGCTGCGGCACGGGCGTCGTTCACGAGCGCGAGCACGGCCTGTTCCGGCGTCTGACCGGCGGGCGGAGGCGTCTGCACGGGCGGCTTCGGCGCTTCGGGGGGCGTCGTCGTGGTGGTCGGCGCGGCGGACGAAGAAGATGAGGAGGGCGGCGCCTCGGTCGTCGTGGTGGTGGGAGCGGTGGAGGACGACGAGGAGGCGACGGGGCTGCCTGCCTCGGTGTTCTGGACGGTCGGCCGCCCGTTGGGGGCCGCGGCGTTGCCCGTGCCGAACTGGTTGGCCGCGTCGGCGCTCTCCTGCTGCGCGGCATTGGTGAAGCTGATGCCGAGAGGGGAGGTACCGGTGAAGGCGAGGCCGCCGATTCCGGTTGCACCGATCAGCAGGCCGAGTAAGAGGCTGCGGGCACTCACGGGTCGGGACCGTACCACTAATGGGTGACAACCCCTGAGTGCGTCGTTCGTCACCTGGTGTGACTGCGGGACCATTCGGAGGTGGACGTACGACTGAACGCGTGGGTGCGGGGCCGGGTGCAGGGTGTCGGTTTCCGCTGGTGGACGAGGGCCCGAGCACTGGAGCTGGGCCTGGTCGGGAGTGCTTCGAACCGGCCTGACGGACGGGTCGAGGTTGTCGCCGAGGGTGCGCGGGAGAAGTGTGAACAACTGCTGAATGCTCTCCGTTCGGGTGACACCCCCGGACATGTCGAATCGGTCGGTGAGCAGTGGTCGGACGCCAGGGGTGACCTGACCGGTTTCATCGAGCGCTGAACCGTTCTCGCGGAGATGGCGTAGAGGGGATCGTGGACTCCTCGGAAGACGTCCTCATCCAGCTGTACGAACGCTGGAGGGGCCCGCTGCTGCACTACGTGCTGCGGCTGGTCGACGGTGACTACCAGCAGGCGGAGGACGTCGTGCAGGAGACCTTGCTCCGCGCGTGGCGGCACCACGAGGAGCTGAAACCGGACGACGCGGCGCCGTGGCTCTACACGGTCGCGAAGAACCTGGTGATCTCCGGGTACCGCCGCCGCAACGCACGCGCGACCGAGGTGCCGCTCGAACCGGTGGACCTGCCGCCGGTCAGCGACCAGGTCGAACACGTGCTGCAGACGTGGCAGATCGCGTCGGCGCTGAGGGCGCTCACGCCAGAGCACCGGACGGTCGTCATCGAGCTGTACTACCGCCGCCGCACGGTCGCGGAGGCCGCCAAGACGCTCGGCATCCCGCCGGGCACCGTCAAGTCGCGCTGCTTCTACGCGCTGAGGGCGCTGCGCGACGCACTGGAGGAGAGAGGGGTGACCGGGGCGTGAGCTGCCAGCACACCGTCGACGTCGGCGCCTACCTCTTCGGCTCGCTCGACCTCGAAGAACGAGCCGCGTTCGAACGCCACCTCGGCACCTGCGAGACCTGCCAGGCCGAGATGCTGCGCCTGGCCCCGCTGCCGGGCCTGCTCGGCCGCCTGACCGCGGAGGACGTCGAGAACCTCGACGAGATGCCGGAGTGCCCGCCGAAGCCGAACCGCCAGCGCCGCGTGGCACTGGTCTGCGCCGCCGTCCTGGTGGCGTTCGCGCTGGCGGGCGGGATCCTGTTCCTCCAGCCCCCGCCCGCGCCGACGTGGGCGGCCAAGGACCCCGGCACCGGTGTGGACGGTGAGGTCTCGATGGTCTCGAAGTCCTGGGGCACGGAGATGTGGTTCAAGCTCGGCGACGTCAAACCGGGCGCGCGCTGCAAGGTCATCGTGTTCGATCGGCAGGGTCAGCGCGAGGTCGGCGGCTGGTGGGGCTCCGACCACGGCCCTGACGAGCGCATTCCCGGTTCCACGTCGTTCAGGGTCGACCAGATCGATCGTCTGGAGGTGTCGGACGAGAGCGGGCTGCTGGTTACTCTCCGTCCCTAGACGCGCAGGTCAAGGCCCGCCTCCCGCATCGTCCGCAAGCGTTTGGGTACTCTGCCCGGCGTGCATCTCAAGAGCCTGACGCTGAAGGGCTTCAAGTCCTTCGCCTCGGCTACCACGCTGCGCTTCGAGCCCGGCATCACCTGTGTGGTCGGCCCCAACGGGTCCGGCAAGTCCAACGTGCTCGACGCACTGCGCTGGGTGATGGGCACGCAGGGTGCCAAGGACCTGCGCGGCGGCAAGATGGAGGACGTCATCTTCGCCGGCACGTCCGGCCGCGCGCCCCTGGGCCGCGCCGAGGTGACGCTGACGATCGACAACGCCGACGGCGTGCTGCCGATCGAGTACACCGAGGTGTCGATCACCCGCCGCATGTTCCGCGAGGGCGCCACCGAGTACGAGATCAACGGCAACTCGTGCCGCCTGATGGACATCCAGGAGCTGCTCTCGGACTCCGGCATCGGCCGCGAGATGCACGTGATCGTCGGTCAGGGCCAGCTCGCCGCCATCCTGGAGTCCAAACCGGAGGAACGGCGCGCGTTCATCGAAGAGGCCGCCGGCGTCCTGAAGCACCGCAAGCGCAAGGAAAAGGCGCTGCGCAAGCTGGAGGCGATGCAGGCCAACCTGACGCGCCTCACCGACCTCACCGCCGAGTTGCGCCGCCAGCTCAAGCCGCTGGGCAAGCAGGCCGAGATCGCCCGCCGCGCCCAGGTCGTCCAGTCCGAGCTGCGGGACAGCAAGCTGCGCCTGCTCGCCGACGACCTGGTGACGCAGCGCGAGGCCATCGCGCAGGAGGAGCACGACGAGGCGAAGGCCCGCGTGCGCCGCGCCGAGGTCGAGAAGTCGTTGCAGGCCGCGCAGTACCAGCAGAACGAGCTGGAGGAGCGGGTCGCCGCCGACTCGCCGAAGCTGCAGGCCGCGCAGGACACCTGGTACCGGCTGTCCGCTTTGGAGGAACGGCTCCGCGGCACCGTCCGCCTCGCCGCCGAACGCGCCCGGCACCTGTCCGACGTCGTGGACGCGCCTTCGAGGGGCCGCGACCCGGACGACCTCGACCGCGAGGCCGAGGAGACCGCCGAGATGGAGCTGGAGCTCCAGGAGGGCGTCACCGAGGCCCGCATCGCGCTCGCGGAGGCCGTGGAGACGCGCGCCGAGCTGGAGCGCATGGTCTCGCAGGCGGAGAAGGCGCACATCGCCGCCGTCCGCGCGATCGCCGACCGCCGGGAGGGCCTCGCGCGCCTGTCCGGTCAGGTGGAAGCGTTGCGCAGCAAGACGAACGCCACCGCCGAGGAGATCGAACGCCTCTCCGTCACGGTGGCGGAGGCCTCCGAACGCGTCGAGTTCGCGTCGATCGAGCTGGCCGAGGCGCAGGCGGTCACCGGCTACGAGGACGAGGGCGACAACGACCTCGACGAACGCCACCGGCACGCCGTGCAGTCCAACGACGCGGCACGCCAGCGCGTCGAGGAACTCGTGAAGGCCGAGCGCACCGCGGAACGCGACATCGCGTCGTGGCGCGCCCGTGTCGACGCTCTCTCGCTGGGCCTCACGCGCAAGGACGGTGCGGGCGCGCTGCTCGCGTCGGACGTGCCGGGCCTGCTGGGATCCGTCGCCGCGCTGCTGACCGTCGAACCGGGCTTCGAGGTGGCGCTGGCCGCCGCGCTCGGCCCGATCGCCGACGCGGTCGCGGTGTCGTCCGGTGACGGCGCGCTCGCCGCCCTGAAGCTGTTGAAGGAGAAGGACGCCGGACGCGCGGGCGTGCTGATCGGCTCGTACGGGTCCACTGTGGACACGTCGCAGTGGGGCTACCTGCCGCACGGCGCGCGTTGGGCGATCGACGTCGTGCACGCACCGGAAGCGTTGCGTCCGGCTCTCGCCCGCGCGCTCGACCGCCTCGCGGTCGTGGAGGACCTGGATTCCGCGGCCCGGTTCAGCGGCCGCGCGGTCACCCGCGAGGGCGACCTCTTCGGCACGGACTGGGCGGTCGGCGGTTCGGGAGCCCAGGGCCAGAGCGTCATCGAGGTGCAGGCCGCCGTCGACGAGGCGCAGGAGCAGCTCGCGACCGCGGAACGGGCGCTGGAGCACGCGACCGCGGCACTGGAGGGCGCCCGCGCCGAGCAGCAGGCCCGCCGCAAGGTGCTGGACGCGGTCAAGGAGGCCGTGCAGGAGGCCAAGGTCCGCCAGGCCCGCTCCGGCGAGCGCCTGAACCGGATGGCCGCGGCGGTGCGGTCGGCGGAGGCCGAGGTCAGCCGCATCAGCGAGCAGCGCGCCAAGGTCGAGCGCTCGCGCGAGGAAGCCCTGATGAAGCTGGGCGAGCTCGAAGAGCGGCTGCTGATGGCCGAGGAAGAGCAGACGCTGGAGGACGAGCCCGACACCGAGCAGCGCGACGCGTTGTCCGCGGAGCTGGCTCAGGCGCGTCAGGGCGAGATGGACGCGCGTCTGGTGCAGCGCACGGCCGAAGAGCGCGCTCGGGCCGTGCAGGGCAAGGCAGAGGGCCTGCGTCGTGCCGCACGCGCTGAGCGTGAGGCCCGCGAACGCCACGCCCGCGCCACGGCACACCGTGCGCGCGGTGCCGTCGTCGCCAAGGCCGTCGCCAAGGGCGGTGAGCAGGCGCTGGAACGCATCGAGATCTCGCTGTCCCGCGCCGCCCGTGAACGCGACCAAGCCCAGGAACGCCGCCAGCAGCACGAGCTCCTGCTGACCCAGGTGCGCAACGTCGTGCGGGAGATGTCCGGCGAGCTGGAGAAGCTCGTCGACGCCGTGCACCGCGACGAGGTCCTGCGCGCCGAGCAGCGCATGCGCATCGAGCAGCTGGAGACCAAGATCGCCGAGGACTTCGGCATCGGTCTCGACGACCTGACCAACGAGTACGGCCCGGACGTCATGGTGCCCGCGTCGGCCGCCGAGCTGCACGAGTACCAGGCGGCCAAGGAACGCGGCGAGCAGGTCTCCGAGCCGCAGCCGATGCCGTACGACCGCGACACCCAGGCCCGCAGGGCCAAGCGCGCCGAACGCGACCTCTCGTTGCTGGGCAAGGTGAACCCGCTCGCGCTGGAGGAGTTCGCGGCGCTGGAGGAGCGCTACAAGTTCCTGTCCACGCAGCTGGAGGACATCAAGGACACCCGCCGCGACCTGCTCACCGTCGTGAAGGAGGTCGACGACAAGATCCTCGAGGTCTTCACGCTGGCCTACGAGGACGTGGCGCGCGAGTTCGAGGTCGTCTTCAAGGTCCTGTTCCCCGGCGGCGAGGGTCGCCTGGTGCTGACCGAGCCCGACGACATGCTGACCACCGGCATCGAGCTGGAGGCCCGTCCGCCCGGCAAGAAGGTCAAGCGCCTGTCGCTGCTCTCCGGCGGCGAGAAGTCGCTGGCCGCGGTCGCGATGCTGGTCGCGATCTTCCGCGCCCGCCCCTCACCGTTCTACGTGATGGACGAGGTCGAGGCCGCGCTGGACGACACGAACCTGCACCGGCTGATCGGCCTGTTCCAGCAGCTGCGGGACCGCTCGCAGCTGCTGATCATCACCCACCAGAAGCCGACCATGGAGATCGCGGACGCGCTGTACGGCGTCTCGATGCGCGGTGACGGCATCTCGCAGGTGATCTCGCAGCGCCTGCGCTCGCCCGCCGACGCGCCCGCGAGCGTGGCGGAAGAACCCGCTCAGCCCGCGGAGCCGGCACCGGCAGACGTACCGGAAGCAGAGGCCTAAGCCGCTCAGCGCCCGCGGGCGTCCAGTGCGGCGGCCTCTTCCGGCGTCGGCGCGGTGCCACCGAGGTGCGTGGGCGCCCACCAGGCGTCCTGCTCGTTCGGGTAGCCGGCCTGTGCGGTGTCCAGCAGGTCCTGCAGCCGCTTGCGCAGCAGGCCGTCACCGGAGTCGCCGGGGGAGGCCTCGAACGGCTCGCCGATGAGGATCGTGATCGGCACGTGCCGCTGCGTCAGGTTCTTGGGACGGCCCTTGGTCCACAGGCGCTGGGTGCCCCACAGCGCGACGGGGATGATCGGAACGCCGGCCTCGTGCGCCAGGCGGTTCGCGCCGGACTTGATGTCCTTGACCGTGAACGACCGGCTGATCGTGGCCTCGGGGAAGATCCCGACGACCTCGCCGGTGCGGAGCGCGGACAGGGCCTGCTGGTAGGAGGCCTGGCCCGCGCTCCGGTCGACGGGGATGTGGTGCATGCCTCGCATGAGCGGGCCTGCGATCTTGTTGGCGAAGATCTCGTGCTTCGCCATGAACCGCGTGAGGCGCCCCGAGAGATGCGCGCCGTAGCCCGCGAAGATGAAGTCGAGGTAGCTGACGTGGTTCGACGCCAGCACCGCGGCACCCGTGCGCGGGACGTGGTGCGCCCCCTCCACGGTGATCCGCAGGTCGAGCACCTTGAACATGGTCTTCGCTGCGGCGATCACCGGGGGATATACGCGATCCGACATGCTTCCGAACGGTAGCCGGAAAGCTACTGGCCGGTAGCGGCCCCTTCGTGTTCTCGCATGACCTTGGGCACGCCCGCCAGGTCCTCGTCGTTGCACAACAACTTGAGGTCGTAGTACGGGTTGCCGTGGGTGTCGTCGTAGTCGAGATGGACCGCGATCACGTCCACGGGTTCGCCCAGCCAGTCCTGGGTCTGCCGCAACCAGGCGGCAGCGCGTTCCAGAGCTGACGGAAGATCATCGTCTCGGAATTCGACCGGCCGGTAGGGAACTCCCTGGACACCGTCCCGGTTGTTCGCCGGCAAGGGCAGGTCGACGGCCACCCCGGATTCGTTGAGATCGAGTTGGATCGTTTCCTCACTCACTGTAGAAGAGTCCCCCACCCTCACCTGCCCTGCAAGCCCGAATCTGGTGGTTTCGCCTGCGACGTCGGTGTCCGCGCGGTGGCATACCAGCGCCGCGGAGTGCGCCGATGTGAGTGATGTCTCGCGCGTCAGGACGAGCGCTTCAGGAACGCGATGTCGCGCTTGACCTTCGTGATCCGGTCGTGCGTGGGCAGGAGCACCCGCGACAGTGCCGTGTGGAGCTGCTCCAGCTCCGCCGCGGCGCCCTCGGAGTCACCCGCCTGGTACCGCAGGTTGGCGAGCAGTTGCCGGGACTCCAGGAGGTCTGCGTGCTCGGGACCGAGGACGCGGGCCTGGTCGCGCAGCAGGCGCTCGCAGACGTCGATGGCCTTCGTGACCTGCTTCGCCGTGCCCAGCACGCGGGCGAGGTTCAGCCGGACGGCGAGGGTCCGCGGGTCGTCCGCGCCCACCGTTCGCGCGTAGTCCTTGGCGAGGGTCCCGAACTCGGCGGCGGCGCCCCTGAAGTCGCCCGCGTGGGCCTTGGCCTCTGCCTCGGAGGTGCGGACGGCCAGTTCTTCGGACGACATCCTCGTCATTTTACCGGTCGCCGCGTCCGTGACCTGGGACCGCCGAAAACTCCCTCGCTTCGAACGGCCGTGCGAAGGACCATTCCACTCATGTACGACATCCGTTTCGCCGAACCTGGCGACCTCGGCGCCACGATGGCGCTGCTGGTCCGGCTCCAGGCCGACAACGCGCACCACATCGGGTACCTCGGTGAGACAGTCGAAGAGCTCCGCGCGGAGCTCGGCGAGTTCGAGCCCAGCTGGGCGGACTGCACGGTGGTCGCGGTGGACGCCGACGACAACATCACCGGCATGCTCAGCGTGGAGGTCGACGCCGAGCTCGGCCGTGCGTGGCTGCACGGACCGTTCGTCGACGTACCGGTCAACCACCCGGCGGGCAGCCGCATCTGGGACCAGACCGCCGACGCCATGTTCCGGCGCGCCACCGAGCTCCTCACCGGCATCACCGATCTCGAGCTCTACGGGCACACCGCCCACCGGCGACTGGCGGCGTTCGCCGAACGGCACGCCTTCAGCGCCGGCAAGGCGAGCGCCATCCACATACTCGACAACGGGGATCTGCGCACGTTGCTGCTGAGGGACGCAAAGTGCCCCAGCGACCGCGAGATGCGCGTCCTCCCGACGGACGAGTTCGTGCACGAGGCCGTCGCCGTCCTGCACGAACGATGTTTCCCGCACACGTACCTGTCCGGAAAACAACTCGTCGAGTCCGAGCCCGCGAAACGCACGGTGGTCGTCGCCATGGACGGTCAACGCGTGCTCGGCTACGCCGCGGGCAAGGCCCAGCCCGAGGAGTACTACGTCGACTTCGTGGCCGTCGAACCCGACGTCCGAGGTCAGGGCGTGGGCACTGCTCTCATCACCGAACTGCTGTGGAAGCTCGCGGCGGACCACGGTGCACGACCGCAGGCCGCCGCGTCGATCTACGCGGGCAACGAGAGCTCGCAGAACATGTTCGCCCGCCTAGGATTCCGCCTTCACATCGAGCTCGTCTCGTACCGGCACACCGCGTGAATGCCTCAATGACAGCAACCCACCCACCAGCAAGGTGACCGCCACCCCCAGGGGCGTGTTCCACCACCCGGTCAGGGACTTCAGGTCCGCCGTGGCCTTCCCGAAGTAGATCGTCGGCGTGCTGCCGGCGAACTTGACCCCGAGGATCACGAAACCGACGACCAGCACCGTCGCCACGAACGCGATGATCGCGTCCGCCTGCGTGACGCGCTTGAAGATCAGGCCGAGGAGGAAGGCCCCGAGCAGCGCGCCGTAGGTGTAGCCGGCGATGCCCAGCGCCTGCACCACGATCGGATCCGCCGTGGTCGCGTTCGAGGAGGCGAACAGACCCGCGCAGACGATCAGCAGACCCGCCCACACCAGGGTCCAGATCCGGCCGTGGCGCAGGCGTTCGTCGTCGGTCATCGGGGTCTTGCGGATGCGTTCGTAGACGTCCGTGACGGTGCTGGAGGCCAAGGCGCCCAACGACGACGACAGGGCGGCCGCGAGGATGCCGGCGATCACGAAGCCGGACAGGCCGCTCGGCAGGTCGTTGACGATGAAGTGGGCGAAGAGCTCGTCCTTGTTGTTGAGCCCCAGGTCCTTGACCGGGTCGACGCCGGCGTAGAACGCCCACATCATCACGCCGATGAAGAGGAAGAACGCGAACTGCAGGAACACCACGAAACCGGAGGCGATCAACGCCTTCTGCGCCGACTTCACGTCCCGCGTGGCCATGAGCCGCTGCACGATCAGCTGGTCCGCGCCGTGCGAGGCCATCGACAGCAGCGCACCGCCGAAGAACGCCGCGACGAACGGGTAGGCGCCGGTCAGCGGTGAGCTCGTGAAGTCGAAGAGCTGGAACTTGTTCACGTCGGCGGCCTTGGCGAACCAGCCGTCCGGCAGCTGCCCCGCCAGCACCCAGATCACCACGATGCCGCCGAGGACGTACCAGAGCATCTGGATCGCGTCGACCCACACGACCGCACGCGCGCCGCCGAAGAAGCTGTAGAACACCATCGCGATGCCGAGCGCCACCACGATCGCCCAGTACGACGCGGTGATCCCGTACTCGGCGAGCACGATCTTGATCGGGATGGCCGTGGCGAAGAGCCGGATGCCGTCCGCGAGCAGGCGCGTGAAGAGGAACGTGACGGACGCCGTGGCGCGCATGCCGTTGCCGTACCGCTTGCCCAGGAACGCGTACGCCGTGACGAGGTCACCGGCGATGTAGCGCGGCAGCAGCACGAAGCTGACGATGATCCGGCCGACGATGTAGCCCAGCGCGAGCGTCAGGTACGTCATGCCGCCCTGCGCAGGGGTCGCCATGTAGGCGATCACCGGCACGCTCAGCACGGTGAGCGTCGACGTCTCCGCGGACACCACGGACAGGCAGACGACCCACCACGAGATGCGCTTCTCGCTGACGAAGTAGTCGGTGGACGACTTCTGCCTGCCGCCGATCGCCATGCCGATCAACGGCATGCCGACGAGGAACAGGGCGATGATCGCGAGGTCTAGTGCGCGCACTTCGGTTCCCCCACTTTCAGCTTGGTCACAGCGGTGGTGACGGGTTCCGGCAGCCTCAACGGCCCGCTGCCGGGCGTGATGCTGCCGAGCAACCGCGGGCCGGACGCGCCGGTCGCGGACGGCGTGTTGCCCGGAACCCCTTGCCACGTCAGGAATCCGAGCAGCGCGGCGAGGTAGGCCTCCTTGCCGTCGCGCGGCAGGCCCAGCGAGTCGCTGATCTTCAACGGGATGGGGTCGAGGGCCTTGGTGAGCGTGTCGACCAGCACCGGGTTGCGCATGCCGCCGCCGGACGCGACGACGGTGCTCGCGTCGTGCGCGCGGCAGGCGTCGGCGATGGTGCGGGCGGTGAGCTCGGCGAGCGTGCGGAGCATGTCCTCGGCCTGGACCGTCGGGAAGCCCTGGAGGTACTCGGCGTTGAAGAGCTCCTTGCCCGTCGACTTCGGCCAGGGCTTGGCGTAGTACGGGTCGGCGAGGAGCTTCTTGAGGACGTCTTCTCTCACCGTGCCCCTGCTGGCGAACTCGCCGTTGGTGTCCTGGCGGCGTTCGCCGTTCGACAGGACTTCCACGACGGCGTCCATCAACGCGTTGCCAGGGCCCGTGTCGTAGGCGATGGGCGCGCTTCCGCTCCTGACGACGGTGATGTTCGCGATGCCGCCGATGTTGAGCGCGACGGCGTTCTCGTCCATGCCGGCGAGCCACAAAGCGTCGAGCGTGCTGGCCAGCGGTGCCCCGTGGCCTCCGGCGGCGACGTCGCGCACCCTGAGGTCGGCGATCACCGGGACGCCGGTGCGTTCGGCGATCCAGGCGGGCTGGCCGAGCTGCAGCGTGCCCAGACACTCGCCGTCCTGCACCTCGTGGTGGACGGTCTGGCCGAGGGAGCTGATCAGGTCCGCCGGCAGGTATCCGGCGGCGACTTCACCGAAAGCCTGCCCGAGCGACGTGTCGAAGGCGCACACTTCGGCGAGGTCCCGCGGTTTCTCCAGCAGGTCCTTCGGGAAGGGGTGCTCGGCGCACTGCACCGGCACGAGCTCGACGACGTCGCCGTGGATCGACAGGTCGGCGACGGCGACGTCGATGCCGTCCATCGACGTGCCGGAAATCAGTCCGATCACCCTCACGACGTGTGGTCTATTCCACACCGTGGCAGGGCGCAAGAGCTTTGGTGAAATCTTCGCCTAATTGAGCAACAACTGGTTGATTGATCACATGCACGTCTGTGAAACCATGAGCCGGTGTCGACGTCCTCCCTTGTCCTGATCCTCGTCGTCGTGGCGGTCGTGCTGATCGCCGCGCTGGTGACCGGTGTGGTGCTGACGCGTCGCCGTCGCATCAGCCTGACCCAGAAGGAGGAGACGCCCCGCCCCGGCGGATACCAGGCGTCGTCCGGGATCTCGCTGACCCCGGCCGCGCCCGACGCCACCGAGGTCGAGGCGGTCGCGGTGGCCGAGGTCGCCCCCGTGCACCCCGTCGAGCATCCGGTGGCCGACCGGACCGAGGTGGACGGCCAGCCCGGCGTGGGCGACGACGCCTCCGTGCCGCGCGACTCGGTGAAGCGCGGCTTCGTCGAGGTCGACCTGCCTGTCGAGGCGTCCGAGGTCGAGGAGATCGAGCCGACGGCCGGCCGCCTGGAGCGGCTGCGCGGCAAGCTCTCGAAGTCGCGCAACGCGTTCGGGTCGTCGTTGCTCGGGTTGCTGGGCGCCGGCGACCTGGACGAGGACTCGTGGCAGGACGTCGAGGACACGCTGCTGATCGCGGACCTCGGCGCGGCCACGACCACCGAGATCGTGGACACCTTGAGGTCGAAGCTCGCCGGGTCTGGTGTGCGGTCCGAGGCGGATGCGCAGGTTTTGTTGCGGTCGGTTCTCGTGGATGCGCTTGGGCCTCGGATGGATCGGTCCTTGAAGGCTCTGCCGCACGGTGGCAAGCCCGCTGTGTTGCTGGTTGTTGGCGTTAACGGCGTTGGCAAGACGACTACGACCGGCAAGCTTGCGCGTGTTCTTGTCGCTGATGGGCGCACGGTGTTGCTTGGGGCTGCTGACACGTTCCGGGCCGCTGCTGCCGACCAGTTGGAGACTTGGGGCAAGCGGGTTGGTGCGGAGACCGTGCGTGGGCCTGAGGGTGGGGATCCGGCTTCTGTGGCCTTTGACGCTGTGAAGCGCGGGATGGATGCCGGTGTGGACACGGTGCTGATCGATACGGCTGGGCGGTTGCACACCAAGGTCGGGTTGATGGACGAGCTCGGCAAGGTCAAGCGGGTTGTGGAGAAGCAGGCCGTTGTTGATGAGGTTCTGCTGGTGTTGGACGCGACCACTGGGCAGAACGGGTTGACTCAGGCTCGGGTTTTTGCTGAGCAGGTTTCGATTACCGGGATTGTGCTGACCAAGCTGGATGGGACGGCCAAGGGTGGGATCGTGTTCCAGGTTCAGCGTGAGCTCGGGGTGCCGGTGAAGTTGGTCGGGCTTGGTGAAGGGGCTGATCACCTGGCTCCGTTCGAGCCTGGGGCGTTTGTGGACGCTTTGTTGGGCTGAGTTCGCCTGTTTTGTTGGTCGCTGCTTCTGCGGGTGGGTCGTTTTGCGTGCGGCCTGTTCCTGTTGCGTGCTTCCCCTGGGGCTCTGCCCCAGACCCCGGCAATCTGATCAGGGGGTAGCGCCGTGGGCAGGTTGATGGCACGCCTGTTGCGTAGAGCGGCTGCGCGTTGCGTATGAGGGTGCGTTGGCGGTGGGGTCCCATCACGAGCCGCACCAAGAGCGGGCCACACCTGAAGAGGGGTGTCAAGCGGACGAAAAGCGTGTCCGC
>NZ_JBHXLF010000033.1:0-64488 GCF_042721515.1 Lentzea sp. NPDC058436
TCTTGGTGCGGCTCGTGATGGGACCCCACCGCCAACGCAACCCTCATACGAAACAGGCAGCCGCTCTAAGCAACAGGCGTGCCATCAACCTGCCCCCAGCGCTACCCCCATTTCAGATTGCCGGGGGTCTGGGGGCAGAGCCCCCAGGGGAAGCACGCAAGGCGACCAGGCCGCACGCACGCCAGCCACCCGCAGAAGCCGCGACCACCGACAAGCAACCCCAACAATCACCGCAACCCAGCGGTCTCCGTAACCGCCCTCAACGCAGCCACCACAGCCGAAAACGGCGGCAAAACAGGCCGAGCCCCAGGCCCGTCCCCAGACCACCGAACCCCACCCCCATCAATCCGAGACGGCGGCAACGGCACCAAAGTCCCCAACCGGTGGGTCAAAGCCCCCCGAGCCCGCAACCGAATCAGGTTCACCTGAGAGGCAGCGTCCGCGGACTCGGTGAGCAGCAACCACCGCTCCCCACGACCACCCCCGGGCATCACCACCACGGGCCCTCCAAGCAGACGCACGGACAGGTACCGGTGCACCTGCGCCCCGATGTCAGCGGGCATCTCCACCGCGGACACGAGACCATCGGTCGTCAGCAGCAGCCGGTTCTCCGACCGCAGCACCAACCATCCCCAACTCTCGTAACGCTCCAAAGCATCGGAGAACGTTTCGAGTTGCGGCAGAACTCCAGGCGACAGAACGCCAGACGAAACTCCGGACGGCAGTACTCCTTTAGGCGAGCTCATCGATCTCACCCTCACTCATCTCAGTACGGTGTAACTCCGATCACACGATTTGACTCTCCGCCGCCACGAAACCACTATCGGCCCGCCATCGGCACACTCGAACGGGGCTGGAGAGCGTGACTCACCTGCGGGAACGGCATGTCACCATGATCGCGCTGGGTGGCGTGATCGGGGCGGGGCTATTCGTCGGAACGGGTGCGGGCATAGCGCTCGCGGGGCCGGCGGTGCTGATCTCGTTCGGACTCGCCGGCGTTCTGGCGCTGCTCGTCCTGCGCATGCTCGGGGAGATGGCGGCCGAGCACCCGAGCGGTGGCGCGTTCTCGGTGCACGCGGAGAAGGCGATCGGGCCGTGGGCCGGGTTCACGGTCGGCTGGACCTACTGGGCGGCCGTGGGTGTCGTGCTCGCGGTGGAGGCGACCGGGGCGGCGAAGATCGCGTCGGGGTGGATTCCCGCGGTGCCGCAGTGGGCGTGGGTGCTCGTCTTCATGTCCGCGCTGACCGCCGTGAACCTGACGAACGTCCGCAGCTTCGGCGAGTTCGAGTTCTGGTTCGCGGGGCTCAAGGTCGCCGCGATCGTCCTGTTCCTCGCGCTCGGTCTCGCGGCGATCGTCGGGCTCGGGTTCGACTCGCCCGGCACCGAGAACCTGAAGGACTTCCTGCCCAACGGGTGGGGTGGCGTGGTGGCCGGGTTCATGGTCACCGTGTTCGCGTTCGGCGGGCTGGAGGTCGTCACGATCGCCGCCGCGGACGCCGAGGACCCGAAGCGCGCCGTCAAGAAGGCGGTCCGCACGTCCATGACGCGGCTGCTCGTGTTCTACCTCGGTTCGATGGCCGTGGTCGTGACCCTGCTGCCGTGGAACGACTCCGAGGTCGGCGCGAGCCCGTACGTCGCGGTGCTCAACCGGCTCGGCATCCCCGCGGCCGGGCAGATCATGAACGTCGTCATCTTCGTGGCCCTGCTCAGCGCCATCAACGCCACCCTGTACGGCGCAGCACGCATGCTCAGCTCGCTCGCCGAGCGCGGCGAGGCGCCGAAGGCGTTGCTGCGCAAGAAGAACGGCGTCCCCCGCAACGCCGTGCTCGCCTCGGTCGCGTTCGGATTCTTCTCCGTGCTGCTCAACTACCTGTGGCCGGACACCGTGTTCCTGCTGCTGCTCAACGCGGTCGGCTCGGCCCTGCTGGTCGTCTGGGCGTTCATCGCGGTCTCGCAGATCCGGCTGCGCCGCGAGACGCCGGACCCGGCCGTCCCGATGTGGGGCTACCCGTACCTGTCCTGGCTCGCGCTGGCCACGATCCTCGCCGTCATCGTGCTGATGCTGAGCGACGAACAGGCCCGTGGACAGATCCTGTCCACGGGCGTGCTCGTCGCCGGTGTCGCGGCGGTGGCCTTGGTCAGATCAGCCCTGCGCCGCAACGGAAAGCAGGTCAGCCGGTGACGTTCTTCAGCCGGTAGGGCTTGTACTTCGAGTCCTTCAGCCCGTACGTGAGCGCACGGTGGTCGGTGCCGTGGCTGCCGCGCTGCTCGTAGGCCATGTACTGCGACTTGTCGGTCTTCGTCCACTTCTCGAAGATCACGACGTGCCGGAAGTCGTCACCGGGTTCGTCGACCGGGTCGATGAACAGGTCACCTGGCTTGAGGTCGGCGATCTTGATCGGCGTCGTGTACTTGCTGGTCGCGAGAGCAACGGTGTTCGGTCCGCCCTTGGGATTTCCGTTGCCCAACGTGGCGGCCATCGAAACAAATCCCGAACAGTCCTGCCGGTACCCGTCCTTCCAGTACTTCGACATGCTGTACGGCACCTGCTTGCCGTTGTTCGCGGTGAGCCAGGTCGCTGCCCTCTTCAGCACCTCACCCCTGCTGATCTGCGCATCCGGTGCCGCGGACACCGCTGGCGCCCCCACGAGAACGAGCGCGAAGAACGCAGCGATCACACCTGAAATGAATTTCACAATTTCCCCCTGCATCGAGAAGAGCGAATCTCGTGGCTCCACCGGAGCACGGGGGTCGAAGTGAAGTCAAGGATCGTTCGCGTATTCGCGGGACTTCCCGACTTTAGTGGTAACTCGTCCGAGCGAGTTCTCCACCCACACCGGGGAACTACGCTGATCGACTCTGCGGCGTCAGCAGTTCGTTGATGGAATCGAGCGAGATCCCGAGAGCGCCGGCGAGCGCGGCGATGGTGAAGAACGACGGCGTGGGGGCGCGTCCCGTCTCGATCTTGCGCACGGTCTCGGCGGACAAGCCGGCGCGGGCCGCGATCTCGACCATGCTCTCGTCACCGCGGGCGTCCCGCAGCAACTGACCGAGCCTCCTGCCGCGATCCCGTTCCAGTGACGTCAGGGGGATGCGCACCATGCCTGCGGATTCTACGCGAAACAGACGCGCCGGGTGACGTGAGAAAAGTCCGTTGCACGGCCCGGCGATCACTGCGTAGGTTCGAAGTACACAAGAGAGGAGGTGGTCCAAAGTTGTATAGCTACAGGACTCGTGAGGTGGCTGTCCGCTAGGACCGCCTTTGGTGACGCCTAGTCGTAAACCCAGGCAGCCACCCGACCCCCGGACTTCGAGCGCTGGTCCCGCTCGGCCTGCTCGCGCAGGAGTCGTCCGGGGGTTGTCCCGTTCTCAGGCCTTCCGCACGGCCACCAGGTCGGCGACGAACGCGTCGAACGACTCGCGGAAGTTCTCGGCCCGCACCACCGCGGACGGGTGCACCGTCACCCCGACCCGCAGCCCGTCGTGCTCCAGCACCTCACCGCGGTGCTCGGTCAGCTTGAACGACGGCCCCAGCACTGCCTTGGACGCCACGGCCCCCAGCACGACGACGAGCCGGGGCTTCACCACCCGGATCTCCTCGCGCAGCCACGGGAAGCACGCCACGACCTCGCCACGCCGAGGCGTCTTGTGGATCCGGCGCCTGCCCCGCTCGGTGAACCTGAAGTGCTTCACCGCGTTCGTCAGGTACGTCTTCGCGCGGTCGATCCCGGCGGCGTCCATCGCCTTGTCGAGCAACCGCCCGGCGGGCCCGACGAACACGTGCCCCTCGGTGTCCTCACGATCACCGGGGCACTCCCCGACCATCATCAGCCGCGCCGGCACCGGCCCCTCGCCGAACACGGTCTGTGACGCGTCCTCGAACAGATCGCATCCGCGGCAGCCGGCAGCGGCGGAACGCAACGCCGCCCAGCTCTTCCCCTCGGGGACGAACTGGGCGGCGCCGGTGTCTGGGTTACTTGTCCGAGCGGAAGGCATCCTTGACCTTCTCGCCGGCCTGCTTCAGAGCGCCCTTGGCGCGCTCCGCGCGGCCCTCGGCCTGCCACTGCTCGTTGTCCGTGGCGTCGCCGACAGCTTCCTTGGCGCGGCCCTTGAGCTCCTCGGCCTTGTTGCTGATCTTGTCGTCGGCACCCATGGATCAGGCTCCTTCACTAGCGGACAGCTACGTTGTTCGGTTACCCGGCGAGCACGCTGTGAAACCCTTGATAAGGTGATCACTCGCGGTTGAGAACCCAGCCGCAAGCCGATGTGACGGCTTGCCCTGGGTGTGCCCGCCCTTCGCAATGCAGCTCCAGAGCAGTCGTCGTCGCACCGGCATGCCGCTGTGACCACGACGACGCGAAAGGAGCCGGCGGTGTCGTCCGCGAGAATCACCGCCCTCGAGACCGAGGTGGCGGGGCTGCGCAAAGCTCTGGTGTCCCGGACAGTCATCGGGCAGGCCACAGGCCTGATCGCCGCACGCAAACCCTGCACACCCCAGCAGGCGTTCCAGCTGCTGGTGCACATATCCCAGCACCACAACATCAAGCTGCACGTCGCCGCCGACCGGCTGGTCACGGCGTTCGTGCACGCGCACCTCGGACGGCCCGTCGATCTGGCCGACCAGATGCTGTGGGATCACGTCGACGCGACCACCGCGAACGATTCCGGTGAGAGCGACGACGGGATCGCCGAGGAGGTCAGCACCACGTCTCCCTGAGGCAGCGGGACGGGGGCCGTGCCCAGGTTCACCACCACGCGGGTCGTACCGCGGTGCAGCACCAGGCACTCCCCGTCCTGTTCGACCACGAACCTGTCCAACCGCGGATCGGCGAGCTCCGGGCGGGAGCGGCGCAACGCGATCAGGGCGCGGTAGGTGTCCAGGACGAGGGCGTGATCGCCCTCATGGGCCTCGTCCCAGCGCAGCCGCGAGTTCTCGACCGTCTGCGGCGACATCGGGTCCGGCACGTCGGACTCGCCCCACCCGTGGCGGGAGAACTCGCGCCGCCTGCCGGTCCGGACGGCCTCGGCCAGTCCGGGGTCGGGGAACGACGCGAAGAACTGCCAGGGCGTGGACGCCGCCCACTCCTCCCCCATGAAGATCATGGGCGTGTAGGGCGAGCACAGCACGATCGCCGCCGCGCACAACAACTTCCCCGTCGACACGGACGCGGACAACCGGTCGCCGGTGGCGCGGTTGCCGATCTGGTCGTGGTTCTGGCTGTACGCGAGGAACCGGTAGCCGGGGACCAGCGCCGTGTCGACCGGCTTGCCGTGGTGCTTCTCGCGGAACGACGACCACGTGCCGGCGTGGAAGAACACCTTCTCCAGCGTGTTCTTCAACGCTCCCGGCGCGGCGAAGTCCTCGTAGTAGCCGAAGGTCTCGCCGGTCAGCGCGACGTGCAGGCAGTGGTGCAGGTCGTCGGACCACTGCGCCTGCAGGCCGTACCCGCCGCCTTCACGTGCCGTCACGAGCTTGGCGTCGTTCAGGTCGGACTCGGCGATCAGCGTGAGCGGACGGCCGACAGATGCCGAGAGCGCGTCCACCTCGACCGCCATCTCCTCCAGGACGTGCACCGCCCGCTGGTCCGCCAGCGCGTGCACGGCGTCGAGCCGCAGCCCGTCGACGTGGAAGTCCCGCAGCCACTGCAGCGCGTTGTCGAGGACGTACCGGCGCACCTCGTCGGAGCCCGGCCCGTCGAGGTTCAGGCCGGGACCCCAGTCGTTGCGCCCCGCGAAGTACGGCCCGAACCTGTCGAGGTAGGCGCCGGACGGCCCGAGGTGGTTGTAGACCACGTCGAGCAGCACGGCGAGCCCTCGGGCGTGGCAGGCGTCCACGAACCGCTTGAACCCGTCCGGACCGCCGTACGGCTCGTGCACGGCGCCCCACAGGACGCCGTCGTAGCCCCAGCCCTCGACGCCGTCGAAGCTGTTGACCGGCATGACCTCGACGAACGTGATGCCGAGGTCGGCCAGGTGGTCCAGCTTGCCGATGGCGGCGTCGAACGTGCCCTCCGGCGTGAACGTGCCGATGTGCAGCTCGTAGATCACGCCGCCCTGCAGCGGGCGGCCGGTCCACGCGCCGTCGGTCCACTCGAAGTCGTGCGCGTAGACGCGGGAGGCCTCGTGCACGCCGTTCGGTTGCCGCAGCGACCGCGGGTCCGGGTACGCCTCGCCCTCGATGACGAACGCGTAGTCGGTGCCCTCCGCCGCGGAGTGCCACCAGTCGCCGTCGCGCTTCATCTCGTGGTCGACGCCGTCGACCCGGACGTGCACCGACTCGGGCGTCGGCGCCCAGACGGAGAAGCTCACTGATCCCCCTGCACCAGCAGCGCTACCGGATAGGTGTCGAGCAAGGACGCCAGGTCCTCCGCGGCCGGCCGTCCGGTGAGGACGTCCGTCCACTTCGCACCCGGCAACGGCAGAACCGTGTCCTGCCAGCCCTTCTGCTCCAGCCCGAGCGGCAGCCGCGTCGCCACCGTGATCACACCGGACCGCTGGAACGCCAGCACGTGCTCGGCCGCGGGGCCTTCCGCGTGCAACGGCCGATAGCCGTGAAGGCCGCGCTTGCGCACCTGCAACGCCTTGTGCACCACGAGGAGCTTCGCCGCGCCCGAGTCGTCGACCTCCGGCTGCCAGCCGGATTCGAGGCGCTCCAACAGGTCCCGGCGCACCCGGTAGTCGACCGGGCGGCGGTTGTCGGGGTCGACGAGCGAGAAGTCCCACAGCTCTGTGCCCTGGTACACGTCCGGCACGCCCGGTGCGGTGAGCTGGACCAGCTTCTGCCCCAGCGAGTTCACCCAGCCGGGCGCCTTGATCCGTTCGGCGAAGGCGGCGACCTCGGGCTCGTTCAACGCCTTCGAGGGCCACGCGGCCACCTCGGCGTCGAATTCCTCGTCCCGGTCGACCCACGACGTCCTGATCTTGGCCTCGCGCGAGGCCTTCTCCAGGTAGGCGCCCAGGCGTTCCTCGGTCAGCGGCCACGCGCCGACGACCGACTGCCACGCCAGGCGGTTCAGCGTCGGCTCGGAGATGCCGTGCTTGCCCGTCATCGCGGACTCGAACGCCAGGTACTCGTCCGGGATCTCCGCCAGCACCGCGAGCCGCGCCCGCACGTCCTCCGAGCGCTTCGTGTCGTGCGTCGACAGCGCCGTCATCGCGTTCGGCTCGGCGGACTCGCGCCGGACCGCCCGCTGGTGGAACTCTCCGACGGGCAGCCCGAACCGGTCCGGCGAGCCGCCGACCTCGTTGAGCGCCACGAAGTTCGTGTACCGGTAGAAGGCCGTGTCCTCGGTGCCCTTGGCGACGACCATGCCGGACGTCTGCTGGATCCTGGTGGCCAGCTCGCCGTGCGGGTCGGCGCGGACCTGCTCGTCCAGCGCCCGCATGGCGGACGACCTCGACAGCCTGACGGCGGTCTCCCAGTGGCCAAGGCCCTCCGGGAGGTACGACCGGTACACCGGGAAGTTGACCATCACCTCGGCGACGGCCGCGCAGGCGTCCTCGAACTCGACGCCCTGGACGAGCCGCGCGATCCTGCGCACCTCGGCCACCAGGATCGAGTCCGCGACCTGCTGCCGTGACGTGTGCTCGACCTCGTGGAAGTCGCCCTCGAACCTGTCGGTGGGGGCGATGAAGACACCGCAGATCTCGCGCAACGCGTCGTAGCCCGTCGTGCCGTCGACCGGCCAGCTCTGCGGCAGCTCCTCGTCCGGTCCGAGGATCTTCTCCACGACCAGCCAGCCGTCGAAGTGCTCGCGCAGCCGCCGGAAGTACCCGCCGGGGTCGGCGAGCCCGTCCGGGTGGTCGACGCGCAACCCCGTGACGCCCCAAGACAACACCGCGCGGTGCGTCGCCTCGAACACCTCCGGGTCCTCGACCCGGATCGCCGCGAGCTCGGTGATGTCGAAGAACCTGCGGTAGTTCAGCTCGGTGTTGCCGCGCCGCCAGTTCGCCTTGAGGTAGTGCTCGTGCACCTCGTCCTCGGCGTCCTCGCCGAGGACGGGCAGCAGCACCTTGCCCGACGACCAGTCGATGTCGAAGTACCGCGCGTACTTCGAGGCCTGCCCGTGTTCGAGGACGTCCTCCCACCACGGGTTCGGCACGACCATGTGGTTCGGCACGATGTCGACGACCAGGCCGAGGTCCAGCTCCCGCAGGCGCTTCTGCAGCTCTTCCCTGCCCGCCTCGCCACCCAGCTCGGGCCGCGCACGGGTCGGGTCCACGACGTCGTAGCCGTGCGTGGACCCCTCGCGCGCGTCGAGCATCGGCGACGCGTACAGCGCGCCGATCCCCAGGCGTGCCAGGTAGTCCGCGACGGCCGCGGCGTCGGTGAAGGTGAAGGACGGGGTGAGCTGGACGCGGTACGTCGAGGACGGCGCCCCCATCAGCCCACCCGCTGCAGCACGACGAGCGAGCGCGCGACCAGGTTCAGCTGCCCGGACGCGGCGATCGGCTTCTCGTTGCCGCCGACCTCACCGGTCGCGGTGTCCACGACGACCCTCCACTCAGGACCGTACTCGGAGTCGGGCAGCGTGACCTGGATGTCCTCGTAGTGCGCGTTGAACGCCATCAGGAACGAGTCGTCGACCACCCGCATGCCCCGCGAGTCGAGGTCGGGAATGCCCTCGCCGTTGAGGAAGATGATGACGCACTTGCCGAAGTCGTCCTCCCAGTTCTGCTCGGTCATCTCCTCACCCGACGGCGTGAACCACGCGATGTCGCGCAGCTCCTCGCCCTTGCGGATGGGGCGGCCCGCGAAGAAGCGCCGGCGCCGGAACACCGGGTGCGCCTTGCGGAAGCCGGCGACCGCCGAGGTGAACTCCATCAGCTCGGAGTTGGCCTCCAGCAGCGACCAGTCGACCCAGGAGACCTCGTTGTCCTGGCAGTACGCGTTGTTGTTGCCGTTCTGCGTGCGGCCGAACTCGTCGCCGTTCACGATCATCGGCACGCCCTGCGACAGCAACATCGTCGCCATCAGGTTGCGCCGCTGCCGCCGGCGGAGCGCGAGGATCTCCTCGTCGTCCGTCGGACCCTCGGCACCGCAGTTCCAGGACCGGTTGTGGCTCTCGCCGTCGTTGTTGTCCTCGCCGTTGGCCTCGTTGTGCTTCTCGTTGTACGACACCAGGTCGTTGAGCGTGAAGCCGTCGTGGGCGGTGACGAAGTTGATCGACGCGTAGGGGCGGCGGCCGTCGTCCTGGTAGAGGTCGCTGCTGCCGGTGATGCGCGACGCGAACTCGCCGAGCGTCGCCTGCTCACCGCGCCAGAAGTCGCGGACGGTGTCGCGGTACTTGCCGTTCCACTCGGTCCACAGTGGAGGGAAGTTGCCGACCTGGTAGCCACCGGGACCGACGTCCCACGGCTCCGCGATCAGCTTGACCTGCGACACCACCGGGTCCTGCTGCACGACCTCGAAGAACGTCGCCAGCCGGTCGACGTCGTAGAACTCGCGCGCGAGCGTGGCCGCGAGGTCGAACCGGAACCCGTCGACGTGCATCTCGGTGACCCAGTACCGCAGCGAGTCCATGATGAGCTGCAGCGTGTGGGGCGACCGCACGTTCAGCGAGTTACCGGTGCCCGTGTAGTCGGTGTAGAACTGCGGGTCGTCCTCTTCCAGCCGGTAGTACGCCTCGTTGTCGATGCCGCGCATCGACAACGTCGGGCCGAGGTGGTTGCCCTCCGCCGTGTGGTTGTAGACGACGTCGAGGATGACCTCGATGCCCGCCTGGTGCAGGGCGCGGACCATGCCCTTGAACTCCTGCACCTGGTTGAGCGGCAACGCGGCGTAGGCGTCGTGCGGCGCGAAGAACCCGATCGTGTTGTAACCCCAGTAGTTGCTGAGGCGCCGCTCCATCAGCGTGTGATCGCTGATGAACTGGTGCACCGGCATCAGTTCCACAGCGGTGACACCCAGCTTGATGAGGTGGTCGATCATCACCGGGTGCGCGAGGCCCGCGTAGGTGCCGCGCAGCCGCGGCGGGATCTCCGGGTGGTCGATCGTGAGGCCGCGGACGTGCGCCTCGTAGATGACGCTCTCGTTGTACGGCGTCCTGGGCAGCCTGTCGTTCGTCCAGTCGAAGAACGGGTTCACCACCACGGACTTCGACACGTGCGGCGCGGAATCGTCGTCGTTGCGCTCTTCCGGCGACCCGAACTTGTACCCGTACAACGACTCGTCCCACGCCAGGCCGTTGGAGATGGCCTTGGCGTACGGGTCGATGAGCAGCTTGTTGGGGTTGCACCGCAGGCCTCGGGCCGGGTCGTGCGGGCCGTGCACGCGGTAGCCGTAGCGCTGACCGGGGCCGATGCCCAGCAGGTAGCCGTGGTGGACGAAGCCGTCCACCTCCGGCAGCCTCACGCGTGTCTCCGTGCCGTCCTCGTCGAAGAGGCAGAGCTCGACGTACTCCGCGACCTCGGAGAACAGAGCGAAGTTGGTGCCCACACCGTCGTATCCGGCGCCAAGCGGGTAGGGCCTACCAGGCCAGGGTCGCACGATGCTGTTGCTCCTCGTCACATGCGGCGGACTACCCGCTGACCCTATCCACCTAACCCTGGTCCGGCATCACACTCGTGGGTTCGCGTTCGTGTGCAAATCACCCGCGTCCGGCAGTTCTCGGCCGGATGTGCTCAAACTCCTTCGTGCGCCAGCACCAACTGCCCACGTGCGGCCATGAGCAACGTGCGCGCCTCCTGGATCTCCACGTACTTCAGGTGCTCACAAGCGGCCTCCGCGCACGCCAGCGCGTGCTGCAGGGCGGGGTTGTCCTCCACGGGACCCGCGTCCCGCAGCGCGTCACGCAGTGACTCCTCCGCGCGCTGCGCCCCGGCCACCGGGTCGCCGAGCGCGGTCGGTCGCACCGAGGCGAGGACCTGCTCGACCGCCAGTTCCAGCACACCGGTCGATGTCCGCGTGCTCAAGGCTGAACTCATTTGTAACGCCACCTCCAAGAACGTTCGTCTTCCGCCGTCGGGTGACGGACTCACACTACTCCACAGGTCTATGACCTGCTGTTACGCAAAAGTTTCACTTTCCGCGGTTGCGGAGCGGCCGGGTGATCTCGCGGACGCGTGGGAAAAATTCGTCCAGCGCGACCGGTAGGGGAATTCTCCAGTTCGGGTGCTCGTCGATGGTGCCCGGCACGTTCGGCTGCCGGGTTTCCCGCAGAGCGTCCTGAGGTGAAGTGAGGACCAACGCGCAGGGTGCCTGCGCGAGCAGTTCGTGGGCGCCCTCGACCCTGTCCGCCGCCTTGACGCCCTCCTGCCGCATGAGCTCGTCGAAGTCGGGGCCGTCCTCGCCCGCGAAGAACGTCGCCGCGGTGGGCAGGTCGTGCGTCGAGATGCTGGCCATCTGGTTGGGGTTCCACTGCGACGGCGGGATCAGCGGGTGGCCCTCCGCGTAGTAGTCGCGCTGGAAGTAGAGCACGGCGCTGGTGAGCATGCCGTTCTCCTGCAACGTCTTCGTGACGACGGGCTCGACCGTGCCGAGGTCCTCGCCGACCACGACCGCGCCGGCCCGGTACGCCTCCAGCGCGAGCACGCCGAGCATCGCGTCGGCGTCGTAGTAGACGTACGTGCCGCGCGACGGCGGCTCGCCCGGCGGGATCCACCAGAGCCGCCAGAGCCCGGCGACGTGGTCGATGCGGATGCCGTCCGCGTGCTGCAGGACGCTGCGCAGCACCTGCCGGAACGGCCGGTAGCCGGTCTCGGCGAGCTTGTCGGGCCTCCACGGCGGCAGGCCCCAGCCCTGGCCGTCCGCGCTGAACGCGTCGGGCGGCGCGCCGACGGTGACGTCGATGGCGAACGCGTCGGGGTCGGCGAACGTGTCCGCGCCGCCGGGGGCGACGCCCACCGGGAGGTCGTGGATGACGCCGACGGCCATGCCGGCCTCGTGCGCGGCGAGCCGGACGTCCTGGAGCTGGCGGGTGCAGAGGTGCTGGACCCAGGCGTGGAACGCGACCCGTTCGGGTGACGCTTCTTGACGGTCTTCCGGCCACTCGCGCCAGTCGGGCCCGTGGACCTCGGCGAGCGCGCAGTACGTCGCGAACTTCTCCAGCTCGGCGTCCATCTCGACCTCGCCGCCGGGGAAGAGCAGCTCCAGCGCCTGCTTCTTCGCCTCCCAGATCGCGTCGTAGTCGATCAGGTCCTGGTTCGGCGGCCGCAGGTCGCGGATGAGCTGCCGGGTGCGCGGGCAGGCCTGCAGGAACTCGGCGGTGTCGGTGACGCGCAGGTACAGCGGGTTCGCGAACCGGCGGCTGGTCGGCGAGTAGGGCGAGCGTTCGACGGGGTGGGTCAGGCTGGGCGCCTGCACCGGGTTGACCAGCACGACGCCCGCGTCGAGTTCGAGGCTGCTGCGGCGGGCGATGGTGGCGAGGTCGGCGAAGTCGCCCATCCCCCACGAGTCCTTCGAGCGCGCGGCGTAGAGCTGCAGCATCCAGCCCCAGGTGTGCGGGACGTCCGGCAGCGTCCTGGGCGCGACGGCGAGCGTGACGGTCTGCTCCGCGGTGACGACGCGGTGCCAGCCGAGCGGGACCGAGTCGGGCAGGTGCCGTTCGACGGCGAACGAGGTGCCGTCCTCCAGCTCGACGGTCGCGGGGCCACGCAGGTCGTACGTCTCGTACTCGCGGATGACGATCGTCGGCGGCAACGTCCGCTCCGCCCGGCGCCGTTCGACCTCGGCGAGCTCGCGGGCGATCGAGTCCTCAGTGGACGCATCGACTCCGAACTGGGCGAGCACCTTGACTACGACCTCGGTGTCGACGACTGCCTCTTGCTGGTCCGCATTCTCGTACCGAGTGGCGACGCCCCAAGCGTCCGCCAGCCGCGCCAACTGCTCCACAAGTACAAGCTATGTCACAGCAGAGGCCGCATTACCAGAGCAAATGGTCCCTGGTCACCCGAAGGGTGCAGGCCGGAAGGGACACCCACGCACAGATGCATTCACTTAGACATCCGATGGGTCATCGGGAATTGCGACGACGGCCTCGACCTCGACGAGGAAATCGGGCCCGAACAACGCCGCGACCTGAACCAGCGTGCTGGCCGGGTTGTGCACCTTCCCGAGCGCCGGGCGGAGAATCTCGTCCCTGACGTCGCGGATGGTCTGAACCTCCGACGCGTCCAGCACGAACCAGGTGAACTTCACGACATCCGACCAGTCGGCGCCCAATCCTCGAATGATGTGATGAAGATTGCTCAGCGCCTGCCGCGTCTGCGCCGCGAGGTCGTCCACGCCGACCACACAGCCCCTGGCGTCCACCGCGACCTGACCGGAGATGAAGGCGAGCCTGCCGGTGACCGTCACGGCGTGGGCGTAACCGGGCGTGGACGGCAGGCCGGGAAGGTCGGGCAGGCGCTCTTCGACGGGCATGGCGCCACAGTACTTCGGACGGGGTGTGCCGTTTCCGGCGATCACAGTGCCCGACCTCAGCGAGAAGCCCCTCAATCCGCCGACGCGACCGGTCCGCTGGAGTTGCGCACGACCAGCCGCAGCGGGTGCTCCGCCGGCTCGATCTCCCCACCCCTGATCAGCGTGAACAGGTCCGCGACCGCCCGCTCCCCCTGCTCCTTCGCCGCACCCTCGACGGCGGTCAGCCCGACCACGCGCGTCAGCTCCTGCCCGTCCAGCGACACGATCGACACCTCGTCCGGCACCGCGCGCCCGTCCCGTTGCACGCGCAGGAAGATCCCCACCGCCGCGGCGCCGTTCGAGCTGATCACCGCGGTCGGCAGGCGTTCGCCGTCGAGCAGCACGTCGACCACCTGCTCGCCGCCGTCGACCGTCGGCGAGCACCACACCGTCCACTCCGGACGGACCTGCAGCCCGGCTGCGATCAGGATCTCGTCGTACGACTCGTCCTCGCCGTCGGACAGCACGAGGGCGACGTCGCGGTGGCCCAGGGACACCACGTGCGACACCGCGGTCTGCAGCGCGTGGCGGAGGTCGGTGTCGTCGACCGTCACGTGCGGGACTTCCAGCGACTCCAAGGCGGCCTGCTCGGCACCTGACATCGTCAGCGACAGCAGCAGCACACCGTCCACACGACGTCCCAGCGGCAGCTCGTCGAAGAACTTCGCGCGCGCGTCCGCGTCGCCCAGGACGTAGAGCAGCACGTCGTACCCGGCCTGCCGCAGCGCGCCCTCCGCGCCCGCCAGCACCGGGCTGACCGCGGACGTCAGCACCGCGATGGCGTACCGGCGGCCACCGGCCAAAGAGGAGGCGTCGCGCGCGATCGCGTACTTCATCCGCCGCGCGACGTCGCTCACGTGCTGCCTGGTCGCCTCGGACACGCCCGGTTCGCCACGCAGGGCACGCGATACGGTCGCAGCGGACACCCCTGCGGCCTTGGCCACGTCGGACATGCTGGTCACGGCCCGAGCGTATTGGAGATCCATGAAGCCCGGCGACCTCGCCCCCGACTTCTCCCTGCCCGACCAGGACGGCATCGAGCGCAAGCTGTCCGCGCTGCTCGAGAACGGCCCGGTCGTGCTCTTCTTCTACCCCGCCGCGATGACGTCCGGGTGCACGGCGCAGAGCTGCCACTTCCGCGACCTGGCGAAGGAGTTCGAGGAGGCCGGGGCCCAGCGCGTCGGGATCTCCATGGACGACGTGGCGAAGCAGAAGCAGTTCGCCGAACTGAACGGCTTCGACTACCCGTTGCTCTCCGACGTGGCCGGTGAGGTCGCGGAGCAGTTCGGGGTGAAGCGCCGGTTCGGGATCACGCCGGTCAAGCGGCACACGTTCGTCATCGGCACCGGCCGCGAGATCATCGAGGTGATCAAGAGCGAGTTCAGCATGAACGCGCACGCGGACAAGGCGCTGGCGGCGCTCAGGAGTCGGTGATCGTCAGCACGCCGTAGGGCCCGGAGGCCTTGCCCTCGCGCACGGTGGTGCCGTCGATCGTGTACTTGCCGTGCACCTCGGCGCCGTCCGGGCCCGCCACGACCACGAGCACCACGGGCTTCGCCGGGGCGCCGGCCGGCACCTCGACGGTCCGGGTCCACGGCAGCGTCACGTCCTGCTCGGTGTGGACGGACGTGCCGGCGGTCGCCGTCACGGAGAACGCCTTCCCGGTGCCCGTCACCTCGAACACGACGACCGGGGTGGACGGCACCGGCGGTTCGGACGACATCACCTGCGGCTCGATGGGGCCGTAGGTCCGTTCCAGCAGGTTCTGGACGTGGTTGCCGAAGGCGAGCGCGCCCAGGACCAGCGGCACGGCGACCAGCGCCACCACCCACGGCCACCTCGACGACTTCGGTGGTTCGTGCAGCGGCGGCGCGATGCCGAACTCGATCGGCTTCTTGTCCACGGTTCCCCCCGTCCAGGAAGTCGATCTCACGCCGCCGGGCGTTACCGCAGTCCGGCCAGCACGAAGTCCGCGATCTCCCCCGCGAGCTGACCAGGCGTTTTCGGCCCGTCCGGCCGGAACCACATCGGCAGCTGGTTCACCACGCCCAGCGCGATCCGCACGACCGTGTCCGCGGGGACCTGCGAGCTGAACTCACCGTCCGCCTGCCCCTTCTCGATCACCGCGAGGAACGTCTCGTGGTACCGCCTGCGCTCGACGCGGAAGTCGGTCATCCGCTCCTCGCCGAGCCGGTGCAGCTCGCGGACGAACACGGCCGTCTCGTCGACCCGTTCTGCAGTCGACGAGACGAGCGACGCCAGGATCTCGCGCACGGTCTCACCCGCGGGCAGGCCGAGGCCGATGATCCGGTCCATGTCGGCGGACTGGGCCGTGATCAGCAGCCGGTAGATCTCGAAGAGCAGGTCGTCCTTCGAGCGGAAGTAGTGGTACAGCGCGCCCTTGGTGATCCCGGCGGCGTTGACGATCTCCTGCACCGACGTCGCGTCGTAGCCCTGCGACGCGAACAGGCGCACGGCCGCGTCGATGATCTTCTGCTCGGTCGCGCTGGGCACCGCTAGGCCCCAGGTGCCAGCGCGCGCACCTGTTCGACCTGGTCACCGCCGGTCGGGAGAAGCGCGATGATCGGCGTGTCGACGCCGTTGGCCTGGTACTCGGCGACGCGCGCACGGCACTGGTCGATCGACCCGTGCACCACGAGCGCGTCCACGACCTCGTCCGGGATCGCCTTCGACGCGGCCTTGCGGTCGCCCGCCGCCCACGCCTCGTGCATCGGGCGCAGCACGTCGCCGCGGCCCAGCCAGTCGTGGAACGCCGCGTACGCGGGCACGGTCAGGTAGGTGCTGATCAGCATGCGTCCGAGCGCGCGTGCGGCGTCGGCGTCCTCGGTCGGGCACACGAAGATGCGTGCCGCGAGCTCGGCCTCGCCCAGTTCGGCGCGCACCTGCGCCACGTCGGACGCGGCGAGCCAGTTGGTGATGGCGCCGTCGGCCTCACGTCCGGCCAGGCGCAGCATGTTCGGCCGCAGCGCCGCGAGCATGATCGGCACCTTCGCGGCCGGCGGGCGCTCCAGCTTGAAACCCTTCACCGAGAACGTGTCGTAGTCGGCGCTGACCTTCTCCCCCGCGAGCGCGGCCTTCAGGAAGCGCAGCGTGTCGCGGGTGCGCTTGAACGGCTCCTCGAACGGGATGGCGTTCCAGCGCTGCACGATCGCGGGCGACGACGAGCCGATGCCCAGCACGAACCGCCCGCCGGTCACCTCGGCGAGCGTCGCGGCGGTCATCGCCAGCGTGGCCGGTCCGCGCGTGTAGACCGGCGCGATCGCCGGGCCGAAGCGCAGCTCGGAGGACCACTGCGCGGCCAGTGCCAGCGGCGTGAACGCGTCGGTGCCGGTCGTCTCGGCCGACCACACGTCCGTGTAGCCGAGCCCGGCGAGCTCGGACACCAGCGCGCGGTGCTCCAGCACCGGCACACCGATCAACGGCAGCGTGATACCCCAACGAGCCATGAACGCCTCCCGGTCAGCAAGTAGGCATCACCCTACCGACCGGTCGGTATGCTCACAACCTCACTTCTTCCGAGCCATCGTCAGACCGTCCGCGATCGGCACCAGCACCGACTCCACGCGCGAGTCGGAACGCACGAACCTGTTGAAGGCGTCGATCGCGGCGGCGTTGCCCTCCGGCTGCTCGTCGGCCGCCTCGCCGTAGTAGAGCGTGTTGTCGGCGAGCAGCAGGCCTCCCTGCCGGACGCGCGGCACCAGCAGGTCCCAGTAGTGGACGTACCCGACCTTGTCCGCGTCGATGAACACCAGGTCGATCACCGGTTCCTCCGGCATCTCGGCCAGCGTCTGCGCCGCCGCGCCGATCCGCAGGTCGATCTTGTCGCGCACGCCCGCCGCCTGCCACGCCTCCTCGGCGATCGAGGTCCAGTCGGCCGAGAGGTCGCAGGTGATGACCTTGCCGGACGCGGGGAGCGCCTGCGCGAACGCCAGCGTGGAGTACCCGGTGTACGTGCCGACCTCGACCACGGTCTGCGCGCCGGTGAGCTTGACCAGCAGGGACAGCAGCACCGCCTGCTCGTGCGGGATCTGCATCTCCGCCGAGTCGCCGAGCTCCGCCGTGCGGGCGATGAGCTTCTCCTGCACGGCGCTCGGCTGGCCCGCCTGTTCGCGCACGTAGCGGTAGATCTGCGGGGTCATGACCACGGTCTTGAAGTCGTTCACGCGCGGCCTTCTCTCATAGGTGGGTGGTGAACGTCCTGAGTGTCTCTCCGCACGCGGGGCTGAGCGGGTGTTTCGCGAGGTCGTGACCGATCGCGGACAAGACGGCGGTGCGGTGCGCGTGATAGCGGCTCACGCACACGTTCTCCCGGCTCACGAGGAAGAACTCGTCGAACCTGTCGCGTTCGGCGTCGGTGGTCTCCTCCCGCACACGACCGGCCTCGCGCAGCAGCGACGGGCCGTCGGGCACGAGTCTGCGCATGACTTCCATGTGTGCCATCAGGTTCGCCTTGCTCGCGACGGAGATCGGTTCGGCCGCCACGGGCCCCAGCGCGGTGCGCGCCCGGCGCAACAGGGCGGGCAGTGGTTCGTAGTCACGTGCCCACCGGCCGCTGAACGCCGGGTCGAACGTCACCATCATCGGCCGGATGACGTCCTCGTACACCTCGCGGGAACAACTGCCCGAATAGGCGAGCATCACCGAGTACGCGTCGTATCCAAGCGCAGTGAGGCGGACTAGCTGCGAATCAGGCTCGCGTATCAGCCGATCGAGTGAATCCGAAAGGAACCTCCAGACCAGAAATGCCCCGTGGTGGCCGAGAAACCACCGGTGCACGGCACGTTCGACCGCGTCGTCCGGGGTGCGGATGACGATCGTGGCCTGAAAGCAGCGGTCCGCGCACGGGATCAGGTCCGTCTCCGGCATCGGCAGCCGCAGGACGGGCAGGTCGACCCAGGCGTGACCCCAGTCGGACACGAAGGCGGGAGCGCTCATCGCGGACCCTCCACTTCGGACGCGACCGTGTCGAGGAGGTCGGCGACCCTGCCCAGGGTCGTGTCCAGCGGCCGGTCCTCCACGATCGGCGCGACGTGCTCCGCGATCCGGTCGAACACGGCCGCCAGCCGGGGTGCCCGCGGGCGGCGCGCGCCGACGTGCACGGCCTGGCGCAGCGCGACCGCGAGGCCCGCGTGCAGGTACCGCAGCAGCTTCGCCTGGTCGAGCGCGGTGAACGCGGCCTGCGTGCCGAACGGGACGACGTCCTGGTTGTGCAGGTTGGTCGGCAGGCTCTGCACGGACGCGGGCGCGGCGGCCCTGCGCATCGCGGCGACGGTCGCGGTCGCGCCGATCTGCACGCCCTGCAGCGCGTGGTGCTGACCGGGCAGCGGGCTCAGCATCGGCGGCAAACCGTTGGTGCGGTGGGGATCCACCAAAAGATCGAGCTGGCGTTCGGCCAGGTTGCCCAGCTGCACCAGCGCGACGTTGAGCTGGTCGGCCGCGAAGGCGCTGGGCTGACCGAAGAAGTTGCCGCCGTGCACGATCTCCCCGGTCTCCGGGAAGAACAGCGGGTTGTCACTCACGCCGTTGAGGTCGCGCCGCACCACCTCGTCCGCGTGCCGCACGCTCGTGCCGGCCGCGCCGATCAGCTGTGGTGTGCAACGGATGCTGTAGGGCTCCTGCAGCGGGCGCTCGCCGGACGGCGCGCTGCCTTCGAGCCATGACCTGATGGACGCACCCGTTTCAGCGACGTCCGGATGCCCGAACGCGGCCAGTAGTCCAACCGACGTGAACTCGGTGCCGCAGCCGAGGACGTCGGTCAGCAAGGCGGACAACAACTCCGCCGTCCTCCGCGCGCGAACCGACTGCGCCACAGCGAGTCCGAGTGCTGCGGCGGTCACCGAAATGCCGTTGACCAACGCGAGGGCGTCTCGTCCGTCCAGGACGAGTCGCGTTAGGCCGGATCGTGTGAGCGCTTCCCCGGCGGTCATGAGTCGCCCTTGGAAGAACGCGTTCCCGTTACCGCGCAAAGCATGCGCCACGTACGCGAGCGGTTGTAGATCACCACTCGCGCCGACTGACCCCAAACGTGGTACTGCTGGGGCGAAATCGGTGTCCAGCATGGCAGTCAGCGACGCCACGACCTGCTCGGACACTCCGGATCGCCCCTGCGCCAACGAGAACAGCCGGGCGAGCACGGCCGCTCTCGCGACGGCGGGCGGCAGCAGCTCACCGTGCCCGACGATGTGGTGGAGGATCGTGTTGTCGCTCTGGCTCGCGCCGTCGGCACGGCCCTCGAACTCGACGAGCGGGCCGAAACCCGTTGTGACACCGTAGATGGCGCGACCGGACGCGCTGACCTCCAGCACGAACTCCCGGCAGCGCTTCACGCGGTCGAGCACGTCCGCCGGCAGTGCGACGGTCATCCGGTCGCGGGCGAGTTCGAGCTGAGCCGGTTCGAGGTGTGCGCCCAGATCGAGGGCAGCAGGGGATGTTCCGACAGGCATGACGCCTCCTGTGGATTGGGGGCCACTCGCGACGATCCCCGTTGAGCTGTCAGGGAGGAAGGGCCTTATGTACGCACTAAACGAGGAAAATTTCTCAGCTGCGCGCAGGCGTGTTCAAGCCGCCGGAGAGGTGATCGAACTCTCCGCGCACGATTCGGCCCAAAAGATCGGCGGACTGCTCCACCGGGGTGAACACGGCTCGGCGCACTGAGACCTCGCCCACACCGAGGCCCGCCGATGTCCTTGCACGCCAAGGATTACGCCGAACGCCCACCGGCTGCCGGTGATCAACAAGCTCACTTCGAGGCGTCCTTCAGCAGGCGACGGAGGACCTTGCCGGACACGGACTTCGGAATCTCATGCACGAAGACAACCTGGCGCACCTTCTTGTACGGCGCCACCTCCGCCGCCACGAAGGCCATCAGTTCCTCCGCCGTCACATCGCCTTGCGTCACCACGAACGCTTTCGGGATCTCCCCGTTAGCTCGATCGGCCGCACCGATCACCGCGGCGTCCCGAACGGCGGGATGACGGCGCAGCACCGCCTCCAGTTCGGCGGGCGCGACCTGATAACCCTTGTACTTGATCATCTCTTTGATCCGGTCCACGACGTGGAACCGGCCGTTGTGGACCCGCACGAGGTCACCTGTGCGCAACCAGCCGTCCACGAAGGCTTCTCGGGTGGCCTCGTCGTCACCCAGGTAGCCGTCCATCAACTGAGGACCGCGCAGCAGCAGCTCGCCCTCCGTCGCGTCCGTTGTGGTGCCCGGCTCGACGACGCGCGCCTCCGTTCCGGGACACAGCACACCGACGCTCGTGGGGTCGGATTCCAAGTCGTCGTCGAATGTCTGGTGCGTGCCACCGGCTTCCGTGAGGCCGTAGCCCTGCCGGACAGGAGCGCCGAGCTTGCGTTCGGCGTCCTGCCGCACGGCGTCGTCGAGCGGGGCGGCGCCGCAGAGGACGAGCTTGAGGCGGAGCTCCGGCACCGGCCCAGGATGATCGGCGATGGCGGCGGCAAGTGGCGGCACCAGGAACGCGCGCGTGACCTCGTGCCGCGCGAGGCGGTTCAGGTAGGTGCCGGCGTCGCTCCTCGGCATGGTCACGAGGGTGGCGCCGCCGAGCAGGCCGGAGTTGAGGATGATCGTGAAGCCGTACACGTGGAAGAACGGCAGGTTCGCCGCGAGCACGTCGGTCTCGTCGACGCGCCAGCCGGGCCGGTGCTGCTCCAGGTTCGCGACGAGCGCGCGATGGCTGAGCTTCACCGCCTTGGTCAGACCCGTTGTGCCGCTGGAGAAGAGGACGACCGCGGTGCCGCGCGGGTTTCCCGGTGGGAGCGAATCGCCTTCGCCTGCGGGAAGGTCGTCGAGGTCGAGCGTCGCCGTGACGTTCGCGAGCTCCTTGAGCCGCGCGACTTCCGGCGGCGTGAGCATCGGGTTGATCAACGCGGCCGTCGCGCCCGCGGCCATGACCGCGTGCAGGCCGACGGCGAACGCCGGCCGGTTCAGGCTCGCGATCGCGACGGTGTCACCGGGCCTGATCCCGTTGCGCACCAAGCCTTTGGCCGTGGTCTCGACCAGTCGGGCCAACTCGTCGTAGGTGAGCGACTCGCCCGTGACGGCGTCCACGAGGGCGACTTTGTCGTTGTGCCGTGCGCGTTCCAGAACGTGTTCGGGCACCGTGCGTTCGGGAACCGCCACCGCCGGCAGGGGGCTGCGGTAGATCACAGGCTCGACTCCGGTCTCGACGCCGCCGCGCCTCGTGCACGGCGGCGTAGCCGGAGATTATCGAGACTTTTCGTGATCGTGTGACCGAAAAACAGGTCAGAGGGTCACGCCGCGCTCGGCCAACCAGCCCACCGGGTTGATCTTCTGGCCGCCACCGACCCACACCTCGAAGTGCAGGTGCGGCCCGGTCGACTGGCCGCGGTTGCCGATCGTCGCGATCTGCTGCCCGGCCTTGACCTTCGCACCCTGCGGAACGTCGATGGTGTTCATGTGCCCGTAGACGGTGATCGTGCCGTCCTCGTGCTGGACGCGAACCCACAGCCCGAACCCGGACGCGGGCCCGGCCTCGATGACCGTGCCCTCCATGGCGGCGACGATCGGCGTGCCGATGGCGTTGGCGATGTCGACACCGTTGTGACTGGTGCCCCACCGAGCGCCGAACCCGGACGTGAACGAGCCCTGAGCGGGCCGCACGACCTTGGGGCGCTTCGCCTCCTCCTCGGCCGCGATCCGCGCCGCCTCGACCTTGGCGGCCTCCTGGCGCTTCACGTAGGCACCCTCGGCGGACTTGAGCGCCTGCGCGACGTGGAACTGCGCCTGGATCTGCTCCGCCTGAAGCAGCTTGCGAGCCTCGGACCCGGTCTCCACGGAGTGGATCGTCTGCGGCCCCTGCGACTGCGGCTGCGCGGTCATGGCCGCCGCGGCGAGGTTCTTGGTGGCCGCGACCGGCATGATCATCCGCTCGACGGGCCCGACCGTGGTGGCCGCCTGAGCGAACCCGGCGCCGGCCAGTGCGCCTGCGGCGACGACAACCGCTACGGCCTTCTTGCGGTCCAGGTCCACTCTGGTGATGACGTCGACCAGCGGACCCTTCGCTCCTCGCAGGAGGGACTTCGTCTGCGACGAGCCCTCCGCACGATGCCGTGCCAAACCTGCCTCCATGCACTCGGGGGAGTTCGACGACCGCGCTTCGCCTGGCTTCGGGGGGCCTGGCTGCGGGCTTCGGGGGCCCGGTGTCGGACTGGACCGCTTCGGGGGCGTTTCCGTGTCCTTGCGGTTATCGAACCGTGACATGCGGCGGTGAACGTAACCTCGCGTGACCGGCGCGGGCAAGCCAAGTGGGTGTTCAGGTGATTAGGCCCACTGCTGGTCACTTTGGGTAGTCGAGTGGTTTAGGGCATGGTCAACGCGTTTTGAACCAATCCCCGCGTTGCTGTTTGCACTGGTCAGTCGCTTTATCGTGAAAGGTTTGCTGGCGGGGAGGGCGGGGATGGGTGGGTGGGCGCGACTACTTGGGGTGGTCGGAGTCGTTTGGGGCGGGTCGGCTTGTGTGGGCTGGTGGCGGTTCCAGCGGGCGCTCTTGCGTGCGCGTCACCCTTGGGCGGGTGGTTGCGTGGGCCTTGTCGAGCCGGGTTGCGTCATCGCCGCTTCGCGACGATCGCGATTGGGGCTTGACTTCGGGGCCCTTGCGAGGCCTTCCTCGGCCTGGAAAAGGCCGGTCTGTGAAGCCCGGCCGAGTGGTCAAGTTTAAGGCCTCGCACCCAAAGTCAAGCCCCAATCGCCGTCGGGGTTGAGCCATTACCGCTGATCAGAGCCCGACGAGGTAGGGACGCCTCGGCTTCGCCATTGCGTTAGCGGCGGTGCCGCAACACGTCCCGTGGCGCGCCATGTCCGGCGCCACTCCCATGCAGCGCGCCTCGCCCGCCCCGTCGCCCCCAGCGCCTCCCCGCGACGCCTCCCCGGCGCCGACTCCCCCCTCCCCCGCTCCGCCTCATCTCGCCCGCACCACCTCCCCGCTCCCCTTTCCGCTGCGCCTCACCCGCTCCCTCGCCCGGCTCCGCCCAGCCCGCTCGCTTCCCCCTGCCCCGCCTCGCCAGCTCCGCGCCCCCTTCCCTGCTCCTCCTTCCCCGCTCCCCTTCCCCGCTGCGCCTCACCCGCTCCCTCGCCCGCTCCGCCCCGCCCGCTCCGCCCCTCCCGCTCGCTTCCCTCCGCCCCGCCTCGCCAGCTCTGCGCCGCCTCCCCCTGCTTCGCCTCCCCACCCATCTCCCCGCTTGCCTCGCCATCCCGCACCCCTCACCCCGCGCCCCACATCCGCCGCCACCTCCCCCACCCACGACAAAGGGCCGCCGGACGCTCCTGGCGTCCGACGGCCCCTGGGCCGAGCTGCGTGACTACTTGTACCGGGCGGCAGCGGGCGGCAGCGGTGCCACCGGCAGACCCTCGTGGATCACCTTCATGGCGTTGAACCACGTCGGTGCCGCCACCTGGCCACCGAAGACGCCCTGCGAGCTGCCAGGGCAGAGCCTGATCGGGCTGGCGCAGATCACCTGCGGGTTGTTGCCGTCGGCGTAGGTCATGACGGCGCCCGCGAACTGCGGGGTCGCGGCCAGGAACGCGACCGACTTGTGCTCTTCGGTGGTTCCCGTCTTGCCGATGGTCGGGCGGTTCCAGCCCGAGGCGGAGGCGGCGGTCGCGGCGGTGCCGGAGCCCGTCGTGTCGTGCGACATGCCCTGGGCCAGGGAGGCTGCCAGGTCCGGGTTGACCGCTTCCTCGCAGGGCGCTTCCTTCAGCGGCACCGGCTTGCCGTAGCGGTCGAGGACCTGCTCCACCGGGGTCGGCGGGCACCAGGTGCCCTTCGAGACGATGGTGGCGGCGACGTTCGCCAGCTCCAGGACGCTCGTGGCGCCGGGGCCGAGGGTGTAGGAGCCCGCGTTGTTCTGCTTCGTCCAGTCGCCCTGGGTCGGGCCGTTCGACTTGTCGGAGTTGATGGGCTCGCCGCCGCGGTTGACGCCCTGCAGCGTCTCGCGCATGCCGAGGCGGTAGGCCATGTCCACGACGTTGTTGAGGCCCGCCTTCTCCTGCAGGATCACGAAGCCGGTGTTCGGCGAGGTCGCGAGGGCCTGGGTGAGCGACATCTTGTCGCCGTACTTGCCCGAGTTCTGGACCTTCCACGGCGCGCCGCCGTTGGGGTAGACCTTCGAGTAGTAGACGTCGGGCACGTCGATGGACTTGTCGATGCCGGTGAGGTTGCGCTCCAGGGCCGCGGCGGCGGTGAAGACCTTGTTCACCGAGCCGGGGCCGAACGGCAGCACCTCGGCGGGCACGGGGCGGGCGACCTGGCCGAGCTCGGCCTTGTTGCCGAAGTCGCGGGAGGCGACGAGGGCGCGCACGCGGTGCTTGTCGGTGCCCGGCTCGACGACGGACATGACGTTCGCGATGCCGTTCTGCGTCTTAGGCACCTGCTGCTCGGCCGACTCCTTGGCCGCCTTCGTGGCCTTCTGGTCGAGCGTGGTCTTGATGGTGAGGCCGCCGCGCTGCAGTTCCTTGTTCGTGATGCCGGCCTGGCGCAGGTAGTCGAGCAGGTAGGAGCAGAAGAAGCCGTAGATCGGGCCGTCACCGGCGCCGACGCAGCCCTTGGGCAGCAGCTGCAGGTCCTCGACGATGCCCAGCGGCTCGGCCTTGTACTCCTCGGCCTTCTTCTTGGCCTCGGTCTCGTCGGACCCGAACGCGCCGTTCTCGCGCATCTTGTCGATGACGATGTTGCGGCGCTCCAGCGCCTTCTCCGGGGAGGCGCCGGGGTTCAGCGACGACGGGCGGTTCGCGATCGCGGCGAGCAACGCGGCCTGCGACACGGTCAGCTTGTCGGCGGTGGTGCCGAAGTAGGCCTTCGCGGCCGCGCCGACGCCGTAGGTCTGGTTGCCCAGCGGCACGATGTTGAGGTAGCCGGTGAGGATCTCGTCCTTGCTCATCTGCTGTTCGAGCTGCAACGCCACGCGCGCCTCGCGCATCTTGCGGCCGATCGTCGCCTCGGTGGCCTTCTCCCAGGCCTCCTGCTCGTTGTCGGCGCCGAGCACGAACGCCATGTAGTTCTTCACGTACTGCTGGGTGAGCGTCGAGGCGCCCTGCGTGGCACCACCGTCCACACCGGCCTTGGCGGCGGCACGGGCGATGCCCTGCCAGTCGACGCCCTGGTGCTCGAAGAAGCGCTTGTCCTCGATCGCGAGGATCGCGCCCTTCATGGTGTCCGCGATGTCCTTGGACTCCAACGGGATGCGGTACTGGTCGTACAGGTAGGCGATCGGCTCGCCGTTCCTGTCCTGGATGGTGGTGACGAGCGGCAGCTCACCCTTCGCGAGGTCGCCCGACGTCTGGTCGACGGTGTCGGCCGCGCGGTTGGACGCGAGCCCGAGACCTCCGACGAACGGGAACACCATCGCGGCGAGGAGCACGCCCGCCGTCAGGCACAACCCCATCAACTTGACCAAGCCTGACGCGCGTGCGGCGAACAACCCGCAACTCCTTCCGAACAAACCCCAGAAAGTCTCTACGTATTAAGTCGCGCGGGAGGCCCGTGAGGTTGCGTCCGCTGATCGACTGTTTTCAACCTACCGGAGTAGTCGCAGCCCGATCGTCGGACTAGCCCTGCGCACCTCGACGCCCGCGTGGTTCGGGAGCAGGTCGTCCAGGAACCCGTAGCGCGACAGCTCTTCGTCCGGGCGCCGGCTCACCGTCCGCCACCAGACCGCGATGTCTCCCCAGCCCGGTGCCGACAGCGAGCCGCCGAAGTGCTGGACGGACAAGGCGGCGCACAGGTTCGCGAACCGCACCCGGTGTTCGAGCGGCCACCCGGCCAGAGTGCCCATCACGAACCCCGCCCCAAACACGTCACCGGCACCTGTCGCGTCGAGCTGCGCGACGTTGAGTCCCGGCACGTCCACGCACTCGCCGGTGGCGCTGTCGACCGCGACCGCTCCCCCGCCCCCTCGTGTGACGACCACCACGGGCACGTGCTCGGCGAGCTTGCGCGCGGCGGCCTCCGGGGTGTCGGTGCGCGTGTAGCCCTGCGCCTCCACGTGGTTGGGGAGGAACACGTCATATCCGTCGAGGCGGCGCAGGAGCTCCGGCGACCACGCCCCGGTGCGGTCCCAGCCGATGTCGGCGAAGAGCTTCGCGCCGTTCTGCTTGGCCGTGCGCACCCACTGCTCGTCCTCGGCCTGGATGTGCACGAAGCACGCCCGTGCGGACGGCGGCGGTGAGAAGAGGTCATCGGCGACGACGGGGGCCTTGTGCCCGTGCGTGACCATGCTGCGGTCGCGCTCCATCGCCATGCTCACCGTCACCGGCGAGTGCCACCCGTAGAAGCGACGGCAGTAGGAGAGGTCGACGCCCTCCTGGTCCGCGAGCACGTCCCAGCAGAAGTCGCCGTACGCGTCCTCCCCGAACGCCGCCGCGAGCGCGGTCCTCAGTTCGAGCCTGCGCAGCGCCACCGCGAGGTTGGCGATCCCGCCGGGGCACGACCCGAGGCCTTCCGACCACACCTCGGTGCCCGGCTCCGGTGGGCGGGGCAGGCCGGTGAAGATGATGTCGAGGAAGACGGTGCCGGTCAGCAGCACGTCGTAGTCGGGGGCAGCCGTGGGATCAGCCATGCGTAGACCTTGCCACCCGACCCCGACAACCATGCGTTAGAAACGACGCGCATGGGGGTTGCGCTCAGGAAAAATGTCCAGTTCCAGCTGCTGTGGTTCGGCGGCGCGGGGATCCCCCCACTTCCAGCGTATCGAGCGCGGCCGAGGTTGAGCCGCGCACTCCGGCGATCTGTGGACAACTCGGCGCCTGTGGACAAGCGGGCCGACGTCGATCTTCGTCACGCCAGGCTGTCGGTGCGAGGTGGGACGATCGGAGTGGGGCGCGCGAGCCCCCTGGGGGCTGGTCAGTCCGGATCGATTCACCCGCTGCGACAAGGAAACGACCGTCACCGGTCACGTGCACGTGGCCGTCTTCGTCGTCCTCGCGGTCGTCGACGGCGTCTGCACGGCGTTCGCGAGCCCGGCCCGCACCGCCGCGATCCAGGCCGTCGTGCCCGAGGACCAGCTCAGGACCGCTTACGCCCAGGAGGAGGCGCGCGGCCACGCGGCACGGGTCGCCGGGCCACCGCTGGGCGCGCTGCTCATGGCCGCCGGCCGGGCGGTCCCGTTCGTGGTCGACGTGGTCACGTTCGCCGTGGCCGCGGTCTGCGCGTGGTTCGCGAAGATCCCGGCACGGGCGGCGCAGGGCCCGCGCCAACCCATGCGTCACGACGTGAAGGACGCGGGTCGCTGGCTCTGGCGGCAGACCGGCCTGCGCAACCTGACGATCATCTTCCTCGTGCTGAACCTGCTCGGGGGTGCCTCGATGCTGCCGGTGTTCGCCCTGGTCGCCGAGCGCGGCGGCAGCGGTCTCGACACCGGCCTGGTCGTCGCGGGCATCGGGGTCGGCGGGGTCATCGGCTCGCTGGTGTCCCCGAAGATCACTCTCGCGCCCGGCAGGCTGATGCTCGCCGTGCTGACCGTCTTCGGGGTCTGCACCCTGGCGATGGCGCTGCCGTTCGGCGTGTTCTGGCCGTTCGTGCCGCTGGCGCTCACCGCCACGGTGACGCCGCTGATCAACGTCTCGGTCTCGGCGCTGCACTCGCAGCTGGTCCCCGAGGACATGATGGGCCGCCTGGACGCGGTATCGACGCTGGCCGCCCGCGTGCTGACGCCGCTGGCGCCCGCGCTCGGCGGGTTCCTGGCGGGAGCGGTCGGCGGCGCCGCGGCATTGCTGGTCTTCGGCGCGTTGATCCTCGTCACGGCGCTGGTCGCGGCCTTCACCAACCTGAGTGTTTCCACCCACCGGAAGCCATCGCTTCCCAGCGACGGCGCGGGAAGCGTCCACTGAGGACATGTCCGAACGCCCCGCCCTACTGCTGGTGCACGGCGCCTGGCACGGCTCCTGGTGCTGGACCCCGCTGCGCACCCACCTCGAAGCGAACGGCTGGCGGGTCGGCACCGTCGACCTGCCCAGCGCGGCACCGCACAACGCCGCGGAACACGGCATGCACGACGACGCCGACACGATCCGCAGCGCGATCAACGGTCCCACCATGATCGTCGCCCACTCCTACGGCGGCATCCCCGCCACGCAGGCGGCGACCCCCGAGGTCGAGCACATCGTCTACGTCGCCGCGTTCCTGCCGGAGGCAGGCGACTCGCTGATCAAGATGGTCGGCGGCACTCCCCCGCCGTGGTGGCGCACAGAAGAAGACGTCATCCACGCGCTGAACCCGGAGACCGTCTTCTTCAACGACGTCGACGAACCGCCCACGGGCATGCTGCGTCCGCAGAGCAGAAGAGCCTTCACCGAGCAGGTCACCTCGACGCGACGAACACCGAGCACCTACGTGATCAGCGAGAAGGACAACGCCATCCCGCCACCGGCCCAGGAGGCGATGGCGGCGAGAGCGACCGCGACCGAACGCCTTGATGCAGGACACTCCCCGTTCCTGTCCTGCCCGCAAGACCTCGCGGCGATCATCGAGCGGGTCAGCCCTCCTCGGCGATCATCTCGCGCATCCGGGTGAGCGCGCGGTGCTGCGCCACCCGCACGGCCCCCGGCGTCGACGAGACGGCCAGCGCGACCTCCTCGGCGGACAGGCCCACGGCCACCCGCAGCACGAGGATCTCGCGCTGGCGGGCTGGCAGCTTGTGCAGCAGGCGCGTGACCTGGGCCATCATCTCGCCGTTGACGGCGTGCTGTTCCGGACCTGCCTCCAGCGAGGGGCAGTCGGGCAGCTCCGGGACGACCTCGGCGCGGTTGCGGACGGCGCGGCGGCGGGCGTCGGCGACCTTGTGCGCGGCGATGCCGTAGACGAACGCCAGGAACGAGCCCGGTTCGTAGCGGTACTTCGACAGCGCGCCGAGCACCGCCACGCAGACCTCCTGCGCGATGTCCTCCGCCGAGACGAGCGTGCGTTCGCGGCCGCCGACCCGGGCGCGGCAGTAGCGCACGATCAGCGGCTGGATGCGGCCGAGCAGGTGCTCGACCGCCCGTCTGTCTCCGGCCAGGGCGGCGTCGACGAGGTCGGCGAACTCGGCTTCGGCGAGCCACTGGTTGGAGACCGGTGCCTGGTGCACCCGACGGCGCATGGGCACCGTTGGCGAGTTCCAGGCCCCCGTGTCCTCTGAGGGAACGAGGACCGCGACACCACCACCGGTCCGCACGGCTGTGGGCATGACCATCCCGGCGACCTCCTCCACTCAAGCGACACTGGGGTTCCACTGAAGAAGAGACCGCAGCGTGCCGTTTGATACCGGCTGCTTCCAAGAGGACCACGAAGTCCAGTCGGGTGGGACCACCAGCACCCTTTTGGGGTAGAACGTGGTCCTAACGGCCCAGTCTTTCGGCCATGGCGAACTGCTGCACTCCCAGGTAGCCGACGCGGAAACCGGCCTCCGAGTAGGCCAGGTAGAACTCCCACATCCGGCGGAACGTGTCGTCGAAGCCCAGCTCCCGCACCTCGTCCCAACGGGTGAGGAACGTGTCGCGCCAGCGGTGGAGCGTCTCGGCGTAGTCGAGCCCGAACGACCGCGAGTCGACGATCTCCAGCCGCGTGTGGTCGCGGACCGACTCCTCGATCGACCGGACCGACGGGATGAGCCCGCCGGGGAAGATGTACTTGTGGATCCAGGTGTAGCTGGCCTTGCTCGCGATCATGCGGTCGTGCGGCATGGTGATCGCCTGCAGTCCGACGCGGCCGCCGGGCGCGAGCACGCGGTCGAGCATCGCGAAGTACTCGGGCCAGTACTCGGCACCGACCGCCTCGATCATCTCGACGCTGACGACGGCGTCGTACTGGCCGCGTTCCTCACGGTAGTCACGCAGCTCGACCGTCACCCGATCGTGGAGACCCGCGTCCCTCACCCGGTCCAGCGCCAGCTTCCGCTGTTCCGCGGAGATGGTCAGCGACGTGACGGTGGCGCCGCGCTGGGCCGCCCGGATGGCGAGCGCGCCCCAGCCGGTGCCGATCTCCAGCACGCGTGAGCCCGAGCGCACGCCCGCGTAGTCGAGCACGCCGTCGATCTTGCGCAGCTGGGCCGTGCACAGGTCGGTGTCCGGGCCGTCGAACAACGCCGACGAGTACGTCATCGTCTCGTCGAGGAACACGCCGAACAGCTCGTTCGACAGGTCGTAGTGCCGGTGGATGTTCTGGCGCGACCCGGCGACGTCGTTGATCTCGGTCTGCCGCCGCTCCGCCCACCGCCGCATGCGCTGCAGGCCGGGCGGGATCAGGGTCGAGAGCCGGGCCGCGAACGCCGCGAGCACGCCCGCGAGGTCCTCCGCGTCCCAGTCGCCGACCATGTAGGCCTCGCCGAAGCCGATCTTGGCGTCGGCGCCGAGCCGGTGGAAGAACTCCGCGGGACGGACGAGGCGCATGACCGGGCCGCCCGCGCCCCACTCCCTGCCGTCGGGCAGCCGCACGGTCACCGGCAGCGTGCGCACGGCGTTGCGGAACAACGACTCGGCGATGCGGGCGCGCATCGGCGAGCGGGGCGCGTTGAAGAGTCCCGGCCAAATGCCCTGACCCGGACGTGGCAACGACAACGTGCTCATCCATCACTCCTGGGGATGATCGGGATGCGCCTCAGGTAGAGCGCGATTCCATGACGGCGGATCAGCGCGGACACGCGCTGCGGCATCAGCGGCCGCCTGAACAGCATGCGCAGCCCCGAGCTGCGCGTGCCCTTCATCGTGGCGCTGAAAGTGGTCTTCCCGTTCTGCCGCAACGCGATCGTCACCGACAGCTGGTCTCCCGGCTTCGGCAGCTTCATCACGTAGTGGCCGTCCACCTCCAGGAACGGGGAGACGTAGAACTCCTTGTCGACCGACGCGCGCCCCTTGTCGTCGGTGCGCAGCAGATAGCAATGACGGCCGCCATAGGTGTTGTGCACCTCCGCGACGACGCACACGAGCTCTCCGGAAGCGTCGTGGCACCAGTACACGGACAGCGGGTTGAAGACGTAGCCGAGCACGCGGGCGTTGGCGAGCATGAGGACCTGCCCGCCGCCGAGGTCGATACCGCGCCCGGCCAGCCACTCGTCCAGGTTCTCCCTGATCGACTTGTCCGGCGACCCGAGGTGGTCGCGGGCCTCGAACCTCGCGAACGGCCGCGCCCACAGCGGGAGGCGCGGCAGCCCGTCGAGGTCGACCAGCCACATGTAGGCGCGGTGGCTGAACGCCCTGTCGATCAGTTCGCGGCGCGAGTGGGTGATGAGGACGTCGTAGATCACCAGTCCACCCCGAAGTGCCTGGCCGCCCTCACCCCGGACGCGCAGCCGTCCTCGTGGAAGCCCCAGCCGTGGTACGCGCCGGCGTAGGCGGTCGTGCCGGTGTTGATCTCGGGCAGACGTCGTTGCGCCGCAACGGAGTCCGGCGTGTAGATCGGGTGCTCGTAGACCATCTTCGCGAGCACGCTGTCCGGGCTCACGTCGTGCGGGTTGAGCGTGACGACGAAGTCGCGCGGCTCGTCGAGCCGCATCAGGCGGTTCATGTGGTAGCTGACGAGCACCTGGCCGTCGGCTTCCCGGCAGGCGCGCTTGTAGAGGTTCCACGACGCCCGCGCGCCGGCCGCGCGGGGCAGGATCGACGCGTCGGTGTGCAGCCAGGTCTCGTTGCGCGAGTACTGGAACGCGCCGAGCACGTCCTTCTCGGCGTGCGTCGGGTCGGCGAGCAGACCCAGCGCCTGGTCCGGGTGCGTGGCGATCACGACGTGGTCCGCGGTGTGCAGCACGTTGTTCTCGTCGCGGATCTCGACGCCGCCGCCGGTGCGCGTGACGGCGCGGACCGGCGTGCCGACGTGGACGGCCTTGAGACCCTTCACGGCGCGGTCGACGTACGTGCGCGAGCCGCCGACGACGGTCTTCCACTGCGGGGTGCCGCCGATCGTGAGCATCCCGTGGTTCGCGAGGAACTCGAACAGGTACCAGGCCGGGTACTTCATGCTCAGCGCCGCGCCGGACGACCAGACGGCGCTGACCAGCGGGATGATGAAGTGGTCGACGAAGTACCTGCTGTACCCGCCGATCACCAGGAACGCGCCGAGCGTGACGTCGTGCGCCTCCTCGTGGGCGAGGACGCGCTGGGCGTGCCGGTAGAACCGGGTGACCTCGCTGAGCATGCGCAGGTAGTTGCCGTTGAGGGCGTTCTGGCGGCGGGCGAACAGCCCGGGCAGCTTCTTCGCGCCGGCGTACTCCAGGCCGCAGCCGTCGCACCGGACGCTCATCGACATCTCGGAGTCCTGAGTGGACACGCCGAGCTCGCGGAAGAGCCTGATCAGGTTCGGGTACGTCCGTTCGTTGTGGACGATGAACCCGCTGTCGACGTGCACGCCGCCGAGGTCGTGCGTGTGGGCGTGCCCGCCGAGCCGGTCGTCGGCCTCGAACAGCGTGACGTCGTGCTTGCGCTGCAACACGTACGCTGCCGTGAGTCCGGCAACTCCTGCTCCGACGACGGCGACCTCAGCCACGCGAGCCTCCCAACGGCACGTCGAGGCCTCGCGGCGAGACCTCCTGCATGGCATTCGCGATGTCGGGCGCCACCGGTTCGAGCCCGAGCTCACCGTGGACGAAAGACACCACGATCCGGGTCCAGTCCTTCGCCCTCCGCAGCATCGCGTGCCCGTCACCGACGACGCTGAACCGCGCGACCCGGTCGGTCACGGTCTTGGCCTGCCGCGCGAACGCCAGCGACTTCGCGGGATCGGTCATCCGCTCCTGGTCGCCGTGCGCGATCAGCAGGGCCTTGCCCCTGAGCTGCTCGTAGGGCTCTCCGGGCACGAGCCACGGCGCGAGCGCGCACACCGCGATCACACTGGGGTGACCGGCGACGCGTAACGCGGTCCGCCCGCCCATGGAGTGGCCGACGAGCACGACCGGTTTGCCGGGATGGAGCTCGGCGATCCTGTCGAGCGCCCACCGCGCGTCCTTGACGGGGTCGAGGCTCGGCGCGTTCCAGCCGCGCACCCGGTAGCGGAGGTTCCAGACCTCGACGCCGGGCGCGCGCAGCGCGCGGGCCAGCGGCACCATCCTCAGATACGCGAGGTTGAGGCGCTTGACGGGTTCCTGGCCGTGTTCGCGGCCGCCGTGCAGCACGAGCACGACGGCATTCGTACCGTCCTGCGGTTTCGCCACGTCTACATGCGGGTGCACATTTGATGTTCGTGAGGCCACGCCCTTCGGCTCGCCCGTTGAGAGCCAGCTCACACCTTCCGGACGAACTGTCCCATCGCCGTGTCGACGAGCCCGTCGAGCTGCTCCGGCCCCGCGAGGGCGCTGTTGATGACGAGGGCGATGCCCTGCAGCGTCGCGAACAGGACGAGCCCGAGGCGTTCCGGGTCGTCCGCCTGCAGCAGCCCCTCCGACCGTCCACGCTGGACCAGCTCCTGCATCAGCCCGAACGGTCCCTCGGCGGCCTCGACGATCCTGGTGGCCCCCGGCCGGTGCTTGCTCGTGTACATCAGCTCGACCAGCGCGGCGTTGCCGGTGGCGAACCGGACGTAGGCGGTCATGACGGCCCGCAGCCGCTCCGCCGTGTCGTCGCTCGTGAGGGCGGCGCGCAGGACGGTGTCGAGCCGGGTGAACCCGTCCTCGGCCAGCGCGTCGAGCAACGCCTGGCGGTTCGGGAAGTGCCGGCGCGGTGCGGCGTGGCTGACGCCGATCTCCCTGGCCAGGTCGCGCAGGGCGAGCTGGTCCGCGCCGCGTTCGCGCAGGCCGCGCTCGGCGGCGTCGAGCAGCGCGGTGCGGAGGTTTCCGTGGTGATAAGGCCGTTCGTCTGACACGGGCCAGATGATACCGGCGTTGTTTTCGTTGACTACATTGTTGTCGGTGTCTACTTTGTAGCTCATGACAACATTCAGCGCCTCGGACGTCCCCTCCCTGACCGGCCGCACCGTCGTCGTCACCGGCGCGAACAGCGGGATCGGCCGTGCCGCCGCCCGCGTGCTCGCCCGCAAGGGCGCCCGCGTCGTGCTCGCCGTGCGCAACCTGGACAAGGGCGCGGAGGCCGCCGCGACCATGACCGGCGAGGTCGAGGTCCGCAGACTCGACCTCGCCGACCTCGCCTCGGTCCGCGCGTTCGCCCAGGAGCTCACCGGCCCGGTCGACGTGCTGATCAACAACGCGGGGGTGATGGTCCCGCCGCTGACCCGCACGGCCGACGGCTTCGAGCTGCAGTTCGGCACCAACCACCTGGGCCACTTCGCGCTGACGAACCTGCTCCTGCCCCAGATCCGCGAACGGGTCGTCACCGTCTCGTCCACCGGCCACCGCGCCGGGAAGATCGACTTCGACGACCTCAACTGGGAGCGCAGGCGGTACCGGCCGATGGCCGCCTACGCGCAGTCCAAGCTCGCCAACCTGCTGTTCACGTCCGAACTCCAGCGCAGGCTCACCCGGGCCGGCTCCCCGGTGATCGCCACGGCGGCGCACCCAGGGCTCGCGGCCACGAACCTGATGCGGCCCGAGGGCAGGCCGCTCGCCCGTCTCGTGGAGAAGGCGGTGACCCCGTTCTCGCAGAGCGACGACGCCGGCGCCCTGCCGACGCTGTTCGCGGCGGTGCGGGACGTGCCCGGCGACAGCTACGCCGGTCCCGGCGGCTTCATGGAGGGACGGGGCGCGCCGAAGCTGGTCGGCCGTTCGGCGAGGGCGAAGGACACCGCGGTGGCACGCCGCCTGTGGGACGTGTCCGCCGAGCTCACGCAGTAGGGTTCGCACCCGTGATCGACCACATCAGCATCGAGACCGAGGCAGGTTCCTTCGACGCCATCGCGTCCGGCCCCGAGGACGGCCGCCCGGTGTTGCTGCTGCACGGCTTCCCCGAGGCCGCCATCGAATGGGAGCACCAGGTCGCGGTGCTCGGCGTGAACGGCTTCCGCGCCGTCGCCCCCGACCAGCGCGGCTACTCCCCCGGCGTGCGGCCGGAACAGGCGTCCGAGTACACCGTCACGCACCTCGTCGGCGACGTGATCGCGATGGCGGACGCACTGGGCTGGGCCACGTTCGACCTGGTCGGGCACGACTGGGGCGGCGCCGTCGCGTGGTGGACGGCGATCGAGCACCCCGAGCGCCTGCGCACGCTGACCGTCTTCTCCACGCCGCACCCCGGCGCGTTGAAGACGGCGCTGCAGACCGACGAGGAGCAGTCGATGCGGTCGCGGTACATGCTCGACTGGCGTGAGCGCAGTACCGAGAAGCGCATGCTCGACAACAACGCCCACGCGCTCAAGCAGATGTTCGAGTGGCGGGTCCGGCCCTCGCACGTCGAGGAGTACGTCCAGCGCCTCAGCGAACCGGGCGCGCTGACCGCCGCCCTGAACTGGTACCGCGCAGGCAAGCCGCACGGCGCCGCCGACAAGGTGAGCGTCAAGACCATGTACGTGTGGAGCACCGAGGACGTCGCGTTCGGGTCGGTGGCCGCGTTCGAGACCGAGAAGTGGTGCACCGGGCCGTACCGGTTCGAGATGGTCGAGGACGTCAGCCACTGGATTCCCGAGGAGATCCCGGAAGCGGCGTCGTCGCTGATCCTCGAGAACCTGAACTAGCCAGCCACAGCGCCGCGGCCGTGTACGCGGCGAGCACCGCGAGGCCCGCCCACCACGGCAGCGGGTAGAACCCTGCCGACGGCGCGTAGTGCGCCGTCACCTGGGGGAACTCCACCAGTGTCTGCTTGACGGCGAACCCGGCGGCCGGGGTGAGCCGCAGCAGCCACTCCGCGACCGCGTCGGGCAGCAGCGGGACCGAGGTGACGGCGTAGGGCACGGCGACCAGCGCCAGTCCGGCGGTGATCGCAGGCCAGCCTCGGCGCAGCCACGCGCCCAGCCCGTACGCCAGGACCGAACAGAGCGCGAGCGCCGCGGCGACACCGGCGACCACCCGCACGAAGACCGGTACCGGCGAGGACGCGGCCGCGACGGCGACCCCGGCGGCGAGCAGTCCGGTGACGAAGGTGGCCGACCCGACGACGGCCGCCCCGGCACCGATCGTCCGCCGGGAGGCCGTGCGGGCGCCGTGGCCCGCCACGACGACGAGCACGACCACGAGCGCGATCACCAGACCGGACAACGTCTTCTCCGCGGCACGCGCGGCACCGCCCTCCCCGATCGGCCCGATGTCACCGATGCCGCTGACGGTCACGACGCCGTTCTTCTCCACAGCGCCGGACGCGTTGTGGAACTTCTCCCAGTCGGTGTGGTTCATCTCGCCGACCGAACCGCTCCGCCACGGCCCGCCGCCCCCGTTCACGGTGACGTTGTCGAAGACGCCGACGGCCTGGGTGAAGCGGACCTCCTCGATCGTGCCGCCGAGAGCTGTCCGGCGGAGCGTGAGGTCTCCCGGCGAGGTGGCGAAGAGTCCTACCTGGACGGTGTCCGGCAGTCCGGTGAGCTCCGCCGTCCCGACGACGTGCCACTGCCTGCCGTCCGACGACTCGGAACCGGTGACGGTGTCGCCCGACCGGGTAAGCCGCAGCCAGCGCGGGGACTGCTCCGAGACGCCGCCCGCGCTCCCGGCGACGTCGTGCCGGTAGTCGTGCTGGAAGCGCACGCCGTGGCTGCCGGTCAGCGCGAGCGCCGCGTACGGCGAGCCCTGCCGGGCGCCGTCCTTCACGATGATCCCGGTCTTCGCCCACGGCACGAGCCCCGGCACGATCTCGTCGTGGTCCGGTGGCGGGTAGGTGATCGTCCCGGTCATCGACGTCAACCTGACCGTGATGCTGCCGTCGCGGCCGAGGTCCTGGTGCCGGAACCAGAACGTGTCGCTGACGACGGACCCGTCACGGGCGGTGATCGCGGACGGGCACTGTTCGTCGCAGGACGGCTGGCCGCCGGAGGTCAGCAGACCCGGCACGACGACGGCGAGGGCCGCGGCGGCCAGGGACAGCAGGCGGACCGGGGTGCGGAACGTCGTCCACTCCCGGCGGAGCACTTCGGTGATCGGCATGGTGAGGGTCTACCGATCGGCTGATGACACGGGCCGAAGCGACGTTGTCATGCCGGTGTTAGGTCGTCGCGGGCATGCTGGCGCCATGAGCAGCGGAACCATCGGGGCGAGGTTCACGGTCCTGTACGCCGTCGTGTTCCTCCTGTCCGGCGCCGGACTGCTGGGCCTGACCTTCCTGCTGTCCGGCGGGCGGGTGAGCGATGTCGCGCCGCCGCCCGGCCTCGGCTCGGAGCAGCAGCTCGTCCTCCAGCTCCAGGCCCAGCTGGAGCAGGTGCACGCGCAGCAGCAACGTCAGCTGCTCGCGGGGTCGTTGGTGGCACTGGTCGTGATGGCGGTCGTCTCGCTGCTGGTCGGCCGGCTGCTCGCCCGGCGGGTGCTGCGGCCGTTGCGGACCATCACGAGCGCCACGCGGCGCATCTCCGCCGAGAGCCTGGACCGGCGGCTCGCCGTCACCGGCCCCGCCGACGAGGTGAAGGGCCTCGCCGACACCATCGACGAGTTGCTCGAACGGCTTGAGGTGTCGTTCGTCGCGCAGCGCCGTTTCGTCGCCAACGCCTCCCACGAGTTGCGCACCCCGCTCGCGACCATGCGCGCGTCGGCGGACGTGGCGGCCGCGAAACCCGGCCAGGCCGCCTCGACGGTGGCGCTCGCGGACCGCCTGCGCGTCCAGCTCGACCGGGTCGACCACCTGCTCGACGGGTTCCTCGTGCTGGCCAGGGCGCAGCACGGCGGAATCGCGGACGCCGCCCCGGTCGACCTGCGCGACCTCGTCGACGTCGCGGTGCGCGAGCTGTCCGCCGAGATGGCGGCGAAGGAACTGACCGTGGAGGTCGACGTGCCGGCGGGAACGGACACGCACGGCAGTCCGGCGCTGCTGGCGCGACTCGTCGGCAACCTGGTCGACAACGCCGTGCGGCACAACGAGACCGGCGGCTGGATCGGGATCAGCGCGGCCGCGGGCGAGGAGGTGACGCTCGTCGTCGAGACCGGCGGCCCCGTCTTCGACCAGCGGGAGGTCGACCGGCTGGCCCAGCCCTTCGAACGGCTCGGCGGTGAGCGCGTCGGCTCCTCCGGCCTGGGTCTGTCCATCGTGGCCGCCGTCGCCACCGCGCACGGCGGCCGCCTCGGACTGCTGGCCCGGCCGGAGGGTGGCCTGCGCGTGTCGATCGTGCTCGCGGCCGTGAAAACACCGGTGCCGGCATGAGAGTCCTCGTCGTGGAGGACGACCGCGCGCTCGCCGAGGTCGTCGCGGAAGGGCTGCGCGACCAGGGGATGCCCGTCGACCTCGCGCACGACGGGCTCGCCGCTGCCGAGGCCGACCTCACCGGGTACGACGTCGTGGTCCTGGACCGCGACCTGCCGGGACTGCACGGTGACGTGCTGTGCCAGATGATCACCGAACGGGCGGACCGGCCGATGGTGCTGATGGTCACCGCGGCGAGCGCGCCCGGCGACCGGGTCAGCGGACTGACCCTCGGCGCCGACGACTACCTCGCCAAGCCCTTCCACTTCCCCGAACTGGTCCTGCGCGTGCGGGCGCTGGCCCGCCGCAGGCCGGACGCCAGGCCCAGGGTGGTGCGCCTGGCGGGAATCGAGCTGGACCCGGTGCGGCGGACCGTCGTCCGCGACGGCCGGCAGCTCGCGCTCTCGGTGAAGGAGTTCGCCGTGCTGGAGGCCCTGCTGCGGGCGCACCCCGGCTTCCTCAGCGCCGAGTCGCTGCTCGAACGGGTCTGGGACGAGAACGCCGACCCGTTCACCAACACGGTCGCGGTGACGGTGGGCCGGCTGCGGCGCAAGCTGGGCGAGCCGCCGATCATCTCGACCACACCGGGAGTCGGCTACCGGATCGGCTGACTCCCCGCCGCACGGGCCGTTTCCCCGATGAGCCACTAGATTCGGCCACATGCGCGTGGCCGGTCTTCTGCTCGCCGCGGGGGCCGGCCGCCGGTTCGGCTCCCCCAAGGCCCTCGTCCCGTTGGACGGCAAGCTCTTCGTGGACTCGGCCGCCGAACTGCTCAGAACGGCCGGCTGCGCCCCGGTCGTCGTGGTGCTCGGCGCGCAGGCCGCGGAAGTGCGCTCCCGAGCCGTTCTCGACGGCGTGACGGTCGTCGACAACCCGCGCTGGGAGACCGGCATGGGGTCGTCGTTGCAGACCGGACTGCGCGCGGTCGGCAGCGCGGACGCGGTGCTCGTCCTCCCCGTCGACACGCCTGGTGTCACGGTCGCCGCACTGCACCGTCTCATGGCCCTCGCCGAACCGAAAGCGCTGGCCAGAGCCACCTACCACGGTGAGATCGGGCATCCCGTGCTGATCGGGTCGGACCACTTCGCTGGCGTGATGTCGTCGGCGGCGGGCGACCACGGCGCGCGGGACTACCTCAAGGCGAACACCGTCCGCCACGTCGACTGCGCTGACGTGGCGGACGGTGCGGACGTCGATCGGCCGGAGGACCTGAGCGCGATCAGGCCACGTAGCGGCGGAGCTTGATGCCCGACGACACGTTGGACGCGCTCAGCCACGCGAGCTTGCCACCCGCGTAGGCCGGGTCGGCGACGGCGAACTCGTTGCCGCCCGCCCGGTAGCCGACGATCGTGGCGTAGTGGCCGCCGGAGTAGCTGCGGCCGTTGAGCTTGACCACGTTGATGACGACGGCGTGGCCGCGGTTGGCGTTGTAGACGACGTCGGCCTTGAGCTTCGTGAGCAGCTGCGAGTCGGACGACCACTGCTTGACCTGGTAGTAGGTCGAACCGGTGTAGTGGTCGAGCGCGTTCTCGAGGTTCTTGATGTTGGGCAGGCCGTTGGTCGTGACCTTCATGTACGACGCGAGCGTGGACTGCTCGACCTTCTTGCCCCGCGCCGTCAACGCGATGCGGGCGGCCGCGGCGGAGCACCAGTAGCCGGTCTTCTGCACCTGGAACTCGTGCGGCAGAACGCCTTCACCCTGGATGCCGAGCTCGGCGGCGGCCGGGATGACGGTCTCGCCGGGCGAGGCGAGCGCGACCGGCGCGGTCAGGATGGTCATGGCGACACCGGCGGCCGCGATCGCCCCGGTGATCTTCGCGAGCTTCATCGATCTGATCCCCTCAGTGGTGGCGCCGGTCCCCTGTCCGGCGCTCGGCAGAAGCTTGGCGGGAGCGCTCGAACGGTCGCCACCACATTCGGTCAGGACCTAAAAACGCAGGCAGGAGCCCTGAAAGCCGCGCACGCACCTACTCAGAGTGGGTGATATGCACCTTTCGGCTGACCTGTCTCGAATCCGGTACAGGCCCCGGTCCGCTGTGCCAGCCTGCTTGCTGTGCTGCGTGTCCACTTCACGGCGGAGGACCTGGCGAGGGTGCGTGTCGCCGCGGGTCCCGACCCGATGTGGGAGATCCTGCTGAGCCTGCACGTGCTGCGGCAGCGGTCGGCGACGCCCGTGTTCGGCACGTGGCGTGCGACGGCGCGGACGACGTTGCCCGACGACGCCCGCTGGCTCATGCAACTCGCCCCGCCGGTCGGTTACTCGCCCGACTTCCTGACGCCCACCGCGGGTTCGTGCGCGGTGGACGCGGGCATCGACGCCGTGCTGTCGACGCCGGTCGAGTCGTTGCGCGCGGACCTGGGCCAACTGGACTGCCGGCAACGCCTAGACCCGCGCACACACCTCCTGGCGTGCGGCGACGTGGCCACGTTGGACTCCTTGGGCGACGCGTTGCGCGCCTACTACAGCAGCGCGCTCGCTCCGATCTGGTCCGACGTGCGGGCCGTCGTCGACGCCGACCGCGCGGTGCGGGCGCGGTCGTTCCTGGACAACGGCTGCGAAGGCATGCTCGCGTCGCTGCACCCGACGATCACGTGGACGCCGTCCGTGCTGTCGATCGAGTCGCGCTTCCCCCAGCGGGACGTCCACCTGCGCGGCCAGGGCCTGGTGCTCGTGCCGTCGTACTTCTGCTGGGAACGGCCGATCATGCTCCGCGACCAGAGCCGCACCCCCGTGCTGGTCTACCCGATCGCCCGCGACCTGCACGTGACGAGCGCGGGCAAACGGCCGCTGGAGGCGTTGCTCGGCCGCACCCGCGCCGCCGCGCTGGAGGTCATCGCCGGTGGCTGCACCACCACGGAACTGGCCAGGCGCCTGGGCATCTCCGCCGCCTCGGCCAGCGCGCACGCCTCGGTGCTGCGCGACGCGGGCCTCGCCGTCGCCCAGCGCCACCGCAACTCGGTGCTGCACACCGCGTCGGCGCTGGGCGTCGAACTGCTGGCTTAGGACCTGTCTCGGACTAAGGCCTGGTGCGCACCGCCGCCAGCAGCGCATCCACCAATGACGTCGAACCGCTGCCTCAGGGCCTCGTTCGCACCGCCGCCCGAGCGCACCCGCCGGCGACGACGAGCTGCGCCAGCGCCACCCACACCGGCCAGAGCTCGGAGTAGGTCACCGCCAGCGCGATGTGCGTGGCCGCCGCCGCCGTGAAGACCGCGACCAGCACCACCCAGAAGTAGAAGTACCGCCTGATCCAACCCACCCCCTGCCCGCACGAGTCCCTCATCGCGCGTATCGAGGTTTGTGGTGCCCGGGTTACTGGTGGGGTCATCCGTGATCGGGTACTACTGACCGGCATGACGACCGACACCGTGACCGGATCCGACTACGGCAACCTCGTGCGCACGCACCTGACGCGCGTCGAGCAGCACAACGCGTCCGCGCTCGACGACGTGGCCGAGCTCGTGCTGGCCGCCGTCCAGGCCGACGGAATCCTCCTCACCGCGGGCGCGGGGCACTCGCTGGCAGCGGTCGCCGAGACCTTCTACCGCGCGGGTGGTCTGGCCTGCGTGCGCCCGATCTACCACCCCGAGCTGCTGCCGATGCACGGCGCGATCAGCAGCACCTCCGCCGAACGCCGCTCCGGCCTCGCGGGTGAGGTGCTCGGCGAGTCCGGCCTCGCGCCGCACGACGTGCTGTTCGTGTTCTCGACCTCCGGCGTCAACTACTACCCCGTCGAGCTGGCCCAGGAGGCCGCGAGCAAGGGCTGCCCCGTCGTCGCCGTGACGTCCGTGGCGTCGAGCGCGCAGGCTCCGCGCCGTGCGGGCGTCACGCTGGCGGAGGTCGCCACGGTCGTCCTCGACAACCTGGTGCCGCCCGGCGACTCGACCTATCCGGCGGAGGCCCCGGTGACGGCGGCGATCTCCACGGTGGCCACGACGTTCCTGTGGAACCTGCTGATGGTCCGCCTGCACGACAAGGCGGCCGAGTCCGGCGTGCAGCTGCCGTTGTGGCGCAGCGCGAACGTGGAGGGCGGCGACGCGGCCAACGCCGACCTGCTGAGGCACTACCAGACCCGCATCCCCCAGCTGGGATGAGTAGAAATCCTCAGTTCTTCTCAGCAGGTCACCGTTAGTCTCCCAGCGGGGAAGCACTTGTCTGGGGGGACTTGCAGTGGAACAGAAGACCCGTAGATGGATCTTGGTCAGCGGAGCGCTCGTCACGACGGCCGTCGTCGCAGTGGCGGGCGTTCTGCTGTGGTCGGGCAGCAGGACCACGGTGGTCGCCGACGAACCGCCGAAGCCGGCCGAGACTCCGACCCAGGTCGCGAGCTCGTTCCTGACCAGGGCGTTCTCGGGACCCGCCAGCGCCGCCGTCTTCACCGACGCGCCGGAAGCGGCGTCGGCGGCCCTCGAAGCCACCAGGACCGGCATGGGCACCTCCGCGTACCAGGCCACCGTCGCGAGATCCGAACCGCCGGCGCCTGACGCCACCGCCACCGAGCTCACCGCGGCCGTCACGTGGACGATGCCGGGCTCCGCGGTGCTGAAGTACGAGATCAAGGTGCCGATGACGCGCGCGGGCGGCTCGTGGAAGGTCCACTGGACCCCCGCGCTCGTCCACCCGCAGCTCACCGAGGGCGCCTCCCTCACCTACCGCAAGGCGCTGGCGGACGGTGCGCTGCTCGGCCGCGACGGCAAGCCGTTGGTGCAGGGCACGATCCCGGACGGCCTGCACAAGACGATCACCGGTGTGGTCGGCGACGTGAAGGGCACCGACGGCTGGGAGGTCGGCATCACCGCGGGCGGCGCGTTCACGAAGCTCGACGGCAAGGCGGCGGAGGGTGGCGAGAAGATCACCGTCACCATCGACCCGGCCCGTCAGGCTGCGGCCCAGGCGGCGGTGGACGCGCTCCCACAGGGTGCGTCGATCGTCGCGATCGAGGCGTCCACCAGCGAGGTGCTGGCCGTGGCGCAGAACAAGGCGTTGAGCGGCACCAACCCGTTCGTCGGCCGGTACGCCCCCGGCTCGACGATGAAGATCGTCACCGCGGCGGCGGCCATGAACGCGGGGCTCGTGCAGGCGAACACCGCCGTTGCGTGCCCCGCCAAGGCCACCATCGGCACCCGCACGATCAGCAACGCGGGCTTCGGCCACGACAGCGTGCCGTTCCACACGGCGTTCGCGCTGTCCTGCAACACGACGTTCGGCGACCTGGGCTCCAAGCTCGACCCGAACGCCCTGCCGGACATGGCGAAGCGCTTCGGCCTGGGCGCCGACTGGACCGTGCCCGGCGCGGACACGAACACCGGCAAGGTGCCGCCCGCCACCGGGGACCAGCGGGTGGAGAACAGCTTCGGGCAGGGCAACGTGGTGGCCAGCCCGTTCGGCATGGCGCTGGTCGCCGCCACCGTCGTCTCCGGCAAGACCCCGGCGCCGACTCTGTTGCGCGGCAAGCCCTCCGAACCGAACGACGTCGCGGCGGGCCCTCCGGCGGCGGTGCTGGCGCCGTTGCGGGCCATGATGCGCGAGGTCGTCACCTCCGGAACCGCCAAGCAGCTCGCCGCAATCCCCGGCCTGGCGGGGAAGACCGGCACGGCGGAGGCAGGTGGCGGCGACGAGCACGGCTGGTTCGTGGGCTACCAGGGCAACGTGGCGTTCGCGGTGGTCGTGGAGAAGGCAGGGTCGTCGGCCAGCGCGCTGAACGCGACGGCCGCGTTCCTGCGGTGATCAGCGGTTCTCGCGCGGCACGATCAGCCCGCGGTGGAACGCCTCGGTGACGGCGGCCGCCCGGTCGCTCACCTCCAGCTTGGCGTAGATGTTGAGCAGGTGTGACTTGACGGTGGCCTCGGTGATGAACAGTCCCTTGGCCACGTCGCGGTTCGTCGCCCCGCCGGCGACGAACCTCAGCACCTCCAGCTCGCGCGGGCTGAGCACCGCGGCCGCCTCGGTGCGCACCCGTTTCATCAGCAACGCCGCCGCGGCAGGCGCTAGCACCGCCTCACCCCGCGCGGTGGCCCTGACAGCGCGCACGAGCTCGTCGCGCGGAGCGTCCTTGAGCAGGTAGCCGGTGGCGCCCGCCTCGATCGCCGACACCACGTCGTTGTCGTTGTCGTACGTGGTCAGCACGAGCACCTGCGCGGTGCCGGCCAGCTCCCTGGTGGCGGCCAGGCCGTCCGTGCCCGGCATGCGCAGGTCCATCAGCACGACGTCGGGCTTGAGGGCCTTCGCGAGCCGCACCGCCTCGGCGCCGTCACCCGCCTCCCCGACCACCTCGAAACCGGGGTCCTGGGCGAACAGGCTCGTGAGCCCGTCCCTGACCACCGGGTGGTCGTCGACGACCAGGACCTTGATCACGCTCTCGCCTCCACCGGCACGCGGGCGGACACCCCGGTGCCCGCACCGATTTCCGACTCGACCTGCACGGTGCCCGCCAGTCCCTCGATCCGCTGCCTCATCGCTTCGAGCCCGAACCCGTCCGCCGTGCTCGTCTCGAACCCGCACCCGTCGTCGCGCACGTCCAGCGCCACCTCGTTCTCCAGATAGGACACCGTGACGCCGACCCGGCTGGCCCGCGCGTGCCGCGCGACGTTCGCCAGCGCCTCCTGAGCGGCCCTGAGCAGCGCGACCTCGGCCTCCGGCGCGATCAGCCGCGCCTCGCCGGTGGTGACGACCCGCACCTGGACGTCGTGCAGCGCCGACCACCTCTCCGCGACCTGCCGCACCGCCTCGATCAACCGCTTGGTGCGCAACGGTTCGGGACGCAGTGCCTTCACCGACCGCCGCGTCTCGTCGAGACTCTCCCTGGCGAGCTCGGTGGCGGCGGCGACGTGCCGGGGCCAGGTCGTCTCGTCGGCCGCGCGGAGCTGGCTGATGATGCCGGTGAGCCCCTGCGCGAGCGTGTCGTGGATCTCGCGAGCCATCCGCTGGCGTTCGTCGCGCACACCGGCCTCCCGTGCCCGCACCACGAGCTGTTCCTGCAGGACCTCGTTCTCCGCCAACGACTCCGCGAGCCTCCGGTTCGCTTCACGGGCCTGGGCGAGCGCCTGCTCCCGTTCCGCCTCCTGCTGCTCGGCCCGGCGCGCGACGAAGGCGTACGCGACCATCGGCACGGCGTTGCCCGCCATCACCGCGACCCAGATGGCGACCCCTCCGACCGTGGACTTGTCGATCGCGTACGACTGCGCCGTACCCGCCACCGCCGCGACCGCCGCCACCCCGACCGGTTGCCACGGAAAGGGAATCGCCAGGAACGTGTAGTAGTACGGCACCGGGGTGAGGAACCCGAACAACGGGTTGAGCACCACCAACGCTCCCGTGAGCACGGTCAGCCCGACCGCGGACACCCACGGCCGCACCGCTTTCGTCGTGGTGCCCACCGCCAGCCACGCGGCCGTGCACACGCACAGCACGAGCTCTGCGGGCTCCGGTCGTCGGTCGAGAAATGTGGCGGCGGCCAGCAACGCCAGCAGGACGTACGGCCACCGCGCTCCCGGAATGCTCATCAGCGTTCCTCCCCCGTGCGTGAGCCTAGTGGTGTGTCACGCGACGTCGGCGGCGCAATCCACACCACTAACCAGGTTCGATCGACAGGGCGTGCCTGAACACGTTGTGCGGGTCGTACTTCGCCTTGATCCGCTGCAGCCGCGGGTAGTTGTCCTTGTAGTACAGGCGTTGCGCGGACACCCCCGACGTGTTCCAGGCAGGATCCGCGAGGTCGGCGTCGGCGTAGTTGATGTAGGAACCGTCGTTGACCTCGTTGGGCACAGGCACACCACCCGTTGCGGCATACACGTCCCGATAAAGTTCACGCACCCAAGCGAGGTTCGCCGCGTCCTCCTGCTCCTCACTCCACACCGACTGGTAGACCGCCTTCATCACCACGTCCCGGTTCGCGATCGCCGTCTCGTGCGGCGCCACCGCGTTCGCCTGCCCGCCGTACCCGATCAGCAACACGCTCCCCTGCGCCCCGTTCGGACCAGTGAGGTTGCGCCACAAGGCCTTGCACTGCTCCACCGTGAACGCCCGGCGCAGGTACCCGGCCTTGATCTTGTACCGCCGCGTCAGCACATCACCGGGCTCCCCAGTGCCCGGCCACGTCATCTTGTGCAACCACGGCACCGTCTTGCGCAACTCGAACACGGGCGTCAGCCCCTCGGACACCGCCGCGACGAACGCGTCCACCATCGCGCCGACGCCCGGCAGGTCCGCATCGGCCTGCACCGACAACATCACCACCCCACCGGCCTGGTGCTTGACCTCAAGCACCCCGTAGAGCCCGGTCTCCGCAGCCCCCGGCGCACTGTGCCGCTCGTGCCACACCCCGAAGTTGCGCACCAACCCGGCGAGCTTCTCCTCGGTGAACTGCCCCCAGTCCCAGAAGACCACGTGCTGCACCATGTTCCGGGGCATCGCCGGCAACACCGCCTTGTCCCCAGGCGACCGCAACCAGTACTTCGTCACCACCCCGAAGTTCCCACCGCCACCCCCGGTGTGCGCCCACCACAACTCGCGGTGCGGATCCCCGGCCTCCCGCGTGGCGACCACGGCCCGAGCCCTGCCGTCCTTCCCGACCACGACCACCTCGACCCCGTACAGGTGATCCACCACGGCCCCGTACCGCCGGGACAGGGGCCCGTAGCCACCCCCGGCGATGTGCCCACCGGCCCCCACCTCAGGACACCCACCGCCGGGAACGGTGACCCCCCACCCGGCACAAAGAGCCTTGTAGACCTGTCCCAGCGTCGCCCCGGGCTCCACCACGAAGGCCTTCCTGCCCGCGTCGAACCCGACCTCGTCCAACCCGGACAGATCGACCAGCGTCCGAACCTCAGGTGCGGCCGTGAAGTTCTCGAAGCAGTGCCCGCCACTGCGCACGGCAACCCGCCGCCCACCTCGAACCGCGTCATCCACGGCACGCACGACCTGGTCGGTCGTCGAAGCCACCCGAATCTCGTCGGGCCGCCCGACGAACCGGAAGTTGTTCCCCCGCACCAGGTTCTCGTACCGGACGTCCCCAGGCGGAATCCGCACAGCCGCCGCCCCACCCCCTGCGGCCCCACGCCCTAAGGCCTCGGCCCGTCCCTGCACAACCGCCCCGCCCGCCAGCGCACCGGCACCAGCCAACAGCGCCCGCCGACTGACGCGCCCGCCCCCGGAGTTGCTCATCTCGTTCCCTTCCGCGTTGGTGGTTCCACCGTCGCGGATCGGACCCGGTGGGACATCAGCCGATGACCCGGCCGACCGGATGACCCGCGAACCAACCGATCGGCTGGGTGGGGTCCACCGCGCGGTCGCGGCGAGACGAGAGGAGTGGGGCGAAGCCTGGGTGGGGCGGCTAGCGCGGGGTAGGGCAGCACGACGCGGGGCGGGATGGCGGGACAGGCGCCGGATGCGGGGTGGGGCGGCTAGCGCGGGGCAGGGCAGCACGACGCAGGGGCGGGATAGGCGCCGGATGCGGGGCGTGTCGGGAAGGCGGGGTGCTGAGGCGCCCAGGTCACAGCATTCAGGCGCCCCTTCGCTGGAGCCGGCGCCACCTCGCCAGGCGGCCGACCCCAGCAAACCCCCGCCGACTCAATTCGTCTGGGGCACCTCGACCCGCGAACTGAACCGAGGTGTCCGCACCACCCCGACCACGGGCGGCTCGGCGAACTGGGTGTTGTAGAGATCCGCGTACCGGCCCTCAGCAGCCATCAACTCGGTGTGCGTTCCCCTCTCCACGATCTCCCCGTGCTCCAGCACCAGAATCTGGTCAGCGGCCCGGATCGTCGACAACCGGTGAGCGATCACCAGCGAGGTCCGCCCCTGCAAGGCCTCGGTCAGAGCCTCCTGCACGGCGGCCTCGGACTCCGAGTCCAGGTGCGCGGTCGCCTCGTCCAGGATCACCACCCGAGGCTTGGCCAGCAGCAGCCGGGCGATCGTGAGCCGCTGCCGTTCCCCGCCGGACAGCCGGTACCCGCGCTCCCCGACCACGGTGTCGAGCTGGTCCGGCAGCGACGTCACCAGATCCAGCAGCCGCGCCCGCCGCAACGAGTCCCACAGCTCGTCGTCACTCGCGCCGGGTGCCGCGTACTCCAGGTTCGCCCGGATCGTGTCGTGGAACAGGTGCCCGTCCTGGGTGACCACGCCGACGGAGGCGCGCAGTGCATCGAAGCTCAGGTCGCGAACGTCCACACCGGACAGAAGCACGGCTCCTGAGTCAACGTCGTAGAGCCGGGGCACGAGCGAGGCGAGCGTCGACTTGCCGGCACCCGACGACCCCACCAGAGCCACGAGCTGGCCGGCCTCGGCCTTGAAACTGACTCCGTGCAGCACTTCCTCGCCGCCGCGAGTGTCCAAAGTGGCCACGGACTCCAGCGAGGCGAGCGACACCTTGTCCGCGGACGGGTAGGCGAAGCGCACGTCGGAGAACTCCACCGAGACGGGCCCTGACGGCACGGGCGCGGCGTCCGGCTTCTCCTTGATCATCGGGTCGAGGTCCAGCACCTCGAAGACGCGCTCGAACGACACCAGTGCCGTCATCAGGTCGACGCGAGCGTTGGCGAGAGCCGTCAGCGGTGCGTAGAGGCGGGTCAGCAGCAGCGCGAGCGACACCACGGCACCCGCTGCCAGGTGGCCGGTCAGCGCCAGGTAGCCGCCCAGGCCGTAGACCAGCGCCTGCGCCAGGGCCGACACCAGGGTCAGGCCCGTCATGAACCAGCGGGTGGCCATCGCGGTCCGGATGCCGATGTCGCGGACCTTCGCGGCCTTCTCCGAGAACTCCTGCTCCTCGCGGGCGGGACGGCCGAAGAGCTTCACCAGGGTCGCGCCCGGTGCCGAGAAGCGCTCGGTCGACTGCGTGACCATCGACGCGTTCAGGGTCGAGGCCTCGCGCTGCATGTCCGCCATGCGGCGGCCCATGCGCTTGGCGGGCAGCACGAAGACCGGCAGCAGGACCAGGGCCAGTGCGGTGACCTGCCACGACAGGGTGAACATGACCCCCAGCGACAGCACCAGCTGGATGATGTTCGTGACGAAGCCGGACAACGTCGAGGTGAACGCGCGCTGGGCGCCGATCACGTCGTTGTTCAGGCGCGAGACGAGCGCTCCGGTACGTGTGCGTGTGAAGAACGCGACGGGCATCTTCTGCACGTGGCCGAACACGGCGCGACGCAGGTCGTAGATCAGACCCTCACCGATGCGGGTCGACTGCCATCGCTCGACCACGCCCAGGCCGGCGTCGAGCACGGCGATCGCGGCGATCGCCACCGCCAGCCACACCACGACGGACGGCACGGAGCCGCCGACGATCGCGTCGACCACCCTGCCGGCGAGCAGCGGCGTCGACACCGCGAGCACCGACGAGACCACCGTGAGCAGCAGGAACACGAGCAGCTTCGCCCGATGGGGCCGGGCGAACGCCAGCACGCGCCGGAAGGTGCCGCGGCGCACCTTGTCGGGCGCGTCCGAGGTCACCCCCATCATGAATCGCCAAGAGCTGTATCCGTCCACGCTGATAAGAACAGCACAGCGGTCTGACAATTCCGTCGCGGGCGGCTAGGAACCAGGCAGGGTTCAGCTTTGAGCGGACAGGGCCGCGAACGACTGCAGCCGGCGCAGCTGGGCGGCGCGCTCCAGCGCGAGCTGGGCCTCCGCCATCGGCGCCTCGGCAGCGGCCGCGATCAGCGCGAGCGTCTCCGAGACGGCACCGGCCGCCGGCTTCAGAACGGCGGCCACCAGCGCCTCGACGGCCTCGTTCAGCCCGGCAGCGGGCACGACGGAGTTCGCGAGGCCGATCCGCAGCGACTCCTCCGCCGGGACCCGGCGGGAGGTCACGCACATCTCGGCCGCGCGCGAGTACCCCACGAGACGCACCAACGGCAGCGTGCCGCCGAGGTCGGGCACGAGTCCCAGCCCGGTCTCGGCCATGCAGAACTGCGCGTCCTCGGTGAGCACGCGGAAGTCGCACGCCAGTGCCAGCTGGAATCCCGCGCCGATGGCATGCCCTTGCACCGCGGCGATCGTCACGCGTGCCGGGTCGCGCAGCCAGGTGAACCCGGCCTGGTACGACGCGATCCGGGCGTCCGCCTCCTCGGGAGGCAGTGCCAGGAGCGCACCGAGACCGCCGGGCTCGCCGTCGACGGGCTCACCGGTGAACATGCGCCGGTCCAGCCCCGCCGAGAAGGCGCGGCCAGAGCCCCGGACGACCACCACTCGGACGTCCGGGTCCAGCTGTTCGCCGATGTGCCGCAACGCCTGCCACGTGGCCGGCGTCTGCGCGTTGAGCACGTCGGGACGATCGAGCGTGATGGTCGCGCGCGGCCCGGAGATCGCGAGCCGAACGCCACCGCGCTCGAGCACGCCAGCGTCGATGGAAGGCACTGGCATGGTCGTTACCTCCGGCGACTAGAAGCTAGTTACCGGAGAGTAGCAGTCTGGGTTCGGGCTACTTCTTCTTCGTCCGGGTGGCGCCACCGCGACCGCGCAGCGTGACCCCGGATTCCGACAGAACCCGGTGCACGAAGCCGTAGGAACGCCCGGTGCTCTCGGCCAAAGCCCGGATGCTCGCGCCCTTTTCGTACTTCTTCTTCAGGTCAGCGGCCAGCTTGTCCCGCGTGGCGCCGGTGATCCGGGCACCCTTCTTCAGGTCAGCCACCTTGTCCCGCCTTCCGTACGAGCAGGTGGGCCGTTGCACGGCCCCTGTCGTCGCAATGATCGAACAGGAACCGGCAGAACGCCAGGTGATCAAGCAAAGAGATCGCCGAACGGTCGATTCGATCACACTCAGTTGATCACAGAACGCGCTCGGTAGTCCTTTGAGGGGTGGAGATCACGCCAGCTGGACGAGGTCGAGGTAGTCCTCGGACCAGTGGTCCTCGGTGCCGTCGGGCAGCAGGATGACCCTCTCGGGCTCCAGCGCCTCGACCGCTCCGGGGTCGTGCGTCACGAGGACGACAGCGCCCTCGTAGCGCCGCAACGCGTCGAGAACCTGCTCGCGCGAGGCCGGGTCGAGGTTGTTCGTCGGCTCGTCGAGCAGCAGCACGTTCGCCGCCGACGACACCAGTCCGGCCAGCGCCAGTCGCGTCTTCTCGCCACCGGACAACGTGCCCGCGGGCTGGTCGAGCTGCTCGCCGCTGAACAGGAACGTGCCGAGCAACGACCGCAGCCGCTGCTCCTGCTCGTCCGGCGCCATGTGGCGGATGTTCTCCCACACCGACGCGTTGTGGTCGAGCGTCTCGTGCTCCTGCGCGAAGTAGCCGATCTTCAGGCCGTGACCGGGCACGATCTTGCCCGCGTCCATCTTCTCGCTGCCGCCCAGCAACCGCAGCAGCGTCGTCTTGCCTGCGCCGTTGAAACCGAGCACGACGACGCGGGAACCCTTGTCGATGGCCAGGTCCACGCCGGTGAAGATCTCCAGCGAGCCGTAGGACTTGCTCAGACCCTCTGCCATCAAAGGGGTCTTGCCGCACGAGGCGGGCGCCGGGAAGCTGATCCGCGCGACCTTGTCGCTCTGGCGCACGTCGTCGAGCCCATCGAGCAGCTTCTGCGCGCGCTTCGCCATGTTCTGCGCCGCAACGGCCTTCGTGGCCTTCGCGCCCATCTTGGCGGCCTGCGTCATCAGCGCGCCGGCCTTCTTCTCGGCGTTGGCGCGCTCACGGCGACGGCGCTTCTCGTCCGTCGCACGGGCTTCGAGGTACTTCTTCCAGCCGAGGTTGTAGATGTCGACCTCGCCGCGAATGGCGTCGAGGAACCACACCTTGTTCACGACGTCGTCGAGCAGCTCGACGTCGTGGGAGATCACGACGAGGCCGCCGTCGTGCGACTTGAGGAAGCCGCGCAGCCACGTGATCGAGTCGGCGTCGAGGTGGTTCGTCGGCTCGTCGATCAGCAGGATCGTGCTCGACTTCGCGCCGACACCGGCCTCCGAGGCGGCGAACAGGATGCGCGCCAGCTCCACGCGGCGGCGCTGACCACCCGAGAGCGTGCTGAGCGGCTGCGCGAGAACGCGGTCCGGCAGGCCGAGGTTCGAGCAGATGCGCGCGGCCTCGGACTCGGCGGCGTAGCCACCCAGCGAGGAGAAGCGCTCCTCCAGCTTGCCGTACTTGGTGACGGCGACGTCGAGCTCGTCCGGGTCGACCAGCTCGGCCATCTTCGACTGGGCCTTCTCCATGTCGCGGAGCAGCTGGTCGAGGCCGCGCGCGGACAGCACGCGGTCCTTGGCGATGACGGACAGGTCGCCCTCGCGCGGGTCCTGCGGGAGGTAGCCGAGCGCGCCCTTGCGCATGATGGCGCCGGCGTACGGCTCGCCCTCACCGGCGAGAACGCGGAGAGAGGTGGTCTTGCCGGCACCGTTGCGGCCCACGAGGCCGATGCGGTCGCCGGGCTGGACGCGAAGGTTGGCGCCGCTCACGAGAATGCGTGAGCCCGCGCGCAACTCCATGTCGGTTGCGGTGATCAAGAGAAACTCCGGGTAGCTGCGAAAAGCCGGGCATGACAAGGGATGGCACGTCCGGGTCGGCCTACTCCAGGAGGATCACGGGAACCATTCTACGGGATCACGACCATCGAATTTCCCGGGTGTGGCCGGACGCATAGATTGCGCGGCATGAGCGAAGACTTCTCGGGCAGGGCCGCCCTGGTCACCGGCGCGTCGCGCGGCATCGGCTACGGCATCGCACGCGAGCTCCTGTCCCGCGGCGCGTCCGTCACGATCACGGGCCGCAAGGCCGACCAGCTCACCGAGGCGGCGAAGCAGTTGGAGGCCGACACGGGCGGTCGCGTGCTCCCGATCCAGGGCAACGCCGGCGACGACGCGTCCCGCGAGGAGGTCGTGGCGCGCACGGTCGAGGAGTTCGGCAGCCTCGACGTCCTCGTGAACAACACGGGCATCAACCCGCAGTACGGGTTTTTGATGGACGCGGACCTGAACGCCGTGCGGAAGATCTTCGACGTCAACGTGGTGGCGACGCTCGGGTTCATCCAGCTCGCGTGGAAGGCGTGGATGGGCGAGCACGGCGGCGCGGTGGTGAACGTGGCGTCCATCGGCGGCATCCGGTCCACGGGCGTGATCGGCGCGTACGGCGCGTCCAAGGCGGCGTTGATCCGCCTGACCGAGGAACTGGCGTGGCAGCTCGGCCCGAAGGTGCGCGTGAACGCCGTCGCGCCGGCCGTGGTGAAGACGAAGTTCGCGGAGGCCCTGTACGTCGGCCGCGAGGAGGAGGCGGCGCAGCAGTACCCGATGAAGCGCCTCGGCACGCCCGAGGACGTCGCCTCTCTCGTGGCGTTCCTCTGCTCGGACGGCGCTTCGTGGATCACGGGTGAGACGGTGCGGGTGGACGGCGGCCTGCTGTCGACCGGCACGGCGGGTTAGGCCCTGTCCTGCGAGTTCGTTCGGCGAGAGCGCAGGACAGGGACTAGTCCGGCTCCACACCCAGGACGTCGAGGAACGCGGCCGCGGCCGGGGTCAGCCCGGCCGCGCTCCACACCAGGTGCTCGACGCGCGCGGGCCCGTCCACGATCGGCACGGTCACGACGCCGCTGAGCCGCGGCGCGTACTGCGACGGCAGCACGGCCGCCGCGAGCCCCTCCACGATCAGCCCGGCCATCAGCTCCGCGGTGCTCACCTCGAACGCCACCTCGCGCCGCAGCCCTGCCCTGTCGAAGGCCTGGTCGGACTGCACCCGCCCCGGCGACCCGGCCGGGAAGTCGGCGAACATCTCCCCCGCCAGCGCCTCCAGCGTCACCTCGGACCGCCGGGCGAGCGCGTGATCCGGTGCCAGCACGGCCACGTGCTCGTCGTGCGCCAGCTCCCGGCCCCGCACGCCTTCCGGTTTCACGCCGAGCGGCAGCCCGAGGAACGCGAGGTCGAGCCCGCCTTCGCGCACCTGCTTCACCATGTCGAGGCTCGACAGCATCCTCAACGCGACCCTGACCTGTGGATACCGTTCGCGGAACACCTTCAGCGCCGCAGGCAGGTCGACGGCCGCGACGGTCGGGATCACGCCGACCACGACCCGTCCGCGCACCTCCCCCACCGCGGCGGCGACCTCGGCGGCGGCGCGTTCGGCGAAGTCGAGGCACTGCCGCGCGGACGGCAGGAACGCCTCTCCGGCGGGTGTCAGCCGGACGCTGCGGCTGGTGCGGTCGAACAGCCGCGCGCCCAGCGACCGTTCGAGGCGCGCGATCTGGTGGCTCAACGCCGACTGCACGACCAGGCACTGCCGCGCCGCCTTCGTGAAACTGCCGGTCTCGGCGACCGCGACCACGTAGCGCATCTGCTGGAGCTCCACTCCACCCATCTTGAATCACGATGGATCGGATGAAAAGCATGTGTTGGACTCATCGATCGCGCCGCCGAACACTGGAGGACGTGAGAAACGGCGACCTCTCCCGCACCGCGCTCGCGGCCTTCGCCCCGGTGGTCTGGGGCTCGACCTACGTGGTCACGACCGAACTGCTGCCGGTGGGCCACCCGCTGTTCGCGGGACTGGTCCGCGCGCTGCCGGCGGGCCTGATCGCGCTGGCGCTCACCCGGACGCTGCCGAAGGGCACCTGGTGGGCGAAGGCGGCCGCGCTGGGCGTGCTCAACATCGGCCTGTTCTTCCCGTTCTTGTTCGTCGCCGCCGAACGCCTGCCGGGTGGCGTCGCGGCCACCCTGGGCGCCGCACAGCCGCTCGTGGTGGCGTTGCTGGCCGTCGGGGTGCTCAAGGAGAGCCCGTCCGCGTGGCGGCTCGCCTGGGGCGTGGTCGGGGTGCTGGGCGTCGGCCTGGTGGTGCTCGGACCGGCGGCGGGCTTCGACCTCGTCGGCGTGCTGGCGGGGCTGGGCGGCGCGGCGACGATGGCGCTCGGCGTGACGCTCACGAAGAAGTGGGGCAGGCCAGCGGGAGCGAGCCCGACGGCGTTCGCGGGCTGGCAGCTCACGGCGGGCGGGGTGTTCCTCGTCCCCGTGACGTTCCTGGTCGAGGGCGCGCCGCCCGCCATCGGCGTCACCGCGCTGCTCGGCTACCTGTGGCTCGGCGGTGTCGGCGGCCTGCTCGCCTACGTCCTGTGGTTCCGCGCGATCACGACGCTGCCGGTCGCGTCCGTGTCGATGCTCGGCCTGCTGTCACCGATGGTCGCCGCGCTGCTCGGCGTCGTGGTGCTCGGTCAGACGCTGGACCTCATCCAGCTCACCGGCTTCGCCCTCGCGCTCGCCGCGATCCTGGCGAGCCAGCGGCCCTCCCCGCTCACGGTCGCGAACCGAGCTCCAGCCGCAGGACGATCTCGCCGTCCTCGTCGGTCTCCCCCGTCGGCACGAACCCGTACCCGCGGTAGAACGGCTCGGGCGACCCCACACCCGGCACGCAGCTGGTGAGCAGCTCGGTCGCCCCGTCCGCCCGCAGCAGGGCCACGACCTCGTCCAAAACCGCCCTGCCGAACCCGCGCCCCTGGTGGCCGGCGTCGACGAGCAGCCGCCACAGGAAGTACGGCCCGAGCAGACCCGGTCCGGGCACGAGGTCCCAGCACAGCATGACGAACCCGACCGGGGTGTCACCGTCGTAGACCGCGCGGAACCACGGTCGCGCCTCGGGGTTCTCCTCAGCGTCCCGGAACGACTTCTCGACGGACGCCACGAACCGCTCCTGCGCCGGGTGCACGCGCAGGGCGACCACGGCGTCGCGGTTGGCGTCGGTGATCTCGACCAGGCGGATCTGAGCGCTCATGACCCGGATTGTGCCGGTCAGCGGGAGGTCGAGGGCGACACCGGCGGTGACGTGGACGCCAGCGGGGCGTTCGTGGCGCCCGCGGACGTCGCGACGGGCTCGCTGGAGGGCGGCGTCTCGGGTGGCACGAGCTTGGTCGACTGCGGAGTGGTGTGCGCCGGAGCCGACGTCTGCGGCGTCGGGGCGACAGGCGAGGGCGGTGTGGTGCTCGGCAGCGGCGACGTCGTGGTGGTCGGCGACGGCACCGGCGTCGCGGGCTCCACAGGGGCCGCGGCCGGCAGCACGGCGAGCGCCACCGCCACGACACCCACTGTCGCCAGCCCGCTGCCGACGACCGCGATGGTGCGCCGCCGGGTCCGCACCTTCTCGCCGCGGTGGATCAGGTCGGCCGCCGTGACGGCACGCGGCGGCGCCTCTTCCTGGTGCAGAGCGGAGAAAGTCGCCCTCAGGTCGTCCTCGCGAACCATCACACCTCCAGCCTCAGATGATCGAACTCCGGACCCAGCCTGCGCCGCAACGACTCCAGGCCCTTGCTGCTCTGCGACTTCACCGTGCCCGTCGAGCACTTCAGCGCCGCCGCCGTGTCCTCGACGCTCAGATCGTGCCAAAAGCGCAGCACGAGGACGGCGCGCTGCCGTGCGGGAACGGCCGTGAGCGCCTCCCACACCACGAGCCTGTCCTCCGTCCCGGGGACGGAGGACAGGCCCTCTGGGGGTGCGTCGGTCAGCTTCTCCCTGCGCCACCGCACCTTGCGGCGTTCGGCGAGGAACGTCCGCACGACGATCTGACGCAGGTACGGCTCCAACCCCGACCGGTCCGCGAGCTTCGGACCTGCCAGGTACAGCTTCAAGAACGCCGACTGCATGACGTCCTCCGCCTCGTGCCAGCTGCCGCACAGCAGGAACGCCGTGAAGCGCATCGAGTCGGCGCACCGGTCGAAGCAGTCGGTGAACTCAGCCTCCCAGTTCAGCGGTGGCTCCTCACCTGGCCGGCGTCGTGGCGACCGGCGACGTCGACGGGGGCTGCGCGGGAGTGGTCGCGATCGGTGGCTTCACAGCGGGAGTGGTCGCGACCGGCGCGGAGACCGCGGGTGAGGTCTCGATCGGGTAGCTGGCCGGAGGCGTCGTCGCGATCGGCGACGTCGACGGGACCGGCGCCACCGTCACGGGCGGCGTGGTCGCCGCCGGAGTGGTCGACGGCACCGGGTTCGGCGGCGTGGTCTGGATCGAGGTGGGCGGCTGCGGAGCCGAGGTCGTGGGCTGGGGCGCGGTCGTGCCGCCGCTCAGCGCGAGGGCGGGCACCGCGATGCCGACGGCACCCAGCGCGACCGCTCCGGCCACGATCACCATTCGTTTGCGCACTTGCAGCTCCAGCAGGTCAGTGGCGCCAGGATCAGGCACCCTCACCCGTATCCATGCGGCCGGGCCCGCGTCCGGTTGCCCGTGTGTCCTGGATCACGATCTCGACGCATCGGGCCCGTTCAGCGGCCTCGTCGAGCACCGAACGCCGCGGTTCGGGCACGTCCAGGACGCGGTCCTCGGCCATCGAGAAGACGCCCGAGAGCCTGCGGTCGTTGCGCAGGACGTCGAGCGCCTGCCAGTCGCCGCCGAGCACCACGCCGTCGAGTTCGGCGAGCCGAGGGACGAGCACCCTGGCGACGTCGTCCGCGGCGGCCTGGAGCGCGACCCTGGCCTGCCCCTCACGACGCCGGGCGAACCGCTGCTGCGACCAGCCGCCCGCGCGGATGCGGCCGTGGACCTGCTTGCGGTCCGTGGTGGACACCTCGACCTTGCCGCCGAACGCCACCCCGACGCTGTGACCACCGAGCCGCACGAGGACCAGTCCGACCCTCCGCGGCTCTGCCAACCTCTCGACCACCTCTGTCACAGAGGTACCGCCGCGCGTGGCGAAAGAAGCCGTCGCGCCGTCCTGCGCGGAGACGACGACCTGGCTCTCTGTGACGTGGATCTCGACGACACCGTGCCGGTCGGCGAACCGGCCGATCCAGCCCTCGACCCGCTCCGGTTCGACCTCGACCGCCCGCCCACCGGGAACCTGCCGGACCCGACTCATGCGGCTTCCCACATGCCGGGAACAGCGCCCTGGATGTTCGGAACGCCCGACTTGGTCACCGTGCACACACTAGAACCATCTAGACACGGGCGGTGAACGCACGAAGAAGTTACCGATGGGTTCGCTGCGCTTGACAGATGAGTCTCGAAAGCGTGAACTCATCAACCGTATGGATTAACCATTGACTCCATCCGGCTCCGACCAGCGATGTTCACGGGCGGGTAGGGTCACTGGGGCGTGATCTTATGACAGCGGGGAGTCACCATGACGACTGCTGCCGGTCGACCAACACTGACCGTCGAGGACACTGACTCGACGGGTCACGGCAGCCTTACGCAGCTCTTGACGACGGGACCGTTCCCGGAGGCGTTGAGGGCGGCGATCAAGGCGAGCCGACTCAGTCTCGACCGCATCCAGCACCGGTTGGCACTGCGTGGCGTGACCATCAGCGTCGCGACGCTCAGCTACTGGCAGTCAGGACGGCGAAGGCCTGAACGACCTGAGTCACTGGAGGCGCTGCGGCACCTCGAGTCGGTCTTGGGCGTGCCTCAGTCGGGCCTGTCGGCGCTGCTCGGACCACCTCGTCCGCGAGGCCGCCGCTGCCGCCCGACGACGATGATGCCGATCGACGCCCTCTGGGCGCGTCGCGAGCGGGTCGCGAACCTGCTCTCGAAGGTCGACACGTCGTCCGACCTGAAGCTCGGCCGGATCAGCCAGCACGACCGCATCGAGATCTCTGCCGACGGCGGGCAGAAATCAGTGTGGGTGCGGCAGATCCTGCGCGCGGAACAGGACGGCCCCGACCGGTGGGCGCTCGTGTTCGAGACCGAGGAGAGCGACGTGCTCCCCGAGATCACGAACGTGCGCAACTGCCACCTGGGCCGCATCGCCCGCGACCACGAGGCCAACATCATGGTCGCGGAGATGATGTTCGAACGTCCCCTGACCAGGGGCGAGACCCTCATCATGGAATACCAGCTGGTGTTCCCGGAGGGCCACGCCCCCAAGGGCAACAACACGTTCGCGCGCAAGTTCCGCCTCCCGGTCCGCGAGTACGTCATCGAGGTCCGCTTCGACGAGACGAACCTGCCGTCACGCGTGCAGCAGTACAGCGTGCCCGCGGGCGACGAGACGCCTTCGCGGCGCCGCAACCTCACCCTGGACTCGGGCGGCGGCGTGCACGCCGTGGCACTCGGGTTCGGTCCGGGTGTGTTCGGCATCCGCTGGGAGTGGCCGAACCGCTAGGCATCGCTGCAACAGACGTGTGAGGGGCGCTTCCCGGCTTCGGGAGGCGCCCCTTTCGCTGTCCGCAGGCAAGGCGACCACCCCGGTGGAACCCTGCCACCAGCCCGCACAAGCCGACCCGCCCCAACGAGAAAGGCCCCCGGTCGACAACCGGGGGCCTTCCGCACAAACTCAGCTCATCACACCCAGCCGGCCACCTGCAGCGTCACCGAGCGCAGCGAACCGCGGTCGGTGCCCACCACGTCGGCAACCTTGAACACCCAGGTGCCATCAGCCGGGTCAGCCGTCAGCGCGGACAGCGCCGACCCCGCCTTCCAGGACCCGGTGAACGGCGCCTGAGCACTCGTCACACCCGAGAACGGCAGCGTGGCGTCGTCGGTGAACACGGCCTGGCAGATGTTGTTGCCAGTCCCACCGGCCCGCGAGAACAGCGTCACGGACTTGCCCGACGGCGAGGTGAGCGTGCCCACCAGGTCACCGACGAACGTGTGGTCGATGCCGACCGTCGTCGAACCCTCGGTGGCCGAGCACGCGGAACCGTCCACGGAGAACTTCAGGTTCGACGCCGCGCCGACACCGGTCACCGGCAGCGAGACCGACACGCCGGTCTGGTCGTTGTCCGGGATGGCGATCGGCGCGCCGGTGTACGCGAAGGTCTTGAACTCGCGCGACGGCTCACCCACGCGGAGCGTGAACGAGGTGGTGCCCGGCGACGTCGCGCCCGAGTAGGTCACTCGTGCGTCGAGCTTGACCGCCGAACCGAGTCCGGCCGAAGCCGGCACGGTCACCTTGTAGGTGTTGCTGACGGTCTGGCCCGGGTCGATGTTGCCGTAGTACTTGGAGCGCGGCGCGATGGTCACGCCGGCGGACGTCGTCGACAGCACGACCGAGGTCGACGCGGCCGAGCCGTCACCGTTGTTGGCCACCGGCACCGTCACCGTGGAGGTGGTGCCCGGCTTGAGGAAAGCGCTTCCGTCGGCGTCGTTGACGACCGTCGGCTTCTGCGCGCGGGCAAGTGCCTGCGGCGACGCGCCCGTGTAGGCGAGGGCGCGGTCGGCCATGACGATGCCGGCGCCGGTGCGGTTGTCCACACCGGACTCGACGATGTCGATCGCCGTGGCGGTCAGGGCTTCCTTGACCTCGGCGGGCGTCAGCGTCGGGTTGCCGGACAGGATCAGGCCGGCGATCGCGGCGGCGTTCGGGGCCGAGGCGGACGTGCCGAAGAACGGCGCGAAGCCCGGCACCGACGTGGTCACGCCGTCGGCCGCGGTGATGTCCGGCTTCTGCCGGGTCTCGGCGAGCGGGGTGCCGTCCGGCGCGAAGAACGTCTTGCGCGGGCCGTCGGAGGTGAAGCGCTCCGGCTTCTGCGCGCTGGTGAAGGCGCCGGGGTACGGGCCGCTCGGGTTGGCCGGGTCGCCGGGCTCCAGGTCGAACGGCAGCGCGCCCGCGGCGGGTGCGGCCGCGACCGAGATCGCGCCCTTGGCGGCCGAGTGGCCACGGGTGGTGCCGGGGGTGACGTACTTCTTCAGGCCGTCGTTGGTGTCGGCGAAACGGCCGCCGAACAGCGACAGCGCGAAGTACTTGTCGTCACCGCGGTACCGGACGACCGCGAGGCGCGTGCCCGTCGAGCTCGACGGGGTGTTGATGCGCTCGTACGGGTCCTGGGCGCCGTCCTGGTTGTTCTGGCTGAAGGTGACAACGTTGCCCTGGGCGTTGACCAGGTACAGGTCGTAGTCGTTGGCCGACTGCCCCAGCGGGTCGGCCCAGTGCAGCACCACGGGGGTGTCACCGGAGAAGTTCGACAGCGGGTTGAACAGCTGCTTCTGGTTCGGGTCCGGGTTGAAGTCGTGCGCGCTGCCGGCGAACTTGCCGACGCCCACGCCCGAGTCGACGAACTGGCCCTCGTAGTGGCCGGAGGTGCCGTCCGCGACGTTGCCCTGGTTGCCCGCGCTGGAGAAGAACAGCGCGCCATCGGCGACGACCGCGTCCACGGCACGCGCGATGATGCCGTCCTGGAACGGCGACTCGTTGAAGTAGATGACGTCGTCGACGATGACGTCGCAGCCGAGGTCGAAGCGCAGCTTCTTGATGTTGTCCGCGAAGCTCGCGTCGCCGTTGAACGCCGTGGCGAAGCCGAGTTCGGCGTTCGGCGCGATGTCGTGCAGGATCTCGAGCATCGCGGTGCCCTCGTCACCGGAGCCCGCCTGACCCGTCAGCACGTCGACGGCCGGCAGCTCACCCGAGGCCTGCGACACGGCCAGCGAGCTCACGCCGTCCGACAGCGCGCAGAGCTTCGTGCCGACACCGGTCACGCGGAACGACCCGCGCGCGGCCTCGGCGTTGTGCGCCTTGTCGCTCTCGGCGACCTTGGCGGCCTGGACGGAGAGCGTCTTCTCCGACAGGCGGCGCTCGATGTCCGCGGCCTTGTCCTCTTTGGACGGAGCCTGCTTGCGGGCCTTGGTGTCCCGCTTGTTCTTGACGTCCTGCGTCATCGCGTCACTGCCGGGCTCGACGCGGGCGACGTCGGAGCGGCCGGCGATCTCGGCGATCTTCGCGACCGGGACCTCGGCGCGCACGGTGCGGTGCTCGGAGGACACGGCCCGGATCTGTCCGCCCGCGGCGCGGACAGCGTTGACCAGGTCCTCGGAGTACTGCTTGGCGCGGATGTCCACGAGCGTCGTGGCCTTCGGCGTCACGGCGACGCCGGTCTGCACCTGCGGAAGAGCGCTGGTCGTGGCGGCCGAGACGCGCTTGCGCGCCTCCACGACGAGTGCACTGTCCACTTTGGACTCAGCAGGGGTGAGCGACTTCTTGATGCTCTGCAGCGCGGCGATCTGCGCTGCGGCACGGTCGTTGATGGTCTTGGACGCCTTGCCCGGATCCGCGGACGCCGGCGTGACGGCGGTGAGCGCGGCCAGAAGAACTGCGGTACCTGCGGTGACTAACGTCGTGCCTCTTCGAGATCGGCGCACAGGGTTTCTCCCCCGAACGTTGGCGTGCCCCCGAGCACGCGGCCTGCGACCGGAGATTCCCGGTCGAGGCGCCAACGTATGGTGCTTGCCTGATCACAGTCAGCATCCGATTGGGCTACTTCTCACTTAGCAGACACAATCACACTTCACAGAACAAAAGCGTCAGTCCACAACTGACCGGTTCGCCCGGAAAGTGCTTCCAGCAGAGCGGCCGCCTGGTTGTCGGTGAGGGACGCGACGAAGTCGACGACGGCCCGTCCGCGCGCCAGTCCCCTGACCACGTCGGGACCGATGTGCGGGTCACCGGCCGCACCGACCAATGTGGACGGCTCCGTCCGGGCGAGCGCCGCGTACTCCGTTTCGGCCAGCTCCACGAGGTCGTGCAGCCTGCGCGGCAACCGATCCGCCTCCGCGCGGTCGGTCACCCACTGCTCCAAAGCGTCCACCAGCGAGCCGAGCAGCCGCGCCTGTCCACGTTGGTGCAACGCCAGATCCGGGCGCAGCAACACGAAACGGCGGTGGACGAACTTCAACACCTGCACCTCGTGCCACTGCTGGACCGCCAGCACCACGTGACCGGACCGCGGCGTCGGCTCCTCGATCACACCGACCGCGTCGACGAGCCTGCGCGTCCACCGAGCACTGAACCCGGCCACCGCCTGCTCGGCTTCGACGGACCCGTCGAACGGCACGGCCAGCAGCCCGTCCACGAGCTCCTTGCTGACCTTCCTCACGGCCAGGGCGAACGCCTCGTCGCTCATCACCCAGGAGTCCTTGAGGTGCATGCGCCGGCGCAGGGTTTCCAGCGACCGTCCCGGCATGCGGATCTCGGCGCTCAGCTCGGCGTCGGTCAGCCCGGCGAGATCGAGCGCCTGCGCCTGCCACGTCCCGAGCTCAGCGGCGACCGTCGCGTGCTGCAGCACGCCAACCCGGTGGAAGTCCTCCAGGTCGTGGATCGCGTACGCGATGTCGTCCGCGGTGTCCATGACGCTCGCCTCGACGGTCTGCTGCCACGACTCGATGCGCCCCTCGAACGGCTCGCGCGCCTGCCGCAGGTCGTTGATCTCCGTGACGTACGCGGAGAACTTCGAGCTGCCGGTGCCCGGCATGTCGTCGGGCTCGGACGCGCCACGGGGCGCCACCTCAAGCCCGAGAGGCTGGTGGCGGGTCCACGGGTACTTCAGCATCGCCGCGCGCACCGCGACGGTCAGGTCGAGGCCGAGTGCCTTGGGACCGCGGACGTCCGTGGTCGTGATGATGCGGAACGACTGCGCGTTGCCCTCGAACCCGTCGGGCAGCCCGAACCGGTGGCGGGCCAGCCTGTCGAGCACCTGCTCGCCCAGATGACCGAACGGCGGGTGGCCGAGGTCGTGGGCAAGGGCGGCGGCCTCCACGACGTCGGGGTCGCAGCCACCGAGCTTCTCCAGCACCGCGGTGAGCTCGGGGCGGGTGGTCAGTCGTTCGGCGATGGCGCGGGCCGCCTGCGCGACCTTGAGGCTGTGGGTGAGGCGGTTGTGCACGAGCAGGCCGGAGCCGGTGGAGCTGACGACCTGGGTGACTCCGCCGAGCCTCGCGAAGAACGGGGAGCTCGCCACGCGGTCGCGGTCGACCCGGAACGGGTTCGTCGCGAGGTCGGCGGTCCTGCCGACGCCGGCGGACCGACGGGCGGCGCGTTGCTCGTTGTGCATGGGAGAGAAGGTACCGGGACGGGCGGCGATCAGGCTTGTGACACCGATCGTGCCCGCAAAGCAAAAAGCCCCGAGGGGAACGCTCATGGCGCTCGACCCTCGGGGCTTTTGAAGAAAGTTCGGCGGCGACCTACTCTCCCACACCGTAACCAGTGCAGTACCATCGGCGCAGAAGGGCTTAACTACCGGGTTCGGAATGGGACCGGGTGT
>NZ_JBHXLF010000034.1:0-61394 GCF_042721515.1 Lentzea sp. NPDC058436
TCACCCCCCCCCGCCGCCTCCCCCCTCCTTGGGGGGTGGGGGGGGGTGTTTTTTTTTTATTCGCCCCGGGCCCGGGGGGGGTGGGGCGGGTGGGGGGGGGGGGCGCCCCCCGGGGGGGGCCCCCCGCCTGTCGGTCGGTCGACCCCTACCTCCCGACTGGCCGCACGACTATCGTGCCCCGATGGAAATCCGCAGGTCAGCACCCGAACTCACGGTCGCGGCGGTGACGCTGGCCGCTGGGTTGTGGGGCTACTTCGCGTTCTTCCTCCACGAGGACACCCGCGACCTCGGCACCGCGCTGCTCATGGGTGCGTACGCCGCCAACGGACTTCTCCAGGTGTGTCTCGCCGTCTACCTGCGGACCTCGCTCTCCCCGCGCGAGAAGCTGGCCTGGGGCTTCGACACCTGGCCGTCGCGGGGCGGGCCGTCCGGCGTGGTGGCGGCCGTCGCGTGGCTGGGGCCGGTGGCCGCCGGGCTCGTCGTGATGCTCGTGGCCACACCGGCTTCCACGCCCTGGCCGGACGACGACTTCGGGATCCACGTCGCGATCCTGCTGCTGTCCCTGCTCGGACTGGCCGCCGTGCCGCTGGGCGCGGTGCTGTGGCTGTTCGCCGTCCTCCCGCTGACCGCGCTGGTGGGCGTGTTCCTCCCGGACGAGCGCGGCCGCTCGCGGGCGGAGGTCCTCTCGCGGTCGTGGCTCCTGCCCGTGGTGGCGGTGTTCGGCACGATCATGGCCACCGGCAGGAGCATCAACCGGTCCGAGGCCGGGCGGTGGTTCGCCGAGGCCGGTCTGCCTCTCGCCGCACTGCTCGCCGCGGTGTCGATCGTGGCGATCGTCGTGCTGGTGGTCGTCCACGAACGCGCACGGGCGGCAGCACGGCGGTGACCGTCAGGCCTGGTCGGAGGCCTGCGGCAGGACGGCGGTGACGGTCAAGCCTGGTCGGCGGCCTGCGGCAGGGTGAACGTCACGGTGGTGCCGCCGCCGGGGGTCGCGTCCAGCCGCACCTCGCCGCCGTGCCGTTCGACGATGCGGTGCACGATCGCCAGCCCTGCTCCGTGGCCGCCGCCGTGCGCGTCGCGCTTGTGCAGCCTGCGGAACAGCCGCAGGACCTCCTCGCGGTGCTCGGGCGGGATGCCGATCCCGTTGTCCCGCACGGACACCACGTCCGGCTCGCCGAGCGCGATCTCCACGGTGCGCGGATGCTCCTCGCGGGCGTACTTCGCGGCGTTGACCAGCAGGTTGACCAGCACCTCCGACAACCGGTCGGGGTCGGCGTGCACGAGCAGGCCGGGTCGCGGCAGCACGACCTCCACCTCGCGCTCCGCCAGCCGGGGCCCGGCGATCTCCAACGCGGCCAGGGCCGCGTCACGCAGGTCGATCCGCCGCGGCCGCAGCGAGCCGTGGCCCAGCTGGGCGAAGTGCAGCAGCGAGTTGATCAGCTCGTCCATGCGCTGGGCGAGGCGCTGCACGGTGTCGAGCCTGCGGACGGTCGTGTCGTCCAGGTCGCCCGCGTCCTCGCGGATGAACGCCGTCGAGTTGAAGATGCCCCGCAGGGGTTCCTTGAGCTCGTGCGCCGCCACGTGCGCGTAAGTGTCGAGGTCGCGGTTCGCGCGGTTGAGCTCCTCGTTCAACGCGGTGAGGCGGGCGTTGTGGCGCAGCACCAGGGTGGTGATCGCGCGGCCGAACTCGCCGGCGACGGCCTCGTCCGAGGTGGTCCACGGCACGGAGCACCCGCGGGTGTAGGCCTGGTAGACGGCCGAGGACCCGCGCGGCGTGAGGCGTTCGCCGCGCTCGCCCAGCCGCACCGGCGTGCTCGGGTCGGTCGCCCAGGTCCTGCTCGCCCGCCGTTCGGGCCGCACCCACGCGATCAGGTCGCCGGTGCCGCCCAGGGCCAGCACCAGCGCGCCGCTGAGGTGTTCGGCGTGCGGTGTCATCGAGTCGTCGTGCGAGGCGAGGTTGTCCGTGCTCCACACCTCGCCGGCGTCGAGGGCGGGCACGACGTCCCACAACGCGTCGAGGCCGGGTGCGAGCGCCGCGTGGTCCTGACCGCTCACGACCGTCGTCCGGCCGCCGAGCCGCAGCACCACGGCGCCGGCGTCGATCAGCTCGTGCAGGAGGTCGACGCTGGTCTGCACGGACTGCGTGATGTCCGTGTTCAGCTCCGTGACCAGCCGTGACAGCGCCGTGCGGGTGTCGTGGCGGGCACGGGAGGTCTGCGCCTCCTCCAGCGCGGCGAGCTGGAGGGACAGCGTGACGCCGAAGAACTCGCACGCCGCGCGCACCTCCGGGTCCAGGCGCCGTGGCTGCACGCCGTGGCACGCGATGAGCCCCCACAACGAGCCGGAGTGCAGCAACGACACCGACATCGACGAGGCCACCCCGATGTTGCGCAGGTACTCCAGGTGGAACGAGGAGACCGTGCGCAACGCCGAGTCGGACAGGTCCAGCGGCGCCGACGTGCCGGGCAGGAACTCCGGCAGCAGCTTCGCCGTCTCGTCGTCCACGTCGTGGATCACCCGGATCCAGTTCCGCTCGTACAGCCGCCGCGCCTGGGGCGGGATGTCGGTCGCGGGGAACCACAGGCCGAGCCACGGCTCCAGCCCGTCGGCGACCGACTCCGCGATCACCTCACCGGGGCCCGCCTGCCCCTCGAAGCGGTAGGCCACCACCCGGTCGTAGCCGGTCAGCGCGCGGATCTCGGCCACCGCCGACGCGCACACGTCGACCACGGTCCGTTCGTGCTGGAGCTTGGTCAGCGAGGTGCGCAGGCGCGGGTAGAACTGGGAGAAGCGGAACGTCTCCTGCGCGGGCCTGCGTTCGAACTCCAGCACCGTGCGGCCGTCCGCGCGGTACACGGTGACGTCGAAGCTCTCACCCGACGAGGGCAGCACGAGCGCGCAGAGACCCCTGTCACCGGTCGGCGCGTCGCGCGTGGCCCGCACCGCCGCCAGGCCCTCGGCTCCGACCAACGCCTCCACCGCGGTCCCGATCAGGACCTCGGGCGCGCTGCCGAGCACGGCACCGGTGTTCGCGCTGGCGACCTCGATCACACCCGCGTCGTCGACGGCCACCAGCGCGCCGTAGGACTGGATCCCGCCCAGCAGGTGGATCGGCTCGGTGAGGCAGACGGTCATGTCGAACGACGTCGTGCCCGCCTCCGCCTCGGCCTGGGCGGCCCTGGCCCACTCGGCTCCCAGCCCCTCCTGGTCGTCGAGCACCTGGTCGTCGTGCATGCTGGTTCCTGCTTCCGGTGGGCGTACCGTTCGGGGGCGAAGGCCGCTGGGCAGGGGACGAGGAAACGCGGGGATGGATGAGCGCAGGTGACGGACCGGCCTGGCCCGACCTCCTGCACGCGCTGTGGCGCAGTGCGTTCTCCGCGGGCAGCACCAAGGTCTTCGCGAAGGAACTCTACTTGGGACTGCTGGAGCTGCCGCACGTCCGCGGTGTGCTCGGCGCCCGGTTCGGTCCAGGAGGCGACGTGCTGGTCGTGCGCTGGGCCGACCACGAGCACGGGGTGATGAGCGGACCGGCCGGTCTCGCCGCCGACGTCGCCCCGTGGGTGGCGGGCTCCGCCGGGTTCCCGACGCGCCCCGCCGGTCAGGCGAGGATCGCCGAGCTGGACGTCGGCGAGCTGTCGTCGTTCGCCCCCGAGTTGGGCGCCCGCGTGCGCGAGGTCGGAGGCAGCGCGCTGGTGGCCGCGTCGTTCCGCGCCGCGGAGGGCGACAGTGGCCTGCTGCTCGTCAGCCTGGACCGGGCGCCCGAGGACGAGACGATCGCGCGGGCGCTGGAGCAGATCGCGGACGTCGTGATCGCCGCCGACGACCGGATCGCCGACCAGGCGCTGCTCGACAACCGGCTGGCGGCCGACGCCGTCCTCGCCGAGGTGTCGCTGCGGCTCGCCCGTTCGCTGGACGTGGAGGAGACCCTGCGGTCCGTCGTGCGGATGGCGGTGCCCGGCCTCGCGGACGGAGCGGCCGTGCACGTCCGGCGCGACGGAGCCCTGGTGCAGATCGCCGCCGCGCACGTGGACGTCCACCGCGAACGCCTGCTCAACGACCACCTGAGCCACGGCCGCTGGGCCGGCGTGACCGTCGACGCCGAGGTGGACCCGCTGCCGTCGGGGCTGCCCGCCGACGTCGGCCTGGAGCTGATGACCAGCGCCGTCCTGCGGGCCCGCGGCAGGGTCCTGGGCGTGCTGACGTTCTTCCACCGCTCAGGAGCCCGCCGGGTCCCCACGCCCGAGTTCGTGCGGGACATCGCCGCGCGAGCCGCGCTCGCCATCGACAACGCGACCCTCTACAGCGAGCGGCGGTCCGAGGTCGAGGAGCTCCAGGCGCACCTGCTGCCGTCGGTGCTGCCCGCGCTGGAGGGCGTCGAGATCGCGACCGGGTACAACGTGGCCGGTCACCTGCTGGACGTGGGCGGCGACTTCTACGGCGTCGTGCGCCAGCCGGACGACCGCTTCACCGCCCTCATCGGCGACGTGTGCGGCCGTGGCGCCGCTGCCGCCGCGCTCACCGGCCTCGCCCGCCACACCGTGGAGACGATCCTGGAGGAGGGCGGCCAGGCCGAGGACGCCGTGCGCCTGCTCAACGCCAAGATGCTGCGCGACGAGGTCGGCAAGTTCCTCACCCTCGCCACCGTCACGTTCGGCAAGGCCGGGCCCGAAGGTCTGCCGATGCGGTCGCTCACGGCGGGGCACCCGCCGCCGGTGATCATCCGGCGCGACGGCGCGGTCGAGGAGACCGCCTGCCGCGGCCACCTGGTCGGCGTGCTCGACCAGGTCACGTTCACCCAGGTCGACGACGTGCTCAGACCCGGCGACTCGGTCGTGCTGTTCACCGACGGACTGGTCGAGGCGCGGGACGCCTCCGGCGCGTTCTTCGGCGACGAGGACCTCGAACCGACGCTCGCCGCGCTGCACGACCTGCCACTGCCAGAGATGGCCTCCACGCTGGTCGCGGGCGACGGGCGGTACGCGGTCGACGACGACGCGGCCGTGCTGCTGATCCGGTACCGGGGCCACCGGGCGCTGGACGCGGTGCTGCCCGCGGACCAGGCGGCGGACGCCGCGCTCGCCGCCGTGAGAGCGCTGGGCAGAACAGGCCTGCCGGACCGGCTGGAGGTCCCGGCGGGGCAGGGCGACGTGACCGTCACCGTGGACGGCGACGCCGAGTGGGCGCGGATCGAGATCAGCGGAGGAGCCGGCACGTGGTGGGAGGTCCTGTGACCGCGAGCGGCGAACAGGTGGTGCTGGTCGTGGAGGACAGCGAGGAGGACCGCGAGGCGATCCAGCGCGCCCTGTCCCGGTCGCACCCGGAGCTCGTGCTCGAGTTCCTGCCCGACGGGCACCGCGTCTCGGACCGGTTGCGCGACGACACCTCACCGCACCCGGTGCTGGTCCTGCTCGACCTGAACATGCCGGGCACGGACGGACTGCGCGTGCTCACCGAACTGCGCGCCGACGCCGACCCGCGGCTGAGGGACGTGATCGTCGTCGTGTTCACCTCCTCGACGACGTCCGCGGACATCGACCGCTGCTACGAGGCGGGCGCGGACAGCTACGTCTACAAGCCGGTGAACTTCACGCTGTTCCGGACCGTGCTGCAGGGCGCGGTCGAGTACTGGCACACCAACGGTTTCGTGCGCCCCAGCGCACCGCCGGAAGTGCCCGTCGCGTGATCGTCGCGGCCAAGTGTCCACTCCGGACGGTCGGCCCGGTCGAACGCGTTCGACGATTTCTTGACCAGTAGCGGAACATCCTCCAGAGTGGGCGAACGGGTGCGCGCCTGTCTCAGCGAAGAGGAGACCGTTCGTGCGCATCCTCATCTCCGTGGCCGTCCTGCTGGGCGGTCTGCTCGCCGCGTTCAGCGCGACACCGGTTTCGGCGGCCACAGTCGACACAACTGCGTGGTACGTGTTGGTGAACCGCAACAGCGGCAAGGCGTTGGACGTCTACAACCTCGCCACGAACGACGGCGCGCGCATCACGCAGTGGGCCCGCAACGACGGCAACCAGCAGCAGTGGCAGTTCGTCGATTCGGGCGGTGGCTTCTACCGGGTGAAGTCGCGGCTGTCGAACAAGGTTCTCGACGTCCACAACTTCTCCACCGCCGACGGCGGCGCCATCGTCCAGTGGTCCGACCTGAACGGGAGCAACCAGCAGTTCCGCCTCGCCGACTCGGACGGCGGGTACGTGCGGCTGGTCAACCGCAACAGCGGCAAGGCCGTCGAGGTCCAGGGCGGTTCGACCGCGGACGGCGCCAACGTCGTGCAGTACGGCGACTGGAACGGCGCGAACCAGCAGTGGCAGCTCGTCCGCGTCGGCGGTGGCGGCGGCACGTGCCAGCTGCCGTCGTCCTACCGCTGGTCGTCGACCGGCCCGCTGGCCCAGCCCAGGCAGGGATGGGTGTCGCTCAAGGACTTCACCCACGTGACGTACAACGGCAGGCACCTCGTCTACGCGACGACGCACGACACCGGGACGACCTGGGGCTCGATGAACTTCGGCACCTTCACGAACTGGTCGGACATGGGGTCCGCGAGCCAGAACGCGATGGGCACCGGCGCGGTCGCGCCCACGCTGTTCTACTTCGCACCGAAGAACATCTGGGTGCTCACCTACCAGTGGGGCCCGACGACCTTCAGCTACCGCACGTCGAACGACCCGACGAACGCCAACGGCTGGTCGTCGCCGCAGACCCTCTTCACCGGCACGATCCCCGACTCCGGCACGGGTCCGATCGACCAGACCCTCATCGGTGACGGCACGAACATGTACCTCTTCTTCGCCGGTGACAACGGTAAAATCTACCGGGCGAGCATGCCGATCGGGAACTTCCCCGGCAGCTTCGGGTCGTCCTGGACGCAGATCATGAGCGACACCACCGCGAACCTGTTCGAGGCCGTGGAGGTCTACAAGGTCCAGGGCCAGAACCAGTACCTCATGATCGTCGAGGCGATGGGCAGCGCTGGGCGCTACTTCCGCTCGTTCACCTCCAGCAGCCTCAACGGGGCGTGGACTCCGCAGGCCGCGACCGAGAGCAACCCGTTCGCGGGCAAGGCGAACAGCGGCGCCACGTGGACCAACGACATCAGCCACGGCGACCTGATCCGCAGCAACCCCGACCAGACCAAGACCATCGACCCCTGCAACCTCCAGTTCCTCTACCAGGGCCGCGACCCGAGCTCGGGCGGTGACTACGGCCGTCTGCCCTACCGGCCGGGATTGCTGACGCTGCAACGCTGATCGTTACTCGAACACGCCGTAACCCGCGACGGCGTGCGCCCGCACGCCGTCCATGTCCAGCTCCACGCCGATGCCCGGGGTGTCGGGGAGCGTGATGTAGCCGTCCTTCACGATCGAGCCGCTCCCGTCGGGCGCGTGGACGTAGCTGTCCCACACCGCGCGCTCGTCGAGGGCGTGCCACTCCTGGACGAGGAAGTTGGGGATCGCGCCGCACTGGTGCGACGTGGCCATCGTGCCCAGCGGCGTCGACACCAGGTGCGGGGCGAAGGGGATGTAGTGGAGCTCCGCGAGGTTGGCGATCTTCTTGGCCTCGGCGAGACCGCCGCACTTCGGCACGTCCGGTTCGATGACGTCCACGGCACCGCGTTCGAGCAGCTCGCGGAAACCCCAGCGCAGGTAGAGGTTCTCGCCTGCGCAGATCGGCGTGCGGGTCTGCTCGCGGACCCTGACCAGCGCGTCGACGTTCTCCGCCGGCAGCGGTTCCTCCAGCCACATCAGGTGGAACGGCTCCAGCTCCCACGAGATCCGGCACGCGCTCGGCAGGTCGTAGCGGGCGTGCAGGTCGATGGCCAGGTCGACGTCCGGCCCGATCGCCTCGCGGACGGCCGCCACGCGTTCGACCATCGACCGCAGCTCGGCGGCGTTGACCGTGTGGTTGAAGTCGTCGTACTTCGCGGGGTGGCGCAGGTCGTCCACGTCGAACTTGAGGGCGGTGAAGCCCTCGGCGACCATCCGCTGGGCCCGGTCGACGCAGCCCGCGATCGACCCCGCCGGGTCGTCGCCGTCGCCGCAGTCGGCGTAGAGACGGATCCGGTCGCGGAACTTGCCGCCGAGCATCCGGTAGACCGGCTGGCCCGCCGCCTTGCCCGCGAGGTCCCACAGCGCGAGCTCGATGCCGGACAGCGCGATCACGAACACCCCGCCCTGGGGACCCGCGAAGACCTTGCCGCGCCGCAGCTTCTCCCAGCAGCGCTCGACGTTGCGCGGGTCCTCGCCGATCAGCAGGGGGGTCATGAACTCGATCATGCCGACGACGGCACCCGCGCCGGCGTCGGGGTTGGCCTCGCCGAACCCGCTGAGGCCCTCGTCGGTGTCGATCCGCACCAGCGTGGCCTCACCGTGGTAGGCCACCACCGCCGTCGTGACGTTCACGATCCGCATTGCTCTCCCATCGCTGGGTGGTGCACAGGAACGGACTGTCGCGAGCTCCAACTTGTCCTATAAGCTGATGACATGCAAAGGGGACAAGAGTCTCCGGACGCTGTCAAGGTCCGGACTCTGCCGGTGCAGGTGGCCGCACACCTGACCCGGCGCATCGTCAACGGCGAGCTGGAGGACGGCCGGGCGCCGTCGGAGCTCGACATCTCCCGGGAGTTCGGGGTGTCCAGGGTGGTGGCGCGGGAGACGCTCAAGATCCTCGCCTCGCTGGACATCGTCGAGGTCGCGCAGGGCCGTCGTGTCGTCGTGCGCCCGCCCGCGGAGTGGGACTACCTCAGCCCGCTGCTGGTCGAGTGGCTGCCCGAGGAGATCGTCGGCGAGCTGTTGCAGGAGCTCGACCAGATGCGCGTGCTGCTCGAACCCGAGCTCGCCGCGATGGCCGCCGCCGCCGTCACCGACGAGACGCTCGACCGGCTCAGGGACGCCCTCGACCGCATGGCGGCGCTCGAAGGGGATCCCAACGCCTACCTGGAGGTCGACCACGACTTCCACATGGAGATCTGCCGGGCCGCGGACAACCGCATCCTCGACCGGATCATGTACTCCGCCCGCTGGCTCGGCACGGCGAGCAGGCGGATCACCAACGAGGCGCCGTCCGCGCTGAGCAAGGCGACCGGCGACCACACCGAGATCTACGAGGCACTGGTCGCACGCGATCCCGCGGCGGCACGGGCGGCGATGCGCAAGCACCTCGCCAACAACTCCACCCTCCTCGCGGAGAAGGAACAGCGGACGAAGCGTTCCGGTCGGGGGAGCTGACGCACCACCGACGCACCACCAGTTCGGCATTCCTCAGCACATGAACGATCCGGCAGCGCGGCTCCCGCCCCGCTGTCCCGCCGGTTGCAACGTCGCCCCGTCGGTACGCGTCCGCTCGTCCGGACGTGAGAGGAGTTGTCATGGAAGAGAAAGCGGACTTATCCAGGCGCACCTTCCTCGGGATGAGCGCGCTGGGCGTGCTCGGTCTCGCGGGGTGCGGCGGCGGTCCCGCACCCGCACCGCAGGTCGACGTGCAGGTGCCCCAGGCATTGCTCGACCAGGCGGCCTCACTGCGCGGCGGCTCGGTCGGGATGCTGTCGCAGAAGCTCTACTCGGAAGCCGCGAACCAGGCGCTGGACCGGTCGCTGCAGGTGTTCGCGCAGGCCACCGGCACCACCGTCCGCAACGACCTGGTCTCTGGCGACGCCGGTGACATGGTCGCGAAGATGGACGCCGAGGTGAAGGCCGGCACCAGCCGCGACTTCGCGTTCGTCAGCGACCGGCGGTTCGTCGGCCAGCTGCACAACCTCGGCGCGCTCACCGACGTCACCGACGTGGTCGAGGAGATGAAGAAGCTCTACGGGGAGCCGGCGACGGAGGCCACCAACTACTGCGTGTTCGGCGGCCGCTGGTTCGCGATCCCGTACCACTTCATCGCGTCCGCGATGTACCTGCGCAAGGACTGGTACCAGGAGAAGGGGCTCCCGCTCAAACCCCACTACACGTGGGAAGAGTTGCGGGACAACGCATTGGAGGTCTCCGACCCGGCGAAGAAGCGCTTCGGCTGGGGGCTGACGGTGAACCGCTCCGGCGACGCCAACGGCTTCATCGCGAACGTCGTCAACACCTACGGCGGGGCGATCGCGGACAACACCGGCACGAAGGTGGTGTTCAACTCGCCGGAGACGGTCGCCGCGGTCACGTTCATCGGCGACATCTACACGAACCCGAAGTACACGCCGATGCTGCCGCCGGGGATCGGCAGCTGGACCGACTCCAGCAACAACGAGAACTGGCTGGCCCAGATCCTGGGGCTCACGCTCAACCAGTTCAGCGTCTACGCCGACTCGAAGACCAAGAACAACCCGGTCTACGCCAACACCCACCCGTTCAACGGCGCCACCGGACCGGCGATCGACAAGCCGCTCGCGTTCGGCGAGTCCAACTCGTTCGTCGTGTTCAAGGGGGCGAAGAACGCCAACCTGGCGAAGCTGGTGGCGAAGTACATGGTCAGCGGGACCGCGCTGCTCGGTGTCGCGAAGGGAGCGCCGTGCCTGGTCAACCCCTCGTGGGACAAGGTGTGGGACTCCGACCCGTACTACACCGGCGGCGACCCGGCCTTCCCCGCGCTGCGCGAGCAGACCCGCACGTCGTTGCCGCTGACCACGAAGACCGGTTTCAAGTTCCCCCAGGCGCCGAGCCCCGGTGAGCAGGCCGCCACCGCCGCGTACCTGCTGACCGACATGATGCAGTCCGTCATCCAGGGCACGAAGCCCGCCGATGCCGTCGCCTCGACGCACGCGAGGATCGTCCAGGTCTTCGAACAGCAGGGCTACAAGCAGTGACCGTCGTGCGTGAACGCCCGGCCCCGGTTCGTCCGGCACCGGGCGGGTCGTCGTCGCTCAGCCCGTCGCAGCGGCTGCTCGGGCGCGACTGGCGCCTCGCGGCGGCGTTCGTCGGGCCGACCCTGCTGCTGGTCGCGGGCTTGATCCTGTTCCCGATCGTCGACTCGGTGTTCACGAGCACCACGGAACGCCACGGCGCGGAGACGGTCTTCGTCGGGCTGGACAACTACACCGCCCTCCTCGACGACGCCGTGTTCCACAAGGGCGTGCTCAACTCGTTCGTCTTCACCGCGTACGCCGAGATCTTCAAGGTGACCCTCGGCCTGATCGCGGCGTTGATGCTGCACCACATGCGCCGCGGCCGGGCGATCGTCGCCGGCGTGATCCTGCTGCCGTGGGTGGTGCCGACGGTCGTCACGGCCTTCACCTGGCGCTCCCTGTTCGACCCGATCTTCGGCAGCGTCAACGTCCTGCTCACCGACTCCGGCATCGGGCCCTTCCTCGCCACGATCGGGCTCGTCGACCGCTGGCCCGCGGAGTGGCTGTCCGATCCCGCGCTCGCGATGCCCGCGGTCATCCTGGTCAACGTCTGGAAGGGCATCCCGTTCTTCACGGTGACGTTCCTCGCCGGGCTCAAGGCGATCGACGGCGCACTGTACGAAGCAGCCATTGTGGACGGTGCGTCGCCGTGGCAGCGGTTCCTGCACATCACGTTGCCGGGCCTGCGGCACATCATGATCGTGACGGTGCTGCTGTCGTCGATCTGGACGTTCAACAACTTCGACCTGATCTGGCTGATGACCCAGGGCGGACCTGGCGACGCCACCGCCCCGTACGTGATGGTGGCCTACTCCAAGGCCATCCAGCAGCTGCAGCTGGGCGCGGGCGCCGCGGTCACGCTGGTGATGCTGCCGATCATCGGCGTCCTCGTGGTGATCCTCGTGCGGATGATGCGCCGCAACGACCTCCCGGGCACGGGCGAGCGGCGCAGGCTGACTCCGGTGCAGCGCAGGGCGATGCCGTGGGTGGTCGTCGTGGCGTCGGTGCTGGTGCTCGTCTGGGCGTCGCCGCACATCGTGTGGAAGGCAGCGCTCGTGCTGGGCGTGTTCGTGTTGCTCGCCGCCGCCGTCGGACGGGTCGTCTCCGTGCTCGCCGCGCGGGGCAACCGGCTGGCCGCACGCGTGGTGGGCGGCACCGGCAGCGGGATCGCGCTGGTGGGGCTGCTGGGGTTCGTGCTCGCCCCGCTCTACTGGATGACGGTCACGGCGTTCAAGTCCGACGACCAGATCGTCGCGCGCACGGACGACCTCTGGCCGACCCCGTGGACCACCCAGCAGTTCACCAACCTGTTCGAAGGCAGGGCGTTCGGCACCTGGTACCTCAACACGATCCTGGTGTCGGTGGCGTCGACCCTGATCGCCCTGGTGTGCGCCGCACTGGCGGGATACGCGTTGGCACGGCTGAAGTTCCGCGGTTCGGAGAGCTTCACCGTGACGATCCTGCTCACGTACGTGATGCCGGGCGCGCTGCTGTTCATCCCGCTGTACCAGATGATGAGCGGCATCGGGCTCAACGACTCGTTGTGGTCGCTCGTGCTGGCCTATCCCACGTTCACCCTGCCGTTCGCGACCTGGCTGCTCGTCGGCTACTTCAAGTCGATCCCGGCCGACCTGGAGGAGGCCGCGCTCGTCGACGGCTGCACGCGGTTCGGCGCGTTCCTGCGGATCGTGCTGCCGCTGGCCAAGCCCGGTCTGCTCGCGGTCGCGCTGTTCACGCTCACCAACGCGTGGAACGAGTTCCTGTTCGCCTTCGTGTTCATCACCAAGGACGACTACAAGACGCTGCCCGTCGGCATGCAGTCGATGATCTTCGGTGACGTTGTGCCGCAGGGCCAGCTCGCCGCCGCCTCGCTGCTGATCAGCATCCCGGTCGTGGTGATGTACGGGTTCGGTCAGCGGTTCCTGACGGAGGGCCTGACCGCCGGGGCGGTGAAGGGATGATCACGGAGGAGCACGTCCCGACGGCGTCGCGGCCGAGCGACCTGCGCATCACCGACCTGCGGGTGGCCACTGTGGACGGTGTGCCGTTCCGCTCGTCGATCATCAGGATCGACACGAACCAGGGCATCGCCGGGTACGGGGAGGTGCGGGACCAGGCCAGCGCGACCTACGCGCTGGTGCTCAAGAGCCGGCTCGTGGGGGAGAACCCCTGCAACGTTGACAAGATCTTCCGCAAGATCAAGCAGTTCGGTCACCACGGGCGCCAGGGCGGCGGGGTCTCCGGCGTCGAGATGGCGCTGATGGACCTCGCCGGCAAGGCCTACGGGGTGCCCGCGCACGCGCTGATCGGGGGCCGGTTCCGCGACGAGATCCGCTGCTACGCGGACACGCCGTCGCTGCCGGACCCGCATGCCATGGGCGCACGCCTGCTGGACCGCAGGCAGCGCGGGTTCACGATGCTGAAGATGGACGTGGGCATCGACCTGCTGTGGGACGTGCCGGGAGCGTTGATCGCGCCGAAAGGTGCCCGCGCGGACCTGACGACGATGCACCCGTTCACCGGCATCCAGGTCACCGCGAAGGGCGTCGAGCACCTGGCGTCCTATGTGGACACCGTTCGTTCCGTCGTCGGCTACGACGTCGCGCTCGCCGCGGACCACTTCGGCCACATCGCCCTCGACTCCTGCATCCGGATCGGCCGCGCGCTGGAACCGTTCACGCTGGCGTGGATCGAGGACCTGATCCCTTGGCAGCTGACCGACCAGTGGCGTGAGCTCACCGCGGCCGTCGCCGTCCCCACGTGCACGGGGGAGGACATCTACCTGCTCGACGGCTTCCGGCCGTTGCTCGACGCCGGTGCCATCCGCGTCGTGCACCCCGACCCGGCGACGGCGGGCGGGATCGCGGAGACCAAACGGCTCGGCGATTACGCGCAGGAACGGGGGATCCCGATGGCGCTGCACCTGGCGGCGTCACCGATCGCGACGATGGCGTGCGTGCACCTGGCCGCCGCCACGGAGAACTTCCTGGCACTCGAACACCACGCGGCCGAGGTGGAGTTCTGGAGCGACCTCGTCACCGGCCTGCCCCGCCCGTTGATCCAGGACGGCCACATCGCGGTGCCGGACACGCCGGGACTGGGGTTCGGCGACCTCGACGAGGACCTCCTGCGCCGCCACCTCGACCCGCGCGACCCGGTGTTCTTCGCCGAGACGACGCACTGGGACGCGGAGTCGAGCCACGACAGGTTGTGGAGCTAGGGGAGTGGTTCGACGGATGCTGCTGAGAGCGGATGCGCCGCCACTAACGTCCGTGCTCCGCGCGCCACTTCTCGTACTCGGGCCGGGCCTCCTCCGACAGCGGGTAGTACCGCCGCAGGTCGCCGCCCTCGGACAGCCGGAGCCGGGAGAACTCCTCCCACTCCGCGTGTTCCTGGGCGACGGCCAGCACCGCGGGTGCGAGCTTGACGGGCACCACGACCGCCCCGTCGTCGTCCGCGACGACGATGTCACCGGGCTCGACGAGCGTGCCGCCGCACGCCACCGGCACGTTGACGGCGACCGGGACGATGTCGGTCTGGGTGTGGAAGTTCGGTGTGGCACCGCGGATCCACAGCCCGAGGCCGAGCTTCTTCGCCTCGCCGGTGTCGCGCAGGCACCCGTCCACCACGACACCGGCACCGCCGCGACCCTTGAAGTAGGTCAGCATCATCTCGCCGAACACACCGCTGCCCATGTCGCCGCGCGCGTCGACGACGATCATGTCGCCGGGTTGCGCGTGGTACATGACGTGGCGGTGCAACTGCTTCTCCGGCTCCTCGTACTCGTCGACGGGGTAGAGGTCCTCCCGCTTCGGCAGGAACTGCAGCGTCAGCGCCGGACCGGCCACCCGCACGCCGGGCGTCACCGAGACCGGGCCGCGGATGAACGCGCTGCGGATGCCCATCCGGCTGAGCTCGGCGCTGGCCGTCGCGCTGCCGATGGCCGCGAGTGCCGCGCTCAGTTCGGCGGGCGGGCGAACGATGTCGTGCGTCTCGACCACTTCGCAGCTCCCTCAGATCCGGAGGGTGTCGATGAGACCCTGACGCGAGCCTAGCCCGAAATACCCTTGTGGCGTAACGGAAACCGGCTTCCCGATCGGAACCGCGCGGAGTTCCCGGTCAGCCGGTGGCGTGGGTTCCGGGGGCGCTGACGGCTGCCCCGGTGAGAGCGGTCAGTTCAGCTTGCGGGTGTCCTCGGGCAGCCCGCCGCCCGCGTAGACGTCCTCGGCCAGCTTGGCCAACGCGGTCAGCGCGACGTTCTGGCTCCACGGCCCGTAGGACACGCGCGAGACGCCGAGCTTCTGCGCCGTGGCCAGGGGGATCGAGCCGGGGACGCCGATCAGGTTGACCTTGCGCTCACCCAGCGCCTCGACGAGCCGTCCGACCTGGGTCTCGTCGAGCTTGCCCGGCACGAAGAAGTTCGAGGCACCCGCGTCGAGGTAGGCGCGGCCGCGGGCGATCGCGTCCGTCAGCACGTCCTCGGGGTCGCGGTCACCCGCCTTGACGAACGCGTCGGTGCGGGCGTTGAGCACGAAGTCGACCCCGGCGGCCTGCGCGGCGGCGACGGCGGCCTCGACGGCCCGCACCGACTCGTCGAGCGGCTTCATCTGGTCTTCGAGGTTGGCGCCCACCGCACCGACGTCGATGGCCCTCGCGATCGTGCCTCCCGGATCGCCGTAGCCGGCTTCGAGATCGGCGGTGACCGGCAGGTCACCGGCCACGCGCACGATCAGCCCGACCTCGGCGATCATCTCGTCGCGGGGGATCCGCTCGCCGTCCGGGTAGCCGCGCGAGGCGGCGATGCCGTGACTGGGCGTGGCGAGCGCCTGCGTGCCGGGCGTCTCGGCGACCACCTTCGCGGTGATCGCGTCCCACACGTTGACGACGAGCAGCAGCTCCGGCGCCGCGTGCAGGGCCTGGAGTCGCTGGGCCTTGTCTGCAGTGGAGGTCATGTCAGCCTTTCGCAGGTTCACTCGGTCCGTGGTTCACGCATACCCGTTGGCTTGTGATCGAATCCCGGTTGTGCGGACCGCGCAACCGGGCAGGCCCCTTCAGGACTCGCGGTGCAGCACGAGGTGGGTGCCGGTCACGTTCATGCCCCGCTGAGCACGACGTGCTGCCGAACGAGCGCTTCGTCGTCGACGGACGAGACGAGGAACCGGGCGACGTCGGCGCGGGCGATGGCGAGGGGTTTCGGTGTGCGGATCTGCGTGGAGGCGGCCCACCCGGTGGTCGGCGCGGCGTCGGTCAGTGCTCCGAAGTACGCGATCGTCCACCGGAGGTCCGATGCGGTGACCAGGTGTTCCGCCGCGTCGAAGTCGCGGAAGTCGCGCCGGATCAGTGTGGCTGCGACGAGCCTGACCAGCGGTGAGGCGGCGGTGCGGCTGAGGCCGGTGCCCCAGGCGACGGGCAGGACCAGACGCGGGACCTCGGTCGCGCGCATCGCTGCGATCAGGTTCGCCATCGCGTCGGCGAGGATGGCGGGGCCGCGCAGCCCCTTCAACCACAACGGGTTGCCCAGGGCCGACAGCACCGCGTCGTGGCCCTCCAGCGCTCGGCTGACCACGTCGGGCCGTTCGGTGACGCTGCCGAGACTGATCGACAGGGCGGGGTGGCCGGAGAGCGTGCCCGCGTTGCGGACGAAGGCGGTGACCTGGTGGCCCTCGGCGAGCGCCTGTGCGACGACGGCGCGTCCGAGCCGTCCGTTCGCACCGGCGACGAAGATGCGCATCTGTCAGTCCTCCTCGGTCGGAGCGAGTTGCTCGCTGAGGCGCTGGACGGCGTGTACCAGCTTCGGCGCCCTCACCCCGCGTGGCGGGGCGACCGGGTGGCCGTCGCGGCCGATGACCAGACCGGTCCGGCCGGCGAGTGAGGCATCGGTGGCCGCGATGATCGACGACCGCGCCGCCTCGGACGTGGTGCCGCCGGTGGTGCGGCGGAACGCCCACAGGACGAGAGGCCACAAAGGACGCAACCACGGAGCGACGACCCGCGAGGAGCCCATGGTGCCGGCGGTCATGTCGGTGACGGCGCCACCGGGATCGGCGGCGAAGACCGAGACGCCGTTGCCCCGCAGCCGTTCGGCGAGGTCGAGCGTGTGCACGAGGTTGGCGACCTTCGCGCGCCCGTAGGCGTGGAGTCCGTAGTACCCGCCGGGTGCCTCGGCCGCGTCGAACCGGCGCGCACCGATGCGCACCGAGCCGGACGTGACGTTGACGATGCGAGCGGGTGCGCCCTGGCGCAGCGATGGCAGGAGAAGCCGCGTGAGGAGGTAGGGCGACAGGTGGTTGAGAGCGAAGGTCGCCTCGATCCCCTCCGGGCTGAGGCGGCGGTCGTCGAACATCGCTCCGGCGTTGTTGACCAGGACGCTCACCGGGCCACCGGCGGTCAGCAGGCCGGCGACCGTCCGCACGGAGGCCGACGACACCAGGTCCCCGGCGAGGAAGCGGGCGCTCGGGCCGGTCGCCGCGGCGTTGATGCGGTCGAGGGCGAGGTCGCCGCGTTCCCGATCACGTCCGACGACCGTCACCTCGTACCCGGCCGCGGCGAGCCCCGTCGCGGTCTCCAGGCCGATGCCGCCGGTGCCACCGGTCACGACAGCACGTCCGCTCATCGCTCGTGTCCGATCAGGTCGAGGCGGCGGAGGGCGTCGGCGTACACCGCCGCGGCGAGCTGACGGTCGTTCACGAGACCCGAGGGCTCACTTCGGTGATCACGGACGAAGTACGCCGAGGAGGGGAGTTGCGCGGTCGCCGCGAGCCGGACGAGCGTCGAGGCCGCCGCCGCGGGGGAGCGGAGCACCGGACGTGCGACGTGTTTGAGGACCGCGCCCGTGCGGCCCAGGTAGCGACCGAAGTCGCTGGCCACCAGGCCGGGGTGGACGTCCACGATCTCGACCTCGGGATGCAGGCGCCGGTGCTCGCGGTGCAGGAACAGACTCGCCAGTTTCGCCACGGCATAGCGCTGGTGCGGACCGAGACCGGTCATGCGGTCCAACTGGCCGCCCACGTCCTCGTGGTGCAGCGCCGCGCCCCGGTGCGAGCGGGAGTTCGTGGCGACGACCCTGCCCCCGGCCAGCGCGGGCGTCAGCTCCCGGAGCAGGAGGAACGGGGACAGGGTGTTCACCTGGTAGTTCGGCTCATGGCCGTCCACTGTGGACGTGAAGTCGGAGAACGCGCCCCCGGCGTTGCTCAGCAGGACGTCGATCGTCCCCAGTTCCGCGGTGAGGTCGGCGGCGAGCCGGCGGACCTGCGAGAGGTCGGCGAAATCGGTCACGTGCCGGGAAACGGGACGTCCGCTCGTCGCGAGCGCGTCGGCGACCTGCTCGGTGCGGGCCCGGTCCCTGCCCACCACGACGACCCGCGCGCCCTGGGTGACCAGCTGTCTCGCGGCCTGGGCGCCGATGCCGGACGAGGCACCGGTGACGACCACCGTCCTGTCGCGGAGAGGACCGCGGGTCATGCCGTTCCTCGCGGGGATCCGAAGTCCTGCAGGGCTTTCAGCAGTGCCCCTGCCAGTGCCTCGCTCGCGCCGGGCGGCATTGCACGGGCGATCGCGGCGTCGGTCTCGTCGAACACCGCCTGCCCGGCCAGCCTCAGCCGGTGACCCTCGTCGGTCACCCGCAGCATCGCCGTGCGCCCGCGTCCCGGTTCGGTCGCGCGGACGACTGCTCCGAGATCTTCCAGGCGGCGCAACGTGTCCTGCATGCTCTGCGGCGTGACGCCCGCCCGTCGCGCGAGCTCGCTGTAGGAGATGCCGGGCGTGCGGTGCAGGTGCCCGAGCGCCGAGAGGTGGCGCAGTGCGATGCCGTGCTCGTTCAGGCGGTTCTCGACGTGCTCCTTGATGCGCTGACCCAGTGCCATCGTCAGGAACGCCGTGCTCGGCGGCGGTGGTGCTGTTCCCATGAGTTACAGTCTGCCTGAAACTGAGTTTCAGTCAAGCTGCAACTGAAGGGTGTGCGCTGATGTCGAAGGCGACCGCGGTTCCGCTGTCGGTGCGGGCGCAGGAGGTCGTGGTGGGGGTGCTCGCCCGGTTGCCGGCGTCGCTGCGAGCGCGGATGGCGGGCCGGGAGGTGGTCGAGGACGGAGCGGCACTGGCGGTCGACGCCCGCCTGCTGATCAGGTCGCTGGGAGGCCGCAAGTCGGCGCTGGTCGTCGGCGACTCGCCGGAACTGTCCCGCGCGGCGCTCGACCGCGCCGCGCCGATGCTGCGCGCCGGGCGCCGTCCGTCGCCTGCGGTCGTGACGTCCGAGGTCGTGGTGCGCGGGGGAGAGGGACCGCTGGAGGCGACGCCCTACGTCCCCGCGTCCGGTGGTGGCCGGTCGGGCGCGCTGGTGTTCTTCCACGGCGGGGGATGGGTGATCGGGAGCAGGGCCGGGTACGACCACGTGTGCCGGCACCTCGCCGAACGCACCGGTCACCGCGTGCTGTCCGCGGACTACCGGCTGGCGCCCGAGCACCCGTTCCCGGCCGCGGTGGACGACGCGCTCGCGGTGTTCGACGACGTGGTCGCGCGGGCAGCCGAGTTCGGCGTCGACCCGGAGCGGATCGTCGTCGGCGGGGACAGCGCCGGTGCCACCCTCGCCGCGGTGACCGCCCGCCGCGCCGCCGGTCGCGGTGCGGGTCCGGTCCCGAAAGGACAGTGGCTGCTGTACCCCGCCACCGACCTGGCCGTCCGGCACCCGTCACGTGACCGGTTCGGCCGGGGCTTCCTGCTGACCGACGACGACATCGTCTGGTTCCAGGACCACTACGTCCCCGGCGGCGTCGACCGGACCGATCCGCTCGTGTCCGTGCTGTACGGCCCGGTCGCGGCGACCACGCCGCCGGCGCACCTCGTCACCGCCGGGTTCGACCCGTTGCGCGACGAGGGGGAGCGGTACGCCGAGAAGTTGCGGACGGCGGGCGTGCCGGTCGAAGCGGTGCGGGAAGCCGATCTGCCGCACGGCTTCCTGCCGTTCGTGCACCTCGGTCCGCGCTTCGGCGAAGCGGTGGCCGCCGGCGCGGACGCTCTGCGGCGGATGCTGGACGGACCGCGGTGATCAGACGCCGGACCAGGTGCCCAGCGCGGCGACGGCGGCGTCGATGAGCGTGGAGTCGGCCGGACCGCGTTCGATGGTGCTGCGGTAGTACAGCGGTCCGATGACCATGGTGGCCGCGTCCCGGCTGGGCAGGGCGAGGACGATCTCGCCCCGCGCCTCGGCGTCGTCGAGGGCGGCGGCCAGCCGGTCGGTGAGGATGCCGGCGAACTGCGCGCGGCGGGCGTTCATGGTCTCGTCCCACATAGCCGCGTTGGCCAGGGTCGTGGAGACGGCGCGGACGTCGTCGAGGTCGAGCTGCCGTGCGATGACGTCGAGTTCCTGCCGCAGCCACTCACGGGTGGGGGTGGTCGGCTTGTCGAGAAACGGCATGGGGACCGTGGCCATCACTTCGAGGAGCAGCGGTTCCGTCCTGGGCCAGTGGCGGTAGACCGTCGCGCGGCCCACGCCGGAGCGCTCGGCGACCTGCACGTGCGTCACCGCGGTCGGTCCGCTCTCCAGCAGCAGTTCGCGGGCCGCGTTCAGGATCGCTTCCCGGCTCCGCAGGGACCTGGGGTCCGTCTCACTGGTCACCGGCCGATTCTATGAGACAACTTGACTCGAAGTGAGTCCGACATGCATCCTTCGAACTATGAGACAGTCTGTATCAAAGATGAGGGTGGCCGTCCTCGGGGCGACGGGCGCCACCGGACGGCATGTGGTGTCCACGGCTCTCGATCGCGGCCATCGCGTGGTCGCCCTCGTCCGCCGGGCGGGCGCGTTCGCTCGGGAGGGCGTCGAGGAGGTGATCTGGCCCGATGTCACCGACGCCGCGGCTCTCGCGCGGGCGCTGCCGGGTGCCGACGTGGTGATCAGCGCGTTGGGCGGGGCGGACAAGGGGCCGACGACGGTCTGCGCCGACGGAATCCGGTCCGCGGTCACCGCGATGAAGGAGTCCGAAGTGGACCGCCTGATCGCCGTCAGCGCACATGGCGTGCTGGAAACGCACGACAAGTCGCTCTACTCCGTGGCGGTGTGGGCGAACGTCGCCGAACGCATGCGCGACAAGGAGGCCATGGAGACGGTCATCGCCGGCTCCGGTCTGAAGTGGACGATCGTGCGGCCGCCCAAGCTGTCCGGCCACGACGCGATCGGCAAGTACCGGACAGGAACCGACCTGCCGATCCGGCTGTGGAGCTCCATCGGACGCGCCGACCTCGCCGCGTTCCTGCTCGACGAGGCCGAGACCCCGCGGTACGCCCACGCCCGCCCGCGGATCACGCGATGAACGCCGGCATCCCGGACCAGACGGGCAAGGTCGCTGTCGTCACCGGCGCGACGGGCGGTATGGGCCAGTTCATCGCCACCGAACTCGTCCGGGCGGGCGCGCGCGTCATCACCGTCGCCCGCAACCCCGCCCGCGCGGAGGCTTTGCGCGCACGCCTCGGCGCACAGGCGTCAAGGCTCGACGTCATCGCGGGAGACTTGTCCCGGCGAGCGGACGTCATCGCCGCGGCGAACGCCATCCGCGACCGGCACGACCGGATCCACCTCCTGATCAACAACGCCGGCGCGCACTTCTCCGAGCACCGCGTCTCGGCCGACGGCGTCGAGATGCACATCGCTCTCGATCACCTCGCCGCGTACGGACTCACCACCCTGCTGGACGCACCGCTGCGGTGCGGCCGCGGCCGGGTGGTGAACGTCGCCAGCGACACCCTCAACGACACCCGGCAGGTCAAGCTCCCCGGCGCACCCCGACCGGCCACTCTGGACCTGGCCGGCGTCGACAGCCTCGCCGAGCTCAACCCCGTCGCGGGCTTCGTGCCGTTCGAGGCCTACGCACGCGCCAAGCTCATGACCGTCACGGCCGGCTACGCCCTCGCCCGCACGTTCGCCGCGGACGGGGTGACCGTCAACGCGCTGCACCCCGGACTCGTCGCGACCGGCATCGTCGACGACCTCGTGCCCCCGTTGCTGCGGCCCGTGCGCGCGCTGATCCGCCGCAGCCTGCTCACCCCCGCCGAGGGAGCGGAGAGTGCGCTGCGGCTCGCGACCGATCCCGGCCTGGCGGGCGTCACCGGGCGGTACTTCCGCCGGTCTGCTGAGTCGAGCACTCCGCTGGTGTCCCACGATCCCGAGACCCAGCGCAGGCTCCTGGAGTTGAGCGACGCCCACTTCGCCCGCGCGACGCAGCAGTAGAATGAACGTTCCATCTATTGCTGTCGTTGTTCGGCCACCGAGGTGGCTCAAGGAGATGAACCCAGTGGGATCGAATCGGTTTTCGGACCAGGTCGCCGTCGTCACCGGAGGCGGGTCGGGAATGGGGGCGGCGATCGCGCTGCGCCTGGCCGCAGAAGGCGCGACCGTCGTCATCGCGGGGCGTGACGAGCAGAAGCTGATCCGCACCGCCGGGCAGGCGCCCGAGAACGGCAAGATCGTGCACCGCGTCGTCGACGTGCGCGACGAGGCGGCCGTCGTCCAGCTAGTCAACGGGGCTGCCGAGGCGTTCGGCCGCCTGGACGTGCTCGTGAACTGCGCGGGCGCCACGGATCTCGGCCTGTTCGCCGAGTTGGACGCGCAGACGTGGCACGACATCATCGCGGTCAACGCGGGCGCCGTCCTGCACGCGACGAAGGCCGCCATCCCGCACCTGAAGAAGACCAGGGGAAACGTGGTCAACATCGGGTCGTCCAACGCGGTGCGCAACAACTACGGCCAGCCCGCCTACGGCGCGGCCAAGAGCGCCGCGGAGAGCCTGAGCGCCAGCATCGCGATCGAGAACGGCGCACACGGGATCCGCTCGAACACCGTGCACCCCGGCATGATCTACCCGACGGGCATGACCGGTCCGATGAACGAGATCCCTGGCCTGCTCGACACGTACGTGTCCTACATCCCCATGCGCCGCACGGGCACTCCCGACGAGATCGCCTCGGTCGTGGCGTTCCTCGCGAGCAGCGAGGCCGCCTACGTCACCGGTGCCAGCATCACCGTGGACGGCGGCCTGAACCAGGTCCTGCACCTCCCGCCGTCGGTGGCGCCGTGAGTCCTGCCGAGATCTGAGCGTTGACACCGCTTGGCTAATGGCGTTAGCTTATGGCTAACAACATTAGCCAAGCGGAGGACGACATGACCGAGTTCCTGGACATCGACGGCAACAAGATCGCCTACGACGTGACCGGGGAGGGGCCGCTCGTCGTGCTGGCCCACGGCATCGGCGACAGCCGCCACTCCTACCGCTTCCTCGCTCCGGCGCTGGCCGCGAACGGGTACCGGGTCGCGAACGTCGACATCCGCGGCTGCGGTGAGTCGAGCCTCGGCTGGGACGGCTACAGCCGCACCGACATCGCGGGCGACCTCGTCGCCGTCGTCCGCCACCTCGGCGGCCCTGCCGTGATCATCGGCCAGTCGATCAGCGGTGGTGCGGCCACGATCGCGGCCGCCACCGCGCCCGACGTGATCACCGGCGTCGTCGAGCTCGCGCCGTTCACTCGCGCGCAGTCCTTCGACATCGCGGGACTGGTGCGCGTCAAGCACTTCCGCGCGGGCTACACCCAGCTGGCCAAGGTCCTCGTCGGCGGGAGCATCGCGAGCTGGAAGAAGTACCTCGACGTGGCGGTGCCGACGAAGCCGGCCGACTGGGACGCCGAGCTCGCCCGGATCGAGTCCAAGCTGCTCGAACCCGGCCGGATGAAGGCCCTGCAGGCGATGGCCAAGGCCAGTCCGACGGACGCCGGCGCGCAACTGGCCAACGTCACCTGCCCGGTCCTCGTGATCATGGGCAGCGCCGATCCCGACTGGGCCGACCCGCGTGCCGAGGGCGAGAAGGTCGTCGCCGACCTGCCGCAGGGCCTCGGAACGCTCAGGGTCATCGAGGGCGCCGGGCACTACCCGCACACCCAGACCCCCGACGAGGTGCTGTCGCTCGCCTTGCCGTTCCTGGCCAGGACGCTGACGCGTGCCTAGGGAACGGCTCGCTCGTTCCTCGGTGGTCGAGGCCGCCGCGGCCCTGCTCGACGAGGTCGGCTTCGACCGGCTCACCATGGGCCTGCTGGCCGAACGTCTCCAGGTCAAGGCGCCGTCCCTCTACAAGCACGTCAGCGGTCAGGCCGACCTCACCGGCCGGATCGCCGTCCTGGCCGCGACCGAGTTGGGCGACGCCCTGCGGGACGCGACGCAAGGCGTGGCACGTGGCGACGCGCTGGCCGCCGCGGCACGAGCGTTGCGGACGTACGTGAGGGAGCACCCCGGCCGTTACGCGGCGGCCAGTCGCCCGACCGGGCCCGCCGATCCGCAGCACTCCGCCAGGGTCCGGCTCTTCACCTCCTTCGCGGCGGTGCTGAGCGGGTACCGGCTGGACCCGCGGCAGGAGGTCCACGCGCTGCGGATGGTGCGCGGCGTGCTGTCGGCCTTCGCGTCCGCGGAGGCGGCCGGCGAGTTCCAGCTCGACGTGGACGTCGACGAGAGCTTCGCGTGGATGATCACTTTCATCGACAACGGACTGCGGGCCGCCGGGCGGTCCTCAGAGCGTGTAGCCGCCGTCGGCGGTCAGGCTCGCGCCGGTGACGTAGCGGGAGTCCTTCCCGGCGAGGAACGCGATCAGGCCGGCGATCTCCTCCGGTGACCCGACGCGTCCCAGCGGGCTGTTCGCGGCGAGCTGGTCGATCGCCCCGGCGTTGAGATCGGTGTCGATCGGGCCGGGCTGGACGTTGTTCACCGTGATCCCGCGCGGGGCGAGGTCGAGAGCCACGCCCTTGACCAGGCCCGCGACCGCGGTCTTGGTCAGCTGGTAGACGCTGGCGCCGGGCGTGCCGGTGCGGATGGCCACGTTGCTGCCGATGGTGATGACGCGGGCGCCGTCGACCAGGTGCGGCACGGTCGCCTGGATGGCGAGGAACACGCCGCGGACGTTGACGTTCAGCATCAGGTCCAGGTCCTCCAACGAGACCGCGTCGATGGTGCCCGCACGCAGGACGCCGGCGTTGACCACCACCACGCCCAGTTCGCCGAAGCGGTCGACGGCCTGGCCGACCGCGGCGCGCAGGGCGTCGGGATCGGCGCTGTCGGCCTGGACGGCGAACGCGCGACCTCCCGCCTGTTCGACCGCCGCGACGAGGTCCTGCGCCTTGCCGGGGCTGGAGTTGTAGGTGAACGTGACGGCGTGACCCTCGGCGGCGAGCCGGGTGACGGCGGCCGCCCCGATGCCGCGGGAACCGCCGAAGACCAGTGCGGAAGGAGGAGTGCTCATGGGGAAAACCCTTTCTGGATGGATCAGTCAATAACTCGGGCGCGGCAGAGGTGCTTCCGTGCCGGGGGAGTGTCAGGCGGTGAGGCGTTCGACCGCGAAGTCGGCGAGGTGGCGCATGGACGCGACGTCGGCCCCGCCGCGGGCGGCGACCTGCAGGCCGGTCATGGTGAGCAGGACGAACCCGGTGGCGCTGTCGACGTCCAGCGAGCCGTCGATCTCGCCGAGCGCCTGGCCCGCCCGAACCCTGGTCGCGACCTCCTCGGTCAGGATCCGGTTGGTCCTGTCTCGCATCCGCGCGAGTTCCGGGTCGGCCGCGCCGAACTCGCTGACCGAGCCGACGCCGAGGCAGCCCAGTGCCCTGACCTCGTCGTCGTCGGCCGCGATTCCCGCGAGGAGCTGCCGGATGCCTTCCAGCGGTGACTCCTCGCCGGTCAGCCGCCGCACGTGCCCGGCGACCGTGGAGTCCTGATAGGACGCCAGCACCTCCAGGTAGAGCTTCCGCTTGTCCCCGAAGGCGTTGTAGAGACTCTGCCGGCCGATGCCCATCTCCTTGAGCAGGTGGTCGGTGGAGGTGGCGGCGTAGCCCTTGTCCCAGAAGACCTTCGTGGCCTTCTGCAGTGCCTCGCCCCGGTCGAACTCCCTCGGTCGTGCCATGTCCACGACCCTAGGACGTTATGGATCGATCTGTCAATAACGGCGTCCTAGGATCTCGGGTGGACAGTCGATCGGAGGCCGGACCTTGGCACGCCACACGTTCACGAGCCTGCTGGAGCTCAACGGCAAGACCGCGACCGGGTTCCGCGTCCCCGCGGACGTGGTCGAGGCGCTCGGACAGGGCAAGAAGCCCAAGGTGCTGGTGACGATCGGCGGCCACACCTACCGCAGCACGGTGGCGGTGTACGGCGGCGACTTCATGCTGGGCGTGAGCGCCGCCAACCGCGAGGCGGCGGGCGTCACCGCGGGCGAGACCGTCGAGGTGACACTGGAACCGGACCTGGCGGAACGCTCCGTCGAGGTACCCGAGGACCTGGCGGCGGCGCTCGACCGGCACCCTGCGGCCCGCGCCGCGTTCACCGCGCTGTCCTACAGCAACCAGCGGCAACGCGCCGAGGCGGTGGCGGCGGCGAAACAGCCCGAGACCCGCGCGCGCCGGATCGAGAAGATCATCGCCGAGCTGTCCTGACGCCTTCTCGCCCCCGACACCGGCCCGTGCGCGCACTTCGCGGTGCGCAAGGGCAGGAATCCACGTGACGCGTTGCCCGCACCGACGTCCGGCTCCGACAGTGGACGAGATCGTTCTTTCGTTGTGGGAGGTGTGGGGTCGTGGAGCTCACTGGACGTGTCGTGCGGTTCGATGACGATCGCGGGTACGGGTTCATCGCGCCGGACAGCGGTCAGGAGGACGTGTTCCTCCACGCCAACGGTGTGTTGGGCGGGGGCGACGTGGCGACGGGCACGCGCGTGACGTTCCGGGTGATGGAGGGGCAGCGGGGCCTGAAGGCGTACGACGTCAAGGTCGTCGGTGACGGCGAGGTGCCGCCCGTTGTCGTCGAGGAGACGGTGAAGCGCGATGTGCTCACGGCCGGGCGGTACGCGACCGAGATCACCGAGACGCTGATCGCCGCCGTGCCGCAGCTCACCGGCGCGCAGATCGCCGACGTGCGCACGGCGATGGTCGGACTGGCCCGCGGTCGCGGGTGGGTCGACGGGTAGACGGCGAGCCCCGGCCGCGGGTGGTCCAGTTCCCGCGGCCGGGCCTCGCCCTTTCCGGTCCTGACCTACCGCGTGAGCAGTTGGGCGCAGCGGATCAGGCCGAGGTGTGAGTACGCCTGCGGGTGGTTGCCCAGCGAGCGTTCGGCGACGGGGTCGTACTCCTCTGGCAGCAGGCCGGTGGGGCCCGCGGCCGCGACGATCTGGCCGAACAGTTCCTCGGCCTCGGTGCGGCGGCCGGTGAGCAGGTAGGCCTCGATCATCCAGGCGGCGCAGAGGTGGAAGCCGCCTTCGCCGCCGGGCAGGCCGTCGTCACGCCGGTAGCGGTAGACGGTGCAGCCGGACCTGAGTTCGGCCTCGATGGCCGTCACGGTGGACTGGAAGCGCTCGTCGGTGGGGTCGATGAGGCCGGACAGGCCGACGAACAGGGAGGCGGCGTCGAGGTCGTCGCCGTCGTAGGCCGTGGTGAAGGACTGGACCTCGTCGTTCCAGCCGTTCTTGAGCACGTCGGTGGCGATCGTGTCGCGCAGCGGGACCCAGGACGGGTCCAGCTCGCGGCCGAACTGCTCGCCGAGCTTGATCGCGCGGTCGATGGTCAGCCAGCACATGACCTTCGAGTACACGTGGTGGCGCGGCGCGTGCCGTTCCTCCCAGATGCCGTGGTCGGGCTCGTGCCAGCGCCGCGAGACGGCCTCGGCCATCGCCTGGACCATCGTCCAGTCGGCGTCGGAGAGCGCACCGCGTGCGGTGGCGAGCTGGACGACCAGGTCGACGACCGGGCCGAACACGTCGAGCTGCACCTGCTGGTTCGCGAGGTTGCCGACGCGCACGGGACGTGAGCCGGCGTAGCCGGGGAGCGCGTCGATGACGGCCTCGGCGCCGAGTTGGGTGCCGTGCAGCGTGTACAGCGGGTGCAGCCGCTCGGGGCCGGGGATGGTGTCCAGGACGCCGTGCAGCCACGTGAGGAAGCCGTCGGCCTCGTCGTACGAGCCGACGGACACCAGGGCGGCGGCGGTCATGGCGCCGTCGCGCAGCCAGCAGTAGCGGTAGTCCCAGTTGCGGACGCCGCCGAGTTCCTCGGGCAACGAGGTGGTGGCGGCCGCCATGATCGAGCCGGAGTCCTTGTGCACCAGGCCGCGCAGCGTCAGCGCGGAACGCAGCACCAGGTCCGTCTGCACGGCCGGGAGCTTGAGACCGGCCGCCCAGTCCGACCAGTACCCGGCGGCTCGTTGCTTGCGGGCAGGTTCGGTGATCCGGTGCTCGGAGATGTCGTCGGTGCCGCAGCGCAGTTCGAGCAGCACGGCGGCGCCTTCCCGCGGTCGCACGACGGCCGTCGCGGTGTCGTGGACGCCGTCGGACGTGATGTGCCAGTCGACGCCCGGCGAGCGCAGCACCATCGGGTCCGACGTGCCGGCGACGCGCAGGCCGTCGGGCTCGCGCAGCAGGCGCACCGGCACCTGGCCGAACTCGGGACGCGGCGCGAACGTGATCATCGCGTTGGTGGACCCGGAGATTCTGCGCACCAGATCCGTGCGGTGCGAGACGAGATCGTGTTCCAGGTAGTCCGTCACCAACAGGCGCGACCAGCGGGTCTCCACGATCATCGTGCCCGGCAGGTAGCGCTGGCCCAGCGGCAGCGACCCGTGCTTCGGCTTGATCGAGAAGTGACCGGCGGCCGGTCCGCCGAGCAGGTCCGCGAAGATCGCCGCGGAGTCCGGCTCGGGGTGGCACAGCCAGTTGACCTTGGCGTCCGGCGTCACCAGCGCCACCGAACGCTCGTTCGCGAGCATCGTCAGGCGCTCGATCGGCACGGCCTGGTCACCGTGCAGCCACGCACGGCGCTCCTCCACCAGCAACGCCAGTGCCGCCGCGACCATGGCCGTGTCCTCGACCTGGTGCCCGGCAAGGGTTTCGCCGTCACCGACGCGTACGCCGACATCGGGGCCGGACAGGCGTTCGAACGCCTTCTCGTCCGTCACGTCGTCGCCCAGGAAGATCGCCGCGGTGGCACCGACCTGGTGCCGCACCACGTCGAGCGCGTTGCCCTTGTCCGTCTGGACCACCGCGAACTCGATCACCGACTTGCCCTCGGTGACCTGCACGCCCTCCCACAGGCAGGGGCCGTCGCGCAGCTGGCTGAGCAGCCACTCGGCGACCTCCGGACGGCACCGCCGGTAGTGCACCGCGATGCTCGCGGGCTTCACCTCGAGCAGCGCCGGCGAGTACATCGTGACGATCCCGGTGAGCACCTGCCGCAGGTCGGCGAGGAGTTGCCGCGCCTCGTCCGCCAGCTCGTGCACGAAACCGACGTCGAACTCCGACCCGTGCGACCCGATGAGGTGCACCTCGGCGGGAAGCCGCGACAGCACGGCGAGATCGCGCAGCGCCCGCCCTGAGATCACCGCGGCGGTGGTGTCGGGCAACCCCGCGAGCGACCGCAACGCCGCCACGGCGCGGGAGTCGGGCACCGCGTTCTCCGGCCGGTCCACGATGGGGGCCAGCGTTCCGTCGTAGTCGCACGCCACCAGCAGGTGGGGCGTGCGCGCGAGCCGGACCAGCGAGCGGACGAGCTCGGCGGGCAACACGCGTGCCGCCGGTTCCCCGGTCTGCGGGATGTCTGTGGCTGTGATCACCGGTCTGTTCCTCTTCCTCACGGCTTCGGCCCAGCGAAGCACGCCCCTGAACCGCACACCTTTCGCTCTGCACGATTTTGACCTCACCACTGCCCGATTTTCGGTCCCGCAAAAGTATTTTGAGGTTGCGTTAGGGTTTTCTTATTGTGAACGCGCCGCGTTCCGCCCGGCGGCGTCCTTTCGTCCGGCTGCCAGAGGCAGGACGGGCAAGGCCGCACCAGAACGCTCTCCGCCGCGCGCCGCGGTCGCGACAATCGCGGGATGCGGCCAGTGAAGAGCGATCGCCGGGTGAGGCCTGCCCTGTGCGCCCTCGGACGCTGCCGCGTGATCTTGCCCCGCCGTGGATCCCGATAGGCGGGGATTCCGATGCCTCTCACTTTTCCTGCTGAGTTGGATTGGCTTGTCGTGATCACGATGGGTCAGCATTTTCCGCGTGGTGATGAGGATTTGTTGCGGGCGAATGCGGCGTTTTTTGATGGTGTGGTGGGGGATGTGTTGGCGTTGGGTTCGGTTGTGGGTGGGGTGGAGGGGGTGGTGGGGGAGTCTTTGTCGGGTGTGGCGGGGGAGGAGGCGTCGCGTTTTTTGCGGGGTGTGCGTGGTTCTGTTCCTGGGGTGGGGGGTGGTGTGGCGGGTGTGGGTGGTTTGTTGAGGGCGGCGGCGACGGAGGTCGAATACGCGAAGTTGATGATTTATGTGGAGTTGGTGGATCTGGCTTTTGAGTTCGCGCGGGCGGTGGCGTGGGCGGCGGTGACTTTTGGTGCGAGTTTGTCGGTGTTGGCGGCGCGGGTGGCGGCGACGCGGATAACGGTGATGGGGATTGTGCGGCGGTTGGCGTTGGCGGGGGTGCATGAGCTGGCGGATGAGGTGTTGAAGGACCTGGGTGTGCAGTTGTTCCAGATGGTGGCTCTGGATGGTCGGGAGTCTTTGTCCGGGGAGAGTTTGGGGGCGTCGGCGGTGGGTGGGGTGTTGGCGGGTGGTTTTGCTGGGGTGGCGGGGGTTGGGGTGGATCGGGTTGTGGGGTCGGTGTTGGCGAATGGGTGGGGTCGTTTGGTGTCGGGTTCGGTGACGGAGGCGGCGACCGAGGTTTTTGTGGGTGGGGCGATGCAGGGAATTTACGGGACGTCGGGGGAGAATTTCGGTTTGTCGGCGTTGTCGGGTGGTGTGACGGGTTTGGTGGGTGGGTTTTCCGGGTTGTCCACGACGGTTCCGGACATCGACGTTCCGGAGATGTCGGGTGTGTCGGACGTTTCTGTTTCCGAGGGAATGGACGCGCCACCCCCGTACGCGTTCGTTGACCCGTTGGCCGCCTCCGCTGTGTCGAGCCGGAATGCGTCGACTGCCCCCGCTGCCGCGCACCACGACCTCGCCGGTGGGGGCAACGGCCTTGGGCAGGCGGGCGGGACGCCTCGGCCGGAGTCGCGCGAACCCGTCGCCGCCGACGCGGGGAGTGAGGCGGTGCGGGCCGGGTCCGCGCGCGACGCCGTCCCGGTCGACGCGGCGGGTGACGTGTCGCAGGCCGGGTCTGCGCTGGACGCGCCTGCGGCCGGTCAGCCGCGTGACGTCGTCGCCGCCGACACCGGGCATGAGGTGACGCGGGCCGGGTCCGCGCGCGACGCCGTCCTGGCCGATGCGGGGCGTGACGTGTCGCAGGCCGGGTCTGCGCTGGACGCACCCGCGGCCGCTCAGCCGCGCGACGCCGCCGACACCGGGCATGAGGCGTCACAGGCCGGGTCCGCGCTCGACAGTTCGTCTGCCCCGGCCGAGGGAGTGTTCCAGGCCGAAGCCCACCCCCAGCTTCCCGAGTTCCACGACCAGGTCGCGCCCACGCCGGAGGTGGCCGGTGCGGACCACGCGGCGCGACCGGGCGAGGTGCTGGCCTCGCTCGACCTCGCCGGCGGTTCCGCCGCGGCGCTCGGCACGGGAACCGCCGCGCTGGACGCCGGCCAGCTTCGCCACGTCGTCGACCCCGGTGGGCCGGTCGGGTCGCTGGGCGCGGTGGAGGCGTACGCCGACCGTGCCGGGCACGACGGCGGGCAGGTGGTGCTGTGGACGCCGCACACCCGTGCCGAGGTCGAGAGTGGTCTCGGGCGCGGTGCCGAGCTGGCGGAGTGGGCGCAGGGGCGCGGGGTCGTGCTCGTGTCGGTAGGCGAGGCGTTCGGCCTGGAGTCGCCGATGGTGTCGCAGGAGCGTTACCAGGCCTACCTGGCGGACGGCACGGCGCGCGGGCAGGTGGAGGCCGGCCGGATTCTGCGGCACGAGGTGGCGGCGCGGTTCCCCGGCGAAGTGGTGGATCTCGCTCGCCGTGCCGCGGCAGCTGATCCGCGGCCGGTGGCGCGGGTCCGGACCGAGGCGGACCTGGGGGAGCAGCCGCATGCGCGACGCCACGAGGACGTCGCGCTCATGAGGGAGACCCCGGCGGAGGGAGCGGCGGCGGCCGAAGTGTCCGATGTGGACTCGCGCGGCGGTCGGAGGGCAGACGTCGCGCCGGCGCTCACGCAGACCTCGGACGTCGCGGTGCACCACGCAGGCCCGGAGGACGAACGCACCACGGGCAGCGTCGAAGGCGAGCGTTGGTGGGACGGTGACGACGAGGACGGTGGCCTCGCGTCCACGCCACTGGAGGACTGGCTTGGCACGCGGGTCGGGACGGTGTTCCACAAGAGCACCGACACCAAGGCGGTTGCCGAGGCGCGGCGGGCGACGGTGCTCCCGCCCGACCACGTGGAGTTCCTCGCGGGAGACCACGCGGGGACGATGCGGAGGACGACTGCGCCCTGGGCTGGACGGACGCCGTTCTTCGTGTTCGCCGATGGCAACGCCTCCGGTACCGGGTTCTCCGGTGGGCAGGACGCCGGGACGGTCGCGCGCACCGTCCACGAGCAGGGCCTGCCGCCGGGCACGGGCGCGATCGTGTTGGTGGTGTGCCGATCGGGCGCGCGGGATACGGGTGCGGCACACGACTTCGCCGAGACGTTGACCCAGCTGCACGGGGCGTCGCTGCCGGTGATCGCACCGACCACGCGGGTCCAAATCTCCGTGACCGCGGACGCCGTCGTGGGGGAGGAGGGCGGCGCGTGGCGGTCCTTCCCCGCGCACCCGGAACGGTCGGAGCGCCTGTACGACCGGCACAGCGGCAAGCAGACGGGCGTGCTGGTGCACGACGACCACACCGACGACGAGGTCGTGCTGAACGCACGTGATTTCGGCACCGACCGACCCCAGGTGTTGCTCACCGCGCTGGGAGAAGTGCAGCTTCCGCCGGACACCTACCACGTCCAGGTCCACACCTCGAACCCGATCACCGGCATGCGCCTCGCCGAACTTCTGCGTAACGAGCTGCGCTTCGTCCGCGAGAACGGTTTCGCTGCCATCGTGCTGTGGCACAACGGGGACGCGATCGGGCTCGCCGACTCGTTCGCACGTCTGCTGCGCGTGGCGCACCATCTGCCGTTGCCCGTGCACGCGCCGACCGGTGTGGTTGAAACGCGTGCGGTGACGCAGGGGGATCGTCGCGTGGTGGTGGCGCCGCGCGGTGTCGAACTGCGCGAGTTCGGAGGTGCCCGGAATGCCGAGACCGAGTTGATGCGCTGGCTGGGTGCCACCGCCGCGGGGTCGCAGGGCATGATGCCGCTCGCCGGCCAGGCGCGAGAGTTGCTGGAGGGGATCGGCCGCTTCGACGAGCAGATCGACGATCTGTTCGCGGACGAGCGCGCGGGAGAGGTGTTCGGCCGGGCGGTCGCTCCCGGAGGGTTCGTCGAGCACCTGCGGGGGCCGGACGGCGACGTCGAACTGATCGTCGAGGTGACCGGTGTCGGCCACGGTGGCGCACAGGGGGCGGGCAGCCCGCGCGTCGTCGACTTCCGGTTGGCGACACGTCGCCCGGACGTCGGGTACTCCGCCGCGGTCACCACGGTGCTGACCCTCTCGTGGCCCGACGTGTTCCGCCTGCACCGCAAGGGGTTTCCCGTCGTGTTCCAGCTGGGCGCGGAGGACGACGTGTCCGTCACCGGCATGGACTCGGTCTACCTGGCTGCCGCGGAGGTGCTCGGCGACGAAGGCTCGGAATCCACCGTGGACGAGTGGTTCCGCTGGTCGAGGACGGAGGCAGGGCAGGCGGCCGCGCTCGTGCAGGGCCGGCGGGAACCGTTTCGGCACAACGGGTTCACCGTCACCGTGGGGATCGACCTCACGGACCGGCCGCACGTCGAGAACATCCGCTCCGCGCCGCCCGTGGCGGTCACGCACCACGTCGGGGCGGACGGCGAGTCCCGGCCCGCGATGGTGGTGTCCGCCGACGAACGGACCACGTACCAGCCGGCCACCGCGAGAATCGACGTCGCACTCGACGGCGTCGTGCTGGAGACGCTGCACGAACCGGTCGAGATCGTGGTCCGGCGTCCAGTGAGCCCCGCGCACGAGCACGTCTCGCCGATCGCCGAGTCCGACCTCGTCGCGGAAGCGCGGTGGATCCACGACAACCGCGTGGGTGTCATCGGTGCCGGACCGGCGCTCGCGGCGTCGTTCACCGGCAGTGTCGCCAGCCTGTTCGCCGCTGCCCAGGCCGACGTCGGTCCCACCGTGCCGGCCCGGCTCGGCGCCGTGCTCGCCGGCCGCGCCGACCTGCTGGCCGGCGGTCTGGTGGAGCTGGACGTAGCCGAGGCAGGAGGACCACCGGGCCGGATCACGGTGAGCGCCGTGCCGATGCTTCAACCGGACGTCGCTCCCGAACCCGTGCCCGGCCGTTGGGTCACCTACGGGGCGCCTGCGCAGAGCACGGGACTGCTCAGGGCGAACAGCCACCACCCGGCGTACCGATGGCGGTTCGACCTCGTCGGTCATGCACACCTGCTGCTCCCGGGACGGCCCGACCAGTTGCTCGGTCTCCAGATCGAGCACGCCATCTCGATCGTCGCACCCCGGCGGAACGACCTCGTCGACTCCCGCCTGCCAGGACTCGACGTCGCCGCGAACCTCCGGCTGCCGGCCCGTCCCGCACCGCCCGCTCCCGGCGAGGAGCCCGAGCCCCTCCTCGGACACGACGGCCGGGTGGTGGGGTTCAGCTTCGGCCAGCCGTCCGCCGAGCGGGTGCACGCCGCGAGGAACCTGCCGCGGGAGGACGGGGCGCTGCTGGTGGTGTCGGACGGCAGCGCGACCGGGTTCGCGCGCCTGGGGCCGGACGGTGTTCACGTCGAGTCCGGCCAGGTGTTCGCCCACAGCGTGCGGCGGGCGGTGGAGCGACTTGGACCCGCTCTGCGCCCCACCGCCTACGTCCTCGCTGTGCCGGAGTCCTTGATGGGTGAGCCGGCGCCAGCCGTGGACTTCCAGGCGACCCTCGCCCGGTTCTACGGCGACAGCGCACCGGTGGCCGTGCCCTCGCGGATCACCTCTGATCCCGGGTCGCCGCCCGACTGGCACCGGTATGCCGAATCCGACGATGCCTTCTGGGGTTTTCTGCCCTTGTTCGACCGTCTCGGTGGTCTCGCGGGCGCGGTCCTGCACCGGCCGGGCGGGGCCGAGGAGCGCCGTGCGGCCCGCGACGTCGTGCTGTCACCACCGGACGCCGTGGCGCGCCTCGGCGCTGCCGAGGGCAGGCCGTTCCTTGTCTTCGTCGGAGGCACGACGACACTGGACGGAGGAACGCTTGCCCGCGACCTCGTCCGGCAGCTCGATCCGTTCACCAGGGGTGGGTTCGGCGCTGTCGTGCTGTGGCGCGCGGCGGCAGGTCAGGAGACCGGGCCGACGGGCCTCGCCGACCAGTTCCACGAGTCACTCGCGTTGTCGACCGGTGGCCCCCTGCCGGTCTACGCCCCCAGAACCGCGGTGATGGACGGCATCGGGGACGACGAGGAGGCCTGGCGCCGGTTCGACCGGTCCGTCGACGAGGACCTGCGGCAGCGCCTTTTGTCCGCTCTCGGGGCGGACGGCGTCGTCTGGCACTTCTCGCCCGTGCACGACGACTCGGGACGACGACGGGCACTCGTGTTCTACGCGGACTCCGACCCGAGGACGGCGACGGCGAGGAGGATCGCCTCCCGCTACTTCTACGGGGAGTCCGGCGAGCCCGGCGGTTCTCGTTCGAACGTGCTGCTGGTCTTCGCCGACGTCGACGACCGCGGGAGGTTCCTCGTCCGCTCCTCGGCCGGGGACGAGGTGCCGCAGCCGGGAGGTGCGTTCGCCCACATCGTGCGCGACACCGACGGCGACGCGGACCACGACTCCATCGTGCTGGTCTCCGCGCACGCCGGGGCTCCGCACAACACGGCCGCCGCCGACTTCGCGCACGTCCTGCACACCGCCTACTTGATGGACGTCCACGTGGTCGCCCCGTCGGGTGCGATCACCCTCGGCGGCACCACCCTCACCACTGAGCGCTGGGTCGCGTTCGACGCCGCCCCGGTGGGCGCGGTGGAAGACCAGCGACTGCACGTCGCGCCGTGGTACGACTCGACCGGCAGGGAGGTCGGCGTCTCGTTGATCGGGTACGGAGAGCCGACGTTCCGGCTCGCGACGCGGCCGGAGGCGCGTTTGCCGGGCTTCACTCTCAGGTCCACCGTGCAGAACTTCCTCGACCACCGCATTCGGCCGATGCTGGACACGAGAGCGCCGTTCCCCTCCGACGGCTACGTCGTCAGCATCCACGGCAACCGCCGGGGTTTCGGCGCTCACAACGTCCAGAGGGCGTCGGTCGGGGTCCTCACCGGCACCTCGCTGGCCGAGTTCCTGGTCGGCCGCGGGCTGCGCGGGTACCAGCCGGTCGTGCTGGTGTCGTGCCAGGCCGCGGAGCCGGGGGAGGAGGGCTTTCCGGCGGTGACCGAGTTCCAGCGCGCGCTGGACGAACTCGGCCACGGCCGCGCGGTGTACGCGCCCACCGCGGTGGTGTCCGTGATGTCGTACGGCAGTGGGATCGGGTTCGACGGAGAAGGTGCGTTCCGTCGTTTTCACAGCGGTGACGCGACGCGGGCCGTACTGGCCCGCGAGGGGATCACGGTCGTGACGGGCCCGGTAGACGCAGGGGAACTGCGGAGCGCGGTCGGCGGGCTGGTGCGCGACTTCGGCGAGCACCACGAACTCGAAGCCTGGAGGGCGTTCGACGACGACCAGGTCGCGGTACTGGTTCCGCGTGCTCTGCGCACCGGCGGAGTCCTGGTCGAGCTGAGTGGTGCCGAGCCGCTCGCGCTGGTCGTCGAGATCGTCGGTGTCGACCAGCTGTGGGGTTCCGAACCGAACGGTACCCTCCCGATCCAGCTGCCCCTGTCGCCGCCGGGCGGCGGTGGTACCGCGGTCACTCTGACGGCCACCGACCTGCCCGTCACCCTTCTTCCTCAGCCGGTCCACCTGCGCGTCACCGTCGTGTCGCCGCGCGGAGCGCTGCCGGCGCGGGTGCGCGAGACCGACGTGGTCGCGGCGATCTCGCTGAGCAGCGCCGCGACGACGCCGGTGACGCACGTGGTGGACACGCGTTCACCGCGCGTCGCGGGGATCGAGGTCGCCGGGCTCGCGGTGCGGTTCGGCATGCTCGCGGACGCACTCGGCTTCACCGGAGGTGCGGAGGCAGCGGAACTTCGGCGCTGGCTGGCAGGGGCGGAACAGGGACCCTTCGCGGTGGGCCTGCTGGAACTCCGGCCGCTGGTGTTCGCGCTGGACGGACGCGAGGTCGAGGTGCGGTTGGAATCGCGCTCCGCCGAGGCACGCACCTTGCTGTCGACGGCGTCCATGGGCGCGGACCGCACGACGTGGGTGGAAGTGCCGGGGCACGGAAGGGCCGAGGCGGTCTGGTCGGGCCCGGTCGAGGTTTCGCGCTACTACGAGGAGCGGAGGGTGATAGTCCGGTACAGGCCGGCGGCGGCCGCGGCAGAGGTGACGGACACCTGGCCCGTCGACGTGGTCGTCTGGGACGTCGCGCCGCCCCCGGCGCAACTGCGGGACGGCTACCTCAGGGCCGAGCTCATCGCCCTGCGGGACGAGGCCGCGTCGGTGCGCGACACCGGACTGGGTGTGGTCGGCGACCTGTCGTTCGCGCTGGCGGCCCTCGGTGAGGCGCTGGAGCAGCGGTGGCCCACCGTGGACGTCGTGCTGGCGGTGCGCGTCGGCCTCGGTGAGCAGTTGCCGAAACTGGTGGCCGGCGAAGAGGTGCGGTTGGGAGGCCTGAGATTGACGGGCCGTCTGATGCCGTCGGACATCGCGCGCGGTGCGGGCCCGTCCGAGGAGACGATCACCTTCCGGACCGTCACGGGTGCTGAAGAAGGCTTCCCCGCGCATCGCTGGACGTTTGACCTGAACACCATCGTCGCGGCGGACGACGGCACCACCCACGAGATCGTCATCCAGCGGGCGGTCGAGCTCGTGGCACCGGACTACGAGCAGCTGGCGTCACTGCCGGCGCGGTTCGCCGCCGCGGAGCGCAACAGCGGGGCGGACGCCCTGACGCTGCTCTGGGACCAGGACCTGCTGCCCACTGGCGACGGCGCCGATCCAGCCGGGGCGTACCCGGACGCAGTGGTCGTGCCGGACGACCACGGCGCTCAGCCTGACGCGATGCTGTTGTTCCGGCAGTCGCGAGCCCCGGACGGCTCGTCCGGGGCGTCCGGCGATGTCGTGGTGCGGGACGACCTCCCGTTCATGTGGTGGGACGGCGATGACGACGGCGTTCTGACCGAGGTGCAGAACGCGGCCATGAGACGTGCCGCGGAGTCCGGCGCGCGCGAGCACGAGATGAACCGCGTGAAGGCGTTCGACAGGGTCCGGCATCTCAACACCCGCTACGGCACCACCTACCCGGTGGACGACCTCGCCGCGATGGGCCACATCCTCGACGCGGCTCACCACCACCTGCAGACCATGCCGCTGAGGCACAACGTCGACTTCGGCAACGCGCCCCAAGGATCCGCGCCCGGTCACCGGGAGGCGGTGGCGGAGTTTCTCACGCGGAACACGAGGTTCCCGAACTTCTGGGAGACCGGGCGTTCCGGCGGAACGCCCTACCGCGCGGGCAGGGGGTGGGTCGAGGAGCAGTTCGGCTACGGTCCCGTCCTCAACCGGATCGCGGGCGACCCGCGCGACCGGCGTGACCGGACCGCGGCGTTCGCTCCCACGGCCGCACACGAGACCCCCGCCTACGCGGGGTTGTGCTCCGGGCTGCAACACGGCGGCGTCTACGGGTACGGGAGCGCCGTGCTCCATCTCAGGGAGGGAGTGCGTGACCGTGCGACGTTCACCGCACGCGACAGCGCCTCTGAGGAGGCAGGCACGCAGACCTTCACGGACCGGCACCACCTCTTCGGTCTGCTGGCTCACGGCTACGACGAGAACGTCCGGCTGGCCTTGGCCGACGTCACCGGATTCCGTCACGACGTCTCCCTCAGGAACGAGGTGGAGCGAGAACGGCACGCGCCGGTCAGCCGCTACTTCGAGGCGCAGATCCACGGAGGGCTGAGCTGGGCCGACGTGAGCCGGATCGTGGTGAACTGGGGAGACTTGTACGGCAGCGCCTCGTTGTGGACCACGGAGGCGGAGGCAGTCGGCACGGTGCGGCTGCTCACGGCTTTCGCTGCGGCGTGCGGGCACGCGTTTCCGGTGGTGCTGGGCCAAGAGATCGGGTTCGCCGGTGCCGCGAACGCCGCCGAGGAGGACAGGGCGGTGAGGTTGTTCGGTCTTCACCACTTCGGCACTCAGGAACGTCGTGTCCTCGCGAAGCTGGACGAGCTCGCCAAGCCGTCACCCTTCTACCACCGCGCGGGGAGGAACGATCTCCTGACGTTCGCGGCTGGCCTCGGCATCGACGTGAGCGATGGTGACGAAGCGCTGGCCGTGCTGTGGCGGCGTGCGCTGATCGGCGACCTGGGGTAGGCGGGTCAGTGCTCCGGCGCGACGAGCTTGAGCCCGACGCCGCGCACGGTGTGCAGATAGCGTGGTGCGGCAGCGGTTTCGCCGAGCTTGCGACGCAGCCACGACGTGTGCACGTCCATCGTCTTGTCACCCGCGTGCGGCTGGTCCCACACCTCCTGGAACAGCTCCCGCCGCGTGACGACCTTCCCCTGCCTGCGAGCGAGGTAGGCGAGCAGGTCGAACTCCCGCTTCGTCAGGGACAGCGGAACCCCTGCCAGCTCGGCGGTCCGCGTGCCGATGTCGATCCTCAGGTCGCCCACCGCCAGCACGTTGTCGTCCACTGTGGACTGCTGGCTGCCGGACCGCCGCAGCACGGCGCGAACCCTCGCCGCGAGGTGGTTGCGCGAGAACGGCTTCACGATGTAGTCGTCGGCGCCCGCGTCGAACGCGTTGAGCAGCCACTCCTCGGACCCGCGCGCTGTTGACACGATCACCGGGACCGCGCTGACCTTGCGCAGCATCCGCAAGGCGACGACACCGTCCATGTCCGGCAGGCCCAGGTCGAAGACGATGAGGTCCAGCTCCCCGGAGCCCACCTCGCACAACGCCGCGCTGGCCGTCGGCACCGCGCGCACCACGTGACCGAGCTCCTGGAGGGTGTGCACCAGCGCCAGCTGCACGGCTGGGTCGTCTTCGACCACGAGGGCTCTCGCCATGCGCGTGAGGGTAGGGGCGTGCGCCGCCCGCGGGGGCCGATCGGGCAGCGACCCCGACACTCCGCTTGCGCGGTCTGCACCTTCGGACACGTCCGGGTGCACGGACGGCTCGCCGGGCACCGTGGTCGCTGCTGGTGTCCGTTCTTCCCGAGCGTCGCGTCAGACGGGGCAAGGTCATGTCCGCGACATTTCGCGGAGGTGGACCTCCGGTGACAATCGCGAGATGAGGGCAGGAAGGACCAATCGTCTTGCGGGGGCACGTCGGTCGTGCCTCCGATTCCCGCCGTGCGGGCCGGTTTTGTCGCTCGTCTCGGCGCGTTGATTGGTGGACTTGAGTGCCTCTCACTTTTCCTCCTGAGTTGGATTGGCTTGTCGTGATCACGATGGGTCAGCATTTTCCGCGTGGTGATGAGGATTTGTTGCGGGCGAATGCGGCGTTTTTTGATGGTGTGGTGGGGGATGTGTTGGCGTTGGGTTCGGTTTTGGGTGGCGTGGAGGGGGCAGTGGGGGAGTCTTTGTCGGGTCCGGCGGGGGAGGAGGCGTCGCGTTTTTTGCGGGGTGTGCGTGGTTCTGTTCCTGGGGTGGGGGGTGGTGTGGCGGGGGTGGGTGGTTTGTTGAGGGCTGCGGCGACGGAGGTCGAATACGCGAAGTTGATGATTTATGTGGAGTTGGTGGATCTGGCTTTCGAGTTCGCGCGGGCGGTGGCGTGGGCGGCGGCGACGTTTGGTGCGAGTTTGTCGGTGTTGGCGGCGCGGGTGGCGGCGACGCGGATAACGGTGATGGGGATTGTGCGGCGGCTGGCGATGGCGGGAGTGCATGAGCTGGCGGATGAGGTGTTGAAGGACCTGGGTGTGCAGTTGTTCCAGATGGCGGCTCTGGATGGTCGGGAGTCTTTGTCCGGGGAGAGTTTGGGGGCGTCGGCGGTGGGTGGGGCGTTGGCGGGTGGTTTTGCTGGGGTGGCGGGGGTGGGGGTGGATCGGGTGGTGGGGTCGGTGGTGGCGAATGGGTGGGGTCGTTTGGTGTCGGGGGCGGTGACGGAGGCGTCGACCGAGGTTTTTGTGGGTGGGGCGATGCAGGGGATTTACGGGACCTCGGGGGAGAATTTCGGTTTGTCGGCGTTGTCGGGTGGTGTGACAGGTTTTGTGGGTGGGTTTTCCGGGTTGTCCACGACGGTTCCGGACATCGACGTTCCGGAGATTTCGGGTGTGTCGGACGTTTCTGTTTCGGAGGGAACGGACGTGCCAGGACCTGTTGCGTCCCAGATGACCGCGGTACCGCCCAGGCCCGCCACGACCGGTGCCGAGCAGGCGCGGAGCGCGGCATCGCCGGGGCCGGGCCAGGTGGCACGCGGTACAACGGTCTCGACCGGTGCGATGGGGCAGGGCACCGCCGCGGCCGGCACGGACTCGACCGGCACCGCCGATCGGGGGCAGCCCGCCGCCCCGCCGTCGGCCACGGACTCCCCAGCAACATCTGCCGATTCGGCGGTGACGTGGTCGGACGGCCCGGCGGTTTCCGCCGACTCGCGAGTCACGTCGGCCGAAGCGCAGACCGCCTCGGTGGACGCCCACACGTCCCCGACCGACTCGCAGGCCACCTCGACAGGCCACGGGACGACATCCGTCAGCCCTCCCGGACAGGCCGGGGCCGCGGAACCCGCTGAGGCGGTGACGGGCACGCCCGCATCCGCGCAGCACTCCGCGCCCGGCTCTCACACCGTGGCGGTGTCCCAGGCAACCGACATCGCTGCGACCCTCGACGATCCTTCCACGGCGAGCGCCCCCTCTGTCGCCTCCGACGGCGTCTCGCGCGACTCCGTCACTGCTGCCTCCGAGAGCTACTCGCGCGACTCCGCCACTCCTGCCTCCGACGGGTACGCAGCGCCTGACCGAACCACCTCCGGCAGCGTTGCAGCCGAAGTCCCCGCCACCGCCGACCCGGTGTACGCCGCCGCCCCTTCTCTCGCCGCCGACCCGTTGCGCGCCAACGACTCCGCCGATGCACACGCACCCATCGCGGGCTTCGAACTGGCGCCACCTGCGCTGCGCACCGACCTGTCCACCGGCCTCGACCAGCTGCGCGGCGACAGCCCGGCTCCCACGTTCGACGGCAGGCACGAGACGTTCCCCCGCACCCCGATGGACGCCTGGGGGAACCACCAGCAGGCACTGACGGGGCTGGCCGCCGCACAGCGTGAGGTGGCGGCGGTGCAGCGGCGGCGTGACTTCTCCTCGACGCCCGCCCCCGCAGAACGGGAAGCGGCCGCGATCGACGGTCTCGTCGCCGCGCAGTCCGCCGTGTTGCAGGCGGAACGCGACCTCGTCGCGTGGAACCTGTCTCCGCGCCAGGTCATCGCTCTGCACCAGGACTTGCTGGCGAGGCACCCGGAGGTCGGTGGAGGGGCGTACGGTGCCCCGGTCGCCGACCGTCCGGTGGAGTCGCCCCCCGAGGTCGAAGCGCCTGAGGGTGACATGACTGCGGTAGAGGCGCCTGCTGTCGAGGCGCCCGAGTTCGAGGCGCCGACGGTGGAAGCGCCTGCGGTGGAGGCGCCTGCAGCGGTCGTGGCCAGTTCACAGCACGAACGGCAGCCCACCCCCGAGCCACCGCTCGACCCGGTCCCGCTGGACGAACTCCTCCGCGACGCCCACCTGTTCACCGACGAACACGGACCGCTGGTCCTCGCGCTCCCGGTGGCACCGCGGAACATCGGCCTCAGCAGCGTGGACCTGAACGGCCTGACGGGCGGGCTGGGACCAGGCGAGGTCGCGGTGACCGCCCGAGTGCGAGGTGGGCGGATCGAGGTCGGGGGACGGGAGGTCTCCGCCGATACGGTCGCGAGGGTCATCGCTGCGAAGACGCCGGGCCGGCGGGTCGTGCTGACCATGCCCGGCGCTGAGCAGGTGGCGTCGTCGTTGCGGGAGTTCCTCGGCGAGAACGTGACTGTGTTGACGGACGGGCAGACCATCGACCCGTCCGAGACCGCGGTCGCGCCGGAGGCCGTTGTCGTGCCGGACGCGCGGGTGGTGAACCCGGCGATCACCACCGTCGGTGTGCCGAGGGCCGGGTTGCCCGGCATCGCCGAACTCGTCGACGTGCTCAGGAGCGGGTCCGCCGACGTACCCGACTCGGCGTGGCACCGGCTGCACCAGGACCTGCTCAGCAACTACCGGTACGTCGCGCAGCCCAAGGGGTCCTCCAGCGTCACCGGGTTGCTGCGGCGGATCGGCGACGACGAGGTGCTGATCAGCCTGGAGGTCGAGCACGTCCGGGTGGTCGACCGGCCGGCGGGCGCCTACCAGGACGGGGCCGAGGCGGAGACGCACAACTTCACCGCCGTTGGCACCGTCAACAGCGTGTTCCGGCTTGGGGCCTACCAGCAGGTGCACGCGGGACAGACCGCCACGACCGCGGTCAACCTCAACCTCGGCTTCGGGATCGGCCTCGGCGCCGGGCCGCTCCAGCTGGTGTCGGTCGGCGGCGATGCGAGCTTCGTCTTCAACCAGAGCAACCGGTCGACGAGGCGCATCATCGACGCCGAGGGCGGCCACGTCGAGGACAACCGCTCGCCGCACACCCTGGTGGAGAACCGCGCCCGGTGGGTGGTTCGGCGGCGCAGTTCGCCCGAGTCCTGGGCGAACGTGCCCGCGACGCCGGTCGGCGTTCCCGCGCCCCTGTTGCTCTGGACGGCGAGCCACTACCTGGAGACGCCCGGTCCTCAGTCCACCGCCCCCGGCGTGCCCGCCGAGCTTCGCCGCGGCCTGCCGAGCTACTACTTCGCCTACGGGCTGAGCAACGTGCCACTGCTCCACGACTCCATCGCGGAGGTGTTGCGCGACAACGGTGTCAGCATGCGCCCGGCCGACCTCACCTGGGGCGAGCTCGCACAGAAGCTGGCGAACCTCGACGCGAACCTCGACCGGGCCGTGAACGACCCGCGGGGCTACGAGTTCGAGCTGAGGGACGACCGGGGACGGTTGATCGCGACGGTCTCCCTGCGCGCGGTCCGCGAGGACCAGGCGCAGCCGGTCGGGGTCGCGACCGACCGGTCGCACCTGGAGGACGTCCGCACCTTCATCGACGGCACCGGCGGCGACCACGTGGTGAGCCACTCGTGGGAGGCCAACGCCAACACCACCCTGGGTCTGCGCGATCTCAACGGTTCGGACGCGGGCCTGAACCTGACCGTGTCGGCGGGGCTGACGGCGTCGAGGAGCGACTCGGTCAGCACGGCCCAGAACGGCCTTTGGGTGCTCGTGCCGCGCTACAGCGGTCGCACGGCCGCCTATTCGATGGACTTCACCGTCACCGCCCGCGTGCGCGTGCGCGGCGGGGACTACCTGATCACCCCGCAGACCGAGCCGGTGCCCGTCTCGGCGACGGTGCGCATGCCGGAGACGGCGGCGCTGGAGCACGGGCTTCCCGTCGACGCAGCCCTGAGCACGGTGCCGCTGCCGGTCAGGCCGGTGGGCCACCCGCGGACCGTGGTCCGCGCCGCCCTGACCGGGCGGGCCGACCCGCCGGAGCCGTCGCTCCTGTCGCGGGGCAGGGGGATCGGCACCGGCATCGTGGAGATCGATCAGTCCACTGTGGATGGTCTGCTGGAGCTGCTGGTGCCCGCACTGCAGGAGCACGGTTTCCTGCCGCCGGGCGAGGACTACCTGCGCGACCACCGGTGGTGGTCCCACGGCCAGGCGCTGAACAGCGTGCACGAGAACCACATGCTGTTGCACAAGGTGTTGTCCCGCAACGGCATCGAGTCCGGCTGGGACCTGCTGCACCAGGACGGTCTCACGTTCACGCTGCAACGGCGCAAGGGCTTCGCCGGCATCACCACCGACCTCGACTCGGCCAAGATCACGCTGACGGCGAGGCAGTCCCCCGAGGTGACGTACCTGGGGGAGAACGACGACTTCCACGCCGTCAACCTCGGCATGGGCATGGGGGTCTTCGGCTTCTCCACCAGGGCGTCCCGCAAGTTCTCCGTCAAGGCGAGGCTCGCCGCCCTGCTGGGGGCGAACTGGCAGCTCGGCATGGGCGGCGGCTACGCCCGCAGCTACGCGGCCGGCAACACGTCCGAGATGCTCACCAACCGGCCGGAGCTGCTCGAGTTCCCCGGAACGCTCGACGTGTACGCGATGTCGAGCGACTTCACCGCGACGATCGAGTACCAGCACTCCGGCCCGCGCGGCCACGTGCTCACGGGACGCCGCGACCCGGACCCGTTCGAGCTCCACGACCAGTCGTCCCTGGCACTGCTGATCCCGCTCGACGGCGACGGCGACCTGAGCGGTCGGCGCTCCACCACGCCACCAAGGTCGATCCTCACCCACGGAGCCGTCTACCACCTCGACAGCTTCGGCGTTCGGCCCGTGTTGCGCACCATGCTCGACGACCTGGCCGGTCCCGCGGGCTACGCGGACCAGGAGATCAACACCTTCTCCAGCTCGATCGTGCTGCGGGCGTTCCTGAAGGAGATCGTCAACGGCGAGTTCACCTCGGACCAGTTCTTCGAACCAGGACTCGTCTACGACACCCACGCCGTCGCGGACATCAGCGCGACCCTCGGCGGCACGACGTTCGTCGGCAGCACCAAGAGCAAGTTCGTCCTCGGTGTCATCAAGCTGTCGTTGCAGATCGCCTCCGACAACAGCTCGCGTGGCACCGGGTGGACGTGGGACCAGTTCGACCTCACCTACGGCAGGACTGACGAGGGCGTCAACGGCACCGTCGGGGGGACGGCGTCGCGCGCCTGGGGTCAGAACACGTCGAGGAGCCTGTCGCGGACCGGTGGCGAGGAGTACATCCAGCTCGACTTCAACCGCGCTTACGCGTTCGAGTCCGAGGTCGTCTTCGACGTCGCGGCGAAGCTGGAGCGCCACGCCAAGCTGAAGGTCTGGTCCGGCGACGACGGCCGGAGGGAGCCCGTGACGGGGAGGGCGCGGTTCGTGCTGTCCGAACCGGAGGCACTCGCGCGGCACGCCAGGGGAGACCTCGTCGTGAGCGACGAGCAGCTCGGCGACGCGATGACCCGCTGGGAGCACGACGAGGTCGCGTTGAGCGGGAGCCTCGTCGCCGGCGTGCTGACGCGGTGGGCGCGCGACACGCCGGACCGCGACGACGAGCTCGCGAACCGCCTGCTGAACTGGGCGCTCCTCCTGGAGCAGCGGCACGCGACCGGTGGTCTGCACACCGTGTCCGATCCCGCGCGCCGCACGTCGCTGCGGGAGGTCTTCGACCTGAGGCTCGCCGAGGACGACCCGTTCGCCGGCCTGATGATGCCCCGTTACCTGACCAACCCGAACACCCAGAACAACTTCCTCGGTTTCACCGGCGTCCACGACGTCGAGTTCCGCCACCACGAGGGCTCGGGCACGACCTCGCTGTTCGCCCAGGCCCGCGCGCTCGTCGACGAGGTCGCGCCCGGCCTGCTCAGCGCTGATCCGCACGTGGTCGGAGCCGGTGGCGACCTCGTCGGACGGCTGCAGGGTGGTGTCACCGCGCTGCAGGCCGTGCTCGCCAAGGGCAGGGACGACGCGCTCTGGGGTGAGCTGCTCTCCGCCAACGGCGTGGTGCTGTACCTGGTGAACCAGGTCGGCTGGGTGCTCAGCGACGTCGTGGAGATCCGGCTGACCGGCACCCTCACCTCCCTGCCCGAGGTCGTCGACCAGCTGCCCAACGCGGGCCTGGAGAAGTACGACCACGCTTACAGCGCGGAGTCGTCCGGCAGGTCGCGGGACGGGGCACAGAGCTTCTCGCTCAAGGGATCCGCCGGCGACACCCGCGGCTCGGGCCGTGCCGCCGCGCGGTTCGCGGAAGGGCACCACCGCGGGACCACGCGCGCCGAGACCCAGATCGCCGAGCAGACCGCCTACGACTGGAGCGGCAAGTACCTGGTCAGCATCGGCCAGCAGGTGACCATCTCGGTGCGCAGGCTCGACATGAACGGGCGGCCGATCAACAACGCCCTCCTGCGCGCCGCGAGGAGGTTCCCGAACCTCGTCGCGTCCGGCGACGCGCGCGAGATCACCGTGCGCGGCACGATCGACCTGCAGATGCCGAAGTCGGTGCTGGAGGGGAGGCCGATCGCCGGGCCCAGGCCGCGGACCTTCCTGCCGGCTCCCGCGCTCCCCGGCGACGCCACGGTCACGGGCGTCCTGCTCGACGACCTGCTGCCCACGGCCACCGCCCTGTTGCGCGACGTGCTCGGACCCTCGGGAGGGGACCCGGACAGGCACGTCTCGCTCAACCCCTCGGTGGTGCTCGCGCGGTCGCACCTCAGCGCCCACCTGCACGAGGCGACGGCGGGGAACCGGTACCTGCTCAGCGCGGAGCTGATCGTCCCCGGCAGGCCCGCCGACCGCGTCGCCCTGTGGCTGGAGGGAGACCTGTACGACGTCGAGGAGGTCGCGGCGCTGCGGGGCACCGGCACCGGCCGGTACTCGAAGAGCCAGGAGAGCACGTCCGCGAACGCGAGCTTCGACCACTGGAGGCTGGGCCTCGACGCCGGCGGCAGCGCGACCGCCCACATGAACGAGGAGGCCGGGCACCAGTTCACGCCGAGCACGTCCCAGGGCCGGGTGCTGCCGTCGAGCCAGGCCAGCACCGACAACGTGAACCTGCGCCGCGAGCAGCACGTCAAGCAGTTCGCCGACGCCGCAGGCCCGTCCGCGGACGACGGGGCCGGAGGTGCCGCACCCGGCGACGGGGAGGTCGTGGTGATGGCCCGGTTCCGCGGCCGGTTCCGCGTCGTGGCGGAGGGCCGCAACCACGGTCTGTTCCACCAGCCGAAGGTCACCGGCCGGTTCGCGAGCGAGTTCGCGACCGGCGACGTGTACACCCACGTGTTCCGGTCCGAGCTCCAGTCGATGCTGAGCCGGCAGACCTCCCCCGAGCCGCAGGCCCCGCCACCGGTGGTGCGACGCACCCTCCCGGGGATCACCCGGCGTGCGGTCCGCGACGTCGTCACCGACCTCCTGCCGACCGCGAGGGACCTCCACCGGCAGGACAGGCGTCCCGTTGTCGTGGTGGTCGGCCACACCCGTGACACGGCCGGTGTGGCAGGTCGCGCTCTCGCTCGTGAGCTGGGAGAGCGGTTGGAGGGCACCGGGATCGAGCTGTCCGATGTGGACATCCGGGTGCGCGGCACCGGGCGGCCCCTGGACGGCGTGGCGGCGACGGTTCTGCTGACCGCGCAGGACGAGCACGGCCTGCTGCGGGGTCTCCCGGACCTCACCACGCCCGTCGACCTGACCGCCGAGTTCCGCGACCTCGCGGCCAACGGCGGGACGGCGTTCCAGGCCGGTGAGGTGATCGCGTCCAGGGTCCGCGCCAGGCTCGGCACGGACCTGCCCGTCACGCTGGAACTCGACCGCGCGGGCCTGCACACCGATCTTTTGCCCCCGGTGTTGAGGTGGGCGGCCGACCAGGTGCGGACCGGGGACGTGCGCCTGGCCGCGCGCTACGACGACCTCGCGGCCGATCCAGGGAGGCTGCTGGGCGAGAAGACCGGTCCGGACGACCTGCTGGACGACGTCCTCGCGCAGGTTCGCCGGGTCCGCGATCTCCACCGGGCGGGTGACCTGCCGCCGTTGCCGCACCAGGTGGCGTTGCTGGCCCTGTCGCCGGACGCGCTGGCCCGCGAGATCGCGTTCGAACTCGGCACCTCGGTGCGCGTGATCGAGACGGCACTCGACGGCACGGTCACCACCTGGCGTGCCGCACCGCACGAGGAGCGACCCGGTGCCGTCGAGGACGTGTCGGTCGAGCGGCCCCCGGCCGCCGACGTCGACAAGCCGCTACCGCCGTTGCCGCCGTCCGACGACCGGTCCGCGCTGGCCCGGCCGGTGACGCGCTACGGGCGGGACCTGTCGGCGCTGCTGGAGGCGGTGACCGCGGCGACCTCGCTGACACCGGAAGCCGGTGTGCCCGTCCTGCTGGAGGTGGATCGAGCCGCGCTGGACCGGGCCCTGTTGGCGCCGGTGCTCCAGTGGGCGGCCGACCGGGTCCGGGCGGCCTCGCCGGGGAGGGCCGATCTGGACCTGGCAGAGCTGTACGACCGCGTCGCCACCGACCCGCGGGGGCTCTCCGACCCGGTCGGAGCGGTGGCCGTTGTGCTGGAACACATCGGTCTGGTCGGCGAACCTCCTGGCGTGGCCGGGTTGCCGGCGCAGGCCCGCTTCCTGCTGTCCACTTCGGACGAACTCGTCCGGGAGATCGGTCTGGAGCTGGGAGCCCCGATGCGGATCAGGGGTGAGCTGAACGGTGACCGGACCGCGGTGGACCAGCTGCTCGCGGACGGGCAGTCCGCACCGCCGCAGACGGGGCGTGCGGTGAGGTTGCTGGAGAGCCGGTCGGCGGTGCGTCAGCTCTTCGAACCGGGTGGCGGCGAGGTGCGTGAACAGGACGTCCTGGCCGCGCTCACCCGCGGCGCCACGCGACCGGAGCGGTTCCGCCCGCACCCGCAGGTGCTGGGTCCTGACTTCTTCGCCCGGCGCACACCGCCGTTGCCGCGCGGCGACCGCTCCATCCTCTCCGCCGACGCGCTGCCGACGCTCGACCTCGCGGAGAACGACGAGATCGCCGCTCTCCCGGCCCCGCTGCGGCAGGGCCGAAAGCCTGCCGGTGCGGCCGTCACCAGGTTGCGCCACGCGGTGGACGACGGCCGTCCGGTGGCGGACCTCGCGGAGCTGGGCAGGTTCGCCGAGCGGACCCGTCAGGACGCCCGCGTCGTGCTGTGGACCAGGCACACGAGGTCGGAGGTGACCGCCGGGCGGGGCGCCGACCTGGCGGCGTGGGCGGGGGAGCACGGCGTCGTCCTGCTGCCGGTGGACGAGGTGTTCGGCCGCGGCGACATGGAGCTGCGGGAGTACTACGACGCGTTCAGCGACGACATCACCGCCGGTGGGCAGGCGCAGGCGCGACGCCTTCTCGGCCACGAGGCCGCGCACCGGTTCGGAGGTGACCTCGTCGACCTGTCCGGGGAGGTCACCGTGCCGGACATCGGTCGCAGCTGGCTTCGCGAGACGTACGAGCCCGGTCGGTGGGCGGGCGGCGAACCGGTCGCGGGCACCGGCCTGCCCGGCGACGCGAACGACGTGGCCGAGCGCCTGGTGCAGACGCTGGCGCACCGGCTGTTCACACACCGGGCGGCAGGCAGGACCGGGCCCCTGCGCGTGGGGGACGTGGTCGACGCGCTGTCCGTGCATCAGCACGCGGCTGCGATCTGGCGTGCGGCGACGGAGTTCCTGGCCCGGCAGCCCGAGACCCGGCACCTCGCTGCGGACCTGCTCGCCGAGGCGGACCTGTCGCGGCCGGGTGAGGTCGTGGGCGTGACACGGGACGGCCGTGACGGTCCCGACGACGCCCGTGACGGTCGTGGCGACGCCGCTGACGGACCCGGCGACTTCGCTGACGTTCCCGGCGGCGCCGGTGCGCCGGGAGTCGGCAAATCCGGTCACTCCGGCACTGAGAACCTCGCGGCAGCGCCGGAACCGCGTCGCGACTCCCCGCACCGCGACTCCCCGAGGCCCGCGCCCGTCCGAGGTGTGCGGCAGGTCCGGTTCGCGGACGAGTCACCCACCACCCCGCACCCGCCCGTGACGTCCGTCGTGGACGAGGCCGTCACCGACCTCGGGCGAGCGGGCTGGGCCGAGGGCGAGGCGGTGCAGCTGCTCGACCCGTCCGGCGCGGACGTCGCCGGTGCCCTCTCGCGACGGCTCGGCGGAGCGACCGTCTACTACGCGCGCGACTCGCGGCCGGACGAGCGGACTGACGACGTGGTCGCTCCCGCGTGGCATCGCGCCGGGCCGGAGACCCCGCACGGCACCGACCTGGACGGCAGGCTCACGGCCCTGACGCCCGCCGGTGTCCACGACCTGCCCGGCTACCTGCGGGCGAACACAACCCTGGGGCTGGCCCAGCAGCGCAAGGACCTCACGATGCCCTTCGCGGCCGCGCTGGACGGCATGCTCCCGTCGGGTGCGCGCGAAGGCGTGGAGGAGTTCGTCAAGGCGTTGCGCACCGACATCGGCAGGTTCCTGGGCGCGGGCCACAGCGCGGACGTCGTGGTGGACGGCCGGCGGTACGAGCTGCGCGGCAGGGCGCGGTTCGACTGGGGCGGGGCGGTGACCGGTGAGAGCTCGACGTCGTCGGCAGGGCTGACCGGTCCCGGTCGTGGCGGCACGCTCTCGGCGTCGGTGGGCGCGCGCCAGGAGAACAGGGCGATGCTCCTGATCATCGTGCCCACCGCACCGGGCCTCTCGGTCGTGGGGACGGTCGGGTTCTCAACCGACGCTAGCAACGTCGTCACGTCGTCCAACGACGCCGCGGTGAGCACGACCCGTGAGCTGAAACTGGAGGTGCCGGCGAGGGCGGTCGCGGTCCCCGTGCAGGTCGAGCTGACCCTGCTGGACGCCCGCCAGCGGCCGATCGGTGACGTCGAGGAGGTCGGCGGCACCGCCGAACTGGTCGTGCCGGTGGGCCTCGGTGACGTCGAGGGCGTCACCGGACGTCCCGGCACGCGCTCCTACGTCGAGTCCGTCGCGATTCGCGGCACGACACCGGGGCTGCAGCGGGGCAGGCGGCTGCCGCCGGGCGCGGACGGCGGGCACCGGTTGTTCGACCAGGTCGCGGCCGCCCTGCCGAGGTCGCTGGTCAAGCCGGGGAGCGAGGGACGCAGGGTGCTGCGCGAGTTCCTCGGCGGTGACACGGTCCGGCGGCGCTACCACGACCTCGCCGTCTCCCGCGAGGACGCGGCACTCGGGCGCGGGTGGGTGAGGTCGGAGATGCTGTTCACCGGCGCGCATCCGCTCCTGTCCTGGTTCGACACACCGAGCGCGGTCGAGATGCGGCTGGTCGAGCGCGGTGAGCCGCGAGTGCTGCAGACGCTGCCGGACGTGGAGTTCGACGCGGTCACGTCGGTCGGCACGAGCACGTCCGCCACGGGCGAGGCGGGACGTGCCCTGGACGTCAGGGCGATGGTCGGGCCGGGCTTCGACGAGGGCTCGCTGGGAGTGGTCGCCGGTGTGGTCGTCGCCGGTGGCACGGGTCGCGGCCGGCACCAGGAGATCCAGCGGTCCGGTCGGGTGACCGGCCAGACCTCCCGCCGAGGGCCCGCCCAGCGGCAGGAACGGCGCTTCGACCTGGAGGTCCGCGTGCCGGGCCGGCCCGCGATGACGTTCCCGGACGACGTGGGCGTCGTGGAGTGGGTGGAGCCGGCGTCGCGGCAGCCCGAGATCGCCTCCCCGCAGCCTGCCCGCCACCTCTACGGTCCCGAGGCACTGGAGTCGGGGCGGGCGCTCGCCGGTGCCTCGCTGGAGCACTCCGGTGTCGCCGACCGGCTGCTGGAGCTGATCGAGAACTCGGTCCGCACGGTGCCCGGCCACCGGCGGTGGTACCTGAGCAGCGGCCGGTTCCTGGAGCAGTTCCCGGACGCGTCCGCGCGCCGCACGCTGGGCCGCAGGCTCCGGCACGGGCTGGGACGGCGGGACGCGTTGCGCGGACTGCTCACCGACGACGGACTGTCGCTGCTCGCCGAGCGGGCGCTGTCCCAGGACGGCCTGCGGATCCCGCTGGTGCCCGAGCACGGCTGGCTGCACGACCACCACGTGTCGTTCACCGTCAGGGCCGCGATGTCGGACCTGCGGGACACCGGCGACGTGACCACGCCCGCGGGTCCGGAGGTCCTCACCGTCACGGACGACACCGGCGCCGAACACAGGACGACGTCCCGGAAGACGGTGGGAGGCGGCGTCATGTCCCGCATCACCGCCGCGCTCGCCGGACGGGCCGCGGTGCTCGTGACGGCGCTGCACACCACGTTCACCTGGACCAGGTCCGGCCTGTCCGGCATCACCACGAGGAGGGCCGAGCAGCGGGAGGTCGGCCGGACGCCGGACGGCGCGAGCCCTGCCCCCGAGCCCGCGCACCGGTTCACGGCGAACGTCGAGTGGACGGTGACGGGCACGAGCACCCGCCGGCACAACGCGGTGGTGCGCGGCATGAGCTTCGGCAGGCCCGGCCTGCACGTGCCGGAGACCAGGCCGATCGACCTGGTGGACCCCGCCACCGGCGACACGGCGCGGGAGGCGGGCATCCGCGTGGAGGCGGACGTGCTGGTGCCCGCGGCCCACGTGTCGCGCACGCGGCCTGACCCGGTACCGGTCACCCGCACCGAGGGTGAGGTGAACGTGCCCGGTCTCGGGCTGCGTCCCGCACCGGACGGGCCGGACCTGTTGAGGGACGGGCTGTCCCGCGATCTCGACGGCATCCGGGTCGTGGGCTTCGGAGGTCTGGAACACGTCCGGGCGGCGGTGAGGAACGCGCTCTTCCTGGCGTCCGGCGACCCGGTGTTCTCGTTCCCGGAGACGGACAACAGCACGCTCGTCGAGAACGTGCTGTCGCCGGACGCCGTGCGGGCGGACCAGCGGTTGTTCAGCCGCACCACCGGTTTCCACGGCCTGAGCTGGCCACGTCGCCGGCTGAAGCAGTTCGCCGCCGCCGAGGTCTCGTTCGTCCCCCTGGAGGTCGAGCGGTTGTCCGGCGAGCGGTGGCAGCGCGTCACGGAGACCACGACGACGGGATCGGCGTCCGGTGCCGGTTCGCGCGTCGACTGGAACGCCACGGGGGTCGTGGACACCACCGCCTTCGGGTTCTACCGGGACGTCGCGCCCGGTGACCTGGTGGCGAAGCCCGGCGCGCTCGTGGTGCTGGAGCACAACCCGTTGATGCTCGACGGCACCAGCACGCGGGAGTCCGGCACGACCGTCACCACCGGCACCACCCTCGCCCGCCCCGCGGAGCGGCTGCACCTCGTGCGGTTCGGCGTGCGCGTGTCCGTCGCGGCCGAGGTGAGGTCGCGGCGGTGGCGGCACGCGTGGGGTTTCCGGCGGCCAGGGGATCCGGGGACGGCGAACGAGCGGTTCGAGATGCCGCGGGCGGTCACGGCGTGGGTCACCACGGCGCAACTCGACGCGCTGCGGGCGAGGCAGGCCAAGGCCACCGCTCCCGCGCGGGACTCGCTCTCGGTGCGGGGGAACTTGCCCGCGAAGGATGTGGACGCCACTGTGCGCGCGCCGGACTCGCTCTCGTTGGACGGCAACCGGTCCGCGACGGACCTGGACGCCACCGTGCCCGCGCTTTCGGTGGAGGGAAGCAGGCCCGCGACGGACCTGGACGCCACCGTGCCCGCGCCGGCCTTCCTGCGCCCTGGACGGCCCGTGCGGCTCGGCATCGGCGCGGTGGACGGTGTGGTCGACCTGCGGTCGGTGCTGCCGGAACTGCGCCGCGACCTCGCGCGCGTCCTGGGCCCGGCGCGTGCGGCGAGGCTGGTCCCGTCGTCTCCGCTCAGCCAGGGCAACGACAACTACGCGATGATCATGGAGTGGCTCGCGGACGCGCAGACCTCGCTGGAGGACTCGCCGGGCGGCGTGCCGCGCCCACTGCGGCTGGAGGACCGCCTCAGAGGGGAGACCTACGAACTGGTGGTGTCGAACGAGCTGCTGGCCGAGCCCGAGTTCACCGGCCTGACCGAGGGTGGGCTGCGCCAGACGCGCACGACGGTCTCGCTCGGCACGAGGATCCGCGGCTTCACCCGCACGGCGTGGCGGCTGGAGCCCGTCGTCCTGCCCGCCGTGCAGCTCGGAGGAGCCGCGCCGAACGAGAACATCTCGCGCAGCAACCCCTTCTCGACCATCGGTGGCGGCCTGATCGGGGACGTGGTCCTGGGGCGCAGGAAGCGCACGCGCAAGGACGCCCGCAAGATCGTGCGCGAGCGGACGGCGGAGACGAGCGGGCCGCTGGCCTCGTACCGGGCCCAGGTCGGCTTCACCGTCTCGGTCGAGCGGCACGGCAGGCAGATCGCCGAGGCGCGCGCCGAGCGGGAGCTCAGGCTGCTGCACCTGCCCGAGGACGAGATGACCGGCGTGCGGGCCGTGACCTCCACGCCCGCGGTCCAGCCAGCCGGCCAGGCCGCGCCCGAGGAGATCACGCGGTGGCGTGGTGAGCGGTCGTTCGGCAGCGGCTGGGTGAGCAGGGTGGAGGCCGACCTGGACGCTCTCGTCGACGCGGCGGAGACCGCCTACCGCGAGGCGACCGGTGTCGGCCACGTGCCGTCGGAGGTGCGGCGCTCGTTGCGGGCGCAGCTCAGCGGGGCGCGGTTCAAGGCGTTGCTCCCGGCCGGTGCCGCGGACGGCGTGCGGCTCGACCTCCCCGCGGGCTCCGGGATCACGCTGGACCTGCACGTGCGCCGCCGGGCAGAGCCGGTGCTGACCGGCGTGACGGCCCGCACCGCGGTGTCCACGAAGGACACGGGTTCGGTCACGCGGTCGGTCAGGGAGGCCGCGGAGATGGAGGTGGGGCTGGCCCGCGCGGCCATCGCCGGCATCGGCGGCACCCAGCCTCCCGGCTACGAGCACGTCGGCGATCGTCAGTACTTCGGCGGGGGCTCGGGGCTCGCCGCGTCGATCGACCCGATCGGCGGGGTCGCCTCCGAGGGGGAGGCCGAGGCCGAGGAGACCCACGACCTGTCCTCGTCCACCAGCCGGGCGGCCGGCGACCTCACCGGCCTGTGGTCGCACGACCTCGACGTCCGCTTCGTGGCACGGCCGACGGCCAGGCTGACGCGCAGGGGCCCCGCCGTGGTCGACGTGTCGGTGGACAACGCCGTGGTCGTCGCCGACGACACTCTCCCGGACCGGATCCCCGCGGGCCTCGCCGCGGCGGCGCGGGCACTGACGACCGCCGGGGACGGCTGGTGGGAGGCGTATCGGGCCTACCGCACGGAGCTCGCGAAGCTCGGCGCCGGCCGTGCCGCGGTGGAGGGGAGCCGCAGGGACCGGCTGGTGACGGACGGGAGCGGCATCGACCGGCTCGTGCCCGTGGACGGGGATGCCGACCACGCCACGCCGGCCGGGAGCGCTGTCGACCACCTCTCGTCCGCCCAACCCACCTCCGCCGACGAGGCGCCCGCCGCGACCTTCCCGGCTCCGGTGACGCGCACGACCACGGAACCTTTGTACGCCTTGGACTTCCGCGCGCCGGACGACGTGCGCGAGGAAGGCTTCCCCCCACCCGGTGGCCGACTCGACCTGTACGAGTACCTCGCGTCCCCCGAGACCTCCGGCCACGTGGCGTTCACCCGCGACCGCGCCGAGGCGCTCGACCACGGTCTCGGCCGGCACCTCTACGTCGTCACCGTCCCCGGCGGCGTGGACGTGGCCGCCACCATCGCCCGCTACGAGGGACCGCACCGGCAGGCGCCCGCGCACGTGCTGTTCCCGGAGGGAATCGCGCCGGAACACGTCACCGTGCAGGACGCTGCGGACCATCCCGTGCGGAACCGCGAGGTGAAGGTGCGACGGGCCCTCCGTGCAGAGGCCGCCGCTGTCGAACCGGGCACCTTCCAGGTGTCGCGGGAACACCGCCTCGTGCACCTGACCGCGGAACCGGACACGAGCCTGACCGAAGGTCTCCGCCAGGTCGCGGTCGCGCTGCACACCTACGTGTCGGTGGACGCCAACGGGCGGGTCACCTCGGAAAGGCCGCCCGTGCCGCACTTCTCGCCCGACTTGATCGTGCTGGTCGTGGACGACGCCACCGCGTTGCACAGCGTGCTGGACTCCGCCCTGGTGGACGGGCTGGGTGCACCCGATGCACCCGTCGTGCTGGTCGGTCGGGCGGCGGGAACCGGCCTCGCGCGCGAGATCGCTGCTCGACTGCCGGGTCGCACCGTCGTCCACGCGACCGGCCCGTCCGGGGTGCGGGCCGAGGACGGGGCGTACTGGGTGGAGGACGGGGCGGAGTTCGCGGTGCTCGCCGACGGAGACGCGCTGTCCACAGTGGACGCGTTCTCCCGTCGCTGACCGCTCTGGTGGGCTTCGGGAGGTGCGACGTCGTGAGCCGTTCCCCGCGGACGTCCTAACCATCGGGTTCAAGTACAGGTGAGGACGACTGGAGCGACGGCACCCGAGACGTTCGTCCGATCGGGTGGGCGCGCGTGGTGCGGTGGCAGCTTCGGCTGGAAAAAAGGGAAAACGGTGCCCGAACGGCAGGTGTCCCGGGCCGGTGAGGAGTCTTCTTGTCCCTTCCCGGCGTCGGTCGCGGCAGCGGTTGACCCGAGGCTGTCGAGGGAGCCTGGATGACGATCGGATTCGAATGGGCACGGGACGAGCGGGACGGCGAGCCGCCGCCCGGCGCACACGACCACACCTCCGCGCCGAGTTCCGCGCTCCGGTACCGGGGCACGCCGCTCGCCCCGTTCCGGCTGGCGGCGTTGCAGTCCGCCTACGACGAGCCGACCGTCGACTTCCTGCGTGCCGTGGGAGTCGGCGAGGGTGCGAGGTGCTGGGAGGTCGGCGCCGGCACGGGAGCCGTCGCCGGGTGGCTCAGCGAGCGGGTGGGGTCCGGCGGGCACGTGCTCGCGACCGACGACGACCCGCGCCAGCTCGAACGGCTGACCGCCGCCGCCAACGTCGCGGTGCGCCGTCACGACCTCCTGGTCGACGAGATGCCGGCGGAGCAGTTCGACCTGGTGCACGCGCGGTTGCAGCTCACCCACCGGCCGGACCGGGTGCGGCTCGTGACGAGACTGCTGTCGGCGCTCGTGCCGGGCGGCTGCCTCGTCGTCGAGGAGGTGTCGCCGAAGGACCAGCGGGTGCTGTCGGCCGACCGCGCGAGTGCGTTCTACGGGGTGCAGTGGCGGGTGCTGGAACTGCTGTCGGACGCGGGCTGCGACTTCGGGTTCGCCGACGCCGCCGGCGACGTGATGAAGGAGGCCGGGCTCGTGGACGTCGGCGCCGTGAGCGCGACCGCGTGCTGGCACGGCGGGGACGTGGCGTTGCAGGTGTTGCGCGCTTCGGTGCTGGAACTGGGTCCCTGGCTCGCGGCCGCCGGGGTGGAGGCGCAGGAGCTCGACGACTACCTGGAGCTGCTGGACGACCCGTCGTTCGAGCTTACCTCGTACCCGCTGATCTCCACCTGCGGCCGCAAACCGCTCACGCCGGCCGGGTGGTGAGAGCGGGCAGTTCCGCGAGCAGGGTCGCGCCGAGCGCGGTCAGCCTGGCCGCACACCGCGAGCCGACGGGCCCCGTGCCGACGGGTTCGACCAGCCCCGCGTGGGACAGGTGGCGAGCGGCCTCCTGGTCGCACGACGCCAGGCCGTCGACGAACAGGTCGGGTTCCCGGCTGCGGGTCATCTGCGCACGTCCATCAGCGATGGCGTGCAGCAGCGCGAGCTCACGGCGGGTGACGGTGGGAGGGAACGCGGTCATGACGATCACCTCGTTCGTGGAGGTCGTGCGGACTTCACCGATGGGAACCCCTGGCGTGCGCCAGGAACCAGTGCGGCCGCCGGGTTTGGTACTCGCGGACGTCGTCGCTGCCTCTTCGGACCCTGCCGCCGCGTGCAGACCGGGTGGCATGCGGGGCAGAGGCGACCCGTCACCCGCGACTCGGGACGGGTGACGCGGCACGCTGGCGGAAGACCGAGGAGGGAGGTTCCGGTGTCCGAGACGCTGGACGACGTTGCCGGTGAAGCGCCGGACGGGGAAGCGAGCCACTGGCTGTTCCTCGTCGATCCGGCGTGGAAGCCTCCCGCGGTCGAGCAGGGTGCGGAGGCGCCGATGCCACCCCGCGAGTCCGTTGTCGGCGGCTGGCTGGTCGGACCCGACGGGGAGACCGGTCGTTTCCACTCCAACCCGGACTACGTGCCGGCCTCACCGGACTCGCCGACCGATCCCGTGGACGCGACGCTCCAGCTCGTCGCGGAAGGCTCGGCGCCGGTCGACGACGTGCTCTCCCTGTTGCGCGACAACAGCTACGGCGTCGCGGTCGACGAGGAGGGAGTGGTGATCTGCGTGCCGGCGCCCGACGACGTGATGTCGATGCTCGTCACCACCGCCCCCGCACGCAGGGCGGACGTCGAGAGGGTCGCGCACTGGCGGGAGGTGACCGCGGGCGAGCTCGCCGACCTCGTGACGAGGCACCAGGTCGACCTGCTGATCAACCCGGCAGGTCCCGCGACGATCAGGTTGATCGGCGAGGTGTTCGTGGAGCACGTCACCCGTGCCGCTGCCCGACCCGAGCCTGTTCCTGGCGGCTGACCAGGGCCTTCACGGCAAATGAATGATGTGTGGAGTCTCGCGGTGGAGACTGCGCGCGTCATCGTCAGTCCGTACGAGGAGGCCTCGTGGAACCCGCCACCTCCACCGTCACCGTCGCAGTCGACGCGGTCGACCCGATCACCCGGTCCGGGGTGCCCGCCGTGCTCGCGGGCAACCAGAACATCCGGCTGCTGCCCGAGTCCGCCAAGGCCGCCGCGGACGTGCTCGTCTTCGTCCGCGGCGTCGTGACCGACGAGACGCTCGCGGAGATCCGCGACGCGCGCGACCGCGCCACCGCACCGGACGGGCAGCGGATCGTGCTGGTCGCAGACCAGTTCCGCCGCACCGACCTGATGATCGCCATCGAGCACGGAGTGCTCGCGATCCTCCCGCGCCGCGAAGCCGTGGCCAGCCGGCTCATCCCGGTGATCGTGCACGCGAAGCAGGGGGTGGCGGACCTGCCGCCGCAGCTGCAGGGACAGTTGCTCAGCCAGCTCGACCGGCTGCGCCGCGAAGTGCTGGAACCCAACGGCCTCACCCTCTCCGGCCTCGCGGCACGGGAGCAGGAGGTGATGCGTCTGGTGGCGGACGGCCTCGGCACCGCGGACATCGCCGAGCAGCTGAAGTACTCCGAGCGCACCGTGAAGAACATCCTCTACGGCATGATGAACCGCCTCAACCTGAGCAACCGCGCGCACGCCGTTGCTTACGCCATCAGGGTCAAGGCGATCTGACACCGGCCTTTGTGGACGATCGCGGTCGTCCGTACCCCGGTCCTGGTAGCGAGGGGCAGCCTTGCTGGTCTCCGCCGCCGGTCGTGCCGCAGACTTCGGACAGCGCCGTTGCTGACCTCGTTCCCCTTGCCCCAGACGGGAGACCTGATGTCGTTCGACGCGAAGATCCAGGAGTTGATGGCCGACTTCCAGCGGCAGCGCGAGTCCCTGGCCGAGACGCAGCGCAGGATGCGGGAGATCTCCGGTGTCGCCGTCGCGCCCAGGCAGGCGGTGAAGGTGGCCGTGAACTCGAACGGCGAGCTCACCGAGATCACCTTTCCCACCGGTGCCTACAAGAACATGGCGCCCAAGGAGCTCGCGGACGTGCTGCTCGCGGTCGTCGGTGAGGCGCGCGCCAACGCGATGAAGTCGGTCATGGAACTGGTCGGCGGCCAGTTGAAGGGCAGCGACTCGATCGCCGAGATGCTCGGCGGCGAGGCGGACCTGACCAAGGGTCTCAGCGTCGACTCGCTGATGGCGCCGGAGGTCCGCGAGTACCTGGGCCCTGACGCGCCGTTCCACGAGCAGACCGCCAAGGAGGACCAGTGAGCACCGGACCCGAAACCGTCCGCGTCAACACCAGCGGGCTAGACGACGTGCAGGCAGACTTGAGCGAGCTGAGCCGCCGTGCGAGCGACGTCCACGCCAGGATCGCAGACAGGGCAGGACAGGGCGACGTGACAGCGATGTTCGGCACCGACGGCGGAATGCGCACGTTCGAGGACCAGTTCATCAAGGTTCTCCACGCGCTGTTGCCGGCGATGGAGGGCCTCGTGCGTGCGTTCATGGCGGCGTCCGAGGGCGTGGGCGCACTGCAGGCCAACTACGAGGGCGCGGCGCGGCGCACGGTCGGCGCCGCGGAAGACCTGAACCGGGCGATCGGCAACGGCGTGCCCGACACCGCACCCACGACGTCCGGCCGGACAACCCGCTAGCAACACCTCTTCGTTCGGTCCCGGCAGCGTTGCCAACGCTGCCGGGACTTTTCTTTTGAGTCAGTGAGAAGCGAATGCCTCTGACCTTTCCTCCTGAGCTGGATTGGCTTGTCGTGATCACGATGGGTCAGCATTTTCCGCGTGGTGATGAGGATTTGTTGCGGGCGAATGCGGCGTTTTTTGATGGTGTGGTGGGGGATGTGTTGGCGTTGGGTTCGGTTGTGGGCGGAGTGGAGGGGGTGGTGGGGGAGTCGTTGTCAGGTGCGGCGGGGGAGGAGGCGTCGCGTTTTTTGCGGGGTGTGCGTGGTTCTGTTCCTGGCGTGGGGGGTGGTGTGGCGGGTGTGGGTGGTTTTTTGAGGGCGGCGGCGACGGAGGTCGAATACGCGAAGTTGATGATTTATGTGGAGTTGGTGGATCTGGCTTTTGAGTTCGCGCGGGCGGTGGCGTGGGCGGCGGCGACTTTTGGTGCGAGTTTGTCGGTGTTGGCGGCTCGGGTGGCGGCGACGCGGGTGACGGTGATGGGGATTGTGCGGCGGTTGGCGTTGGCGGGGGTGCATGAGCTGGCGGATGAGGTGTTGAAGGACCTGGGTGTGCAGTTGTTCCAGAT
>NZ_JBHXLF010000035.1:0-47521 GCF_042721515.1 Lentzea sp. NPDC058436
AGCCACGCCCCCGTACTGGTTGTACGGGGGCGTGGGGGCGGCACCACGAGACGTCCTGCTGAGCGTGAATTGACCGCCAAGATTCCGCGTCGCAGCACTCGGTGAGCCGGGAAGTCTGGTCGGCACGAGTATTCGTGTACCTCGACCGCCCTGGGAGCCTCGTGTCTCGCAAGATCGCTGACTTCGCCCGTTACCTGCGCACGGAGACCGTGGGCGGCATGGTGCTGCTCGGAGCCACCGCCGTCGCGCTGCTGTGGGCCAACTCGCCGGTCTCGGGCGTCTACTTCGGACTGCGGGACCTGCACCTCGGCCCGTTGAGCGTCGGCGACTGGGCCAAGGACGGGTTGCTGGCGGTCTTCTTCTTCGTCGCCGGTCTTGAGCTGAAGCGCGAGCTCGTCGTCGGCGAGCTGTCGAACTTCAAGGCCGCGGTCCTGCCGATCGTCGCGGCGATCGGCGGGATGATCGTGCCCGCACTGGTGGCGCTGGGCATCGGCTGGGGGCAGCCGGGCATCGAGAAGGCGTGGGCGATTCCTGTCGCGACGGACATCGCGTTCGCGTTGGGCGTGCTGGCGCTGACGGCGTCGGGGCTGCCGTCGAGTCTGCGGGTGTTCCTGCTCAGCCTGGCCGTGGTGGACGACCTCGGGGCGATCGTCGTGATCGCGATCCTGTTCACCGCCCAGTTCAACCTGCTGGCGGCGGGCGCGGTCGTGCTGCTGCTGGCGCTGTACTGGTTCCTGCAGCACAAGCGGATCACGTCGCCGTGGCTCTACGTGCCGATCGCACTCGCCACCTGGTGGTTCATGCACGAGTCGGGCATCCACGCCACGATCGCCGGTGTCGCGCTGGCGTTGCTGACGCGGGTGAAGCGCGACCCGTACGAGGCCGAGGCGCCGGCCGTGCGGCTGGAGCACCGGCTGCAGCCGTGGTCCGCCGGGCTGGCCGTGCCGGTGTTCGCGCTGTTCGCGGCGGGTGTGCCGGTGGGCGCGGAGGCGTTCGGGAAGCTCTTCTCGGACAAGATCGCGATCGGCGTGATGGTGGGGCTCGTGGTCGGCAAGGTGATCGGGATCGTGGGTGCCTCGGCGCTCGCGGTGTGGTTCAAGGCGGCGGTCTGGCCGTCCGGGGCCGGGCCGCGCGACATCGTGGCGGTGGCGACGCTCGGGGGCGTCGGGTTCACCGTCAGCCTGCTGATCGCGGACCTCTCCCTCGAAACCCCGGAGACCGCGAAAGCCGCTGTGTTGTTCGCCTCGATGATCGCGTCGCTGCTCGCGGCGGTGTTGCTCATTCGTCGCAGCCGCGCACATGGCACGATGTCCGGGTGACCACCAGGGAGCACATCGCGTCGATTCCGCTGACCGCAGACGACCCCACCGCCGAGGCCTCGATCGGCGGACTCGTCCGCGACGCGACCGCGCACGTGTCGACCCTGGTCAGAGCAGAGGTCGAGCTCGCCAAGGGCGAGATCACCAAGGAGATCAAGAAGGGCGTCAAGGGCAGCGTCTTCTTCATCGTCGCACTGACGATCCTGTGCTTCAGCCTGTTCTTCCTGTTCATGGCCCTCGGGTTCGGCTTCGCCGAGTGGTTCGGCTGGGGCTACTGGGCGGGCTTCGGCCTGGTGTTCGCCGTGATGCTGCTGACCGCCGTCGCGTTCGCCTTCCTCGGCTACCGCAAGGTCAAGAAGATCAGGGCGCCCGAGAAGTCGATCGCGGCCGCGAAGGACACGGTCGCGGCCCTCACGCGCAGGGGCGACGACAACTGAGCCGCAAACCCGACCCGTCGGTGGTGCGGGTCGCGGGTCCCTGGACGCACCGCGACGTCTCGGCCAACGGCATCCGACTGCACGTCGCCGAGCTCGGCGACGGCCCTCTCGTGCTGCTGCTGCACGGGTTCCCCGAGTTCTGGTGGTCGTGGCGGCACCAGCTGACCGCGCTGGCCGAGGCCGGCTACCGCGCGGTGGCCGTCGACCTCCGCGGCTACGGCGACTCGGACAAACCCCCGCGCGGCTACGACGGATTCACCCTCGCGGGTGACATCGCGGGACTGGTCAAGGCGCTCGGCGCCCAACGCGCACACCTGGTGGGTCATGCGTGGGGCGGCTCCACGGCGTGGACGGTCGGCGCCCTGCACCCGCGCGTCGTCTCGTCGATCTCCGTGCTGTCCGCACCGCACCCGCTGGTGACGCGCCGGACGTTCCGCAGACATCCGCGGATGAACTCGCACGTGCTGCGCTTCCAGCTGCCGATCCACCCGGAACGCTGGCTGACCGGCGAGAACGGCCTGCAGGTCGCCAAGCTGCTGTCCGCGTGGTCGGGCCCGAAGTGGCGGACGGCGCCGGAGTTCGACGAGGTCATCCGCCGCTGCCGGCAGGCGATGACGGTGCCGGGCGTCGCCCACAGCGCGCTGGAGTACTACCGCTGGGCGGTGCGCTCGCAGATCCGCAGCGACGGCCGCCGGTTCGCCGAGGCCGTCGACAAGCAGATGCAGGTGCCGGTGCTGCAGATCCACGGCGCGCTGGACCCGATCGTGCCGGAGGCGGCTGCCCGCGACTCGCTGCCGTGGCTCGGGCCGGAGTCGGAGTTCCGCTACCTGCCGGAGGTGGGGCACTTCCCCAACCAGGAGGCGTCCCACACCACGAGCAGGCTGATCACCGAGTTCCTGCAGAAGCAGAGCTGAACGCGGCCCTCAGGGCACCGGCCGGGTCGTCCGGCAGGTCGACAGACCGCCAGGCGACGTAGCCGTCCGGCCTGATCAGCGACGCCCCCTTGGCGGACAGGCCGAAGATCTCCAACTGCTCGACCCGTTCGCAGCGGACGGCCAGGTCCGACGCGGCCTCCTCCCACTGCGGGTGGTCGGCGACGAGCACCCAGCCGCGTTGGAACAGGTCCAAGGTGGACTTGCCGGGCTCGATCCACGCGTGCGGGGCGCGCGTGCCCGGCTGACCGTTCCACTGCTCGGGGAGTTGAGCGGGCGGAAGCTCCGGCCCCGCGCCGATGACCGCCGCCGAGCGGTAGAGGACGCCGAAGTGCATCGCGTTGTTGTCGAACAGCGGTGCGTCGTCGGGCTCGCCGTCGCGGTTGTGGCCGTCGTTGCGCGCGAAGATCTGCTGGTGGCAGAGGGTGGCCACCGGGCGGCGTTCCTCGTCGTAGGTGTCCAACAGGGACGGACGTGACTCGCCGTTCAGCACGGCCGCCAGCTTCCACGCGAGGTTGTGCGCGTCCTCGATGCCGACGTTCGCCCCGAACCCGCCGCGGCTCGGCGGCAGCGTGTGCGCGGCGTCGCCCGCCAGGAAGATCCGGCCGTCCGAGAACCGGTCGGCGACCGACGCGCTGATCGTCCAGCGGCCCGTCGTGATGATCTCGATCTCCACGTCGTCGAGGCCGATGGCCTGGAGGATCTTCTGCCGCAGCTCGGGCTCGGTGTACTCCTGCTCGTCGAGCATCAGGACCCAGCGGCCGTCGCCGTAGGTGGTCAGGAAGCCGACGTCGTCGATCACGAACTGGCCGATGCCGTCCTTGAGGTACTCCTGCAACGACGCGCGGAACAACACGCTGCGGGACGTGTGCATGTAGCCGCGGCCGGTGCGGGTGATGCCGAGCTGCTCACGAACCGGGCTGCGGTGGCCGTCGGCGGCGACCAGGTAGTCCGCGCGGATCTCGTACGGCTCGCCGTCGCCCTGCACGATCGCCGTGACGCCCTCGTCGTCCTGCGCGAACTCCAGCATCCGCGTGCTCATGCGGATGTCCGCGCCCAGCTCACGGGCCTTGTCGCGCAGGATCGGCTCCATCCGGTCCTGCGCCACGCCGACGCCCGTGGCAGGTGAGTACTCGACGTCCGAGAGCTGCGCCGGCGGCGTCCAGAAGGTCTCGTCGTACTTCTTCCCGACCAGGCTCTCCGCCCGCACCCGCCGCACGCCGAAGCCCTTGGACATCCGGCTCTTCGGCAGCTCGTCCTCCAGGCCGACCGCCCGCAGCAGCTCGCCCACCCGAGCGTTGAAACCGACCGCCCGCGGGTGCGGTGAGCTGCCGGGATGCTTCTCCACCAAGATCACGTCCACCCCGCGCCACGCCAGGAACAGCGCGGCCGACGTCCCCGCCAGTCCCCCACCGACCACCAACACCGAAGTCTTCATCGCATCCTCCCGATACGCCGTATCACTCAATACACTGTATCGCGATGAGACGCTGTATTGTCCAGGCCGATGTCGAACGAACCCGTGTGGGACCGCCCAGAGCCTCCCGGCAAGCCGTCACCCACCCCGTTGAGCAGGGACCTGATCGTGGGAGCCGCGATCAGGCTCGCCGACGAGGGCGGGCTCGACGAGGTGTCGTTCCGCAAGGTCGCCGCCGCTCTCGGCGCCGGACCTATGCGCCTCTACGGCTACGTCGAGACCAAAGACGAGCTGCTCGACCTGATGGTCGACGAGGTCTACGGCGAGATCACTCTGCCCACCCCCGGCACCGAGTGGCGGGCGGCGCTGACGCGGATCGCCCACGGCATGCGCGCGGCCGCCAGGCGGCACCCGTGGTTCGTCGACCTGCTCGGCGGCAGGCCGCACCGGGGCCCGAACTCGCTGGCGCACATCGAGGCGACCCTCGCCACGCTCGACGGCAGGCCCGAGTTCCCGACCATCGACCACGTGCTCGGCGCGGTCGGCACGGTGATGGCGTTCGTCCACGGCGCTGTGCGCAACGAGATCGCCGAGGCCCGCGACGAGCAGGTCAGCGGCCTGACCGAGGAGCAGTGGCAGGCCGCGTCCGGGCCCTACATGCAGCGGATGCTCGCCACCGGGCGGTTCCCGAGGCTCGCCAGGGTCATGTTCGAGGCCGAGCACACCAACGCCGCGGCGTGGTTCGACACGGGTCTGACCTACGTCCTCGACGGGATCGCTACGAGGCACACCCCTGCGTAGACGCCCGCTTCGTCAGCGTCGGCGCCTTCTGCACCATCGACTGCACCTGCTGGGCCGTGAGCACGAAGCCCGTCTCCGGGTCGTCGACGGCGGCGCCGAACACCACGCCCATCACCCGGCCGTTCGGGTCGACCAGCGGGCCGCCCGAGTTGCCGGAGCGGACCTCGGCACGAACCGTGTAGACGTCGCGCGTGACCGTCTGGGCGTCGTAGATGTCCGGGCCGCGCAGCAGCGGGATGCGCTCGCGGACGCGGGCGGGCGAGGCCTTGTACGGGCCGTCGAGCGGGTAGCCGAGCACGATGCCGTCCTCACCCGGCTGCACCTCGTCGCTGCGGAACTGCAGCGGCGTGGCCTCCAGGTCCGGCACCGCGAGCACGGCGATGTCCGTGCGCGGGTCGTAGGAGACGACCGTCGCGTCGAACTGGCCGCGGCCGACCTCGACCGTCACCTCGTTCGTGCCGGCGACGACGTGCGCGTTCGTCATGACCCGCTCGGGCGCGATGACGAAACCGGTGCCTTCGAGCGCTCGCGAGCACGACGGCGCACGGCCGCGCACCTTGAGCACCGAGGCCTTCAACCGTTGCGCGACAGGTGACTCCGCGAGCTGGTTGTTCGGCGGCTCGACTTCCTTGAGCGGCGTGCGGTTGAACGGGTCCATCGCCTGCGGGAAGCCCGAGACGTCGAAGAGCTTCTGCAGGTCGCCGGACAGGACGCGGGCCGCCTGCGGCATGGTCTGGTCGACCTTGCCGAGGATCACCGACTGCTTGAGCGACGACGTGAGGTCCGGCAGGCCGACGACCGAGGTCAGCGGCAGCGCGATCATCCAGGCGACGATGAACACGACCAGGCCCTGCACGATCGCGCCCAGCGCGTTGTCCGCGCCGCGCAACGGCGACGCGTTGACCCGTGCCTTGATCGTCCGGCCTATGTAGACGCCGATGGTCTCGCCCAGCGCCACGAGCAGCACGACGATGCCGACCGCGAACACGACCTTGGTGACGACGTTCTCGAACTGGGACACCAGCAGCGGCGCGATCTGAGTGCCCAGGACCAGGCCGACGAGCACACCGACGAACGCGGGCAGCGCGACGACCATGCCTTGCCTGGCCCCGGACACCGCGGCGATCGCGGCAAGGCCCAGCACGAGCAGGTCAACCCAGTTCAACCCGAAAACCTCCGCCTCACTGTGTAGCGCGCAACGCTAGTTCAAGGTCACGCACATCGGTCGCATCCCACGGCTGTTCCCAGCCGCCGAGTGCGATCAGGCCGTTGATCAACCCCGCGGTGAAGCCCCACACGAGCATGCCCGGCGCGGAGAAGGCCGCGCTGACGTAACCCGCGGGGTGACGCACGCGGAACCTGTTGGCCGGGTCCGCGAGGTGCGCCACGGGCACCCGCGCGACCGCGGCGGTCTCCGCCGGGTCGACCGGGGCGACGGGGCTCGGCTGTTCCCAGTAGGCGAGCACGGGCGTGACCACGAACCCGGACACCGGCACGTACAGCTCCGGCAGCAGAGCCAGTGGTCTCACTCCTGCCTCAAGTACACCGGTCTCCTCGTAAGCCTCGCGTAATGCCGTGCCCACCGGCCCGTCGTCCGTGTCGTCCTGCGCGCCACCGGGGAACGCGACCTGCCCCGGATGCGAGCCGAGCGTGTCCGAACGGCGCAGCAGCAACACGTCCGGCCCGTGCTGCTCGGACTCTCCGAACAGCATGAGCACCGCCGCCTTGCGGTAGGTCCTCGTCGGAGTGCGCGGGTCCCGCATGAACGTTCGCCCGTCGATCTCCTCGGTGGCCTTGGCCAGCCGCTGCATCCAGTCGGGTGGCTCTGCCGCCTCCGTCATCGAACCGCCTTCTCCACCTGGTCCGGAGCGGTGAAGTACGGCGGATCGGTGATCTGCCGGACCTCACCGTCCGCTGATACGTAATACGTGGCGGGAAGCGTCTTCGGCGCCTTGACCTTCTTGCGCAGCTCGTCGGCGCCGTCGTGCACCGACGGCAGCCGCACCCCGAGCCGGGCGAGCAGCTCCAGGCCGTCCGCCTCCCTGCTCTCCACAAGAACTGGGACGACCGGCACGGCGCCTGGTTGCTTCGCGTAGGAATCCAGCACTGGCAGCTCCTCCTGGCACGGCTGGCACCAGGTCGCCCAGAAGTTGATCAGGAGCGGGCCCTTCAGCGCGAGGGCCGTCCGGGTGCCGTCGCCGAGGCACGTCACGCCGACGCCGTCCTGCGCCCCCGGCACGCACGACCGGAGCTGGGCCTGCGCGCGCAACGCGGCGACGTCCTGCGTAGGGCGGGAGGGCGTGGGCGGCGGCGCCGGCGACTCGTCACGGGGCCACAGCGCCACGACACCCGCGACGCCGAGGACGAGCACCACGACGAGCCAGCGCGTGCGGTTGTTCACGCTCCTAGCTTCTCACCGGCCCGCACTCGCTCGGCGAGCTCGATCAGGTGGGGCTTCTCCTCGCCCTTCACGAGCTTGGCCGCCTTGTCGGGGTCCTCGGGGCCGAGGCCGTACGACGGGCAGTCCTTCATCAGCAGGCAGGCACCGCAGGCAGGGGTCTTGGCGTGGCAGACGCGGCGGCCGTGGAAGACGATCCAGTGCGAGGCCATGGTCCAGTCGCGCTTCTCGATCAGCTCGCCGATGGCGTGCTCGACCTTGACGGCGTCCTCGAGATCGGTCCAGCCCCAGCGGCGCACGAGGCGGCCGAAGTGGGTGTCGACTGTGAGCCCGGGCACATCGAACGCGTTCCCGAGAACCACGTTGGCCGTCTTGCGTCCTACACCGGGGAGCTTGACCAGCTCCTCCATGCTGCCCGGCACCTCACCGTCGTGCTGCTCCACAAGAGCGGCACCGAGACCCATCAGAGACGTCGCCTTGTTCCGGAAGAAACCGGTGGGGCGGAGCATCTCTTCGAGTTCCGTCCGGTCGGCGCCGGCGTAGTCGGCGGCCGTCGGATACTTCGCGAAGAGGGCGGGAGTGACCTCGTTGACCTTCTTGTCGGTGCACTGCGCGGACAGGATGACCGCCACGACGAGCTCGAGCGGCGTGGTGAAGTCCAGCTCGCAGTGCGCGTCGGGGTAACCCTCGGCAAGCACGCGCACCATCCGGCGGGCCCTGCGGGTCAGGCCGAGCTTGGTTTCCGGTTTCTTGGTTGCGGGCACTGATCCAGAGTAGTCAACACGCCGGAACCGACCCCTAGATCCGCACTCGAATCCCTCATGCGCCACACTTCGGAGCATCATGACTGCCTGGCTTGTGATCGTCGTTCCGATCGTGATCATGTTCTTCGCGCTCTTCATGGAGCGCGTGGAAGCGAAGCTCCGGCACGTTGCCGTGCAGGAGAACGAGGTCGAGGAGTTCCTGGAGTCCGCCAGGCCTGAAGAGGTCAAGGCGCTCTACGGACACGGCATCGGTCGCGCACTCGACATGTTCCGCCTCCGTCGTCGTGGCCGCGGTGGTGCTCGCAAGCGCGTGCGCTGATGGCCCCGCGCTAGGCGGCACCCGAATGGCGTAGACTGGCTCGTTGGGCTCTGGATCGAGTCAGTCTTGTTCTGCCTAGTAAGACGGCGAGCCGAGCGGCGATCCACAAGAGAGCCCTTAGACTGCAACGCAGTGATCGGCGGCACGGCGCTGACTCCACCAAAGATGGTGGTAGGCGTGCCGTCGCGTCGATTAGGAGGGACGAGGTGGACGAGACCCTGGCGCGAGCGGGCATCTTCCAGGGGGTTGATCCAGCTGCCGCAGAGGCGCTGGTACAAACCCTGGAGACGGTGGAGTTCCCGCGTGGCCACGTGATCTTCGCGGAGGGTGAGCCGGGCGATCGCCTGTACATCATCCAGTCCGGCAAGGTGAAGATCGGCCGCAAGTCGCCGGACGGCCGCGAGAACCTGTTGGGGATCTTCGGACCCTCCGACATGTTCGGCGAACTGTCCATTTTCGATCCTGGCCCCCGCACGTCGACCGCGACGACGGTGACCGAGGTGCGTGCGGTGTCGATGGACCGCTCCGCTCTGCGGCAGTGGATCACCAACCGCCCGGAGATCGCCGAGCAGCTGCTGCGCGCGGTGGCGCGGAGGCTGCGCCGGACGAACAACATGCTGGCCGACCTGATCTTCACGGACGTGCCCGGCCGCGTCGCCAAGGCGTTGTTGCAGCTCGCGCAGCGCTTCGGCTCGCAGGAGGCCGGTCTGCTCCGCGTCACGCACGACCTGACGCAGGAGGAGATCGCCCAGTTCGTCGGCGCGTCCCGCGAGACCGTGAACAAGGCCCTGGCCGACTTCGCGCACCGCGGCTGGCTGCGGCTCGAAGGCAAGAGCGTGCTGATCCTGGACCCGGAGCGCCTCGCGCGCCGCGCCCGCTAGCTCGAACCCGGCGAGCCCTCCGCGGGCTCAGTTCTCACACAAAGGACCGGGCGCCACCCCCGACGTGGCGCACCGGTCCTTTGTGGTGCACGGCCCATCCCCCGACGAACCGTGCCTTCCATCCCTCTGGCCGCAGGCCCCGACCCTCGTGCCAGAGGTTGGTCTCGATCGGTGAGTCAACTTTCGCACGTCAGCACCCCGGCGACTCAAGCCCTTTCACCCTCAAGGACCTTGGGTGTGGCCGATTCGTTGCATGTTTCACCCGGTCATCCCATTCCCGTGACCCAATCGCAACCATGGTGACTCCGGGCACCTGATCTGGTACATCCGTACCAACTTTGGCATACTGGTACACATGTCCCACTCTGCTCGCCTGTCCGACTACCGTGCTGCCCTGACGACCCCCGGCATGCGCGGCCCCGTGGTCGCGTCTCTGCTCGCCCGCCTGCCCATCGCGATGGTCGGGCTCTCGCTGCTGCTCTACGTGGAGCGCGCGACGGGATCGTTCGCCATCGCCGGCATGGTCTCGGCGGCGGCGCTGGTGGGCGTGGCTCTCGGTTCCGTCGTCCAAGGCCGGCTGATGGACCGCTTCGGCCCCACCCGCCCGCTGTTGTGGGTGACCGGGCTGTTCGCTCTCTTCGTCACCGTCTCCGTGCTCGCCGTCGAGGCGGGCGCGTCGGTGTTCGTGCTGGTCCCGCTGGCCCTCGGGGTCGGCGCGACGGAGCCGATGGTGGGCTCGGCGTCGCGGGCGCTGTGGGAGCGGATGGTGCCGGCGGGCCCGACGCGGATGGCCGGGTACGCCTACGAGGCGATCAGCATGGAGGTCTTCTTCATCCTCGGACCGGGTCTCGCCGGTCTGCTGCTGGCCGCGCCGTGGGCGGGCACCGGTGTCGTCGTCGGCGCGGTGCTGATGGTCGTGGGCGCGCTGTGGTTCGCGTTCAACCCGGTCGTGCGCGCCTGGGGCCCGGTGGAGCAGGCTCCGCGCCCGTTGCTCGGCGCGTTCGCCTACCCCGGCATGCGCACGGTGGCCCTGGCCGCGCTGGGCTTCGGTGTGACCATCGGCTTCGTCGAGGTGGCCGTGCCGGCGTTCGCGAAGGCCGCGGGCCACGCCTCGATGGGCGGCCTGATGCTGTCGCTGTGGTCGATCAGCTCGGTGGTCTTCGGCGTGCTCTACGGCATGCGGCCGTGGCCGCGCCCGATGCACCTGCGCCTGCCGGTGCTGCTGGGCGGCTTCGCGCTGCTGTCGTTCCTGCTGGCGATCCCGGCCACGCTGGTCGGCCTGGCCGTCGCGCTGTTCCTGGTCGGCACGCTGATCACGCCGCAGTCGACCGCGCACTCCGCGGCGATCGAGCAGGTCACGCCGAACGGCATGGCCGCGGAGGCGTTCGGCTGGGTGATCACCTCGGTGACCGTCGGCCTCGCCATCGGCCAGGGCATCTCCGGCCAGCTGATCGAGCACTTCGGCACGCGGCCGGCGTTCGTGGCGGCGGGCGTCGCCGGACTGTTGATCGCGGTGGCGGTGTGGCTGCTGCGCGGCACCGTCCAGCGCGGCGTGCCCGCCGAGGTGCCCGCGCGTTCCGAGATGGAGCTCGCCTCGCGCTAGGTCTTGAGGAAAGGCCGGTCCGGCTTCGGCCCGGCCTTTCGCGTGTCTAGGCCACCGAGCGCATCGGCACGACGAGGTACGTGAGCTCGACGCCGTCCTCGCCCGGAGTCGACGTCAGCACCGTGGAGCGCAGGCCGTCCTGGATCTTCAGCTCGATCCGGCGGCCCGCGAACGCCTTCAGCGCGTCCGCGAGGTAGCGGGCCTGGAACGTCTTGGTCAGCCGGTCGCCGTCGACCGTGGCCTTCACGAACTCCTCCGACTCGCCCTGCTGCGGGTCGCTGCCCTTGACCCGGATCTCCGAGTCCTCGACCTGGATGGTCACGGCCTGGTGCGGGCCGCCGTAGGGCGTGGCTCTGCGGACGGCGCGGGCCAACGCGTCCGCGTCCACGAGCACCGTGCTGTCGATGACTGCCTCCAGGAGTCGGCGGGCCCTGTCGTCCGGGAACGGCGCGGCCAAGAGAGCGGTGGAGATCGAGTTGGTGCCCCACGCGAGACCGATCCGGTCCTCGTTCGCGTGGAGGGCGACACTGCCTTCGGCCTGCCGGGCCGCTTCCACGAGGGCCTTCGCAGGTACCAACAGGTCTAGTTGACCATGTTGTTCCCAGGGAAACGTGGCGTACGCCATGCGGTAGCGGTCGGTCGCCATGACGTGCAGCCTGTCGGCGTCCGACTGGATCCGGATGCCGGTGAAGATCGGCAGCGCGTCGTCCTTGCTCGCCGCCCCCGCCACCGCCGCGACCGCCCTGAACCTCTCGGCGTCGACGTGCCCCCGCAACGCCGGCAGCGCCGGGACGCCGGGGTGGTGCGCGAGGTCGAGCAGCGGCAGCGCGAACCTCGACGTGGGCGTGCGCACCGCCAGCCGCTGCCCCTCGACCTTCAGCCTGACCTGCGGGTCGTCGAGCGCCTGGAGGGTCGCGGCCAGCGGCTTCGCCGGCACGAGCACCTCGCCCTCCGAGTGGACGGTGGCGTTCACGGTCAGGCGCACGCCGTGCTCCTGGTCGCTGCCCGCCACCTCGACGTCCGTGCCGGCCTTCAGGCGCAACCCGGCCAGCACCGGGTCGAGCACGCGGGTCGGCAGCAGGCGCGCGACCTCGGCGGCGGCACCGGCGAGGGCGGCTGTGGTGGCGGTGAGGTCCATGCCTCAGGACGCTAGCGGGCACCCCTGACAATTTTCGGAGGGTCAGGAGGGAGCGCTGTGGAGAGCGAGTGCTTGATCTGCGCGAAGCACCGCGGCGACAGGCAGCCGGCGGAGGCGTGGTGTTCGCCAGGCGGTCCGTCGCCCACTTCCACCAGCACGTGTTCGTCCGGCATCGGGGACGCCGGACGAACTGCCGTGGACCGAGGTCGAGTGGGCCGGAGCGCCCGCCGGTGACGCGGCCGAGCTGTGCGCTCGGCTCAGCTCGTACTTCCCGCCTTCCTGCGCGCCAGGTCGATGATCCGCTGCAGGTGCAGGCCGCGCCGCACGTCGCACTCGTGGGTGGTGGTGCCGCTGTGCACCATCGCCACGAAGTCGTCGAGCAGGTTCGTGAAGCACTCCGGCGCGGGCGTGTCCCTGTTGGTGAGGGTGCGGTGGCCGTGCTCGCCGAAGACGGTGAAGTCCGCGAACGCCGGTTGCACGGGCAGCGAGAGGCACAGCGAGACGGTGCTGGTGGCGCCGCCCTCGTGCTGCAGGATCAGCTGCCACAGGCCGGTGTCGGTCACGTTCGCGGCGAGCACGTCGGTGATCTCGCCGAGGGCTGCGTCGAGCAGGTCGAACGCGTGCGGGCCCACGTCGTCCAGTGCGCCCTTGTCGTGGCGCCACGGGGAGTCCGAGAACGGGCCGTCGAGCAGGGCGCCGGAGATCCAGCGGCTGTCGGCTCCGGTCCAGCCGCCGGTGCGGTGGAGCTGGGCCAGCATCTCCTTGGTCTCCGGGGCGTAGCGGCGGGTCAGGACGACCAGCGACGCCACACCCGCGTCGGAGACGGCCTGAGCGAGCTCCTCGGCCACCTCCGCGGTCTCCGCGATCGGCTTCTCCAGTACCAGGTGCTTGCCGGCGCGGGCGGCCTCGATCGCCATCGGACCCTGCACGCCCGGCGGCACGCAGAACGCGACCGCGTCCACAGTGGACAGCATCGCGGCGTAGTCCTCGAACGGCTCCGCGCCGAACGAGCTCGCGAGCTCCGCTGCTGCCTCCGGGCGGCGGGCCCACACGCCGGTCAGCGTGGTTCCGGGGTGGTTCGCGATACCGGGGGCGTGGATCATCCGAGCCCACGGTCCGGCGCCGACAAGTCCTACGCGCAGCTGTTCTTCCACTCGCCCATCCTGCCTCAGGAGTAACTGGCCTTGGGGACGAAGATCTCTCCCCCGTTGTCGAACTTCAGGCGCACGCCGCCGGAGGCGGACTCCCGCTGCGGGTCGTGGTCCCAGCCGTTGGGCACCGTCACCACGTGGCCGCGGTCCGGCGTCGGGCCGAGCCAGATCTCGTAGTAGGTGCCACCGACGAGCCGTGACACCTCCTTCACGTACACGCCCGGTGAGTCAGCCGTCGGATCGACGCTGATCACGGTCGTGCGGTCCGGCACGAACATCACCACGCCCGCCACCGCCGTGAGACCTGTGCCCAGCACGGCTCCCAGCAGGAACAGCAGGGTCTGCACCAGACAACCGGAGACCTTCGTCGCCATCACACCATCCTTGGGTTAGCGCGGTCGTACGCTCGGAGAATGCCCGACGACATGACCTTGCCGGGAAACCTGGTACCCGCGAAGCCCGTCTCCCAACCGGCAGAGCCTCGCGACGCCGTCACCGTGGTCCTGCTCCGCGACGGCACCGAGGGCCTGGAGGCCTTCCTGCTGCGCCGCGTGAAGGGCATGGCGTTCGCGGGCGGCATGTCGGTCTTCCCCGGTGGAGGCGTCGATCAACGGGACGCCGACACGTCCGTCGCGTGGGCGGGGCCGCCGCCGCGGTGGTGGGCCGAGGTCTTCAACGTCGACGACGGAACGGCGCGCGCGTTCGTGTGCGCGGCCGTGCGCGAGATGTTCGAAGAGTCCGGCGTCCTGCTCGCGGGTCCGGACGCCACCTCGGTCGTCGCCGACACCTCCACGTACGCGAAGGCCCGGCAGCAACTGGTCGACCGCGAGCTCTCCCTGGCCCAGTTCCTCGCCGCCGAAGGACTGGTCCTCCGCGCAGATCTCCTGCGGCCGTGGGCCAACTGGGTCACCCCGCCCGAGGAACCGCGCCGCTACGACACGCGCTTCTTCGTCGCCGCGCTGCCCGACGGCCAGAAGGCGGACGGCGAGACGACCGAGGCGTCCGACGCGGCCTGGCAGACCCCCGCGGACGCCGTCCAGGACGCCCAGGAGGGCCGCCGGATGCTCATGCCGCCCACCTGGCGCACCCTGGAGGAGGTCGGCGCGCTGGGCAGCGTCGAGAAGGTCATGGCCGAGGAGCGCAGCGTCCAGAAGATCATCCCCAAGCTGATCCGCGACGGCGACGTCATCCGGGTGGTGATCCCGTGAGCGGCTCCCCGCTGATCGGCGCCCGCGCCGCACATCCGCTGTACGGCGAGCTCCGCCAGATCACCCCGCACGCCGCAGTGCTGCTGGCCGACAACCCGTCGCCGATGACGCTCGACGGCACCAACACGTGGCTGCTCAAGGCACCGGACGCGGCGTCGTACGTGGTGGTCGACCCCGGCCCGCTCGACGACGCCCACCTCAAGCGCGTCGCGGCGGTCGGCCCGGTCTCCGAGATCCTGCTGACCCACGGCCACCCCGACCACTCCGACGGCGCCCGTGCGTTCAGCGAGTTGGTCAAGGCGCCGGTGCGCGCGCTCGACCCGACGTTCACCTACGGCTCTGAAGGCCTCACGGACGGGGACGTGGTCACGAGCTCGGGCCTGGAGCTCCGCGTCCTGGGCACGCCCGGCCACACCAGCGACTCGCTGTGCTTCGTGATCGACGGCGAGGCCGTGCTGACCGGCGACACGGTCCTGGGCCGCGGCACGACGATCGTGGCGCACCCGGACGGGAAGCTGGGCGACTACTTCGAGTCGCTCAAGCTGCTGGCCGAACTGCCGGAGAACACCGCGGTCCTGCCCGGCCACGGCCCTGAGCTGCAGGACGCCGGTGAGGTCGCGCGGAAGTACCTGGCCCACCGCACTCAGCGCCTGGAGCAGGTCCGCAGGGCGGTGGAGGCGCTGGGCGGCTCACCGACCCCGCGCCAGGTCGTCGAGATCGTCTACGCGGACGTGGACAGGGTGCTGTGGCCCGCCGCCGAGTGGTCGGTGCGGGCTCAGCTCGACTACCTGAGGACCGGTTACTGAGGCTGGTGGCCGTTGTTCGTCGCGCCGAATGCGGACTGGCGCGACGAGGACCTGTCGATCTGCCAGCGGCCGCTGTCGGTCGCGGGCGGGCCGGTCTGCTCCCGCTGCGCCAGCTCCTCGTGCAGCTGCTGCAACAGGGCCCGTTCGCGCTCGCTGAGGTTCGCGTCCACGGAGGACGGCTCGGCGGGCTCGGCCAGTGCGGCCTGCAGAGCGGCCAGTTCGTCGGCCTTCAGCTCGGTGGTCACCTCGGCCCGGTTGATCGGGACGGGCTCGGGCAGGGCCTCGATCTCGGGCTCCACCGTGGCCATCGGAATGCGCTTCACGGGCTTGGGCGGGAAGGGCTGCGACCCGTCCAGCACGGGTGTCGAACGAGTGCGTCGTGAGCCGGTCTCTTCGTGTTGCTCCGGCGCCGGTGTCGGCTCGGCCACCGGCGCCGGAGCGGGAAGCTCCTCGGCCGGCTGGTCGAACCACGCCTGCTGTTGCTGTGCGGCGTGGTGCTCGGCCAGCGGGACCGGTGATCCCGAGATCGGCACCGTGCGCGACGACGTCACGGCGGCGGCGTGGTACTCGCTGAGCTGCACCCCGGTCGTCAGGACCTCGACGGCGGCGCGGACGCCCGCCTTGCGCAGCACCGAGTCGACCCGGTAGGCGGTCGCGGGCGCGAAGCCCTGCGGACCGATGTCCACCAGCACCACGCGTTGGGGCAACGGCCCCGGTGTGGAGCCCGTCGGCGACGAACGCCAGACGCACCGCACCGAGCGGATGTCCGGCAGCACCGACACGGCGCGGCTCAGATCGGCGGCGATGTCCGAGGCCGGGTCGGTCTCGGAGGTGAAGCGGTGCCGTAAGAACGGCAGCATCTCGACCACCCGCAGGCGGTCGGTCAGCGACGCGTCCGAGCGGACCTCGTGGAGGATCCACGTGATGGCCGCGCGCTCGTCGGGCAGCACCGGGATGCCGCCCGCGAGGAGCGTGCCCACGAGCAGTTCGATCGATCGGTCCAGTTCTCCGACCGCGAGGAACTCGCGGGCCTGCGACAGAGCGGCGTCGTCCACGCGCCCGGCCATCGACAGCAGGAGATCGTGGAGACGGACCGGCAGGCCGACACCGTCGTTCGTCACGTCAACTCTCCTTAGCTGAGCACCAGGTGCTCTTCGGACTCGGCGCCGGCGCAGACCAGCTCCGATGCCGCCAGGGCCGCCCGGTGGTAGGGCGGCAGGTCCATGCCGGACGACACGACCTCGACGCAAGGGTCGTGCTCGCCCAACGCCCGCAGAACGCGCTGCAGCTCACCGGTCAGCCGGGCGTGGCCGGTCGTGGCCGCCACCAGCAGGACGCGGTTGACCCCGGAGGGACCGATGCGCCAGCAGGAGCGGACCTCGCCGACCCCGTTCCGGCCACGCAGCGTGGCACCGAGAACGACGGTCGCGGAATCCCCCATCGGCACCCGATCAGGTGATTCCGGGGAAAAGGTGTAGTCGGTGGGGGGCAGTTCGTCCAGTCCTTTGACCGAACTGACAGCTCCCGGTTCCGCCCCGTAGGGCACCAGCGCGTCCTGCAAAAGGCGCAGCTCGTGATCCGTCAGAGGGATGCGGCCGTGCAGGAGCGTGCGCGGCAGCGAGCGCGCGAGAACCGCGTACGCGTCCGAAGCCGCCCAGTCCCGGTACCGCCACAGCAGGTCGTCCGGGATGCGCCCGGCCAGCCTCAGCAGCAGTTCGTGGCACGTGTCCGACATGTCACACCTCGACGATCAGTTCGATCTCCACCGGAGCGCCGATCGGCAGCTCGGCCACGCCCACGGCGGACCGGGCGTGCTTGCCCTCGTCACCGAAGATCTCACCGAGCAGCTCCGAGGCGCCGTTGATGACGCCGGGCTGACCCGTGAAGCCCTCGGCGGAGGCCACGAACCCGACAACTTTCACGACTCGCTTGATCGAGTCAATCCCCACGAGCGCGTGCACGGCCGCGAGAGCGTTGAGGATGCACGTCGCGGCGTACTGCTTGGCCTCCTCCGGGGAGACCTCGGCGCCGACCTTGCCGGTGGCGGGGAGCTTGCCGTCGACGAACGGCAGCTGGCCCGACGTGAAGACCCACGGACCGCTCTGGGTGGCGGGCACGTAGGCGGCGAGCGGGGCGGCGACGCCGGGGAGCTCGATGCCGAGCTCCTTCAGGCGGGTGGTCCAGGTGCTCACGCCTTCACCCGCTTCAGGTACGCGACGTGCTGCTCACCGGTCGGGTTGGTCAGCACGGTGACCAGCTCCCAGCCGTCCTCGCCCCACTGGTCGAGGATCTGCTTCGTTGCGTGGATCAACAACGGCACGGTCGCGTACTCCCACTTCGTCATGCGGGGAGCCTAACTTGCCACCCGTTGGCCGCCTGCGGGGTTCGCGAGCTTCGGGCTACCTTGATCACATGGAGACCTGGCGGATCATCGCCACCAGCCTGTTCGCGGCCGGCGGGCTGGTGATGGTGCTCGTCGCCATGGCCCAGGTGCGCGACCGCAAGCACAGCCAGCGCGTCCAGGTCGTGCAGGCCGGGATCATCGGGCTGGTCGTGGTGGTCATCGTCACGGCGAGCATCGCGCTGTGGCTGCCGTCGGTCGTGGCCTGGGCGCTGGTGGCCGCGACCGCCATGGCCGTTCTCTTCCTCACCATGGTGGATTGACCGACCGATCCACCTTCGACCGAATTCACACCTAGTCTGGACGTGTGACGTCGTGGACCGAGGAGCTGACCCGAGCCCGTCTGCACGTGGTCTCCGGCAAGGGCGGCACGGGCAAGACGACGGTCGCGGCCGCGCTGGCGCTCGCGCTCGCCACCGGTGGCCGCCGGGTGCTGCTGGTCGAGGTCGAGGGCAGGCAGGGCATCGCCCAGCTCTTCGACAGGGCCCCGCTGCCCTACTCCGAGGAACGGATCGCGTCCGCGCCGGGCGGTGGTGAGGTGCACGCGCTCGCCGTCGACGCCGAGGCCGCGCTGCTGGAGTACCTGGCGATGTTCTACAACCTCGGCTTCGCGGGCCGCACGCTGCGCAAGATGGGCGCGATCGAGTTCGCGACCACGCTCGCGCCCGGCCTGCGCGACGTCCTGCTGACCGGCAAGGTCAAGGAGTGCGTGAACCGGACGGGGCCGGACGGCCGCCACCTCTACGACGCGGTCGTGCTGGACGCGCCGCCCACCGGGCGCGTGGTCAAGTTCCTCGACGTCACCAAGGCCATGGCCGACCTCGCGAAGGTCGGGCCGATCAAGGGGCAGAGCGAGGGCGTCGTGCGGCTGCTGCACTCCGGTGACACCGCGGTGCACCTGGTCGCATTGCTGGAGGAGATGCCGGTGCGCGAGACCCTTGACGCGGTGACCGAACTGGACGGCGCGGACCTGCGTCCCGGCGCGGTGTTCGTCAACCGGGTCCAGCCGGCGCGGCTGCCGGCGCGGTCGGTCCCGGTCGCCGCCGCGGGCAGGCTCGACGAGTCGCGCGTGCTCGCGGGGCTGAAGACCGCCGGGCTCGACCTCGACGAGTTCACCCTCGAAGGCCTGGTCGACGAGACCGTGGAGCACGCCATCCGGGTGCGGTCCCAGCAGGAGGCCAAGGAGCTGCTCGGCGAGTCGGACCTGCCGACGCTGGAGCTGCCGGACCTGACGGACGGGGTGGACGTGGCCGCGTTGTACGAGCTGGCCGAGGTGCTGGTCGCGGCAGGAGTCCGATGAACAAGCTCGAGTTCGACCCGCTGCTCGACGACCTGCAGACACGCGTCCTGGTGTGCTGCGGTTCCGGCGGCGTCGGCAAGACGACTACAGCGGCGGCGCTGGCGGTGCGCGCGGCCGAACGCGGCAGGCGCGTGGTCGTGCTGACGATCGACCCGGCGAGGCGCCTCGCGCAGTCGCTGGGCCTGCGGGAACTGGACAACCACCCGCGCGAGGTCGTCGTGGACGGCTTCGAGCCCAAGGGCGAGCTGTTCGCGATGATGCTCGACATGCGTCGCACGTTCGACGACATGGTCCTGACGCACGCGGGCCGCGACCGGGCCGACCAGATCCTGTCGAACCCCTTCTACCAGACCATTTCCTCGTCGTTCTCCGGCACGCAGGAGTACATGGCGATGGAGAAGCTGGGCCAGCTGGTGGCGCAGGACGAGTGGGACCTGATCATCGTCGACACCCCGCCGTCGCGGTCGGCGCTCGACTTCCTGGACGCGCCGCAGCGGCTCTCGACGGTGCTCGACGGCAGGTTCATCAGGATGCTCTCGGCGCCGGCACGGGCGAGCGGCCGCGGGTTGATGAAGATCGTCGGAACCGGTTTCAGCCTTTTCACGCGGGCCGTCTCGACGATCGTCGGCGGCCAGCTGTTGCAGGACGCTTCAACTTTTGTTCAGGCTTTCGACAGCATGTTCGGAGGATTCCGCGAGCGCGCGCAGCGCACGTACGAACTGCTCCGCTCTCCCGGAACCGGTTTCGTGGTGGTGGCGGCGGCAGAACCCGACGCGTTGCGCGAAGCGAGCTATTTCGTGGAACGGCTCAGCGCGGAGAACATGCCGTTGTGCGGGCTCGTCGCGAACAGGACGCATCCCGTGCTGGCGGCGGACCTGCCCGCGGCGAAGGCGCTGGCCGCAGCGGACGATCTCGACCGCTCCGGTGACGCGCCGCTCGCCGCGGCAGTGCTCCGGCTGCACGCGGACCGGGTGGCGGTCGCCGATCGAGAGAAGCGGCTGCTGGCCCGGTTCACGCGTGCTCACCCCGGCGTTTCGCTGGTCGGCGTGCCCGCATTGCCTGCTGACGTGCACGACCTCGACGGCCTGCGGGAGATAGGTCGCCGGCTCGCCGGCGAGTGACTATCCGACCTTCGTGTCCTCTGTGTGCTCTTGACGTGCGTTGTCGAGCAGTTCGAGCCACGAGTCCACGTCCGGGCGGCGGCGCAGCAGAGCACGGCGTTCGCGCTCGGTCATGCCGCCCCAGACACCGAATTCGATCTTGTTGTCGAGCGCTTCGGCCAGGCATTCCATGCGCACCGGGCATCCCAGGCACACGAGCTTCGCCTTGCGCTGCTCCGCACCTCGGACGAAGAGCTGATCCGGCTCTTCGTCACGGCACGAAGCGTTGATACGCCAATCCCCCTGGTTCATATCCCCCACTCCTCAGTGCTGTCCAAATGTGGAAATCCGCCACACCCCTGCCACGGATGCCGTAGCGTTCGAGCTACGGCTGCATTCCTTGGACGTTGACGGACTGTAGTGCCGTTCGGTTCCCACTCCAAGCCTGGGTCACCCGACTGTTACCTGTCTTGCGTATGTCTACTCATGCTGAGTAACGGCACTTACTGATCACCTTCACCCGTTCGTGTACGGCGTACGCTGGCCCGCGTGCGAGTCAGGAATGGCGTGCTCAAGATGCTCGGCCTGTGCCTGCTGGCTGGGGTTCTCCTCGCCGGCATGCTGTTCCCAGTCGTGGGTGCGACAGGCCTCGTCTCGAACCGGGCCAGCGACACCGTGGACAGCATCTCCGCCGACCTCGTGACGACGGATCCTCCGTTGATCACGACGGTCACCGACAAGGAGGGCGCGCCGATCGCCTACCTGTTCGACCAGTACAGAGTGCTGACACCGCCCGAGAAGATCTCGCCGACCATGAAGGCGGCGCTGATCTCGGTCGAGGACCGGCGGTTCTACGAGCACCAGGGCGTCGACTGGAAGGGCACGATCCGCGCGGGCCTGACGAACCAGGTCAGTGGCTCGGTCTCGCAGGGCGCGTCCACGCTGACCCAGCAGTACGTCAAGAACTACCTGGTCCACGTCGTGGCGCGGAACAACAAGCTGGAGCAGGCCAAGGCCCAGGAGCAGACCATCGCGCGCAAGATGCGCGAGGCCCGGATCTCGTTGCAGCTGGAGCGCAAGCTCGGCAAGGAGGAGATCCTCGCCAGGTACCTCAACGTCGTTCCATTCGGTTCGACGATTTACGGCATCGCGGCGGCCGCCCAGGCTTACTTCAACACGACTCCGGACAAGTTGACGGTTCCTCAGGCCGCGATGCTCGCGGGAATGGTGAACAGTCCGTCAGCACTCGACCCCGAAGCGTATCCGGACAAAGCTTTGGACCGGCGCAACAAAGTCATCGACCGCATGGTCGAGAACGACAAGCTGTCGCGCGACGCGGGTGAGGCGGCGAAGAAGGAAGGCCTCGGTCTCGCGACCCCGGTCCGCACTCCGCCGAACGGGTGCGTCGGCGCCGGTCCGGAGAACGGCTTCTTCTGCTCGTACGTCGTGAACTACCTGCAGCGCGCGGGGTTCAGCGAGGAGCAGCTGCGCACCGGCGGCTACACCATCCAGACCACTTTGGACAGGGCGGCCACCTCGCAGGCGAAGGCGGCGGCCGAGGCGGGCGTCGCCAAGACCACCGACGGCATCGCGAACACGATGGCGATCGTCAAGCCCGGCAAGGAGCGCCACGAGGTGCTGGCGTTGGTCGCGAACCGCGACTACGGCCTGAAGTCCGACCTTCGGCAGACGACGTACGACCTGCCGAGCGGCGTCGAGAACAAGTTCGGCGCGGGCTCGATCTACAAGGTCTTCACGGCCGCGGCGGCGCTGGAGAAGGGCCTCGGCATCGAGAACGTCATCCCGACGCCGACCTCGCACGTCTCGCGCGTGTTCAAGGGTGGCGCCCAGCGCTGCCCGAGCACCGGCGAGCCGGGCACCCGCTGGTACTGCCTGTCGAACTTCGACTCCAGCTACCCGTCGTCCATGTCACTGCAGCAGGCACTCGCGACGTCGCCGAACACCGGCTTCGTGATCCTGGAGGAGCAGACCGGCATGGACGCGGTCGTCGACATGGCCTCGCGGCTGGGCATGCGCGAGACGATGGCGACGAACCTGCAGGGCACCAGGCCCGACCCGAAGGCCAAGGACAAGCAGAACCGCATCTCGCAGACCGAGTTCTACAAGCAGAACGGCGGCAACGCGTCGTTCACGCTGTCCCCGGCGCCGGTGTCCACCCTGGAACTGGCGAACGTGGCCGCGACCATCGTGAGCGGCGGCAAGTGGTGCCCGCCCACGCCGATCGCGAAGGTGCTGGACCGCAACGGCAAGGGCGTCCCCGTCAACGAGGCGCCGTGCGAGCAGGTCGTCGCCGAGGGTCTCGCGAACGGTCTCGCCGTCGGCATGAGCAAGGACGACGTCGGCAACGGCACCGCGGCCCAGGCGGCCCGCAACGCCAAGTGGACCCGTCCGATGATCGCCAAGACGGGCACCACCGAGGAGTACAAGTCGGCGGCGTTCATCGGCGCGACCCCGGACTTCGCGGGCGCCGTGCAGACGTTCAACGACGGCACCTCACCGCGTCCGATCTGCCTGGGCGCCCAGCCCCGGTTGTGCGGCAACGGCAACATCTTCGGCGGCACGATCCCGGCCAAGACGTGGTTCGAGACGATGACGAAGATGCACGGGACCATGCCCGTGGCGCAGCTGCCGCAGGTGGAGCAGCGGTACCTCAAGGGCGGCCGCGAGATCCAGGTGCCGGACGTCGTGGGCAAGCAGATCAACGACGCCACGCGGATCCTGGAGCAGGCCGGCTACAAGGTGAGCCAGCAGTCGGTGAACTCCGAGAGGAACAAGGGCACCGTCGTCAGCCAGTCGCCGCGCGGCAACGCGTTGCGCGGCACGGTGATCAACCTGTCGGTGAGCTCGGGGTACGTGCCGCCGCCGGTGGCCACCGAACCGCCGACGCAGGAGCCTCCCAAGCCCGGCAACCCGAACGAGCCGCCACCGATCACGCTGCCGACCGAGCCGGAACCCCGTTAGCGGTCGAGCATCGCCTTGAGGCGCGCGACGCTGACGTCGACGTGCGCCCGGATCTCGGCGACCGCACCGTCGCGGTCGCCGAGCCGGATGGCGTCGAGGATGGCCCTGTGCTCGGCCACGACCTCGTCCGGCGTCTCGGTCCTGCTGAGGACCGTGAGGTAGAAGCGCAGCTCCTTGGTCAGCGCGGCGAAGAACTCGTCCAGCCGCGTGCTGTCGAGCAGCGCGACGATGGCCTGGTGGAACGCGAGGTCGCGGTCGACGATCGCGCCACCGGTCCTCGCCGCCTCGACCAGGTCGTCGAACGCCTTGGTGATCGCGTCCAGCTGCTCGGGGCGCGGGGTGCGGGCGAGCGCGGCCGTCTCCAGGCGTTCGCGGGCGGTGTAGAGCGCCTCGATCTTCTCCGGCGTCGGCGCGATGACGACGGCGCCGCGGTTGACCTCGTAGCGGACCAGGCCGGTCAGTTCGAGGATCCGGACAGCCTCGCGGATGGTGTTGCGCGCGACGCCGAGCTCCGCAGCGATCGCGCTCTCCCTGAGCCTGTCACCAGGGCCGAAGGCGCCGGCCATGATCCGTTCGGAGAGGCCGTCGGCCAGCTGCTGGGCCGTGGTGGTGCGGCGCACTTCGAGGCCGTCGAGGGCTGACATGCGGTCAGTTTAACCAGTTGCCCTACAGTTCAACTGTACTACAGTTTGTCGGCATGGACCTCACCGCGTTCAAGGCGCTCAGCTTCGACTGCTACGGCACGCTCATCGACTGGGAGGCGGGGATCGCCGCGGTGCTCTCGCCGTGGGCACTCGAACAGGGGCTCTCACTGTCCGACGAGGAGCTGTTGCTCGCGTACGCCTCTGCGGAAGCCGAGGTGGAGGCGGCGGAGTTCGCGCTGTACCCGGAGGTGCTGGCGTCCGCGTTCCGGCAGACCGGCGCGGCACTGGGACGCGAGGTGAGCGACGAGTGGGCTCGGCGGCTGGGTTCGTCCGTGCCGGACTGGCCGGCGTTCCCCGACTCCGCGGACGCGTTGGCACGCCTGGCCTCGCACTACCGGTTGATCATCCTGTCGAACGTGCACCGCGACGGGTTCGCCGGCAGCAACCGGCAGCTGCGCGGGGACTTCGCGGCGATCATCACCGCGGAGGACGTCGGCGCGTACAAGCCCGCCGAGAACCACTTCCGGGCGCTCGACTCCACGCTCGACTCGTTGGGGGTGGAGCGTTCCGAACTGCTGCACGTGGCGCAGAGCCTGTTCCACGACCACGTTCCGGCCAAACGCGAGGGCCTGCGGTCGGTGTGGATCAACCGGCGGCACGACAGGCCGGGCTGGGGCGCGACGCCGGAGCCGTCCGGCGAGTTCCGCTACGACCTGGAGTTCGGGTCGATGGGCGAGTTCGCGGACGCGGTCGACAAGGCGTTCTGAGACTCGGGGTGCCGCAGCGGACTGATCCGCTGCGGCACGTTCGTCAGCCTGCGAGCTTGGACTTCACCGCGGCGGCCACCCGGCCACCGTCGGCACGCCCGGCGACCTCGGCGTTGACGGCCTTCATGACCTGGCCCATCTGCTTCTGCCCCGGCGCCTCGCCGAGCTGCGCGGCGACGGCGTCGTACGCCTTGTCCACAATGGACGCCAGCTCCGCGTCGTCGAGCTGCTTCGGCAGGTAGTTCTCCAGCACGGCGAGCTCCTGGCGCTCCAGCTCGGCCTTCTCGGCACGGCCGGCACCGTCGAAGGCCTCCGCGGCCTCCTTGCGCTTCTTAGCCTCGCGCCCGAGGACCTTCAGGACCTCCGCGTCGGTCAGCTCACGGGCCTCCTTGCCGGAGACCTCCTCGTTCGTGACGGCCGTGAGCGCCATCCGCAGCGCACCGGCCGTCACGGACTCCCGGGCCTTCATCGCCACGGTCAGGTCGTTCTTCAGCCGCGTCTTCAACTCCGCCATGAGGCAGAACGGTACCGCCCGCCGGATGCCGCGCCGATCGAGTTAACGCCCTTCCGTACCCTTGACGCGTGAACAAGCTGGGCCGAGCCCTCCTCGCCACGACCGCAGTCGGCGCCGCGACCATCGCGTACGCGGCGGGAATCGAGAGGAGGCACTGGACCCTGCGCACCGCCACGGTGCCGGTCCTGTCTCCCGACGCCAAGCCGATCCGAGTGCTGCACATCTCGGACCTGCACATGACGCCGAACCAGGTGTCGAAGCAGCGCTGGGTCGCCGCGCTGGCCGACCTGAACCCGGACTTCGTGGTCAACACGGGCGACAACCTCGCGCACAAGGACGCCGTGCCCGGCACGTTGCGCGCGCTCGGCCCGTTGCTGGACAAGCCGGGCGTGTTCGTCTTCGGCAGCAACGACTACTACGCGCCGAGGCTCAAGAACCCGGTCCGCTACCTCCTGCCGTCCGCGAAGACCAAGCGCATCCACGGCGTGACGCTCCCGTGGCGCGACCTCCGCGCGGGCATGATCGAGCGGGGCTGGGAGGACCTCACGCACCTCCGCAAGACCATCAAGGTCGGCGACCAGGAGATCTTCTGCGCGGGCCTGGACGACCCGCACCTCAAGCGCGACCGCTACGCCGACATCGCGGGCACCCCCGACCCGTCCGCCGCGCTGCGCCTGGGCGTCACGCACTCCCCGGAACCGCGCGTGCTGGACCCGTTCGCCGCCGACGGCTACGACTTCGTGATGGCGGGCCACACCCACGGCGGCCAGCTCCGCATCCCGTTCTACGGCGCCGTCGTGACGAACTGCGAACTGGACCGCGGCCGCGCCCGCGGCGTTTCCCGCTGGGGCTCGCACATGTGGATGAACGTGTCCGCCGGCATGGGCACTTCGCCGTACGCGCCGGTGCGCTTCTGCTGCCCTCCGGAGGCTTCTCTGCTGACCCTCGTCCCGAGGCCCGTTACGCCTGGTCAGGGGCGAAATGAGGGGGTCCGATTCGGAGCTGGCGCGGACATGATGTAGAGTTCTACATGTTCCCAGCCGGGGTGTGGCGCAGCTTGGTAGCGCGCTTCGTTCGGGACGAAGAGGTCGCAGGTTCAAATCCTGTCACCCCGACTGAATAAAACAAATCAGCTCCTGTCCGCAGAAATGCGACAGGAGCTGATTTGTTTTGTTGCCTCTCAGCGAACAATCGGCCATTCGGTGCGGAAATCGCCCTCCAGCCACTCCACCACCGCGTCGAGCATCGCGTCGACATTCGCCCAGAGCGGTTCCTCGTCCGCGCCCTCCACCTCGTCGAACTGCATCACGCAGCCGTGCAGCGGCCCCTCGCGGAGGTCGGCGAACAGGTAGGTGCCGGACGCGTCGACCGCGACCGGGACGAACAGCGGCAGCCACAGGTCCCCGATGGGCGACCCGGCGGATTCGGCGAGCTTGCGTGCCTCGTGGGCGTCGACGTCCACGATCTCCGGGGCGACCGCGACGTCGCGGCGGATCTCCATCATCATCTCGCGGACCTCCAGCGCCTGAGCGACGCCGAGCGGGCTGTAGAACTCCGGGACGAGCGGGGTGTAGTCCCCGCTCTTCAGCCCGCCGCACTCCTTCCACCACGCCGCCAGGCCGGCGGGCAGCGGCGCGCCGACGACCTCCTGCGCCGCGGCCAGTTCAGCGGCCGTGGCGGGAGGCTGGAACTTGGCGTGCAGGGCGGGCGCGTTCGAACGGAGCCACGCGTCGGCTCGGGACCAGCTCATGCGTCAGATCTTCGCCGACACCGGCCGGACCGGGCGCGGTGGGAAGGACGACGCGAATTCCATTCAGTTGTGAATTCATCTCAGCTTTTGTGTCGACAAGTCGACCAGAAGGTCCTTGACCACACAGAGTCGAAGGTCCCTTCTGGACGTCGAAAAGGACATCAGCCTTCCCGATAAGCCACCCGATCGTGTGATGCGTCTCGACACGAGCAGCCGTAGACCGCACCGTGTTTACATGACATAGGGGCATCGTTCCGCATCAAACCATACGAGACGAACACGTAGCGTTAACCCTTACGAGTGAAGGTTGACGGTTCAACTCACGTTGCGTAACGGCCAACTTGATCCAAACGACGTAGGCAGTGGTTCAGCCCTCGTTGAATAAACCGGGAGATGTTCGTGATGGACTCCACCTCCGCCGTCAATCCGTCGAACAGGTCGCGAATCGTCATCGCGGCCAAGGCAATTGTGGTGCTGCAGTCCCTGGGGATCGTTTACATGCTCACTTCGATGTGGATGACGGTCGCGGTCGCCGCCGGATTCGCGGTGGTCTACTTCGCGGTCAGGTCGTTGTCGCGCGCGTCCAGGCAGGTCGACCGGATCTTCGAGGAGGAGCTGGAGCGGCAGTAGGCTCGGCGCCGTGCTGACGCGGGTGTCCGAGGCCTTGGTGAAGCCGGGCCGGGAGCAGGAGTTCGTGGCCGCGGTGCTGGATCTCGTGAGGACGTTCCCCGAGATCTACGACGGGCTGGTGGGGCACGAGGTGCTCGTCGACCTCGACGACCCGCAGCGCGTGCGCTACGTCAGCCGATGGCGTGACGAACAGGCTCTGGAGAACTACGCGGGTGCCGGGTGGCGCACCGACCCGGTGACGTTCCCCGGCGAGGACGAGTACCTGCAGCGGCCGTTGACCCTGCGGCACTTCCGCCACGTCAGCTGATGAAGCCCCGCGCGGGCAGGCCCTCCGGGAAGCGTTCCAGCGCCTCGCCGGCGGCGCGGGCGAGCGACTCCAGCGTCTCGGTCTCCTCGGGGGTCGCGGTGTGCGGGACCGCCCAGTAGCAGCCGATGGCGCCGAGTGGTTCCGGACGCAGGATCGGAGCCATCACGAGGCTCTTCACGAATGTCGGCCGATACGCTTCCTGGGGAATCCTGGAATCGAAGCGAATGTCCCTGATCGCGACGGTTTGACGATTGTTCATCGCCCAGCCGCTGATGCAGTTCACCGCCGGGAAGCGCTGGCCCTTCCACAGCGGACTCATCGAGTCCTCGTCCGCGTAGTAGCACTGGTCGCCGTCGAGCAGCACCAACGTCGCACCGTGCGCGGCCAGCGAGGACCTCGCCGTGGTGCGCACGATCCGTTGCACTTCCTCCAACGTGTCGGCCCCGGCGAGGCGCTCCATCGTTTCCAGCATGCCTCAACGTTAACTCCCACCGGCGCCCGCACCTAGATTTTCTGTTTCGATCAACGAATCGGCGCAACGATTCAGTGAGTTCGCAACAAAGATCTTCCGCACTTCGTGCGGGGCGGTCGTGTCGTGCGGACCCCCGGAACCTCGCCGCGGACTCTAGTGTTGAAGCGTGACAACGCACCCTTCTCCCGCCATTCCGGACCAGCTCTTCGAGGACTCCGCCGCCGAGACCCGGTGGCGCGAGCGGTTCACCGCCCCGAGGATGAGCCTGCCCGGCTGGGCCGACGACGCACCGGACCGCACGCTGTACGTCTCCAACGCGAGCGGCGTGTGGGAGATCTACTCCTGGGACCGCGCGACGGACGAGCACCGCAAGGTCACCGACCGCCCCAACGGCACGTCGCACGCGACGCTGAACCCGGACGGCACCGAGATCTGGTGGTTCGACGACCACGACGGCGACGAGTTCGGCGTGTGGGTGCGCGAGCCGTTCAAGGCCGACGGCAGCAAGGCGGAGCCCGCCGTCGCCGACGTGACGCCCGGCTACCCGGCCGGTCTGGAGATCGGCCGCACCGTCACGGCGGTGGCCGCGTCGACCGACGACGGCACCACCGTGTGGCTGTCCCGCGAGGGCAAGGCCGAGGTGCTCTACCAGCACGTCAACGACGCGGGCGTCACCGCGTTGTCGAAGGACGAGTCGCTCGTCGTGATCGCGCACTCCGAGCACGGCGACAACCGGCACATGGCCCTGCGCGCGTTGAACGCGGAGACCGGCGAGAAGGTCGCCGAGAAGTGGGACGGCAAGGGCAAGGGCCTCGACGCCATCTCGTTCAGCCCGGTGCGCGGCGACCAGCGGCTGCTGGTGCTGCACGAGCGCCGCGGCCGCGAGGAGCTGCTGATCTGGGACGTCGCCGCCGACACCGAGCGGGAGATCGTCCTCGACCTGCCGGGCGAGGTGTCCGCCGACTGGTACCCGGACGCGTCCGCGTTGCTGATCGTGCACACCCACCACGCCCGCAACACCGTGCACCGCTACGACCTCACGACCGGCGAACTGTCCACTCTGGACACCGCACCCGGCGTCGTCGGCAGCGCTGGAGTGCGCCCGGACGGCACGATCGAGTACTCGTGGTCGTCCGCCGAGAGGTCCACGGTCATCCGCGCGCTGGCCACCGACGGCACCGAGAGCGTGCTCGTCGAGCCCGCCGGTGCCAAGCCCGCGACGTCGTTCAAGCTGGAGGACGTGTTCGTCGGCGACGTGCACGCGCTGGTCTCGAAGCCTGACGGCGAGGGCCCGTTCCCGACCGTGTTCCTGATCCACGGCGGCCCGCACTCGTCCGACGAGGACCGCTTCTCCGCCTACCGCGCGGTCTGGCTCGACGCCGGCTTCGCCACGGTGCACGTGAACTACCGCGGCTCCAGCGGCTACGGCTCGAAGTGGCGCGACGCCATCGAGGGCAGGCCCGGCCTCACCGAACTGGAGGACATCGCCGCCGTGCAGGACTGGGCGATCGAGTCCGGCCTCACCGACCCGTCGCGCTCGGTGCTGAACGGCGCCTCGTGGGGCGGCTACCTGACCCTGCTCGGCATCGGCACCCAGCCGTCGCGCTGGGCGGTCGGCGTCGCGGGCGTCCCGGTCGCCGACTACTTCGCCGCCTACGAGGACGAGATGGAACCGCTGCGCGCCTTCGACCGCGCGCTGTTCGGCGGCTCCCCGGAAGACCTGCCCGACCTGTACCGCGAGTGCTCGCCGCTCACGTACGTAGACCAGGTCACCGCGCCGGTGCTGATCCTCGCGGGCGAGAACGACCCGCGCTGCCCGATCCGGCAGATCGACAACTACCTCGACGCCCTCGCTTCGCGGGGTCACACGTACGAGATGTACCGCTACGACGCGGGGCACGGCTCGCTGGTGGTCGCGGAGACGATCCGGCAGACGGCGGCCGAGGTGGACTTCGCGCGGAGGCACCTGGCGAAGTAGCTGGTTGTGCCGGCTGCTGGTTGTGCCGGCTGCTGGAGGGCTGGCGGCTGGCGCGCATGATCGCGAGTTGTCCACAGGCCGCCGAGGAGCTGACCTGCGGTTACCTGTCCTTCGGTAGCCTGTGGACAGAGCGGGAACCAAAACCGGGACCTGCGCGTTGCGTCATGAGGAATCACGCGGGGAGCGGTCGGCGGCCTCCCCGCGAACGGCGGTGACTGCGCCGATGCGTGGGACGGCTGCGGCTGTTGCAGCAGCTCTGATGCGTGAACGGCTGCAGCTCTGATGCGTGGAGCGGCTCCGATGCGCAGACGGGTTGCGCGGGGCTGCGACAGCGACGCTCCACCGGTCGCCCGAGGCGGATCCGATCGCGGGTCGCTGAAACCTCGCGGCAAGCGTGCGGCGGACGTAGCCTGGTAAGGGCGCTGCCGAGCGCCTCACCTCCTGATCGGTCACCCGCGCTGACCGGCGTCGCGGAGGCAAAGGGGACCCCTGTCCTCCCGGCGCCGGTCAGTCGCGTCAGGTGTGTGCACGAGACGTGTCAGGCGTGTGCACGAACGCAGCCCGGACGAGCAAGAGCAAGGCGCGGGGAACGGCTCCGGCGCGTCCGCGGAAGGCAAAGCCATGACCGAGCAGAGGTCGTTCAAGCGCCTGGTTCGCGCCCGGATGGAGCGCACCGGCGAGTCCTACACCACCGCCCGCAGGCACGTCCTCAAGGACGCGCGGCCCATCGGGCGGATGCACGACTCCTGGTTGTTGAGGGAGGTGCTCGACGACGAGTGGTCCGAGGCGATGCTGGCGGGGCTCGCGGGCGGCATCGGGTTCATGTACTTCGTGTTCGAGTACAAGGGACACGCGCCGATGATGACGATCGTGGCCCGGCACCACCCGGCGCCGTTCATCCCGACCGCGCTCCAGCACGCCGGCATCGCGCACGAGGTGACGTCCACGACGTCCGCGCGGAAGGCCGAGCAGCGGTTGCGCGCGGCCGACGGGCCGGTGATCTGCCTGCTGGGCAGGGAGAAGCACCCGGTCGGGGTGGTCGGAACAGACGGTGATCAGGTCACCGTGCTCGGCGGTGGGAGCAGCGTGCTCGGCGGTGGGGGCAGAGGCAGCGCGGGCACTGGACGCGGCACCCACGTCCGGCCCCTCGCCGAGTTCATGGCCGACTGGGCCGCGGCCAAGCACGAGCTGATCAGCATCGGCGAACGGACAGGAGAGTCGGACGTCGCGAAGGCCGTCCGGATGACCTGCGAACACCTCACCGGGCCCGTGCTGGGCAACAACTTCGACGTCAACTTCGGGTTCTCCGGCATGCGCAAGCTCGCGGAACAGCTCCGGGACAAGGGCAAGAAGGGCTGGACCCAGCGGTGGGCCGGCCACGAGAGCGTCGTGCGGCAGCGGCTGCACGACTGCCTGGAGGTCGAGTACACGGCGCCCGGAGCCACGCGGCCGCTCTACGCCGAGTTCCTCGACGAGGCCGGGCTGCCGGGGGCGCAGGAGTTCACGGAGTCCGGGAGGCTCTGGTCGGAGATCGCCGCCAACGGCGACTACGACGAGCTGGCCCGGAAAGTCGACGAGGCCCGTTCCGTCGAGGAACGGGCCATCCGCCGGCTGATGTCGAGCTGACGAGCTAGGCGGACTGCGCCTGCCACATCCAGTGGGCCTGCTCCAGGTCCTGCGTGATGCCGATCAGCAGGTCCTGGGTGACGAGGTCGGGCTTGTCCGTCTCGTCGATGCGGCCGCGCATGCGGGAGATCAGCGACGCCAGGGAGTTCGTGATCGACGTGACGACCTGGTCCTCCTTCAGCCAGCCGCTCTCGATCTCGGGCACGCCGGACGACGCGGCGATGGTCTTCGCCGTGCCGTTCGGCGTGACGCCGAGAGCGGCCGCTCGCTCGGCGACCTGGTCGGCGGCGTTGCGCGCCAGGACGACCAGTTCGTCCAGCTGGAGGTGGACGCTGCGGAAGTTCTTGCCGATCACGTTCCAGTGCGCCTGCTTCCCGATCAGGGACAGGTCGACCAGGTCGACGAGCGTCGCCTGCAGGATGGCGCCGACTGCATCGCGGTCGGCGTCGGCCAGCGGGCTGGTGATCGGGTTCTTGGCCATGTGAAACGCGCCTCCTCAGACGGTGACGGTGAGCGCCACCTCGATGTTGCCGCGCGTCGCGTTGGAGTACGGGCAGACCTGGTGGGCCTGCTCGACGAGCTTCTCCGCGACCGCCTGGTCGAGTCCGGGGATCTTCACCGCGAGTTCGACGGCCAGCTGGAAGCCGCCCGCGCCGTTGGATCCGATGCCCACCTTGGCGGTTACCTCGGAAGACGCAACTTGAATCTTCCCGGCGCGCGCGACGGCTGCGATAGCGGAGTTGAAGCACGCGGAGTAACCGGCTGCGAAGAGCTGCTCCGGGTTGGTCGCCTCGCCGCCGGGGCCGCCCATCTCCTTCGGGACCGACAGGATCTCGTCGATCACACCATCGGAGGAACGCACCTCGCCGTTGCGGCCTTCGCCGTAAGCAGTCGCCTCAGCCGTGTACAGCGCTTCCATTCCGCTCTCCCTTGAGTCAGTGGGCTCATTGCCTTTCACTCAGGGAGAACGCATCGTGCACGACTTAAATTCCGATCGTGACTCAGTTCACGTCGGAGATGGGCCTGCGGAGGGCGAACTCGGCGACCTGACGGCCGACGATGCGCAGGTTGCGGTCGACGTCGGCGTCCGAGCAGGAGCCGTCGCCGTCGAACTTGACCTGCGCGGAGTTGATCGCGGCACCCAACGGCGTGGGCCAGCCGCGCAGCGCGTGCACGATCGAGCGCACGGCGGTCAGCGTGTTCACCGCGGCCTGCCAGCCGTACGCGGCGGTGACGGTGCCGACGGCGCGGCCGTCGAGGTACGGGCGTTCGTCGTCGCGGAGGTCCTCGATGTAGTCGAGGGCGTTCTTGACCAGGCCGGACACGGTGCCGTGGTAGCCGGGCGACACCACGATCACGCCGTCGCACCGCCGCAGGTCCTCGACCATCCGCAGGGCGACGTCCGTGCGTTCGGGCACGGACGGGTCGTAGAACGGGAGCACCAGGTCGGGGCCGCTGTACTGGATCGTATTCGCACCGAGCTCGCGAGCACCCTCAAGCGCCACCCGCAGCGCCCGCTCGGACTGCGAGTCGGGCCTGATCGAGCCGCCGATGCCCACCACCGTCACCGTCATGCCATCGATCCTTCCACCTCCAGATAACTGGAGATCCAGCGCTACTCGCTAGTAACCTGCACCACATGTCGAACTTCCAGGCGGCCGTGCTGGCCGGTGCTCTGCGCTTCGCGTTCGGTCTTCCCGGCCCTGTGCGCCGCCTCATCGCCGGCAGCCCCATCCGCCTGGACGGCCAGGACCTGCACCCCGAGGCCCAGTTGCTGCTGAAGCTCCAGCAGCTGTCCGGGACGGAGTGGCGCACCAGGTCAGCATCCGAGAGCCGACTGGACCTGGAGTTGAGTTCGAAGCTCGTGGCGGGTCCGAAGATCACCGGGGTGGGTGCGAGAGAGCTCACGATCGGGGAGTTCGCCGGACGTCTCTACACGCCGCTGGGCCTCGCCACCGGCTCCCCGCTGTTGATCTTCTACCACGGTGGCGGCTGGGTGACCGGAAGCCTCGACAGCCACGACCAGCTCTGCCGGTTCCTCGCGAAGGAGGCCGGGGTCAGGGTGCTGGCGGCCGACTACCGGCTCGCCCCGGAGGCGCCGTTCCCCGCCGCGGCCGACGACGCCGCTGAGGTGCTGCGCTACGCCGTCGCGAAGGCCGAGGACCTGGGAATCGACCCGAAGCGGATCGCGCTCGGCGGCGACAGCGCGGGTGGCAACCTCGCCGCGGTCACGGCCCACGGCGCCGAGGTCGACCTGGCGTTCCTGCTGCTCCTCTACCCCGGCGTGGACGCGTCGGTGCGCCGCCGGTCGCGCGAGATCTTCGGCAACGGGTTCTTCCTCACCGACGAGAAGATGGACTGGTTCCTCGACCAGTACTCGAAGGGCGGCGAGCACCGCCACGACCCGCGCCTGTCGATCATGCTGGCCGAGGACCTCTCGAACCTGCCCCCGACGTACATCGCGACCGCGGGCTACGACCCGTTGCGCGACGAGGGCGAGGCGTTCGCGGAACGGCTGGCGGCCGAGGGCGTGCCGGTGGTGCTGCGCCGGCACGAGGGCCTCTTCCACGGCTTCGCGAACGTGCTCGGGGTCGGCGGGATCTTCCGCGAGGCCGTGTCCGAGGCCGTCGGCGCGCTGCGGACCGGCTTCGCGCTGGCCAACTCCGCTCAGGACGTGGCGGAGACCGCCTGACGCTGCCGCGACAGCACCCAGCCGACGCCGGCGACCAGCAGTCCGGCGAGGCCGGCGACGACGAAGCCGAGCGGGGGTCCGCTGTGGTCCACTGCGACCCCCGCGAGCGGCTGACCAGCGGCGACGCCGAACGTGAACGCGGAGCCCTGCAGTCCCAGGGCCAGCCCGCGAGCCGTCGGCGGGGCGTTCTTCGCGATCAGCTCGGACGAGGCCGTGATCGTCGGCGCGCACGCGAGGTTCATCGGGATCAACGCGAGCGCCAGCAGCCACACGTTGCCGTCGCCGAGGCCGACAGGGATCTCCAGCAACGCCATGCAGGCCAGGAGGACCACGCCGGTCGGCACCCGCTTCAGACTGCCGTAGACGAGCCCTCCCAGAGCAGACGCCGCGCACATCACGAAGAAGATCACCCCGAGCCAGCTCTGCTGTCCTGAGCGCTCCAGCGAGGCGATCGCCGAGATCTCCATGCCCGACAGCACCATCGTGGCGCCGAACGGGACGATCAGCGCGGCGATCATCGGCCCGCGCAGCCACTGCCGCACCGGAGGCGGCGGGCCTTCCACGACGTCGTCCTCGTGCAGCAGCACTGGGTTCACGGCGAACAGCACTGCGCTCGCAGTCAGGATCGCCACGCCGATCACGACCAGGGCCGTGCCGGTCGAGAACTTCGTCGCGATCAGCACACCGGCGGCGGGCCCGACCATGAACGACAGCTCGACCGAGATCGAGTCGAGCGAGAACGCGGGCCGGCGCTGGGGTTCCGGCACGATCGCGGTGAGCGCCTGCCGTCCGATCGACATCACCGGCACCGCCACGAGCCCGTTGGCGAACGCCAGCACGAGCAGCACGTAGTAGTCCATCAGCGGCGCCGTCACCCAGAACGCGCCTTCGAGCAGGCTCAGCGCGAGCACGAACCGCAGGCCGCGCGTGTCGACGAGCTTGCCCATCAACGGCGACCCGAGCCCGAGGCCGACCATCGTCGCGAACCCGACCGTACCGGCCGCCGCGTAGCCCTTGTCGAGCGTGGTGACGACGTGCAGCGTCACGGTGACGCCCGCCGCCGTCGGAGGGATCCTGGCGAACAGCATCAGCAGCATCAGGGGACGGACCCCCGGCAGCGCCAGGACCGACTTGAACGGGGCGAGGTTCACGAGGACATCGTCACCCGGCTGGCAACAGGTTTGCTCTGCCGGGCGAGCAGCCACGCGACGCCCGCGACCAGCAGCCCGATGACGCCGACGATCGCGAACCCGGCCGGTGCGCCGGCCCTGTCGATCGCGACGCCCGCGATCGGCGCGCCGATCGCGTTGCCGACGGTGAACGCCGACCCCTGCAGGCCGAGCGCCAGCCCGCGGGCGGTGGGCGGCGCGAGCCTGCTGATGTGCTCACCGGACGCCGCGATCAACGGCGCGCACATGAGGTTCATCGGCACGAGGAGCAGGCACAGCAGCAGCACGTTGCCGTCGCCCAGACCCACCGGAATCTCCAGGGCGGCCATGAGGACCAGCAGCACCAGCACGCTCGGCACCCGCTTCACGCCGCCGTAGACCACTCCGCCGACGATCGACGCGGCGCACATCGCGAAGAACACGGCGCCGAGGTAGCTCTGCTTGCCGATGTGCTCCAGCGACGCGATCGCCGAGACCTCCATGCCCGCGAGGCACACGGTCGCACCGACGCACACGACCAGCACGCCGACGATCCGTCCGCGCATCCACTCCAGCACGCGGGGCTTGGGCCCGTCGGCGACGACCTCGTCCTCGTGGATCATCGGCGGGTTCACCCAGTACAGCAGCACTCCGGCGACCAGGATCGAGCTGCCGATGAACAGCAGCGCGGCGTTCGTGGAGAACTTCGTCGCGACGAACACCCCGAGCGCCGGTCCGCCCATGAACGACAGCTCGACCGAGATCGAGTCGAGCGACAACGCGACCCGGCGCCTGCTCTCCGGCACCAGCGCGGTGATGGCCTGCCTGCCGATCGACATCATCGGCACGCCGAGCAGGCCGACGGCGAACGACGTCACCAGCAACGTCCAGTAGCCCATCAGCGGCGCCGTCAGCCAGAACGCCGCCGAGGCCGTGACGCTGATCGTGAGCATCGACCGCAGTCCTCGCTCGTCGATCAGCCTGCCCATCAGCGGGGCGCCCAGCCCCATGCCGATCGTGCCCGCCGCCCCGACCAGTCCCGCCGCGCCATAACCCCTGTCCAGCGTGACCGCGACGTGCAGCGTCAGGATCACGCCGGTCGCCGCGGGAGGCATCCGCGCGAAGAACATCAACAGTGCCAGCGGACGCACTTTGGGCAGCATCAGGACGTGTTTGAAGGGGGCGAGGTCCACACCGCCATCCTCACGCGGATGGCAAAAGGTTTTCTTTGCTAAAGATGTGATTCGCCGTACAGGTCTTCGAGCGCCCGGTAGGCCTTCACGACGAACGGCCGTGCGTTGGCGTATCTCTCGACGAGCCCCTCGTCCGGTGTGATCGTCTGGATCGGCTGCACGAGGTCGACGGTCAGCGACTCGATCTCGTCCAGCGCCCGCCACGCCAGCAGCGCCGCGCCCACGGCCGAGCCGCCGGTGTCCTCGGTGAGGTGCAACGGCATTCCGAGCGTGTTCGCCAGCGTCTGGGCCCAGATCGGGGCGCGGAACGCACCGCCGGTGATCCTCAGCGACTCGACGTTCGGCACCGCGTCCAGCACGAGCGCCAGCTGCTGACACACACCCTCGACCAGTGCCTTGGTGATCTGCGCGGGGGTGTGTTCGCGCCTGAGGCCGAGCAACGCGGCGTGCGCGGTCGGGTCCCACCACGGCGCACGCTCGCCCAGTAGATACGGCAGCGCCACGAGCCCATCGGAGTCGGCGCCGGCGGCCTGGGTCAGCAGCTCACCGACCGGGACGTTGAACGTCTCCGCGGCCCACTGGGCGACCACGCCACCGTTGCTGATCGCGCCGCCGCGGACCCAGAGGCCCTCGCCGATCGCGTAGCTGAACGTGCGGCCCTCCTCGTCGACACCGGGCCCTTGCTGAGCGACCCGCAACGCGCCCGACGTGCCGAGCGAGACCGCGCCCGCACCCGGTGTCGCCGCGCCGACGCCGAGGTTGCCGAGCGGTCCGTCACCTCCGCCGATGATCACGGGGATCCCCGGCTTGAGCCCCGGGATCACCGCCTTGAGAGGCGTCGAGTGAGTGGGCTCGACGAGTGGCGGCAGCTGGTCCGCGGTGACGCCCGCGAACTCCAGCGACGGCTCGTGCCACTGCAGGGTGTGGATGTTCATCAGGCCCGTGCCGGAGCCGGACGAGTGCTCGTTGAGCAGCTCGCCGGTCAGGTGCAGGTGCACGAAGTCCTTGATCTCGCACCACTTCGCGGCGCGCACGCCGTTCTCGTGGAACCAGGCGAGCTTCATCAGCGGCGTGAACGAGTGGATCGGCGCGCCGGTCTGCTGGTGCAGCTCACGGCCCTCCGCGGTGCCGCGCAGGCGTTCGGTCTGCTCGACCGCGCGGTTGTCGGCCCAGCTCAGGGCGTCCGTGACGGGTTCCAGCGACGCGTCCAGGCCCATGATCGAGTGCATGGCGCCGGTCAGCGAGATCGCGCGCACGTCCTCGGAGGCCAGCTCTCGCAACGCGTCGAACGCGGCGGCGAGCACCTGCTTCGGGTCGTGCGTGGCTTCGAGTCCGCTGGTGCGCATGGGGTAGGCGCGTTCGGTGGAGGCGACGACACGCGCCTGCGCGTCCACCGCGACGACCTTCGTGGCCGTGGTGCCGAGGTCTACCGCGAGAACGACCATGAACGTCACCCTACGACGGCGGATACCGGACGAACCACTCCTGCGTCACGGGTGCGGCGGCGCTGGTCTCCAGGTCCCAGTCCGCCACCATCCTGTCGACGAGGTCGCGGAACTGGACCCGCTCGACCCAGTCCTGGCGGATCTTCCCGACGCCGTGCAGCGCGCCGGCGAGGTTGCCGCACATGGAGGCCGTCGAGTCGTTGTCGCCGCCGTGGTTGACCGAGAGCAGCAACGCCTCGTTCGGGTCGTCGGTGACGAGCGTCGAGTACAGGGCGATGGCCAGCGCCGTGTCACCGACGCCGCCGCGCCCCAGTTCCTCGACCCGCGCGACGCCAGGGTCGCCCAGCGCGGCGAGTTCGACGGCGTGCTCGATGCCCGCGACGACCTCCTCGTGGTCCTTGCGGCGGACCAGTTCGTTCACGGAGACGTCCAGCGCTTCGAGCAAGTCCTTGCCGCGCAACAGCTGGTGCACCAGCACGGCGAACACGCCCGCCGACAGGTACCCGCTCGGGTGGCCGTGCGTCAGTGCCGCGTTGGCCGCCGCCAGCGCGAACACGACGGCAGGGTCGTCGTCGGTGAGGGCGACCGGCGCGACCCGCATGGCACCGCCGCAGCCCTTGGAGTTGTTGACGGGCTTGGTGATCGTGGCCTGCTCGCCGGTGCTCGCGTACTCCTGCAACGCGCTCGTGCACGTGAGTCCGGGCGCCCGCATCCGGAAGAGGTCCTCGTGCGTGACGAGCCAGCCGTCTGGTTCGTCCACAGTGGAGTGTGGGCCGCGTGCCTTGTCCCACGGTGTCTTCTGCGTATGCAGCCAGCGCTGGTAGGCGTTCTGGGTGACGGTGGTGATGTCGCGTTCGCCGGTGACGCGTTCCCGCACGTGCGCGCGGATGACCGCCTCGAAGGTGAACAGCGTCATCTGCGTGTCGTCGGTGATGTCCGGCTTCTCGGGCAGGTCCGTGATGCCGTCCGGGCCGTGGCGCTCGTGGACGACCTCCATCGGCAGGTTCTCCGTGTTCGCGCCGAGCGCGTCCCCGATGGCGCCACCGATCAGGCACCCGCGCAGCCGCGAGTCGTCGTGCGGCACCAGGAAGAACCGGCGGCCCTCGCCGTCGACCCACCGCGCCGCCTCCCGCGTGGCGGACGGCCGTTCGCCGCACCCGCAGATCCGCATGTGCTGCCCGGCGGCGTCGGCCAGTTCCACGAAGTCGAACTCGGCCTCGACCGGCCCGCCGGGGTTGACGTGCAGCTTCGGCTTGCTGGCCACGAGCCTGCTCAGGATCGTGTGCAGCGGCAGCCGGATCCACTGCTCGACGCCCGCGGGCAGCCGCGACTCGTCCGTGTAAACCTCAAGAACGTCGCGCTCGCCCATCAGGACCTCGCCGGGGATGAGCAGCTCACCGTGCGCGGCGTTCTGCCCGAAGCCGACCACGTCGTCCTCGTGCTCGTGCAGGAGCTGTTCCATCGGCGTCAGCGCTGTCACCACGTCCTCCGGTACAGCTCTTCGGCGACGTGCCGGACGTCGTGCTCGGGCCCGCCTTCGAGCGCGCCCGCGATGGCCCGCGCGACACCGCGTCCCTCACCGCGAACGGCCTGCGCCAGCGCACCCGCGGCGGTGAACGGGTCGGCCTCCGGCAGGTCGAGCTCCGCGGTGGTGAAGAGGTGCGAGGCCAGCGTGATCACGGCCTCGGCGGCCGGGGAGTCCTCGCCGTGGGTGAGGGCGACGAGCTCGCGGATCCGGTCCTCGTCGAGCCGTTGCACGGCGGCGGGCAGCGCCCAGATCAACGCACCGGGCCCCTGCGAGGTGATCTTGCCCCGGTAGGTGTTCTTGACCAGGTCACGGGCGCTCTGCCGGGACACCAGGTCGGGCTGCGCGCCCGGTCCCGCCGACCACTGCGCCAACGCCTGCGCCGGGTCCTCCGCCGAACACGCGGCCAGCTGGCCGACGAGTCCTGTTCGGACACCCGCGCCGAAAGCGAAACCCTGGTAGGCGGCCACGACCTGGTCGAGGCGGGGCGGCCTGATCCACTCAATGTCCCCCATCGCGATCCGACCCTACCGGGCGGCGGTGAACGCGCTCGGGCGCCACGAAGTCCAGCGCCTGATGCACGCGGCTCATGTACGTCGGGTCGCCGCCGACCGCTGCGGATCCGCTTGGCTACTTGAACCTAGTCGCAACTCGGCCAGGCACCTTCCGCAAGGCCCTGAACTGCATAAACACATCCTACGGGCCTGCTACTTGAAACCTACTTGCAAGCATCCGGTGCCTCCGAGCGAGCCATCGTTCTTCCGGGCTACTCGAAGAAGTTTAGAGTAGGACGGTGACGATCAACGAGGTCGAGACCGCGCTCGCAGCCGCGAAGAGCAACGTAGGAAGCCTCCTTCTGGCCGCTCCCGAAGATCAGTGGTTCGACCGGAAGAGCATCCTGCTCGAGCCTCGTGACCTGGCGCCGGCAATCGTCGCCTTCGCGAACGCCGAGGGCGGAACGATCGTCATCGGCCTGCACAACGGGAAAGTCCAAGGAGTTGCCGCACACAGGCGCAAGTTGAACGACTTCCGGCAGGTACCTGTTGACTTCACCTCACCACCAGTCAGAACAAGATTCGTAGAAGTTGAGTGCATCAACAGTGACGGCCACGTAGACCACCTCCTCGTCGTACGCATCGAGCCCAGCGAAGTTGTCCACGAGACACAAAAAGGAGACTGCTTCCTCCGCATCGGAGACGAATCGCGGAAGCTCAACTTCAACCAGCGACAGGAACTGCACTTCGACAAAGGACAAAGCCAGTACGACGGCTTCGAAGCCGAGGGCATAACGATGTCCGACCTCGACGCCAAGCTGCTCATCCAATACAAGCGAGTCACGGGAGCGTCGAGCACCCCGCAGAGCCTCCTTTCCGCGCGCAGCCTGCTGACCAGGAAGGGAAAGATCACAAATGCCGGATACCTGCTGTTCGGCAAAACTCCACAAATTTCCCACCCTCAGGCATACATACGCGTGATCCGGTACCTGACCACCGAGAGAGGCGCAGGGGCCACCCTGGCCGTCGAAGACGGTGCCGACGTGCGAACCGAAGGGCCGATCCCGCTCGCGATCCAGCAGGCGAGCAAGGCGATCGACAAGCTGATACCGAAGCGACGCTCTCTTGGAGAGTCGGGAACCTTCGAGTCTCACTCGATAGTTCCCCGTGACGCATGGCTGGAAGGTCTGGTCAACGCTGTCGTGCATCGGTCCTACAGCCTGGCCGGCGATCACATTCGGGTTGAGATCTTCCCCAACCGCGTCGAGATCGAAAGTCCTGGACGCTTCCCCGGCCTCGCCAATCCCCAACGACCGCTTGAAATCAGCAGGTTCGCGAGAAACCCTCGAATCGCCCGAGTCTGCGCCGACCTGCGCATCGGCCAGGAGCTCGGAGAGGGAATCAGGCGGATTTTCGCCGAGATGCGACGGGTAGGTCTCACAGATCCCGTCTACAAGCAGACCGCAGGGAGTGTGCGACTCATACTTGTCGACATGCAGCGGCTGGACCCGCGTATCGCCGCAAAGCTGCCTCAGGGAAGCCAGCGCGTGCTGGACGTCCTGCGCTCCGCAGGCAGCCCTCTGGGCACAGGAGAGATCGCAGAAGCTCTGGGATTGAGCCGACCTGCAACAAAAACTCGTCTCAAGGCACTTGAGGATCTCCGGCTCATTCGCTGGAACGGAAAGTCCCCGAACGACCCCCGCGCCGTCTGGTCGCTCCCTCAGGATGACCAGTTTCTTGAGCGCTGAAGGCCGAAGCCTGGTCATCACACGATGACCAGGCTTCGTGGCGACCGAACTCAGAGGCGGTTCGCGAGCTCTTCCGCGACCTCGTAGGTGTTCAGCGCCGCACCCTTGCGCAGGTTGTCACCGCACACGAAGAAGTCCAGCGTGTTCGGGAAGTCCAGCGCCTGGCGGACGCGGCCCACGTACGTCGGGTCCTCGCCCACGGTGTCGGCGGGCGTCGGGAACTTCTGCGCGGCCGGGTCGTCCACCAGCACGATCGTCGGCTGCGACTCGAAGATCTTGTGCGCGGCCTCGACCGTGATCTCGCGGGCGAACGTCGCGTGGACGGACAGCGAGTGTGTCGTGACCACCGGGACGCGCACGCACGTCGCGGAGACCTTCAGGTCCGGGATGCCGAGGATCTTGCGGGCCTCGTTGCGGACCTTCAGCTCCTCGGACGACCAGCCGCCGTCCTTCAGGGAACCGGCCCACGGCACCACGTTCAGCACCAGCGGGGCGGGGAACGGCGAGTCCTCCGCGGACAGACCGGCCGCGGCCAGCGCCTGCGCCACGTCGCCCGCCGACACACCGGCCTCCTTGCCCGCCAGCGCCGCGATCTCGGCGTACAGGCGGTCGATGCCGGACTGGCCGGCACCGGAAGCGGCCTGGTAGGAGGCCACGACGAGTTCCTTGAGCTCGAACTCGCGGTGCAGGGCGCCGAGCGACGCCATCATCGACAGCGTCGTGCAGTTCGGGTTCGAGATGATGCCGCGCGGGCGCTCGTTGATCTGGTCCGCGTTGACCTCGGGGACGACCAGCGGCACGTCGGCGTCCATGCGGAACGCGCCGGAGTTGTCGATCGCGACGGCACCGCGCTCGACCGCGATCGGCGCCCACTCGGCGCTGATCTCGTCCGGCACGTCGAACATCGCGATGTCGACGCCGTCGAACGCCTCGGGCGACAGCGCGACGACCGTGAGGTCCTGGCCGCGCACGTTGATCTTCTTGCCCGCCGAGCGCGCGGACGCGATCAGCCGGATCTCGCCCCACGGCACGGAGGAGCGGGTGTTCATGATGTCGATCATCACGGTGCCCACGGCACCGGTCGCGCCCACCAGCGCGAGAACGGGTGCGGTCATCGTCCAGTCCCTGCGTAAACGACGGCCTCTTCGTCGGTGCCCAGGTCGAACGCGTCGTGCAGGGCACGGACGGCGTCGTCGAGCTGGGTGTCGCGGCAGATGACCGAGATGCGGATCTCCGAGGTGGAGATGATGTCGATGTTGACGCCGGCCGTGGCCAGCGCCTCGCAGAACAGCGCCGTGACGCCGGGGTGCGAGCGCATGCCCGCGCCGATCAGCGACACCTTGCCGACGTGCTCGTCGTAGAGGACCTGGTCGAACCCGATCTCGCCGCGGGCCTTCTCCAACGCCGCCACGGCGCGCGGGCCGTCGTCCTTGGACAGCGTGAACGTGATGTCCGTGCGGCCGGACGCGGCCTGGGACACGTTCTGCACGACCATGTCGATGTCGAGCTCCGCCTGCGCGACGACGCGGAAGATCTTGGCCGCGATGCCGGGGTGGTCGGGAACTGCCGTCACGGTGATTTTGGCCTCGGACCGGTCGTGCGCGACGCCGGTGATCATCGCCTGTTCCACGGGAAGGTCCTCCACTGAACCGGACACGATGGTTCCGGTCTTGTTGCTGAACGAAGAGCGGACGTGCACGGGGACGTTGTAGCGCCGGGCGTACTCCACGCAGCGGAGCATCAGCACCTTGGCGCCGCAGGCGGCCATCTCGAGCATTTCCTCGTAGGTGATCGTGTCGAGCTTCTTCGCGTTCGGCACGATGCGCGGGTCGGCCGTGTAGACGCCGTCCACGTCGGTGTAGATCTCGCACACGTCGGCCTTCGTCGCGGCCGCGAGCGCCACCGCGGTGGTGTCGCTGCCGCCGCGGCCGAGCGTGGTGATCTCCTTGGAGTCCTGGGAGACGCCCTGGAAGCCGGCGACGATCACGATGGCCCCCTCGGCCATCGCGTCCTGGATCCGGCTCGGTGTCACGTCGATGATCCGCGCTTTGCCGTGTGCCGACGTCGTGATCACGCCGGCCTGCGAGCCCGTGTAGGAGCGCGCCTCGGCACCGAGCGAGTTGATCGCCATCGCGAGCAGCGACATCGAGATCCGCTCACCGGAGGTGAGGAGCATGTCGAGTTCGCGGGCGGGCGGCACCGGCGAGACCTGGCGGGCGAGATCGAGCAGCTCATCAGTCGTGTCACCCATGGCGGACACCACGACGACGACGTCGTTGCCCGCCTTCTTGGTCGCGACGATGCGCTCGGCCACGCGTTTGATCCGCTCGGCGCTTCCCACCGATGAACCGCCGTACTTCTGGACGACGAGCGCCACCGACCTGACCTCCTTCGCGCGACTAAAACCCCACGTCGAAGGCAGCCTACCCGGACCACCTGGTGAGACATTGGAGCCGTGATGCGCGTGACTACTCTGTCCGGGTGTCGTCGAGCGCCGATGTCGTGGAGGCCCCAGCAGCCGTGCATGAGAGCAATGCGCGCTCACGGATCGCCGACGCGCTCAGACACCCGGCGGCTCTCTGGACCGCTCCCGCGCTCATCTTCCTGATCGTCCGCCAGGTCGGTCTGTTCGTGCTGCAGCTCGTCGTCGAGTACCAGAACGGGCTCACCGGCAAGGCCGACACGTCGGTCGACAACCTCAAGTCGTGGGACGGCGACTGGTTCCTCGGCATCGCGGCGGGCGGCTACGACGGCGTGCCGTCACCCCCGTTCGACGCGTTCGGCCGCCGCACCGCCGAGACCCCGCTGGCGTTCTTCCCCGGCTACCCCGCGCTGATCAGGTGGGTCGACGGCCTGCCGGGCGTGGACGTGGTCGGCGCGGCGTTCGCGGTCAGCCTGATCAGCGGCATCTTCTGCGCGTACGGCCTGTTCGTCCTCGGCCGCGTGGTCCGCGACGGCTCGAACCGCGCGGGCCTGATCTTCGTGACGCTCTTCGCCGCGTCCCCGATGGCCGTCGTGCTGTCGATGACCTACTCGGAGGCGACGTTCTGCGCGTTCGCCGTGTGGGCGCTGGTCGGCGTGGTCAAGAAGCGCTGGATCCTCGCCGGCGTCTGCTGCGCGGCGGCGGGCCTGGTCCGCCCGACCGCGGCGGCGCTGATCGTCGCCGTCGGCGTGGCCGCGCTGGTGGCCGTGATCGCCGACAGGCAGGACTGGCGGGCCTGGGTAGGCGGCGCGATCGCCCCGCTCGGCCTGCTCGGCTACCTCGGCTGGGTGGCGGTGCGCACAGGCGACCTCATGGGGTGGTTCGGCGTGCAGCAACGGGGCTGGGGCTCGAAGTTCGACGGCGGCGCCGCCACCTGGGCGTTCGTCGGCGAACACCTCGGCAACCCGCGCTCGCTCCTCGAAACGGGCACCGTCTGGCTCCTGGCGTGCGCCGTCGTGCTGGTCTTCTACGCGTTCCAGCGCCGCCTGGAGTGGCCGCTGATCGCGTACGGCATCGGCGTCCTGGTCATGGACCTCGGCTCGAACGGCCTGATGAACTCGAAGGCACGCCTGCTGGTCCCGGCCTTCACCCTGCTGCTCCCCCTGGCGCTGGTCCTCGCCCGCCGCCGCCCGTCCACGGTCCTGACCGTCCTGGGCATGGCGACGCTGTTCAGCGCGTGGTTCGGCGCCTACTCCCTCGCCGTTTGGCAGTATGCGATCTGATGAACGAGCTGATCTCGAAGCGCTGGAGCCCTCGCGCCTTCTCCCCTGACGCAACGATTTCCGACTCCGACCTCCACGCCGTGCTGGAGGCGGGCCGCTGGGCCCCGTCGCACGGCAACAGCCAACCGGCCCGCTTCCTGGTGGGCGTGCGGGGCACCCCGACGTTCGACGCGATCTTCGAGGTCCTCACGCGCGGCAACAAGACCTGGGCGTTACGCGCCTCGGTGCTGCTCATCGGCTGCGTGATCACCGCCGACGACCGCGGCCACATCCCGAACGTCGAGTTCGGCCTGGGCCTCGCGATGGAGAACATGGCCCTGCAGGCGGTCGACCTCGGCCTGATCTCGCACATGATGGGCGGCTTCGACCGAGAAGCCGCCCACACCGCGTTCGCGATGCCGGAAGATGTCCGCCCGCTGGTCGCCATGGCACTGGGACGGCCAGGCTCCGTGACGGACCTCCCGGAGGACCTTCAGGCCCGCGAGCAACGCGAACGCAAGCGCCACCCGCTGAGCGAAACGGTCTTCACCGGAACCTGGGGCCAATCACTGCTCGGCTGAGAAGTACTGCTCCGCCACCTCGTCGTGCAACGGAAAGGCGAGCGGCACGCGTTCGAAGATGACCTTCCGCTCCGAAGCCTCGTCGTTGGGCACGAAGGGCGGGAGGTCCTCGACGTCGATCGCGGGCGCGGCAGCGAACATCAGCACGGTGCCACCGTCGGGCGTCGACACGAAGTGCAAGGGCCGCAAGCCTTCCGGCGCGATCCGCACGTTCGCTTCTTCCTCAAGCTCCCGCACGGCACTCTGCTGCCAAGACTCGCCGCGCTCCATGAACCCGCTGACGAACGCCAACTCCCCGACAGGCGGAATGGCCCGCCGAACGGTGAGCAGCCCGGTACGAGCCCCGTCCTTCACGGGCACCAGCAACACCACGACGGGCGAGGGATTGGCCCACACCATCACGCCGCAGTTGTCGCACCTGCGCGGGTACGCGGACGTGTCGCCGTACCCGGTACCGCAGTTGTTGCAGAAGTCGTCACGCGCCATGAACAAGAACCTAGTTCAGACGCCTCACGAGTTTGAGGACGATCGCTCGAACGGCCAGCCAGAACAACGCGGCCAGCCCGAAGTTGACAATGACCCGCAACTTGGCGTCCTCAGGACTGAACAGGTCCTTGAAGGCAAGCGCGAGCGGCTCGGCCAACTCCTTGACCGTGCTGGTGATGAGGTTGTCAGGATTGGCCCCGCCGACGGTGAGCACGACGTGAACGACGAGCACCACCGCCAGCGCGAGGCCGACCCAGCTGATGACTCCTGCGGCGATCCCGACCACTCGCGTTCGCATAGGTCAGGAATCTACTACTCCTCAGTAGCGTGACACCGCACGCGCGAGGAGACCGGTCACGACCAGCCAGAACACGGCGGCCAGACCGTAATTCAGGAACACGTCGAGGTTGTAGTTCCCGGTGTTGAACAGACCCGGGAAGAACAACGCGAGGGGCTCGGCGAGGGACTGGATGAACTTGAAGAACGCGTTGGCGGCGTTGGCGCCAAGCACGATCATCAGGATGTAGAGGACCTCGATGAAGGCGAAGAGGGCGCCGATGCCGCTGATCACGCGGGAAGCCGTGCCGCGGCCGCTGGAGGTACGTAATCTGGACATACATGAACGATTCCCGGGTACGCGCGCCACAAAACTTGCAAGGTGACCAGCTTCCCGAGTCGTTATACGAGCGGGGCCTGCGGATACGCCGATCGGCGGCACGGGCAGGGCAGTGCGGGTGAACAGACCGGCGCGAGGCCGAAGGCGAGCCGCACGATGGGTGCGATGCCGCAGGCGAGCCGTCTTTGACAAGAGGTACCGGCGGTGGGGTCCCGTCACGAGTCGCGCCATAGCTCTTGCTGCATGCTTGGTGCGACTCGTGAC
>NZ_JBHXLF010000036.1:0-45502 GCF_042721515.1 Lentzea sp. NPDC058436
GTGTCAAACCGCCACGCTTTTCGGCGGTTTGACACCCCTCCTCTGATGTGGCCCGCTCTTGGTGCGACTCGTGATGGGACCCCACCGCCACCGCAACCTTCAACTCAACAGGCAGCCGCTCTAAGCAACAGGCGTGCCATCAACCTGCCCACGGCGCTACCCCCATTTCAGATTGCCGGGGTCTGGGGCAGAGCCCCAGGGGAAGCACGCAACAGGAACAGGCCGCCCGCAACAAGACCACCCGCAAAACAGGCGAACTCAGCCCAAAGGCCGAATCCCCCACCGAGCCCCCCAAGACTCCCCCGGGGAAACCCAAATCAAGTCCACCCCAGAATTCAAAGCATCCGGCGGACAAGTCATGGGCTCAACAGCCACAGCCCGCCCCCGCCCAGGAAACGAATCCGGCGTAAAAACCTGAACCCACCGAAAAGCCGGATCAGCCCAAACCTCGACTCCACCAGACTCAGCCACCAGCGTGTGATGCACAAGCCCATCCGCAGCAGGCTCACACCCCCCAAAGGGAGTGTCCAACCGCTCCCCTTCCAACGGACGGCCACCCCGAAAGTCGTACTGCGTTCCCTCCACCGGCACGGCCGGACCCGACGGCACCATCCGCGCAACATCCAACGGCAGCACGGTAGTAGCAGCCAACGTCAAAACACAGGAATCGGTAGAAGCCCACCCAGCCCGAGGATACGGATGCGTCCCAACCCCAAAAGGCGTGGCAACATCCCCGACATTCGTAACCCCATGCGTGACAGTCAACCCACGATCATCCAACGCATAAGACACGGTGACGTCCAAAGCAGCAGGCCACCCAGCCTGAGGCTCGATCAACGCACGCAAGGAAACCAAAGACCCGGTGTGCTCCAAAACCGCCCAAGGCCGCCGCCGAACCAGCCCGTGAATCGCGTTCCCCCGAGCAGGCTCGGTCACGTCGAGCCGCTGAACGACCCCGTCCAACTCCCAGACCGCGCCGGCGGTCCGGTTCGGCCAGGGCACCAGCACGGCCCCGGCGCTCATGGGCGGCTTCTCGTCGGGCCCGAACGTCTCCACGTACGGAACGCCGTCCACCTCGAAGGACCGCAGGCCCGCCCCTACAGTCGTGATCACGGCGGTGGCACCCTCGTACGAGATCCCCAACATGAGGCTGAAGCCTACGGGGCCAGCGGAAGGATTTGCCCATGAAGGTTCATCACCTCAACTGCGCCACGTTCCGGCCGCCCCTGGTGGCGGGCGGGCTGGTGGCCCACTGCCTGCTGATCGAGACCGACCAGGGCCTCGTGCTGGTCGACACGGGCTTCGGCATGAACGAGGTGACAGATCCGAAGGCGACGATCGACGGACTGAGCCGCAAGCTGCTGCGGCCGGTGCTCGACATCACCGAGACGGCGATCAGCCACGTCGAGAAGCGCGGGTACACCGCCGACGACGTGCGGCACGTCCTGCTCACGCACCTCGACCTGGACCACGCCGGCGGGTTGCGCGACTTCCCCAAGGCCACTGTGCACGTGCTGGACACGGAACTGGAGGCCGCGACCAACCCGCGCAACGCCAAGGAGCGCGCCCGGTACCCGAAGAAGCAGCGCGAGGGCGTCACCTTCGAGACGCACAAGGCGGAGGGCGAGGACTGGTTCGGGTTCGAGGCGGTCAAGGACATCGCCGGACTGCCGCAGGACATCCTCATGGTGCCGCTGATCGGTCACACCAAGGGCCACACCGGCATCGCGGTCCGCTCCGACGACGGCTGGCTGCTGCACGCCGGCGACGCGTACTTCTACCGCGGCGAGGTCGAGACGCCGCCCAGCAACATCTTCGCGCTCAAGCTCACCGCGAACCAGACCGAGACGATCCGCGCGCAGCGTCTGTCCAATGTGGAACGACTGCGGGAGCTCAAGGCCACGGGCGAGGTCGAGGTGTTCTCCGCGCACGACCCGGTCGAACTGGCGCGCCTGGCGTGACGTTCATCCACCGCGTCCGCATCGACCAGGTCAGCGACACCCACCGCTACCCGTTCACGCTGCCGGTCGTCCAGCACCTGATCAGGCACCCGCTGGAGCTCCGCAGCCCGGTCACGTTCCTCACCGGCGACAACGGCGCGGGCAAGTCGACGCTGGTCGAGGCGATCGCGGTGGCGGCGGGGTTCAACGCGGAGGGTGGCACGCAGTCGTTCCGCTTCGCGACGAAGGCGACCGAGTCGTCGCTGGGCGACCACCTGATCCTGAGCTGGGGCACCAGGAAGCCGAAGACCGGGTTCTTCCTCAGGGCGGAGTCGTTCTACAACGTCGCCACCGAGATCGACCGGATCGGCGGCGGGATCCACGCGTCGTACGGCGGGAAGTCGTTGCACGAGCGGTCGCACGGCGAGAGCTTCATCGACCTGATGAACCACCGGTTCGGCGGCAGGGGCCTCTACGTGCTGGACGAGCCGGAGGCCGCGCTGTCGGTCAAAAGCTGTCTCACGGTCTTAAGACGCATGCACGAGCTCGTCGAAGAGGGCTCGCAGTTCATCATCGCCACGCACTCGCCGATCCTGCTGGCAGCCCCGCAGGCGGCGATCCTCGAAATCACCGACACGATCGACGAGATCTCCTACGACACAGCGGAACCGGTCCGGCTCACCCGCAACTTCCTGGGCGATCCGGACCGGTTCCTCAAGCACCTGCTCGACTGAGACCTGGGAAGACCTACTTGCCGAGGTTCTCCGGGTGGGTCTCCACCTTGCCGTGCAGCACGCGGTTGATGCCCCAGAGCACCAGGCCGGCGAGCAGCAGCCAGCCCGCGATCTTGTAGTCGTCCCACGGACGGCCCGAAAGCACCGGCATCGCGAGGTACGCGCACGTGATCGCGCCGAGGACCGGGGCCCACGTCGGCGCGCGGAAGTGCTTGTGCTCGGACTTCTCGCGGCGCAGCACGAGGCACGCGACGTTGACGATGGTGAAGACGATCAGCAGCAGCAACGACGTCGTGCCACCGAGCTTGCCGATGTCCGCGGTGGACACCAGGATCACGGCGACGCCGGTCGTGAAGACGATCGAGATCCACGGCGTGCGGCGGAACGGGTGCACGGTGCCGAAGAACTGCGGGATGATCTTCTCGTTCGCCATGCCGTACAACAACCTCGACGCCATCAGCATGTTGATCAGCGCCGAGTTGATGACGGCCAGCAGGCCGATCAACGCGAAGATCCACAGCGGGAAGCCGGGCGCACCGACGGTGACGACCTTCAGCAACGCGCTGCTGCCCGCCTTCGCGAGCTCGTCGGACGGGATCAGCAGCGACGACGTGATCGCGACCAGCACGTAGATCAGGGCGGCGACGCCCATGCCGATCAGCATCGCGCGCGGGAAGATCTTGGCCGGGTTCTTGCACTCCTCGGCCATGTTCACCGAGTCCTCGAAGCCGACCATCGCGAAGAACGCGAGCGCCGTGGCCGAGGTGACCGCGAGCAGCACGCTGCTGCCGTCCGGCACGTGGATCTCGGTGAGCCTGCCGGGTTCGCCGTCACCGTTCACGACCGCCCAGATGCCGATCAGGATGATGATCACCAGACCGGACAGCTCGATGCAGGTCAGCACGACGTTGGCCTTGACCGACTCCGAGACGCCGCGGAAGTTGATCAGAGCGAGACCGGCGATGAAGACGATCGCGATGCCGGTGATGACGAGCGACTCAGGCCGCAGCGAGACGTCGAAGAACTCGACCAGCAGCTGCCGCAGGTACGTGCGGCCGAACGCGAGCGCCGCCGACGACGCCGACGTGATGCCGGAGCACATGACCGCGAACGCGACCATGAACGTCAGGAAGTGGATCCCGAACGCTCTGTTCGTGTACAGCGCGGCGCCGGCGGCCCTGGGGTACTTGCCGACGAGTTCGAGATAGCTGAACGCGGTCAGGAACGCCACCACGAACGCGAGGAGGAAGGGCAGCCAGAGAGCACCGCCGATCTTGCCCGCCACGTTGCCGGTGAGGGCGTAGATGCCGGTGCCGAGGATGTCGCCGACGACGAAGAACAGCAGCAGCTTCGGGCCGATCGCCCGATGTAGCTCTGGTTGCTCCGTTTGTGGAGTCGCTTCAGCCATGCCCGAAGATTCTGCCCGTTTTGCCTGGCCACCAGCGCTGACAGCCGCTCACCTCACCCAATTGGTGTAACAATTGCACGATGAGACTCGCGGCAACCGCGATCATCGCCGCACTGGCGCTGACCGCCTGCTCCTCGTCCGAACCCGCGAGCGAGACCGGCTCCCAGTACCGCGACGTGAAGAGCCTGGTGGCCGCGGTGACCAAGTCGGTCAACGAGAAGAAGACCTACCGCTTCTCCATCACGCCACCGGCGACCGGCGGCGGCGTGCGGTACCCGTCCAGCGGTGGTGTGCGGCTCGGCGGTGAGGTTCCCGGCATGGACGCGACCACCACACGTCCCGTGCAGAGCGGCGGCGAACCGGTGGAGCTGCGGCTCGTCTCGACGGCGAAGGACAGCGCGTTCGTGAAGCTCCCGGCAGCGGTGTTCGGGCTGCCCGACGACAAGCCGTGGGTGAAGCTGGACCGCGCCGTCGACGACGACTTCACCACGACGTTGCTCGGGTTCCACGACGTCGTCTTCCAGCAGGCCGCCTTCACGACCTACCACCTGCCGGTGATGGAGGCGGGCGGCGAGGTCAAGGTGACCGCGCAGATCGGTGGCACCACCCGGTACTCGATCTCCGTCGACTACCGCAAGGCCTACGACACCCTCACCGACGAAGGTCTGCGCAACGAGATCAAGATCGCGCTCGACCAGAACGTCCCCGGTTCGACCGCCGAGATCGAACTGGACGGCAGTGGACTGCCCGTCCGCATCGCGTTCTACACGGAGTTCCAGGGGAACCGGATCGTCGACGAGGCCCGCTTCTCCGACTGGGGCGGCGACGTGACGATCGCCGTGCCGAACCCGGCGGCGATCAGCCCTCGGAGTTGACGCGGTAGCGCCAGATCGCCGGCAGCAGCGCGACCATGGCCACGCTCGCGACGACGACCAGCAGACCGCCGACCGACACCGCCGCGGCCGTGCCGAACGCCGCGCCTCCCGTGCCGTGCAACAGGTCCGCGATGCGCGGGCCACCCGCCACGACCACGATGAAGACGCCCTGCATCCGTCCGCGCATCTCGTCCGTCGCGGCGGACTGCAGGATCGCGCCGCGGAACGCCATCGACACCATGTCCGCGGCGCCGGCGAGCGCGAGGAACGCGGCCGCGACCCACAGCGAGCCGGCGAGGCCGAACCCGGCGATCGCGAGGCCCCAGCCCACGACGGCGAGCGTCAGCGCGACGCCGTGCCTGCTGACGTTGGAGATCCAGCCGGACGTGAGACCACAGATAACCGCGCCCACGGGGATCGCCGCGAACAGCACGCCGAGCGCGAACCCACCGCCGGCCGGGTCGCCGAACGTGTGCTGGGCCATCTCCGGGAACAGCGCCCGCGGCATGCCGAACACCATCGCGATGATGTCCAGCAGCATGCTCGCCATCAGCACCTTCTGGGCCCACAGGTAGACGAACCCGTCCAGCACGTCCCGCAGGCCCGCGCGCCGCACCACCCCGTCCAGCGGGGGCATCGGCGGCAGCTTCCACACCGCGTAGACCGTGGCGACGAGCGCGATCGCGTCCACGAGGTACAGCGTCGAGAGCCCGACGACCGGCATGAACGCACCGGCGAGCAACGGCCCGAGCACGGCACCGAACTGCATGACCGTGGAGCCCAGCGCACCGGCCGACGGCAACAGCTCGGCGGGCACCAGCCGGGCGATCGACGCCGAACGAGCGGGCGCGTTGGCCGCGAAGAACACCTGCTGCAGGCCGAGCAACGCGATCACGAGCCACACCGAGCCGACGTTCATCGCGGCCTGCACCCACAGCAGCACCGACGAGACGGCGATGCCGGTGTTGGTGACGAGCAGCAGCTTGCGGCGGTCGACGGTGTCCGCGATCGCGCCGCCCCACAGGCCGAAGACCAGCAGCGGGACGAGCGCGACACCGGCGGCGATGCCGACCCAGGCCGACGAGCCGGTGAGGTCGTAGACCTGCTTGGGCACGGCGACGGCGGTGAGCTGGGAGCCCACCGCCGTGATGATCGTCGAGATCCACAACCGGCGATAAGCGACGATCTTCAACGGTCGCGTGTCGATCACGAACGCCGAGCGCGTGCTTCTCCCCGCAGTGGTCACTTCGTTAGCCTATGGCAACTAACAAGCCCATTTCGTGGACTTGTCGCCAAGACCACTCGTCAGAGGCGGACCGGGTACACCGGCTCCGGCACCTTCGGGCTGATCCGGCCCTCGACGAAGATGCCGTGCCAGATCATGAAGCACAGCACGCTCCACAGCTGCCGGCTGCGGTCGAACTGCTCGGACTTGTGCTCGGCGAGCAGGTCGAGCACCGCGTTCTTGTCGAGCAGGTGGCCGGTCTGCGAGTCGTTGATGATCCCGCGCGCCCAGTCGTACATCTCGTCGCGCAGCCAGAGCCGGATCGGCACGGGGAAGCCGAGCTTCGGCCGGTTCAGCACGTGCGGCGGGATGATCTTCGCCAACGCCTTGCGCAGCGCGTACTTGGTCGTGCCCTCGGTGAGCTTCTGGTCGAGCGGCACCTCGGCGGCGACCCGGAACACCTCGGGGTCGAGGAACGGCACGCGCAGCTCGATCGAGTTGGCCATGGTCACCTTGTCGGCCTTGACCAGGATGTCGCCGCGCAACCACGTGAAGAGGTCGATGTGCTGCATGCGCGCGACCGGGTCCCACGACTCCGACTCGCGGTACCAGGGCGCCGTGACGTCCTGGAAGCCGATGCCCTCGACGTAACCGGGGAACACCGCGCGCACCTGGGCGTCGCTGAAGTTGCGGGCGTTGCCGTAGTACCGCTCCTCCAGCCGAAGGGCCCCGCGCCGCAGCAGGTCCTTGCCGCGCACACCCTCCGGAATGGACTTGGACACGGCGCCCATCAGCTTGCGCACACCGCCCGGCACCTTCTCGAACGGCGACAACGACAGCGGCTCGTGGTAGATCACGTACCCGCCGAACAACTCGTCCGCGCCCTCACCGGACAGCACGGCCTTGACGTACTTCCGCGCTTCCTTCGCGATGAAGTACAACGGCACCAACGCCGGGTCCGCCACCGGGTCGTCGAGGTACCAGATGATCAGCGGCAGCTCTTCCATCATCTCGTCCGCCGACACCGTGCGCACGACGTGCCGCACCCCGATCGCCGCCGCGGTCTCGGCCGCGACGTCCACCTCCGAGTACCCCTGGCGGTCGAAGCCGCTGGTGAACGCGATGAGGTTCGGGTTGTGCTGCTTCGCCAGCGTCGCCGTGGCCGTGGAGTCGATACCGCCGCTCAGGAACGCGCCGACCGTGACGTCCGGGTCGGAGATCATGTGCTTGGCCACCGAGTCGCGCATCACGTCGGCAATGCGCTCGTGCAGCGCCTCGGCCTCGTGCGCCCCGTTCACCGGCCTGGGGTTGAACACGGGCTTGAAGTACCGGTTGAACAGCACCTGCCCACCCGGCGACACCTTGAACGACGTGCCGGACTCCACCCGTCGGATCGCCTTGTGCAGCGACTCGGGCTCCGGCACGTACTGCAGCACCAGGTAGTGCTGCAACGCCGTCTGGTCCAGCTCCTGGCTGATGCCGAGAACCCCGGTCAGCTGCAGCAGGCTCTTCTTCTCGGACGAGAACCCGACCCCACCGGGCCCCGTGGCCCAGTAGAGCGGCTTGATCCCGAACGGGTCTCGCGCGCCGAAGACGACCCGCTCCTGCGCGTCCCAGATCATGAAGGCGAACATGCCGCGCAACATCTTGACCCAGTCCGCCCCGAGGTAGTGGTACCCCGCGACGATGGACTCGCCGTCACCGTTCGTCCGGAACTGGGCGCCGAACTTGCGCATGAGCTCCGCGCGGAGCTCCTTGTAGTTGTAGATCTCGCCGTTGAAGTTCAGCGTGTACCGCGTCGGGTTCTCCGGCGGCCCCCACACCAGCGGCTGGTGGGAGTGCTCCAGGTCGATGAACCCGAGCCGGTTGAACCCGTAGATGACCTCTTTGTCGGCCCAGGTGTCCTGCTCGTCGGGCCCCCGGTGTCGCTGGCAGCGCAACGCCGAGGCCACGGAGGCACGCGCGGATGCCGCAGTTGCTTCGGTGGAGCAGATGAGTCCGAGCACTCCGCACACGTGTAATCGCACCTCGTAGCTAGCTGTTGCCGAATTCCCAGTATGACGAGTCCGGTATCGGACATTCGCGCCACCCGAAGGACGCCTGAGCCACGGGTCAGGTTCCGCGAGGTGGGCCACGCGGCGCCCACCGCACCCACCCACCCGACACGACCACGCACGCAGGCCGGGCGCGCGGTGCCACCGCAAGCCGCCCTCGCAAGGCGACCACGCATCCAAGCCCGGCGCGCGGTGCCAACCGGACAGCCAACGGCGCAAGCCGACCACCTACGAGTCCTGGAGTGGCGATGCGCAGCGAGCTGTCCGAACTATGAGGCGATGGGCAGCGGTGCACACCTGCATTGGCGATTGGGGCTTGACCTTGAGGGGCGGGGTGCTACCCCTCTGGGCACGGCCGGGCGCTTTTCAGCCCGGCCTTTTCCGGCCGTCAAGCACCCCGCCAGAGGCTCAAGGTCAAGCCCCAATCGCACCCCGAAACTCGTCAAGACCCGCGCAAGAACCCTCGCAACGCGACCCGACCCCACAACGCGACCAACCCCGCTGGAACCGCCACCAGCCCACGCAACAAGACCCGCGGACGAAAAAGGGGCGCCTCCCGCCCACAGGAAGCGCCCCGCACCAAAGCTCGAAGAAACTACGGAGCGATCCGCTCCAACGACCACCCGTCCCGCCCGAGCCGGAACCGCAGCCGGTCGTGCATCCGGTCACGCCGCCCCTGCCAGAACTCGACCTCCTCCGGCCGGATCCGCCACCCGCCCCAGTGCGGCGGCACGGGGATCTTCTCGGTGTCGGCGAACTGCCGCTCGATCTTGTGCAGCGCGGAGTCCAAAGTGGACCGGCCGGTCACCACCCGCGACTGCGGCGAGGCCCAGGCCCCGATCTGCGACCCGCGCGGACGCGAGTTCCAGTACTCGGCGGTCTCCACGGGCCCGACCTTCTCGACCACGCCGCGCACGTGCGCCTGCCGCTGCATCGCGAACCACGGGAACGTGGCCGACGCGTAGCGGGTGGCCATCAGGTCGTGCGACTTGTTCGACGTGTAGTTGGTGAAGAACACCAGCCCGCGGGCGTCGAGGCCCTTGGCGAGCACGGTCCGCGACGACGGGCGGCCCTTCACGTCCGTGGTCGCGAGCACCATCGCGTTCGGCTCGGGCAGGCCGGCGCCCGAAGCCTGGTCCAGCCACAGCTGGAGCTGGTCGTGCCAGGTGGCGGCGAGCTCCGACTCGCTCAGCGAGCCCTGCTCGTACGACACGCGCATCGCCGGCAGTGCGATGTTCGTGGTCTCCGTCATCGGCGAACCTCCAAGCAGCGGCAGAACTCGTGGTCCCTGGACCCGCGACCATACGCACGGCGAACCGATACCGAAACCGCCTGCGCGGTGATGACCACCACCTGAACGGTGACTGTCCGTGCAAAGAACAGTTCTGGATCGAGTTCGTGATCGAGTCAGATGGCGTCGAGCACCCTTGTGACAGTGACCACGTCCTCACCCAGTGCGGTGGCGAGAGTTCCCCCCGCTGCCAACGGAACGACGCTCCACCACTCCCCGCCGCCGACGGGTCGTTCGACGGCGTCGAGCATCAACTCCGTTCCCACGACCCGTTTGCCGGCCAGCCCGGCGGAAGACCCGTCGACCGACGCGTCGCCGACGACCAGCTGTTGGTGCAACAACGGCTTGCCACAACGGGTTGCGCGCACCGACGACGACAACGCGCCGCACGTCTCCCCTGCCCTGCCGAGCACGAGGACCTCGCGCAGTTGCAACTCTGCGTGACCGTCCAATTCGGCCTCCACCACTGCGGTGTGGCGCGCGCGGCCCGTCACGACCGTGGGCTCCGGCAGGTAGCGAACGCGCCCCTCCACCGAGAACCGCACCAGAGACGAAGACTCCGCACCGGACGAACCGGGCAGAACCAGCGTCGCCGCAACACCTCGAAGCTCCAGCGAGGCCCCAGGACCGACTTCGACGGTCAGGGACAACGAATCGCCGCCGAGGGGTGCCGTCACCGAGGAAACCAGGTGCACCAAGGCAACCGGCCCCACCCGCCGGGCAGGCACCAATGTCAACGGTGTCATCGACCGCAGGACCCGCACGACGCTGTTGCCGTGCGAATCCAGCGACACGACCAACCGCGCGGACGCCTTCACTCGCAACCCCTCACAGCTGGGCCAGCACCCACTTCGCCACCTCGGGCGCCTCGGGCGTCTCGACCAGCGACTGGGCGATGACCGGGAGCTCACCGCGCATCCGGTGCGCGTCGGAGATCATCACGTCCATGTCCGCGCCGACGAACGGCGCCAGGTCGATCTTGTTGATCACCAGCAGGTCGGCCGTCGTGACACCGGGCCCGCCCTTGCGCGGCACCTTGTCGCCGCCGGCCACGTCCACGACGAAGATCTGCCGGTCGACCAGCCCGCGCGAGAACACCGCCGTCAGGTTGTCGCCACCGCTCTCGATGATCACCAGGTCCAGGCCGTCGAACCGGTGCTCCAACCGCTCCACGGCGTCCAGGTTCGCCGTGATGTCGTCGCGGATCGCCGTGTGCGGGCAGCAGCCCGTCTGCACGGCCTCGATCCGCGACGGGTCCAGCACACCGGCCCGCCGCAGGAAGTCCGCGTCCTCGGTCGTGTAGATGTCGTTGGTCACGACCGCCAGCGACAGCTGCTCCCCCAGCGCCCGGCACAGCGCCGCGGTCAGCGCGGTCTTGCCGCTGCCGACCGGACCGCCGATGCCGATGCGCGGCGCGGCACCGTGGTGGTGGTCGTGCGGGTCGGGCCCGTGGTTAGCTCCCAAAGAGACGCACCCCTTCACGTCGTGCATGTGCCTCGGCCAGAAGGTCCAAGGCAGGTGAACCCAGCGCGGGCAGTTCCTTGCAGGCCCGCGAAGCAATGTCCTGGACCGGGAGCGACGCCACGATCGCGTTGACCCCGAACGGATCCAGCCCCAGCAACCGGACAGCCGCCGACGCGGGTCCGCTCACCGCCAGATAAGCGCAGGTCAGAGCGGCTTCGAACGCATCACCCACCAGCACCCCGATCACCAGCGGCTGGTGCGGGTCCCTGGGCAGCGCGGCCAGCCGTTCGGAAGGCCAGGCACGCCGAGCGGCCCGCAGCATGCCCCGCCCCTGCGCCCGCGAAGCCAGCCGCTGGGAAGGAGAAGGCGTGCGCGCGTCCAGCTCCGCGTCCAGCGTTTCAAGATCCTCACCGCGCGCCGCTGCGGCCGCGAACCCCGCCGCCAGCAACCCGGCCGTCATCAGCCGCCCGTGCAGGAACGACTCCAGCGACGGCTCGTCGTGCACCAGCCCCCGTGCGGCGGCCTCCTCCAGACCGCCGGAGTGCACGTGGCCACCGCCGGGGAAGCGGGAGTCGGCGAGGATCAGCGCGGTCAGCATCAGAACAGGAAGTACCGCTGGGCCATCGGCAGCTCGGCCACCGGCGAGGGCTCGACCAGATCACCGTCGACGTGCACGGCGAAGCTGTCCGGATCGACCCGCACGTCCGGCATCGCGTCGTTGTGCACCATGTCGGCCTTGGTCACCGACCGAGTCGAGGACACCGGCAGCACCCGCCGCGCGTACCGCTCCGCGATGCCCGCCTCCACGGCTTCGGGCGCGACGAAGAACACCGACGAGGTGGCACCGGCCGTGGCACCGAACATCGGCCGCGCCCACACCGGCTGCGGCGTCGGGATCGAGGCGTTCGCGTCGCCCATCTGACCCCAGGCGATGAACCCGCCCTTCAGCACCACCGACGGCCGCACGCCGAAGAACTTGGGCTCCCACAGCACCAGGTCCGCGAGCTTGCCGACCTCGACCGAGCCCACCTCGTCGGCGATCCCGTGCGCCACGGCGGGGTTGATCGTGTACTTGGCGACGTACCGCTGTGCCCGCAGGTTCGAGTCCAGCGAACGCCGCGACGACATCACGTGCGCGGTCTGCCAGGTCCGGATGATGACCTCACCGACCCGCCCCATCGCCTGCGAGTCCGACGAGATCATCGAGATCGCGCCCAGGTCGTGCAGCAGGTCCTCGGCGGCGATCGTGGTCGGCCGGATCCGCGACTCCGCGAACGCCAGGTCCTCCGGCACCGACGGGTTGAGGTGGTGGCACACCATCAACATGTCGAGGTGCTCTTCCAGGGTGTTGACCGTGTGCGGGCGCGTCGGGTTCGTCGACGACGGCAGCACGTTCGGCAGCGAGACCACGCGGATGATGTCCGGCGCGTGTCCGCCGCCGGCGCCCTCGGAGTGGTAGGCGTTGATCGACCGGCCACCGATGGCGTCCACAGTGGACTCCAGGAACCCGGCCTCGTTCAACGTGTCCGTGTGGATCGCGACCTGCACACCGGACTCGTCCGCGATGCGCAGGCACGCGTCGATCGCGGCGGGCGTGGTGCCCCAGTCCTCGTGCAGCTTGAACCCGCCCGCACCGCCGACGAGCTGCTCGCGCAACCCCTCCTCGGAGACCGTGTTCCCCTTGCCCAGCAACAGGACGTTGACCGGCATGTGGTCCATCGACGTCAGCATGCGGTCGAGGTACCAGGCGCCGGGCGTGACGGTCGTGGCCTTCGTGCCCTCCGCCGGGCCGGTGCCGCCGCCGATCAACGTCGTCAGCCCGGACGCCAGCGCCTCGTCCACGATCTGCGGGCAGATGAAGTGCACGTGGCAGTCGATGCCGCCCGCGGTCAGGATCTTCCCGTTGCCGGACAGGATCTCCGTCGACGGGCCGATCACCAGCGCGGGGTGGACGCCGTCCATCGTGTCCGGGTTGCCGGCCTTGCCGATCGCGACGATCCGCCCGTCCCGCACGCCGACGTCGGCCTTGACCACACCCCAGTGGTCGAGGACCACCGCACCGGTGATGACCAGGTCGGGAGCACCCTCGGCACGCGTCGCGACGCCCTGGCCCATCGACTCGCGGATCACCTTGCCGCCGCCGAAGATCACCTCGTCGCCGGACGCGGCACCGCGCGAGCGGTCCTCGGTGACCTCGATGAACAGGTCGGTGTCGGCGAGCCGGATCCGGTCGCCGACCGTCGGCCCGAGCAGCTCGGCGTAACGCTCGCGGTCGATCATCGCTGCAACCCCCTGACGATCCTCAAACCTGCCAGCGGAACCAGCGCGACCTCGCGTTCGACACCGGGCTCGAACCGCACGGCCGTGCCGGCGGGGATGTCCAGCCGGTAGCCGAACGCGGCCTCGCGGTCGAACGACAGCCCCGTGTTCACCGAGGCGAAGTGGAAGTGCGAGCCGACCTGCACGGGCCTGTCGGCGACGTTCACGACGACCATCGTCACGCGCGGCCGTCCGGGGTTGAGCTCGACGGGTTCGGACCCGACGACCACCTCGCCCGGCGCCGGACCGGCGGATGGCGCGATCGGGTGGTGCACGGTGACGAGCTTCGTGCCGTCCGGGAAGGTCGCCTCCGCCTGCACCGAGTCGATCATCTCCGGGACACCCCGCATGACCTGCTCCGGCGCCAGCACCGTGCGGCCGCTCTCCATCAGCTCGCTGACCGTGCGGCCGTCCCGCGCGCCCTCCAGCACGTGGTCGGTGATCAACGCGACGGCCTCGGGGTAGTTGAGCAGCACCCCTCGTTCGAGCCTCCGCCGCGCCACGTCGGCAGCGACGTGCACTAGGAGCTTGTCCCGTTCATGCGGCGTCAGATGCACCCCGCCGTTCTAACACGCTGGAGCGCGCTTTCCCGGAGTGGAAACACGGCCGAAACACGACCGCGTGTCCACCGACCGGTTGACAACCGGAGTCAGCGGCACGGTCGTCCCGGGAAGACCCCTCGAAATCGCAGGATTTACGACATGAACGCGATCCGAGTGAGGGGCCTGAAGAAGGCCTACAAGGACCACCAGGCGGTGGCAGGGGTGGACCTCGACGTCGCCCGCGGTGAGGTCTTCGCGGTCCTCGGGCCGAACGGCGCCGGCAAGACCACCAGCGTCGAGATCCTGGAGGGGCACCGCGACCGCGACGCCGGTGAGGTCAGCGTGCTCGGCGTCGACCCGGCCAAGGCAGGCCGCGAATGGCGTTCGAAGCTCGGCATCGTCCTGCAGAGCGCGACGGACGCGGCGACGCTCACCGTGCGGGAGGCCGTGCGCCACTACGCCAGGTACTACGGCGACCCGCGTGACCCGGAGGAGGTCATCGACCTGGTCGGCCTCACCGAGAAGGCGAAGTCCCGCGCCGGCACGTTGTCCGGCGGTCAGCGGCGCAGGCTCGACGTGGCGCTGGGCATCATCGGCCGCCCGGAGCTCGTGTTCCTCGACGAGCCGACCACCGGGTTCGACCCCGAGGCGCGGCGCCAGTTCTGGGGCCTGATCAAGCTGCTGGCCTCCGAGGGCACCACGATCCTGCTGACCACGCACTACCTCGACGAGGCCGAGGCGCTCGCCGACCGCGTCGCCGTGCTCGCCGGAGGCCGGATCGTCGCCGAGGGCACGCCGCAGACGCTCGGGGGCCGCGCGCACGCCGACGCCACCGTCCGCTGGCTGTCCGACCGCGGCTACACGGAGATCAGGACCTCCGAGCCCACCAAGGTGATCGCCGACCTGTCCCGCCACGGCGAGCTGGCCGAGCTCACCGTCACCCGCCCGTCGCTGGAAGACGTCTACCTGGAGCTGATCAAATGACCGCCGCGACCGTTTCGAAGACGGCTGCTCTGCCCTCGATGCTGTCGCTCGGTCTCGCGAGGGGTGGGACCGAGCTGCGGGAGTTCTTCCGGCAGAAGGAAAACCTCATCTTCACGATCTCGTTGCCCGCACTGCTGATGCTGCTGCTCGGCACCGTGTACGTGAAGGAACCCGCCGCGGCGCAGATGTTCGCGGCCAGCATGATCGGCGCCGGCATCATCTCGACGTCGTTCGTCGGACTCGGCATGAGCGTCGTGGCCGACCGCGAGGACGGCACGCTCAAGCGCCTGCGCGGCACGCCGATGCCGTTCACGTCCTACTTCATCGGCAAGATCGTCCTGGTCTTCGTGTCGAGCCTGTTCGAGGCCGTGCTGCTGCTGGCCGTCGGCATCCTGCGGTTCGACCTGGAACTGCCGACGAGCGCGGAGAAGTGGCTGACGTTCGCCTGGGTCTTCACCCTCGGCGTCATCGCGTGCTCGCTGATCGGCGTGGCGCTGAGCTCGATCGCGAAGTCCACCCGCAACGCCGCCGGCGTGCTGAACCTGCCGTACATCGTGCTGCAGTTCCTCAGCGGCGTGTTCATCATGCAGTCGGCGCTGCCCGAGTCGCTGCGCACGGCGGGTTCGCTCTTCCCGCTGAAGTGGGTGTGTCAGGGTTTCCGCTCGGTGTTCGCACTGAACGACGACTACGCGGTCATGGAGGCGGCGGGATCATGGGAGCTCGGCAAGGTCGCGCTGGTGCTCGCGGCGTGGACGATCGTGGGCCTGGTTCTCGTCGGCAGGACCTTCAGGTGGAGCAACACCACCCGCTGACGACCTGGTACGTGCTCTTCGCGATCACCCAGGTCACCACGATCACCCTCGTCCTGATGGACGCCAACCCCCTCGCCGACAGGCTGTCGGCGGCGGGGTTGCTCGCCCTGAACTCCCTGTGGTTCGTCCTCTTCGGCCTCAGGCTGCTGAGGAGCGGGACCGAGGACTGGCGCGGTTTCGTCTACGCGGCGGGCTCGCTGGCCCTCTGGGCCCCGGCGGTCTGGCTGACCGGCAACGCCACGTTCGCGTTGTTCGGGCTCGTGCCGCAGATCTACATGATGCTGCCGGCGACGTGGGCGTTCTTCCCGATGGTGGTCTTCGTCTTCACGCCGCAGCTGCTGACCTGGCTGGCCGGCGCCGACTCCGCACTGCCGTGGCCGGGCGCACTGCTGATCGTCGGCTTCTCCCAGGCGTTCGGCTGGGCCGTGAGCCGCATCGCCCAGCAGAACGAGCAACGCGGCGAGCTGCTGCAACGCATCGAGGCACTGACCCTGGAAGCCGAACGGGCCCGCTGGTCAGCCGAGATCCACGACACGCTGGCCCAGGGCTTCACCTCGATCATCACGCTCCTGCAGGGCGCACAACCGAACGTGGACCTGGCCCTGCAGACCGCCCGCGAGAACCTCCGAGAGGCCCGCGCCCTGGTCGCGTCCAACGCACCGTCGCCTTTGGACGGTTCCTCCCTGGAGGACGCGTTGCGGCGCTTGGTCTCCGGTGTGGCTTTGCCGTCGACGTTCCGCGTGATCGGGGACGCTCGGCCACTGACGACCGCGGCGGAGGTGGTGCTGCTGCGGACCGTCCAGGAGGCGCTGACCAACGTGGCGCGGCACTCGGGAGCGTCTCGCGTGGACGTCGTGATGAGGTTCGACGAGGACGGCGTCTCGCTGGAGGTGCGCGACGACGGCCGCGGGTTCGGCGACACGTTGGAGGGCTTCGGTCTGCGGGGGATGCGCGCGAGGCTGGAACAGGTGGGTGGGACGCTGTCGCTGTCTTCGGACCAGGGGGCGTCAGTGCTGGTGGAGGTGCCGCTGTGATCAGGATTCTGCTGGTGGACGACCATCCCGTGGTGCGTCAGGGGCTGCGCGGGATGCTCGTGGGGGACGACCTGGAGGTCGTCGGCGACGCCGGGTCGGGGCAGGAGGCGATTTCCCAGGCTGCTTTGCTGAAGCCGGACGTCGTGCTGATGGACCTGCGGATGCCCGAAATGGACGGTGTGGCGGCTACCGCTCGGATCGTCGGGACCGGGCCTCGGGTGCTGGTGCTGACTACGTACGAGACCGATTCGGACATTCTTCGTGCGGTGGAGGCCGGGGCGTCCGGGTACCTGTTGAAGGACTCGACCACCGAGGATCTGATCGCGGCCATTCGGGCGGCTGCCCGCGGGGAGACGGTGCTGGCTCCTTCGATGGTGGCGAAGGTCGTTGGGCAGGTTCGGACGCCGCCTTTGTCCGCCCGTGAGGTGGAGGTGCTGAAACTGGTCGCGAAGGGGCTGTCCAATGGTGAGATCGGTCGGAGCTTGTTCATTTCTGAGGCCACGGTGAAGACTCACTTGTTGCGGGTGTTCAACAAGTTGGGGGTGTCCGACCGGACTGCGGCGGTCACCACGGCGATGGATCGCGGCATGCTCCAGTAACTCCCAGGGACCGCAGCACTAGTGCACAACGGTGAATGACCTCGCCGGTCCACCCGCCATTCGAGTGCCGTACTCGGACGAACCAGACCCAGCCGCAACAATCTGCTCATTCGACTATCACGGACAGTCGGTCGCGCTGTCGCAACATCAGTCGGGGGGACAGGTGCTGCGGGAGACGATTCTGTTCCTGGAGGAATTCCTTCGCGGCCGCGGCGCGCCTGCGGTGGCCAGGGCCGTTGTGGGCATCATGTCCTTCGCCGTGCTGCTCGGCGCGGTCCTCGGAAGTGCCGCGATCAAGTCCGGCGCCCTCATCGCCGCCGTCCTGCTGATCACGATCACCGGAATCGCGCTGGTGGCGAACAACGCGACCGAGCGCCGAGAACTGGAGAAGGAGCGGGCACTCCTGGCGCGCTACTGCAACCAACTCGACAAGACACGGCCCGGCTACCAGATTCTCGAATGGAAGGAGAAGATCGTCATCGGCGAGCGCGGCGACGCGCACTCGAAGCTGACGATCAGACTTCGCCCGCTCGGACCCGATCTCCTGTTCGTGCGCGTGAAGTTCGGCTGCGGCTGGCCACAACAACCGCGATACAGGCGCCAGGTCAAGATGACGGTGCGCAATCTGCTCGTGGACGGAAGTCCCGGCACGACTCTGCACCAAACCCTGACCTGGCCGAAGGACGGCGTGCTGGACGCCGTGATCCATTTTCACGAGGCACCGAGTGAGAACGCGGAGATCTCGTTCGGCATCGAGCTCGACTGGCCGAAGCGGTGTCTGCCGCTCATCGAGGGATCACCGGACGAGTTCGCGTTCATGTTCGCGCAGCCGGTCACGGACGCCGTGTACCGCGTCGTACTGCCGCGGGGCCACGACGTCTACCTGGAACCGATCGGGCGGCTCGACGAGGGTTTCGAACTCGACAAGGCCTGGGACGACGACGAGCGGCGCACGGTCACCTTGATGCTGACCGACCCGCCACTGCGGCACCGCGCCGGCGCGCGACTGGAACTCAGGAGAGGTCAGCGCACGATCTCACGCGATTAGTCAGTCGTCCTCGTCCGTCGTGCCGGAGTTTCCGCCCATACCGGCACACATGCGCAACACTGAAACTACCCTCCGTGACGGATCACTCGCTGAGGTTGCGCACTGTAACAAAGCAGAGTTGGCAAGATCAACACACCAGGCTTACGTGACCCAGGACACCCGCCTGTCACCTCCCGGCCACCGGCCTGCAACACTGTGACCTCCGGCAACGGCGCCGGTCAGGTCCGTTCAGCACAGTCGATCGCCCCGGAGGCGTGACCACATGACCCAGACCGCCGATCCGACCTCGTTGGTGCTTCCAGCCGAGCTCAAGCCGTCCGACGGCCGCTTCGGCTGTGGACCGTCCAAGGTCCGCCCCGAGGCCGTGCAGGCCCTCGCGTCCGAGGGTGCGGCACTGCTCGGCACCTCGCACCGGCAGAAGCCCGTCAAGAACCTCGTCGGACGCGTCCGCTCCGGACTGCGCGACCTGTTCCAGCTGCCCGACGGCTACGAGGTCGTGCTCGGCAACGGTGGCACGACGGCGTTCTGGGACGCGGCGAGCTTCGGGCTCGTGCGCGAGACCGCGCAGCACTTCACCAATGGTGAGTTCTCGTCCAAGTTCGCGAAGGTCACGCAGACCGCGCCGTTCCTGAAGGACTCGCTGGTCACCAAGGCCGAGCCGGGCACCTCGCCCGAGCTCTTCTACGCCGAGGGCGCCGACCTGGTCGGGTGGGCGCAGAACGAGACGTCGACCGGTGTCGCGATGCCCGTCACGCGTATCGAGGGGTCGGAAGACGCGCTCATCGCGATCGACGCCACGTCCGGTGCCGGTGGCCTGCCGGTCAAGGCCGAGGACTTCGACGTCTACTACTTCGCGCCGCAGAAGTCGTTCGCGAGCGACGGCGGGCTGTGGCTCGCGCTCATGTCGCCGGCTGCGCTGCAGCGCGTCGACGAGCTCAAGGACCGCTGGGTGCCGGAGTTCCTGTCGCTGCCGACAGCACTCGACAACTCTACGAAGGACCAGACGTACAACACGCCGTCGGTCGCCACGCTCTTCCTGCTGGCGCACCAGATCGACTGGATCAACGGCAACGGTGGCCTCGACTGGTCGGTCGCGCGCACCAAGGACAGCAGCGACCGGCTGTACTCCTGGGCCGAGAAGACCGCGTACACCACGCCGTACGTCGAGAAGGCCGCTGACCGCTCGCAGGTCGTCGGCACGATCAACTTCTCCGACGACGTGGACGCGGCCGTCGTGGCGAAGGTGTTGCGCGCCAACGGCATCGTGGACGTCGAGCCGTACCGCAAGCTCGGCAAGAACCAGCTGCGCGTCGCGATGTTCCCGGCGATCGAGCCGAACGACGTCACGATCCTCACGCAGGCGATCGACTGGGTCGTCGGCCAGCTCTGATCCCGCCACAACAGCGACCTGGGGCGCACCGAACGAAGGTCTCGGTGCGCCCCAGGGCTTTTCAGGCGAGTGCTTCCGTGGGCGACTGGCGTGCCGCCCGCATCGCGGGATAGACGCCGGCGATGGCGCCGATGAGGATCGCCGAACCCGCTCCCCCGAGCAGGGCCGGCCACGGCAGTGCCGCGGGCCATTGCTGACTGATCGAATATCCGGCCGTGACCGCGATTCCCACGATCACGCCGACCAGTCCGCCGAGGCCCGACAACAACACCGACTCGGTGAGGAACTGCCACCTGATCTGCCTGCGGGTCGCCCCGAGCGCCCGCCGCAGACCGATCTCCCTCCGGCGTTCCAGCACCGAGATCACCATCGTGTTCGCCACGCCGACGCCACCCACCAACAACGCGACTCCGCCCAAACCCAGGAACAGCGCGTTGTAGGAACTCTCGGCCAGCTGCTGCGCCTCCAGCGCCTCCGAAGGCCGGGAAACCTTGACCTCGTTGGACTTCTCGGGGTTCAGCGTCGGGCCGAGCAGGGTGCGGACGTTGTCGACCTGGTCCGGGGTCGTGCGCACGTAGACCGTGTTCGCGTGGCCCTCGAACCCGAACGCCTCCTTGGCCGCGTCCCAGCCGATCAGCACCGACCTGTCGATCTCCGGCGAGAGCGGCAACGGCCCGAGGATGCCGACGACCGTGAACCACTGGCCGTCGATCCAGATCTGCACACCGGGCTTCTCCACGCCCAGGCGCGAGGCGGCGGTACCCCCGAGCACCACGGACTTCTCGCCAGACGACAACCAGCGGCCCGCGCGGACCTCGGCGTTCAGCACCTTCAGCAGGTCCTGCTCCGCCGCCTGCACCTGCAGGCCGAGGGTGTCGCTGGACGGCACGAGGTCGTTCTTGCGGGCGTTCGCGGAGATCTTGCCGGTGGCGCTGGCGGACGACACCGCGCCGATCCGCTTGGCCATCGGCACCGCGGTCTCCGGCAGCTTCGCGTCCTGGCCGAAGAAGTCCTGGCCGGGCGCGGCGGTCAGGAGGTTGGTGCCCAGCTTGGACATCTTCTCGCTCAACGCGGCGGCGCTGGAGGCCGGGATGCCGACGACGGCGACCACGGCGGCGATGCCGATCGCGATGCCCAGTGCGGAGAGCACGGCGCGGATCGGCCGGGTCTTCATGCCGAAGAAGCCGAGGCGGAGGAGGTCGATCACGACGCCCTCCTTCCGAAGGTCTGTGTCCTGCCGGCCATGTCGATCCCAGTAGGTTGTCCTGTGTGCGAACGGCGTACAGGTGCCGGGCCTATCCGACCTCTGAGCAGGCAGCGGTGCTGTCGCGCACTTTCGGGTGCGTCCGGCTGGTGTGGAACAGGACCCTGGACGAACGGACTCGCCGCTACCGCAACGAGAACGCACGTACGTCGTATCGAGAGACGGATGCTGCACTCACCGCGTGGAAGCAGGGCGAGGAACTCGCGTTCCTTTCGGAGGTGTCTTGTGTGCCTCTGCAGCAAACCCTGCGTCATCAACACACGGCGTTCCAGAACTTCTTCTCCGGGCGTTCCCGCTACCCGAGGTTCAAAGCCCGCGGCGGCAGGCAGAGTGCGCACTACACGCGCTCGGCTTTCCGCCTGCGCGGTGGCTCTCTGGTTCTGGCCAGAACCACCACGCCTCTGAGGTTCACCTGGTCCTTCGGCGACGTGGACATCACCGAGTTGGATCCGACGATGGTCGTCGTCTCTCGCGAACCGGACGGTCGCTGGTACGTGTCCTTCGCCGTGGACGTTCCAGAGCGTTCCATCGCCCCGGCGGCCACTCACGCGGTCGGAATCGACCTCGGGTTGAAGGACTTCCTGGTGACCAGTGACGGTGCTCGGGTCGCAAACCCGCGACACCTCGCGAGAAAGGCGCGAAACCTCGCCCGCCACCAGCGCCGGTTGGCGCGCTGCCAACGTGGCAGCAACAACCGGCACAAAGCGAGGATCAAGGTCGCCCGTGCCCATCGCAAGATCCGCGACGCGCGGCAGGACTTCCTGCACCGCACCAGCACGGCGCTGGTGCGATCGGCCGACCTGATCGCGATCGAGGATCTCGGCGTCGCGGGCATGGTCCGCAATCGGCGACTCTCGCACGCCATCTCCGACTCCGGCTGGGGCGAGTTCCGGCGGCAACTCGAGTACAAGTGCGAACGTGCCGGCCGCACCCTGGTCGTGATCGATCGCTGGTACCCCTCCAGCAAGACCTGCTCGGTCTGCGGGCACCTGCTCGCCGAACTGGAGCTCTCGGCCCGGCACTGGACGTGCCCGGGCTGCCGCACCCGGCACGACCGGGACCTCAACGCGGCGAAGAACATCCTTGCGGCTGGTCGAGCCGTAGCCCGGGGAACTCCGGGCGATGCCTGTGGAGCTGATGTCAGACGGCAAGGGTCCTCCTTTCCGCGATCGGCCTTGAAACAGGAACCCGATGCCGTGAGGCTCGGTGCGTGAGCGAAGTCAAACGATCACCCCGTCGCGGACCTCGATGCGGCGCGGCGCCCACGCCGCGATGTCCCGGTCGTGCGTGATCATCACGATCGTCGTGCCGTCGGAGTTGAGGCTCTCCAACAACTCCAGCACACCGGCACCGTTCTTCGTGTCCAGGTTCCCGGTCGGCTCGTCGGCCAGCAGGGTCCCCGGCGTGTTCACCACGGCCCGCGCGATCGCCACCCGCTGGCGCTCACCACCGGACAGCTCGTGCGGCTTGTGCAGCGCCCGGTGGATCAGGCCGACCCTGTCCAGAGCGGACATCGCCAACGCCCGTCTCTTCGAGCGCGGAACCCCCGCGTAGACCAGGCCGGCGGCCACGTTCTCGATCGCGGACAGGCCCTCGGTGAGGAAGAACTGCTGGAACACGAACCCGATCGTGCGCGCCCGCAGTGCCGACAGGGCGTTGTCGGACATGGCCGAGATGTCGTTGCCGTCGATCTCGACCGTGCCGGCGGTCGGCTTGTCGAGCGTGCCCATGAGGTGCAGCAGCGTCGACTTCCCCGAGCCGGACGGCCCCACGATCGCGAGCATCTCCCCGCCCCCGACGGTCAGGGAGACGTCGCGCAACGCCTGCACGCCACCGGGATACGTCCTGCTCGCGTGGTCGACGGTGATCACTCGGTGGTCACCACCTTCATGCCCTCGCGCAGGCCTTCGCCCTGCACCTCGACCTGGCCCTTCGCGAAGATGCCGACGGTGACCGGGATGGTCTTGCCGTCCTCGGTGACCACGCCGTAGCCGCCCTCGTTCAACGCGAGCAGCGCGCCGATCGGGACCGCGAGGACGTTCTGCTTCTTCGACACCGTGAACAGCGCCGTGACGTTGCCGGAGTCGATGCCCTCCGCGGCCTTGGGGTCGTCCACGGAGATCGTCAGCACGATCTTCGGCTTGGAGCCCTGGTTCGGGTCGCCGGTGGTGCGGGTGATGCCCGTGATGGTGCCGGTGGTGGGCTTGCCGCCGGAGATCGACAGCTCGACCTTCTCGCCCTGCTTGGCGAGGCGCTGCTTGGACTGCTCCAGTTCGACGGTCACCGCGCGTTCGGTGCCGGTGACCTTCATCAGGTCGCCGCCGGCGGGTGCGCCGAGCTGGCCGGTCACCGACGAGACGCGGATCGCTCCCGGCTGGACGACGACGTCGCCGGAGCCGAGTTTTCCGGTCTGCTCCAGGCCGTTGGCCTTCTGCCACTTCTTCAGCGCGGTGGCCGTGTAGTAGGTGAACTTCTCGTCGGGGGTGCCGAAGTCCTTGAACCCCAGTGCGGCGAGGTTCTCCTCCACCACCTTGACGTCGGGTCCGTTCGACATGCCCGTTTCGAGGTCGCGGTAGAGCGGCATCTGGCCGTAGAACAGCGGCACCGGCTTGGCGTCCGCGTGGAACACCGGTTTGCCCTGCTCGACGACATCGCCCTGTTTCGGCAGCCCGGTGACGGTGCCGCTTTTCCGGCTGGCCAGCGCTCGTTCCGCGCCGAAGCCGAGCTGGCCGGTCACCGACTGCTGGTCGGCCAGGTTCGTCTTCTTCACGGCCGCGGTCTTCGCCGGGTCGTTCTGCAACGGGGCTGCGTTGGCCTGGTTGGACGCGATTCTGGTGAGCACCACGACCCCACCGGTGCCGAGCACCACGGCGGCGACGAGCGCGGCGACGACGACCTTCCTGTTCACGTTGCGCTTCATCCGACGGGCCTCGCCGAGACCATGCCCTCGCCCATGCCGCAGTCCTTCATGTCCTGCTTGACCTTCTCGTCCTCCATGTCGGGCAGCTCGATCGCCTCGCCGACGGTGCCGCCGCCCTCGAACTTCGGGTCGGGCCAGTTGTAACCCCTGTCCCGCATGCACTTGGCCTGCTGGCGCATCTTGTCCTGCTCCTCGGGCGACGGCGGCTTGAACTCGCCTCCGTTGGGCAGGTACTGCTTGCACGCCTCGTGCGCGGTCTGCATCTTCTCGGGGTCGATGCCGCCCTCACCGCCGATCGCGATGCCGACACCCGCCTCGCTCGACTCCGGGTCCGGCATGTCGACGCCGTTCTCCCGCATGCACTTCGCGAACTGGACCGAGTCGCCCTTCTCGTCCTTCTTGGCGTCGGACGGCTGGTCCTTCGACCCGCAGGCGGTGAGTGCCAGGAGCAGGCCCAGCAACACTGCGATGGTGGTTTTCATGGCGACAGGTCTACGGAGGTCGTCATTCGGCGGCGTTAAGCGAAAGGCCTTATCCGGCGCTTATGCCCGTTCCCCGGAAAATGGGCGTCATGCGTGTGCTGGTGGTCGAGGACGAACAGCTGCTCGCGGACACGGTCGCCGAGGGGCTGCGCAGGTTCTCGATGGCGGTCGACGTCTGCTACGACGGCGAGGCGGCGTTGGAACGCGTGGGGGTGCACGCGTACGACGTCGTGGTGCTCGACCGCGACCTGCCCCTCGTGCACGGTGACGAGGTGTGCAAGGCCGTGCACGCGACCGGTGGTGAGGCGCGGGTGCTGATGCTGACGGCGGCGGCCGAGGTGGACGACCGGGTGGCGGGGCTCGGGCTCGGCGCCGACGACTACCTGACCAAGCCGTTCGCGTTCGCCGAGCTCGTGGCCCGCGTGCAGGCGCTGGGCAGGCGGGCTCGTCCCGCGCTGCCGCCGGTGCTCGAACGGGCCGGGGTGACGCTGGACCTGCCGCGGCACCAGGCGTCGCGCGACGGGACGTTCCTGCCGCTGTCCCCGAAGGAGTTCGCCGTGCTGGAGGTGCTGATGCGGGCGGAGGGCAACGTGGTGAGTCCCGAGGAGCTGCTGGAGAAGGCCTGGGACGAGCACGCGGACCCGTTCACCAACGCCGTGCGGGTGGCGGTGATGACGCTGCGCCGCAAGCTGGGCGCGCCGCAGGTCATCCAGACCGTGCCCGGTGCCGGCTACCGGTTCGGCTCGTGAAGCTCAGGACCAGGCTGACGGCCTGGTACGCGGGGGTGTTCCTGATCGCGGGCATCGCGCTGGTCGGGCTCAACTACTGGCTGCTCGCCGACTGGGCCGTGCCGGCCGCCGGGGTCGCGGTGGGCATCGCCGGCACGACACCGCAACGCACGATGCCGTTGAGCGACGCGCAGACGATGGACGTGTCCTCGCTGCCGGCGGACGCCGTCGTGTGGTCCCCTGCCGCGGTCAAGACGGACGTCATGACCACCGTGCTGTGGCAGTCCGCGATCGCGCTCGTGGTCGCGGCGATCATCGCCGTGTGGCTCGGCTGGGTCGTGGCCGGCCGCGTGCTGGCGCCGCTGCACTCGATCACCTCGACCGCGCACCGGCTGGAGGCGGAGCAGCTGGACCGCCGGATCGAGCTGGACGGGCCGCCGGACGAGCTCAAGGAGCTCGCGGACACCTTCGACGGCATGCTCGACCGGCTCGCGTCGTCGTTCGACAGCCAGAAGCGGTTCGTCGCGAACGCTTCGCACGAGCTGCGCACGCCGCTGGCCGTGCAGCGGACGCTGATCGAGGTGGCGCTGGGCGCTCCGGACGCCTCCGACGACATCCGACGGCTCGGAGCGCACCTGCTCGACACGAACGAACGGAGCGAGAAGCTCATCGACGGGCTCCTGCTGCTCGCTCGCAGTGACCGCGGCCTCGCCACGCGTGAGCTGGTGTGGCTGGACGAGGTGATCGACGACGAGATCGAGACGTGCGCGGCACTCGCCGCGGAGAAAAAGGTCACGTTTGAAGTTCGGTCCCGCAGGTATCTGGTGGACGGTGACCCGGTCCTACTTGCGCACCTCGTCGGCAACCTGTTGCGCAACGCGGTCCTCTACAACAAACCGGGCGGCTCCGTCACCGTGAAACTTGATCAAGAACTGATCGTTTCCAACACCGGCCCCACCGTGCCTGCCCAGGCAGTACCCGGGTTGTTCGAACCCTTCCGACGTCTCCGCGATCGCACCGGGACCGCCGGATCGGGTCTCGGGCTGTCGATCGTGCAGTCCGTGGCGCGGGCGCACCACGGCTCAGCGAAGGCTCGTCCGAACGGAGGAGGAGGCCTGGTGGTCCAGGTGAACCTTCCGGAAACGGGAGTGCGGCAACCCTCGTGAACTGGCAAGATCACGTAGAGATATCGGCGAGTCTCCCACTCATGGACGGCTCGTTGTCCTAACGTTGTCTGCTGGCGAGGTGCGAATTCAGGGAGGCCACGATGCGAGCGCTGCGAGTCATCGGGCTCGACGAGGACGGCAAGTCCGTCATCCTCGAGGACCCCGAAAACCGCGGCGAGCGCTTCACGCTCCCCGCGGACGAGCGTCTTCGGGCGGCCCTGCGCGGTGACCTCGCGCGCCTCGGCCAGATGCAGATCGAGTCCGGCGAGGCCCAGATGCGGCCGCGCGAGATCCAGGCCCGCATCCGCGCCGGCGAGTCGATCGACCAGGTCGCGGCCGCCGCTGGCATGCCGACGCACCGCATCGAGCGCTTCGCCTACCCCGTTCTGCTGGAGCGTTCGCGCACCGCGGACCTGGCCCAGCGCGCGCACCCGGTCCGTGAGGACGGCCCGGACGTGCAGACGCTCGGCGAGGTCGTCGCGCACTCGTTCGGCATCCGCGGCCACGACCTGTCCGACACTAAGTGGGACTCGTGGAAGGGCGACGACGGCCGCTGGATCGTGCAGCTGCACTGGACGACCGGGCGCTCGGACAACCGCGCGCACTGGGCGTTCCACCCCGGTGCGCAGGGCGGCACGGTCACGGCGCTCGACGACGCGGCCGTCGACCTGATGGACCCGAACCCGAACCGCACGCTGCGCACGGTGCGTCCGGTGACGCAGCTCGCGCGGCAAGCACTGGAAGCGGCGCCGGTGCTCCCCCCGATCCCCGTGATCGAGGAGCCCATCCCGGTCCCCGCCCAGGCGCCCGCCCCCGTGGCGGCGCCGGTCGTGGCCGAGAAGCCGGTCCAGGAGAAGCAGCCAGAGCCGGAGCCCGCTCCCGTTCCCGCACCACCGGCACCGCCGGTGAAGAAGGAGCAGGAGCCCGCCGCGGAGAAGCCGGTCCGCAAGGACCCTCCTCCGAAGCGGGGGAAGAAGAACCACCCCATCGTCCCTTCGTGGGAAGACGTTTTACTGGGCGTGCGGTCGAACCGCTGAGTGAGAAGCTGACGCCGTGGGACGTCGTGTCGCGCTGGCTGCCGGAGTGGGTGCACTCCTCGGGCTGGCCTGGTGGGGAATGTTCGAGCTCCTCGCCTCGGGAGCTGTCTGCACCAAGGACGACTGGGGCTGCCTCGGGGCCTTCGTGACCTCGATACCGATCTTCGCCGTGGTGGGGTCGGTGGTGGGCGGTGTCGCACTGCGATCGCTGAAGGTGTCGCGGGCATGGCTGGTGGCCGTGCCCGCGACCCTCATGGCGGTGGTCGCGATGGTGCTGCTGCTGGGCGTGACCTTCGTGTCGTTCGCGGTGTTCGCCGCGCTGTACGCGTTGATCGCCGTGCTGACGGGCGCGCGTGACGCCCGTCCCGAATCGCCGTGACCGATCGCACGAGGACGCTCACCGCGGCCGTCGTGGGCGCGTTGTGCGGTGCCGGGTGGTTCTTGTCGATCGAACCCGCGGGTGACCTGCCGTGCACGGAGAGCGGGCTGGGATGCGCGCTCTTCTCGTTGTTCGTCCTGCTCCCGGCGCTCGTGGTCGTCTGGGGAGTCGTCGGCTGGGGCCTGTTGCGGCTCGTGAAGTTCTCCGCGGCCGGGCGGACCGCCGCGCTGGGAACGGCGGGCGGGGTGCTGCTGGTGATCCTCAGCTCGTTCGCCCTGCGGTTCGTGCAGGTCCAACTGCCGGAGTCGAGCGGGATCTTCGTGCTGGCCGCCGGGACTGCTTGCGGCTATGCCTTGGCCTCGGTGGTGACCGCTGGTTACGGTGGACGGCGTGACGGAGCAGAGCACCGCGGGCAAGACGGGTAGGACGGGACGCCGGCTGTTGTTCCGGGTCGTCCTGTCGATGGCCGTCGGCGCCGGGCTGGTGCTCGGGTGGACGTGGGCCTACGAGTCGGGCTTCCTGAAGTCGTGGCTCGACAGCACGTCGATGTCGACGTTCCTGCTGCTCGTGCTGATCGGGTTGCCGCTCGCGCTCGTGTCGTCGCTCGTGCTGGCGGGGCCGATCCTGTGGGTCTTCGGGGTGCGGCCGGTGTGGCCGATCATCCTGCTCGGGCCGATCCTGCTGGGCATCGGGCTCTACTTCAAGCTGCACGAACCCGCGATGGCGTGGTTCACCAACCGGCACCACGCCGAGGCGTTGCTCGCGGCCGTCGCCTACGGGCTGGTCGGCCTGTTCACCTTCAAGAGGGCGTAGGCACCTCGTCGAGCAGGTGCAGGTCCCAGCCCTCGCGTTCGCACCAGTCCTCGGCGTCCTCGCGGGAGACGAGCACCGCGTGCCTCGGGCGCACGCCGGCCAGGTGGTCCCAGCCGTCGGGGGCGAGCACGTAGTTCACCCCGTCGCGTGAAGCGATGAGCCGTCCGTGTGGAAACGCCATCGTCTGCTCGGTTCGCAGAAACCGCGTCATGGGGGTCATCGTGCCCTTGACCTCGACCTAAGTCGAGCCGGGAGGCTCCGGTGGGGCGAAAAACCGGATGCTGAGTGTCGGTCCTCCTTCGTACTTTGGAGAGGACCTGGAGGGGGCTCGTCGCGTGAGCGATCAACGTAACTCGACAATTCAGACCTTGCGGAGGTTGTGGCCGTACGTGCGGCCGCACCGCGCACGGATGACTGTCGTGCTGTCGGCGACGATGCTCGCGATGCTGTGCGGTCTCGGCATCCCGCTGCTCACGCAGCGCATCGTCGACGGTCCGATTCAGAACAAGGAGACCGGCCCGCTGCCGTGGCTGATCCTGGGCGTGCTGCTGCTCGGGCTCGGCGAGGCGGTGCTGTTCTACATCCGGCGCAAGGTCGTCGCCCGGCCGGCGGCCGAGGTCGAGGCGCGCATGCGGTTCGACCTGTACCAGCATCTTCAGCGGCTGCCGGTGGCGTTCCACGACAGGTGGCAGTCCGGTCAGCTGCTCTCGCGCGCGACGAACGACCTCACGACCGTGCGGCGGTTTGTGGCGTTCGCGATCGTCTTCCTGATCGTGAACAGCCTGGTCGTGCTGATCGGGCTGGGCATCATCGCCACGCTGTCGCCGTGGCTGCTGATCGTGTCGCTGTGCGGCGCGCTGCCGTTGATCGTCATCTCGTACTTCTTCGAGGCGAAGTTCAAGGTCGTCGCGCGCAGGGCCCAGGACCAGGCGGGCGACCTGACCACGACGGTCGAGGAGTCGGTGCTCGGCATCCGGGTGCTGAAGGCGTTCGGGCGGGGGCCCGAGTTGTCGAAGCGGTTCCTGGCGCAGGCGCGCGAACTGCGATCCACGGAGCTGCACAAGATCTCGATCCTGGCGTCGCTGTGGTCGGTGCTGATCGTGCTGCCGGAGCTGTCGATCGCGGGCATGCTCGGCGTCGGCGCGATCGGCATCGTGAACGGCTGGATGACGGTCGGCACGCTGGTCGCCGCGGTCGCGGTGAGCGCCTACCTGCGCTGGCCGATCGACTCCATCGGCTGGCTGCTGGCGGAGACGAACCAGGCGGCCTCGGCGCTGGAGCGCTACTGGGAGGTCGTCGACTCCCCCGTCGCGATCACCGGCCCCGCCTCGCCCGTGCCGGTGCCCACGCCGTTGCGCGGGCACGTGCGGTTCGAGGGCGTGCGGTTCGCGTTCGAGGACGGCCGCGAGGTGCTGTCGGGCGTCGACCTCGACCTGCGTCCCGGTGAGACGGTGGCACTGGTCGGGGCGACGGGGTCGGGCAAGACGACGCTGACCGCGCTGGTGCCGCGGCTCGCGGACGTCACCGGCGGCCGGATCACGATCGACGGCGTCGACGTGCGGGACCTCTCGCTGGAGGACCTGCGGACCGTCGTCGGCATGGCGTTCGAGGAGCCGGTGCTGTTCTCGGCCTCGGTGACCGAGAACGTGGGGCTGGGCCTGCCGGACGTCACCGAGGCCCAGGTGCGCGAGGCGTTGCGGGTGGCCAAGGCGGAGGAGTTCGTCGAGGCGCTGCCGTGGGGTCTCGCGACCAGGATCGGTGAGCAGGGCCTGTCGCTGTCCGGTGGTCAGCGGCAACGGCTGGCGCTGGCCCGCGCGGTCGTCGGCAAGCCGGCGGTGCTCGTGCTGGACGACCCGTTGTCGGCGCTGGACGTCCACACCGAGGCCGAGGTGGAGGCCGCGCTGCGGCGCGTGCTGCGCGAGACGACGGCGTTGGTCGTGGCGCACCGCTCGTCGACCGTGCAGCTCGCCGACCGGGTGGCGTTGCTGGTCGACGGCAGGATCGAGGCGATCGGTTCGCACCGGGAGCTGTTGGACACCAACGAGGAGTACAAGCGTCTGCTGTCCTCGATGGACGACGACCTGATCGAAGAGGAGGTGGCGTCGTGAGTGAAGTGACTGTGACACAAGAAGAAGAGTGGCGCGGCGTCGCCGCCGAGGAGATCGAGGAGATCACGCACTCGACGGGCCTGCGCCTGCAGGCCCGCTCGCGCAGGTTGCTGGGATCGTTGCTGCGCCCGCACATCGCCCTCACGTCGCTGGCGATCGCCGCGGTGGTCGGCGGCAACCTGGCGGCGCTCGCGGGCCCGCTGCTGATCGCCGTCGCGATCGACAGCGGCATCCCGGCCGCGACCGGCGGCAGCGCGTCCGTCCTGGTCTGGTGCGTCATCGGGTACGCGGTCTCCGCGGTGCTGATGACGTTCCTGCGCTGGGCGTTCCTGCGGCTGTCCGGGCGGGTCGGCCAGGACGTGCTGCTGGACCTGCGCGGCCGCGTCTTCCGGCACTCGCAGAGCCTGTCCGTCGGGTTCCACGAGTCCTACACGTCCGGCAAGGTCATCTCCCGGCTGACGAGCGACGTCGACTCGTTGCAGGACCTGCTGGAGGAGGGCCTCGACAGCCTGTTCAACGCGGCGCTGTCGGTGACGGGCATCGCGATCATCCTGCTGTACCTGGACGTCCCGCTGGCGTTGGTCGTGATCGCGGGCTTCGTGCCGATCTACTTCATCTGGCGCTGGTTCCGCCGCCGCTCGATGGACGCCTACCGCGGCACGCGCGGCGCGATCGCCAAGATCATCGTGCAGTTCGTCGAGTCCATGAACGGCATCCGCGCGGTGCAGGCGTTCCGCCGCCAGCCACGCAACGAGCAGATCATGACGGGCTTCAACGGCCAGTTCCGCGACGCGAACACCGACGCGCTGGGCGTGATGGCCACGTTCGTCTCGTCGGTGCGCGCCATCGGCAACGTGTCGCTGGCCCTGGTCCTCGCCTGGGGTGCCTACCGGGTCGCGGGCGGCTCCCTGGAGCTGGGCGTGCTGACGGCGTTCACCGTGTACCTGCGCCGGTTCTACGACCCGTTCGACGAGCTGGCGATGTTCGCGAACTCGTACTCCTCCGCCACGGCCGCCCTGGAGAAGATCTCGGGCGTCCTGGAGGAGGAGCCGTCGGTGCCGGAACCCGCGAAACCGGTGGCCCTGCCGCACGCGAGGGGCGCCGTCCGGTTCGCCGACGTGGAGTTCCAGTACCCCGGCACGTCCCGCCTGGTGCTGCCGCGCTTCTCGCTCGACGTGCCGGCGGGGCAGACCGTGGCACTGGTGGGCGCGACCGGCGCCGGCAAGACCACCGTGGCGAAGCTCGTGGCCCGCTTCTACGACCCGTCAACGGGTTCGGTGCGGCTCGACGGCACCGACCTGCGCGAGGTGGCGGACACGGACCTGCGCCGAGCCGTCACGATGGTGACGCAGGAGAACTTCCTGTTCTCCGGCTCGGTAGCCGACAACATCGCCCTGGGCCGCCCGACGGCGACACGGGCGGACATCGAGGCCGCGGCGGCCGAGGTGGGCGCGCACGAGTTCATCGCCGCCCTCCCGGACGGCTACGACACGGACGTCCGCAAACGGGGCGGCCGCCTGTCCGCGGGCCAGCGCCAGATGGTCGCGTTCGCCCGCGCGTTCCTCGCGGACCCGGCCGTGCTGGTCCTCGATGAGGCAACATCGTCCTTGGACGTGCCCACAGAACGCGCCGTGCAGGCAGCGCTGGAAACGGTGCTGGCGGACCGGACGGCGTTCATCATCGCCCATCGCCTGTCGACGGTCCTGATAGCGGACCGCGTACTGGTGCTGGATGGTGGCATTGTGGTGGAAGACGGCTCCCCCGCGGAGCTGATCGGTGAGCGGGGCCGGTTCGCCGCCCTGCACACGGCCTGGCGCGACTCGCTCGCGTAGGCCGGCAGGTCGCGTTCGCGCCAATGGGGATCTGGCGCGAACGCGACCTCACGACTTCGGGCCGCCGAACGTCCCGGCCCGCGCGAAACAAGACCCGCACCCACCCGCCCCACCCGTCCGATAGGTTTCTGGCCGAAGCTCCAGACCGAGGAGGGCGCAGTGGAGTTGCGAGTCCGGGACGGCCGCGCCGTGCTCGCCGGCGAAGACGAGTCCGGTGAGCGCGAGGTCGACCCGCACAGCCTGCCCCTCGGCGGCGATCTGGCCGAGGCACTGCACGAGTGGGCCAAGGTCGCCGACGCGGTGGAGCGCACCGAGACGCCTGCCGACGGCGTGGCCAACGCACTGGTCGCACGCAGAGGCAAGCAGCTCGCCGTCAGGATCGCGGCGGTCATGAACTCCCCGGTCAGCTACACCGACCCGGTCAGCGGCGAACTGCTCACCGTCGACGCGCCCGAGTCCCCTCAAGAGGCCTTGCCCCAGGCCCTCGCGGAGGAAGAGCCCGAGCCGACTCCGTGGGGCACCGGGCTCACGGTCAGCCTCATCACGGCCGCGATCGTCACGGTGACCGTCGTGTCGCTGTCACTGGGCCTGGGCGAGACCAGCCGGTGGCTCGCGCTCGTGGCGAACGTGCTGGTGGTCGGTGGCCTCGCGCCGAGCGTGTGGCTCGGGCGCAAGGTGCCGGTGTGGCGCTGGGTCGCGTACGGCGTCGTGACCGGGGTGGTCGTCGCCTGGCTCGCCCTGATCCTGACCCTGCTCTGAAGCCCTGATCCTGCTCTAAAGCAACGCGTAGAACGCCACCGCGCCCGCGGTGGCCACGTTCAGGGAGTCCACGCCCGACGACATCGGGATGCGCACGGCCAGGTCGGCCGCGTCGATCGCCTCGTCGGTGAGGCCCGGCCCCTCCGAACCCAGCAGCACCGCCACGCGCTGCCCGCGCAGGCCGGCGTCGGCGAGGTGCAGGGCTGACGGGCGCGGCGTCAGAGCGGCAACGGTATAACCCTCTTGCCGCAACAAGTTCAGCGCCGCGGGCCACTGATCCGTGGTAGCGAAGGGCACGCGCAGCACGTGTCCCATCGACACCCGCACGCTGCGCCGGTACAGCGGGTCGCTGCAGCCGGGGCCCAGCACGACGCCGTCGACGCCCAGTGCGGCGGCGTTGCGGAAGATCGAACCGAGGTTCTCGTGGTCGCCCACGCCCTCCAGCACGGCGAGGCGCTGGGAGCGGGAGACCAGGGCGTCGAACGACACCGCGGGTGCCCGGTCCGCCGCCGCCAGCACGCCCCGGTTCAGGTGGAAACCGACCACCTCCGCCATGACCTCGGCGGACGTCACGTAGGCGGGAACGTCCAGGTCAGCGAGGTCCAAGGCCTCGACTCGCCGCCTCACCCCGAGCAGTCCGCGCACCGGGTACGGCGAGGCCAGCAGGCGCTCCACCACGACGACGCCCTCGGCGATGACGAGACCTCGTCCGCCCGGCCTGTCGGGCCTGCGGTCGGCCGTCGACAGGTCGCGGAAGTCGTCCAGCCGGGGGTCGGCCGGGTCGTTGATCTCGATCACGTCAGCCACGCGGGAAGTTTCGCATCCGACCGGGGGTGGAACAGGCGAGGTAGTCCGGAGGGCGGAACCGCACACGCCCGACCAGGGGATGATCGCTGGTTGTTACCTCGACGTGACAGAGAGCACCGATTTGGGCGATGTAAAGAAGGTTTCCGCTGTGTCACGTTTGGCGTTCCGCCTGGCCCGCGCCCACCGGCGCCGAGCGAAGGGGTAGCGGCATGGGAAGTGAAGTGTCCAGCCGCACTTTCACCAGAGACGACCGCCAGCGTTACCGGGAGAAGATGCAGCGGAGTCTCGACGCACTGGCCACGATGCTGGCCGAAGACACGTTCTCCTTCCCCCGTCGGCAGATGGGACTCGAGATCGAGCTGAACCTCGTCGACGACGCGATGCGGCCGGCGATGGCGAACTCGGAGGTCCTGGAGAAGATCGACGATCCCTCCTACACCCTGGAGCTGGGACAGCAGAACCTGGAGATCAACGTCCCCCCGCGTGAGCTCGCAGGGGGTGAGATGCTCGGCCTGGAAGAGGAACTGCGCCAGTCGCTCGACAGCGCGGACTCGAAGGCCAACGACGTGGGCGCCAACCTGGCCATGATCGGCGTGCTGCCCACGTTGCGAGAGCGGCACTTCGACCGCAAGTGGCTCTCCGAGTCGCCTCGGTACGCGCTGCTCAACGACACCATCTTCAAGGCCCGCGGCGAGGAGATGGTGCTGCACATGGAGGGCCCGGCGATGCCGGGCAAGGGGCCGGAGAAGCTGTACAGCTACGCGGAGTCGATCCTGCCGGAAGCCGCGTGCACGTCGGTGCAGCTGCACCTGCAGGTCGAGCCGACGAACTTCGCCTCGCACTGGAACGCCGCGCAGTGCCTGGCGGGCGTGCAGGTCGCGATCGCCGCGAACTCGGCGTTCCTGCTGGGCAAGGCGCTCTGGCACGAGACCCGGATCCCGTTGTTCGAGCAGGCCACGGACACCCGTCCGGACGAGCTGAAGAACCAGGGCGTCCGCCCGCGCGTGTGGTTCGGTGAACGGTGGATCACGTCGATCTTCGACCTGTTCGAGGAGAACGTGCGCTACTTCCCCAGCCTGCTGCCCGAAACCGACGACGAGGACCCGTTGGAGGTCCTGGAGTCCGGTGGCGCGCCTCGTCTTTCCGAGCTGCGCCTGCACAACGGCACGATCTGGCGCTGGAACCGCCCGGTCTACGACGTCGTCGACGGCGTGCCGCACCTGCGCGTCGAGAACCGCGTGCTGCCCGCGGGCCCCACGGTGCTCGACACGATGGCCAACGCCGCGTTCTTCTACGGCGCCCAGCGCGCGCTCACCTCCCAGGAACGTCCACTGTGGACGCAGATGTCGTTCCAGGCGGCGGAGGAGAACCTCTACACCGGCGCACGGCACGGCATGAACGCCCAGCTGTACTGGCCGGGCATCGGCTGGATCCCGCCGGACGAGCTGGTGCTGCGCAGGCTCCTGCCGATGGCGCACGACGGTCTGCGCGACTGCGGCGTCTCCGACGAGGCCCGCGAGCGCTACCTCGGCGTGATCGAGCAGCGCTGCCTCGCGCGGCGCACGGGTTCGTCGTGGCAGCGGGAGACCGTGGCGCTGCTGGAGGAACGCGGCCTGTCGAGGGACGCGGCCCTGTCCGGCATGCTCAAGCGGTACATGGAGCTGATGCACGCGGGCGAGCCGGTGCACACCTGGCACATCGGCTGACCCGTCACCACGTCGTCAGCTTCTCCTGGAACGACCGCAACACGTCGTACGGCAGGCCCGTCCCCGTGACGGGCCTGCTTTGCACCTCGACGCCGGACTCCGCGCCCACGAACACCACGATCGACAAACGCGGGGTGTAGGCGATCATCCAGGCGTGCCGGACCACGTCCCCGTCCTTCACCTCGACGGGCAGGCACGCCGCCTCCGCGTAGGTGTCGCACAGCGAGCCCGCCCGCAGCTCCTCGTTGACCCGTGCCGCGAACTCCTTGCTGCGCCCGGGATCCACCCCCAGCACGGACTTGCCCGCGGTCACCGCCCGGTACAGCGTCTTCCCGCCGGCCTCGGTGACGTGGGTGATGAAGTGCGTGTCGTGGTGCGTGCCGTCGGCGGCGAAGGTCGCGTAGGCGGTGGCGACGTCGAGCGGCCTCAGCAGTGCCGCATCGGTGGCGAGCAGCTTCGTCCGCCCGCCCTCGACCTCGGCGCTCTCCGGCACCCCCGCCGCTCGCATGAGCGCCACCGACCCGAACGGCCGTGCCGCCTCACCGGCCTCCCGCACCACACCGCCCGCGTAGTCCACGGCGGGGTCCGTGCCCGGCACGTAGGCCCGCACGCCGCCGTTGGCCGGGTCCACCGCGGTGATCGACGCCGGACGCCCGGACGCCAGCTGACGGACCACCTCCGTCGCACCGGCCTGCGCCTTGGAGTCGATCGTCGTGACCACCAGCGCACCACCCGCGTCGCGGAGCTGGTCGAGCGACGTCCCGACGGCCACGAGCTCGCGCAGGACCTGCCGGACCAGCGGCGTCTCCTGCTGACCGGAGCGCCACAGCACCGAACCGTCCGCGTGCTGCAACACCACGTCACCGGACGCGATGGCCTCCGGCGACGTCTCAGGTCGTTGCCACACAACGGCTCCGACGACCGCGACGAGAAGAACGAGCGCGCCCAGAACGGGCAGGAACCGCTTCATCGAATCCCCCAGCGTGAAACTCCCCCTGGGAACCGAATGTAGCGGTGCCGTCCAGCCTCAGACCTCGCCGATGAACCCCGGAGCGCGATCTCCGGGGCCGGTCTAGTGGTGTGGCTCGCAACGTTGCCGGCGGAATTCGCGGTCAGACGGGTGCATCGTGGTGCCGCCCCCACGTCCTCATACTGGACGTATGGGGGCGTGGGGGCGGTGCCGCGAGGCGCCCTGCTGAGCGTGGATCACGCCGCCAACGTTGCGTGACACACCACTAGCGGCGGCGGCCCGCCTTCAGCGGTGCGACGTCCGCGCCGTCGTGGGAGATCCGGCACTCGTCCGGCGTGACGGCCTCGACCGCCAGCGTCAGCTCGCCCTTCACCCCGGTGTAGATCGACTCCCCGCGCGACGCCAGCGAGGCGTGCACGCGGTTCGAGTCGGTGAAGTCGCGTTCGTCCGTCACCCGCTTCTTGCCGGTCTCCTCGGGCCTCGTCGCGCTGCGGAGGTTGACCTCCAGCCACGCGGCGACCTCGGCCGGCGACGTCAGCACTTCCTCAGGGGTGCGTTCGAGCCGTACCTGCCGAGGAGAGGCGTGGTCGAGTGACGTGTGCTCCACATAGGCGTGCCAGTGGGTGTTGCGCATCGACCAGGTCTGTTCGACCGGCCAGTCCTCCTCGGTGGTCATGACACCTATCTTCCACCCTTCACACGAGGAAACGTGAGAAGGTCGCGAACGTTGATCTCGTGATCCACCCGCACGGCCGAAGCGAGCCGCCGATCGTGCGTGACCAGCAACAACGTTCCCCCGTAGGTTTCGAGCGCCTGTTCCAGCTGTTCGATCGCCGAAAGATCGAGGTGGTTCGTCGGTTCGTCGAGCACCAGGCACGTGGTGCCACGAGCTTGCAACAAGGCGAGTCCCGCGCGGGTGCGCTCGCCCGGCGAGAGGTCCCGCGCCGGCCGCAGCACGGCGTCGGCACCGAGCCGGAACTTCGCCAGCAACGTGCGCACCTCGACGTCCTGGAGCCCTGTCGCGTCCGCCACGATCCGCAACGCGCTGTCGTCGCTCGCGAACTCGGCCCGCAGCTGGTCGACCTCGCCGACGACGACACCGGGCCCGATCGAGCGGTCGCCGGCGGTCAGCGGGATGCGGCCGAGCAGCGCGCCGAGCAACGTCGACTTGCCCGAACCGTTGGGACCGGTGATCCGCCACCGCTCGCCCGCGCCGATCGTGAGGTCGACCGGCCCCAGCGTGACGTCGCCACGGCTGACCACGGCGCCCCGCAACGTGAACGCGACCGAGCTGCCCCGCCCCGCCGACGGCAGGGTGAGCCGGAGCTGCCAGGCCTCGCGCGGTTCCGCGACCTCCTCCAGCCTCGCCAGCTGACGGTCCACAACGGACGCTTTGGCGGTCAGGTTCTCGGCGCCCTGCGCGCGCCCGGCGCGGACGTTCCTGTCCGGCTCGTCGCGACGCGCCTTCGCGCTGTTCGCCCGCTGGACGCCCTGCCGCGACCACTCCTTGACCTGCCGGCTGCGCTGCACCAGCGAGTCGCGCTTGGCCGAGTACTCCTCGTACTCCTCGTGCGCGCGGCGTTCCGCGTTCGCCTTCTCGTCGACGTACGCGTCCCAACCACCTCCGAACACGGTGATCCCGTGGCTGAACTCGTCGAGCTCGGCGATCGCGGTCGTGGTGCGCGCCAGGAACTCCCTGTCGTGGCTCACCAGCACGATCGCGCCCTGGTAGCCGTTGACGTGGGTCTCCAGCAGGTCGAGCCCGGCCGCGTCGAGGTCGTTCGTGGGTTCGTCGAGCAGCAGCACGCCGGCACGGGTGAGCAGCACCGCGGCGAGCCTGAGCCGCGCCTGCTGGCCACCGGACAGCTCGTCCGGCTCCCTGCCGTCGAGCAGGTCCGCCGGCAGGCCGAGGCGTGCGCAGACGACCTCCGCGCGTTCGTCGAAGTCACCGGCACCGATGGCGGTCCAGTGGTCGAACGCGTCGGAGTACTCCGCGCCACCGCCTTCACCGAGGGCTTCGGCCTCGCGCTGCAGCCACTGCTCAGCCCGCGCGACGCCGGTGCGGCGGGCGAGGTGGTCGCGCAGCGACTCTCCACTTTGATGGAGGGTCTCCTGCGTCAGGTGCGCGACCGTTCCGGTGCTTGAGACAGAACCGGTTTCCGGTGGCAGCTCACCGGCGAGCAGGCGGAGCAACGTGGACTTGCCGACGCCGTTGGGCGCGATCAGGCCGACGCGGTCACCAGGCGAAACACTGAAATCAACCTCCGAGATCACGGTCCTCGGACCGAACGACAGCGAAATGTTCCTGGCTGTCAGCACGGACACGCTTTCGACGGTACGGGCGTGCGCAACTGGTTTACTGGCTCTATTGCCAGTAAGTTGCAAGTACCAAGAGATTGCAGGAGATGTCATGGGCCAGTACGTGCTGCCGGATCTCGACTACGACTACGGCGATCTCGAGCCGGCGATCATCGGTGAGATCAACGAGCTGCACCACGGCAAGCACCACGCCGCCTACGTCAAGGGCGCGAACGACACGATCGAGCAGATCGAGGAGGCCCGCGACAAGGAGTCGTTCGGCTCGATCGTCGGCCTGGAGACCACGCTGGCGTTCCACCTGGCGGGCCACGCGCTGCACCAGGTGTGGTGGAAGAACCTCTCGCCCAACGGCGGCGACAAGCCGGTCGGCGAGCTCGCGGCCGCGATCGACGAGCACTTCGGCTCGTTCGACAAGTTCCGCGGCCAGCTCAACGCCGCCGCGTCGTCGATCCAGGGCTCGGGCTGGGGCATCCTCGCGTGGGAGCCGATCGGCCAGAAGCTGATCACGCTGCAGCTCAAGGACCACCACTCGAACCTGTCGATCGCGGTCACGCCACTGCTCGCGTTCGACATCTGGGAGCACGCGTACTACCTGCAGTACCGAAACCTGAAGGCCGACTACATCTCGGCGCTGTGGAACGTCGTCAACTGGGAGGACGTCTCCGCACGCTTCGAGGCGGCGCGCACGGGCCAGAACGGCCTGCTGCTGCCATAACGCTTCGGCAGTGGATGCTCCGACAAGCTCCCACTGCCGAAAACGACGAGGCCCCCCTCTGCCCAGAGGGGGGCCTCGTCCGTTCCCGAACTGACTGCCGCTCCCACCACGAAGCGACGAGACTTAGGTTAGCCTAACTTCGCTTCCTTGGGAAGCCCTCCTGATCAGCCCCCTTGCGACCAACTCGACCACGGTCGCCACGGCGGCGGCTTCCACGGCCAGCAACGCCAGGAGCACCACGATCTGAAGGGCGCCAGCCTGCCAGACCGGCGCGCCGCCCAGCAGCATTCCGACGAAAGCACCCGGAAGGGTGACCAGCCCGACCGTCCTGGTCTGGTCGAGGGCAGGGATCAACGCCTCCGCGGCCGGCAGCCGGATGATCAGGCAGACCGCATCGCGCTCGCGGTAACCCAGAGCCCTCGCGGCCTCGTACTCGCCGTGACGGTCCCGGAAGGTGTCGAGCGCCCGCCGCGCCGACAGGGTCGTCGCGGTCATCGCGCCGCCGATGAGGATGCCGCCGACCGGGATCAGCGAGATGCCCTTGACCGGCAGCAGGCCGATGGCGAGGAGCAGCGCCAGCGCCGGGACCGTGCCCACGAGGATCGCCGCGGCCACCCAGATGCCTTTGCGGCCGGTTCCGGTGCGCTTGGCGGACGTCGCCGTGGCCACTGCGGCCATCAGGGCGAGGAACGCCCACGTGAGGCCGAGGTGGGTGAGGACGAACGTGATCACGGCGCTGACGGCGGCGAGTTGGAGGACGGCCCGGATCGCTGCCGTGAGGAACGGTTTCGGTGTGGTCAGGCCGGTGAAGCGCACGATGGCGCAGGCAGCGGCCACGAAGACGAGGCAGACGATCAGCAGACGGACCCAGTCGGTGGCCAGAACCATGATCGCGATCACACCGGATCGTGTAGTTGCCGACAACTCTGAATAAGTTCAGAATTGTCAGGTGAGCATCGTCAACGAAGTGCAGTGGAGCGAACTGCAGCGCGACCCGAAGAGCGTCGCCGCCATCGCCGATCAACACGAAGTACGCGTCAAGCGGCGCGACGGGGCAGACCTGCTCCTGGTCCGCGCCGATCACCACCAATACCGCCACAGCGCGGCGATCATCGCGGCTCGCGCCATGCGAGCGGTGTTCAGGCAGGTCGGGCCCGATGTCGTGGCCGACGCGCTGCTGGACGAGTTCCCCTGGATCGCGGTGTTGCCGAAGTCTGATCGCGCGGAACTCGTCAAGGAGTTCATCCAGGGTATCCAGGCGTCTGCGGATCTCGGCCAGTGGGCACTGGTCGCGCAAACCATGCACGAGTGGGCCAACACGGCCATCGTGCACGCGGATCCAGAACTGCACCGCACCCTCAGCGAGCCGACCACCGGGGACTTCGGTCCTGTGCCGAACCCGATGGAGATGTGAACTCTTGCCGGCAAAACGCGGCGCGCACATGACGCCGCCTCCACGCCCTGGGGGCTACGCAGTCCGCTTTGGCACGACCGCCGCAGCCAAAGGCTGGGAGGAACTCTGCCGCACCGCGGCGTCGAACGCATGGGATGCGTGGGTGGTGCTGAGCGAGCACCCCGCCTCCACTGTGAACCCGAACCGACAACACCTGCTCAAGGGCGATTTGCGGGACCACACACACGATGGTGCCGTGTTCGATCAATGGCAGTACGAGGTCACGTCCGCCGGCCGAATCTGGTACGTCGTCGATGAAGAGCGCAAAACGGTCTGGGTCACCTGGGCCGGCACCGGTCACCCGAAGCTGACGGACTAGGCGTCGTCGAGACCCTGCTGCGCCCCCCGTGACCCTCGCCTCGCAGCCCGCCGTTGCCAGTAGAAGACTCCGTACCCGATGATCCCGAGCAGACCGCCGGACAACGTCGTCCAGAGCAGGGTGCTGTTCGAGCGGTCGAGGACCAGCACGATCAGAAATCCGAGGAACCACAGCGCGGTACCACCCAGCACGACGGGCACGGGGTCTGCCAGCCTGTGCGGCAGCGCCGGCGGGTGCGGTGGGGTGGAGTCGCGTTCGGACACATGGTTAGGAGACCAGATGCTGGACGGGTTCTTCAAGATTTCCGAGCGCGGGTCGACCGTGGCGCGTGAAGTGCGCGGTGGTGTCGTGACGTTCTTCACGATGGCGTACATCGTCGTGCTGAACCCGTTGATCATCGGCAGCTTCGCCCCGACGGGGCCTGGTTCGCATCCTGACGTGCTCGGCAACATCCTGCCGGTCGGGCAGGTCGCCGCGGTGACGGCGCTGGTCGCCGGCGTGATGACCATCCTCTTCGGACTGATCGCCAACTACCCGTTCGCGCTGGCCACGGGCCTGGGCATCAACTCGTTCGTGGCGGTGAGCGTCGCGGCGAAGGTCAGCTGGCCGGAGGCGATGGGCCTCATCCTGGTCAACGGCCTCGTCGTGCTGCTGCTGGTCGTGACGGGTGTGCGGACCGCTGTGTTCAACGCCGTGCCGAACGAGCTCAAGGCCGCGATCGCGGTCGGCATCGGTCTCTTCATCACGTTCATCGGGCTGGTCGACGCCGGGTTCGTCCGCCGTCTGCCGGACGCCGCGAACACCACCGTGCCGGTCGGGCTCGGCATCAACGGCTCGATCGCGAGCTGGCCGACCCTCGTCTTCGTCGTCGGACTCGTCGTCACGGGTGTGCTGTTCGCGCGCAGGGTCAAGGGCGCGATCCTCATCGGCATCGTCTCGACGGCGATCTTCGCGATCGTCCTGGAGGCGCTCGTGAAGGCCGGTCCGTCCGCCGGCGTCAACGCCAAGGGCTGGAACCTCGGCTACCCCGCCCTGCCCGACCAGGTCTTCGGCGTCCCGGATCTCAGCCTGCTCGGCGAGGTGTCGTTCGGCGCGTGGACGAGGCTTCCGGCGCTGGCCGCCGCGTTGATCGTCTTCACGCTGGTCCTGACCGACTTCTTCGACACCGTCGGCACGATGACCGGCCTCGGCAAGGAAGCGGACCTGATCGACAAGGACGGCCAGCTGCCCAACGTCAGCAAGGCTCTGTTCGTCGACGGTCTCGGCGCCGTGGCCGGCGGTGCCGCCTCCAGCTCGTCGAACACCGTCTACATCGAGTCGGCGTCCGGCATCGCGGAGGGCGCGAGGACCGGTCTCGCGAACGTCGTGACGGGCGTGTTGTTCCTGCTCGCGATGTTCTTCACGCCGCTCTACGAGGTCGTGCCGATCGAGGCGGCCGCGCCCGCGCTGGTCATCGTCGGCGCGCTGATGATGATGCAGATCCGCGAGATCGACTTCACCGACTTCACCATCGCGCTGCCCGCGTTCCTCACGATCGTCGTCATGCCGTTCACCTACTCGATCGCGAACGGCATCGGCGCGGGCTTCGTCAGCTACGTCCTGCTCAAGGCGCTCACCGGCAAGGCTCGCGAAATTCATGCGCTCATGTGGATCGTGGCGGCCGCTTTCGTCGTCTACTTCTCGTTGGGACCGATCCAGGGCCTCCTGACCTGACCTTTCGGCAGGAAACTATTTCGTGAGGTATGCTAACTACGTGGCGATCGATCAGGACGGACTGGCGAGCAGGCTGAGGCTTGCCGTCGTTCGCCTCAATCGCCGCCTGCGGGCACAGCGCACCAACTCGTCGGTGTCGCTCACGCAGGTGTCGGCGCTGTCCACTCTGCACAAGTGCGGACCGCTGACGCCGGGCGAGCTGGCGTCCAAGGAAGGCGTGCAGCCTCCGTCCATGACGCGCGTGATCGCCGCCCTGGAGGAGTTCGGCTTCGCGACGCGCAGCCCGCACCCCACCGACGGCCGTCAAGCCATCGTCGAGCTCACGAGCGAAGGCTTGTCGTACCTGAAGGACGAGATCACGGCCCGCGAGGCGTGGCTGGACAAGCGGCTGGCCGAGCTGGACCCGGAGGAACGGGAACTGCTCACACGGGCCGCGGACATCATCGACAGGATGGCGGGTCAGTAAGAACGTGTCGGGTTACGCGGGTGGTGGAGCGGACAGTTCGCCACCTCGCCGTACCGGAATGTTCGGATCGTTAGGCATCTACAACTATCGCCTCTACGCCTCGGGCCAGATCATCTCGCTGGTCGGCGTCTGGATGCAGCGCGTAGCCCAGGACTGGCTGGTCCTGGAGCTGTCCAACGGCTCCCCCGTAGCACTCGGCTTCGCCGCGTCCCTCCAGTTCCTCCCGGTCCTGCTGCTCTCCATGTGGGGCGGCGTCCTGGCCGACCGCATGGACAAGCGCAAACTCCTGCTCTGGCTCGAATCCGCCCTGGGCATCTGTGCCCTGGCCCTGGGCATCCTGGACGTAACCGGTGTCGTGGAGCTCTGGCACGTCTACCTGCTCTGCCTGCTGCTAGGCGCGTTCTCGGCGGTGGAAACCCCGGTGCGCCAGTCGTTCGTCGTGGAAATGGTGGGCCGCGACCAGCTGACCAACGCCGTGGCGATCAACTCGATGATGTTCAACCTGGCCCGCATCATCGGCCCGGCCATCGCGGGCGTGACGATCGTGGCGATAGGCACCGGCTGGGTCTTCCTGGCCAACGCCATCAGCTTCGTGGGCGTCGTCGGCGGCATCTGGCTGATGCGCACAACCCAGCTACTCCGCTCAGACCCCCTGCCGCGCGAGAAGGGCCAACTGCTCTCGGGCCTGCGCTACGTCCGCAGCCGCCCGGACCTCATGACGGTCATGCTGCTGGTCTTCTTCATCGCCACGTTCGGCATGAACTTCTACCTGACCCTAGCGATCATGGCCCGCAACGTCTTCGGCGGCGACGCCGACGCCTACGGCCTGCTCTCAACGTTGATCGCCGTGGGCACCCTCGCAGGCGCCACCCTCGCAGCGAAGCGCAAAACCCCGAAGATGACGGTCTTCATAGGCTCCGGCATCGTCTTCGGCGCCCTGGAGATCGTCTCCGGCTTCATGCCGACGATCCTCCTGACGGGCCTGATGATGATCCCGGTGGGCGTGGCGATGATGACGTTCAACACCACCGCCAACGCCACCATCCAGCTGGCAGTGGAACCAGAGATGCGCGGCCGCGTGATGGGCATCTACATGCTGGTGTTCCTGGGCGGCAACCCGGTGGGCGGCCCGCTGATGGGCTGGCTGGGCGAGATCAACGGCCGCGCGCCGATCATCATCGGGGGCGCGGTGTCGATGCTGGTGACGATCACGGCGTGGATCATCCTGATGCGGCGCGGGGACATCGCGAAGCCTCGGTTGAGGCGGCGGCGGGACGCACCGACGGAGGCGCTGCCGGAACCGGCAGAGGTGGCGAGCTAGGACCCAGCAGCACTCGGGTTGGGTGGGGTGCGGGCTGGGGTGGGCGGGGCGGGGCGGGGCGGGGCGGACCAGGCTGAGCTGGGGCCGGGCGGGCTGAGCTGGCAGGTTGGGGCGGGGCGAGGCGGACCGGGCTGGACTGAGGCCGGGCGGGACTGAGGCCGGGCGGGCTGGGCTGGGCGGGCTGGGCTGGGCGGGCTGGGGTGGGCGCTGGCTGAGCGGGCTGACTGGGATGGGCAAGGCGGGCTTGGCTGTGCTGGAGCGGGGCCGGAGCTGAGGCGGCCGGTGGACTGAGGCTGGGCGGGCGGGGCGGGCGGGGCGCTGGCTGGTTGGGATGGGCGAGGCGGGCCTGGCTGGACTGAAGCGCGCCGGAGCTGAGGCGGGCCGCTGGGCTGGGGTGGATGGCCCGGCGACGCCGCAGGCGAGCCGTGTGATCGGTGCGATGCCGCAGGCGAGCCGTCTTTACCAAGAGGAACCGGCGGTGGGGTCCCATCACGAGTCGCGCCATA
>NZ_JBHXLF010000037.1:0-42204 GCF_042721515.1 Lentzea sp. NPDC058436
GTGTCAAACCGCCGAAGAGCGTGGCGGTTTGACACCCCTCCTCTGATGCAGCAAGAGCTGTGGCACGACTCGTGACGAAGCCACCCCACCCAGGCCTCTTGGTAAGGACGGCTCGCCTGCGGCATCGCGGATGATCAGGCGCCTGGGTCCGGCCCCCCATCGACCCTGCCTCACCAGCCGCCCTGCCTCACCAGCCGCCCTGCCTCACCAGCCGCCCTGCCTTGCCTGCGCGTGGCTTGACCCGCCGCTACCTTTTCCCAGCCCAGCCCAGCCCAGCCCAGCCCAGCCCAGCCCAGCCCAGCCCAGCCCAGCCCAGCCCCCACGACGGCCTGCGCTGGCGTCAGGTCAGGGAGGCGACCTGGTCGCTCACCACCTGCGCCGCCGCCGACACCAGGGCCGTCACCGCCGGGTTCGTCGAGTTGTCCTGGCGCCACCCGAACTGCGTGTACACGCGGAAGGTCGGGGACCAGGGCAAGCGGACCAACCTGCCGTCGGCCAGTTCCGAGGAGACCGTCACCTCGGGCATGAGGGCGATGCCCAGGCCTGAGGCCACTGCTCGCTTGGCGGCGTCCACGGAGTCCAGTTCCAGGACTGGCGCTCGTGTGTCGTCGTAGCCCAGGGAGTGCTCGAAGAGTTCGTGGTACGAGGCGCCGTTCTCCGCGCGGATGAGGGTGCTGCTCGTCAGGTCGTCCTCGGCGAGGGACTGGCGTTGGGTGAGCATGTGGTTCGGGCCCGCGACCATCACCAGGGGTTCCGGGCAGAGCACTGTGGTTTCCAGGCCCTCTCGCGGTTCGATGGCGCCGATGAAGAACGCGCAGTCCAGTTGGCCGTCGCGCACCGAGTTCAGGTTGTTCAGCGCGTTGCGCGAGTGCAGTGAGAGTTGGACCGACGGGTAGCGCCAGCACATGTATTCGATGAGCGGTAGCAGACGGTAGTCGGTCAGGCTCTGAGCGGAACCGATGACGAGTTTGCCGTGCGGCTCGCCGTTCATCGTGATGGCTTTTCGAGCCTTTTCGGTGAGGTTGATGATGTTTCGCGCGAACGGGAGTAGTTCCACGCCTGCGGAGGTCATCTGGATACCTCTGGGGAGGCGTCGGAAAAGGACGACCCCGAGGGCCTCCTCCAGCGCCTTGATGCGGGTGGTGATGGTCGGCTGCGAGCAGTTGAGCGTGGCTGCGGCCTTGGTGAAGCTCCCTGTCTGAACCACGGTCGTGAACGCGAGAAGCTGGCGTGTCTCCATCAGGCGGATCCTCGGGGTAAAACGGTGCGACATCTTTTTCTCGTTCGTTCCCGTGGTCCTGTTACGGATGGTGCGGGAGCAGTAACGCTACCTGTCCGCAGAGGCGGGATGATTGGTGCTTATGGAGTCATCTTGATCGGTCGCGGAAAGGCTGTTTCGGCCGAACGAGTGAAATTGCGGGCAATGTTTTGACGCGCCGTAGTGGCGTGACTTCCTTCAGTGAAGCCTTTCGCGAGGCGAACAAATAACGGTGACGCGAAGTGGTGCCGACTTGCCGTGTGATCGGTTGGACGCGAGCCGAGAGCCGGTGGTTCCGCGAGTCTGCGAGGTGAGTGGTGGCCGGGGTGCCGGGCGGCCTCCCGCCGGCCTGAAGCGGGGTGGCGGCGGTCACGGTGCGGGTCTCGCCTAGACTCGCTGGGAATCCGGGCGCCCGCAGTGGTGGTACCGGCTGTCTTGCACGTTCTTGTTCGTATCGAGGAGTCCACGTTGAAGAGCACCGTCGAGCACCTGAGCCCGACGAGGGTCCGGATCAACGTCGAGGTGCCGTTCGACGAGCTCAAGTCGAACTTCGACCAGGCGTACCGGAAGCTCGCGAAGCAGGTCCGCATCCCCGGCTTCCGTCCGGGCAAGGCCCCCGCCAAGGTCCTGGAGAACCGCATCGGCCGCGCTCCGGTGCTGGACGAGGTCATCCAGGAGGCCATCCCGGCCAAGTACCTGGAAGCGGTCAACGCGGGTGAGGTGCGCACGCTCGGCCGTCCGGACTTCGAGGTCACCAAGATCGAGGACGGCCAGACGCTCGAGTTCACCGCCGAGGTCGACGTCCGTCCCGAGATCACCGTGCCCGCGTTCGGCGAGCTCGCCGTGACCGTGGACGAGCAGGAGGTCACCGACGAGGACGTGACCACCCAGCTCGACGAGCTCCGCGCGCGCTTCGGCACGCTGACCGGCGTCTCCCGCCCGGTGCAGACCGGTGACTTCGTCATCGTCGACCTGTCCGCCACCGTCGACGGCGAAGAGGTCGAGGAGGCCCGCACCAGCGGCCTGTCCTACGAGGTCGGCTCCGGCCAGCTCGTCGAGGGCATCGACGACGCGCTCGTCGGCGCCTCCGAGGGTGAGACCAAGACCTTCGCCACGACGCTCGTCGCCGGTGAGCACGAGGGCCGCGAGGCCGAGGTCACCGTCGTGCTGAGCACCGTCAAGGAGCGTCAGCTCCCCCAGCTCGACGACGAGTTCGCGCAGCTCGCCAGCGAGTTCGACACGCTCGACGAGCTCAAGGCCGACCTGCAGACCCGCCTGGCCCGCGTCAAGAAGATGCAGCAGGGCGTGCAGGCGCGCGACAAGGTCCTCGAGGCGCTGCTGGAGACCACCGAGGTCCCGCTGCCCGAGGGCATCGTCCAGGGCGAGATCGACGCGCGGAAGCACGACGCCGTGCACGCCTTCGACCACGACGACGCGAAGTTCGCCGCGTGGCTGACCGAGCAGGGTCAGACCGAGGAGGAGTTCGACACCGAGCTCCGCACGGCGGCCGAGCAGGCCGTCAAGACCCAGCTGGTGCTCGACTCGATCGCCGACGCCGAGCAGGTCACGGTGTCCGACGGCGAGCTGACCGAGCGGATCATCTACCAGGCGCAGCGCTTCGGCATCTCGCCCGACGAGTACGTCAAGCGCGCGCAGCAGTCCGGCCAGCTCGGCGCGATCTTCGCCGACGTCCGCCGCGGCAAGGCGCTCGCGAGCGTCGTGCGTCAGGCCGAGGTGTCCGACACCAGCGGCAACAAGCTCGACCTCGACGAGCTCTTCGGCGAGACCAAGTCCGAAGAGGACGGCCAGGAGGCGTGAGTTGATCGTCCGAGACGGGGTCTTCCCATCTCAGACGGGCACTTCACGCGCCCTACCGCGAGCGGGCGAGCTCTAGGAAATACAGCTGATAGCGAACGCGGGCGGTGTCGGGCATCTGACGCCGCCCGCCTTCGTTAAGGTCGATCGCAGAGAGTTTTCGCTTCCAGATTCGTTCCACCTGGAGTTAGGCAGGCAGACGTGACGCAGCACTCCTTCCCGACCCCCGAGATGCGGTCGGCCACCGCCGGGATGAACCTCAACGACTCGGTGTACGAGCGGCTGCTCCGCGAGCGGATCATCGTCCTGGGATCGCAGGTCGAAGAGGGCATCGCCAACCAGATCACCGCTCAGCTGCTGCTTCTCGCCGCTGAGGACCCCGAGAAGGACATCACGCTTTACATCAACTCGCCGGGTGGCTCCGTCACGGCGGGCATGGCCATCTTCGACACGATGCAGCTCATCCAGCCGGACGTCGCCACGTACGCGATGGGCCTCGCGGCCTCGATGGGGCAGTTCCTGCTCTCCGCGGGCGCTCCCGGCAAGCGCCACGCGCTCCCGCACGCCCGCATCCTCATGCACCAGCCTTCGGCGGGTGTCGGCGGTACGGCCGCGGACATCGCGATCCAGGCGGACATGCTGACGCGCACCAAGCTCGAGATGGCGGAGCTCATCGCCGAGCACACCGGGCAGTCGGTGGAGACGATCACCCGTGACTCCGACCGCGACCGCTGGTTCACGGCGCAGGAAGCGCTGGAGTACGGCTTCGTCGACAAGGTCGTCACCCGCGCGCAGCCGGTCGGCTCGAGCAACTAGCAGCTGAGGAGATCTCGAAGTGAGCCAGTTCCACGCCCCTCAGTCGCGGTACGTGCTGCCGTCGTTCGTCGAGCGCACCAGCTACGGCATGAAGGAGTCGAACCCGTACAACAAGCTGTTCGAGGAACGCATCATCTTCCTCGGCGTGCAGGTTGACGACGCTTCGGCCAACGACGTCATGGCGCAGCTGCTGGTCCTCGAGTCCGAGGACCCGGACCGCGACATCCTGATGTACATCAACTCGCCGGGTGGCTCGTTCACCTCGCTGATGGCCATCTACGACACGATGCAGTTCGTCCGTCCGGACATCCAGACGTACTGCCTCGGCCAGGCCGCCTCGGCCGCCGCGGTGCTGCTGGCCGCCGGCACCCCGGGCAAGCGCCACGCGCTGCCCAACGCGCGAATCCTGATCCACCAGCCCTCCATGGAGGGTGCGTACGGTCAGGTGTCCGACCTGGAGATCCAGTCGAACGAGATCCAGCGCGTGCGCCGCCTGATGGAGACCACCCTCGCGCGGCACACCAACCGGACGGCGGAGGAGGTTCGCGAGAGCATCGAGCGCGACCGCATTCTGACGGCCGAGGAGGCCAGGGAGTACGGCATCGTCGACACGGTGCTGCCCTACCGCAAGCTTTCCGCCAAGTCCTGAGGGTGTCGGCGGAGGGGCGAGGTGTGCTCGTGAGGAGCGCTCGCCCACCCGCCGTCCGGGGCCTCCAGACCTGGGGTGCTTTCCCAGGGGCTGGGACACCGGCCTCCGGAGAGCGGCTGCCCACCCGACACGCCGATGTGACCAGTCATCTGGCCTGATCGGCGCGTCGGGGGCACGCGGGTCCTCCCCTGAAACGGGGTCGGCCAGGTACCGTCAGGAGAACGGGCTTCGCACCCACAGCCAGTGGGACTGCCACAGCAAGTCAGCAGGCGCACTCAGCAGGTGTGCGCCGGAGGGGACATAGGTCAGCGGTCATGGCGCGTATCGGTGACGGCGGCGACTTGCTGAAGTGCTCTTTCTGCGGAAAGAGCCAGAAGCAGGTGAAGAAACTCATCGCCGGCCCCGGCGTCTACATCTGCGATGAGTGCATCGATCTCTGCAACGAGATCATCGAGGAGGAGCTGGCCGAAGCCGGCGACGTGAAGCTCGACGAGCTGCCGAAGCCCGCCGAGATCCACGAGTTCCTCGACCAGTACGTCATCGGCCAGAGTGATGCCAAGCGCACCCTCTCCGTCGCCGTCTACAACCACTACAAGCGCATCCAGGCGGGCGACCGCGGGCGCGAGGGTCGTGACGACGGCGTCGAGCTGGCGAAGTCGAACATCCTGATGCTCGGCCCGACGGGGTGCGGCAAGACCTACCTCGCGCAGACGCTCGCGAAGATGCTGAACGTGCCGTTCGCCATCGCCGACGCGACGGCGCTGACGGAGGCCGGGTACGTCGGTGAGGACGTCGAGAACATCCTCCTGAAGCTCATCCAGGCCGCCGACTACGACGTGAAGCGCGCCGAGACGGGCATCATCTACATCGACGAGGTCGACAAGATCGCTCGGAAGAGTGAAAACCCGTCGATCACGCGCGACGTGTCCGGTGAGGGCGTCCAGCAGGCTCTGCTCAAGATCCTGGAAGGCACCACCGCCTCGGTGCCCCCGCAGGGCGGCCGCAAGCACCCGCACCAGGAGTTCATCCAGATCGACACGACGAACGTGCTGTTCATCGTGGCCGGTGCGTTCGCGGGGCTGGAGAAGATCATCCAGGACCGGGTCGGCAAGCGCGGCCTGGGCTTCGGCGCCGAGGTCCGCTCCAAGGCGGAGACGGACGCGGCGGACTACTTCGCCGACTCCATGCCGGAGGACCTGATCAAGTTCGGCCTGATCCCCGAGTTCATCGGGCGTCTGCCGATGGTCGCCTCCGTCACGAACCTCGACAAGCCGTCGCTGGTCATGATCCTCACCGAGCCGAAGAACGCCCTGGTGAAGCAGTACCAGAAGCTCTTCGAGATGGACGGCGTCGAGCTCGAGTTCACCAAGACCGCGCTCGAAGCGGTCGCCGACCAGGCGATCCTGCGCGGCACCGGTGCTCGTGGTCTGCGCGCGATCATGGAGGAGGTCCTGCTGCCGGTCATGTACGACATCCCGAGCCGCACGGACGTCGCCAAGGTCGTCATCACCGAGCAGACGGTGAAGGAGAACGTGAACCCGACCATCGTGGCCCGGCAGCCCTCGCGCCGAGAGCGCCGCGAGAAGTCGGCCTAGGTTCGAGGTCTTCAACGCCGAAGGGCGCCCGGTTCCGACCGGGCGCCCTTCGGCGTTCTGGCCCCTTCGGGCGTCTTTCGTCGCTCCAGGGGCGTGGTGGGCACACCAGCGCTCCTTTCAGGGGGCGGGCGGGCACGCCAGGCGCCATGGGCCGTCCATGACGGGGCCGGGTTGTGAGCTGAGCGAGGGCGGGCTCGCGCACCGGCTTCCCCTCCGGCGTGCCGGCGGAGTGGTTCGGGGTCCACCAAGCGGCCCCTCAGACGGTCCGGCGAGTGCGGCGCGGGCTCGCGTGCCGACCACCTTCCTTCCGCGTCGCCGGCGCCCCCGCTCGACACCCCCGTCCGCCACTAGGGTGGAGGCATGTCGCTGCCCCACGTGCTAATGCTCCACGGCTACACCGGTTCCGGCCCCGGCCACTGGCAGCGCTGGCTCGCCCAGACCGTGTCCGAACACGGTGGCCTCGCCGACATGCCGCACTTCAGCGACCCGGACGCACCCGACCTCGACACGTGGCTGCGAGAGCTCGACACCCACCTCGAAGCGCTGCCGGCCGACCGCGAACGGGTCGTCGTCGCGCACTCGCTCGGCTGCCACCTCTGGCTGCACCACGCGGCCCGCGAGGGCATCGCGCACGTCGACCGCGTGCTGCTGGTCGCGCCGCCGCGGCTGGACCACCCGGAGCCGGCCATCAAGTCGTTCCTGCCGTCTCCGCTCGACCCCGCGAACCTGCGCCGCGCCGCCACCGAGACGCGCCTCGTCGCCGGGGAGGGTGACCCGCACTGCTCGATGCAGGACGCGAAGCAGCTCGCGGAGGCGTTGCGGATCGAGGTCGACGTGGTGCCGGGGGCCGGGCACATCAACATCGACTCGGGCTACGGGGAGTGGCCCGCGGTGCTCAAGTGGGTGCGGTCGAGGACGGTGCCGCTCTCGCCGCGCTAGTTCATCGAATCCTGGGGAATTGCATGATCGAGCTGAACGAACTGCTGGCCGAACACGGTGTCGTCGGCGCCCAAGTCGCGGTGCTGCGCGACGGCGAGGTCGTCGACCTGGCGGCCGGTGTGTTGAACAACGTCACCGGTGAGGCGGTGACGACGGACTCGATCTTCCAGATCGGGTCGATCACCAAGGTGTGGACGGCGACGCTCGTCCAGGAGCTGGTGAACGAGGGGCTGCTCGACCTCGACCGGCCGGTCCGGGACGTCCTCCCGGAGTTCCGGCTCGCCGACGAGGAGGCCGCGGCGGTCATCACGCCGCGGCACCTGCTCACGCACACCGCTGGGTTCCAGGGCGATCTGTTCCACGACACCGGTCACGGCGACGACATGCTGGAGAAGTACGTCGCGCTGCTGGCGGACGCGCGGCAGGAGGTGCCGCCGGGCGAGCTCTACTCGTACTGCAACAGCGGCTTCACGTTGCTCGGCCGGATCGTGGAAGTGCTGCGGGGCAAGCCCTTCCGGGCTGTTCTCAGGGAACGCCTGATCGACCGGCTCGGCCTGCGCACGGCTGCCGCGAGCCACGCAGAGTACGCCGCGCAGACCCTCGCGACCGGGCACGTCGGCAAGGAGCCGAAGCCCGCCGGCAAGCTCATGGCCGAGGGCGACGCGCCGGCGGGCACGGTGCTCGCGATGAGCGCGCGGGACCTGCTGGAGTTCGTGCGGATGCACCTGGGCACCGACGAGTTCGACGCGATGCGGGAGCCTCAGGTCGTGCCGCCGGACTTCGGGTTCGGCGGCAGGCAGGGGCTCGGCTGGGCACTGCACGAGTACGCGGACGGCGTCACCGGCATCGGCCACAACGGGTCGACCCGCGGGTATCGGGCCTACCTCCGGGTGGTCCCCGCTGCTGGGCTCGCGATCGCCGTGCTCACCAACGGCGGGGAGAGCCTTTCGCTGGCCCGCGCGGTCTTCGACGAGGTGCTCGGCAGGCAGGGCATCGTCCTGCCCGCTTTCCCCACGCCGCCGCCGGTGCCGGTGGACGTGGAACGGGTCGTCGGCGTGTACCGGTCGACAGGTCTGGAACTGCACGTCACCGAAGGCGACGGCGGCACGGTCAAGCTGCGGTTCGAGCGGCTCGACCCGGACTGGGACGACTTCGTCGACGGCGACGAGCACGAGTTCACCGGGCTGCGCGACGACGCGTTGATCGCTGTGAAGAGCGAGGGCGGGTACCACTCGGTGGCCGTGTTGTGTGGACGCGACGAGGAGGACCGGGTCAAGTACCTGCACTGGGGCCGGGCGGCCCGCAGGGTCTAGACGGCGCGCTTCGCGTACTTGGCGAGGAACTGCACGACGTCGGGCGTCACCTTGCGGTACAGCCCGTCGTCGTGGCCGCCGGGCTTCACCGCGCTCACCTGCGGGCGCACGTCGCGGATGAACCGGCGGGTGCCCTCGATGAACTTGTCCTTGTCGCCGATCCACACGCCCAGCGCGGTGGTGCCGGTCGACTTGAGGTTGCGCAGCGGGTCGAGTGAGGTCCACTCGCGCTCGTTCTTGAACGCGCGGCGCTTGGCCATCTCCGGCCACGTCGTGATCAGGCCGGGGGAGATGGCCGCGGCGGCCGCGATCGGGTCGCCTCGTTCGGCTCGGCGCCGCGCGTAGAGCAGTGAGCCGAAGCCGCCCATCGACACGCCCGTCACCGCGAACGGTTCGCCGTAGCCGCGTTCCTTGAGCCAGCGCGGGATCTCGTCGAGGAGCATGGCCATCGGGTCGTCGCCGGGGATGTTCTCGTGCCAGTAGTTGTCGCCGCCGTCGACCGCGACGAAGCCGAACGCGGGGACGGAGCCCTTCGCGACGGCCGCGGACAGGACCTGGGGGAGGTCACCTACGGCCGCGTGCCGGGCGTCGCCGCGCAGGCCGTGCAGCAGGATCGACATCGGCAGGCCGCGGGTGTTCGCGCCGGCCGGGAGGTAGAAGGCGAGGGTGATCTCGCGGTGGCGGGCGGCCGAGTAGACGCGCTCGAACCGGATCACGGGCTTCGCGACCGGGGTGGCGCGCACCTTGTCCGCCGTCGCGATCTGCTGCTGCTCGACGGCGCTGGACGACGACGTCACGTACGTCGCGACGCCGACGGCTGTCGCGATGACCACGCCGATCGCCGCGAGGAGGGTGCGGCGGCTGTACCTCGGTTCCCCCATGCTCACCTCATCGCGTGGGCACCGTTGCGCGTTTCCTACTCAGAGGACGCAACGCTCACGTAATGAGGTTCGTTCCTCACTCGAATAGCCCAGCCAGGTCAGCACGGCGTCATTGTGCTCGCCGAGTGCGGGCACCGCACCCGGTGTCCACTCGAAACCGGCCACCGGCGGCGGCAGCATCCGGGCCGTTCCGCCGGGAACGCGCACGTCAACCCACGTGTCGAGCTGCGGGTGGGTGGGCAGGTCGGTGATCGGGCGGGTCAGTGCGGCCGGCACGTCGGCGCCGTCCAACGTGATCAGCAACTCAGCCGCGGTGAGGCCCGAGAACGCCTCTTCGAGCAGTTTCTGAAGCTCCGCGCGGTGCTCCACGCGGGAGGCCACTGTGGCGAACCTCTCCTGCGGAGCGAGTCCGATCAGGCCGCACAACCGCTGCCACTGCCCGTCGTTCTGCACTGCGAGGTGCACGGCGCCGTCCGCGCAGGCCACCGGCCCGTACGGCGCGATGCTCGGGTGGTGCGCTCCCGAACGCGGGGCGGAGGCGCCCGTCCCGGCGGCGTAGAGCATCGGCTGGTGCATCCACTCGGCCATCGCTTCGAAGAGTGACAACCGCAGCCTCGCACCTTCACCCGTCCGGCCGCGTTGCAGCAATGCCGCGAGCACGGCCGCCTGCAGCTGGACCCCGGCGGCGATGTCCGCGACCGAGATGCCGGCGCGGGCCACCACGTCGCCCTCGCCGGTCAGCGACACCAGCCCCGCCTCGGACTGCACCAGCGCGTCGAACGCCTTGCGGTCCGCGTACGGGCCGTCCCAGCCGTAGCCGGACAGCTCGCCGACGATCAACGACGGCGGCAGGTCCAGGGCCAGCCGCGACCACACCCGCGGCGACAGGTTGCACAGCAGCACGTCGGCGCGCGCGACCAGTCGGGACAGCACCTCGTGGCCGTCGGGGTGGGTGATGTCCAGCGACACCGACTCCTTGCCCACGTTCGTCCACGCGAAGTACGACGACACCTCACCGCACGCCGAGTCGTAGTGGCGGGCGAAGTCGCCCACGCCGGGCCGTTCGATCTTGACGACCCGCGCCCCGAGATCGGCCAGCAGCCGCGTCGCGTACGGCACGGCGACGGCCTGCTCCAGGCTCACCACCACGACGCCGTCAAGCGGTCTCAACCACGCGCTCCCCACCGGTGTAGACGTTCATCGAGTCGCCGCGCAGGAAGCCGACGAGCGTCATGCCCTGCTCCTCGGCCAGCTCGACCGCGAGCGACGACGGCGCCGACACCGCCGCGAGCACCGGGATCCCGGACATCGCGGCCTTCTGCACCAGCTCGAACGACGCCCGCCCGGACACCATCAGCACCGCGCCGCGCAACGGCACCAGGTTCTGCAGCACCGCCCAGCCCAGCACCTTGTCGACGGCGTTGTGCCTGCCCACGTCCTCGCGCACGACGAGCAGTTCGCCGTCCACGAACAGCCCGGCCGCGTGCAGCCCGCCGGTGCTCTCGAAGACCTTCTGCCGTTCCCGCAACGCGTCCGGGAAGCCCGTCAGCGCCTCGGGCGTGACCCTGACCGCGTCGAACGCGGGGGAGTAGCGGGTCTTGAGCTTCACCGCGTCCAGCGCGCCCTTGCCGCACACCCCGCACGACGACGTGGTGTAGAAGTTCCGCTCCACCCCGGTGTCCGGTGGCGGCACGCCCTCGGCCAGCGCGATGTCCAGCACGTTGTAGGTGTTCAGGCCGTCGGGCCCGGTGCCCTCGCAGAACCGGGCGATCGAGATGTCGGCCGACGACCCGATCACGCCCTCGCTGAGCAGGAAGCCGTGCGCGAGTTCCACGTCCTGACCGGGCGTGCGCATCGTGACGGCCAAGGCCTTGCCGTTGACCCTCAGTTCCAGCGGTTCCTCGGCGGCGAGCGCGTCCACCCTGCGGCGACGACCGCTCGACGACACCCGTTCGACCGCTCGGCGCACCGTCACTCGGCCCATGTGCACATCTCCTTCGGACCGCTATGTTCCCCACCGACCAGGCTACGTGGGAGGGATTCCGGGGCATGGACGACGTCGTGATCGTGGGGGGCGGCCACAACGGGTTGGTGGCGGCCGCGTACCTCGCACGGGCGGGGAAGTCGGTCAGGGTGCTGGAGAAGCTGCCGCACGTCGGCGGGGCCGCGGTGAGCGCGTCGCCGTGGGAGGGCGTGGACGCCCGGCTCTCGCGCTTCTCGTACCTCGTGTCGCTGCTGCCCGACCGGATCGTGTCGGACCTCGGGCTGAAGCTGGCCCTCAAGTCCCGTGCGGCCTCCTCCTACACGCCCAACGGCAGGACGGGCCTGCTGGTCGAGCGCTCGCCGGGGGAGGCGACCGTCCGGTCGTTCGAGGCCGTCTGCGGGTCGCTCGACGACTGGGACCGGTGGCAGCGCTGGTACGCCGACCTGGAGCTGATGGCCCAGGCACTGGCGCCGACCCTGCTGGAACCGTTGGTGTCACGCGAACATCTGCGCGTGCACGTCGACGCCGTGGTGCGCGGGCGGTTGTGGGAGCAGGTCTTCGAACGGCCGATCGGCGCGACGCTGCAGGAGCTGTTCGACGACAACCTGGTGCGCGGTGTGGTCGCCACGGACGCGTTGATCGGCACGCACGCGTCGCTGCATTCGTTGAGCGCCAACAAGTGCTTCCTCTACCACGTGATCGGCAACGGCACGGGGGAGTGGAAGGTCCCTGTCGGCGGCATGGGCGGGGTCACCGCCGAACTGGAACGCGTCGCGCGCGAGGCCGGCGCGCAGATCGTCACCGGAGTCGAGGTGACGTCGGTCGAGTCGGACGGCAAGACAGCCTCGGTGACGTACGGGGACACCACCGTCGAGGCCAGGTTCGTGCTGTCCAACGTGGCGCCGTCGGTGCTGGGACGCTTGCGGGGCAACGAGGTCCAGGACGCTCCCGGCTGCCAGCTGAAGATCAACATGCTGCTGCGCGAGCTGCCCGAACTCAAGTCAGGGGTCGACGCGCGGCTCGCGTTCGCCGGCACGTTCCACCTCGACGAGTCCTACGACCAGCTGGAGACCGCGTACCTGGAGAGCGCGGCCGGCCAGGTGCCGTCGGTGCTGCCCGGCGAGATGTACTGCCACTCGCTGACGGACCCGTCGATCCTCGGGCCGTCGTTGCGGGGGCACGAGACGCTGACGCTGTTCGGCCTGCACCTGCCCGCGTCGCTCTTCCGCGGCCGCAACGACGAGCTGCGCGACGAGCTGGTGCGGCGCTACCTCGACCAGCTCAACGCGCACCTGGTGAAGCCGATCCAGGACTGCCTCGCGGTCGACGCCCAGGGCAACCCGTGCATCGAGGCGCGCACCCCGCTCGACCTGGAGGACGAGCTCGGCCTGCCGGGCGGCAACATCTTCCACGGCGAGCTCGACTGGCCGTTCGCCGAGACCGACGACCAGGTCGGCAAGTGGGGCGTCGAGACCGATGTGGACAACATCTTCGTCTGCGGCGCGGGTTCCCGGCGCGGCGGCGGGGTCAGCGGCATCGGCGGGCACAACGCCGCGAGGGCGGTTCTCGAACGAATTTGAGACATGTTCGATGACACCTGCCGTCATCTCTGGTTACAGTTTGCGGCGTGGGGGACTTCTACGGAATCGCCGAGATCGCCGACGCCATGGGGCTGAGCCGGCAGCTGGTGGCCGTCTGGCGCAAGAGACGCTCGCACGGCATTCCCGAGCCCGACGCGGAGCTCGCGTCCGGCCCGATCTGGCGGCGGGAGACGGTCGAGCCGTGGATCGAACGCACGCGCGGGCGGCTCGGCCTCGCCGGTACGCGTGAGTCCGCGAGCAGGAGTCTGAGGCTGCGCACCTGCCGTCGTGTGCTGAGGCTGGCGGCGCTGATGCTGGAGGAACCCCAACGGCCGCGCGTGCTCAACGAGGCCGCGGACCAGTTGCGCGACCTGATCCACGAGGTCGACCAGTCCGCGGACGACGTCGTCGGCGCTCTGCTGCGCGAGCTCATCGAGCCCGTTCGCGACCCTGATGTACCCGCCGAACTGCTGCGCGTGCCGGTCATCGAGTCGTTGCCGCTGGTCACGGCCGTGGCGCGCAACTCGCCGGACTGGTGACCCGCTAACTCAAGACTTCTATATCAAGGAACCTTGCTAAGGGTTCCTTGATAAGCGTACGGTGGTGCCATGACCGACGCTCCGATCACCGACCCCAAAGCGCTGCGAGCCCTCTCGCACCCGTTCCGGTGGAAGCTGCTCCAGCTGCTCACCGAGGAGGGGCCGCAGACGGCGACCCAGTGCTCGGCGGCGCTGGGTGAGAGCGTCGCGAGCTGCTCGTACCACCTGAACATGCTGTCCAAGTACGGCTTCGTCGAAGAGGTCGAGGGTCCTGGCCGGCAGAAGCCCTGGAAGATCGTCCCGAAGCGCCAGTCCATCTCGTCGGAGGGCCTGGAGGGCGAGGCGGCCATGGCGGCCGAGGCGGCGTCGATGGCCTACCTGGACCAGGAGTTCGAACGCATGCGGGCGCGCCTGCGGCAGTTCGACCACCTGCCGGCGGAGTGGCGTCAGGTGGTCGGCACCGAGGGCACGGTCAAGTTCGTCACCGCCGAGGAGGCCTTCGCTCTCGTCGAGGAGTTGCGGGCGCTCTTCGACAAGTACGACGAGCGCCGGCTCAACCCCGAGCTGCGGCCGGAAGGCGCGAAGGCGGTCAGGTTCTTCCTGAGCCACACGGTCGCACCCGAATAAGAACCCACCGAAGGAGATCCGCTGTGCTGTCACACCACGACGCGTTTGCTATCGCGAAGTTCCGTCAGCAGGAGTTCGAGGCCGACGCCGCGGCGCGCCGGCTCGTCAAGAAGACCGAGGAGGTCGCGCCGAAACCCGAACGGAGCCGGTTAAGGCTCTTCGTCCGGGTCCGGCACGCCTGAGGTGGTCAGGCGGCTTCGAGCCGCACGATCACCGACTTGGAGGTCGGCGTCCCGGAGATGTCCGCCTTGGAGTCCAGCGGCACCAACGGGTTCGCCTCCGGGAAGTACGTCGCCACGCAGCCGCGGGCGGTCGAGTAGGAGACGATCCGGAACGACTCGGCGCGGCGTTCGACGACGCCCGTCGGGTCGTCCTTCCACTCCGAGATGATGTTGACCATCTGACCGTCCGAGAACCCCAGTGCGGCAACGTCCTCCGGGTTCACGAACACCACGCGACGGCCGTCCTTCACGCCCCGGTAGCGGTCGTCCAGGCCGTAGATCGTGGTGTTGTACTGGTCGTGGCTGCGCAGGGTCTGCATCAGCAGCCTGCCCTCGGGGATGTCGATGACCGTCATCTCGTTGGCCGTGAAGTTCGCCTTGCCGGTCGCCGTCGCGAACTCCTGCGAGTCGCGCGGCGGGTGCGGCAGCACGAAACCGTCCGGCTGACGGACGCGCGTGTTGTAGTCGGCGCAGCCCGGCACGACCCGTGAGATGTGCTCGCGGATGATGTCGTAGTCCTTCTCGAACGTCTCCCACGCCACGGGGTGCGAGGCGCCGAGCGTCTTGCGCGCCAACCGGCAGACGATCGAGACCTCGGACAGCAGCTGGTCCGACGCGGGTGCCAACCGGCCGCGGGAGCGGTGCACGACCGACATCGAGTCCTCGACCGTCACGAACTGCTCGCCCGAGTGCTGCACGTCGCTCTCGGTGCGGCCCAGCGCGGGCAGGATCAGCGCCGTCTTGCCGTGGATCACGTGCGAGCGGTTGAGCTTCGTCGACACGTGCACCGTGAGCGAGCACTGCTCCAGCGCCTTCTCGGTGACCGGGGTGTCCGGGGTGGCGCTGACGAAGTTGCCGCCCATCGCGATGAACACCTTGCCGCGGCCCTGGCGCATCGCGTTGATCGCGTCGACGGTGTCGAAGCCGTGCTTGCGCGGCACGGAGATGCTGAACTCGTTCTCCAGCGCCTTCAGGAAGAACTCGGGCATCTTCTCGTAGATGCCCATCGTGCGGTCGCCCTGCACGTTGGAGTGGCCGCGCACGGGGCACAGGCCCGCACCGGGCTTGCCGATCATGCCGCGCAGGAACATGACGTTCGTGATCTCGCGGATCGTCGGCACGCTGTGCTTGTGCTGCGTGAGACCCATGGCCCAGCAGGCGATGGTGGCCTTCGAGTCGACGAACATGCCCGCCACGCGCGTGATCTGCTCGCGGGTCAGGCCGGTCGCGGTGAGCACGGCGTCCCAGTCGAGCTCGCGCAGGCTCTCCGCGTACGCCTCGAAGCCGTGGGTCTTCGCCTCGATGAACGTCCTGTCGAGCTTGTCCCACTGCAGCAGCAGGTGACCGATCGCCTGGAACAGCGCCTGGTCGCCGCCGACCTTGATCTGCACGAACTCGTCGGACAGCGCGGTGCCCTTGCCGACGACGCCCGCGACGTTCTGCGGGTTCTTGAACCGCATCAGGCCCGCCTCCGGCAGCGGGTTGATCGCGATGATCTTCGCGCCGTTCTTCTTGGCGTCCTCCAGCGCGCTGAGCATGCGCGGGTGGTTCGTGCCGGGGTTCTGGCCGATGACCACGATGAGGTCGGCGAGGTCGAAGTCCTTGATCGACACCGAGCCCTTGCCGATGCCGATCGTCTCGTTCAGCGCCGAGCCGGACGACTCGTGGCACATGTTCGAGCAGTCCGGCAGGTTGTTGGTGCCGAACGAGCGGACCAGCAGCTGGTAGAGGAACGCGGCCTCGTTGCTGGTGCGGCCCGAGGTGTAGAAGATCGCCTCGTCCGGGTTCGACAACGCTGTCAGCTCGTCGGCGATCAGCGTGAACGCGTCGTCCCAGCTGATCGGTGTGTAATGCGTCGCACCGGGCCTGAGCACCATGGGTTCGGTGAGCCGGCCCTGCTGGCCGAGCCAGTAGTCGGTCTTCGTCCGCATGCTCTCGACGGAGTGCTCGGCGAAGAACGCGGGCCCGATGCGGCGCTTGGTGGCCTCCTCCGCGACGGCCTTGGCGCCGTTCTCGCAGAACTCCGCCATCTTGCGGTGGCCCTGCGGCTCCGGCCACGCGCAACCGGGGCAGTCGAAGCCTTCGCGCTGGTTGAGCAGCCGCAACGTCTTGACCGTGCGCCCGACACCCATCTGCTCGACCGCGCGGTCGAGGGACACGAGCACACCGGGAATCCCCGCTGCCCAGGTCTTCGGGGTGCTGACTTCGATCGCGGACTCGTCGACGTCGTGCTGCGGGGGCTTGCTGCTCATGCCTTCATTCAACGCTTATGGACGTCGGCGCCGCCAGCGCCCCCGAAGAACGCGGCGGCGTCGCCCGTCACGGGCCCCAAGGGGTTGACCGGTCCGTGACGCTCAATTGTGATCGCCGTCACTCTCGCCCGGCACCTCTGAAAGAGTGATCAGTCGCAGCTGTTCTCGGTCGGCATCTGCCCGTCGACCGAGAAGTGCTTCTTCTCGTCACCGGCCACGCCGTCGCCGTACTTGGGCGGCTCGGTGAACTGCGGCGCGAGGAAACCCTCCCGCGCCGCCTGGCACGCGATGGAGTACTGGAAACCCGTCGAGTCCGAGGGCCACAGCCCCTCCGGCGTGATCGTGTACGTCACCTGCTCGCGGACCGCCGCCACGATCTCCATCTGGTCGAGGAGCTTCTTCGGGTCCGGCGGCTCGAACGCGTACGCGAACACGTAGTCCGTCGTGACGGCCGGGTAGCCGTCCTTCTCGCCGAGCGTCATCTTCCCGGACGCGCGGATGCCGTTCGGGAGCAGCTTCGTGCCCTGCTTGAGCCGCGTGACCCAGCCCGACACGTCCTTCGCGATGTGCTCGCGGGCCGGCGGCGCGAGCATCGCGAGGAACCGGTCCGGCTTGTGGTCGGTGAGCGTCGCCGGATCCAGCCTGGACGCGATGAGGGCCTGCCGCACCTGCTCGTACGCCGGGTTCGCGTCCGGCGCGACGATGCCCTTCTCGCCCTCCGGCCACTGCTCCGCCGGCGTCTTCGCGAACGGCACCTGCACGTTCACGCCCGAGTAGGGCAGTTCCACGTCCGGCAGCGAGACGTCGCTGAACTTGCCCGCGCGGTAGAAGCCGTACAGGACGCCGCCGATGACGAGCAGCGAGACGACGGACACGATCTTGCCGCCGTGCCTGCGCCTGCGCGCCTGCCGGCGCTGCTTGCGGATCTCCCGCTTGGCCCGTCTGTTCGCGTCGCGGATCCACGCCGCGTCCTTCAGATCGGGATGGTCTTCTATGTCGTACTGCAACGTTCCCCCCAGAAGTTCGGCGCACATCATCGGGTACGGGAAATGCACGCTGTCGATCAGGTCGGGGTTGCCGCCGGGCGTTATCAGGTATCTCGTTTCAAGTCGAGACCCCGGCCTCCGTAGACTTCTCGGCTGTGACTGAACTCGACACCGCAACCCAGCGTCCCGACCTCCCCGCCGCGTGGACCCCGGCGGAGGTAGAGGCGGAGCTGTACCAGCGGTGGGTCGACCGGCGGTACTTCGAGGCGGACGTCAAGAGCGACAAGCCGCCGTTCACGATCGTGCTGCCCCCGCCGAACGTCACCGGCAGCCTCCACATGGGTCACGCCATGAACCACAGCGTCATGGACGCGCTGTCGCGGCGTCGCCGCATGCAGGGCTACGAGGTCCTGTGGCTGCCGGGCATGGACCACGCCGGCATCGCGACGCAGAACGCCGTCGAGCGCGACCTCGCGAAGCAGGGCCTGTCGCGGCAGGACCTCGGGCGCGAGAAGTTCGTCGAGCGCGTCTGGGAGTGGAAAGAGGAGTACGGCGGCAAGATCCTCGACCAGATGAAGAGGCTCGGCGACGGCATCGACTGGTCGCGCGAGCGCTTCACCATGGACGAGGGGCTGTCGCGCGCCGTCCAGACGATCTTCAAGAAGATGTACGACGACGGCCTGATCTACCAGGCCGAGCGGATCATCAACTGGTGCCCGCGCTGCCAGACCGCGCTGTCGGACATCGAGGTCGACCACAGCGAGGACGAGGGCGAGCTCGTCTCGATCCGCTACGGCGACGGTGACGCGTCGATCGTCGTCGCGACCACGCGCGCCGAGACGATGCTGGGCGACACCGCGGTCGCCGTCCACCCGGACGACGAGCGCTACCGGCACCTCATCGGCACCGAGGTCGAGCTGCCGCTGACCGGCCGCCGCATCCCGATCGTCGCGGACGCGCACGTCGACCCGAAGTTCGGCACCGGCGCGGTCAAGGTCACCCCTGCCCACGACCCGAACGACTTCGAGATCGGCCAGCGCCACGGCCTGCCGAACCTCACGGTCCTGGACGGCCGCGCGGTCATCACCGCGAACGGCCCGTTCCTCGGCCTGGACCGGTTCGAGGCGCGTCCGGCGATCGTCGCCGCGTTGCGCGCGGAGGGCCGGATCGTCGCGGAGAAGCGGCCGTACCTCCACTCCGTCGGGCACTGCTCGCGCTGCAACACCGTCGTCGAGCCGCGCCTGTCGCTGCAGTGGTGGGTCAAGGTCGAGACGATCGCCGAGGCCGCGTCCGCCGCCGTCCGCGACGGCCGCACCACGATCCACCCGGCCGAGCTGAACAAGCGGTACTTCGACTGGACCGACAACCTGCACGACTGGTGCATCTCGCGCCAGCTGTGGTGGGGCCACCGGATCCCGGTCTACTACGGCCCGAACGGCGAGGTCGTCTGCGTCGGACCGGACGACGAGGTGCCCACCGGTGAGGGCTGGCGCCAGGACGAGGACGTCCTCGACACGTGGTTCTCCTCTGGCCTGTGGCCGTTCTCGACGCTGGGCTGGCCGGAGTCGACCGAGGACCTCAAGAAGTTCTATCCGACGTCGGTCCTGTCGACCGGCTACGACATCCTGTTCTTCTGGGTCGTCCGGATGATGATGTTCGGCCTGTACGCGATGGACGAGGTCCAGCCGTTCGACCACGTCTTCCTGCACGGCCTGATCCGCGACCAGTACGGCAAGAAGATGTCGAAGTCCAAGGGCAACGGCATCGACCCGCTCGACTGGATGGAGCGCTACGGCGCGGACGCCACCCGGTTCACGCTGCTGCGCGGCACGAACCCCGGTTCGGACCTGGCCGTCGCCGAGGAGTGGGCGGCCGGTTCCCGCAACTTCACCACGAAGCTGTGGAACGCCACGCGGTTCGCCCTGGGCAACGGCGCCACGATCGAGCGCCCGCTGCCGGCCCGTGACGAGCTGACGGCGGCCGACCGCTGGATCCTCGACGAGCTCGACGAGTTGGTGTCCACTGTGGACTCCAACTTCGAGGCGTTCCAGTTCTCCCGTGCCTGCGAGGCGCTGCACAGCTACACGCGCGACGAGTTCTGCGACTGGTACCTGGAGATCGCGAAGGTCCAGATCGCGGACGGCCGCGCCGAGGCCACGCAGTCCGTCCTGGGCCACGTCCTCGACAAGCTGCTGCGCCTGCTGCACCCGGCGATCCCGTTCATCACCGAGGCGCTGTGGACGTCGCTGACCGGCGGCGAGTCGCTCGTCGTCGCCGAGTGGCCGAAGGTCTCCGGCGCGGAGCGGGACGTCGAGGCGAAGGCCGAGATCGAGGGCCTGAAGAAGCTCGCGACCGAGATCCGCCGGTTCCGTTCGGAACAGGGCCTGAACCCCGGCCAGAAGGTCGCGGGCAAGGTCCGCGGCGCGTGCTGCGTCGGCCTGATCGACCAGGTCCCGTCGGTGCGTTCGCTGACGCGCCTGACCGAGCCCGGCGACGAGTTCACCGTCTCCGCGACGCTGGAGGTCGGCCTGCCCAAGGGCGCGGTGAAGGTCGAGCTGGACCTGTCCGGCACGATCGACGTCGCCGCCGAGCGCAAGCGCCTCGCGAAGGACCTCGCCGTGGCGCAGAAGGAGCTCGACGGCACGACGAAGAAGCTCGGCAACGAGGCGTTCCTCGCCAAGGCGCCCGCCGACGTTCGCGCGAAGATCGAGGAGCGCAAGGCCACGGCCGAGTCCGAGATCGCCCGCATCAACGAGCGCCTGGCCGCGCTGCCGGAGGCTTAAGCACCGTGGAAACCAACCTCGACGAGTTCCTCGACGTCGAGAACGAGCTCAACCAGCGGTGGCCCGAGACCAAGCTCGAGCCGTCGCTGGAACGGATCAAGGCGCTCGCCCACGTGCTGGGCGACCCGCAGACGTCCTACCCGGTCGTGCAGCTGACGGGCACGAACGGCAAGACGTCGACGTCGCGCATGGTCGACGCGCTGTTCACGCGCATCGGCCTGCGCACGGGCCGGTTCACGAGCCCGCACCTGCAGCTCGCGACCGAGCGGATCAGCCTCGACAACGAGCCGATCTCGCCCGAGCGCTACGTCGAGGTCTACCGCGACATCGAGCCGTACGTCGCGATGGTCGACGCGCAGTCGGAAATCCGGATGAGCAAGTTCGAGGTGCTCACCGGCATGGCCTACGCGGCCTTCGCGGAGGCGCCGGCGGACGTCGCCGTCGTCGAGGTCGGCATGGGCGGCACGTGGGACGCGACGTCCATCGTGGACACCCGCGTCGCCGTGCTGACCCCGATCGGCGTCGACCACACCGAGTACCTGGGCACCCGTCCCGAGGACATCGCGGTCGAGAAGTCCGGCATCATCAAGCCGGGCTCGGTCGCGATCATCGGCGAGCAGACCGCCGAGGTCATGAAGGTGATCCTCACGCGCGTGGCCGAGGTCGACGCCACGATCGCGCGCTTCGGCAGCGAGTTCGGCGTCGTCTCCCGCGCGGTCGCGGTGGGCGGCCAGATGATCACGTTGCAGGGCCTCAGCGGCATCTACGAGGACATCTTCCTTCCGCTGCACGGCGAACACCAGGCCGCCAACGCCGCACTGGCGCTCGCGGCGGTCGAGGCGTTCTTCGGCGCGGGCCCCGACCGTCAGATCAACATCGACGTCATCCGCGAGGGCTTCGCCTCGGTCGTGACGCCGGGCCGCCTGGAGCGCCTCCGCTCCGCGCCCAACGTCTTCGTCGACGCGGCCCACAACCCGCACGGCGCCGCGGCACTGGCCAAGGCGCTCGACTCGGAGTTCGGCTTCCGCAAGCTCGTCGCCGTGGTCAGCGTCATGGCCGACAAGGACGCCGAGGGCATCCTCGCCGCCCTGGAACCTGTCGTGCAGGAACTGGTGATCACCACCAACTCCTCGCCGCGCGCCATGGACCCGGACGTGCTCGCCGGCATCGCCGTCCCGATCTTCGGCGAGGACCGCTTCGAGGTGCGGCCGAGACTGGTCGACGCCATCGAGGAGGCCATCCACCTCACCGAGGACGAGCAGTCCGGCGCGGGCATCGTCATCACCGGCTCGGTCGTCACCGCGGGCGAGGCCCGCGCGCTGTTCGGAAAGGAGCCGGCATGACCGCCCCGGCCCCTCTGAAGAAGGACCCGATGAAGGCGTTCCGGGGCATCATGGCCGGCACGCTGATCCTCGAGGTCATCGTCGTCGCACTGGCCCTGCCGGTGATCGCCAAGCTGCACGGCGGCGTCACGTCGCTGGTCGGCTGGATCGCGTTCGGGTTCATCGCGGTGTTCATCGCGATGTGCGCGTTCGTCCGCAAGCCGTGGGCGATCCCGGTCGTCGTCGGCCTGCACGTGCTGCTGATCGCCTCGTGGCTGCTGCTGCCGGCGATGGGCGTGATCGGCGTGATCTTCGGGCTGGTGTGGGCGTACCTGCTGTGGCTGCGCAAGGACCTGCTGCAGCGGATGGCCGAGGGCAGGCTTCCCGCGCAGCAGCAGGCGGCGAAGGAGCAGGCGGAACAGAAGCAGGCGGAACAGGCCTGAGACTGGCCTGACCGCGTGAGCCGGGCCTGACCGCGTGCGGCGGCCAGGCCCGACCCCTCACTTCTGCTTGTTCAGGTCCTCCTGGCCCTTCTCGTAGCTCTCGTCCCAGTTCGCGCCTTCCTTGAACGCCTCCGAGGCGCCGGTCCGGCCGAGAGCGACGGGCTTCACCGTGTCCGCGAAACCGTCGCGGCCACGCGGGGCCATGACGTCGTCGACCCGGTTCGCCGCGTTCTTCGCCGCGTCGTTGCCGAACGTCAGCTTGTCGCGGATCGCGTTGTTGGCGCTGGCGAACCCGTCCTCGATCTGCTTGACCGCGGCGTGGTTCTTGCCGATCGAGCGGCCGACGCCCTTGGCCTTGCGGCCGATGTTGATCGCCGCCTTGGCGAGCGCGTCGGACACGCCCTTGAGGTTGTCGAACTTGCGGACGGCCTGCGCGAGCTTCATCAGCAGCTTGCTGACCTTGCCCGCGATCTTGCCCGCCGTCGACGCCGCCCGTGCCACGGCCCAGCCGGTGAACGCGGCGATCGAGGCGCCGAAGCTGCACCAGCTCGTCGCGAGCGCGGTCACGGCGGCGATGATGAACTCCGCCACCACGTCCGCCACGATGTCGCGGATGATGCCGCGCACCGCCGCGACCAGGATGCCCGTGCCGCGGATGCCCGTCGCCACCGCGTTCGCGGCGCCTTCCAGGGCCTTGATCTGCTCGGCGAGCGTGGAGGCCGCCGCGCGGTAGCCGTCGCCGGACTGGCCGGTCCACGTGCCGGTCTGGCTCGTGGCGGCGGCCGCGTAGTCGTTGCCCACCTTGGCGCACGCCTTGGCGACCTCGCCCCAGGCGGCCGCGACGACGTTGATCGCGCCCGGATCGCCCGCCAGGTCGTCGAGCGGCTCCTTGAGGAACGACACGTGCTCGATCAGCCAGCCGATGCCCGCGCCCACGAGCGTGCCGAGCGGGTTGGCGACGAAGCCGAGCACGTCGAGCCCGAGTGCCACGCCGTCGAACGCCCAGTCGCTCGGGTTGTTGAAGTCCTCCGCGCACTTCCAGACGGTGTCGACGATCCGCGCACCGTCGGTGGCGTTGTCCGCACTGACGTCGAGAACCATCTTCTACCCCTTGTACTTCGCGAAGAGCTTCGCGTGGTCGTCGTCGGTCTCGCGGGTCGCGTCCGCGCTGTCGCGCAGCGCGTCGGCCACGTCCGGCAGCGCGTTCGCCAGCTCGTTGATGGAGCTCGCGATCGCCGCGATGTGAATGCGCACGGGAATGCTGAACACCTGGCCGATGAGCCCGTACGTCTCGACGCCGAGATCAACGCTCTCGCCTCGTCCGGCGGCGCGTGTGAGCTCCATTCCGAACGACCGCACGTTGCCCGCGTGACTGATCACGTCAGCGGGCTCCATGGAAAATCCTGTCACCGGGACCCCTTACCGGTAGATGGTGCCGAACGGCTCGTCGTCGTCGCCCGACGGCCGCGGCCTTTGCTGTTTCGGAGCTTCTTCGGTCTCCTCCGGCGCCTGCGCCGCGGTGACCTGGTCGCGCAGGAAGTCCATGGCCGGCGTGCCGCCGATCAACGGCTGCATGGTCGCCTCCATCTGCCCGGCGACGGCCGCGTGCGCCCTGCTCATCGTCTCCGTGATCATGGCGGCGAGCTGGTCGTGCGACATCCGCATCGCCGCGGGCGTGAGGCTCAGCTTCTCCAGCCGCCCGCCGGGCGCCATCCGCACCGTGACCGACCGGTCGGGACTGCTCACGTCCGCGCGCAACGCCTTGAGCTGGGCCTGCGTCTCCTCGGCTCTGCGCTGGATGTCGTTGACGCGACGCATGTACTCGTCGAGCCGCTGCTGCCCAGCGCCCAGTTCTGCGGAACTCATGCCCCGTGAGACTGGTCGGACCGCCGTCCGGTTCCCCTACTTCGCGACCAATCGCGCGACCATGTCCTTTGCGGACTGCCTGGTCGAGAGCACGACGCCCAGCAGGGCCAGCAGCACCAGCGCGTCCCGTCCGCCGGCCAGCCACACGACGACCGGCGCGTCACCCGTTGCCAGTACCACCTCGACGACCGCCCACACCGCGAGCGCCGCGATCAGCGCCGCCGGCACCCAGCTGTTCCCGCCCTGCGGCGCCTTCCTGGAGTCCAGATAAGACTGTCCATATCGGACGATCCGCGCGGCGTCCTTGTGCACGTTCTCCGCGATCAGCCCGATGATCGCGGCCACCAGGACCGCGAACCCGGCCAGCACACCCGACGGCAGGTCGACCAGCCAGGCCTGCTCGATCCCCGGCCACGGCGAGACGAACTCCCCGGCCCTGCGCGGAGCGTCGAAGAACGGCATCGAGGCCAGGCCCTCTGCGGCGGCCGTACCGAGCCCGAGCCACGCGAGCAACCGCAACCGGCGCACCCGCCGAATGACCGGAGTCGCCTTGACCTCGTCCTTGGTGACCGGCCACTCCTCGTCGGGCTTCTGCGAACGGCGGCCGGGCACGAGCGACAGCACTGCCGCCAGCAGGAACCACAACGTCAGCAGTCCGAGTGCCACGGCGGCCAGCGGTCCGGCGAGGAACCACCGCGCGCTGTCGTTGCGCCCGGCCTCCCGAGTGGACCGGAACACGGCGACGTCCTGCTCACCCGGCTCCAGCTGCCCCGGTGCGAACGCGACCCGTTCGGTGCCGCCGCCGTCCCACCGCACGTCGGCCTCGCACCCGTAGGACGTGCCCACACCCCATCTGCCGATAGGGCCGTGCTCGGTGCACGACGCCACGGTGGCGGTGCCGACCTGCCGTGCTTCGAGCGCACCGGTCAGGACGTCCGTCGTCCGGATCGTCGTGGCCAGTGCGAGGAAGGCGAGGACCGCGGCAAGTCCGAAGGCGAGTGCGCGCACGGGCACACCCTAATGAGGTGGCGGGTGAGCCGGGTGTGATTCGGAAATGACGTCGGCGAGCGATGTCCGGGCCGGCGGAAAGCACTTCGCGTGTTCACCCGATCGTGCTTGGAAACCGGGACTGGTCCCGCGACCTGGCGCTATTCTGTTCTGCGCGAGATTCCGCAGGGGAGGCACCGGGGATGAGCGGGACCAAGGTCGATCTGGAGACTCTGCGCGCCGCGATCAAGGAGTACGAGTCCGTCCTCGTCGAGCTCGGCGAGGCGCACACCACGGGCGCCGTGCTGATCTCCGTCCGCCCCGCGGGTCTCGACCGGCCGAGCGGTGTCTACAACAACTGGGCCGTCACGGCAGGCGCCGCGCACCAGACGTCGAACAGACAGCTGCAGGAGACGTTGAAGGCCCGGATCGACCGGTTGAAGGCCACGCTCACCCAGTACGAGCAGACCGAGCACGGCAACCGGGCAAACCTCAAGCCGAAGGACTGAGCTGTTGCGCATCCGAACCATCGTCGCCGGTACCGCCGCACTCGTGCTGCTGGCGGGCTGTGACAGCGGTGGCACCAGCGGTACGCCGACGAACGCCCCGCAGCCGACCGGCACCGGCAACGGCGCGGGCGCTCCGAAGATCTCGAACCCGCTCGACCTGACGGCCGCCGAGTCCGACCCGTGCGCCGTGGTCACCGCGGCGCAGCTGCAGACGTACGGGCTGACGGGCGTGGCGGGCAAGGTGAACACCACGGCTCCCGGCGCCGGCTGCTCGTGGCCCGGCGTGGTCACGGACGCGGAGATGACGCCCGGCGTCACCATCCTCCCCAATGGCACGAGCCTCGAATCCATCTACGCCAAGAAGGACTCGACCTATCCGGTGTTCGAGCCGCAGGCGGACGTCCAGGGTTACCCGGCTGCCGTCGCGCTCGCCGTCGACCAGCGCAAGGACGGCAGCTGCGAGTTGTTCGTCGGCGCCTCCGAGGACAAGGCGATCCTCTTCAGCTTCCAGAGTTTCGCGAAGAGCAGGTACTTCGCGGATCCGTGCGCGGGCGCGACCGAGTTCGCGAACCTGGCGATGACCACGATCAAGGCAGGTGCGAAATGACGCGACCCGCGCCCAGCTGCTTCGCGGAGGACAACACCCGCGCCGAGGGTTTCTCCGGGGCCCAGATCTACGCCCAGATGCACGGCGGTGACGGCACGGGGACCGCGCAGCTCGCCGCGGACAAGGCCGCGGAGCTGGCGAAGGGCTACGCCCTGATCGAGGCGCGGCTCAAGAAGGTCGGCGAGACCCTGGGGGAGTCGTGGACCGGGGCGAGCGCCGACGCCGCGCAGGCCGCCGCGAACCCGATCAACCAGGCCATGGTCCAGATGCAGGACGCGCTGCGCCAGGCCGACCGGTCGATCTCCAACCAGGTCTACCAGTTCAACCTGAACAAGGGTCAGCTCAAGGACATGCCGGCGACCAAGCCGGACACGAACTTCTGGGACGACGCGACCCCTTGGGACACCGACACCGAGGACAAGGTCAACAGCTACAACGCCGAAGAGGCGCACAACCGCAGGATCTACAGCGAGTTCCAGAGCGCCAGCAACACCAACCGCGGTGAGCTGCCCAAGGAGTTCCCCGGCGTCACGGCCGACACGCTGAACGTCGAGGTCATCAACACCGGCGGCGACAACGGTGACGACAAGACCTCGACGAGCAGCACCACGACCCGTTCGTCGAGCTCCTCGGGCTTTCCCACCTCCACGGGCTCGCCGCAGAGCACGACCGGCACCGGCTGGACCGCGCCGACCACCACCGGCGGCCAGACCACCAGCGGCTGGACCGGCACCACGGACACCACGAACACGAGCAACACCACCACGAACACGGGCAGACCGACCGACAACCTCACCGGCAAACCGCCGGTCGGCAGCGTGATCGACAGACCGGGCAACACAGGTCTCCCGCCCGTCGGCGTGCCGCTGCGCCCCACCACCGGTGGGCCCGGCGGCCCAGGCACGGCGGGAGGTGCCGCAGCGGGCAAGGCCGGTGGCGGTCCCGGTGGCGCGGGGAAGACCGGCGCGGGGAAGGCCGGCACCGGAGGCATCGGCGGTCTCGGCGGCAGTGCCACGGCCGGCAGCGCGGGCCAGCAGCCCGGCGGCAAGGCCGGGGTGTTCGGCGGCATGGGCGAGACCGGCGCGGGTGCCCGTGGCGGTGCCGCGGGTGCGGCCGGCAGGGCGGGTGCCACCGGCATGGGCGGGATGGGTGGTCACGGCGCGAAGGGTCAGGGAGAGGACGACCTGGAGCACAAGTCCGCCGACTACCTCATCACCGAGGAGAACACGAACGAGATCATCGGCGACATGCCGATGGTCGCACCGCCGACGATCGGGGGGTGACGTGCTGCGGTCGTCCATCCAACTGTCCGACCTCGCCTTCGACGTGCTGTGGAAGCAGGAGAAGCTGGGGGAGTACCACCCGGCCCTCTCCGTCGACTCGCCCGGTGAGACCGACGACGACCGCGTGCTCATCGAGCGCGACGTCATCGGTGAGCTGCGCCGCGTCGGGCTCGACCACCCGGACGTCAGAGGCACGCTGCACCTGATCGCCAAGGCCGAGCACGACTACTCGGCCTGGATCGCGGCCACGCCCAACGAGAGCAGGCCCGTGGTCGTGGCGGCGAACTCGCAGTACGGGGTGCTCGCCTTGCACGACAACGGGTTCGTGCAGCTGCACCCGATCCGCCCGGAGAACGCGCCGGAGGTCCTCGCGATGCAGCTGCCGGACGTCCCGGCGGGCCGCGGCGCGTCGATCAACGTGCACGAGAGCGAGATCAAGCTGCACCAGTCCGGCAAGGTGTCGCCGTCGATCGAGCTGCGCCAGCTGCTCGCCCAGCCCCGCAAGGGCACGGCGAAGCTGTACGCGGCGAAGCGCAACGGCGAGGGCAGGCAGCGGGCCAAGACGTTCCTCACCACGATCGACTTCGAGGACGGCCGCTGGCTCGTGGTCAAGTACACCGACGAGAACCACCAGACGTGGGTGCACGCCACCCCGGCGTCACGTCAGATCATCACGGACTGGCTGAAGCGCCTGACGTAGGCGATTTACCACCGCATAACCGGACTAGCGCAGCGTCGCGGCCGTGAGAAAGCCTTTCGCCATCGCCGCCGCACTGGCCGCGACGCTGCTGTCCGCCGGGTTCTCGGGCACCGCCCACGCCGAGACCGTCCCGGGTTGTGCCTCCGCCAAGCAGATCGGCACCACGGGGTACGTGAAGCACCAGGGCGCGACCATCGCGTCGGTCAAGCAGTTCGCCGGCTGCGGCAAGAACTACGCCTACACCTGGGTCTGGGACTCCTACGCCCAGAACCACTCCTTCCGCGTCACCAACTGGATCGCGGTGATCGACGGCACCGAGGAGTACCCCGGCAGCGACTCCCGCAGCACCACCAGGCAGGAGCTGTGGGGTGCCGGTGGCGCCACGCTGAACAAGTGCACCCGCGCGGTCGCCAGCGTCACGGTGCCCGGCGGCGGTTACGCGAGCGGCTGGACCGACAAGCGCTGCTGAAGTTCACCGCAGGTTCGGCCCCTGGTCAGAACCGGCGACTAGAAACCCGCGCATGACCTTCGACCGTCGTACGTTGTTCAAGGCAGGCGCACTCGGCACGGCCGCGGCGCTGGTGCCCTCGGGCATCAGCCTCGCGAAGACCGACCGTCCGATCCTCACGCACGGCGTGCAGTCCGGCGACGTCACCTGGGACGGCGGCATCGTCTGGACCCGCGCCGACCGCCCGTCCCGGATGCTCGTCGAGGTGTCCCACGACCCGAAGTTCCGCCTCTCCCACCGGGTCCGCGGTCCGCTGCTCACGCCGGAGACCGGTGGCACCGGCCAGGTTCGTCTCGACCACCTGCTGCCCGGCCGCACCGCCTACTACCGCGTCGCGGCCGAGGACCTGCACGGCCGCAGCCGCAGCGAACCCGTCACGGGCAGCTTCACCACGGCCCCGCTCGGCCGCGAGGACGTCAGCTTCGTGTGGTCCGGTGACGTCGCGGGCCAGGGCTGGGGCATCAACCCCGACATCGGCGGCATGCCGATCTTCAAGGCGATGGCCGACCGCAGGCCCGACTTCTTCGTCCACAGCGGCGACAGCGTCTACTCCGACGGCCCGATGCAGGCGAGCGTGACGCTCCCGGACGGCCGGGTCTGGCGCAACCTCGTGACGCCGGAGAAGTCCAAGGTGGCCGAGACGCTCGACGAGTACCGCGGCCAGTTCGCCTACAACCTCCTCGACGACAACGTGAAGCGCTTCGCCGCCCAGGTTCCGAGCTTCGTCCAGTGGGACGACCACGAGGTCACCAACAACTGGTATCCGGGCGAGATCCTCGACAGCCCGCTCTACACCGAGAAGCGCGTGGACGTGCTGGCACAGCGCGCTTTCCAGGCGTTCCACGAGTGGATGCCCATCGACCAGAAGCGCGCTGTGGACGGCCGCGTCTACCGGAAGTTCGCCTACGGCCGCAACGTCGAGGTCTTCGTGCTCGACATGCGCACCTACAAGGACAGGAACACCTCGCCCAAGGACCAGCCGGGCGTCATTCTTGGTTCCAAGCAGGCGAAGTGGCTCGTCGACTCCCTGAGCCGCAGCACCGCCACGTGGAAGATCATCGCCGCGGACCTGCCGATCGGCCTCACGGTCCCGGACGGCACCGACATCGAGGGCGTCGCGAACGGCCTGCCGGGCGCACCGAACGGCCGCGAGCACGAGATCGCGTGGGTGCTCAGGGAGCTCAAGAAGCGCCGCGTCAAGAACACCGTCTGGCTGACCGCGGACGTCCACTACACCGCCGCGCACCACTACTCGCCCGACCGCGCGGCCGTCGGCGACTTCGACCCGTTCTGGGAGTTCGTGTCCGGTCCGCTGCACTCCGGCGCGTTCGGCCCGAACACGCTCGACCCGACGTTCGGCCCGCAGGCCGTGTTCGTGCACGCCCCGCCCGCCGCCAACACCTCGCCGCTGGACGGGTTCCAGCACTTCGGGGAGGTCAAGGCGTCGCACCACGAGCTCACGGTGTGGCTGCGCGACGCCACGGGCGCGTCGCTGTGGTCCAAAACGCTGAGGGCTGCCTAGCAGCGACGTAGTGTCGGTGCGTGCCCATCTCGTTCGACACCTCCGGCTTCCGTCAGCTCGACCAGAACACCTGGCAGCACGCCAACGGTGACCAGGCCGTGCTCACCTACTTCGGCCTGGTCCCGGATCTTCCGGCCGGGCTGGACGACCTGCCGAAGCTCCGGCACGACCTCGCGATCATCCACGGCGAGGCCGGTTGCCTGATCGAGGCGCACGTCGTCCAGCTCGGCGGTGCGCCCGCGCTGCTGCGGATCGTCAAGCTGCCGCTGCCGAACCAGCCGAACGGGCAGGTGTTCACCTGCTCCTTCACCGTCCCGAAGGAGCGCTCCAGCGCGGTGCTGCAGCTCGTGGCGGCGGAACGCGGGATGACGGGCGCGCGGGAGGCCATCCTCGCCGCCGAGCTCGGGTTCGAGGACTGGGTCAAGCCGCACCCGTACGCGCCCGAGCTGCAGGGTGTGCTGCCGTTCCACGCGGGCGACGACCCGCGCCACGACCCACGGTTCCCCGACCACCCGTTGTCGCGTGTGCGCGCGTGGGCACACCACGTGGTCCGCACGGCGCAGGTGGATCCAGGCTTCGCCTCACTGCCGCCGTTCAGGGCTCCGGCGCCACCACCTCCGGTCGCGCCTGGTCAGAGCCTCATCACGGCGCTGCCGAGCCTGCCGGTCAGGGACTTCGTCGGACTGCGGATCGGCGAGGAGACGACGTACTGGCGCACCACCGACTCGAAGCTCCAGGAGATGCTCGGCCGCGGTCTCATGGGCCGCTCGCCGCTCGCGGACACCCGGTTCCGCGACATGCTCATGATCGACGTCGAGACCGGCGACGCGATGATCCCCGACCGCTTCACCACCAACGGCCAGATGACCGCGCACAGCACCCGTCTGCAGCAGGTCTCCCTGGCCGAGGCCAACGCCGCGCTCTCCGACGACGACGTCATGGACGCCTTCAAGTGGGCGGGCCGGATGAGCGGTGAGGCGGCGGAACGCGGTGAATTCCTGTCGCTGGAACCGATCGAGAACGACGGCGAGCAGGCCGATCCGCACGTCCTGCTGGCCGTGCAGCCGCACGAGGGCCAGCAGGTGGTGATCGCCCAGTTCTCGCCGCCACCCGCCGAGGGACCGCTGGCCGGGTCGCCGAGCCGCAGCGCCCCCGCCACGCCGGAGTCGGTCGAGGGCATCGGCGTGATCGCCGGTCTGGCGGTCAACGAGTGGCGCTCGCATCCGTTGAAGATGGCGATCACCTACCGGCGTCCGACGGGCTGATCGCAAACATTTGCAATAGCCGACGTATTGTTTCCCGCTGTTTGTCGTGGTTTCGTGCAGCAACCCTGCAAGAGTTTGCGACAAGGAGGTCGCGATGCGTCGGGTCGTCGCCGCGCTCGCTGCACTGGTTTTGCTCCCCCTGACACCCGTTCAGGCCGTTGCCGCTCCACCGCAACGCCTGGCCGTGGGGGAGGTGGTGGACATAGCGCCCGGTGTGCGCGACGGGGACGCGAAACTCGCGTTGCCGCCCAAACGCGACGACCTGCGGGGCGAGCGCTTCTACTTCGTGATGCCCGACCGGTTCGCGAACGGCGACCCGTCGAACGACCGGGGCCGGTCCAAGGCCGCCGAGCACGGCTTCGACCCCGCTGACAAGGGCTTCTACCACGGCGGCGACCTCAAGGGCCTGCGCGGGAAGCTCGACTACCTCGACGGCATGGGCATCACGGCGATCTGGATGACGCCGATGTTCCTCAACCGCTGGGTGCAGGGCGACTCCGCCGGCTACCACGGTTACTGGACGCTCGACTTCACCAAGCTCGACCCGCACTTCGGCACCACGCAGGAGATGCGCGACCTGATCAGGGACGCGCACCGGCGTGGGATCAAGGTCTTCTTCGACATCGTCGCGAACCACACCGCGGACGTGATCAAGTACGAGGAGGGCAAGACCCAGTACGTCTCCACGGGCGCCCAGCCGTACCTGGACGCGTCGGGCAAGCCGTTCGACATCGGGCAGTACGCGGGCAGGAAGGACTTCCCCAAGCTGGACGCGGACAAGTCGTTCCCGTACACGCCGGTGAAGGACGGCCCGACGAAGTTCCCGTTGTGGCTCAACGACTCCACGCTCTACCACAACCGCGGTGACTCGACGTTCTCCGGCGAGTCGAGCGAGCAGGGCGACTTCTCCGGCCTCGACGACCTCATGACCGAGCACCCGCGCGTGGTCAACGGCATGAAGGACATCTTCACCAGCTGGATCGACACGCTCGACATCGACGGCTACCGCGTCGACACCGTCAAGCACGTCAACCTGGAGTTCTGGCAGGCCCTCGCGCCGCACGTGAAGCAGTACGCGAACCGCAAGGGCAAGAAGGACTTCTTCGTGTTCGGCGAGGTCTTCGACTCCTCGCCCGAGAACACCTCGAAGTACACGACCGACGGCCGCATGCAGGCCACGCTGGACTTCCCGTTCCAGAGCAGTGCGCTGAACTTCCTGTCCGGCAAGGGTTCCCAGCGCCTCGGCGAGGTCCTGCTCGACGACGACCGCTACACCGACGCCGACTCCAACGCCTCGTCGCTGCCCACGTTCCTCGGCAACCACGACATGGGCCGCATCGCGTGGATGATCCGCAACGACCGTCCCGGCATCTCGGACGCCGAGCTGCTGGAACGGTTGAAGCTCGGCAACCAGCTGATGTACCTGTGGCGCGGCAACCCGGTCGTCTACTACGGCGACGAGCAGGGCTTCGCGGGCACGGGTGGAGACAAGCTGTCCCGCCAGGACATGTTCGCCTCCAAGACGCCCGAGTACATGGCGGAGAAGCTGATCGGCTCCGACCGCACGGGCGCCGTCGACAACTTCAACACCGCGCACCCGCTGTACCAGCAGCTCAAGGCACTCGCCGCGCAGGTCGACCGCGATCCCGTGTGGCGCGACGGCAACCAGGTGCTCCGCTACGCCGACGGTGACGTGTTCGCGTTCAGCCGGATCCTCGGCCGCGAGCACCTCGTCGTCGCCAACGCCGGCACCGCGCCCGCGACCGTCACCGTGCCGGTGTCGTCCGCCGGGTTCGAGAACGCCCAGGTGCAGAACGGCCGCGTCACGGTGACCGTGCCCGCGCTGTCGACGCTGGTGCTCAAGGGAACCAGCGACGTCGCGAAGTCCAAGCCGGCGCCGACGCTGGTCGCCCCGGCCGCCGGAACGGTGCTGGACAAGCGCGTCGAGCTCCGTGCGGACGGCATCAGCGCGCCGAACGCCGCCGCGACCTTCGCCGCGCGCGTCGAGGGCGCCCGCGACTGGACCGTGCTCGGCACCGACGACGCAGCGCCCTACCGCGTTTTCGCTGACCTGTCGGCACTTCCGGGTGCGGCTGTGGGCAAGCGCGTCGAACTGCGCGTGGTCGCGAAGTCCGGCGAGATCGGAGCGGACGGCGCGTTCGTGTCGCTCGTGGCCGCCCCGCCGCTGCCGGACCCCGGCACGAAGAACCCGGACTGGCTGGTCGTGCACTACGCGCGCGACAACTACGACGGCTGGGGCCTGCACGTCTGGGGTGACGTGGAGACGCCGACCGAGTGGAACGCGCCGCTGCCGTTCGCGGGGGAGGACGCCTACGGGCGCTTCGCCTGGGTGAAGCTGAAGCCGGGCGCGAAGTCCGTCGGGCTCATCGCGCACAAGGGCGACGAGAAGGACACGTCCGTCGACCGGTTCGTCGATCCCAGCGTGACGCCCGAGGTGTGGCTGAAGCAGGGCGACCCGTCCGTGCACCCCTCCGAGCAGGCGGCCACGGGCAAGGCGGTCGTGCACTACGTTGGTGACGCCGCTGGCGCTTTCGTGCGCGTCGCCGGACGCGGTGACGTGCCGTTCAGCAACGGCGTCGCGGAACTCCCGCCCACCACGGACTTCTCCGTCGTGCGCGGCACGACCGTGGAGGCCTCGGGCAAGTTCACGAGCGGCCACGCGTGGGTCGCCGGCGGGAAGGTGCACGCCTCGCTCGCCGCCGCCGAGAACCGGGCGGTGATCCACTACAACCGCCCTGACGGCGACTACACCGACTGGACGATGTACCACTGGACGGGTTCCGCGGAGCCGTCACCGGGCTGGAACCAGTCGCGGGTGCCGGACGGGCGCGACCAGTTCGGCGTCTACTGGTCGGTGCCACTGGCGGCCGGCGCGGCGGGCCTGAGCTACATCGTCCACCGCGGCGACACCAAGGACCCCGGCCCTGACCAGTTCCTCGACCTGGGGCAGAAGGGCAACGAGGTGTGGCAGTTGCAGGGCAACGAGACCTACCTGCTGCCGTCCAGCGTGGGCCCGGCCGCGGATGACGACCTGACCAAGGCCAAGGCGATCTGGATCTCGAAGGACAAGGTCGTCTGGGACGTGCCGTCCGTGCAGTCCGACGGTTACCGGCTGGAGTACGGCGCGAAGGTGCTGCGGCTCTCGCCCACGACCGACGAGGTTCCCGCGCAGTTCCCGCACCTGCGCGGGAAGCCGGTGTTCGCCGTGCGCGAGTTCGTGGACGAGGCGTTGCGGGACAAGCTCGTCGCCGTGCACGTCGACGCGGGCGGTGCGATCCGGCACCGCACGAGCGTGCAGATCGCGGGCGTGCTGGACGACCGTTATGCCGCTGCCGCAACGAAACTGGCGTTCGGGCCGACGTTCGACCGGGACCGCGCCTCGGTCCGGCTGTGGGCGCCGACGGCCACCGACGTGAAGCTGCGCGTCTTCGACCAGCCTTCCGGTGAGCCCCGGAAGGTCGTGCAGCTCAAGCGGGACGACGCCTCGGGTTCGTGGACCGGCACGGGCGAGTGGAAGAACAAGTACTACCAGTTCGAGGTGACCGACTGGCAGCGCACGGTCGTCGTCACCGACCCGTACTCCGTGGCGTTGTCGGTGAACTCGACGCACTCGCAGTTCGCGGACCTCAAGGACAGCCGGTCGATGCCCGACGGGTGGTCGCGCGACGTCGCGAAGGGCATGGGCGGTGCGATCACCGAGCTGCACGTGCGCGACTTCTCGATCAACGACCAGTCGGTTCCTGCGTCGGATCGCGGCACCTACAAGGCGTTCACGCACCGCGACTCGACCGGCATGAAGCACCTGAAGACGCTGGCCGCGGCGGGCATGGACACCGTGCACCTGCTGCCGACGTTCGACATCGCGACGATTCCTGAGAAGCGCTCCGACCAGGCCACCCCGGCCTGTGATCTCGCGTCGCTGCCCGCCGACTCGGACCAGCAGCAGGCGTGCGTCGGCGCGGTGGCCGGCCGTGACGGCTTCAACTGGGGCTACGACCCGTTCCACTACGACGTGCCGGAGGGTTCGTACGCCACAGCGGACGCGCAGAACGGCTGGGCGCGCTCGAAGCAGTACCGCGAGATGGTGAAGTCGTTGCACGACAACGGCAACCGCGTGGTGGTGGACGTGGTCTACAACCACACGGCGGCGTTCGGCGACGCACCGACGTCCGTGCTCGACAAGGTCGTGCCCGGCTACTACCAGCGGCTCAACCTCGACGGCTCGGTCGCGAACTCCACGTGCTGCGCGAACACCGCGACCGAGAACGCCATGATGGGCAAGCTCGTCGTGGACTCGGTGGTGCGGTGGGCGCGCACGTACAAGGTCGACGGGTTCCGGTTCGACCTGATGGGCCACCACCCGAAGGCGAACATCCTGGCCGTGCGGGCGGTGCTGGACGCGTTGACCGTGGAACGGGACGGCGTGGACGGGCGCAAGATCGGCGTCTACGGCGAGGGCTGGGACTTCGGCGAGGTCGCCGGCAACGCCCGGTTCGAGCAGGCCACGCAGGCGAACATGGCCGGCACGGGCGTCGGCACGTTCAGCGACCGGCTCCGCGACGCCGTGCGCGGCGGCGGTCCGTTCGACGACGACCCGCGCGTGCAGGGCATCGGCTCCGGTCTGGCCGGCGACGTGAACTCCTCGCCCGCCAACGGGAACGTGGCTCAACGCCTGGAGAACTACAGCGACCTCGTGAAGCTCGGCATGGCGGGCAACATGGCGTCGTACCGGTTCCAGTCGACGGCCGGGCCTGTCGTCGCCGGTCGGGACGTCCAGTACAACGGCTCGCCCGCCGGGTACACCGGGCAGCCGTTGGAGGCCATCACGTACGTGGACGCGCACGACAACGAGGCGCTGTTCGACGCGTTGATGTTCAAGCTGAAGCCCGAGACGTCGATGGCGGACCGCGTGAAGATGCAGACGGTCTCGCTGGCACCGGCGCTGCTGGGGCAGGGGCGGCCGTTCGTGCACGCGGGCACCGAGTTCCTGCGCTCGAAGTCGTTGGACCGCAACAGCTACGACTCGGGGGACTGGTTCAACGCCTACGACCCGTCGTTGCGCGACAACGGTTTCGGTCGCGGGCTGCCGCCCAAGGCCGACAACGAGGCGAAGTGGCCGTACGCGAAGCCGTTGCTGGGTCTGGCGAAGCCTTCCTCGTCCGACATGAAGGCCTCGCTGGACGCGACCCTGGAGCTGCTGCGGATCCGCCAGACGTCGCCGTTGTTCTCGCTGGGCGACGCGAACCTGGTGCAGCAGAAGGTCTCGTTCCCCGCGGCCGAGTCCGGGGTGATCGTCATGCACGTCGACGACACGGTCGGGCCGGACGTGGACGGTGCTCGCCGGGGCGTGCTCGTGGTCATCAACCCGTTCCCGACGGACAAGGCCGTGACGCTGCCCGCCGGTGACTGGAAGGCCGTGACCAGCGAGAAGAAGGCCGGTGCGGCACGGTCGGTCGTGGTGCTGGAGAGGTAGTCCCGTCAACAAATAGTTCGGATCAGGACTATTTGGTACCGTCGAGCCCATGGGCACGAAGGGGTGTACCGACCTGATGATGCTGCTGCATCGCACGGGTCACGCACTGGAGACGGAACTGACGGCGAGGCTCGCGGAGATCGGACTGACTCCGCGAGCCCGCTGCGTGTTGTCCAGCGCCCTCGACGCGGGTCTCACGCAGACCGAGATCGCCGACCGCGTGAACATCGACAAGACGACCATGGTCGTGACGATGGACGCCCTTGAATCCGCTGGTTACGCCGAGCGCAAGCCGTCGCCTACGGACCGCCGTGCGCGCGTTGTCGTCGTCACTGATCTGGGCCGCGAGATCGTGGCGAAGGCCGACGACGTGTACGAGGACGTGGTCGGCAGCGTGCTGGGCTCGTTGCCGGACGACGAACGAAAAGGCATGGTCAGCGGCCTGACGAGGCTCGTGGAAGGCCGGTTGAGCACCCCTGTCGCGTGCGAGAAGCCGCCGCGCAAGCGTGCTCTGCGTCATGCCGTTGGGTAGAAGATAGTCCCGTACAAAACTATCTGCTACGGTCCCTCTTATGACCTCAGGGGGATCGAGAACCGACGCGCGCTGGCTCGCGCTGATCGTGCTGTGCGCGGGGATGTTGATGATCGTGCTGGACCAGACGATCGTGAACGTCGCGCTGCCCGCGATCGCGGAGGACCTCAAGTTCGGCCAGGCAGGGCTTGCCTGGGTCGTGAACGCGTACCTGATCGCCTACGGCGGTCTGCTCCTGCTCGCGGGCCGTCTCGGCGACCTGATCGGGCACAAGAAGGTGTTCCTGATCGGCCTCGGCGTCTTCACGGTCGCGTCGCTGCTGTGCGGGCTGTCGTTCAGCGCCGAGATGCTGATCGTGTCCCGCTTCGTGCAGGGTGCGGGCGGCGCGCTGGCCACGTCCGTGACGCTGGGCATGGTCGTGACGATGTTCCCCGAGCCCGACGAGCGGAGGCGCGCCATCGGCATCTTCAGCTTCGTCGCGGCGGCGGGCGCGTCCCTCGGCCTGTTGCTCGGCGGTGTGCTGACCGACGCCATGTCGTGGCACTGGATCTTCTTCGTGAACATCCCGATCGGCATCGTGGCCGCCGTCGCGGCCGTGCGTCTCGTGCCCGACTCGGAAGGCCTCGGGCTGCGGGAGGGCGCGGACGTCCTGGGGGCGCTGCTGATCGTGGCCGCGGTGATGCTCGGCGTCTACACGATCGTCAAGGCCGAGCACTACGGCTTCGGCTCCGCGCACACGGTGGGTCTTGGCGCCGTGGCCGTGGCGTTGCTGGTGGGCTTCGTCCTGCGCCAACGGACCGCCGCGAAGCCGTTGCTGCCGTTGCGGGTGTTCAAGTCCCGCAACGTGACCGGCGCGAACCTCGTGCAGATCTCGATGGTCGCCGGCATGTTCGGGCTGTTCTTCCTCGGCACGCTGTACATGCAGCTCGTGCTGCAGTACACGCCGTTGCAGATCGGCCTGGCGTTCATGCCCGTCGCCGGTGCCATCGCGGTGTTCTCGGTGTCGCTGTCGGCGCGGCTGAACTCGCGGTTCGGCGAGCGCAACATGTTGATCGTGGGCCTGCTGTTCATGCTGGCGGGGATGCTGGTGTTCACACAGGTGCCGGTCGACGGCTCGTACCTCGCGCACATCCTGCCCGCGGTGGCGCCGCTGGGGATCGGGCTGGGGCTGTCGTTCCCGGCGCTGATGTCGCTGGCGATGTCCGGCGCCGCCCACGGCGAGGAAGGGCTGGCGTCCGGGCTGGTGAACACGACCGCACAGGTGGGCGGTGCGCTGGGGCTCGCGGTGCTGGCGACGACCTCGACGAGCTACACGTCGTCGCTGCTGGCGTCGGGCGTCGGGCGGCTGGAGGCGCTGACCTCGGGCTTCCACCTGGCGTTCTGGATCTCGGCCGCGCTCGTCGCGGTCGCTCTGGGGCTCGCGGTGTTCGTGCTGCGGCAGGTCGCCGTGGCGCGGGATGCCCAGCCCGTTCTGGTGCACTAGGGGGAGTCGCACCGACGAGGGGTGTCCGGTTCTCCGCGAACCGGGCACCCCTCGTCGTTGTTCCGGTCAGATCTGCAGCTCGGCCTCGATGCGCTTGAGGTGGTGCCGGGCCAGCGCGAGGTTCGAGACATCTCTTTCCAGGACCAGGTACAGGAAGAGCGATCCCCTTGCTTTCACGCCGCCCATCAGGCGGATCAGGTGGTACTGGCGGTGCAGGGTGATCAGGATGTCCTCGATGGTGTCGCTGAGGCCCAGCGTCTGGATGACCCGGAGCTTCGACCGGACGACCTCGGTGTTGCCGGCGGCCGCGATCTCCAGGTTCAGCCAGTCGCCGCCGCCGCTGGTGCCCAGCGACATGCCGCTGTCGTAGTCGACCAGCGCGACGCCGACGGCGCCGGAGATGGACATGGCCTCTTTTAGTGCGGTGTCGATGTTCATCAAACTCCACTTTTCTGTGTCAACTGGTGATCGAGGCAACGTGGTCGGTTTCTCGCTCCCCGATCGCATGCGGACACGTCTCCACATAGATGAGAGCAATGAACCGAATGCGGACATGTGCTGCGACCATTTTTTCGGTGGGCGGTGCGTCAGGGGGTCATGATCGAACCGATCCGGTCGATCGCGGGCCGGGTCTCGTGCAGGAGGCGTCCGAGGTTCAGGCCCTTGTCCCCGAGCACGACCATCAGCGCGGTCCTGCTGATGGAGTACACGGCCATGTAGCCCTCGCTGCCGAACACCACGGTCTGGCGGAGCGCGCCCAGGCCGACCACCTCGGCCGCCTGGCGCGCGATGCCGAGATCGGCGGCCGCGAGCGCCGAGATGTGCGAGGGCTCGACGTTCTTCGCGACGTCGGTGAGAATCGGGATTCCGTCGGACGCGGCGATCACCGTGTCCGTCACTCCGGCGATGTTCTCCCTGACTTTCCGCAGTTCGGCGGCCAGGGCGTCGTAGTCCACTCCAGTTCCTTTCCGCTGCCCAGCCCCGGAGCCCGAGGGCGCAGGGAGGGCAGACCCCAGTGCGAAAAACTGAAGGCCGTCGCGGGCGAGGCGATTTCCAGCAGTTCTTCACCGAGCATTCGGGAGATCTCGACGGTGACCGGATAAAGGCTCCTGCCGGTCGCGAACGCTATGTCCCGTGCGCTGCGCCGTCCCGTGGCGTGCGCGACGATCTCCTGTCGTTCCTCTGACGACGGCGTCCCGCGGCCCGGCACCAGGCGGTCCCGGTAGGGCGACAACGGGACGGTCAGTTCGTCGAGCCTGCTTGCCACCTTCTCGAGCAAGAGGGCCGGAGCGATGCCGTCCACCGGCAACAGCGGCACGTCGGCGGAGTCGCTGACGACGACGCATTCCTCCACGTCACCTGCGGCGACAGCGAACGCTCCGTCCAGCAGGGCGGCCAGGGCGACCGCCTCCACGCCGTCGTACCCGCGCCCGGCGAGCGCGTCGTGCAAGGACCCGCTGGAGACGCTCTCCGCGAGCGCCGCGTCCCAGTCCTCCGCGCTGACCCCGCTCTTCAGCGACAGCGTCTCCACTCCGGGAGAGCCGGCGCTGTCCACGGCGATCACCGCGCCTTCGTGCAGGTGGAACAGTCCTCCCGCATTTCCGGAAACACGCAACGCCCCGGTGACACGATCCTCGTGGCACCGAGTCAAGGCGCATGCGAGGGCATCGAATGCGGCTTGATGGTCGCGTAACAGAGGTAACTCCGAGTCATTTAGGTCTAACCGAGCGGAATCCTGGCAAATGACCGCCCAATCGGGCACTTCTAACTCATCGAAGGAGTGACCGACGCCGTTACTTCATACCTGTCGGTATCGCAAAAGCGCGTGCGGAACTACACGATCGAGTGAATGATTCCAGATCGTGTGGCAACAGTTTCGAAACTTATTTATTCGGCTTCTATGGGATTGTCAGTGATCAGCGAGTTCTTCGCGCTTGCGGACCTCGTCGGTCCGCAGAATGGCGAACTTCCGGTCGTGCGCGTCCAGCACCTTCAGAAAGCCGGGGCTCGTCTCGAACACGTAGACCTCCTGCGCGTCGTTGATCCGCTCCTTGGGCACCCACGGCGTGCTCACGACGGCAGCCACCACGAGCGCGGACCCGGCCAGCAACCACGCGAACCACTTGAGCAACCACCGCGCGTTCCGGATCGCGAGCACCATCGCCGCCCCGATCACCACAGCTCCCGCCGCGAGCCACCACCGGTGGTACGTCAGCGTGTGCGACACCATCAGCGCTATGAGCACGATCAACGTGAGCAACGCCGTCGTGTTCGCCCGCTCGGGATCCTTGCGCGTGCGCAGGTAGAAGAAGAACGTCGCGGGCGTGACGATCATCAGCAACACCGTGCTGATGCGGTCGTCGGCCATGAACGTGCCGAGGAACAGGCCGGGCGCGTCGTCCAGTTCGAGCGTGTGGAGCAGAGCGAACGCCGTGTGCCAGTCGTAGTGGGAGACGGCGAGGAGCCTCAGCAGGACGAAGAGGACGGCGGCGCCGGTCAGCGCGGAACCCGTGTGCTTGGCAGTCACGCGCAGCACTATGTCGCATCAGCCGCCTATGCAGCGCGGTCGTCGTCTCAGTCCGGTCGTCGTCTTGGTCCGGTCGTCCTCGTTGGCCGACGTATCCCGCGTCACAGCCCTCCGGACGTGTGCCGCACGTGCGCGGTTACCCTTGTCCGCACATCCCGTACCTGTTTTCGAGGAGTCACACCGTCGTGTCCGAGCGCACCCTGGTTCTCGTTAAGCCCGATGGCGTCGCCCGTGGTCTCGTTGGCGAGGTGATCGCCCGCATCGAGCGCAAGGGCCTGAAGCTCGCCGCCCTCGAGCTGCGCACCGCCGACCGCGCCACCGCCGAGCAGCACTACGCGGAGCACGACGGCAAGTCGTTCTACAACGACCTCGTCGACTTCATCACCGGCGGCCCGCTGGTCGCCCTCGTGGTCGAGGGTGTCCGCGCCGTGCCGGCGTTCCGCCAGCTGGCCGGCGGCACCGACCCCGTCGAGAAGGCCACGCCCGGCACGATCCGCGGCGACTTCGGCACCGAGGTCCAGTACAACCTGGTCCACGGGTCCGACTCGGCCGAGTCGGCGGAGCGCGAGATCAAGATCTGGTTCCCGAACCTCTGAGGTTCGTCGTTCCCCAGGGGGACGCTTGCTGGTTGGTGCGCGCACCTTCCCGCAGGTCGTCCCCCTGTTTCGTTGGCGGGTGCCGGTTTCTTCCTGGGGCTCCGCCCCAGACCCCGCCAATCTGATCCAAAGCCGGGGCCAGCGCCCTCGGCGGGTAGATGGCACGCCTGTTGCTTTTGGCGGCTGCGCGGTGCGTTGGTTGGTTGCGTTCCGTGGGGTGGCTTCGTCACGAGTCGAGCCAAGAGCGGGCCACATCAGAGGAGGGGTGGGGGGGCACCCCCAAACGGGGGGGGGTTTGAGACCCCCACAAAAGAGGCAAAAA
>NZ_JBHXLF010000038.1:0-37123 GCF_042721515.1 Lentzea sp. NPDC058436
GGTCAAGTCGACACGCTCTTCGTCGACTTGACCTCACCCCTCAGGTGTGGCCCGCTCTTGGTGCGGCTCGTGATGGGACCCCACCGCCACCGCAACACTCAACTCAACAGGCAGCCGCTCTACGCAACAGGCGTGCCATCAACCTGCCCCCAGCGCTACCCCCATTTCAGATTGCCGGGGGTCTGGGGGCAGAGCCCCCAGGGGAAGCACGCAACCGCAACCAGGCCGCCCGCAACAGCAACCGCACGCAAAAGCCGCCGTCAGCCACCCAAAATATGCCGCAACTGCCCCAAAAGATCAGACCGCGAAGTAGACCCCAACCGCTGCCTCATCCGAGCCATGTGATGCTCAACAGTCTTGGCGGAGATGAACAACCGATCCCCGACCTGCCGATAAGTCATCCCCTCCAACACCAACTGAGCCACCTCCCGCTCCCGATCACTCAACTTCCCGGCATCCTCGACCACAACAACATCAGCAGCCTCAGCCCCCCGCCGGGCAGAAACCGGCCGCCCCTGCAACAACCGCGCACAGTCCAGCAACCGAACCATCGCCTGCCGATCAGAAGTCCGGATAGCGGCCTGCCCGGCCAACCGCGAGGCGTCCCACCACAACCCGACCGCATGCAAGCTGCGAGCAGCCTCCTCGACACGATCCGCGTCGACCTTCCCAGCGACAACGTCCAACCAGCACTCAGCAGCAGAAGAGAGAATCAGGCAGTACCGACTCCGCTCCCGCCAAGCAGCCAGCGCACCAGCGTGTTCCTCAGCCGCCGCAGAGTTCTCGTCGATGATCGCCGCATGCAGCAGGCTCCAATGCAACTGCGCGGCCCACAACGGCGGATTCCCAAGAGAACGCAACAAGGCTGAGGCCTGCGCAAGGTGCGGCGCCAACCGCTCCTGATCCCGCAACCGAGCCGCGGCCGCCGCGAACTCCCCCAACGGCAACAGGCTGAACAGGTCCACCGGGTGCCGGAGCACGGCCTCGCAGGCCTGCTCCCACGTCCGGCGCAGGGTGGCCAGGTCGGAGTTGCGGCGAGCGACACCGACCTCAAGTGCCACCGCGAAGATCCAGTCCCGAGGCTCGAAAGCTCCCCGGACGGACATCAACGTCTCGCGCGCCACGGCCAGGTTGCCGCGCAGCATGTGCAGCCAGGCCTGCAACAAACGGTGCCGCACGGACATCAGCACGCCGCCGGTACCGGTCTCCACCGCGCGGTCCAGCACGGACTCGGCCACGTTCGGCTCACCGCAGTGCACGGCGACCAAGGCCGCAAGAGCAGCCGGGCTGTCTGGCAAGAGAACAGCACCACGAGCGGGTTCCAGCAGAGAAGACGCACGGACCAAAGTGGACAGTGCGTCGGTCTCCGTGCCGGCCACCGACTGCCGGACTCCCTGCAGCATCAACGATGCCGCGCCGCCGAGCATCGTCGGGGGCTGCGGAGGAGTCTCCTCGTACAGGTGGCCGGTGCCGATCAGACCGATGCCGGCGAAGGCCGCGGCATAGGGAGTGGCGGCCCACCGGAACAGTTCGGTGCTGCGCGCCAGTTGGCCGCGGTGGGCCAGGGCAACGGCGGCCACCTCGGCGGCGGTTCGGCGGTGGGGCGAGTCGGAGGCGCTGATGACCTGGTCCGCGAGGCGCAACGAACCGTCGAGATCGCCGGCCATGGCCGACGCCGTGGCCCAGGAGGCAGCGGTTTCCGCCGACGGCGTTCCGCCGCCGGTGGAGGCCTTGAACAGCTGGGCTGCGAGAGCCGGGTCGGAAGGCAGGGCCTCGCGGGCGGCCGCTACGAACACGGGGCCGCCGATGCCGGTGTCCAGCAGAGGGCGCACGAGGTCCAGGACCGGACCGCCGCGTTCCAGTTGCAGCAACGCGAGCTTCTGACGGACGGCGATGCGGCGTTCGGCGCGGGTCAGTGAGCCGACTGCGCGCAGGGCCAGCGGGACCAGTGTGCCGTCCTCGGCGAGCATGCCGGTGGCGCGGGCGGCCTCGATGATGTCGCTGACCTCGTCGAAGTCCTTGTCCAGCAACGAGGACAGCAGGTCGAGCCGTTGGCCCGAGCCGGCCTCGGCTGCGAGCAGGAACTTCTGCAGGTCCGGGTCCAGCCAGTCGAGCTCGGCGCGGAAGGCGCTCAGCACCTCAAGAGAAACCTCGGACACGGGGCCAAGGCGCTCCACGAACCGTGGCACGCCACCGCTCTGTGCGTACACGAAGTCGGCAACGGGCTTGCCGGCGTTCAGCAGTTCGCGCACCTGGTCGCGGGTCAGCGGCGCCAACGGCACCACGACGGCGCCCTGGGTCAGTTCGGCCAGCACCGCCCGGCGTGGCCAGGGGCGGTAGGCGAGCACCAGAAGTGGTTCGGAGGCAAGTGCGCGCAACGAAGCATCGTCCAGCAGGTGCGCGTCGTCCACCACGCGCACGGCCGTGTTGGTGATCTCCGAAAGCAGCGCTGTCTTGCCGTAACCACCAGGTGCCGCGACGACGACGCGCAGGCGGGTGCCGGCGTCGGCGTCGTTGATCCGGTCCAGGACGCTCCGCACGGGGGCGTCCAGCACCAACCTGTCTCGCGTGGTCACGCTCAACGGCCGTCCTCATCATCGTCTCGGGATCGGGAGCCGGAACCGGAGCGCCGTCCGGCGGGCTTGAGCACGCTCGTGACGCGCTTCACCCGCCTCGGCGGCAGTTCCAGCGGGGACACGTCCACCGGGGGGCGGGGCGGTGGCGCGGAGAACTCGTCGTCGTCGTCGGGGCTCGGGACCTCGCCGACGGGGAAGCGCAACGACGCTTCGCGGGTGTGCACCAGGACCGAGGTCTCGAACGGTTCCGGCTCGACCTCGGGACCCAGCAGGACCAGGCGTGCGGCTACGGCGAGGCCCTTGGCGACCGAGTGTTCGGGGGCGCCCTCGGCGAGCACGCGGCAGTCGACCGTCGAGGACAGCGCGTCGCCGATCACGGTCATCCGGCAACCGCCGCCGACGAGCAGCACGGCGTCGGGCTGGGCCGGTCCCACCGCGCGGACGAAGGTGCCCACCAGGTGGTCGACGGACGGCCGGACCTCGTCGACGAACTCGTCGCGCGTGATCTCCACGCCGCTGACCACCACGGACTGGCCGGTCGGGCCGAACGCCCGCTTCGCCGCCTCGCACTCGGCGGCCGACACGGGGGCGTCCTTGCCGAGCCGCCCTCGCACCAGCCCCAGCAGCAGGTCGTCGAAGTCGCCGCCGGTCTGGTGGTCGACGCCCTCGACGTGGTTGACCAGCTCGAACGTCCGGTTCTGCGCACGACGGACGACCGATGCGGAGAACGCGTGGCTGCCCAGCGAGAACACCGCCAACGTCGCGTCGGGCACCACCCGTGCGCGCACGGCGTGGTTCTCGGCGGCCGCCAACGGCTCGGAGACGAGCGTCACGTCGTGCAGGCCGACGGCCCGCAACGCCGCGTAGAGCTGCCCACGGCGATAGGGGCCCCACCCGGCCGGGTGGCTCACGGCCAGGTGACGGGGCTTCTCACCCTCTCGGGCGACCACCTCACCAACGGCCCACATGACCAGCAGCGCGGTGAGCTCCTCGGCCGGGCACATCTCCGGGCCCAGCGAGAACGGCACCGCGTCGCCGACCCGGCGGGCGAAGCCGGAGGCCGTCCAGCCGGGCACACCGCGCTCGCCGACCGTGAACGTGCCCGCGTCCGTGAGCTGCAGCAACGACGGCACGACGAGGGCGATCTCGGCATCCCGGGCACCGTCGAGGCGGCACACGGCAGCCGTCGTCCGGGTTGTCCCGACATCGACTCCGAGTACGTACGCCAAGTCCCTACCTCACCTGTTCGCAGCAGCGAGCAGTACCTACACGGGTGAACGAGAGACGCTCAAGCGAGGCCCCTAATCCCCTAGGGGGTCAACGACCGTCACCCCATTGGGGAACGGGGATTCACTGGGAGTGATCCCCGATGCAGGTGACGGCCTCGCTCTCATAGCTTTCGAGCCGCACACCCCCGACACAGCCACGTGCCCAAACAGGAGTTCCTTCGATGATCCAGCCCACGACGCTCCACGACTTCGTGCTGAACCTCCTCAGCGACCCCGCCCTGAAGACCGCGTTCGCGAACGACGCCCAGGGCACCCTGGAGCAGGCCGGGCTGGCCGACATCACGGCAGTCGACGTGCAGGAAGTCATCCCGCTGGTGCTCGACCTGGTCCCCGCTGTCGACGGTCTGCCCACCCTCGAAAGCCTCGACCTGAACCTGCCGGCCGACGACCTGCTCGCCGAAGGCCCGCTCGGCGCCATCAGCCAGCTGCAGGCCGTCGCGTCGCAGCTGACCTCGTCGGGCGTGAGCCTCAGCGACATCCACACCTCCTCCGCGGGTGTGCTCGCCGCCGACGCGGACGGCCTCAGCCTCCTCCTCGGCACCAACACCCTGGGCGACGTCACGTCGGCCGGCCTGGGCCTCGGCGGCGACTTCTCCGTCGTCGGCGACGTGACCTCGGTCCTCGACCAGACCACGTCCCCGCTGACCGGCACCGTCCTCGACGTGGCCGACACCGCCACCGCGACCGTCGACGCGCCGCTGGACGGCGTCACCTCCTCCGTCTCCGGTGTCGACGGCGTGCTCGGCCAGCTCAGCGGCACCACGGGTCTCGCCCACGACGCCCTCGGCGTGCTGGGTGGCGGCGACCTGAACCTGGGCGTGCTGAACACCAGCGGCCTGGGCGACCTCGCCGACGGCAACTTCACCGCGCAGTCGAACGACACCATCGCGGTCGTCGAGCACACCGCGACCAACGCCGTCGGCACGGCGACCGGTGTCGTCGGTTCCGTGACCGGCCTGGCCGGCGACACCGCGGGTGTCGGCAACGTGCTCGGCACCGTCACCGACGCGACCCACAGCCTCCCGGTCGTCGGCGACCTGGACCTGGGCCTGCTCGGCTGAGCCATCCTCCCAACGCGGACCGGCCCTGTCTTCAGTGGACAGGGCCGGTTCGTCGTCTCGGCTGACAAAAAGATCAAGACGGTTCACGTCCCGTTCGGTGAGCAACGTCACGGTCCTCCCGATCAGCCCCACCTGGCAGAACAAAACCTGTATTGCATCCGAGGCTTTCACCCAAGGGGGTGAACACGGCACTATGAGTCAGGTGATGGCACCGCCCTGGCTCGACGTGCTCGACGAGACGATCGGGGCCTGCGTCACGCACCGGAGGCCCGACCTGGAGGCCCGGCTGCGGGAGAAGCGGGCACAGCAACTGGATCCCAAGTTGCGCGTTCTCGTCGTCGGCGAGTCCAAACAAGGCAAGAGCCAGCTCGTCAACGCGTTGCTCAACGCCCCCGTCTGCGCGGTGGGCGACGACATCACGACGACTGTGCCGACCTTCGTCCAGCACGCCGACACGCCGTCGGCGGCGCTGGTCCGCAACGCGTCCGCGGGCGGGTCGATCTTCCACACCCCGACCGAGCGCATCGCCGTCCCGATCGACCAGGTGACGAAACAGGCCGCCGCGCAGCACGTCGTGCGCGCCGAGATCGGCATCCCGCGCGCGTTGCTCGACAGCGGCCTGGTCCTGATCGACACGCCTGGCGTCGGCGACACCCGCTCCGCACACACCGCCAGCACGTTCGCGACGCTGATGCAGGCGGACGCCGTGCTGCTGGTGTCCGACGCGACGGGCGAGCTGACGTCGGCCGAGATGACGCTGCTCAAGAAGGTCATGGAGGCCTGCCCGAACGTCACGGTGGTCGTCACCAAGATCGACCTCGTGCCGAGCTGGCGCAGCGTCGTGGAACGCAACCGGGCGCTGCTGGCCCGCGCGGGCGTCCGCGCGAAGCTCATCCCCGTGTCGAGTGCGCTGCGGCTGCGCGCCGCGAAGTCCGGCGACCAGCGCCTCAACGCCGAGTCGGGCTTCCCCGAACTGGTGGCGTGCGTGCAGAGCGACATCGTGGCGAGCGCGGACCTCTTGGCCCGCCGCGCCGTCGCCGTGGTGGCGTCGAGCGCGCTCACCCAGCTCGTCACGCCGTTGCGCGAGGAGCTGACGGCCCACGACTCGTCGCACACGGTCGCCACGATCTCGACGCTGCAGGAGGCCCAGCGGCGCGTCGACGAGCTGCGGCGGCGGTCCGCGCGCTGGCAGAACGTGCTCAACGACGAGATGGCCGATCTGATCTCCGACGTCGAGTACGACCTGCGCGACAGGACCCGCAAGATCCTGCGCGAGGTCGACAAGACCTACGACGAGGCCGACCCCGCGATCGGCTGGGACAAGTTCGAGCAGTGGCTGGAGGACAACCTCAACGAGGCCGCCACCACGAACTTCGCCTGGCTGATGGAACGCGCGGAGTGGGTGGCCGCGAAGGTCGCGCGCAACTTCCCCGTCTACCGCGAGGACCTGATCCCCGGCTCGGTGCTGCCGGACGACCTGCTGGAGCCGGCGAGCAAGCTGGAGAAGCCGAAGATCGAGCCGTTCTCGGTGCCGCAGAAGCTCTTCACGGGCCTGCGCGGCTCCTACGGCGGCGTGCTGATGTTCGGTCTGGTCACGTCGCTCGCGGGCATGCCGCTGATCAACGTGATCTCGCTCGGCGCCGGCGCGCTGTTCGGCGGGAAGTCCATTCTGGACGAGTCGGACCAACGGCTGAAGCGCCGCCAGGCCGCCGCGAAGGCCGCCGCTCAACGGCACGTGGACGACTTCTTCGTGAAGTTCTCCAAGGACGTCCGCGACTCCGGGCGCCACATCCAGCGCTCGCTGCGCAACCACTTCAGCACTCTCGCCGAGGAGCTGCAGGAGACGTTGCTGGAGTCGGCCCGCAGCGCCAAGCGCGCGGTGCAGGACGACCAGACCGAACGCGAGCGCAGGATGCGCGAAGGCCGCAAGGAGCTGGACAAGCTCGTCACGCTCTACAAGAGGGTTCAGGCACTCGGGGGTCCCGCCATGGAGCTCACCGCGTGACCTTGGACCGCGTCGTCTGGTCGATGCTGCAGGAGGCACTGGGCGTCTACCGCGACAGCCCCCGCGCCACGGCCTGGCTGCGCTCGCACGTCGAGCGCTACACCGAACCCGTGCGGATCGCGGTGGCCGGTCGGTCGCGGATCGGCAAGTCCACTGTGGTCAACGCGTTGATCGGTGACGAGTTCACGCCGCAGGCCTCGTTCGTCTGGTACCGCGGCGGAACCGAGCCGCGGGCGCACGTCTTCACCGGCCCTGGACGCCCGCACGAGCTCGCGCTCGGCAGGCGCGGCCACCGCCACCACGTCGAGGCGGGCCAGTTCGACCGCGCCGACCGGGTCGTCGTGGACTGGCCGGCGCGCACGCTGCGCGACGTCGTGCTGATCGACACCCCGTCCGAGGCCACGCCCGAACAGGTGCTCGGGGACGCGGACGCGTTGCTGTACCTGATGAGGCACGTGCAGGACGAGGACCTGAAGTTCCTGCAGTCCGCCAACGACCACCCGATCGCCCGCACCGCCGCGGTGCACACGGTCGCGGTGCTGGCGCGGGCCGACGAGATCGGCGCCGGACGGATCGACGCGCTGTCGTCGGCCAAGCAGATCGCGCGCCGCTACCGCCGCGACCCGGCCGTGGAACCGTTGTGCCAGAACGTGGTCTCGGTCGCCGGACTGCTGGCGGTGGCCGCGAAGACGTTGCGGGAGGACGAGTTCGCGGCGCTGCGGGTGCTGTCGGGGCTGGGCCGCGAGGAGCTGGAGGACCACCTGCTGTCGGCGGACCGGTTCGTCGGCGCGGAGTTCCCGCTGACGATGGAACCCGCTGTGCGGCAGGCGTTGCTGGAGCGGTTCGGGATCTTCGGCGTCCGGCTGATCACCGCGTTGATCAGGCAGGGCTTCGACTCCCAGGTGAAGCTGACCGGGCAGCTGGTGCAGCGCAGCGGGCTCGGCGAGCTGCGCGACTCGATCGCCGTCCACTTCGTCGAACGCCGTGAGGTGCTGAAGGCGCGTTCGGCGTTGCTGGCGCTCGACGTGCTGTTCCGGATGGAGCCGCGGCAGAACGCCCGCAAGCTGATGGCCGACCTCGAACGGGTCGTCGCCTCCGCGCACGACTTCCGCGAGCTCAGGCTGATCGCCGCACTGCAGTCAGGACGCACGAAGCTGCCCGGTGAGCTGCAGACCGAGGCGCTGCGACTCGTCGGCGCGGAGGGCGTGGCTCCGGCGGCACGACTCGGGTTCGAGTACGAGGCCGACGCCCGTGAGCTGCGCGAGGCGTTGCTCGACGCGCTGCTGCGGTGGCAGGCGCAGGCCTCCGACGTGCACGCGCCCCACGCGCAGCGCCAAGCCGCCCAGATCGTGGTGCGCACGTGCGAAGGGCTACTCCCCCAGTTCAGCTGAGGCACGATGGGCCCATGGAACTCGTGCGGTGGGAGCCCGAGCACTTCGGCTACATGCTGCGGTGGGCGTCCGATCCCCGGATGACGGCCCACGTCGGCAACGGCATGCCCTGGACGCCGGACTACGTGACCGAACGCCACGAGCAGGCGCTGAAGCACTGGGAGGTCCACGGTTTCGGCCTGCACCTGGTGGTCGAGGACGGCGTGGGCATCGGGCTGGGGCAGATGCTCGACGGCGACCTGGGCGTCATCGAGATCGGCTACTGGATCGACCCCGCCTGGTGGGGGCGCGGGATCGCCACGCTCGTCGCGGCGGAGCTGCGGGACAAGGCGCTCGCCATCGCCGACCGGGTCGTCGCCGGCCACCAGGCGGAGAACCGCGCGTCCGGGCGCGTGCTGGAGAAGGCGGGGCTGACCTACTTCACCAGCAGGTACCGCGGCGGAAGACTGGAGCACCACTACGCGTTGCAGCGAGGCATGAGCGACACCGGAGTACTGCGCTACAGCGCGTTCACGAAGGACCCGGCGGGCGGCAACCCGGCCGGTGTGGTGCTCGACGCGAGCGACCTGACCGACGACGAGATGCTCGCCATCGCCGCTCGGGTCGGCTACTCGGAGACGGCGTTCGTGCTGCCGCGCGCCGAGGAGCGGGCGTTCGACGTCCGGTACTTCAGCCCCAAGGCCGAGGTGCCGTTCTGCGGGCACGCCACGATCGCCACGGCGGTCGCCCTGGCCGAGCGGATCGGCGACGGGCCGCTGACGTTCTGGACGCCGGCCGGGGAGATCCGGATCGAGACCTCCGGTGGTACGGCGTCGTTGACGAGCGTGCCGACCTCCACGGCCGTTGCCGATCCCGCACTGGTGTCCGCCGCGCTGGAGGCGTTGGGGTACGCGGAGATCGGGGCCGGGCCGGTGCACGTCGGGTTCGGTGGGGCTCGGCACTTGCTGATCCCGCTGAAGGATCGTGCGCAGTTGGCGTCGCTGTCGTACGACTTCGACGCGTTGCGCGATCTGATGCTGGCGCACGATCTGACGACGGTGCACCTGTTCTGGCGTGAGTCGGCGGAGGTCGTGCACGCGCGGGACCCGTTCCCGGTCGGTGGCGTCGTGGAGGACGCGGCCACCGGCGCTGCCGCCGCTGCCTTCGGCGGTTATCTGCGTGATCTCGAAGGGCCCCAGCGGTTCGTGATCCTGCAGGGCGAGGACATGGGGCGGCCGTCACGGCTGGAGGTCGACGCCACCCGCGAGGACCGGCGGGTGACCGTGACCGGAGCCGCGGTCGTGATCCCTCAGATCCCTTGAGGCTCGACGCTGCTGCCGCAGAGCGCAGGGTGTGCTGCGGCAGCAGCGTCGAACCGAGGGGTGCGCACCCTCCCGCGCCGGACCCGTGGGCGCTGCCGCAAGCGCCGGGCCGGAAGATCGATCGAAGTCACTATGCCCCGATCGAAGGGTGGCGGCGCATTCAGAAGGGGGATAGAAGGTCTTTATGCCCGAGTTGGAGCTCCGTCACCTCCGCGCGGTACGAACCATCGCCGAGGAAGGCAGCGTCACCAGGGCCGCGACGCGGCTCGGACTCACCCAGCCCGCCCTGTCCGCGCAGCTGCGCACGGTGGAGAGGCTGGTCGGCGGTCAGCTGTTCGACCGGACGCGCAACGGTTGCGTCCCAACGGACCTGGGCCGTCGTGTGCTGGGAACGGCGCGGCTGGTGCTCGACGAGATGGCGCAGCTGATGAGCACGACACCGGTCGCGGACCGGCGAGGGCCGTTGATCTTCGGGTGCATCCCGATCCTGTACTTCGCCCGGCTCGTGGAGGGGTTGCGGGCGCTCAACGCCGACGTGCGGGCGGAGGTCCGGCCGTCGTCCGCCGAGATCGTGGACATGCTGGAGGGCGGGCAGGTCCACGTGGCGTTGTTCGAGTTCTTCGACGGGATGCACGCCAGGGACCTGGCGGGGATCGAGCTGCGGAAGCTCGTGACCGAGCCTGCTTTCGTGGCGTTGTCGGAGACCGATCCGCTGGCCGGCTTCGAGGAGGTCGACCTGGCCGAGCTCGCCGACCGGGACTGGGTCACGCCGCCCAAGCAGCACATCGGCAGCCGGACGCAGATGTTCCAGGTCTGCGCGGACGCCGGGTTCGTGCCTCGGCTCACGCATCACACCGGTGAGGCGAGCATGGCTCGCGGACTGGTGGCCGGCGGCTGTGTCTCGTTCGCCGCCGCGCCCTCCAGGACCGGGGAGGGGATCGTGATCCGGCGGTTGCGGGGGATGCCCTTGATGACCGACATCTTCGTGGCCACTCGCCGGGACTCACCGGTGGCCGGGCGGGCGCACGAGGTGTTCGCCTGTGCGGCTGAGGCCTACCGGTCCGTGCTGGACCGGAACCCGGAGTACCGGAAGTGGTGGGACGCGCATCCCGAGGCGCATCCCGAGTTCCATTGAGTCAACGGGAAGGCCGGGCTAACGAACGCCCGGCCGTGCCCCGCACCTGGTCCCTCAGCCCACCTCGATCGGCGTCGACGGGCGACCCAGCAGCTTCTCCAGGTCCGGGCGGACCTCGGCGAACACGCCCTCGCGGATCGCCTTGAAGAAGTCCACGAAGAGCGCCGGGACGCCTGCCGCGATCAGGTCCTCGTCGCTGACGTCCTGGTACTTGTCGCCCGCGAGTTCGGGGAACGACCAGGTCGTCGAGCCGGTGAGCTCGTACACGGCGTTCTCGTGGCCAGGGGTGGTGAGGGCCACGGCTGCCGCCTGGGCGAAGTCGTCCCTGGACGCGCTGGCCACCCGGCCGTCCTTCGTGGAGATCGCGACGGTGTCTCCGGCGAGGACGCCCAGGTAGTTCTCGTGGTACATGCCGTTGCGCAGGAACGTGAAGGGGATGCCGGTGGCGCGGATGGCCTCCTCGGTGGCCCTGTGGACCACGGCCACGCCCACCGTCGAGGTGTCGGCGTCGGTGATGCTCGTGTAGAAGATGTGGCCCACGCCGTGCTCCACGGCCTTGGCGATGGCGTTCTCGTGCTGCTGGATCCGGGTGTCGGTGTCGGGGGCCTCGCCGGACACGATCAGGAGCTTGTCCGCGCCCCGGAAGTCGAGGGTGTCGGGCTGTTCGAAGTCGCCCTGGCGGACCTCGATGCCGGTGGTGGTGAACTTCTGCGGGTTCCTGACCGACACGACGACCTGCTCGTCCGTGCGGGCTTGGACGTGGCGGAGGACTGCGCTGCCGAGCTGGCCGGTTGCTCCGGTGATGAGGATCGTCATGCGGCTAACGTAGGAAAAGCGCTAACCTTTCGTAAGTACCCACTTTGAAGTCGGGTACTTACGCGGAGGTGAGCATGCAGGTCACGATATGTCCCGAGCGGGCGACCATGGAGCACGTCACCAGCCGGTGGGGTGTGCTGGTCCTGCAGGCGCTGTCCAACGGGGAGGCCTGGCGGTTCAGCGAGCTGCGGCGTGAGCTGGAGCTGGCCAGCGAGAAGATGCTCACGCAGACGTTGCGGACGCTGGAGCGGGACGGGTTCGTGCACCGGGAGGTCTACCCGGTCATCCCGCCGCACGTCGAGTACGCGCTGACGCCCCTCGGAAAGGGGGCCGCCGGACACCTGGTGGCGCTCGCCTCGTGGATCGCGGACAACCAGCCCGAGGTCACCCAGGCGCAGGCCGACTATGACGCCTCCTGAGGTTCGCCGGAGCTGACGCGAACAGACATCGGGTTATTCACCCGGTTGCGCAGTGAAGGTGCTCACTCGCAGGCGTGGATCTCAGGACATAGATCGGATGGGTCACGATTAGGGGGCGCGATCGAAGGCCTTGGACTGGCAAGATGTACCAATGGCCCAACCGTTCACCGACGAAAGCCATCCGGCGGAGCCCTATCCGGGCACTCGTCCAGACCACTGTTTCGTCCACGTGGACGAAACAGGCTGGCCAGTGCGACCGGACCTCACGATGGAGTCGGGATGGCGTGTTGAGCCGGAGAACATCGATCTAGACCAATGGCTCGCGAACCACGGTGAGCCTCCCCTGGCGGGCCGAATGCCGGTGCTCGGCTACGGTTCGAACGCCAATCCGAGCAAGCTGACCTGGCTCCGCGAGGAGCTCGGTCTCGAAGGCCCCGCTGTCGTGCTCCGCGCACGGTGCGAGGGCCTTGCTGCTGTCTGGGCCGCGGGTCTGCGCATGCGCGACGGGCAGCGGCCGGCGACGCTCGCGGGCGCGCCCGGCGTCACCGAGGAGCACTCAATCTGGTTCGCCACGCCCGATCAGTTGCGCGTGCTGGACCGGTGCGAGGGGCGCGGGCTGCGCTATCGGCTCGTGCGCGTGCACACGGGACGTGTGGTGCTTTACAACGGTGGCGTCATCGACAGCGTTCTGGCGTACACGGCGGGGTCCAAGAAGCGGATGCCCGTGCTCTTCAACGACCGCATGGTCCGGTGCGCGGACGTCTCGCAGCGAGGCGCTCGCATCCTGGGCGAGAGGCCTGCGATGAGCGACGGACTGGACGTGACCGAGATCCACGGCGAGCCGTCCGCGGACGACTGGCCGGAGCTGCTGTTCGTCTACGGCACGCTCCAGCCGGGCGCAAGCGCTTGGCACCTGATGGAACCGCACGTCGTGGAGTCCGAGGAGACCCACCTGCCCGGCACACTGTTCGACACGGGCATGGGTTACCCCGCGCTGCGTCCCGGCGCAGGGCTCGGCGTGCCGGGCTTCGTGCTGCGGCTCCGCTCGCCCGAGGACGCGCTGCCGGCGCTCGACGAGTACGAGGGCGACGACTACCGCCGCGTGCGGGTCGTGCTGCCCGACGGGCGGATCGCGTGGACGTACATCTGGACCGCGGCCCTGGAGGGCATGGCGGAGCTTCCGGACGGATGGGACGTCCACCAGATCCGGTGAATCTCCGGCACGTTGTGTGGGTTGATCGGGAATTGGGCACATCCTTCGGTGGTAGGAGGTGCACCCATGACTCGACGGTTGATCGCTTGCGGACTGCTGGTGCTCGCTTCCGTGACGGCTTGCGGGACGAGAACGCCTGACAACGCGTCGCAAACGCTGCCGACGGCTCCGTCGACACCCTCGTCGACCGCTTCGTCCGCCCCGGCCACGCCCTCGTCGGAGGACCGCGGCGCGGCCCCCGCAGGCGTGCAGCGTTGCGGCCCGGACGCGTTGAAGGGCGAGATCACGCCCACGGACGCCGGCGCGGGCAACAGGTACGGCAAGTTCGTGGTGACGAACAGCGGAAGCGCGCCGTGCACGCTCAACGGCTACAGCGGTTTCCAGCTGGAGAACGGCTCCGGCGCGGTGCCGACCAAGCTGGAGCGCAAGGCCGACCCCGGCCCCGCCGCCCTCACGCTCGCGCCGGGCGGCAAGGCGTCCGCGAACCTGCACTGGAGCGTCGTGCCCGCGGGCAGCGAACCGGTGGAGGGCACGTGCCAGCCGGAGCCGTCGAAGGTGGCGGCGATCCCACCCAACGAGACGGTGCCGCTCAGCGTGCCGTGGACGCTGGGTCCCGTGTGTTCCGGTGGCCGGATCGAGATCAGCGCCTTCTACGCTTCGTAAATGCACGTACCTGGATGGCTCGCCGTGCTCCCGCACGGCGAGCGCATCGCCTTCTGCCTGCGCACCGCCGGCGTTCCCGTCGTGCGCACGGAGAAGATCAACGAGGCGGTGGAGGCCGCGGAGCTGCCGGTCGTCCTGATTGGACACTTCACCGGCGCTCCGGCCGCGGTCCGTTACGCCCAAACGCATTCCGGGCTCGCGGCGCTGGTCCTCGTCTCACCGGTGCTCGGCATGTGGGACGGCGCGTCGAACGAGCTCGCCGACCTGATGGACGAGGTGAGCTTCGGGCCGGCGCTCGGCGACCTGCCGACGTTGTGGGTGCACGGGTCGGACGACGAGATCGTGCCGATCGCGGACACGCGGGCGGGCACGGACCGGATCCGCGGGTCGGCGTTCGAGGAGCACGTCGCGGACGGGCTGCTGACCGATGGCGACGCCGTCACCCAGGTGCTGGAGTTCGCGCGCCGCGTCGTCTGACACCATCTCTGCTGCCATGGAACAAGACGACCTCGTGCTGCTGATCACCGTGGTGGTCGAGGCGGCGAACGAGCACCAGGCGCGTGCCGCGTGCGACGCGCTCCTCACCCGTGCCGGTGCCCAGATCGTGGACGCCCGCGACTGCTCCGACGAGGAGCCCGGCTGCTGGGCCGTGGTCATCACACGGCCGAGCACCGAGAAGGCCACCCACAACGTGTCGGCGGCGCTGGCGCGGGCCGTGCGCACCTTCGTGCGCGGACTGGGTGACGGCTTCCCGACGCCTCGGGTGGCGTGCGAACCGCCGACCGCGTGGACAGTGCTGGACGAACCGGAGCTGATCAGCGGCCTCGTGCCGGGTGCCGAACGGGTTCTGGTCGAAGTCTGGGCAGGAGATGACCCTTTCGGTGCAGGCACTCCGCGTGACATCTCGCCCAGCAAACCGTCTTGATTCACCCGGCCGGTAGGCATGAATCCACGACAGGCTGTAGGCGCCGGTGTGAGAGTTGCTACACCCGTGGACAAGGGGCCAGCGTCGGGCTGAACTGATCATTAAATCAAGGCCCGTTCGAGTGGATTCAGGCATCCACCCGGTTAGCCGATCTTCGCTCTCAACTGTGAAAATCTGGGCACAATCTCTACCAAGGGTGGTCGTCAGACCATCTTGTTCCGGAGGGTTCGGGAGCCGACATGGCCAGCATCGAAGAGGTCCGTGCCGCAATTGCCCAGGCGATCGACAAGGCTGCGCAAAGCCAGTCGGCCCTCCAACAGGCGGCTGAGCTCGCCGAGGACGCGCAGCAGCTGCTGACATCGGTCACGCAGGGCTCCGTGCAGGCGGACGTCGAGACGACGAACGCCCAGTTCGCCCAGGTCGTGTCCGGCGTGAGCGAGCTGCAGAACTACCTCGGCGCCGGCATCTCCGGGGCCGAGGGCATCAACAGCAGGCTTTGATGGCGTCCATCGGCGAGGTTCGTGCCGCGCTCGAGCAGGCGAGCGAGATCCTGCGTGAGTCGTACCGCAGTGTGCGATCAGCGCAGGAGGGCCTCGACGAGGCGGTCGCCATCCTCGCCGAGTCGAGCGAGAACCACCACGAGTCGCTGCTTCCAGTGGAGTTCGTGCGCGCGAAGGAAAGATTCCCCGATCAGCTGGAGCTGATGGTGGGAACCCTGGAGCGCATACAACAACTCACCGTGGAGCTGTGATGAGCAGGCGGGACGACCGGCGGGCGAGGGTGGAGAACGCCTTCCTGGAGTTCCAGCGCGCCGTTTCGGCCGCGCTGGGCGCCGTGGCGCGTGAACACCGGGCGCTCGCCACCGAGCACGCCAAGGACATGTTCGAGTTCACCGTGCGCGGCATGGGCGTCGACAAGGCGTTGCAGGACGTCGCGCTCAAGGACGTCACGGCGTTCCTGACGGTCGACGAGAAGCGCGTGAACAACCCGCGTCAGGCGCCGCTCTCGATGGCCCAGTTCAGGGAACGGCTCGACCAGATCGAGTACGACTGGCGGCAGTCGTTCCACGAGTGGACCAACTCCGGCCCCGCCCAGCTCACCGAACTGGTGAATTCGGTCGCCGCCGGACCGGCCTCGTGGCCGCACGAGTCGTGGCTCGGTCATCCCGGCACGCACGACGGCAGCGAGGGCGTGCCGGAGCTGTGGCGGATCGGCACCGGCGTGGTGACGTCGGCGCCGGAGGCCGCCCCGTTCCCCGTCGCGGTGCCGCTGCTGGACCAGGCGCACCTGCACATCTCGTCCACGACGGACACCCGCCAGCTCGCGGACACGCTCGTGGAGACCCTGTTGCTGCGGGTGCTGTCGCACTTCCAGCCGGGGCTCGTGCACGTGCACGTGTGGGACGTCGGCCAGCTGACCGGGTCGTTGCCGGGCCTCTACCCGCTGACCCGCGCGAACCTGCTGACGGTGCACGACCCGGCGCGGCTGCACGAGCTGCTGGACGAGCTGTCCGAGCACATCCGCCAGGTGCACACCAAGGTCCTGGTCGACGGCCACCTGACCGTGCGTTCGGTCAGCGGTGAGGGCCGGCGCACCGAACCGTGGCGGATCGCCGTGCTGTTCGGCAACCGCAAGGCGTTGAAGGAAGAACACCAGCAGCAGCTGCAACGCGTGGCGCGCAACGGTTTGGCGTGCGGTGTGCAGCTGTTCATCGTGGACATTCCCATCACGATCAACTCGCCGGTGGAGACGGTGTCGCTGCGCAGCGACGGCACCGCTTTCTGCACGATGACCGGCAAAGCCGTGAGCGTGACGCTGGATCCCGCGCTGCCGCGGACCTTGGTGCCGCGCGCGTGCGCCGCCATCGCGGAGAAGCGCGAGGAACGCCGGTCGCGCATGGGCACGTTCGGCGACCTGCTGCCGGACCGGCCGTGGACGGAGAACTCGTCCGCCGGAGTCATTGCGCCCGTTGGGTTCGACGACGGCGAACAGGTCTGCGTGCAGCTCGGCGACACCTCGCCGCACGCGTTGATCGGCGGGCCTTCGGGTTCGGGCAAGACGAACTTCCTCTACGCGATGCTCGGTTCGTTGTGCGCGCGCTACTCGCCGGACGAGCTGGAGCTCTACCTGCTGGACTTCAAGGAGGGCGTGTCGTTCGCGCAGTTCGCGCCGGGCCGCAAGGACCCGTCGTGGCTGCCGCACGCGCGCCTGGTCGGCGTGAACGTCAACACCGACCGCGAGTTCGGCGTGGCACTGCTGCGGTACCTGTCCGACGAGATGCGCCGGCGTGCGGACGCGGCCAAGCAGCACGAGGTCACCAAGCTGCAGGACCTGCGCGCGGAGGACCCGTCCGGCCGCTGGCCGCGGATCGTCGCCGTGATCGACGAGTTCCAGTACCTGTTCGGCGAACGCGACCAGGTCACCGCCGCCGCCACGCAGCTGCTGGAGGACGTGGCGCGTCGCGGCCGTTCGCAGGGCATCCACCTCGTGCTGTCGTCGCAGGACGTCTCGGGCATCGAGGGGTTCTGGGGCAAGTCGGCGATCTTCGAGCAGTTCACGGTCCGCATCGCGCTGCCCAAGGCCCGCCGGGTGCTGGCGGAGCCGCAGAACGACGCCGCCGTGGAGCTGCCGCGCTGGCACGCGGTGATCAACCACGAGTCGGGTGTGAAGCCGGGCAACGAGATCTGCCGCATCCCGGACTCGACGTCCAAGGGCACCATGGACTTCCTGCAGACGGAGCTGTGGCGCCGCGAACCCGGCCAGGCGCCGGGCCTGTTCGACGGCAGCAAGATCCCCCTGATCGACGCCGTGCCGGACTTCTCCGATCTGCGGCCCGGCGACGCGTCACCTACCGTGCTTCTGGGACAGGTGATCGACGTCGCGGGCAGCGCGGCACGGGTGCGGTTCGCCCGCACGCCGGGCCGCAACATCGCGGTGATCGGTTCCGTGGTCCAGGACGCGGCCGCCGTGCTCGGCGGAGCGGCCGCGTCACTGGGCAGGCAGCACCACCCGCACGAGGCGGTGTTCACGCTGGCCTGCCTGGTCGAGGAGGCGATGCCCTCGGCGCTGCACCTGATGAAGCGCCTCAACTCCGACGGGCACGACGCCGAGGTGATCGGCATCGACCGCATCAAGGACGTGCTGAACGAGACGGCCGCCCGGTTGCAGTCGATCAACACCGGTCAGGCCGACGCGCCGTTGAAACCGCAGTACCTGGTGCTGTACGGCGTCGACGCCGCGCAGACGTTGCTGGAGCAGAAGGATCCGACGACGCGGACGTCCGGTGTGGACAGTCTGCGGACCGTCCTCAAGCACGGCCCGGAGAACCGCACGCACGTGCTGGGCTGGTGGCGCGGCGTGCAGAGGCTGAAGGCGAGCCTCCCGCCCGGCGTCTACGACGACATCGGCGCCTGGGTGGCGTTCGACGTCCAGGGCAAGGAACTGCTGTCGCTCGGACCGGAACAGGTGATGGCGTGGTCGCCGAGGCCGCGCCGCGGACTGTTCTTCGACAGGTTCGAGCACTCGCGACCGCAAGTGATCATCCCGTTCGACACAGGAGAAGCGTGATGAACCCGATGATGACCACGATGTTCGACCCGGTCCCGTCGCAGCGTCAGAGCGAGGAGGTGATCGAGGTGCCGACGGTCTCCGCTGTCGAGCGCTACAAGGAGATCATCGCCATCGCCACGGACGCGGCTGCTCGCCAGCGCAAGCTGGACGAGGTGCGGTGCGCCGAACTCGCGCAGCGGCTCGCGTCGACCCAGCACGAGATCGCCGAGGTGCGCGATCGCGAGCGGGTCGTGCGGATGGGCGCCGCGCTGCACTGGGAGGCCGCGGTCGAGCAGCTGTGGAACGAGCGCTGGCTGCAGATGACCACGCCGCCCCGGCCCGACGAGTCCGTTCCGCCGCGCCCCCAGGGCGAGTACAACCGGGCGATGGACCTGGCGTACCAGGCGCTGGAGGACTCGCTCGCGAAGCGGACCCTGTTGCGCCGCAAGCAGAAGGACTGAGTGCGCCGCTTACGCACCACCGTCGACGTGCAGGACGCCAGCGACGACCCGTTGGTCCGCTGGGCAGCCCAGGCGCTGTCGTCGGGCGGTGCTGCCTGGGAGCACAACGGCGCCGTGGCCGTGCACGCCCCCGCCTTGACCCGGCGCCGGCGCCTGGTCCTCTCCGGCCCGGCCGAGGGCGTGGCGTCACTGCTCGCCGCACACGGCCGTGGCGTGGAGTTGCGACCGCTGCTGGAACGCCCACTGGCGCTGGAAGTCATGTCCGTCATGCCGACGCCGTGGCTGGAGGACAAGCCCTTCGGCTGGATGGACCGCTCGGGCGCGTTGGACCTGCCCGCCGAGGCGTGCTGGTTGAAGACCCCGGACGGCGTGGAGATGTTGCTGCGCGAGGCAAACCCGGACTCGTGGGCGTGGCCGGGCGAGAAGGGCGTCTGCCGCTGGGCGGGCGTGCACGTGGACGGCCAACTGGTCGCCACCGCCGCCGAGGCCTGGTCGTCCGCCGACGTCGGTTTCATGATGGGCGTGGCCGTCCACCCGTCCTGCACGGGACAGGGCCTGGGTCAGCGCATCTGCCAGTTCGTCACGTCCTCGCTGCTCACGCTGTACGGCACGTGCGCGCTCTTCGTGGAGAACTACAACGCGCCGGCCATCGCGCTGTACCGCAAGCTCGGCTTCGCCTACCGCGACGTCACCACACTCCTCCCTGCGGCCTAGCTCACAATACGGAACAGTCGCGTGTAGCAAGTGGTTGAAACGGATAACTGATCCGCGAAGCACACGAATGGAGATGGTCCGACCATGACCAGCACCGCACTCGAAGTCAGGCTCGCGTCCCGCCCGAAGGGCTGGCCGACCGAGGACACCTTCGAGGTCGCCGAGGTCGAGGTCCCCACACCGGGCGACGGCCAGATCCTGGTGCGCAACGTCTTCATGAGCGTCGACCCGTACATGCGCGGCCGGATGAACGACGTCAAGTCGTACGTGCCGCCGTTCCAGGTGGGCGCACCGCTGGAGGGCGGCGCGGTCGGTGAGGTCGTGGCCTCGAACGCCGAGGGCTTCGCGGTCGGCGACCACGTCCTGCACGGCCTGGGCTGGCGCGAGTACTCCGTCGTCAACGGCAAGCACGCGGTGAAGGTCGACGGGAACGTCGCCCCGCTCTCCACCTACCTCGGCGTCCTGGGCATGCCGGGCCTCACGGCCTACGCGGGCCTGCTCGCCACCGCCGAGTTCAAGCCCGGCGACGTCGTCTTCGTCTCCGGCGCTGCCGGTGCCGTGGGCCAGATCGTCGGCCAGATCGCCCGCCTGAAGGGTGCTTCGCGGGTCATCGGCTCCGCCGGTTCGGCCGAGAAGGTCAAGTACCTCACCGAGGAGCTGGGCTTCGACGCCGCGTTCAACTACAAGGACGGCCCCGTCGCCGAGCAGCTCGCGGCCACCGCCCCGAACGGCATCGACGTCTACTTCGACAACGTCGGCGGCGAGCACCTCGAAGCCGCGATCGCGTCGCTGAACCTGCACGGCCGGGTCGCCATCTGCGGCGCGATCGCCCAGTACAACGACACCGCGCCGCCCGCGGCCCCGCGCAACCTCGTCCAGGTCATCGCGAAGCGCCTCACCCTGCGCGGCCTGCTGGTCAGCGACCACCAGAACCTGCAGCAGCAGTTCATCAACGAGGTCGGCCCGTGGATCGCCAACGGCGACCTGAAGTACGCCGAGACGGTCGTCGACGGTGGCGCACGCCAGGCCCCGTCCGCGTTCCTCGGCATGCTCCGCGGGGACAACACCGGCAAGATGCTCGTCAAGTTCTGAGCGCCGTGAGGCCGCCCCAGGGCGGCCTCACGCAGGCTCGGAGCGGTCGGCGAGCTTGAGCCACACCACCCCGGCGATGATCACGGCGAGCCAGCCCGCCTTGGCCGGGGTGAGGGTCTCGTCGAAGAAGACAGGCCCGAGCAGCGCGGCTCCGACGGCACCGATCCCCGCCCAGACCGCGTACCCGATGCCGACCTCGATCGTGCGCAGGGCGAGGCTGAGCATCCACAGGGTGAGCAGGAAGAAGACGACGGCCACGAGCGACCACGACCAGCTCGTGAAGCCGTGACTGCCACCCACGGACAGCGCGTAACCGACCTCGAACGCTCCGGCCAGGAGCAGGGTGGCCCAGGCGGTGCTCATGCCGCACCCGCCAGCTGCAGACCGACGACCCCGCCGATGACGAGTGCGATTCCGGCGGCCTTGCGCCACGTGAGCCGCTGACCGAACACCAGCGCGCCTAGCAGCGTGATGCCGACGCCGGCGAGCGAGGTCCACAGGGCGTAGCCGACACCGACGTCGAAGGTGAGCAGGGCCAGGCTGAGGAAGTACGTGCCGAGTCCGCCGGTGACCAGGGTCGCGACGGTCCAGCCGCGGTGCCTGAAGCCTTCCGCCTTGCCGGCGCAGATCGCCACGGCCGTCTCGAAGACGACGGCGACCGCGAGGTGGAGCCAGTGCATGGAAGTCCTTTCCGAGGGCCCGCACGGGTGGGTGCGGGCGCTGCGGCAAGGGTGGAACCTCACACTGGTGTCAGGTGCAAGACCGATCGGGAGGACTCATGCGCATCGGCGAACTGTCGCAGGCCAGCGGCGTCAGCGCCCGCTCGTTGCGCTACTACGAGGAGCAGGGGCTGATCCGCTCCACGCGCAGCGCGGGAGGGTGGCGGGACTTCGACCCGTCCGCGGTCGAACGGGTCGTGATGATCCAGCACCTGTTCGCCGCAGGCCTGTGCAGCGTCACGGTCGGCGAACTGCTGCCCTGCCTGGAGGCGGAGCCCGAGGAGCGCACCGGGGTCATGGAGGCGCTCCTGGCCCAGGAGGTCGCGCGGCTCGAAGCCAAGCGGCGCGACATCGACCGCGAACTCGAGGTGCTGAACGCCCTCCGGCAGGACGTGAGCCGCTAGACCAGCTTGCCGGGGTTCAGGATCCCGGTCGGGTCTAGCCGGTCCTTCACGGCACGCAGCACGTCCACCCCGACGGCCCCGATCTCCTTCTCCAGCCAGGGAAGGTGATCCCGTCCCACGGCGTGGTGGTGGGTGATCGTGCCGAGCCGGGAGATCGCGTCGGAGGCCGCGATCTTCGCCTTCGCCCACTGCCCCACCGGATCTGCGAGATCTCGCGGCACCAGCACGGTGAAGTACAGCGAGGCTCCGGTCTCGTAGGCGTGCGAGACGTGGCACATCACCACGGGGTTCCCGAGCTCGGCGACCAACGCGTCCCGCACGGCGTCACGCAGTTCGGACACGCGTGACCAGTGGGTCGCGGTCTCCAGCGTCTCGACGCACACGCCGGCGTCCAGCAACGCGTCGCGCTGCCGCGGCCCGTTGAACCGCCCGTGCAGCCAGGAAGCGCCCATCGCCCGTCCGAGCCGCACGACCTTGTGGCCGCTCAACGCACTCATGGTCGCGGAACGGGAGCGGCACTCCCATCCGAGGATCACCAGGCAGGGCTGCTTCACCCCGCGCACCTTCAGGTACTTCTTCACGATGTCGGCCTTGGGCCCCGCCAGCTCCAGCGCGACCTCGGTCTCGTCCACATCGGACAGACGCGTGATGTCGGCCAGCGCCCCGGCCTGAGCCAGGGACCGCACGAGCGAGACGCCCGTCTCCCACCCGTCCACGACGAAGCCCTCGTACCGCGGCCCGTACGGCTTGGGGCGCACCCGCACGGAGACCTCGGTGATGACGCCGAAAAGTCCTTCGCTGCCCAGCACGAGCTGCTTCAGGTCTGGCCCGGCCGCGGACGCGGGCGCGGCGCCGGCCACCCACTCGCCCACGGGCGTGGCGACGCGCACCGACTCGACCATGTCCTCGAAGCGCCCGTAGCCGGAGGACGCCTGACCGGCGGACCGGGTGGCGGCGAAACCTCCGATCGTCGCCCGTTCGAACGACTGCGGCACGTGCCCGAGCGTGAACCCGTGCTCTCCCAGCAGTCTTTCGGCCTCCGGACCGGTCAGCCCCGCCTGCAGCACCGCGACCCGCGACACGGGGTCGACGGACACCAGCGCCCCGAGCCCGGCCAGGTCCAGCGCCACCACAGCGGACTTGGACCCGCGCAACGCCTCGACCCCGCCGACGACGGACGTACCGCCACCGAACGGCACCACGGCGACGTCGTGCTCGACGCAGACCTTCAGCACCTCGGCGACCTCTTCGGGCGAGACGGGCTGCACCACGGCGTCCGGCACCGGCAGGTCCCCGTGCCCGCGGCGGCGCAGCAGGTCCAGGTAGGACAGGCCGCCGGCCCGACCGAGCCGGTCCTCGTCCTCGATCGAGATCGCGCTGACCGCCTCCAACGCCGTGAAGGCGTCGGTGGTGAGCGCGGACGGAGGCACCTCCACGAGCACCTCGGCGAACGGTTCGCCCAGCCCGACGCGCTGACTGAGCCACGCCAGCGCATGCGGCGGCAACGGCACGGTTTCGGTGGTCCATCGGGCTCTGGTCACTGCTACAGTGTTACACATGACGTCTCAACGTCACACCCACGACGCTCTGCTCGACGCCACCCGTGAGTGTGTTCTGGAGGTCGGAGTCCGCCGGACGACCCTCACCGACGTGGCGAAACGGGCCAACGTGAGCCGCATGACGCTCTACCGGCGCTACCCGGACGTCGACCACCTGGTCAGGGCCCTGATGACGCGGGAGTTCGCCGCGATCCTCGAAGCGGTGGAACGGGCCGGCGGGCACGGGAACGCCCGTCAGCAGCTCGTTCAGCGGGCCGTGGACGCCATCCGGCTGCTCGACGCCAACCCCCTGATGCAACGGGTGCTGCAGCTCGACGCCGACCTGATGCTGCCGTACCTCACCGACCGGCTCGGCAGCACGCAACGGCTGGTCGAGCAGTTCCTCGTCGCGCAGGTCGAGGCGGGCCATCTCGACGGGTCGATCCGGTTCGGCGACGCCAAGACGCAGGCGCGCGTCGTGCTGCTGAGCACGCAGTCGATGGTGCTGAGCACGCGGCCCGCCACGTCCGGGCTCGACTTCACCGCGTTGCTCGACGAGCTCGCGAAGCAGCTGGACGGAGCCCTGAAGCCGTGAACACGTCCCTGAACGCCGCCCGGCGCGAGCAGGACCTCGAAGCAGCACAACAGGAAGTCGCCGACGTCCTCGTGATCGGCGGCGGCGTCACGGGCGCGGGTGTCGCGCTCGACGCGGCGTCGCGGGGTCTCAAGACCGTGCTCCTGGAGGCGCACGACCTGGCGTTCGGAACGTCGCGGTGGTCCAGCAAGCTCGTCCACGGCGGCCTGCGCTACCTCGCGAAGGGCGACGTGCGGCTCGCGCACGAGAGCGCCGTCGAGCGCGGCATCCTGATGACCAGGACGGCACCGCACCTGACCCGCACGCTGCCGATGCTGTTCCCGTTGCACTCCACCGCGGGCCACTTCGTCATGTCCGGCTTCCGCGCGGGCAACGCGCTGCGCATCGCCGCGCGCACACCGTCGGACGTGCTGCCGGGCCCTCGCCGGGTGCCCAGGCACGAGGCACTGGCGCTGGTTCCCGGCCTCGACCCGGCCGGGCTGACCGGCGGACTGCTGAGCTACGACGGCCAGCTCGTCGACGACGCCCGGCTCGTCGTGGCACTGGCCCGCACGGCGGCCGGCCACGGCGCGAGGATCATCACCCGCGCGAAAGTCGTGACGCTGCAAGGAGATGGCGCCGAGGTGCACGACACGCTCACCGGCACCACGTTCACCGTCAGGGCCAAGGCGGTGATCAACGCGACCGGCGTCTGGGCCGGCACGCTCGCCCCGGTGCACCTGCGCCCGTCCCGCGGCTCGCACCTGGTGGTCGACGCGCGGGCCGCCGGCCTCACGGGCACGGCGCTGACCATCCCGGTCCCCGGCGAGCACAACCGCTACGCCTTCCTGCTGCCCCAGGCGAACGGCCGCGCGTACCTCGGCCTCACCGACGAGCCGGTCGACGACGTCCCGGACGTGCCGACCGTCCCGGAGTCCGATGTGGACTTCCTGCTCACGACCGCTTCCCAGGTGCTGCAACGGGATCTCACGCGGGCCGACGTGATCGGCAGCTACGCGGGCCTTCGCCCGTTGCTCCAGGCCGACGGCAAGACCGCGGACCTCTCGCGCCACCACGCCGTGCTCACGGCACCGAACGGCGTGATCACCGTCGTCGGCGGCAAGCTCACCACGTACCGCAGGATGGCGGCGGACGCGGTGGACGCCACGAACCTGACGCGAATCCCCTGCCGCACCAAGGACATCCGCCTGGTCGACGACAGGCCCGCGCCCACCACCCCGATCGCACCCGGCGTCACCGAGGCCGACGTCGTCCACGCGATCCGGCACGAGGGCGCGCTGGACGCCGACGACGTCCTCGACCGGCGCACCCGCATCGGACTGGTGCCGCAGGACCGCGCGAAGGCGGCGCCGGAGATCGCGAAACTCCTGACCAACGCATGAAGAACGGGGCGCCCCGTGAGGGACGCCCCGTTCTCAGCGCAAGGATCTCAGTGCGGGATCAGCGAGGTCACTCGCCGATGACCGGCTTCGCGGCCTTGGGCGGGTCGACCAGCGCCTCGCCCTCGATCCGGACCTTCCGCTTGTGCTCGTTGCTGCCGCCCTGCTGGCCACCGGCACCGCCCATCGGAGCGCCGCCCATCATGCCGGCGCCCATGCCGCCGCCGCCCTTGCCGCCACCAGCGGCACCGGCCGCCGCGGCGGGAGCGGCACCGGCGGCACCGCTGCCGGACGCCATGACGCCCGCGGCGCCACCGAACTGGGTCGCCGAAGTACCACCGGCGCCACCGCCACCGGCAGGGCCACCGCCGAAGCCGGCGGGCATGCCGCCGCCTCCGCCGCCACCCATGCCCTTGGGCACGCCGCCACCGCCACCACCGGCGCCGCCTCCAGCGGCAGCCGTCGCGGCGTGGTCGTTGGTCATCGGGCGGTACCACTCGTTGTTCGTCATGCCCGGCGGGGGAACGATCGACGGAGGCTTGACCCCGGTGTTGCCACCGGCCGTCGTGGTCGTGTCGGGCTCCCAGTGACCGGGAACCCAGCGGCCGGGACCGCTGGTGCCCGCACCGGAGCCCGTGCCCGTGCCGGGCGGGGTGTAGCCGGGGGTGCCCGGGCCGCCGGAGCCGGAACCGGCCCCACCGCCGGGACGGCCGCCCTGGCCGCCGGGAGGCGTGTAGATCGGGCTGCCGGGGGAACCGGGACCCACGCCCGTGCCGGGGCCGCCAGGACCGCCCTGGTAGCCGCCCTGGCCGCCGGGGTTCTCCCAGCCGGGCCGGACCTGCTGGCCGCCGCTCGCGGCAGGCAGCGTGCCACCGGCGTACCCGCCGCCGGCGCCGCTGGTGAACGTGCCGCCCGCACCGGACGAGGCCCGGTCCTGGTCGCCGCCGCGGATGCCGTCGAAGCCACCGGCGGTGTTGCGGACGGAACCGCCGCCGGCACCGCCCTTGCCGCCGTTGGCCAGCGACGAGATCGCGTCGATGATCGTCTTGGCGGCGTTGGCGATCTGCGAGACCGACTGGATCAGCTTCAGCAGCTTCTGCACGGAGCCGACGAGCTTCTGCAGGAAGTCGGAGAGCTTCTTCGCGTAGTTGACCGCGGTCGTGACGATGTCCGCGATCGCGCCCGCGATGGCCGCGCCGAAGGTCAGGAACGAGGCCGCGAGCCACTGGATGATCTTCATGACCATGTCGGACACGGCCTGGCTGATCAGGTCCATGATCATCTTGCGGACGGTGCCGACCAGCTCACCGGCGCCCTTCACCGCGCCCGCGATGCCGTCGACCGACTTCGCGAGGGTCTCCAGGCCGGTCGCGTGCCGCTTGGCGGCGGCGCGGTAGCCGTCGGCCGCCCTGCCCTGCCACTCGCGGGTCTGCGAGACGCAGATCTTCTCGTACTCGGTCGCGATGCCCTTGACCTGCTTGCCCGCGCTCTTGAACGACTCGGACATCTTGGCGATGGACTCGGGGCTGCCGAGCAGGACGTCGAACGGCTCGCGCAGGAAGTCGACGTGCTGGATGGCCCAGCTGAAGCCGGCGGAGAGGAAGCCGCTGAGAGGGTTCGCGGACGAGCCGATGATGCCCATGGCCGCGTTCGCGATGCCGAGGCCACCACTGACCCAGTCGCCGCTCTCGATGGACTTGTAGGCGTTCGAGACGTTGTTGAACAGCTGCGCGGTGTCACCGCTGGACTGCGTCGCAGGGGCGTTCATCCCCGGCCTCCCTTGAAGCCGAACATGTTGTCGAGGTCGACCTGCTCGTACTGCTCGACGGTCTTCTTGAGCCCGTTACCCATGTCCATCAGCGAGTTCGCGGCCTTGCCGAGCATGTCCTGCGACAGGCCGGCCTCCTGGAGGACCTTCGACGCCAGGAACCCGAGGAAGACGCCGAACGCCTCCGTCGTCAGGGCACCCGGATCGCACGTCTCGGTGGCCTTGCGCATCCGTTCCATGAGCCGGTCCACGCTGGCGGCGTGGGTTCTCAGCTCGTCGAGGTCGATGTTGAAGTGCTGCTGCATGCCTAACCCCCTCCTGCACTCAGGCCATGACGTCGGGCGGGTTGGTGAAGTACTCGTCGTCGGGCCGTACGTCCTTGCGCTCCAACTCCGACTTCGGTTCCTCCTCGTCGGTTCCGTCGCCCTTGTATCCGTTCGGCATCTGCGCCTTCACGAACTCGAGCGCCGGGCTGTCGCCGACGAAGTCCGTCATGATCTGGACCACCCGCCCGGAGGCGTCCCTCTGGGCCTTTGCCGAGGCAGCGAGCACCGCGGAGGCGATCTCACCGGGGTCCATGCCGCGGGCCGCCGGCTTGATCTGGAGATCGGTCAGCACGCCTGTCGCGTTAACTGTCACCGTGATCAGGCCGTCTGGCGAGCTGGCGCTGCCACCCACACCACCGAGCTGGTCTCGTGCCTGTTCGGCGTGCTGCTTGGCCTGCTCGATCTTGGCCCCGTACTGCTTGAGCCACTGATCGGGGTCGATGGGCTGCATGGTCACCCCCGTTGAGTGAATTGGTCGTTCGTTCGATTCGCCGTAGACGCCCGTATCGTTTCACTCGTTCCCTGCTCACCGATACTTTCAGTGCGATTACCGCCATCCGGGCTAACGAAGGGGTTCACCGTGCCTGAGGGAGTGCTGGAGGTCGATCGGATCTCCAAGCGCTACGGGGAGGTCGTCGCCCTGCGGGACATGTCGTTCGACGTGCGCGCCGGCGAGCTCTTCGGATTCGTCGGCAGCAACGGCGCCGGGAAGACCACGGCCATGCGCATCGCGCTGGGCGTGCTCTCGGCCGACTCCGGCGAGGTGCGGTGGAACGGGAGAACCGTCGACCTCGACACACGCCGCCGCATCGGCTACATGCCGGAGGAGCGCGGCCTGTACCCGCGGATGAAGGTGCTCGACCAGCTGGTCTACCTGGCCGAACTGCACGGCATGGGCACCAACGAGGCCCACACGAACGCGGAGAACTGGATCGCGCGCCTCGGCCTGCGCGACCGCCGCACCGACGAGGTGCAGCGGCTGAGCCTCGGCAACCAGCAGCGCGTCCAGCTGGCCGCCGCGCTGGTGCACGAGCCGGACGTGCTGGTGCTCGACGAGCCGTTCTCCGGCCTCGACCCGGTCGCGGTCGACGTGATGAGCCAGGTCCTGCGCGAGAAGGCCTCCGCCGGGGTGCCCGTGGTGTTCTCCAGCCACCAGCTCGACCTGGTCGAACGGCTCTGCGACCGGGTCGGCATCGTCAGCGCCGGTTCGATGGTCGCGAGCGGAACGGTGGACGAGCTCCGTTCGGGTGGCGTACCTCGCCTCGTCGTGGAGTCGCCAACGACCGAGTGGACTGCCACCCTGGGTGGTGTGCGGGTGATCGAGAAGAACGGGACGCGCTGCGTGCTCGAACTCGCCGACGGCGTGGACGACCAGGCGGTGCTGCACGCGGCACTCGCGGCGGGTCCGGTCCACGAGTTCTCGCGGCAGCGCCCGTCGCTGACCGAGCTGTTCCGCAACGTGGTGACCACCGAGGGCAGGAGCGCATGACGTCGGCACGAGCGGTCTCGCTGGTGGCGAAGCGCGAGTTCGTCACGAAGGTGCGCACCAGGTCGTTCCTCATCGGCACAGCGGTGATCATCGCCGTGCTCGCCGGGTACGTGGTGCTGCAGTCGGTCCTGTTCGACGACCAGCAGCGCAGTGTCGTCGGCCTGTCCGGCCAGGCAACGCAGCTCGCGGACCCGTTGAAGGAGAAGGCGAAGGCGTTCGGCATCGAGGTCGAGACGCGCGACGTCACGGTCGTGGGCGACGCCGAGCAGCAGGTCCGCGACGGTTCGCTGGACGCTCTGGTCACCGGTGCGCCGCCAGAGCTGAAGATGATCGTCAAGGGCTCCGGCGACGAGGTGCTGACGACCGCGCTGAACGACGTGCTGCGCCAGCAGGTGCTGACCGCGCAGCTCGCGGAGGCGGGCATCACCCCGCAGGAGGTCGCCCAGAGCCTCGCGAACGCCGGGGTGACCGTCACCGCGCTGGAACCCGTTGACCCGCAACGAGGTCAGCGCCTCGCCATCGGGTTGATCGTCGCCGCGCTGCTGTACTACTCGCTGCTGGTCTACGGCACGATGGTCGCGCAGGGCGTGGTCGAGGAGAAGTCCAGCCGGGTCGTGGAGCTCCTGCTCGCGACCCTGCGGCCGTGGCAGTTGTTGCTGGGCAAGGTGATCGGGCTCGGCGCGGTCGGCCTGCTGCAGCTGCTGGTGATCTCCACGGTCGGCCTGGCGCTGTCGTCCGCGTTCGACGTGGTCGACGTCGGCACGCTGGGCGGCGCGGCCCTGCTGACCGGCGTGCTCTGGTACCTGCTCGGCTTCTTCCTGTACGCCACGGTGTTCGCGGCCGCCGCGTCGCTCGTGTCGCGGCAGGAGGAGCTGCAGTCGGTGCTGACGCCGATCAGCATGACGATCATCGTGGCGTTCGTGGCGGGCATCAACCTGATGATCGGCAGCCCGTCCGGCCCGACGGTCACCGTGCTGTCGCTGCTGCCGCCGTTCGCCCCGATCCTGATGCCGGGCCGGATGGCGCTGGGCGTGGCGCCGGCCTGGCAGGTGGTGCTCGCGGTCGTGCTGGCGCTGCTGGCCATCGCGGCCATCACGTGGCTGGGCGGCAAGGTCTACGCGAACGCCGTGCTGAGGACCGGCGCTCGCGTCAAGCTCCGCGAGGCCCTCAGGCTTTGATCGCCTGGTAGCGGTCGAGCGCCACCTGGCGTTCGACCGCGTGGTCGACGATCGGCGTGATCTCGTGCGAGTCCGGCGCGTACCTGCGCACGTAGGCGCCGTCCGGGTCGAACTTCTTGGCCTGCGTCATCGGGTTGAAGACCCGGAAGAACGGCGACGCGTCCGTGCCGCTGCCCGCGACCCACTGCCAGTTGTGCTGGTTCGAGGCGATGTCGCCGTCGATCAGGTGGTTCATGAAGTGCCGCGCGCCCCACCACCACGGCAGGTGCAGGTCCTTGACCAGGAAGCTCGCCACGATCATGCGCACCCGGTTGTGCATGAAGCCTTCTTCGAGCAGCTGCCTCATGCCGGCGTCGACGATCGGGAACCCCGTTCGGCCTTCCTGCCAGGCCTCGAACATCTCCTTGTCGTCGTCGAGCTGCATGCGGTCGAACTTGCGGTCGAGGTTCTGCCGCGCGGTCTCCGGCTTGTGCCAGAGGACGTCGGCGTAGAACTCGCGCCACGCGAGCTCGCTGCGGAACGTTCCGTCACAGTCCTGGAGCAGCGTGCGGGGGTGCAGCACACCCCACCGCAGGAACGCCGACAGCCTGCTCGTGGCGTCGAGGTCGGGCCGGTCGCGGGTCTTGTCGTAGTCCTGCAGCCGTTCGTCGCGGAACTCCTCCCAGAGTTGGTGAGCGTCGGGGAGTTTCTCTTTGATCGCCGGGATTCCGGTGCTGTGGCCGGGCCTGATCCAGTCCAGAGTGGACGCGTCGGTGTCCGCGGGCCTGCGCCAGCCGTGCTCCAGCCAGGCGTTGCGGAACGGCGTGAAGACCTTGAACGGCGTGCCGTCCTGCTTGCGCACCCGTCCCGGCGCCACGGCGTAGGGCGACCCGGAGCGGACGAGTTCGATGTCCCCCAACGCTTCTTCGACGGCTTCGTCGCGTTTGCGGCCGTACGGCGCGTAGTCCGCGGAGATGTGGACACTGCCCGCGCCGATTTCCTTCGCGATGCGCGGAACGGTCTTCACGGGATCACCGTGCACCACCATCAGGCGGCCGCCCAGTTCGTCGTTCAACGCGTGCAAACAGCGGTGCAGGAAATCGATTCGCGCCTGCCCCGACGGTTTCAGCAACCGGTCGTCGAGAACGAACAACGCGAGTGCGCGAGGTGACCTTTCCGCGGCCGCGAGAATGGCCGGATGATCGGATGTCCGCAGATCACGGCGGAACCAGACGAGAGAGGGTTCGGAACTCACCGTTCGACGCTAAAACGAGTGGGGCCCGCCTGCATGACAGGCGGGCCCCACTCGGGTGAAACAGCGACTGACTAGCGGTTCTCCATCGCGATGAAGTCGCGCTCGGTCGGGCCGGTGTAGATCTGCCGCGGGCGGCCGATCTTGGTGGCCGGGTCGTTGATCATCTCGCGCCAGTGCGCGATCCAGCCGGGGAGCCGGCCGAGCGCGAACAGCACCGTGAAGAACTTGGTCGGGAAGCCCATCGCCCGGTAGATCAGACCCGTGTAGAAGTCCACGTTCGGGTAGAGCTTGCGGGAGATGAAGTAGTCGTCGCTCAGCGCGGCTTCTTCCAGCTGCTTCGCGATGTCGAGCAGCTGGTCGTCGGCGCCGAGCTTGCCGAGGATCTCGTCGGCCGTCTTCTTGATGATCGCGGCGCGCGGGTCGTAGTTCTTGTAGACCCGGTGGCCGAAGCCCATCAGGCGGACGCCGTCCTCCTTGTTCTTCACCTTGTTGACGAACGACTGCACGTCGCCGCCATCGTTCTTGATCTTCTCCAGCATCTCCAGCACCGCGCTGTTCGCGCCGCCGTGCAGCGGGCCGAACAGGGCGTTGATGCCCGCGGAGATGGACGCGAAGAGGTTCGCCTCGGAGGAGCCGACCAGGCGCACGGTCGACGTGGAGCAGTTCTGCTCGTGGTCGGCGTGCAGGATGAAGAGCAGGTCGAGCGCGCGGACCAGGTCCGGGTCGAGGTCGTAGGCCTCCGCGGGGAACCCGAAGGTCATCCGCAGGAAGTTCTCCACCAGGCCCAGGGAGTTGTCCGGGTAGAGGAACGGCTGGCCGACCGACTTCTTGTACGCGTAGGCCGCGATGGTCGGCAGCTTGGCGAGGAGGCGGATCGTGGAGATCTCCACCTGGTTCGCGTCGAACGGCGACAGCGAGTCCTGGTAGAAGGTCGACAGCGCGGAGACCGCGGACGACAGCACCGGCATGGGGTGCGCGTCGCGCGGGAAGCCGTCGAAGAAGCGCTTGAGGTCCTCGTGCAGCAGCGTGTGCCTGCTGATCTTGGAGGTGAAGTCCTCGAGCTGCGCTGCGGTCGGAAGCTCGCCGTAGATCAGGAGGTACGAGACCTCCGCGAAGTTCGAGCGCGCGGCCAACTGCTCGATCGGGTACCCGCGGTAACGCAGAATGCCTGCGTCACCGTCGATGTAGGTGATCTCGGAGGAGCAGGAGGCGGTGTTGACGAAGCCGGTGTCCAGGGTCACCAGACCGGTCGTCGACAGCAGCTTGCCGAGTTCGATGCCGGAGGAGCCTTCGGACGCCGGCACCACCTTCATCTCGAGCTCTCCGCCCCCATGGCGCAGCGCGACGGTCTGTGGGTCGGTCGGCGCAGTCGTCGCGTCGGGCATTCAAGTCCCTCTCAACGCTCGGACGGGGTGGCGGCAGGCCACGCTGGGCCTGCCGTCGTCTCGGACCACCCCGTTGGGATCTGAGTCTTCAAGTCCACTCACGCTAGTCGGCGGAAGGCCCGCCTCGCAGCAGCGGTGTGAACCGATTCTGTGAGATGGGACCGGCATCACATCCGTAATGCCAGTTTCTAGCGCGGCTACCCCACGGTAGTCCGATCCTCCGTTTTATCCACCCAACGCGGCGGTGAGTTCGCTCGCAAAGGGCGGTTCGGCACCCGCACGGGAACATGTGATCGCGGCAGCGGCACCCGCATACGTCAATGCGGCCGTCCATTCCTCGGTGGAGAGTCCGCTGATCTTCTCGACGCTGAGCGCGTCGTGGTCGTGCAGCCACGCGAGCAGGGCACCTTGCACGGTGTCGCCCGCCCCGATCGTGTCGACCACGTCCACCTTCACGGGTGGCACGTCGACCTGTCCGGTGGCGGTGATCACCGAGAGACCGTCTCCACCTTTCGTCAGAACGACGGCGGCGGGTCCCTGTGAAATCCACGTCCTTGCGATCTCGATCACGTCGTCTTCTTCGGCGAGCCACTGCGCGTCCTCGACCGAGAGCTTCAGCAGACCGACGTCCGGCAGCCACGAGCGGAACCGCGCCCGATAGGCGCCCGGATCGTGGATGAGACCGGCCCGGATGTTGGGGTCGAGCGCAGTGAGCAAGCGCTTGCTCTCGCGCCGCAACACCGTCTCGTAGACCGAGGCGCCGGGCTCCAGCACCAACGACAGCGTGCCGAACGACACGGCCTTCGCGTCCGCGGGCAGCGGGCCGGGGTCCTCGACGAGCCGGTCGGCGGTGCCGTCGACGTAGAACGCGTACCGCGCGCTGCCGTCCTCGGTGAGCCCCACGACGGCGAGCGTGGTGTTCTCCGGTCCACGTTGGACGAGTTCCGTCCCCACCTTCGACGCGTGCAGCCGCTTCACCAACTGCTCACCGAAGTGGTCGGTCGAGACCCGCGACAGGAACCCCGTCGGCACGTCCAGCCGCCCGAGCGCGACGGCCACGTTGTACGGCCCGCCACCGAGCTTGGGCGCGAGCGGCGTCAGCTCGTCGTCCCCCACCGGCACCATGTCGACGAGTGCCTCACCAGCAACCACGATCACTGCGTTCTACTCCTTCGGGGAAGCGCCCGTCCTCTGCAGCCCATCCAACAGCAGTTCACCCAGCGCGGTGAACGCTTCGGCGTCCGAAACGCCTGCCCGCTTCGTGAGAACGCCCGTCTGGATGCCCTCGATGAGCAGGCCGGCCATCTCCGCGAACAACGTGGCGTGCACCTCGCGGAACACGTGCCGCTCGACACCGTCCTGGATGAACGACTTGATGCGCTCGGCCGCAGCGCGCGCGTTGCGCTCGTACGTGGCGCGCGTGGGCGGGAAGTCGGACACGTCCGCGATGAACGCCGCCGAGGCCTTGCTCAGCTCCTCAGCGGCGCCCGCGAGGTAGCTGCCGATGCGTTTGCGCACGTCGTTGAGGCCCGCGATGCGCTTCTCGATGCGTTCGGCGGCACCTTTGAAGTACCGGCCGACGACCCGGACGGCCAGCTGCTCCTTGCTGCCCGCGAGCGCGTACAGCGTGGACTTCGAGCAGTGCAGCCTGCCCGCGATGTCGTCCAGCGTGAAATGCCCGAAGCCCTCGGTGAGGAACAACGCCTCCAACCGGGTGAGCAGCTCGGCCTGCCGCTGCGTGAGAGCCCGCGTCATGGTGAGGACCCTGCCACATTCACTGGCTGCTGTACTGCACAACGCACTAGAGTACTGCTAACAGTACTCAACGGAGGTCGACGATGCCCGCCGAGCGGTTGCTCCCCACGCAAGAGGCCGAGGACCTGATCGCGCTGGTCAGGGAGATCGCGCGGGACGAGCTCAAGCCCCACGCCGCGGACGCGGAGGAGAACGAGAAGTTCCCCCGCGACGCGTTCCGCCTGCTGGGCAGGTCCGGCCTGCTGGGCCTGCCGTACCCCGAGGAGTTCGGCGGCGGCGCCCAGCCCTACGAGGTGTACCTGCAGGCCCTCGAAGAGGTCGCCTCCGCGTGGATGACGGTCGCCGTGGGCCTCTCCGTGCACGTCATGTCGTGCTACGGCCTCGCCACGTTCGGCAGCCGCGAGCAGCAGGACCGCTGGCTCCCCGAGATGCTCGAAGGCGAACTGCTCGGCGGCTACGCCCTCTCCGAGGTCCAGGCGGGCTCCGACCCGGCCGCCATGGCGACCAGGGCCGTCCGCCAGGGCTCCGACTACGTCGTGAACGGCACCAAGGCGTGGATCACGCACGCCGGCGCCGCCGACTTCTACACCCTGATGGCCCGCACGTCCCCCGACGCGGGCCGGGGCATCTCCTGCTTCCTCGCACCGGGCGAGTCAGAAGGCCTCCAGGCCGCCACCCCAGAACGCAAGATGGGCCTCACCGGCTCCATCACGGCACAGCTGGCGTTCGACGACGTCCGCTTCGGCACCGACCGCCTGATCGGCAACGAGGGCGACGGCCTCAAGATCGCACTGTCCGCTTTGGACTCGGGCCGCCTCGGCATCGCGGCCTGCGCGGTGGGCCTGGCCCAAGCGGCCCTCGACGAGGCAGTGGCGTACGCCAAGACCCGAACCCAGTTCGGCCGCCCGATCATCGAGTTCCAGGGCCTCGAATTCCTCCTGGCGGACATGGCGGCGGCAGTCGAATCGGCCCGCGCCACCTACCTCCAGGCAGCCCGCCGCCGAGACCGCGGCCTCCCGTTCCGCCAGCAGGCGTCGATCGCCAAGCTCGTCGCCACGGACGCGGCGATGAAGGTGACGACCGACGCCGTGCAGGTGCTCGGCGGCGCGGGCTACACCCGCGACTTCCCGGTCGAGCGCTACATGCGCGAGGCCAAGGTCCTGCAGATCTTCGAGGGCACCAACCAGATCCAGCGCCTCGTCATCGGCAGGGGCCTGCGCTAGTCAGCTCTCCCGGTAGAAGGGGTCGGCCACGACCCCTTCACCCTTCTCCTCGTTCCACGTGTAAACCTCACGCCCCTGCACGAACACGTGCAGCGCGCGGCTCATCACGTCCAGCGGGTCCCCGGACCAGATGACGACATCACCGTCCAGCCCGACCTTCAACGACCCGACCCGGTCGTCCAAACCCATGATCCGCGCCGGATTCGTGGTGATGGACTTCAACGCGACGTCGCTGTCGAGCCCCTCCTTCACCGCCAGCGTGGCCTGATGAACCAGGAAGTGAATGGGCACAACGGGATGGTCGGTCGTGATCGCCAACTCCACCCCGGCCCGCGCCAGGATCCCGGGGTTGCGCAACCCCCGGTTGCGAAGCTCCACTTTGGACCGTGACGTGAACAGCGGCCCGATGATGACCGGAATCTGCTTGTCGGCGATGACGTCCGCGATCAGATGACCTTCGGTCCCGTGGTTGAGGATCAACCGATACCCGAACTCCTCGGACAACCGAATCGCCGTGGCGATGTCGTCGGCCCGGTGCGCGTGCTGACACCACCCCAGCTCACCGCTGAGCACCTTGCCGAGGATCTCCATGGTGTTGTCGCGGTCGAAGGACTTCCCGTCAGCCTCGGCCTCAGCCTTCTTGGCCGCGTAGTCCTGCGCCTTGGTCAGCTGATCCCGGATGACCGCCGCAACCCCTTGGCGAGTGGACGGCAACTTCCCCTTCTCGCCGTACACCCGCTTCGGGTTCTCCCCAAGCGCACTCTTAACACTGACGGGCTCCTTGACGAGCATCTCGTCAACAGTCCGCCCCCAGCACTTGATGGCGACAGTCTGCCCACCGATGGGATTGCCAGACCCCGGCTTGATCACGGCAGTGGTCACCCCACCACTCAGCGCGTCGGCAAACCCGAGGTCAGCAGGGTTGATCGCGTCAAGCGCCCGCATCCGAGCCCCGACGGGATCAGTCATCTCGTTGGTGTCCTGCCCGGCCCAGCCCTCAGCCTCTTCGTGGACACCGATGTGCCCGTGCGCCTCGACAAAGCCGGGCAACACCCAGGCCCCGTCAGCGTCGACGACCTGAACGCCATCGGGAATGTCGACGTCAGAGCCGACCGCGACGATCTTCCCGTCCTGGATGAGGACAGTGCCGCCTTCGACGGGTTCGCCGTCGACGGGCACGACGTAGCCACCGGTGATCGCGATGTTCATGGTTAGCAACGCTAACGGTTGGGACGGGAGACGGCCACCCCGAACAGCCGCGAAGGGGAGGTGGGGACGGTCGGCGGGAGGCGGAGTGGCAGGCAGCGGGAGACGGCGCTAAGCGGCGGAGGTGGCTGGCGACCGAGGTGGCTGGCGGCAGCGCGATGCCGCAGGCGAGCCGTGTGATCGGTGCGACGCCGAAGGCGAGCCGTCTTTAGCAAAGAGGAACCGGCGGTGGGGTCCCATCACGAGTCGCGCCATAGCTCTTGCTGCATCAGAGGAGGGGTGTCAAACCGCCACGCTTTTCGGCGGTTTGACAC
>NZ_JBHXLF010000039.1:0-18927 GCF_042721515.1 Lentzea sp. NPDC058436
CTACGCAACAGGCGTGCCATCTGCCTACGGCCGGCGCTACCCCCCGATCAGATTGCCGGGGGTCTGGGGGCAGAGCCCCCAGGGGAAGCACGCAACGCAACAGGCCGCACGCAAAACAACCACCCGCAAAACGCGCCAACCGCACTTCAGCCACCCGCGCAACCCAGCCCCCCGCGGAAGCAGGCAACAGCCCGCCCCATCCCACGATCCGGTCGAACATTTCCATCCCACCCCAACCTGTGACTACTCTGTCCGACGTGTGGCGTTCCCTCCTGCTTCGCTGCCGTGACGGGGTCTGATCAGACCGGCCCCCCGTCGCGGGCTTCAGCGTTGCCGCCGGTCGTTCCCCTAAAACGACCCGCAGGAGCAGAAAACCCATGACCTCCAACGAGGCCTTCACCACCACCGAATCCGCAGACGCCTACTCGTCGGGCACGAGCCGGATCCGCAAGCCCAGCCGCCCCGCCCCGGACTCGCAGCAGTCCTGGAACCGCCAGCTGGGCAGCAGCATGCCGTTCCACCGCTACCGCCCCTTCCACGAGCTGGTCGAGGTAGTGGACGTACCGGACCGCACCTGGCCGACGAAGCAGATCGACACCGCCCCTCTGTGGTGCGCGGTGGACCTGCGGGACGGCAACCAGGCCCTGATCGACCCGATGTCCCCGGCCCGCAAGCGCAAGATGTTCGACCTGCTGGTCCGCATGGGCTTCAAGGAGATCGAGGTCGGCTTCCCGGCCGCGTCCCAGACCGACTTCGACTTCGTCCGCGAGATCATCGAGGACGGCGCCATCCCGGACGACGTCACGATCCAGGTCCTGACCCAGTGCCGCGAGGAGCTGATCGCGCGCACCTTCGAGTCACTGCGGGGCGCGCACAAGGCGATCGTCCACTTCTACAACTCGACGTCGATCCTGCAGCGCCGGGTCGTGTTCCGCTCCGACCGCGACGGCATCAAGAAGATCGCGGTCGACGCCGCGAAGTTCGCCAAGCAGCAGGAGCAGGACTACCCCGAGACCGACTTCCGGTACGAGTACTCCCCCGAGTCCTACACGGGCACCGAGCTCAGCTACGCCCTGGAAGTCTGCAACGCGGTTCAAGAGGTCATCGCGCCCACGCCCGAGAAGCCGCTGATCATCAACCTGCCGGCCACGGTCGAGATGGCCACGCCGAACGTCTACGCCGACAGCATCGAGTGGATGTCCCGCAACCTCGCCAACCGCGAGGCGATCATCCTGAGCCTGCACCCGCACAACGACCGCGGCACGGGTGTCGCGGCGGCCGAGCTGGGTTACCTGGCCGGTGCGGACCGCATCGAGGGCTGCCTGTTCGGCAACGGTGAGCGGACCGGCAACGTCTGCCTGGTCACGCTGGCGATGAACATGTTCAGCCAGGGCATCGACCCGCAGATCGACTTCAGCGACATCGACGAGGTCCGCCGCACGGTCGAGTACTGCAACCAGCTGCCGGTGCCGGAGCGGCACCCGTACGGCGGCGACCTGGTCTTCACCGCGTTCTCCGGCAGCCACCAGGACGCGATCAAGAAGGGCTTCGAGGCCCTGGAGGCGGACGCCAAGGACGCCGGGCAGCACGTCGACGACTTCCAGTGGGAGGTCCCGTACCTGCCGATCGACCCGAAGGACGTCGGCCGCAACTACGAGGCCGTCATCCGGGTCAACTCGCAGTCCGGCAAGGGCGGTGTGGCGTACCTGATGAAGCAGGAGCACCACCTCGACCTGCCGCGGCGCCTGCAGATCGAGTTCTCGCGGGTGATCCAGGAGGTCACCGACACGCAGGGCGGCGAGATCGGCCCGAAGGAGATGTGGGACGCCTTCGCCGACGAGTACCTGCACGGCCGGGTGCCGATGTACCTGCTCAAGCACAGGGCGACGTCGGACGGCAGCGGGCACGAGGAGATCACCGCGACCCTGCTGATCGACGGCGACCAGCAGGAGATCACGGGCTCCGGCAACGGTCCGATCGCCGCGTTCGTCGACGCGCTCGCCTCGGTGGGCTACGACGTGCGGGTGCTGGACTACGCCGAGCACGCGCTGTCCGCCGGTGACGACGCCCGCGCCGCCGCCTACGTCGAGTGCGCTGTGGGCGACCGCGTCCTGTGGGGCGTCGGCATCGACTCCTCCACGGTGGCCGCGAGCTTCCGCGCGATCGTCTCGGCGATCAACAGGGCTAACCGGTAACGACGGACGGGGAGGACGCGTGCGGCACCAGTTGCCGCGGCGCGCCCTCCCCGTTCGCCTGCACGGCCCAGATGCCCTCATCCGGCAGGCCGTAGGCGATGGTGTCGTCGTCGAGCCACACGACCTGGTCGTCGATCCCGCGGGTCTCGGCCAGCGGTGTCTCCACCATCGTGGTCAGGTCCAGCACGTGCTGTCGCCACGGTCGCGCGCCGTCTCCCGGGACGCGCTTCTTGAACGCCACCCGCCGTCCGTCCGGTGAGAGGGAAGGACATTCGGCGTTCTCCCGCAACACCTTCGCGGACTCCTGCTCCGCGTCGCCCTGGATCAGGTACGTCTTCCCGGCGGTGCTCAGCGTCGCGTAGTACGTGCGGTCGTCGGCACTGAACGTCACGCCCCAGAAGTTCCTGTCGTTGGCGAGCTTCATGCCTTCGACGCGCGTGCCCTCGATGTTGCTCGCGTACACCTCGGTCTCGGTGTCGAAGATCGCCGTACGGGTCGAGAACGTCCCCGCCTGCGCGTACGAGTCGCCGGTGACGAACGTCGTCCACGACCCCATCCGCCCGTCCGCCGACAGCTTGGCGCGGTTCGGCACACCGGACACGTCCACGCGCCGCCGTTCGGCCAGCCCACGATCGACGAACACGGCGGTCGACCCCGGCAACGGCCCGGAGGCGTCCGCGAGGCACAACCCCTGCCCGGCTGCCGTGAAGAACCGCTTGCAGGACAACGAACTCACCCGCCGCGGCCCGTCCGGTGAGCGCAACGGCACCGACGCCACCCGCCCGCTCACCTCGTCCACGAACACCAGCTGCCCGGAGACCAGTTCGACCGGCCCTGCCTCCACAGCAACGGAAACAGCGTCCGGAGCGCGCAGGGCGTAGGCGGTGGCACCCGCGCCCAGCGCGATCACGGCGAGAACGACGATCAGGACCCTCACCAAGCGAACCACGTCCAAAGAGCACCGAACAGCACTGAGGAAGCCGCACGGGCGAGCACCTGCCCGGTCTGGAGCAGGGCCAGACCGGACGTGCGCAGCTCGTCAGGGACAAGAGGTCCGGCCACGGCCATCAGCACGCCGTCCGTGCACGCGTAGAACAGCCCGTGCAGCACCAACACCCCGACGAGCAACGAGATCCCGGAAGCACCGGCCAGCAAGACATACGCGCCGAGCAGAGCCACATGCCCGACCAGGAAGATCCGCCACCGCCCCACGCGATCGGCCAGCGACCCGAGCGGCACGGCGGCGAGCAGGTACACGCCGGCCGTGCCAAGAGGCAGCAGCGCCACATAAGCCAACTCGACGTCGAGCTTCTTCTGCAGCAATAGGTAGACGAACCCGTCGCCGAGCGTCAGGAACCCGAGCCCGCACGCGACCAGGCAGACCCGCCGGAACGGCCTGGACCGCAACAACCCGAACGCCGACCGCAGCGACACCGCGACGCGTGGCAGCACGTCCCGGTGGTCGCGCACGAACAGCACCAGCACCAGAAAACCCAGAGCGGCAAAGCAAAAGCTCACCACGAACACGACGTCGTACCGAGCGGGCAGTGTCCACAAGAGACAGAACGCCACCAACGGCCCGAGGAACGCGCCGACGGTGTCCATGGCGCGGTGGACACCGAAGGCGCGCCCGAGCGCGGAGGGTTCGCTGCTCAACGTGATCAGCGCGTCCCTCGGAGCGGTGCGCAGGCCCTTGCCGGTCCGGTCCCCTGCCAGCACGAGCCCCATCGCGGTGGCCGAGGTCCCGGCGGCGAGCAGGCCGAGCTTGCCCAGCGCCGAGATCCCGTACCCGAGGCCCGCGACGAACTTGCGCCGTTGCCAGCGGTCCGCCGCGTGACCGCCGACGACGCGGACCAGCGCCGTCACACCGGTGTAGATGCCGTCGAGCACACCGAACTGCAGCGGGGAGAAACCCAGCCCCAGCACCAGGTACAGCGGCAGGATCGCGGTGACCATCTCCGACGAGACGTCCGTGAGCAGGGACACCGCGCCCAGCGCGAGGACGTTCCCCGCGATCCTGCCGGTGCCGCCCGCCGCCGGAGCCTGTCTTGCTGTTGCGATGTACACGACGGCCTCCGGGCTAACGGCAGTTGTAAGGACCGGCCTTGTCGCGCACCTTGCCCGCCGTGTCGATGACCTCCCACGAGTAGGAGCGACCGGACAGGGTGAGCTTCAGGACGCCGTGGCTGTCCGCGAACCAGTTCTCGACGCCGGCGCGCGGCTTGACGTCCTTGTAGAGGTAGTCACCGCCGATGCCGACGATCGCGGCGCGCATGCCGTTCGCCTCGTCCACCGACCCGCTCTTGCCGAGCGGCTTCAACCGCTCGTAGTGGTGGTCGTGGCCGTTGAAGATCACGTCGGACTTGGCGTCCGCGAAGGCGTTCCACAGCGGGGACATCACGGACTTGTCGCCGTACATGCCCGAGTTGAACCGCGGGTGGTGCCAGTAGCCGACGACGCACGCCTTGGTGTTCGCGGCCAGGTCGGCCTTGAGCCAGTTCAGCTGTGTGGAGTCGCTGCCGGTGTCGTAGAGCTTCTGCGAGTCGAACGACACGAAGTGGAAGTCGCCAGCCTCCCAGCTGTAGTACGGCTTGCCCTGCGGGTAGGCCTGGGCGCCGAAGTACGACTTGTAGCCGTTGAGGTTGTCCTCCCACTCGTGGTTGCCCGTGGCGGGGTGGGTGATGTTCTTGTACTTGCCCCACGACTTGTCGTAGTGCGCCTTGAACTCGGCGAGCGTGCCGCTGTCGTACTGGTTGTCGCCGACGGTGAGGATGTGGTTCGGCTTGATCTGGTCGATCAGCTTCGCCGTCTCGTAGTGCTCGGTGTTGGTCAGCGACGCGATGTCGCCCGCCACGACGACCGTGATGTTCTCGCCGGGACCGGCGGGCTTCGTGGTGGCCTGCACCGCGTTGCTCGCCGGGCCGAGGTTGCCGGCCGCGTCACGGGCCCTGACGGTGTAGGTGAACTGCGTGCCGGACGCGAGTCCGGTGTCGGTGAACGTCGTGCCGGTCGGCGTGCCGACGACGCTGCCTCCCCGCAGCACCTCGTAGCCGGTCACGCCGACGTTGTCGGTCGCGGCAGTCCACTGCAGGCTGACCGAGTTCGACGTGGTCGCCGTGCTCGCGAGGCCGGCGGGCGCGGTCGGAGCGGTGGTGTCGCCGTTCGCGATGCTCCCCCACACCTCCAGGCCGAAGATCGAGTAGCCGTAGTTCGTACCGCGCTTGGTGCCGTAGATCCGCACGAACCGGCCTGTCGCCGTCAGCGACGTCTCGTCGGTGCCGCCGTTCTGCCCGGTGAGGGTCTTCTTCGTGCTCCACGACGAGCCGTCGGCCGAGGTCTGGATCTTGTACTCGGAGGCGTACGCGGCCTCCCAGTTGATCTTCACCTTGGAGACGGTGGCGTTGCCGCCGAGGTCGACGGCGATCCACTGCGGGTCGACGCCTTCGAGGCTCGCCCAGCGGGTGGCCGGGTCGCCGTCGACGGCGTTGGCGCCGCCGAACGTCTCGGCCTCGACGGACGAGACGGTGGTGGGTTTGCTGGCGGACAGCAGGGAGTCGGCGGCGTTGGCCGTGCCGGACGCCGCGATCTGGGGGACCACGAGCGCGAACAGGGCTATCGCGACACCGGTTCTGGTGTGCTTTGTGATCACTTCGTTCCTCCTGGGCAAGGGCGGCGGCTCGAAGGATTGGTTAACAAGCTTCCCAATTGAGTTCGGACGTTAACGGCGGCCGGAGAGACCGGTCAACGACGCGACTGCCCGAGGTGCCACAGAACGGCGTGCAGGCCCAGCCCGGCGCACATGCCCTGGATCACACCCAGCAGCAGCCGCCGGACCCAGTCGTAGGCGCTGACTTGGCTGACCGGATCGGACAACGACCAGATGGCGCCCGCGATCGCGACGGCACCGACGAAGATCCAGAACCAGTACTTCGACGCCCCCGCGCGGGCCGGCCAGTCCTGCCCTTTCGGACAGCGGGCCGCCGTCCAGGCCAGCAGGGCCATGCCACCGGCCGACGACACGTACCCGATCACGTTGTAGAGCCGGTGAGGCCCGGCGACGGAGACGTCCAACCAGTCCCAGCGCTGCACGAACCACCCGTCGGTCTGCGTGAAGGCATCCCACAGCAGGTGGGTAAGTACGCCCACCACAACGGACAACGCGCGCACGAACGGCCGGCGGAAGTCTCCCGGACGCGACACCCGGACCCGCACGAACGCCGGCGCCAGCGCCATCAGCGAAGGCAGCAACAACCGTCCGACGAGCAACAACACCGCAGCGGCAAGCGATCCGCCCAGCACGTCGTGGGTCGGCAGCACGGGCAGGTAGTAGCCCACGTCCGGCGCGACCGCCCCCGCCACCAGTCCCGGGAACCAGAGCCACCGGCGCAACGGCAGCACCGCGGCCGGGTGCGCGAGCGTGAACGGCACCGGACCAGCGTAGATCGACTCGCTACCTGTGGACGCGCTGAAGAAACACCCAGGTCGGGATTGTTCACCTGGGTCACGTACGTTCACCGATCATGAGCACCGCAGCCAGCCTCGTCGTGCTGTTCCTGGTCGCCGTCGTGCCGTTGGCACCGACGGAGGCCGTGCTCATCGGCGCCGGTGTCCTGGCCGCGTCCGGTGAGGTGCCGCTGTACCTGGTCGTGCTCGTCGCGGCGGCGGGCTGCCTGCTCAGCGACTTGATCAACTTTACCGCGGGCCGCCGGATGGGGATGCGGGCCCTCGACAAGGTCAACAAGAACGCCAAGGCGCGGTCGATGGTCGTGTGGACGGCCGACCAGCTCGCGTCCAAGGGCGAGACGATCCTCATCGCGGCGCGGTTCCTGCCCGCGGGCGGCATCGTCGGGGCGTTGCTGACGGGTGCGCTGAAGTGGCCGCTGCGGCGGTTCGTGCCGGTCGCGGCGATCGGGTCCGCGCTGTGGAGCCTCTACCCCGCCACCGTCGGCTACATCGGCGGCCAGCTGGTCGACGAGGCCTGGCTCGCGATGTTGTTGTCCTTCGGCGTGGCGACGCTGATCTCCGTGCCGGTCGGCATGGCGATCCGTGCGCGCAGCGCCAACCGCACTCTCTCGTACGCCGAGGCGTCGTCGTAGAGCACCGCGAACCGGTCGGAGGCCGCCAGCAGGGCGTCCACCTCGAACGCCATCTGGGCGTCGCCGCACAGCCGTTCCAGCAGTGAGATCCAGCGCAGGTTGAAGAGCATCAACGCGTCGCGCACGCGGCCGGGGCGTGCCGCGAACTCCGAGCGGGTCACGACGAAGAAGCAGCCGCCGGGGAACACGCGGCGCTTCGAGTAGTCGAGCCAGCGCTCGGCGAGGTCCAGCACCGAACCGCCGGCCATGACGACCTCGCGGGCGAAGATCTCCGCGGCCGCGTGCACGGTCGAGATCTGCAGCTCTTCCTTGGCGCCGAAGTGCGAGAACACCCCGCTCTTGCTCATGCCGAGCTCGACCGCGAGCCGCCCGATGGTGACGCCCTCCAGGCCGTCGACCGAGGCGATCTCGGCCGCTCTCAACAGGATCGAGCCACGACTGTCCATCCACCGAGGACAGCGCACGACCCTGGAGAAACGAACGGGGCCACCTCGAAAGGTGGCCCCGGACGGTGGAACGGGTGTTACGGGTTCAGCGCCTCGGTGACGGACGCCGGTCCCACGAGCGGAACGTCGGGCGACAGGCCGTCGCCCTCCTCCACCAGGATCGGCTTCACCTCGTGCGGCTGGATCTCGCCGGAGCGGATCTGCTCGGCGTAGTGGCACGCCACCTTGTGACCCGGCTTGAGCTCGCGCAGCACGGGCCGTTCGGTGTCGCACTTCGTCGCCTGCCGCCACGGGCACCGGGTGTGGAACCGGCAGCCGGTGGGCGGGTTCGCGGGCGACGGGAGGTCACCCGCGAGCAGGATCCGTTCGCGCCGGTCCTCGACCTGCGGGTCGGGCACCGGGATGGCCGACAGCAGCGCCCGCGTGTACGGGTGCAGCGGCTCCTCGTAGAGGTCCTCGGAGGTGGCCTCCTCGACCAGGCCGCCGAGGTACATCACGCCGACCCGGTCGGAGATGTGCTTCACGACGGCGAGGTCGTGCGCGATCACCAGGTAGGTCAGGCCGAACTTCTCCTGGAGCTCCTCCAGCAGGTTCACGACCTGGGCCTGCACCGACACGTCGAGCGCGGACACCGGCTCGTCGGCGACGATCAGGTCCGGGTTGAGCGCCAGCGCGCGGGCGATGCCGATGCGCTGCCGCTGACCGCCCGAGAACTCGTGCGGGTACTTGCGCAGCGCCGAGGCGGGCAGACCGACGGCCGAGAGCAGCTCGCGCAGCCGCTTCGCCGTGGCCTCCTTGCCCTCGTCCAGGTCGTGTGCCCGCAGGCCCTCGACCAGGATCGACTCCACGGACTGACGCGGGTCCAAAGAGGACAGAGGATCCTGGAACACCATCTGGATCCGGCGCCGCATCTTGCGCAGCTCCTCGCCCTTCAGCGCCGAGAAGTCCTGCCCGTCGAACACCATCTTGCCGTCGGTCGGCTCGTTGAGCCGCAGCATCGCCCGCCCGAGGGTGGACTTGCCGCAGCCCGACTCGCCGACGAGGCCGTACGTCTCGCCGCGCTTGATCTCCAGGTCGACGCCGTCGACCGCGTAGACGTAGCCGACGGTCCGGTCGAAGAACACGCCCCGCTTGATCGGGAAGTGCACCTTCATGTCCTGGACGGAAACCAGGGTCTCGCTCATACCGGCACCTCCTCGGCGGCGGGAGTTCCCGGCACCACCGGGTTGTGGCAGCGGAGCAGACGGCCCAGCTGGTCTTCCTCGGCCGGCGTCTCCGCGCGGCACACGTCCAGCGCGTTCGGGCACCTCGGAGCGAACGCGCAGGCGCTCGTCCACGGGATGTTGTCCGCGACGGAACCCTTGATGGGCGTCAGCTTCTCGCCGCGCGGGGCGTCGAGCCGCGGGATGGACGCGAGCAGGCCGTGCGTGTACGGGTGGCGCGGCTCGGCGAAGAGCTTGTGCCGCATGGCCTTCTCGACCACCTTGCCGCCGTACAGCACGTTGACCTCGTCGCACAGGCCGGCGACGACACCCAGGTCGTGGGTGATCATCACGAGCGCGGTGCCGAGGTCCTGCACCAGTTCCTTCATCAGCGACAGGATCTGGGCCTGGATGGTCACGTCCAGCGCCGTCGTCGGCTCGTCCGCGATCAGCAGCTTCGGCCGGCACGCCAGCGCGATCGCGATGAGCGCGCGCTGCCGCATGCCGCCGGAGAGCTGGTGCGGGTACTCCTTGAGCCGGCGGTTCGGGTCAGGGATGCCGACCTTGTCGAGCAGGTCCTTCGCCTCGATCATGGCCTCCTTGCGGGCCAGACCGCGGTGCCGTTCGAGCACCTCGGTGACCTGCAGGCCGATCGGGACGACGGGGTTGAGCGAGGACAGCGGGTCCTGGAAGACCATGCCGAGCTCGCTGCCGCGCTTGTCGCGCATCTGCTTGTCCGACAGCTTCAGCAGGTCGGTGCCGTCGTAGGTCACGGTTCCGGTGACCTTGGCGCCGCGCTTGGGCAGCAGGCCCATGATCGCGAGCGACGTCACGGACTTGCCGCAGCCGGACTCGCCGACGAGCCCGACCGTCTGGCCGGGTTCGACGTCGAAGCTGACGCCGTCGACCGCGTGGAACGGTGCTTCGCCCTTGCGCTGGAACACGACGGAGAGGTCACGTACTTCGAGCAGTGCCACGACGACTCACCGCCTGTTCTTCGGGTCGAGGGCTTCGCGCAGCGTCTCGCCCATGAGGGTGAAGCCGAGCGCGACGATGATGATGCAGATCGCGGGCCACGCGGCGAGGTGCGGATGCGTGTCGAAGACGTTCTGCACGTCACCGAGCATCTGCCCCCACTCCGGCAGCCGGTCGTCCGGGTTGCCGAGGCCGAGGAACGACAGCGCGGCAGCCTCGATGATCGCGGTGGCCAGCACGAGCGTCGACTGCACGATCACCGGGCTGAGCGAGTTCGGCAGCATGTGCCGGAACACGATCGCGCCCTTCTTCACGCCGAGAGCCGTGGCCGCCAGCACGTGGTCGCTGTGCCGTTGCGCCAGCATCGACCCTCTGAGCAGGCGTGCGAACACCGGGATCTGCACGATCGAGACCGCGAGGATCACGGTGAACTGGCTGGGCCGCGCGAACATCGCCGCGATCGAGAACGCCAGCAGCAGCGACGGCAGCGAGAGCATGACGTCGACGATGCGCATGACGACCGAGTCGACCCATCCGCCGAGCGCGCCCGCGAGCGTGCCGAGGATCAGTCCGCCGGTGAGGCCGATGATGGTCGCGCCGACACCGACGATCAGCGTCTGCTGCGACCCGACGAGCAGGCGCGAGAAGAAGTCGCGGCCCTGCAGGTCACCACCGAGCAGGTGGCCGGGCTGGGGCGGCGGGATCTCGTTGCGCGCCTTGACGACCTGGTCGATCAGCATCGGGACGGACGGGTCCTGCGGCGCGAGCCACGGCGACAGGATCGACAGCACCACGAAGATGCCGATGATCGTCGCACCGATGAGGAACACCGGGCTGCGCCGAAGCCGCTTCCACGCGCTCGCCGCGAGCGAGACGCCCGCGGTCTCGGCGAGACCGTCGATCTTTTCCTTCTTGGAGACTCCGAGTGCCACTGCGCTCACCTCGTCCTGATGCGCGGGTCGATGAGCGCGTACGAGAGGTCGACCAGCAGGTTCACGACGACGTAGACGATCGTGGCCATGATGATCAACAGCAGCAGCACCGGGTAGTCACGCCGTTCGAACCCGATGGCGAGCGCCTGCCCGACACCGGCGAACGAGAACACCTTCTCGGTGAGCACGGCGCCGGACAGCAGCGCACCGGTCTGCAGACCGATCGTCGTGACGACCGGGAGCATCGCGTTGCGCAGCACGTGCCGGCGGCGGATCACCGGAGCGGTGAGGCCCTTGGACTCGGCGGTGCGCACGAAGTCCTCGTCGAGCACGTCGAGGACGGCCGCGCGGGTGATCCGGAAGATCACCGCGAACGGGATGGTGGCGAGCGCGATCGCCGGCAGGATCAGGTGTTCCAACGCGTTCAGCGTCGCGTCGATCTCACCCGTGATCAGGCCGTCGAGGGTGAAGAACCCGGTGACGCGCGTGGCGTCGATGGCGTCCTGGCGACCCTGCGAGGGCAGGCCGAGCGCCGACGACGCCACGTCCTTGAGCAGGTAGGCCAGGAAGAACACGGGAACGGCGACACCGATCAGCGAGCCGATGACGCTGAGGTTGTCGAACCAGCCGCCGCGACGCTTCGCGGCGAGGTAGCCGAGCGGGACGCCGACGGCGATCGCGATCAGGATCGCGAAGAAGCTGAGCTCGATCGTCGCGGGGAACCGCTGGAGGAAGATCTCGAGCGCCGAGTCACCGGGCTGGACACCGGTGGAGACGCCGAAGTCACCGGTCGCCGCGCGACCGAGGAACTTGAAGTACTGGACGAAGATCGGCTGGTCGAGGCCGAGCTGCTTGGTGAGGGCTTCGCGCGACTCCGGCGTAGCGCGTTCTCCCAGGAGGGCCGAAACCGGCCCTCCTGGGAGAAGTCGCAACCACGCGAAGAGCAACATCGAGAGCACCAGCACCACGCCGACCAGCTGAACCAGCCGTCGAATGGTGTAGCGGAGCACTTGAGCTACCCCGTTGTTCTCTTGTGGTGGGAGCTAGTCAGCTCAGCCCTTCGAGGCCGGGCCGAACTTCTCGTCGGTCAACGGGCTCGGGACGACACCCTTGATGTCCGACTTCAACACCAGAGCGGGCGGGGAGTGCGAGATCGGGATCGCGGGCAGGTACTCGTCCATGATCTTCTTGTTGATCTCTTCGTACAGCTTGGTGCGGTTGGCCTCGTTCGGCTCGGAGTTCGCCTTGGCGAGGTCGGCCGCGAGGGTGGCGCCCCACGGCGACGCACCGGTGTTGAACCGGTTGTCGGTGCGGCCGAAGAACGTGCCGACCCAGTTGTGCGCCGTGCCGTTGTCACCGGTCCAGCCGAGCAGGAACAGGTCCGAGATGCCGTTGTCGACGTCGGTCAGGTAGCCGCCGTTCCACGGCTTCGTGACGACCTCGAGCTTGATGCCGGCGGCCTGCAGGTCACCGGAGATCGCGCCGAACAGGTCCTTCGGGGACGGCATGTACGGACGCGTGACCTCGGACGGCCAGTAGAACTTCAGCGTCAGGTCGGTGGCACCGGCCTCGGCCAGCAGGGACTTCGCCTTGGCGACGTCGTAACCGACGGCCTTGACGTCCTTGTTGTAGCCGTTGACGGTGTCCGGCATGAACTGCGTCGCGACCTTGGCGCCCTCGGGCAGCTGCGACTTGACGAGCTGCTCGCGGTTGATCGCGTACTGGATCGCCTGGCGGACCTTGAGGTCGGCGAGCTTCGGGTTGTTCTTCTGGTTGATGCCCAGGTAGAACACGTTGAACGCCGGACGGATCGCGACGTTGAAGCCGTCGGTCTTCAGACCGGCCCAGTCCGCCGCGTTCGGCAGGTCGTAGCCGTCGATGTCGCCGGCCTTGAGCGCCTGCTTGCGGGCGGTCTCGTCCGGGATGATCTTGAAGACGATCTTGTCCAGCTTGGCCTTCGTGCCGTGGTAGTCGTCGTTGCGGACGAGCTCGACGGTGTTGTTGGCCTTGTCGTACTTGCCGAACTTGAACGGGCCCGTGCCGGTCGGGTGCTCGTTCGCGTAGGCCGGGTAGGTGAACGCGTCACCGGCGGCCTGGACGTTGTCCGCGTCGTACTTCTTCAGCGCCTCGGGGCTGGAGATCGAGAACGACGTGAAGCCGAGGACCGACGGGAACTGCGAGGTGACCTCGTTCAGCTCGATGACCGCGGTCTTGGCGTCCGTCGCCTTGCACGACTTGTACAGCGACGGCTTGTCCGGCGTGTCCTTGAACCCGCCGAAGTTGTCGAGCCAGTACTGCGAGACGGCGTCGGACTGGCCGGCGCCCTTCTGGTTGTACCAGCGCTCGAAGTTGAAGCAGACGGCCTCGGCGTTGAACGCGGTGCCGTCGTGGAACTTCACGTTCTCCTTGAGGGTGAACGTCCACGTCTTGCCGTCCGCGGAGGGCTCGTACTTCGTGGCGAGCGCGGGCTCGACCTCGGCGGTACCCGGCTTGAAGCCGACCAAGCCCTCGAAGATCTGCCTGGAGACCCGGAAGGTCTCACCGTCAGTCGCGTAGAACGGGTCGAAGAGCTTCGGCGCGCCGGCGGCGCCGAAGGTCAGCGTGCCGCCTTCCTTGCCGCCGCTGCCTGCGTCGCGCTGGGATTGCGCGCAACCGGACAGGGCGAGCGCGCTGACGCTGAGGAAGCCGATCGCGGCAACCCAACGGCGGCGAGCCGTTACTGAGTGGACCATCAAACACCCCTTGGACAATCCGCACATCTCACGGTGTGGTCGCCGACCATAACCGTTGTAGATACCCCGTCCGGGGTTACTCAGGTCACGATCCGGCCACTAGACCAGGCATTCTGATACGTCCGGCGCACGGCCGCTGACCCAACGTGAGCACGGCAGATGCGTCGGACGCTCTCTTAGGCTGTAGAAACAACACGACACGCGGAGGAGGTCGCATGAGCAGACTGGTCGAGTTCCGCGTGCTCGGCCCCCTCCAAGTGCTCCTCGACGCCGAACCGCTGCTGGTCAGAGCCGGTCGGCAGCGTGCGCTGCTGGTGTCGTTGCTGCTGCGCGCGGGCACCTCCGTGTCCGTGGACGAGCTCGCCGCGAACGTCTGGGGCGAGAATCCGCCCGCACGTGCGCGCGCAACTCTTCAAACATATGTGATGCGTCTCAGACAGCTGCTCGGTTCGTCCGTGCCGATCAGGACCGTGCCCGACGGTTACCTGATCGACGTCGACGAGAAGACCATCGACCTGATGCGCTTCGAACCTCTGATCGAACAGGGCGAGCAGGCTCGCGCTGTGGGCAACCTGCAGGCCGCCTCGGCCGCGTTCGCCGCCGCGCTGGGACTCTGGCGAGGCCCCGCCCTGGTCGACGTGCCGTCGGAGGTGCTGCACCGCGACGAGGTCCCGCGGCTCGACGAGCGCCGCCTGCACGTGCTGGAACGCCGTGTCGAGGTCGACCTGGAGCTGGGCCGCCACGGCGAGCTGGTCGCGGAGCTGTCCCGGCTGACCAGCGACCACCCGTTGCGCGAGCGGTTCTGGGCGCAGCTGATGGTGGCGCTGTACCGCTCCGGCCGGCAGAGCGAGGCCCTCGCCGCCTACCAGCGCGTTTCCCGGTTGCTGGGCGGTGACCTGGGCATCGATCCCGGCGACGAGCTGCGGCGCGTGCACAGCCAGGTGCTGACCGGGTCGATCGACGTGGTGACGCCGGTCGTTCCCGGTGCGCCCGTGGTCGCCGCGAAGCCGGAACGGGTCGTGCCGTCGCAGCTGCCCGCGGACATCCCGGACTTCGTGGGCCGCGACGAGGCCGTGTCGCTGATCGTGGCGTTGCTGCGCACCGCGCAGGGTGTGCCGGTCGTGACGCTGGCGGGGCCGCCGGGCGTGGGCAAGACCGCGCTGGCCGTGCACGCGGCGCACCGGATGCGCGCGGACTTCCCGGACGGCCAGCTGTACGTCAACCTGCGCGGATACGCCCCCGGACCGCCGTTGAGCGCGGTGGACGTGCTGCCCAGGTTCCTCCGCGCGTTGGGGACAGAGCCCGACCAGGTGCCGTTGGACCAGGATGAGCAGGAGGCGATGTTCCGGTCCACCCTGACCGGTCAGCGCGTGCTGTTGTTGCTGGACAACGCCTCCTCGGCCGAGCAGATCCGGCCCCTGCTGCCGGGCTCGCCGGGCTGCGCGGTGCTGGTGACCTCGCGCGACACGTTGCGCGGCCTGGCCGTCTCGCACGCGGCGTCGAACGTGCGGCTCGACGTGCTCGACTGGAACGAGACGCAGTCACTCCTCGCAGGCATCCTGGGCGCGGACGAGGTGGCGTCCCAACAGGACGCGGCGCACGAACTGGCGACCCTCTGCGCCCATCTGCCATTGGCTTTGCGTATCGCAGCGGCGAACCTCGTGTCGCGTCCGGAACTGTCCATCGCGGACTACGTGGAGGAGCTCCGCGCGGGCAACCGGCTCGCCGCGCTGGCCGTGGAGGGCGACGAACGGGTCGCCGTGCACGCGGCGTTCGACCTGTCCTACACGGCGCTGAAGCCCGAGCTCGCGCAGATGTTCCGGGTGCTGTCGCTGGTGCCCGGCACGGACTTCACGCCGGAGATGGCGGCGGCGTTGTCGGGACTGACCACACAGGACGCACGCCGCCGGCTCGACCGGCTGGCCACCGCGAACCTCATCGCGAACCACGCGCCGTCCCGCTACCAGTTCCACGACCTGCTGCGCGACTACGCGGCCGAGCGCCTGGCGTTCGAGGACGGCCGCGTGGACTCGAAGCTCGCGCTGCGGCGGCTGGTGGACTGGGCGGTGCGCTCGGTCGACAACGCCACCTCGGCGATGAAGTCGACGCTGTTTCGCTTCCCCCGCCCGGCTCCGCTGGACGGTGTGGTGCCGCGGACGTTCAGCACCTCCACCGAAGCCCTGACCTGGCTCGACGTCGAGCGCGCGAACCTGGTCGCGCTGGTCGCGCACGCCGTGGAACGCGACCCGGAGAACTCGCCGTGGCAGCTGGCCGACGCGCTGCGCGGCTACTTCTACACGCAGGGACTGGCGGCGGAGTGGCGCGAGACGGCGAAGGCGGGCCTGCTGGGCGCCCGCGCGCCGCGCGACGAGCTCGGCCAGCTGGCGATGCTGTCGTCCCTGGGCACGCTGTACTGGGTGACAGGGCAGCACCGCAACGCGCTCGGCCACTACCAGCAGGCCATCGCGCTGCAGGAGCACATCGTCCTGCCGGAGGCCGAGGCCGCCGTGCTGTCGAACGCGGGCAGCGTCTACATCGACCTGGGCGAGCTGGAGCACGCCGCCGACCACCTGGAGCGCGCCCTGGTGATCACGCGCCGCATCGGGGCGTTCCAGGTGCAGGCCAACGCGTTGTTCAACCTCGGCGGCGTCTACATGCAGCTGGGCCACCTCGACCGCGCCGCGACGACGTTCGAGGAAGCGCTGGAGGTCGGCACGCGCATCGACTCGTGGATCACCCAGGCGAACTCGATGCGCGCGCTGGGCGAGGTCTACGCGCTGCGCGGCGACCCCGAACTCGGCGCGTCGTACTTCATGAGCGCGAGCGAGCTCTACGAACGCGCGGCGGCCCGCAACTTCGGTCACACCATGCACGAGGGCATGGCGATCACGCTGATCATGCGCGGCCGCTTCGAGGAGGCCGCCGTCGAAGCCACCGCGGCCATGCAGATCGCGCAGGACCTGGAGAACGTCAAGAGCGTGTGCGACGCCCAGAACCTGCTCGGCCGCGCACTGGAGGGCGCAGGCCGGTACGAGGAGGCGCTGGAGCAGTTCTCGTCGGCGCTGGCGATCGCGGCGGAGACCGGTTACTCGTGGGGCCTGTGCTCGGCGCGACGCGGTCTCGCCTCGTCGTACCGCGCGGCGGGCCGTTTCGCCGAAGCCCTGGAGATGGCCACCTCCGCGTTGGCCGAGGCGGGCAGGTCGCAGTTCCGCCAGGCCGAGATGGAGGTGCTGCTCGTGCTCGGGCGAACCCACCTCGACACGTCAGATGCCTCCGGCGCCCTGGAATGCGCTCTGCGCGCGGCCTCGGTCGGCACCGACTCCGGTCACCGCTGGGTGGTCGGACGCGCGTTGCAGCTGGCCGGCGACGCTTCGTTCGCGCTGGGCGACTCTTCTGGCGCCCGGTCGCACTGGTCCTCCGCTCTGGACGTGTTCAGCGCGATCGGCACACCCGAGGCTTCAGTGGTGCGGGCTCAACTGCTTGACGTGACAACGTAGTCAGCTCTGGCTTGGGTCTCGTCGACCGCGAACCAGCCTCTTTCGTACTGCTGCCAACGGATGAAGTGCTCTCGTTGGTGCTCGCCGTCGCGTTGGACGGCCCGTTCCAGGCGGTCTGCTTCGTCCGGGTGGTCCACGAAGATCGCGAGGCTCAGGTGGGTGTTCGCTCTCCTGGCCGAGGAGAAGCCCTCCAGGATGATCGTCCTATGTGGAGTGATGACGACCTCGTCGCCCTCTCCCAGGCACGGAAAGCCTTGGGACCAGTCGGTTTTCCGGTAGCGGCCCTCTTGGTTCTGCGCGACTGCTCGTAGCGCTTCGCTGAGGCGTGGCCACCACCGCGTCGTGGGGTCGTCCCACGTGGCGAAGTGGTCGGTGCTGATGAGCTGGGCGTCGAGCCGGCGTGCGAGTTGTGCCGCGAACGTCGACTTCCCCGCACCCGACGGTCCGTCCACCGCGACCAGGCGGGTGTCGCCCAGCCGCGGTGGGGCCGTTGCTACATGCTCCGGCGACCAGATAGCGCACGCCCCAGCGTGAGCTCGTCGGCGAACTCCAGGTCGCCACCCATCGGCAGCCCGCTGGCGAGCCGCGTGACGGTCAGCCCGGGGAAGTCCCTGAGCATCCGCACGAGGTACGTCGCCGTGGCCTCGCCCTCGGTGTTCGGGTCCGTGGCGATGATGACCTCGGAGATGTCGACACCGTCGGTGGCCGTGCCGATCCGGTTGAGCAGCTGCCGGATCCGCAACTGGTCGGGCCCCACCCCGCTGAGCGGATCAAGAGCACCGCCCAAAACGTGGTAGCGCCCCCTGAACTCCCTGGTGCGCTCGATCGCCTGGACGTCCTTCGGCTCCTCGACCACGCAGACCAGACTGAGGTCGCGCTTCGGGTCGCGGCAGATGCGGCACCTGGTCTCGGCGGACACGTTGCCGCAGACGTCGCAGAACACGACGCCCTCCTTGACCTTCTGGAGTGCGTGCTGAAGCCGCTCGATGTCAGCCGGCTCCGTCGCCAGGAGGTGGAAGGCGATGCGCTGGGCGCTCTTGGGACCGACGCCGGGAAGCCTGCCCAGCTCGTCGATCAGGTCCTGTACCGGGCCCTCGTACATGTGGTTAGCCGATCTCTTGCCGGGTCAGCAGATCGGTCAGCCCAGCAGTCCGCCGAGACCGCCCTGGGCCAGCGGGCCGAGCTTCTGCTCCACCAGCTGCTGCGCCTTGGTGTTCGCGTCCTTGATCGCGGCGATCACCAGGTCCTGGAGGGTGTCGACGTCCTCCGGGTCCACGATCTTGGGGTCGATGGCCAGGTTGACCAGCTCGCCGCCACCGGTGACCGTGGCCGTGACGAGGCCGTTGCCCGCGTTGCCCGTGATCTCGGTTTCGGCCAGCTGCTGCTGGGCTTCTGCCATCTGCTGCTGCATGTTCTGGGCCTGCTGGAGCAGGGCCTGCATGTCGAACTGACCGGGTTGCACCGCTGGTCCTCTCGGTGGGCTGCGCTTTGGGTGCTGCCCAGGGTACGGGGGGTGGGTGGGCCGGTTTCGTCGTGTTCCCCTGTTGGGTGCGGTCGTCTGTTGGGGGTCGCGTGTTGCTGCTTCTGCGGGTGGTCTTGTTGCGGGCGGCCTGGTCGCCTTGCGTGCTTCCCCTGGGGCTCTGCCCCAGACCCCGGCAATCTGAAATGGGGGTAGCGCCGTGAGCAGGCTGATGGCACGCCTGTTGCGTAGAGCGGCTGCCTGTTTCGTATGAGGGTTGCGGTGGCGGTGGGGTCCCATCACGAGCCGCACCAAGAGCGGGCCACAGTCAGGTAGGGGTGTGAACAACACCCAAAAACAGGAAAAGATTAAAACCCACCACAAAACAAAAAC
>NZ_JBHXLF010000040.1:0-14573 GCF_042721515.1 Lentzea sp. NPDC058436
GCACGCCCCCATATGACCCGATATGGGGGCGTGGGGCCGACACCACGATGCACCCGTCTGCGCGGCACAGGACGGGGCAAGGGGCCGCGACCACCGCACTGGTCCGACTCAGCCGTGAGTCAGGTCACCCTGTGACCGCGATCTTTGCGACCTCCGGCGAAATACGCAACACTGGTGTTGTGAAAAACGCCGAGACCCACCTTGACGCCGTGCACCAGCACGACGGCAAGACTCGGCGTGCCGTAGCCAGGCTCCTGCTGGAGCAGGGCCCGGTCACCGCGGCAGCCGTCGCGGAGGAACTGGGCATCAGCCCCACGGCCGTGCGTCGTCACATAGACGCGCTGCTCGCGGACGGCGAGGCGATCACCAGGGACGCACCGCGGCAGACCCAACGTGGCCGTGGCCGTCCCGCGAAGCTGTTCCTCCTGACTGACGCCGGACGCGCCCGGTTCGGCCACGCCTACGACGACCTCGCGGTCGCCGCCATCAGGTTCCTCGCCCAGACGGGTGGGGAAGAGGCTGTGCGCGCGTTTGCGCAGAGTCGTGTCGACGCGCTGGTGGACCGGCATCGTTCGGCGATCGTGGCCCAGGTCACGCCCTCCGAACGGGCTAAGGCCCTCGCAGCCGCGTTGACCAGGGAGGGTTACGCTTCATCGGCTCGCAACGTCGGGGTGGGCGAGCAGTTGTGCCAGCACCACTGCCCCGTCGCCCACGTCGCAGCCGAGTTCCCCCAGCTGTGCGAGACCGAGACGGAGACGTTCGCGAACCTCCTCGGTACCCACGTGCAGCGCCTCGCGACGATCGCCCGCGGCCACGCCGTGTGCACGACGCACATCCCGAACACTTCACGGATCCCAGATGATGGAGGGGAGCCCGCATGACTGCCGCTGCCGAGCAGCGCACGCCCACCACGGTGCAGTCTCCGCTCACGCAGGAAGAGACGATTGCGTCTCTCGGCAACTACGAGTTCGGCTGGGCCGACTCGGACACTGCCGGCGCGAGCGCCCGCCGAGGAATCAACGAGGACGTCGTCCGCGACATCTCGGCGAAGAAGAGCGAGCCCGAGTGGATGCTCGAGTACCGGTTGAAGGCGCTCAAGCTCTTCGACCTCAAGCCGATGCCGAACTGGGGCGCTGACCTCTCTGGGATCGACTTCGACTCGATCAAGTACTTCGTGCGGTCCACGGAGAAGCAGGCCACCTCGTGGGAGGACCTGCCCGAGGACATCAAGAACACCTACGACCGCCTGGGCATCCCGGAGGCGGAGAAGCAGCGCCTCGTCGCGGGTGTCGCCGCCCAGTACGAGTCCGAGGTCGTCTACCACCAGATCCGCGAGGACCTGGAGCAGCAGGGTGTCATCTTCGTCGACACCGACTCGGGCCTGCGTGACTACCCGGAGCTCTTCAAGGAGTACTTCGGTTCCGTCATCCCCGCGGGTGACAACAAGTTCTCCGCGCTGAACTCCGCGACGTGGTCCGGCGGCTCGTTCATCTACGTGCCGAAGGGCGTGCACGTGGACATCCCGCTGCAGGCCTACTTCCGGATCAACACCGAGAACATGGGCCAGTTCGAGCGCACGCTGATCATCGTCGACGAGGGTGCCTACGTGCACTACGTCGAGGGCTGCACGGCGCCGATCTACTCCTCGGACTCGCTGCACTCGGCCGTCGTCGAGATCATCGTGAAGAAGGGCGGCCGCTGCCGCTACACGACGATCCAGAACTGGTCGAACAACGTCTACAACCTGGTCACCAAGCGCGCCAAGGCCGAAGAGGGCGCGACCATGGAGTGGGTCGACGGCAACATCGGCTCCAAGGTGACCATGAAGTACCCGGCCGTGTTCCTCATGGGCGAGCACGCCAAGGGCGAGGTCCTCTCGATCGCGTTCGCGGGCGAGGGCCAGCACCAGGACGCCGGCGCCAAGATGGTCCACATGGCCCCGCACACCTCCTCGACCATCGTGTCGAAGTCGGTGGCGCGCGGCGGTGGCCGCACGTCGTACCGCGGCCTGGTCCAGGTCAACAAGCGGGCGCACCACTCGAAGTCCACGGTGAAGTGCGACGCGCTGCTGGTCGACACCATCAGCCGCTCGGACACCTACCCGTACGTCGACGTCCGCGAGGACGACGTCGCGATGGGCCACGAGGCCACGGTCTCGAAGGTCTCCGAGGACCAGCTGTTCTACCTGATGTCGCGCGGCCTCAACGAGGACGAGGCCATGGCGATGATCGTGCGCGGGTTCGTCGAGCCCATCGCGCGCGAGCTCCCCATGGAGTACGCCCTCGAACTGAACCGCCTGATCGAACTGCAGATGGAAGGGGCCGTCGGCTGACATGGCCGCCCTGTCGACTCAACCTCACTCCCACGGAGCTGTCGTTCCCGTGGCCTCGCGCGCAGAGCACTTCACGTCGTACGACGTGGACGCGTTCGAGGTCCCGGGCGGCCGTGAGGAGATCTGGCGCTTCACGCCTCTCAAGCGTCTTGCCGGTCTGCACTCCGGCGCTGCGGCAACGGGTTCCGCTGCCGTCGAGGTGAACGCCGCCGCCGGTGTCACCGTCGAGACGGTCGGTCGTGACGACGACCGCCTCGGCAAGGCCGGCGTCCCCGGCGACCGCATCGCCGCGCAGGCGTACTCGTCGTTCTCGCAGGCGACGATCGTGACGCTGCCCGGTGACGCGAAGTCCGAGCCCACGACCGTCACGGTCACGGGTGCCGGTGCTTCCCAGGTCGCCTACGGCCACATCCAGATCAAGGCCTCGCAGTTCGCCGAGGGCACCGTGATCCTGGACTTCCGCGGCTCCGGCGCGTACGCGGACAACGTCGAGTTCCTCGTCGCGGACGGCGCGCACCTCACGGTGATCGCCATCCACGACTGGGCCGACGACGCCGTGCACGTCTCGCAGCACCACGTGAAGCTCGGCCGCGACGCGACCATCAAGCACACCGTGGTCACGCTCGGCGGCGACGTCGTGCGCGTGACGCCGGTCGTGCAGTACGCGGGTCGCGGTGGTGACGCGGAGCTGTTCGGTCTGTACTTCGCGGACGCGGGCCAGCACCAGGAGCACCGGCCGTTCATCGACCACGGGCAGGCCAACTGCCGCAGCAACGTCGTCTACAAGGGCGCGCTGCAGGGCGAGGGCGCGCACGCGGTGTGGATCGGTGACGTGCTCATCCGCGTCGCGGCCGAGGGCACCGAGACGTTCGAGCTGAACCGGAACCTGATCCTGACCGACGGCGCGCGTGCCGACTCGGTGCCGAACCTGGAGATCGAGACCGGCGAGATCGAGGGTGCGGGCCACGCCAGCGCCACCGGCCGGTTCGACGACGAGCAGCTGTTCTACCTGCAGGCGCGCGGCATCCCGGAGGACCAGGCACGGCGTCTCGTCGTGCGCGGCTTCTTCCAGGAGCTGATCGCGAAGATCCACGTTCCCGAGGTGCGCGAGCGCCTCGAGGCCGCCATCGAGGCAGAGCTCGAGGCGGTCGGCGCGTGATCAAGGTGTGTGCACTGTCCTCTTTGGACGACCGCAAGCCCTTCGCGGCCACCGTGGACGACGTGGACGTCGTCCTGGTGCGCGAGGGCGAGCGGGTGCACGCGCTCGCGGATCTGTGCTCGCACGCCGCGGTGTCGCTGAGCGAGGGCGAGGTCTCCCGCAAGGGGATCGAGTGCTGGTTGCACGGGTCGTGCTTCGACCTGGAGACCGGCAAGCCCTCGTCGCCGCCCGCCAGCGAACCGGTCGACGTCTACGCCGTCGACATCCGTGACGGCGACGTGTTCGTCGACGTCACCGTCACCACGAACTGACTTAGCTAGACCACCAGGAGATTCAGCAGTCATGGCCACCCTTGAGATCAAGGACCTGCACGTCTCGGTCGTCAGCGAGGACGCTCCCAAGGAGATCCTCAAGGGCGTCGACCTGACGATCAAGGCCGGCGAGACGCACGCCATCATGGGCCCCAACGGCTCCGGCAAGTCCACGCTGTCCTACGCGATCGCCGGGCACCCGAAGTACACGATCACCTCGGGCACCGTCACGCTCGACGGTGAGGACGTCCTCGAGATGTCCGTCGACGAGCGCGCCCGCGCCGGCCTGTTCCTCGCCATGCAGTACCCGGTCGAGGTCCCCGGCGTCTCGATGTCGAACTTCCTGCGCACCGCCGCCACCGCCGTCCGCGGCGAGGCCCCGAACCTCCGCCACTGGGTGAAGGAGGTCAAGGGTGCGATGGCCGAGCTCGACATCGACCCGGCCTTCGCCGAGCGCTCGGTGAACGAGGGCTTCTCCGGCGGTGAGAAGAAGCGCCACGAGATCCTGCAGCTGGGCCTGCTCGCGCCGAAGGTCGCGATCCTCGACGAGACCGACTCCGGCCTCGACGTCGACGCGCTGCGCGTCGTGTCCGAGGGGGTCAACCGCTACAAGGCCTCCGGTGAGGTCGGCGTCATGCTGATCACGCACTACACCCGGATCCTCAAGTACATCGAGCCGGACTTCGTGCACGTCTTCGCGAACGGCCGGATCGTCGAGTCGGGCGGCCGCGAGCTCGCCGACCAGCTCGAGTCCGAGGGTTACGTGAAGTACACCGGCAAGACGGAAGCCGCAGCCCTTTCCTAACGTTGCAGGTGTTGAGAGGAGGCGCTGTGACCACCACCGCAGCACCACTGGACGTAACCGCCCTCAGGGCGGACTTCCCGATCCTGTCTCGCACCGTTCGTGACGGGAAGCGCCTGGTCTACCTGGACTCCGGCGCCACCTCGCAACGCCCGACGCAGGTTCTGGACGCGGAGAAGGCATTCCTGCAGACCGCCAACGCGGCGGTCCACCGGGGTGCCCACCAGCTGGCAGAGGAAGCGACCGACGCGTACGAGGGTGCGCGTCAGCGCATCGCGGACTTCGTCGGCGCCGACTTCGGCGAGCTGGTGTTCACCAAGAACGCCACCGAGGGCTTCAACCTCGTGGCGTACGCGATGGGCAACGCGGCGACCTCGGGTCCCGAGGCCGAGCGGTTCCGGATCGGTCCCGGCGACGAGATCGTCGTGACCGAGATGGAGCACCACGCGAACCTCGTTCCGTGGCAGCAGCTCGCTTCCCGGACCGGCGCGACGCTGAAGTGGTTCAAGCTGAACCCCGACGGCCGTCTCGACCTGTCCGATGTGGACAGCGTGATCACCGCGCGCGCCAAGGTCGTGGCGTTCACGCACCAGTCGAACGTGACCGGCGTGATCAACCCGGTCGACGTGCTCGTCGCGGCGGCGCAGAAGGTCGGCGCGCTGACCGTGCTGGACGCGTGCCAGTCCGTTCCGCACAGCCCGGTGAACTTCCGGAAGCTGGGCGTGGACTTCGCGTCGTTCTCCGGCCACAAGATGCTCGGCCCGTCCGGCATCGGTGTCCTCTACGGACGGCGTGAGCTGCTGGAGGCGTTGCCCCCCTTCATCACCGGCGGTTCGATGATCGAGCTGGTGAAGATGGAGGGCTCGACGTTCGCCCCGCCGCCGCAGCGCTTCGAGGCCGGTTCGCCGATGACGTCCCAGGCCGTCGGTCTGGGCGCGGCGGTGGACTACCTCAGCGTCGTGGGCATGGAGCGGATCAACGCCCACGAGCACGCGCTGACCGTTGCGGCGCTTGAGGGTCTGTCGTCCGTCAAGGGCGTCCGGCTGATCGGCCCGGCCGACGCGGTGAACCGCGGCGGCGCCGTGCCGTTCGAGATCGAGGGCGTCCACCCGCACGACGCCGGCCAGGTGCTCGACAGCCTGGGCATCGCCGTGCGCGTCGGCCACCACTGCGCGTGGCCGCTGCACCGCTGCCTGAACGCCCAGTCGTCGGTGCGCGCGACGTTCTACCTGTACAACACGATGGACGAGGTCGACGCACTGGTCGACGGCGTCCGCGAGGCGCAGAAGTTCTTCGGGGTGGCCTGAGATGCAGCTCCAGCAGATGTACCAGGAGATCATCCTGGACCACTACAAGAACCCGCACGGCCGTGGCCTGCGCGACCCGTTCGACGCGGAGTCGTTCCAGGTCAACCCGACCTGCGGCGACGAGGTCACGTTGCGCGTGAAGCTCGACGGCGAGGTCGTCTCGGACGTCTCCTACGACGGTCAGGGCTGCTCGATCAGCCAGGCGTCGACGTCGGTGCTGACCGACCTCGTCGTGGGCAAGCCCGTGGGCGAGGCGTTCAAGAAGATGGACGCGTTCGTCGAGCTGATGCAGAGCCGCGGCCAGATCGAGCCCGACGAGGACGTCCTCGAAGACGGCATCGCCTTCGCCGGCGTCTCGAAGTACCCGGCGCGCGTGAAGTGCGCGCTGCTGGGCTGGATGGCCTTCAAAGACGCAGTAGCACGAAGCCAGGGAGCAGCATGAGCACCGAAGAAGTAGTCCGGGGAGCCGAAGGCATGCCGGTCTTCGAGCCCAAGGCTGATGTCGCCGCGCTCGACGACCTCGAAGAGGCGATGCGCGACGTCGTGGACCCGGAGCTCGGCATCAACGTCGTCGACCTCGGCCTGGTCTACGACATCCACGTCGACGAGAAGAACGTCGCCACCATCGACATGACGCTCACGTCCGCGGCCTGCCCGCTGACCGACGTCATCGAGGACCAGACCCGCGCCGCCCTCACCGGTGGCACGGGCGGAGGCCTCGTGGCGGACTTCCGCATCAACTGGGTGTGGATGCCGCCGTGGGGCCCGGAGAAGATCACCGACGACGGCCGCGAGCAGCTGCGCGCGCTGGGCTTCACCGTCTGACCTAGGTTCGTTCGAACGGCGCGCGTCCTGCGGGATGCGCGCCGTTTCGCGTTGTGCAAGCGGTTGGTCCGAAAGCGCGAGTGACGGCCTCATACACGCCTGGAATGGTGGGTGGTGCCAGTCGGCCTGGGGGGCTTCCGGTTCTGGCCTTCGTTCTGCGAAGGCCTGTTGTCGCGCGTCCTCCACGCCTTCACCACACCTGGGGGACAGACGCATCATGCAGCCGAAGACGACGCTCGTCAGACGTGTCGCCATCTACCTCACGACCGTTCTCGCGTTCGCCGGGGTGCTGGTCGCACCCGCGAACGCGGACACCGAGAAGCCACCGCCCGGCATCAGCGCCGAAGCGTGGCGCACCCGCCCCACCTTCCCGGTCTTCGCCGCCGACGCGGGTCCCATCGTGTGCTTCACCGGGCACATCCAGGACTACGGCTGGCAAGCCGTGGACTGCAACGACGGGGACTGGGCGTGGGCAGGGACCACGGGCCAGTTCCGGCGCCTCGAAGCCATCCTGATCGTGGGTGCCAACACCGGCGGCGCCACGTGCGCCGAGGCGCACGGTCAGGACTACGGGTGGCAGGGCCTGCGGTGCGAGTACGACGGGCGTGAGTTCGCGATCGGCACGACCGGCCAGTTCCTGAGGATGGAGGCGTTCAGGTTCGGCCACACCACCCGCACCACCTGCAATCGGGCGCACGGCCAGGACTACGGGTGGGGCGTCTCCGGTTGCGTCGGGCCCGGCCAGACGAGGATGGCGGGCACGACCGGCCAGTCGCTCCGACTGGAGGCGGCGACAGCCACCATCCTGTGACGCTCTGACGCGGAGGGACCGCCCGAAAGGGTGGTTCCTCCGTCACATCCACTATCTGGAACTCGATTTAAATGCGTTGCGACCCCGTCCGCCGGTCGCATAGCTTGATCCCATCACCAACGACAGAGATCAACCGGAGGAAGACATGCTTGCCAACGCACAGCTCGCGGGATGGCGAATTCTCGCCCTCATCGCCGGCGGTCTGCTGGCGGTGGCGTGGGGCTCCACGCCATGACCTGATCCCCAGGTCATGACCTCGGAGCCGCCCACGGGAAACCTGGGCGGTTTTCTTTTTGTCCTGCCGGTGAGCTTCGGAAGCGGAACTGCCTCCAAAACAGTTTCCCGAGGGTTCGACTCCTTCCATCGGTGCTGCCCGAAAACAATGCGGTCGTGGTGAACTCGGCGGACACGTCGGTCTTCCAAACCGAAGAAGAGGGTTCGATGCCCTCCGACCGCTCGTCCTAGAAAGTGGATCTAGCCCAACTGGCAGAGGCACATGGTTGAGGGCCATGACAGTCGGGGTTCGACTCCCCGGATCCGCACGCCCCGGTAGCCCAACGGAAGAGGCAACGCGCTCAGAACGCGTCCAGTGCAGGTTCGAATCCTGCCCGCGGCACTGCACAACTACATACGCACAACGGGGGACGCGCCGGCGCGCAGGTGATCCTTGCAAGATCGCCCTGGAGGGTTCGACACCCTCGTCTTCCACTCACGTCCCGTAGCTCAGTCCGGTGAGAGCGTCCGTCTGATACGCGGTAGGTCCCAGGTTCAACTCCTGGCGGGACGACCAAACGTTCGTACGCGAACCAGTGAAGTAGATTGGACCCACGACCGACGGGAGTGGGTGGAGTGGCACGTCTTCACGTCGGCTGCGCGATGTGGACCCACAAGGCGTGGCCCGGCCGTTTCCTGCCGCAGCCCTTGCCGCCGAAGGACCGTCTGCGGGCGTACGCGGGCTGGTGCAACGCGGTCGAGGGCAACACCACCTTCTACGCGACCCCTTCCCGCAGCACCGTGGAGATGTGGGCGCAGCAGATCGACCCCGGTTTCCGGTTCATGGTGAAGGTGCCGAAGGTCGTCACGCACGAACGCCGGCTCGCCGGGGTCGAACGCGAGATGCGGGCTTTCCTCGACGCGATCGAACCCCTCGGTGAGCGGGCCGTGCTGTGGACGCAGCTGCCCGCGTCGTTCGGCCCGTCCGACGTCGACGCCCTCGGCCGGTTCCTGCGCAGACTGCCCGCCGACCGCCGGCGCGCGGTCGAGGTGCGCCACCTCGACTTCTTCACGGACGCGCGCTCGGTGTCGTTGCTGGAGGAGACGCTCGACGACGCGCGCGCAGAGTGGGTGCCGTTCGACACCGAGGTCCTGTTCCAGAGCCCGCCGACCAGCGAGGGCGAAGCCGAGGCGTGGGCGAAGAAGCCGAGGATGCCGCGGCGGACGCGCGCGCTGACCGATCGGCCGGTCGTCCGCTACCTGGGCAGGGACTCCGACGAGGAGACGGTGCGGGGGTGGCAGCCGTGGACCGAGGTGGTCGCGAGCTGGCTCCGCGACGGCCTCTCGCCGACGTTCTTCATGCACACCCCCAACAACGACGACGCGCCCGCGCTGGCCCGCCGCTTCCACGACGACGTGCGCGCGTTGGTTCCCGAGCTCGAACCACTGCCCGAGCCGGAACCGGTCGAGCCCGCCACCCTGTTCTGAGCCCGTGGACCACAGCAGCAGAGCACTCTCCGCGGCCGGCGCCTTGCTCTTCGCCGAAGGGGGCGTGTCCTGCTCGTCTTCGCAGGCGGCCTGCTGACGGCCGGCGCCACCTCAGGCGTAGACCCGTTCCACGAACGACGCCAGCCGGTCCTCCGGCAGGTGCCGCGCCAGATCCGCCTCCGACACCATCCCCACCAGCCGGTGGTCCTCGATCACCGGCACCCGCCGGATCTGGTTGTCCTCCATGGTCCGCAGCACCTCGGAAAGCGAGTCCGAGGCGTCGACCCAGTGGACGTGGCACCCGAACTCGCTCGCCTTGGTCGTCGTCAGGTCGAGCCCGCCGGCCACGGCCCTGATCACGATGTCGCGGTCGGTGATGATCCCGTGCAACCGGTCGTCCTCGCCGCAGATCGGCAGGGAACCGACGTCGAGGTCCCGCATCAGGCGGGCGGCCTCGACGAGGTTCGCGTCCTCGTCCACGCACTGCACGCCGGGGTGCATGATGTCGCGCGCTGTCGTCACAAGCTCCTCCTTCCGGCCTGTGCCCCAGCATCCGCCCGTCGCGGGCACCCCGCAGATCAGACCGGAGCCGTCTGCGCCACCAGGAACGCCACCACGTCGGCCAGCCTGCCGCGGCGCGCGAACGCCCTGCGCTGCCGCACCGCGCCCGTGCCGTCGAGCAGCAACCGGTCGATGCCGGTGGTGACCATCTCGTAGTCGCCCGCGAACTCCAGCGCCGGGCGGATCCACCGCAGCAGCGACGCCACGATCGACGACGCGGGGGTGGGCGCGCCGGTCGCCGGGTCGATGCCGAAGCCCTCCAGGCCGTCGCGCGCGGCACGCCACATCGCCACCTTCAGCAGGTGCGGCGGGAGCTTGAGCGGTGTGGTGCCGGAACTCAGTGCGGTGGCGGCGATCCCGCGCACCAGGGCGGCCATCAGCACGGCCTCCTCGACGGTCGGCGCGACGTCGGAGACCCGCAGTTCGAGCGTGGGGTGGTTGGCGGAGAGCCGCACGTCCCAGTAGAGCATCCCGGCGTCCATCGCCGCGCCGCTCGCGACGATCTCCTCCCGTGCCGCGTAGTACTCGGCCGCGGAGTCGAACAGCGGCGGCGCACCCGAAGTGGGCCAACGGTTCCAGACCACGTACCGCCAGCTCGCGTACCCCGTGTCGCCGTCGAGCCAGTACGGCGAGTTCGCGCCCAGCGCCAGCAACGTCGGCAGCCACGGCCGCAGGTGGTTGCTCACGAAGATCTTCGACTCGTCGTCGGGCAACCCGACGTGCACGTGGCAGCCGCAGATCGCCAGGTCGTTGGTGAGCGCGCCCATCTCCTGCGCCATCCGGTGGTAGCGCGGGGAGTTCGTCAACGGCGTGGGCATCGTGAGGCCCAGCACCGGCGTCCCGGTCGCGGCGAGCCTCGCGTCGTGCAGCGCCGCCCGTTCGATCAACGCCCTGCGCGCCACGGCCAGCTGGTCGCGCAGCACGGCCATGTCCGTGCACACCCCGCTGGCCGATTCCACCTGGTATTGCGCGATTTCCGGCTGCAGGTCGACCTCGTACCGGTCGGCACCGGCGAGAACTTCGTTGGCACGGTTGGCCAAATGGCCCGTGGAGGCTTCGACGAGAACGAATTCCTCTTCCACACCAACGGTGAGAAGGCCGTCGATGCTCCTGCGTTGCGCGGGTACCGATTGAGTTCTGCTGCCGACCTGCACGCCGAACCTCCTGTGCACTGAGTAGCACTCTCGATGCTATGAGTGATCAGCGCGCCGCACAGGAGGCGTTCGGTTGTACTTGTCAGCTCACCGCCCGTTGCGCGACACCACGCAGCACGTCGCGACGTTCAGTGCCCGGCCGGCCCATGACCCAGCTGGACCCGCCGAGCGACTTCGCGTGCTCCTTCACTGGTGCCAGCAACCGCGACACCTCTCGATACGACCCCACTGATCCTGGAGCACAGATAAGGGTCGCAAGAGAGACGGTGACGTGTCGTCCCTCTGCCGTGTACGGCTTGTCGAGCAAACGAGCACTCAGCGGAACCGTTTCGTCCAGGCCCGCGAGGAGGAGGAAGTCGTCACCGCCGACGTGCCCGACCTGCACACCGGGGAACGCGTGCGCGAGGTCCGCCAGGTCGTGCCCGATCTCGCGGATCAGGTCGTCGCCCGCCGCGAACCCGACCGAGTCGTTGACCAGCTTGAAGCCGTCGACGTCCAGCCACGAGATCGCGAAGATCTCGCCCGACTCGATGCGCCGGTCGACCTCGTCCGAGATGGCGTCGCTGCCCGGCAGCCGGGTGAGGGGGCTCAACGCGGCCGCCTGCTCCACCTTGAGCTCGGCGACACCGCGCACGACGTCGGCCACGCGCACGACGCCCATGCACCGCTCGTTGTGGTCCACGACGATGAGGTCGTCGTTGGTGCGCTCACGGTTCGCACCCGCCACCACGTCCAGCAGGTCGAGCGCGGACGACTCGGTGCCGATGACGTGAGGCTTGTCCGCGAGCCGTGCGGCTTCCCTCTTGGCGTGCAGCGCGTGCCCGTACGGCCCGGTGACCGCGAGCAGGAACCGGTTGCGGTCCACCGACCACTTCGGGCGCCCCTCGTCGTCGAGCAGCACGACACCCGTGATCGACGGCTGGGTGGCGAACACCTCGCGCACCTCGTCGCTCGTGGCGTGCTCGGGCAGCACCGTGGCGGGGTGCAGGAAGGCGGTGATCCGCGGACCGGTGTTCGCCCGGCGGATCTCACCGGTCTCCGTGACCGCCTCCGGCGAGATGCGGGCGTTCACCGCCGGTCTTCGCTGCGGGGGAGCGAGGAACTTGCCCTGCGCGTACCCCACCCCCAGCTTGCGCAGGTAGGTGAGCTCGGCCTCGGTCTCCACGCCCTCGGCCACGACCTGGCCGCCCGTGTACTCGCCGAGGTGCACCAACGACTTCACCAGCGCACCCCGCGCGGCGTCGTCGGGCAGCGTGCGGACGATCTCGCGGTCGAGCTTGACGTAGTCCGGTGAGGCGCTGGTCAGCAGGCCGAGCGGGACGTCGCCCTCGCCCACGCAGTCGAGCGCGATGCGGAAGCCGTTGTTGCGCAACGTCTGCATGCCGCGGGCGAGGCGTGCGCGGTTGGCGCGCGAGTACGGTTCGCCGATCTCGATCACGACGCTGTCCGGCGAGCGGCCGGCGTCCCTCAGCGCGCCGTAGAGCGGGCTCATGATCTCGGGCTTGTCCGCCACCGTGATCGCGAGCAGGTTCACGTGCAGCGGCAGCATCAGTTCGAAGTCGGCCGCGGAACGAACGGCGCGGCAGGCGAGTCCGATGTCGGCGTTCGCGAGCAGGCCGGCCCGGAAGGCGGCCTGGAGCAGATCCTGCACGCTGCCGTCGTGCGGCCGGGCCAGAGCCTCGATCGCGACGACGCCCCCGGTGTTGAGGTTGAACAGCGGCTGGAAGGCGAACCTGACGTCATCCAGCAATGCGGGCACGCCCTCGATCGTGCCGGTGCGAACGACGGCCACCAAGCGGGTTCACCAGCTGTTCACGATGTTGGCGGCCACATGCCACGCCGGCGCTGCGGACGGTGACACGGCGTTCACGCTGGGAGTTTGCTAGAAGAGTTTCCACCTGAGGTGGGCAGGCGCGGCGCGGAACAAGGTGTTCATCGCCTTGATGTTGCCCCGGAGGTCCTCACGCCCGGAGAGGTAGGCGCGCTGCAGCTCGGGGGCGAGCCCGAAGAACACCTCGAAGAAGTCCTTCGTCTCCTCGGCGTCGAACCGTAGGAGGACTTCGAGGCCGTGCTTGCGCATCGCGTGCACGATCCGCGCCTTGGGCGACCAGATGACGCGCTCCGGGTCCTTGCCCGCCTTGATCGCCTCGGCCACCCGCGGGGCGAGCTGGAGTGCGCTGGCGACGCTGTAACCCGTCGCGGGGTGGATGAAGCCCGCCGCCGCGCCGAACGCCCCTTTCGCGCGGGGTGCGTCGAGAGGGAAGCGGACGCGTTCTTCTTCGGTGCTCGGGTCGAGGCGTGCGTGCAGGCGATCGCGTAGTTCGTTCAGAGGCATGCCGGGCCTGCGTGCCAGACAGGTCTCCTCGACCAGAAGGCGGTTATCGCCCAGAGGGACCGTGTAGAGGAACGTGTCGCCGTCGCCGCGCCAGTCCATCAACGTGGTCTCGGTGCTGTCCGACTCGATGACCGTGCCTACTGCTGTTTGCTCGGCACGGCCCTTGCGTGCGCCCGTGGCGTTGAAGGTGTGCCGCGCCGGCTCTGGCCGTGGGAGGACGGTGACCGCTTCGGGCAGTTCGTGCAGACGTGCGTTGTCCAGGACGACGTAGGTGCGGTGGATCGGGTGCTCCTCGCGCACGTACGCGCGAACAGTCGTGCTCGTGGACTTCGTCGGAACGTCAGGCGGGAGCTCGTCGGCCCACGCGCCGTAGGTCGCCGCCCACGGGCGTTCCGGATGCCGGTCGACTATCGCCGTGCGCAGCCCTTCCCCCGCACAGGCGCGTGCGAGCGCCCGTCCGGCCGGACCTCCACCGATCACCACCACGTCGAACATCACGAGGTCCATGATTGACCTCGTGGCCAAGACCTACCGTCAGCACCTCGTGCGCCGTGTCGGCAACGTCGTCATCAGTCGCGCCGTTTCGCTCGGCATCGCACCCTCCTACTACGTGCTGCTGACGATCCGTGGCCGGCGCACTGGTGCGGAGCGGACGATTCCCATTCGCCTGATGGAGCACGACGGCCAGGAGTGGCTCGTCGCGCCGTACGGCGTTCGCGACTGGGTGCACAACGCACGGGCGGCCGGTTCGGCGGTCCTGCGAAGGGGACGCAGGTCACGTCAAGTCGATTTGAACGAGGTTTCCGCGGCCGTCGCGGCGCCCGTGCTGGCCGCATATGTGCGCAAGGAGCCCGTGACTAGGCCTTTCTTCGACGCGAAGGTCGGCGACGCGGTCTCGGCGTTCGAGGCGGAGGCAGACGGCCATCCCGTCTTCGCGGTGACGAACGCGCAGGTCAGCGGTGGTTCTGGCGCTTAGGGGACCCCCCGATTTGGAGATCGAAAGTGCCCCGTGTAATGTTCTCCAAGTCAGAGCGACACGGGCCGGGAAACAAGCCGGAACGGGCCTGACCACAAAGCCGGAAGACAAAGAGCCTCTGAGAGGCCGATTTGACACCGGCGAGCAACACCAAATAAGCTTCAAACACAGCCCCGGAAGTAAATCAGCGAAAAGCTGATGTGACTGCGGTGAGCGCGTGTTCTTTGAGAACTCAACAGCGTGCCGAAACACAGCCAGTAATATATGAATTACCTCCTCGTCGAGGTAGTTCCTTTGAG
>NZ_JBHXLF010000041.1:0-12084 GCF_042721515.1 Lentzea sp. NPDC058436
TGCCATCAGCCCACAGGCAGCGCCATCCCCCGATCAGATTGCCGGGGGTCTGGGGGCAGAGCCCCCAGGGGAAGCACGCAAGGCGACCAGGCCGCACGCAAAACGACCCACCCGCAAACTCGCCGCCACAAAACCGCCGCAGGACAACGGCGCCCCACCCCGCACAACAGCCTGCAAAACCCACCCCACACCCCCCGATTGGCCTCCCACCCCAGCACTCACCTACACTGGTCGGGTTGCCTCGGCGAGGGCGAGCTCCCAGCTCGGCGTGATCGACGCGGTGGCTTGATGCCGCGCGTGTTGACCCCTGTTCCGCGCTGCTCGCCGCCGCAGGCCACCACAAGCCTCACCCGCAAGCCTCACCCGCGAAAACTTGTGCACCGCCCCGACGTACAAGGCCAGACTTGTAAGGAGTACCCCACCGTGTCCGAGGTCCGTCTCGCCGCTGAGCAGCGCACTGAATTCGGCAAGGGCGCCGCCCGCCGTACCCGTCGCGCCGGCAAGATCCCCGCGGTGCTTTACGGCCACGGTTCCGACCCGAAGCACCTGGCCCTGCCGGCGCTCGAGTTCGCCCGTGTCGTCCGCGAGCACGGTCAGAACGCCGTCCTCACCCTCGCCCTCGGTGGCGAGAGCGAGCTGGCGCTCACCAAGACCGTCACCACGCACCCCATCAAGAACTACATCGAGCACGTCGACCTGCTGCTCGTGAAGCGCGGCGAGAAGGTCACCGTCGACATCCCCGTCGTCGTGACCGGTGAAGCCGCTTCGGGCACGCTCGTCACGCAGGACGCCACGACGATCACCGTCGAGGCCGACGCGCTGAACATCCCCGAGCAGGTCGAGCTCTCGATCGAGGGCAAGGAGGCCGGCACCCAGATCCACGCCGGCGACCTGGAGCTGCCGCAGGGTGTCACCCTGGCCACCGACGCCGAGGCCCTGATCATCGCCGTGAACGAGGCGCCGTCCGCGGCGCAGCTCGAAGGCGACGAGACGGCTGCCCCGGCCGAGGTCACCGAGGAAGACTGAGCCCCATCACGTCGGGCCGAAACGACGGCGCGTCGCCTCCTCACGAGGGGGGCGGCGCGCCGTCGCAGTACCTGGGCCCGGCGGACGTCCGGTCGAAGACCTTCCGCCGCAAGCGGCAGGGCTACGACCCCGGCCAGGTCAACGAGTTCCTGCAGATCATCGCCGACGCGCTCGCCGGCCGGCTGCGGCTGAACCCGGACCACATCCGCACCGTCAGGTTCGCGGCGGTCCCGAACGGCTACGACCCGCTGAGCGTCGACGGCGTCCTGCACCTGCTGGAGTTCCAGGTCCGCAACGGCATCGTGCCGCCGACGGGCCTGCGCAGCGGCAAGGACCTGCACGAGCGCAAGCTCCCGAAGGCGGGCACCGGCTACGATCGCGCCGAAGTCGACGCCTTCATCCTGCGTGCCGCGGCCAACCTGGACGGCCGTGGCTCCATGACCTCCACCGAGGTCCGCAACACCCGGTTCAGCACCACGTCCGGCCTGCTGGGCAAGGGGTACCAGGTGCAGGCCGTCGACACGTTGCTGGACGATCTCGAGCAGGAGTTGCGGTTCCGTGGACGCTGACCTCGCCCTCGTCGTCGGGCTGGGCAACCCAGGCCCCAAATATGAGGGCAACCGCCACAACATCGGCTTCCTGGTCCTCGACGAGCTGGCCGCGCGCATGAGCGGCAAGTTCAAGGCCCACAAGTCGGGCGCCGAGGTCGTCGAGGGCCGTCTCAACGGCCACCGCGTCGTCCTCGCCAAGCCGCGCAGCTTCATGAACCTCTCCGGCGGCCCCGTCGCGAGCGCCGTGAAGTTCTTCAAGCCCACCACCGTCCTCGTCGTCCACGACGAGCTGGACCTCCCGTTCGCCCAGCTGCGCATGAAGCTCGGCGGCGGCGACAACGGCCACAACGGACTCCGCTCCATCACGAAGTCCCTGGGCACGAAGGACTACCACCGCCTCCGCTTCGGCGTGGACCGCCCGTCCGGGCGCCAGGACCCTGCCGACTACGTCCTCAAGGACTTCTCGACCGTCGAACGCAAGCAGCTCGCCCTGGAGATCGACCGGGCGGCGGACGCGGCGGAGGCCCTCGTGTCCAAGGGCCTCGAAGCCGCGCAGAACGCCTTCCACTAGACCAGCGCGGCCGCCGCGGACCGCCGGAGCTTGCCCGACGGCGTCTTCGGCAACGTCCCCGGCGGCTGCACCACCACGGCGAACGGCCGCAGCCCCACGGCGTCCACCACGCGGGCCGTGACCTGCTTGACCAGGTCCTTCTCGGCGGCGTCGTCGCCGGCGAGCTTCGACTCCAGCACCACCGCGAACCGTTCGCGCTGCGTTCCGGCGTCGAGTCGCACGGCGACGGCGTTGCCGGCCCGCACACCCTCGACCGAGCAGGCGGCACGCTCCACATCGGTCGGGTAGATGTTGCGGCCGCCCATGATGATGACGTCCTTGCGCCGCCCGCAGACGACGACCTGGCCGTCCTCGACCAGATACCCCACGTCCCCGGTGGACAGCCAGCCCTCGGCGTCCTGAGTGGCCAGTGGGCCGTTCACGGTCAGGTAGCCGGGGGTGACGGCCTCGCCGCGGATCTGGAGCTCACCGACGTCCCTGACGCCCAGCACGGCACCCGTGTCCGAGACCACCCGCAGTTCCAGGCCGGGCAGCGGCGGTCCGAGCAACGGGAACGCGCGCCCCTCGGCGGACGGCACGGCCCTGCGGTCGGCCTCCACGGCGTCCGCGTCCACCACGTCCACCGAGAGACCGGTGAACAGGGGTGCGAAGGCCACGCCGAGGGTGGTCTCCGCCATCCCGTAGGCCGCGAGGATCGACTCGGGACGCAGCCCGAACCGGGCACCCGCGGCGACGAACGCCTCCACCGCCGCCGGGTCGATCGGCTCGGCTCCGTTCAGCGCCAGCCGCATCGAGGACAGGTCGAACGAATCGGACGAAGAAGCCAGGCGGCGCGCCACGATCGCGTAGGCGAAGTTCGGCGCGGCGGTGATCGTGCCGCCGTGACGGGTGATCAGGTCCGCCCACAGCGTCGGGCGCGACAGGAAGTCGACAGGGGTGACCTTCACCAGTTCCAGACCGAACAGCATCGGCACCGTCAGGAACCCGACCATGCCCATGTCGTGGAACAGCGGCAGCCACGAGACCATGACGTCCGAGGCCGGATCCAGGGCCGCCGCGATGCGCATTCCCTCGGCATTCGCCATCAGGTTGCGATGTGTGATGCGAACAGCTTTCGGATCGGCCGTCGATCCACTCGTCAACTGCAGCAGTGCCGTGGCATCCTCGTCGGTGGGAACAGGAGCAGCGATCGGTTCCGCGTCGAGTTCGGAGAGCAGTTTGTAGGGCACTCCGTGCTGGTCCAGAACGGCAGCCAGGGCGTCGAAGGGGCTGCCGAGCAGGACCAGGTGCGAATCGATCATGGCGAGCACCCGCAGCGTGTCCTCGGCCCACTCGGCCAGGTCGGTGCGTGGTGTGGGTTGATGCAACATCGTGACGCTGCCACCACACAGCCATGCGGCCTGCACGGCTGGGGCGATCACGGCTGGTTCGGCGGCGAGCACGGCGATCGCGGTGCCCGGCGCCACGCCGAGCGCACCGGCCATCCGCCGGGCGCGTTCGTGCACCTCGGCCCAGGTCCGGCGAACGGGCGCGGCGGGTTCACCCGTCGTCATGCCCCTGTCGCCACCGTTGGAGGCCGTCGCCAGCATCACATCCACGAACTGACTCATGTTCGCGATCGTAGTGGCGGCCTTTGGTCCATCAGGGCGAAACGTTATGCCACGCGAAACGCGATACTCCCCAGTACAGGTACGCAGGAGGAGGTCATTGGTGGATCGGGGCGGCCCCGGAGCGCAGCATTCGCTACCCGCGCATCCGGCACCTCTGCTCTCCGCGCAGGACGTGGCCCTGGTCGCGTTCCACCGTCCCCCTCGTGGGCAGCGCGGGTACGACGCGGCTGAGGTGGACGCGTTCCTCGACAGGGTCGAGGGCACGATGAAGAGCAAGGACATCCTCACGCGTGAGGACGTGCTGGGCGTCAAGTTCAGCACGGCGACCCGAGACCCGGGCTACGACGTGAACGAGGTCAACGTCTTCATGGAGCTCGTGGCGGACACGCTGCGGTCCACTCCGCAACGCGTGCAGGCCGCCGCGCCGGCCCAGGGTGCCCACGCCACGTCGCAGGCGATGAGACCCGCGGTCCGGTTGTCGCCTGACGACGTCGCCGCCGTGCGCTTCCACAAGCCCAGACCGGGGACCCGCGGCTACCACGAGGGACAGATCGACGCGTTCCTCGACCGCATCGAGCAGACCCTGCGCGGCAGGGACAACCTGACCGCCCAGCAGGTGCAGGACGCCGTGTTCGGCGAGACCGCCCCCGGCACGTTCGGCTACGACTCCGAGGACGTCGACACGTTCCTCGACCTCGTGGTCCTGATGTTCGAGACCGCACCGCCGCCGCGCGACTCGGGCCCGCCGACCACCCAGATCCCGCCGCTCCCGCAGCAGCAGCAACGGCCGCAGCAGCGCCGCGCGCAGCCGGACCCGCGCCCCCAGCCCCAGCAGCGTCCCCGGCAGACCCAGTCGAAGCCACGTCCGCCCGCGCAGCAGCCCGCGTCCCAGCAGTCCGTGGAGGCGGCGAAGTTCACCGCCGCGGACATCCGCAACATCGCGTTCCACCGCCCTCCGCGCGGCCGCCGCGGCTACCAGGAGTCCCAGGTGGACGCGTTCCTCGACCGCATCGAGGCGACGCTGCTCGGCCAGGACAACCTGACCGGCAAGGACGTCCGCGACATCCGGTTCTCACGCCCGCTGATCGGCAGGCGCGGCTACGACGAGACCGAGGTCGACGCGTTCCTGGGCCAGCTGGAACAGCAGCTCTCCGGACCGGTGCGCAGCAGCATGCCGTCGGTCAAGTCGTGGAAGGACCTGCGCCAGCTGCGGATCCCCCAGGCGGCGTCAGGCCAGCGCGGCTACCGCACCGCGCAGGTCGACAGGATGCTGGAGGAGATCGGCGTCGCGCTCGACGGCATGCTCGGGGCGACCTCGGACGAGGTCATGAAGGCGCGCTTCAGCTACGCGTTGCTGTCCGGGCAGGGCTACGACACGTCGTTCATCGACGAGCTGCTGCCCCAGCTGGCCGACGAACTGCGCCGCAAGGGCAAGTAGCCCGGCGGCACCGGGTTCAGCCCTCGACAGCGGCCGTGAAGGGCTCGTGACCGCCGCCTGTCAGCCCTCGACGACCTCGGCCGCGGCCATCCACTGGGTCTCCACTTCGGACTCCTCCGCCAGCACGGCGCGGAGCTCGGCGTCGAGCTTGAGCAACCGGCCCGAGTCGGTCGCGGCCTCGGCCAGCGCCGCGTGCAGCTCGGCCTCCTTCTTGTGCAGCACCTCGAGCCTGCGCTCCAGCCGTGCCAGCTCCTTGCGGGCGGCACGCTGGTCGGCGGCGTTCGACGGCGCCTTGGCGGAGGTGGCGGGCGCGGCGGCGGACTCCCTGTCGCGCAGCGAGTCGCGGCGCCTCAGGTACTCCTCGATGCCACCGGGCAGCTCGGTCAGCCCGCCGTCGCCGAAGAGCGCCACCACCTTGTCGCACACGCGCTCGACCAGGTACCGGTCGTGCGAGATCACGACGAGCGTGCCCGCCCACGAGTCCAGCAGGTCTTCGAGCTGCTGCAACGTGTCGATGTCGAGGTCGTTGGTCGGCTCGTCGAGCAGCAGCACGTTCGGCTCGGCCATCAGCAACCGGCACAGCTGCAGGCGCCGCCGCTCACCACCGGACAGGTCGGAGACCGGCGTCCACTGCTTCTGCGACGAGAACCCGAACCGCTCGCCCAGCTGCGAGGCCGACATCTCGTACTTGCCGAGCACGACGCGCCGCGCGACCTCCTCGATCGCCTCCAGCACGCGCATCGACCCGTTGAGGTCGAGCAGCTCCTGCGAGAGGTGCGCGATCTTGACCGTCGAGCCCTGGATCCGCTTGCCCGTCTCGGTTTCGCGCTCACCGGCCAGCAGCTTCAGCAGCGTCGTCTTGCCGGACCCGTTGACGCCGACCAGACCGATCCGCTCGCCGGGCCCGATGCGCCACGTCAGGTCGCGCACCAGCACGCGGTCCGGAATGGACAGTGTGGCGTCCTCGATCTCGATCACCGTGCGACCCAGGCGCTTCTTGGCGAACGCGAGCAGCTCGACGTTGTCGCGCAACGGGGGCACGTCCGCGATCAGCGCCTCGGCTGCCTCGATCCGGTAGCGCGGCTTCGAGGTCCGCGCGGGCGCGCCGCGGCGCAGCCACGCGAGCTCCTTGCGCGCCAGGTTCTGCCGCTTCTCCTCCAGCGTGTCCGCGAGCCGCTGCCGCTCAGCGCGCGCGAAGATCCAGTCGGCGTAGCCGCCCTCGTACTGCTCGACCTTGCCGTTCACCACTTCCCACGTGCGGTTGCAGACCGTGTCGAGGAACCACCTGTCGTGGGTGACGACGACGAGCGCGCACTTGCGGGCCAGCAGGTGTTCCGCGAGCCACCGGACGCCCTCGACGTCGAGGTGGTTCGTCGGCTCGTCGAGCACGAGGAGTTCGAGGTCCTGGATCAGCGCGGCCGCCAGGACGACGCGGCGCCGTTCGCCACCGGACATCGTGGAGACCACGGAGTCGAGGCCCAGCGCCGTGATCCCGAGTCCGTCCAAAATGGACCGGACGCGGGCGTCGGACGCCCACTCGTGCTCGGCGTCGAAGCCGAGCGGGTCGATCACCGCGTTGCGCACGGTCGAGCCCTCGGGCAGCTCGGTCCGCTGCGTCACGACCGCCATCCGCAGGTCGCGCGACCGCGACACGCGGCCGTCGTCGGAGGGCTCCACCCCGGCCAGCACCTCGAGCAGCGTCGTCTTGCCGCCGCCGTTCAGGCCGACGACACCGATGCGGTCGCCCTCGTTGACGCCGAGCGACACGCCGTCGAGCAGCGGCCGGACGCCGAACGACTTCGACACGGACTCCAGGTTGACCAGGTTGGCCATCAAAACCTCACGACTAGTAAGAAACTGCCCGACGAAGGCTACCCACCTACGCGTGGACCTCGGGCGGGGTGGGCTTCGGCTCTTCAGTCGTGATCACGCGCGCGCCGGGCACCGGCCCGTGGGCCACCCGGACCGTCCGGCACACACCGGCACCGGCGAGTTCGGCGGCCACCTTCACGGCCGCGTCGCCGTCCTCGCACAGGAACGCCGTCGTGGGGCCGGAACCGGACACGATGCCGGCCAGCGCGCCCGCGTCGACGCCCGCGCGCAGCGTGCGGCGCAGGTTCGGGCGCAGGGAGACGGCGGCGGCCTGCAGGTCGTTGCCGAGCAGCAGCGCGAGCTGGCGGGGGTCCCCTGAGGACAGACCCTCCAGCACGGCCTCGACCGCACCGACGCGCGGCGGATCTCCCTCCGCGCGCAAGCGGTCCAGCTCGTCGAAGACGTCCGGAGTGGACAGTCCACGGCGGTCGAACGCCAGCACCCAGTGGAACTGGTGGCGGCCCAGCACGGGCACGATCCGCTCACCGCGGCCGGTGCCGAGGGCGGTCGCGCCGTAGAGGGCGAAGGGGACGTCCGCGCCGAGCTTCCCGGCCAGTTCGGCCAGCTCGTCGCGGCTGATGTCGAGGCGCCACAACGACGACAGGCCGACCAGCGCCGCGGCCGCGTCGGCACTGCCGCCCGCCATGCCGCCCGCGACCGGGATGGCCTTGCGGATGACGACGCGGACCTTGGGATCGTCCGCGTCCCTGCCGACGTGCGCGGCGAGCAGCTGGACCGCGCGCCACGCGAGGTTCGAGGCCCCGGTGGGCACCTGGTCGGCGCCCTCGCCGTGGACCTCGACGCCTGGTTCGTCGGCGACCGCGACCGTGACCTCGTCGACCAGCGACAGCGCCTGGAAGATCGTCACCAGGTCGTGGTAACCGTCCGGGCGCACGTCACCTACGGCCAGGTGCAGGTTGACCTTGGCCGGGACGCGAACTGTGACCGGGGGAGGAACGACTGCGAGCACCACGTCAGCCTACGGGCGTTCTGGGTCCCCGGACTCCTCCCCCGGTCGCAGTCACAGTCAGACCGGGATGACCGAACCGTTGTAGGTCTGCTTGATGTAGTCCTTGACCTGCTGCGATCCGAGCAGCTCAGCGAGGTCCTTGATGCGCTTGTCGTCCTTGAGCTCGGTGCGCGTGACCAGGCCGTTCGCGTTCGGGTTGCCCTCGGCCTTCTCCAGCGCGAGCGAGTCGGTGGCCGGCTTGAGGCCCGCGTCGATGGCGTAGTTGCCGTTGATGACGGACGCGTCGGTGTCCTCCAGCGAACGCGGCAGCTGAGCGGCCTCCAGGGGCACGAACTGCAGGTTCTTGGGGTTCTCCGCGAGGTCGCGCACGGTCGGCTGGTCGACGGCCTTGAGCTTGATCAGGCCGTTGGCCTCCAGCAGCTTCAGGCCGCGGGCCTCGTTCGTGGCGTCGTTGGCGACGGCGATCTTGGCACCGCTGGGCAGCTCGTCGAGCTTCTTGACCTTCTTCGAGTACAGGCCGAGCGGCTCGACGTGGACCGGCTGGACCCACTCGACCTTCGCGCCGGACTCCTTGGTGAACGTCTCCAGGTACGGGACGGTCTGGAAGTAGTTGGCGTCGAGCGACCCGTCGACCAGCGCCGTGTTGGGCTGCACGTAGTCGGTGAACTCGACGACCTCGATCTTCAGACCCTTCTGGGCGGCGAGGTTGTCCGCCACGTACTTGAGGATCTGGGCGTGCGGAACCGGTGAGACGCCGACCTTCAGCGTGTCGGAAGCGCTGGCACCACCCGACGAGCAAGCGGACAGAGCAGTCAAACCGGTCAAAGCGACTGCGATCAGGGCAGCACGAATACGCATGACGTTCCTTTTGAGAAATTGCTACGGGTCAGACGGAGGCGTGCCGGCGCCGGTCGGACGCACGGGCGGCACGGGTGAAACCGAGTTGGATCACGGTGGTGAGCACGGCGAGCCACGCCACGGTGCTCCACAGGATCCGGTCGTTGAAGCGCTGGTAGCCCTCACGGATCGCCAGGTCGCCGAGGCCACCGCCACCGATCACGCCCGCCATCGCCGAGTACCCGATGAGGGCGATCACGGTGACGCCGATGGCGTTGATCAGCGCGGGCAGCGACTCGCGGATGAGCACGCTGCGCACGATCTTGAGAGTGCTCGCACCGGTCGTGATCGCGGCCTCGACCACGGTCACGTGCACCTCGGACAGGATGTTCTGCACCAGCCTGCCGACGAATGGGATCGCTCCCACGGCCAGCGGCACGATGACCGCCGTGCTGCCGATGGAGCCACCGACGATCAGGCGCGTGACGGACGTGAGGGCGACGAGCAGCACGATGAACGGCATCGAGCGGCCCAGGTCGGTGACGAAGCTCAGGATCCTGTGCACCGCGGTGTTCGGCCGCAGCCCGCCCTTGGCGGTGAGCTGCAGCCAGACACCCACGGGAACGCCGAAAACTGTTGCGATGACGGTGGAGACGCCGACCATGTACAGCGTTTCTCCGGTGGCCTCGACGAGATACGCGATCACGTCGGACCAGGGTGTTGCAGACCTCACGCAGCTACTCCCTGCGGCCCCTTCAGGGACCTCTGCACAGCGCCGCCGGCCTCGCCGATCCACTCGAGAGCGGAGTCGGAACGTTCGCCGTTCAGCCCCAGGCGGAAGCGCGCGACCGGGGTCTCACCCAGGCGCGTCAGGCCACCGCCGACGATGTTCAGTTCCACGCCGAACCGGTGCGCGGCCTCAGGAAGCAGCGCGCCGACGGCGGCGAACCCGACGAGCACGACGTCCGCGACGCGGTCGTAGCTGCTCTCGTTGATCGGGTTCAGGTCGACCGCGGGCAGCAGCGCACTGCTCGTGCGGCTGGCCGGGTTGTTGACCAGGTCGAGCACCTTGCCGTGTTCGACGACGCGGCCCTGGTCCAGCACGGCGACGTCGTCGCAGATCTTCCGGACCACGCCCATGTCGTGCGTGACGACGAGCACGGTGACACCCAGCTCAGCGCGCGCACGGTCGAGCACGGTCAGCACGGAACCGGTGGTCTCCGGGTCCAGCGCGGACGTGGGCTCGTCGGCGAGCAGCACGGACGGGTTGGCGGCGAGGGCGCGCGCCACGGCGATGCGCTGACGCTGCCCGCCGGACAGCTGGTCGGGGTACGCGGCGGCCTTGTCGGTGAGCCCGACGAGGTCCAGCAGCTCGCCGACGCGGGTGCGGCGCTGCGGTCCGGGCACGCCGGCGGACTCCAGCGGAAGCGCGATGTTGCCGGCCGCCGTGCGCTGGCGGAGAAGCGAATCCCCTTGCGGCACAACGCCGATCTGCCGACGAGCGGCCCTGAGCGCGGACCCGTCGAGGCTGGTGATGTCGGTGCCGTCGACGCGGATCGCCCCGGAGTCGGGACGCTCCAGCAGCGCGACGCACCGGGCGAGCGTGGACTTGCCGGCACCGCTCGGGCCGACGACACCGAGCACGGTGCCGGCCTCGACGTCGAGGGTCACGCCGTTGAGGGCGGAGACGCCCTGGAAGGACTTGGTGAGGTTTTCGACAGTGATCACGTCTGCTCCACGGCTGCGCGCGACGGCACCTCGCCCGCTCGTGGCGGACGTGCGCGGTCGAATTTTCTGCTCAGGTGTGTGCGCCACTCGTTGACTGAGTGCGCGTCAAAGGACTTTTAGAAGGCGCCTTAGACGAGGTGGCGACGACATGCAGAAGACGAGCGACGGCACTGGTCGATGACTCGACGGCGCGTCAGCATTCGCACGGTACCCATGGTGCTCCTCCATCGGTCCTGGCGTTAGCACCTGCCCGCATCCAGCGGGTGGTTGCTGCGACGTCGTAGAGCCAGGTCTCTCAGTCGCTCCGGATGGCAAGTAGCAGTCAACCGGACGGACGTTCGGTTGCGCAAGCCAAAACCCGATTCGTTCGACAGATCACACTGATGGCCGATGGATCCCCGGCCTAGACCTCCGCGATCCGGATGAAGTCGATCACGCTGAGCTGCTCCCCGCGCTGCTGCGGGTCCACGCCGGCCTTCTCAAGCAGTTCGTCGACGTTTGCCATGTGCCCCTTGAGGGCAGCCCTGAGGGTCTTGCGGCGCTGCGCGAACGCGGCGTCCACGATCTTGAAGAGCTTCTTGCGGTCCACAGTGGACAACGGCTTTTCGTGGCGCTGGAAGGAAACCAGCCCGGAGTCGACGTTGGGCGCGGGCCAGAACACGTTCTTGCCGACCGCGCCGGCCTTCCGCGCCTCCGCGTACCAGGCGAGCTTCACGCTCGGCACCCCGTAGATCTTGTTGCCGGGCTTCGCGGCCATCCGGTCGGCCACCTCGGCCTGCACCATGACCAGACCCTTTTGGAGGCTGGGGAGTTCGGCCAGGAGGTGGAGCACCACCGGCACGGCGACGTTGTACGGCAGGTTCGCGACGATCGCCGTCGGTTCGGCCGGCAGGTCTTCTTGGGTGACTTTCATGGCGTCCTTGAGGACGACGTGGAGCTTGTTCGCGTTCTCCGGGTCCATTTCTTGGACCGTCTGCGGGAGGCGGCTTGCCAGGGGTGGGTCGATTTCGACCGCGATGACCTTGGCTGCGTTGGGGAGGAGGGCGAGGGTCAGGGAGCCCAGGCCTGGGCCTACCTCCAGGACTACGTCTTCTGGGGTGAGCTCGGCCGCGGTGACGATCTTGCGGACGGTGTTGGGGTCGTGGACGAAGTTCTGGCCCAGTTTTTTGGTTGGGCGGATGTCCAGCTCTGCGGCTAGACGGCGGACTTCGGCAGGACCCAGCAGGCTCACCGGGGCATTCTCTCAGGCTTGGTGGTGGGTGGGGTTGGTGGGCGGGTCGGGGTCGGCTTGTGTTGGCCTGTCGCTGTTCCAGCGGGGTGGTCGCCTTGCGTGCGAGTGGTCGCCTTGGGCGAGTGGTTGCGTGGGCCTTGTCGAGCCGGGTCATTTCATCGCCGCTTCGCGACGATCGCGATTGGGGCTTGACTTCGGGGCCCTTGCGAGGCCTTCCTCGGCCTAGAAAAGGCCGGTCTGTGAAGCCCGG
>NZ_JBHXLF010000042.1:0-10258 GCF_042721515.1 Lentzea sp. NPDC058436
ACGGCCAGCCGCAAACTCGACCCGCGCAGGAACTCAGGCTTCTGCCAGGAACTTCGCGAACGCCTCGATGGAAGCCGCGTTCCGAGGCCCCTCCACCAACGCGGCGTAGGGCAGCGAGAAGAACCGCTTCCCCTTGACCGCGGGCGAGTTGGCCAGCGGCGCGTACCCCTCCAGGAACCGCTGCTTCTCCTCGGGCGTGTTCGCCTCACCGTCCGCGTAGTCCACGATCAGCACGACATCGGGGTTGCGCTGCACCACCGTCTCCCAGTTCACGGTGGTCCAGCTGTCGTTGAGGTCCCCGAAGATGTTGTCCCCACCGGCCTTGGAGATCACGTCCTGCGGCGCCGCGTTCTTCCCTGACGTGAACGGCTGGTCCTGCCCGCTGTCGTACAGGAACACCTTCGGCCGCGGCTTGCCCTCCATCAGCCGCCCGGCGGAGGCGATCTGCTCCTGGTACCCCTTGATCAGCTCCTCCGCCTTGGCCTCGACGCGGAAGATCTTCCCGAGGTTGCGCAGGTCCGTGTACAGCGCGTCCAGCGCGGGCATGATGCCGCGCTGCTTGCCGGTGCCGTTGCGGCACGCCTCGGTCAGCAGGTACGTGCCGATCCCCAGCTCCTTCAACGCGTCCGGGGTGAAGCCGGTGCTCTCGCTGAACCCGTAGTTCCAGCCGGCGAACACCAGGTCCGCGTTGACGCCCTGCACGACCTCCTTGGAGATCTTGTCGGACAGGTGCTTGCCGCTCTCGAAGTCGGCCTTCCACGGGGAGGTCTGCACGTCGACCGTCTTCAGGCCGTTCACCACGTAGCCCGCCATGCGGTCCTTGAGGCCCAACGCGAACATCATCTCGGTGATGCCGGTGTCGTTGGTGACCACTTTGGACGGAACCTTGTCGAAGGTGACCTGCTGGCCGCAGTTCGTGACGGTCACCGGGTCGGACGCGGCGGGGTCCTTCGCGACCGTGGCGCCACAGCCGGAGACGAGCAGCAGGGCCGCTGTGACGAGTGCGGTTCTCAAGGGGTGACCTCCTGGTCGAACAGGAGCTGGGGAACTCCCGTTGTCGGGTGCCGCACTACGTGCGCGGTGACGTGGAAAACCTTGGCCATCAGTTCCGGGACGAGGACCTCCGCCGGGGTGCCGGAGGCGACCAGCCGTCCCTCGTCGAGCACGTGCAGGCGGTCGCAGTAGGACGCGGCGAGGTTCAGGTCGTGCAGGACGGTGAGCACGGTGATGCCCAGGCCTCGCGCCAGGGCGAGCACCTCCAGCTGGTGCCGGATGTCGAGGTGGTTGGTCGGCTCGTCCAGCACGAGCACGCGAGGTTCCTGGGCCAGTGCGCGGGCGATGAGCACGCGCTGGCGTTCGCCGCCGGAGAGACTCAGGAAGCTGCGTGAGGCGAGGTGCGCGACGTCCACTGTGTCCAGTGCGTCGCCCACCACGCGCCGGTCGCGGGCGGAGTCGCGTTCGTGCGGCAGGCGGCCCATCTCCACGACCTCGGCGACCGTGAAGTCGAACTCGACCTGCGACTCCTGCGACAGGGCCGCGAGGTCGCGGGCGATGTGCTGTCGCTTGTGGACGTTCTCGCCGTCGATCAGCACGGCGCCCGAGTCCGGCTTCAGGGCGCGGTAGACGCAGCGCAACGTCGTGGACTTGCCGCTGCCGTTCGGGCCGACGATGCCGACGACCTCGTCGCAGGCCTGCAGGGTGATGTCCGTGATGATGCCGCGGACCGTGACGTGGTCGATGTCGACGCGCATCAACGTCCTCCGAACACGTAGGTCTTGCGGCGCATGAGGAAGATGAAGCACGGCACGCCGATCGCGGCCGTGATGACGCCGAGCGGCAGCTCCTCGGGCGCCGCGAGCATCCGGGCGGCCACGTCGACCCAGACCAGGAACGACGCTCCGGCGAGCGGTGCGAGCGGGAGGACCTTGCGGTGGTCCGCGCCCACGACCATGCGGGTGAGGTGCGGCAGCATCAGCCCGACGAAGCCCACCGCGCCGCTGACCGCCACGAGCACGCCCGTGATGCCCGCGGTGACGATGAAGAGGTGCGTGCGGAACCGGTTGACCGGCACGCCGAGCGTCGTCGCGGTCTCGTCGCCCATCGCCAGCGCGTTCAGCTGCCGGGCCCTGGTCATCAGGTACGCGATGCCGAGTGCCGTCACGACGGCGGCGATCGGCAACGACGTCCAGCTCGCGCCACCGAGGCTGCCGAGCAGCCAGAACATGGCCGACCGCGCCGCCTCCCCGTGCGGCGCCTGGAACACCAGCAGCATCGCCACGGCGGAGAACCCGTACGCCAGCGCGGTTCCGGTCAGGACCAGCCGCAACGGTGTGAGCCCTCGGCTCGTGCGCGCGGTGATGTAGACCAGGGCCGTGGCGCCGAGACCCGTCACGAACGCGCCGACCGACAGCGCGTAGACGCCGAGACCGGACAGCACGCCGAGCGTCGCCACGGCCGTCGCGCCCACGCTCGCGCCCGACGAGATGCCGAGCACGTACGGGTCGGCGAGGGCGTTGCGGACCATCGCCTGGATCGCGACGCCGACCGTGCTCAGGCCCGCGCCCACGACCGCCGCCAGCAGGACGCGGGGCAGCCGGATGTCCCAGACGATGTGGTACTGCCCGACGAGGTCCGCGGGGATCGTGCCGCCGCGCAGGGCCTCCCAGAGCAGCTCGACCGTGACGTCGAACGGAACGGAGACGGGGCCGAGCGCCACGCCCGCGACGATGCTGACGACGAGCACGCCGACGAGCGCGCTGATCTTGGAGATCACTGATGCCCTTCCCGCAGTCCACGGCAGGAGTTGGTTCCTCGGTCCACCGTGCACGGGTGTTCGGGCTCGTCCCCCCGCCCAGGGGGACCTACCGTTGCGGGTCAGCGCCGGACTTCGACCGGTCTTCCCCCACGCACGACTTCGGTGACCCTACCTGCGAAAACAGGAAGTTCGAAAATTTTCCGGGTGTGATGTCGATCCGGCACCGCGCCCGTTCGACCTCTGGACGTCAGCGAACGAGACACGAACGAGGAGACACACCGTGAAGTACATGCTGATCATGCGCGCCACCGACGAGGCCTTCGAGAACATGGGCGAGTTCGACTTCGACAAGATGCTGGAGACGGTCGGCGCGTTCAACGACGAGCTCATCCGCGCCGGTGTGCTGCTGGCCGCCGAGGGCCTCTCCGACCCGTCCGAGGGCGTCGTCGTCGACTACTCCTCCGAGCCGGCGGTCATCACGGACGGCCCGTACGGCGAGACCAAGGAGCTGTTCAACGGCTTCTACCTGCTCAACGTCGCCTCGATCCAGGAAGCGGTCGAGTGGGCGAAGCGCATGCCGATGGCCGGGCCGGGCTTCAAGACCGAGATCCGCCGCGTGCCGACGATCGACGAGTTCCCGCAGGACAACGAGTGGATCCAGAAGGAGCGCGCGTGGCGTGAGGCCAACGGCCAGCTCTGACCAGCGCTGAGAAACGCCGAAGCCCGGCCGGGAAGATCCCGGCCGGGCTTCAAAACGTCTGAACCTCAGCCCGTGCGGACGTTCGACGACACGAGTGCCGCGAGACGGTCGCCGATGGCGTAGGTGGCCCCAGGCGACTGGTGGTCCCTGGTCGCGAGATCAAAGGCCACGGAGGCCTCGATCCGGCGCGCCGACTCGTGCTCGCCCAGGTGGTCGAGCAGCAGCGCGACCGACAGCACGGCGGCCGTCGGGTCCGCGATGCCCTGGCCCGCGATGTCCGGCGCCGAACCGTGCACCGGCTCGAACATCGACGGGTTGCGACGCGTGACGTCCATGTTCCCCGACGCGGCCAGGCCGATGCCACCCGTGACGGCGGCGGCGAGGTCGGTCAGGATGTCGCCGAACAGGTTGTCCGTGACGATCACGTCGTAGCGGCCCGGGTCGGTGACCAGGTGGATGGTCGCCGCGTCCACGTGCTGGTAGGCCACGGTGACGTCCGGGTGCTGCAGCGAGACCTCCTCCACGACGCGCGACCACAACGAGCCGGCGTGCGTGAGGACGTTCGTCTTGTGCACCAGCGTCAGGTGCCGGCGCTGGCGGTTCGAGGCACGCGCGAACGCGTCCCTGACCACCCGCTCGACGCCGAACGAGGTGTTCAGCGAGACCTCGGTGGCGATCTCGTGCGGCGTGTCCTTGCGGAGCAGGCCGCCGTTGCCCGCGTACGGGCCCTCGGTGCCCTCGCGCACCACCACCATGTCGATCTCCGGCGGGTCCGCGAGCGGGCTGCGGACACCGGGGTAGAGACGAGCAGGGCGGAGGTTCACGTGGTGGTCGAGCTCGAAGCGCAGCCGCAGCAGCAGCCCGCGCTCCAGAATTCCGCTCGGCACCGACGGGTCGCCGACCGCGCCGAGCAGGATCGCGTCGTGCTGGCGAAGCTCCCCCAGCACCGACTCGGGCAACAACTCTCCCGTGGCGTGCCAGCGCGCCGCGCCGAGGTCGTAGCGAGTGATCTCGGCCGCCGGAACGACCTCTCCGAGGACCTTCAGGGCCTCAGCGATGACCTCGGGCCCGATCCCGTCTCCTGGGATCACTGCGAGCCGCATCCACACACCTCCCAGGTGTCAGTCCCCAATTGGTGGGACTATTTTCCTCACGCGAAAGGCTACCGGCATCGCGGGCGCTCACCGCATGCCGGACACCCCATCGGGGTGTTATCTCCCGTACTGCGGGACACCCACACGGCCTATACCCCACTTTCGGGTGTCACTCGACCGCAGGAACGGGGTCGCGTCAAGGGGTGACGGCAGGCAGTTCCGGACCGTGACGTGCCGAGAGGCCCGGCTCTCCGAGGGAGAACCGGGCCTCTCGTGAAACATCCGACCTGGCGGGCTACTAGTAGGCGCCGCCCCGGCCGCTCGACTTCACCGTGACGACCGACGCGCGGTCACCGTTGGCATTGTGGTGGTTGAGGACCAGCAGGCCCTCGGACTTGTCGGCCTTCAGCGCGGCCTCGTCCTTGTTCACCACGAGCGCGGTGCCCGGCTTCGCGACGTACGAGAGCGCCGCGTCGCCGCCGCCCTGCGCCCACAGACCCGGCTTGAGCGGGTCGAAGGACAGGTTGCGGTCGATCACGTCGATCAGCTTGTTCGCGTTGCCCGGCGCCACGTAGTAGCCCGCGGTGCCCACGACGTACGACAGGCGCGCCGTGTCCTTCGTCGCGTCGATGCCGAGTGCGCTCAGCAGCACCGGCAGGACGACGACGTTGGTGTCCTGGACGTTCGCGTCGACGTCGCCGAACAGGCCGTTCACGCCCTGGATGTCGACGGTCTCGCCCGTCTTCAGGTCCACGGTGGACGCGACCAGCAGGTCGGTGTCGGTCAGGCGGGTGGCGAACACCTCGAAGTCCGCGGTGCCGTCACCGTTGGTGTCGATGTCGACGAACGGAATGGTGTTCTTGCCCAGGTTGTACCAGTTGCCCCAGGTCGCGACACCGAACGCGAGCAGCGCCTCCTCGGGCTTGCCCTGCGCCTTGGCGAGCGGGGCCGTGGAGGCCGCGCCGACGTAGCGGAGGTCGCCGCCCTTGGCGGTCTCGTTGAGCGCGCAGTTCTCGGTGACGTTGCGGCGGCAGTCGCGCAGCTTCGGCGACTGGGCCTGCAGTTCGAGAACGCTGACCAGCGAGCGGTAGGCCTGCGAGCCCGAGCCCTGGTCGATGCCCTTGCCGGTCAGGTTCAGCACGGCCTGCTTGTCGTTGCCGCGGAACTTGAGGCTGGACGCGGTGTTGATGTCCGCGACCGGCTTCGGCGCCGAGTACACCGACAGGCGCAGCGGCACCGTGGCGCCGGCGGTCGGCGTGAACGTCACGCGACCGGAGGCGTCCGCGAGGAACTGCCGCGGCACGTCGAGCTGGAGCGGCTCGACCGTCGAGTCGACCGTCTTGCGCAGGGCCTTCGGGTCGGTGATCTTCAGGGTGACCTTGACGCGCGCGATGCCGCGCGGGCTCAGCTTCACCTTGTCCTGCGAGAGCACGTAGCTCACGCCGGGGATCGTCGTGGCCGCGGTGTAGCCGACCTTGTACTCCACGGACTTCGTGGACTTGTTGACGATCTTGATGGTCTTGGACAGCGAGACCGGCTTCGAGACCTCGACGACGCCGAAGTTCGCGCTGACGTAACCGTTGTCCTCCTCGACGTACGCGAGGACCTGGTTGTCGATCGCGGACTTGCCGTCCACGCGGCCGGTGCCGACCCGGTTGGGGGCGAAGGTCTTGCCGTTCTCCTTCACGTCCGCACCGGCGGTGTTCATGATCGAGGCCTTGACCTCCTCGAGCGTCCAGTCCGGGTGCGCCTGGCGGACCAGGGCGGCGATGCCGGCGACGTGCGGGGACGCCATCGACGTACCGGAGATCACCAGGCGGTCGTTGCCGGAACCGACGGCGGTCGACGAGATCGTGTCACCGGGGGCTGCGACGTCCGGCTTGATCGACTGGCCGCGGGTGCCGCGGCTGGTGAACGAGCTCGGAGTGTCCGAAATGGACTGGTCGTACGTCGGCGTCGAGGTGCGCAGGTCACCCGCGAGGCGGACGACCAGCGTGCCCGCGTCGAGCGCCGGGCGGACCGCCGCGGTGGCCGAGCCGGTGAACTGGAACATCGGGATGGCCGCGTTGCCCGCGATGCCCGCCGCGAAGTTCTCCAAAGTGGACGACAGGAGCACGCCCTGACCGCCCGCGGCCTGCACGTTGTTCGCGCGGGCGGCCGAACCACAGCGGCGCGTCGCGTCGTTGTCGTCCCACTCCAGCCACACGAACTTGCCCGCGACGTTGTCGGTGATCGCGACGCAGCCGTCGGTGTTGCCCGCCTGGGTCACCTTGGCGACCGGCAGTTCCTTGTTGTAGCCGAGGTAGCCGGTGAAGCTCTGGCTGTACTGACCGGGCTTGAGGCCCTGGCCCTTGACCTCGGCGCCGTCGCGCAGCACGTACGAGTCGCGCGTGGAGGCGACGGTCAGCGCCTCGGGCGTGTTGCCCGGCGAGCCGCCGATGTCGTAGAGGTCGCCGCCGTTGCCCGCGGAGAAGACCGGCATGACGCCGACCTTGTACAGCTTCTTGACGAACAGGCTGTCGGGGTCGTCCGGGGCGCCGTAGTCGGAGCCGAGCGACAGGTTGACCACGTCGAGGTGGTCGGAGAAGTCGCCGTCGCCGTCGGGGTCGAGCGACCAGTCGAGCGCCTGCGAGGTGACGTTGGTCGAGCCGTCGCAGCCGAAGACCTTGAGCGCGAAGATCTGGGCCTTCGGCGCGGTGCCGGGACCGATCTTCATCTCGTTGAGCTTCGCGGCGTCGAGCTTGGTGTAGTCACCCTTGAACGTGCTGCCGTCGGCGTTCTCGCCGAAACCGGCCGTGGTGCCCGCGACGTGCGAGCCGTGGCCGTTGCAGTCGATCGGGTTGGGGTCGGGCTTCGGCGTGTTGATCGCCGGGTCGGTGCTCTCGCCGTCGTAGGTCTCACCGACGAAGTCGTAGCCGCCGACGACCTTGGCGGTCGGGAAGTTCGGGTCGGCCTTGGTCGGGTCGACGGCCTTGAACGCCTCGACCGTGCCGGGACCGCCGAAGTTCGCGTGCGTGTAGTCGACGCCGGTGTCGATGATGCCGACGCGGACGTCGTCACCGAGCTTGCCGTACTGCTGCCAGACGTTGAGCGTCCTGGTGAGCTGGACGGCGTTCGAGTTCTGGCGCTTCTTCGGCACGACCGGGTAGACGGCGAGGACGTCCTGGCGCTGGGCCAGTTCGCGAACCTTCTGCGCGTCCGCCTTCACGACGACGCCGGGGACGCCGTTGGAGGTGCGGTAGAGCTCCTTGGTCTGCGTGTCGGCGCTCTTGAGCTGGCCGACGACCTGGTCCGCGGTGGCGGCCGTGTCGTTCTTGGCCTGCTTCGCGGCCTGCTTCGCGACCTCTTTGCCCTGGCTCTTCTTCTCGTCGAACGCGTCGACGGCCGGCTTGCGGTCGAGCGCGACGAACGCGGTGACCGTGCCCGCGGCGTTCAGCCTGGGAGAAACCTTGAGGTGCAACGCTTTCGCGTCCAACCCCTGTGCACCCTTGACCGGCTGCGCGAGCGGTTCGCTCTGCGCCTGTGCCGTGGCAGGTGCGATCAGCAGTGTGGTGATGGCAGAGAACACCACCAGACTCGATCGTCTCTTCACAACGTTGCCCCAACCGAGGTGTGTGCCTTCGACCCGCATCCAGATGTGCCGTGCCCTCTACGGCACCGGGTCAACCTCGTGGGGACGCTAATCGCTGACCGTGTCTCTGCGACTGCCCCGAAAGTATGAATGTTGTCTACGGATAGTTGCCTGTTACGACTTCGTTGTGAATGGCGATAGACACGGGAAGGGGACTTTGAGCGTCCCCTTCCCGTTTGTCGTGACTATCCGAAGTCGACAGAGCGGACCGTGCGCGCACCCACGGCGGCACCGATCGGGTCGAGCACCGCGGTGTCCACCGGGCGGTCGACGCGCAGCACCATGACGGCGTCGCTGCCGGTCTGGCTGATCTGCGCGGCCTCGATGTTCACGCCGGCCTCGCCGAGCAGCGTGCCGACGGTGCCCATGACGCCGGGGCGGTCCGGGTACTCCAGCAGCAGCACGGTGCCCTCGGCCCTGAGGTCGAAGTTGCGGCCGTTGATGTTCACCAGCTTCTCGACCTGCGCGATGCCGCTGACCGTGCCGGAGACGCTGTTGGTCGTGCCGTCCGCCTGCACGGCCCTGACCGTGACGAGGCTGCGGTGGTTCGGGCTCTCGGTCTCCTTGGTGAGCTCGACCGTGACGCCCAGGTCCGCGGCGAGGCTCGGCGCGTTCACGAACGTCACCTGCGACTCGACGACCTTGGAGAACACCCCGCGCAGCGCGGCGAGCGGCAGGATCGCGACGTCCTCAGTGGACAGTTCGCCGCGGACCTCGACGGTGACGCTGGTCGGGGCCTTGGGCGAGAGTGCACTGAGGACGGTGCCGAGCTTCTGCACCAGCGGCAGGTAGGGGCGCACCTCCTCGCCGACGGCGCCACCCTGGACGTTGACGGCGTCCGGCACGAACTCGCCGGCGAGCGCGAGGATGGTGCTCTTCGCGACGTCGGTGCCCGCGCGGTCCTGCGCCTCGGCAGTGGACGCGCCGAGGTGCGGCGTGACGACGATGCCCGGCACGTTGAACAACGGGCTCTCGGTCGTGGGCTCGGTCGAGAAGACGTCGATGCCGGCGCCGCCGACCTGACCTTCCTTGACCGCCTCGGCGAGGGCTTCCTCGTCGATGAGGCCACCGCGGGCGGCGTTGACGATGATGACGCCGCGCTTGGCCTTGGCCAGCTGCTCGGCGCCGATGAGGCCCTTGGTCTCCGGCGTCTTCGGCAGGTGGATGCTGATCGCGTCGGCCTTCTCGAGCAGCTCTTCGAGCGTGACGAGCTCGATGCCGAGCTGAGCGGCGCGGGCGGCGCTGACGTACGGGTCGTACGCGATGAGCTCGACGCCGAACGCGGCGATGCGCTGCGCGAACAGCTGGCCGATCTTGCCGAGGCCGACGACGCCGACGGTCTTGCCGTTCAGCTCGACGCCGTTGAACTTGGAACGCTTCCACTCGTGGTTCTGCAGCGTCTCGTGGGCGGCCGGGATCTGGCGCGCGACGCTGAGGAGAAGCGCGACGGCGTGCTCGGCGGCGCTGACGATGTTGGACGTCGGCGCGTTGACGACCATCACGCCGTTCTGCGTGGCGGCCGGGACCTCGACGTTGTCCAGGCCGACACCCGCGCGGGCCACGACCTTCAGCTTGCGCGTGGCCGCGAAGACCTCGGCGTTCACCTGGGTGGCGGAACGGACGAGCAGCGCGTCCGCGTCCTGCACGGCTTCGAGGAGTGCTGCGCGGTCGGTGCCGTCTACGTGGCGCACCTCGACGCCGTCACCGAGAGCGTCCAGAACGGACGGCGCGAGCTTCTCGGCGATGAGGACAACAGGTCGGCTCGTGTTGCTCACGGACATCGCTCCCAGGAAGGGTCGGATCGTGGGGCGCGGGCGTGGTCGGGGGCGGCTGGCCCGCGCCGACCGGAGCACCGCAATGTGTCCGGACTGTTAACGAGCATAGACAGGGGGCTTGCGCGCGCATTCCGCCGGGTGGCTCAGGTCACTGGTGGTGTCTTGCAGTATGGGATTGGGGTGGGGTGGACGTGCGTTCACTCGCCTGGGTGATGCCCAGGGGGTGGGATGTGCCGGTTTTGCCGGTTGGGTGCGGGTCGGCTTTTGCCGGGGGGTGCGGGTCGGGAATGCGGGCTGGTGGCG
>NZ_JBHXLF010000043.1:0-7026 GCF_042721515.1 Lentzea sp. NPDC058436
GACGAAGAGCGTGTCGACTTGACCTCACCCCTCAGGTGCAGCAAGAGCTATGGCGCGACTCGTGATGGGACCCCACCGCCCGGCCAGCTTGCTAAAGACGGCTCGCCTTCGGCATCGCGGGCCATCAGGCGTACCCATCGACTGACGCTCGCCTCCAGCCGCCCCACCGTCGTTGCCTCCGCCGCCCTCTCCCGCCGCCCCCTCTCGCGCCTGTTCCCTCCCGCCGCCCCGCCGCGCCTGCCCTCTCCCTACCCCTCGCCCGTGTTGTCGCGCCACCCACTTGGCCTCCGTCCACAAGCGCGCCGAGGTCCACCCGTTCACTCTGTGGTGGAGGCCCAACCTCGTTGTGTAGGTTGACAAACCTATGCGTGGGAACAAGTTCTTCGTGGCACTGGGCGCGGGTGTGCTGGCGGTCTGTGCGGGGTGCTCCACTGCGTTGCCGCAGACTCAGGCGCCGCCGCCGCAGATTCCGAAGATCACGCCGCCTACGACGCCGTCGCGGACTCCGGTGATGGTGGATCGTCCGGCGCTGCCTGACGACTGCGAGCTCGTGGTGCCCGTTGAGGTCATGAACGCGACGCTCGGGCAGGAGTTGCCTGGGGAGCCTCGGATCATCGTCGGCATCAAGGAGCCCGGGATCGGGCGGACCGGGAAGATCGACTGCTATTACGGCATTCCCGAGAAGCGGAACCTGCCGGACGCGAAGATCGTCATCGGGTTGTCGACGTACACGGACGATCTGACGGCTCGTACTCGGGTGGCGGAGAGCGTTGAGGCCGAGCGGGCCGAGGGGGCGAAGGTCACCGAGGTCGACGTCGGCAAGCAGAAGGGGATGTTGGTCGAGGGCAAGGACGAGCAGTTGCTCATCGGGTCGCTCGGCAAGTCGACGTTCGTGGTGCGCAGCCGGAACAACTTCATCCCCAAGGAGAAGCTGATCGCGATCCTGCCGGTGCTCGCCCAGCAGTCGATGACGCCGCCCGTCTAACCTGGGCGGCATGCTCAGGGTGGGGTTGACCGGGGGAATCGGGTCCGGGAAGTCGACGATCGCGCGGTTGCTCGTGGAGCGCGGTGCCGTTGTCATCGATGCGGACAAGTTGGCGCGTGAGGTTCTCGAACCCGGTACTGACGGGCTTCGAGAGGTCGTCAAGGCGTTCGGCGAGGACGTGCTCAACGCTGACGGCACGCTGGATCGGGCGGTGTTGGCTGCCAAGGCGTTCGCCACCGAGGAGGCTCGGCAGACGCTCAACGGGATCACGCACCCGCGGATCGGGGCGCTCACCGGGCAGCGGATGGCGGAGGCGCCCGAGGACGCGGTCGTCGTGCACGACATCCCGTTGTTGGTGGAACGGGACATGGCGGCCTTCTACCACCTGGTGATCGTCGTGTTCGCGGACTCGGCCACGCGGCTGGAGCGACTGGTCGGCAGCAGGGGCATGGATCGGCAGGACGCCGAGAAGCGGATCGCCGCGCAGGCCACTGACGAGCAACGGCGTGCCGTGGCGGACGTGTGGCTGGACAACAGCGGCGAGGTTCCCGACGTCACGGCGTTGTGGGATCGGTTGGTGGGCTTCGAGAAGAACGTGCGCGCGCAGTCCTACGCCTCCGGCCAGCCGGTCGTCGTGCCGTACGACGAGACGTGGCCCGCGCAGGCGAGCCGGATCGCGCGGCGGATCGGTCTGGCGGCCGGTGGGCGGCGTGTGGAGCACATCGGGTCCACGTCGGTGCCGGGGCTGGCAGCCAAGGACGTGCTCGACTTCCAGCTCGCTGTCGAGGACATGGAGACCGCCGACGGGCTGCGGGACGCGCTGGCGCAGGCCGGATTCCCGTACGTGGGGCCGTACGAGGACACGGTGCGCGGGGAGGGCGTGTGGGACAAGCGCTTGCACGCCGGCGCCGATCCCGGACGGCGGGTGAACCTGCACCTGCGGGTCGAGGGCGCCGCGAACTGGCGGTGGGCTGTCGACTTCCGCGACTGGCTGCGGCACGATGCGCAGGCCCGCGAGGAGTACGCGAACCTCAAGCTGGAGCTGTCACGACGGTTCGCGGCCGACGCCGACGGGTTCGCCTACGGTGAGGCCAAGGAACCCTGGATGGTGGCGGCCGCGCGGCGCGTCGAGGCCTACAGGGGCGGCCAGGCGTCGTAGATGCCCTGCCACGTCAGCCACGACGTGAGGTTGTGGTTGACGTTGCTGAGCTCTTCGAGGGTGCGGTGGACCGTGCGCAGCGCCTGGTCGGCGTCGCCCGGTCGCAGCACGCGGCCCGCGACGGCGGCGGCGAAGTCCTCGCTGCGCACGATGCGGGCCGTGGTGCCGCCGGGGACGGCCAGGCCCAGCAACAGGTCGGTGGTCTGCCAGTGGCGGTGGTCGCGCTCGACCCGCACCGCCGACAGCACGCTCGGGCTGCTGCGCGCGTGCCGCGAACGCGGGCGGTAAGTGGTCAGCCGCACGCCCAGTTCGGGCATCAGCCAGGTGACCTCGGAGTCGGAGAACGGGTCTTCCGGTGTGGGATGTTCGATTCGCAGACCCCACCGTTCGACATAACACGAACTGAGTGTCCGCGAGCCGCCGGACGAATATGAGCGCACGCCCGAAATGGTGTCGACGACATCGACCAACTGAGGTGTAGTGACCGCTCCCACGCCGCCGAGGGTAGTCAAATAAGTGCGTCCAGTTACACGCCGGGTTGATTTGTTACGTCACGGTCAGATGACGACTACACTCTGTGTATCAGCGCCAGGTCGTGGGGCAACCCGAATAGGTGAGCCACCGGACTACATCGTGACCGTGCGCTGAAATGCCCGACACCGCCGAGTAGGTGGTCTCCAGCGCCCATTGCGCGCGTTCTGGAGAGATCAACTGGTGCTGAACTGCGGAGATCAACTCGTCCGTGTCCAAAACAGTCACGCTCTGGCCCGTTCGGACTATCAGGTCGAGGTACAGATCGGTTGTTTTCCAGACACTGCCGATGGCGTTGATCTCCACGACGTCGACGTAGAAGTCGAAGTCGAGCCGGTGGCCCGGATGCCACGACTGTCGGGTCACCCTGACGTTGAGCTTGGGCAGGAACCAGCTCTCGAAGTGGGAGATCTTCGGATGCCCCGCGAGCGGCCGGAACATGTACAGGCCGGTCGGCGTGAGGCGGAACTCGTCGACGCTTCTCAACTGCCCCTTGGGATCGGTGTTGCTCTTGGCGTCCAGGTCGAAGTACTCGATCTTCGGCGGATGGATGTGTGCCACGTCAGCGATACTGCCATCGCCGGGCCTCGTGGCCACTTAGGATGCCGCGCATGTTCGGGATCATCCGCCCCTGTCGCAACAGAATGGGCGCTGAGCTGCGGTCCGCGTGGCTCTCACACCTCTGTGGAATGTGCCTGTCGTTGCGCGACGAGCACGGCCATCTCTCGCGGCTCGTCACGAACTACGACGGGCTGATGATCTCGGCGGCGGTGGAGGCGCAGACCGCGGTCTCACGACGGTCCGCCGGGCCGTGTGCGTTGCGCGGCATGAAGTCCGCGGACGTGGCCATCGGATCCGGGACGCGGCTGGCGGCGTCGGTGTCGCTGGTGCTCGCGTCGTTGAAGATCCAGGACCACGTGGACGACGGCGACGGGCTCGCCGGCAAGGTGCCCTGGGCCGGGCGCGCGATGGCGCGGCGCTGGGCCGCCAAGGGGCTGGAGACGGCGTCCGACCTCGGGTTCGACGCCTCGGTGATGGTGGACGCGGTCCGGCGGCAGTCCGACGTGGAGGCCGGGGCCGGGCTGGGCAGCTCCGTGCTCGTCGTGACCGAGCCGACGGAGACCGCGACCGCGTTCGCCGTCGGGCAGACGGCGATCATCGCCGGCAGGCCGGGCAACGTGGAGCCGTTGCGCGAGGTCGGGCGGCTGTTCGGACGGGTGGCACACCTGATCGACGCCGCGGAGGACCTGGAGGAGGACCGTGCCTCTGGCGCGTGGAACCCGCTGCTGGCCACCGGAACGTCCGTCGAGGAGGCGCACCGGCTCTGCCTGGACGCCCTGGCGGGGATCAGGCTGGCGCTCAAGGAGGTCGAGTTCGCCGACGGGCGCCTCATGCACAAGCTGATGGCGCACGAGCTGGAGGAGTCGGTCGTCCGGGTCTTCGGCAAGCGCAAGCGGCACCAGTACCCGCCGGACAAGCACCGCTGGTCGGATCCGGGCAGCGGGCTGTGGGCGTACCCGAGGCTGAACTGGCAGCGGCAGCCGCGCGGCTGCTTCGAGGGCTGCGGCGCGTTCCTCTACATGTGCGGCACGTGCCAGTTCTGCTGCCGGGACCCGTTCCCCGGCCCGTGGAGCGACAAGCGGCGTGACGGTTGTGACGGCGGCGACTGCGGGCCGAACTGCGACTGCAACTGCTGCGACTGCTGCTGTTGCCCGTGTGATTAGGCCTCTGACCAGGCTTAATCGGAAATTGTCAGACCTCCGGCGTAACGTGCTTCCCGTGGCTTTCGCAACCGAGCTCCCGCCAGAGGAAAGCACCGTCAAGGCGCACTCCGAACACCGTCCCGTCGGCGACATCGTCCGCACCGACGGGCAGTTCAACGTGGTCAGCGAGTACCAGCCGGCGGGCGACCAGCCGGCGGCGATCGCCGACCTCGAACGCCGCGTGCGCTCCGGCGAGCGCGACGTGGTGCTGCTCGGCGCCACCGGCACCGGCAAGTCGGCGACGACGGCGTGGCTGGTCGAGAAGCTGCAGCGCCCCACGCTGGTGATGGCGCCGAACAAGACGCTGGCGGCGCAGCTGGCGAACGAGCTGAAGGAGCTCTTCCCGCACAACGCGGTGGAGTACTTCGTCAGCTACTACGACTACTACCAGCCCGAGGCGTACATCCCGCAGACGGACACGTACATCGAGAAGGACTCCTCGATCAACGAGGACGTGGAGCGCCTGCGCCACTCGGCCACGATGTCGCTGCTGACCAGGCGCGACGTCATCGTGGTCGCGTCGGTGTCGTGCATCTACGGCCTCGGCACGCCCCAGTCGTACCTCGACCGCTCGATCCCGCTGGAGACGGGCGTGGAGGTCGACAGGGACGCGTTCCTGCGCCTGCTGGTCGACGTGCAGTACACCCGCAACGACATGTCGTTCACCCGCGGCTCGTTCCGCGTCAGGGGCGACACGGTCGAGATCATCCCGTCCTACGAGGAGCTCGCGGTCCGCGTCGAGTTCTTCGGCGACGAGATCGACAAGCTCTACTACCTCCACCCGCTCACCGGTGACGTGGTGAAGGAGGTCAAGGAACTCCGGATCTTCCCCGCGACGCACTACGTGGCGGGCCCGGAGCGCATGGAGCGCGCGATCCGCGACATCGAGGCCGAGCTGGAGACGACGCTCGCGCAGATGGAGCGCCAGGGCAAGCTGCTGGAGGCCCAGCGCCTGCGCATGCGCACCCAGTACGACCTGGAGATGATGAAGCAGGTCGGCTTCTGCAACGGCATCGAGAACTACTCGCGCCACATCGACGGCCGCGGCGCCGGCACGGCACCGGCGACGCTGCTCGACTACTTCCCCGACGACTTCCTGATGGTCATCGACGAGTCGCACGTGACGGTGCCGCAGATCGGCGGCATGTACGAGGGCGACGCCTCCCGCAAGCGCAACCTCGTCGAACACGGCTTCCGCCTGCCCTCGGCGCTCGACAACCGCCCGCTCACCTGGGAGGAGTTCGCCGACCGCATCGGCCAGGTCGTGTACCTGTCGGCGACGCCCGGCCCGTACGAGATGGGCCAGTCCGGCGGCGAGTTCGTCGAGCAGGTCATCCGCCCCACGGGCCTGGTCGACCCCGAGGTCGTCGTGAAGCCCACCGAGGGCCAGATCGACGACCTGGTGCACTCGATCCGCGAGCGGGCGGAGCGCGACGAGCGCGTGCTGGTCACGACGCTCACCAAGAAGATGGCCGAGGACCTGACGGACTACCTGCTGGAGCTGGGCATCCGGGTCCGGTACCTGCACTCCGAGGTCGACACGTTGCGCCGGGTCGAGCTGCTGCGTCAGTTGAGGCTCGGCGAGTTCGACGTCCTGATCGGCATCAACCTGTTGAGGGAGGGGCTCGACCTTCCCGAGGTGTCGCTGGTGGCGATCCTGGACGCGGACAAGGAAGGGTTCCTGCGGTCCGGCACCTCGCTGGTGCAGACGATCGGCCGTGCCGCTCGCAACGTGTCCGGTGAGGTCCACATGTACGCGGACCGGATCACCGACTCGATGCGGCACGCGATCGAGGAGACCAACCGGCGGCGTGAGAAGCAGGTCGCTTACAACACCGAGCGCGGGATCGATCCGCAGCCGCTTCGGAAGAAGATCACCGACATCTTGGAAGCCGTGTACTCCGAGGTGGAGGACGAGGTTCCTGTTGGTGGGTCTGGGCGGAACGCCTCCCGTGGGAAGCGGGCCACCGGGGAGGGTGGACGGTCTTCCGGGGTGGTCGCCTCGCACGAGCGGGCTGGGATGGCTCGGTCCGAGCTCGCTGATCTGGTGCAGTCGTTGACCGATCAGATGATGAACGCGGCTCGGGATCTGCAGTTCGAGTTGGCGGCTCGGTTGAGGGATGAGATCCAGGACCTGAAGAAGGAGCTGCGGGGGATGGACGCGGCCGGGGTCAAGTGATGGGTGCTTTGCTTCGCTGAGGATTTAGAGGCGCGTCGGTTTTGTGGGTCGTCTCCCTGTTGCGTTGGCGGCTGCCTGTTTGTTGTTCGTAGGTGGTGGCGTTGCTTGCGGGTGTTGCTGTTGCGTGCGTTGGCTGAGGGCTCTGCCCTCAGACTCCCGACACTCCCAAAGGAGCCGGTCCAGCGCCGTGTGCGGGTTGATGGCACGCCTGTTTTGTGTGGCGGCTTGCTGTTGGGTTGGTGGTTGCGTCTGCGGTGGTGGCTCCCCCGTCTAGCGCGCCGGAGTCGGCCACACCCGAGGGGTCAGGTCAAGTCGACGAAGAGCGTGTCGACTTGACCTCACCCCTCAGGTGCAGCAAGAGCTATGGCGCGACTCGTGATGGGACCCCACCGCCCGGCCAGCTTGCTAA
>NZ_JBHXLF010000044.1:0-4380 GCF_042721515.1 Lentzea sp. NPDC058436
ACCTTCGATTAAACCGCGTCCCCAGGCGGTTTTTTCGTTTCAAGAGGCTACGCCCAAACGACAATGATCGTCAAGGATCTTCTTGGTAAGATATGACAAAGAGCTTTCGAACTTTTATATCTTATTCAAGGAACTAAGATGCAAGACAGGTCAGTAGTTAATCGACAGGGGTTTAACCCAGAGCTCGATCTGCCGTATTCGCTAAGGATTAGTGATTTTGAGCACGCAATGGAAGATATTTATGACTTCTTCCATGATGTGAACAATTTACTATCAAACAAAGGATTGCATAGGCTTGATGACATGATGAGACCAGCAGCTATGTCTGGCCTCATTTCAGATATGATCACAGCTTCCCTCGCTAAATTTTCAAGATCACTTGTTGAAAACAAGCATTTCAATGGACATCCAGACCTAGTTGTTAGAGGCAAGTATCCGAATGACAGTATCTCCTCAGGGGAAGACGGCATTGAAATAAAAACCACCAGGAAAAATGGGGGTGCCGTCGATACTCATGGGGCAAGATCTCAATGGATGTGCGTATTTGTCTACAATGTAGATAATGAGACTGAACCGGCCTCAGACAGAAAGTCGATGAAATTTACCGAGGTATATCTTTGCCACGTTGATGAAAATGACTTCCGTCGTAATGATCGTGGTGCATTAGGAACCAGAACAGCAACCCTTCACAAAGAAGGGTTGAAGAAGCTCAGAGAAAGCTGGGTTTACAAGGATTTAGTTTAGTTATTTTCCTTGCTTGGAAGGGCTGATAGCGCGGGGATAGCTTTCTCCGCCAAATCAAAGAACTCCCGGTCTATTTCAACTCCAATGCTCTCATAACCTATATGGTTTGCAGCTGCTAATGTGGAGCCGCCCCCCATAAATGGATCGAGAATAATCCCCTCTCCTAAAGGAAGCACTGCCCTCACTAATTGCCTCATGAAATTTTGCGGCTTTAATGACGGATGTGGCGCTATCTTTTTTTCATGTGCTGGCGTCGGATGAGATTTAATGACATCGCCAAATGGCCTGTCAGCTGAAATTCTCCTGAATCCACCTGTTTTCCACTTTCGTAGATTATCCTGAACCCTTCCATCTAGAGGCTTTCTCAGCACTATCCATGGTTCCCATTGAGAACGTGGCATGACAGAAACATCTCCAAATTCATCATGGGCGTTTTTGGGCCTATCCCCTCCTCTCATGGTCATAACCTGACGCGCGATGTAACCTCGTAGCTCTAAGCCAGACGTAGACATAGAGTCCGCGACTATATGCGATAGAAGAGGGTTGGATGCGATAACTATATTCCCGCCAGGAACAACCACCCTTTCGACTTGCGAGGATAGTTCTTTGAAAAATAATGATATATTTCTAAGATCTTCTTCCCGCAAAACCGTAAAGCGAGGTAATGGCGCACGCTTATGTCCATCAAAGGAAGGCGGCTTTCTCCAAATACCACCTTTCCCTGCCCTTAGTTTCTCAGTCTGCTGTTTTGTATACTCGACTAATCCGTAAGGAGGATCGGTTACAACTGCATGAATTGAATTATCTTTTTGCCTTTTTAACCATTCAATTGCATCATCAAAAAAAATCGTCGATTTCCCAACAGCCTTAGGTGAAGACGTCAAATCTAAGGAGGGAGTAATACCAGCATCACCATTTAAGCGATAGACACCGCGATCTACTCGTTCGAACAGACCAGGGGTATTTAAACTCAGATATGAACGTACAGAAGATTTTGAAATTTCTCCAATTTTCAAATAAACAGCGTTGGTTATCTCCTCAATAGAAGCTTCTCTTCCAAGCCTTAAAAAACATTCAATTATCGAGTCACGAACAACACCAGGAGCCAAAGACATGTTTATAAATCCAGTATTTTTGTATAAAATAATAATACTAACTAGACGTCAGGACGTCAATTTAGTTTAAAAGTGACGTCAAAAGAGCATGCATTAACTCCGCATTTACCATAACAGTGCTTTCCGGCACCGCCTCAGGGCGGGTTCGGCGCGAAAGCGGCGTCAGCCCGGTAAAACCGGCAGTAAACTCCCCACTAAATCGCGCATTCCGCGTCAGATAAATTTCACCCGACTGCATAGCCATGCAACCGGGTGAATGGCACCGGCTTTCGGCGGGGATCTGCGCCGCCCCCCCCGTTTTATCCGGTTTGTTACAGCGACGGACCGTCATACGTCCGCTGGCGCTGCGATCGTTCCAGCTCCAGCGCTTTCTGGTGCTGCGCCGCCCGCTGCTGCTCCCGGTGCGCCTCGATTCCGTTCAGCCTTGCGACAACCGGCGCAGCTGATCGCTCAAACTCTGCACCTGCCTGCTCAAGACCGTGACGCGCTCGCTCAGCGCCGCGTTCTCCCGTTGCATAAGACCAGACATCGTCCGCCATTCCGCGAAGGCGTTCTCCCACTCGTCCAGCCTTTTCGAGTAGTCCTGCTGTAGCTGCTCTAATGCGCTCAGCAACTGTTTTTCCAGCTCCGTCATGTGCTATTTCCCCGCCAGTATCATCCAGCTCGAATCCTCTCCGAACCGTCCCGCTTCCGGGTTCACCCTCACGCAGCGGCGTCTCTGATCGCCGCAGGTCGAGAGCTGCACGCCGCTGTTCCGATCGGACAGCATAGCCTGCGTGCTCTTCTGCTCCCGGATGGTCGTGTAATTGTCGAGTATCTGCTGACTCTGCCACCACAGAATGGCCGCGCTCGAAGCGATCAGCAGCGCGGACACCAGGACGATGGTCAGCCACGTCTGGCTGACCATGCGCAGCATCCCTTTCGTGCGCTGGCTCATGGCTGAGGACAGCTTCCGGTCGTGCTCGAGGATGGCGGCGCTGATTCTCTTCTCGCTTTCGCTCAGTTCCGCTCTGACAGACTTCTCGTGCTCGCTGAATGCGGCTTTCAGCATCTCGCCGGTACTCTGCTGCTGCGCTTTCGATTTCTGCTCTAAGTCCTTCGCCAGCGTTAAAAGACTGTTCATAGATGGCTCCCTTCAGTCGGATGTTTCGCCCCCCGTCCGGGTCGGCAATGCTGATGCTGCTTTTTGTAGTGCGCACCACCTCAAAACCAGCGCTTTCCAGCGCCTCAGTGACGTCCTGACGGGTTTTCAGCTCCCCGGACGAGGCTAAGGCCAGTAAACCCCGCGTAATCGCCTGGGCGGCTTCCTGCTTCGTTTCCGGCAGCGCGGACGGCGTGACCAGCGCCCGCCGGTTTTCCGGCGCGTTTGGATCGTGCAGCCCCAGCCTGCCGTTCACAATGGTCTGCCAGGCATCGATGCGCGGTCGGTCGGCGCGGTCGTAATACGGCTGGAGACGCCTGCCGGTCAGCAGCTCCGTGTTCGGGATCAGGAAGTTCAGCTCCAGCCTCCCTTTGTCCCGGTGCTCAACCCACAGCACGCTGTACTGGTCTTTATCGAGTCCGGGCATCAGAACCCGCTCGAAGCTCGCCATCAGCTTTTCACGCTGGCCGGGCGGTAAGTCCTGTTCGGCAAAAGACAGGACGCCGGATGTGTATTTTTTGGCGTAGGGCGAGGCGTCGATAAGCTCCCGGACTTCCTCCGGCTTCCCCTGCAGAACGCTGGCACCTTCGCGCTGGCGGTCTTTGCCCAGCAGGTAATCCACAGGCCCGGCGCCACCGCCGCGCCCCCGGGGGTGAAACTTAACGATCATCGTCTGCCCCCTTTTCCAGCACGGCGTGCCGCAGCCGCTCGAGTCCGGCATCGATGGCCATCAGCGCGGCGACAACCTGCACGCGGTCGTGCCCGCTGCCGCCACCGCCGTTAACCTGCCGGGCAATCTGGTTAAGGTTGTTCCCCATGCCGGCAAGCTGACGAAGCAGCGCCGGCGAGAGCGAGGGAAGTTTGCCGGTTCGGGCGGGCTTCTCGTCCAGGCACGTCTGCCGCATCCAGGCCGCGAGCTGTTTACCGTCGCAGCGCTCCAGCAGACGGCGGTGCTCATCTTCGGTCACCCACATGGTGAGCATTTTGCTGCGTTTGTCTGCCAATCCGGCCTCCTGATAACGCCGGGACGGGCGGGAAATCTTTTCCCGTTCGGCGCGGTGTTGGACAAGCCGCAGGCGCGTCAGTGGTTTTAGCGGGTTTCGGGGCGCAGCCCTGAACCAGTCACGTAGCGCTAGCGGAGTGTATACTGGCTTAATATGTTAGTTCGGAGTGGTGACTCAGGGAAGTGCTTCATGTGGCAGGGGAAAAAATGCGGCTGCGGGGCGTAAGTGCGAAATGCAGGTGTCGATGAAATGACGCCTCCTCGCTCACTCGGTCGCTACGCTCCTGCCGTGAGACTGCGGCGGGCGTTACATGCTCACGAATGACGAAATAAAGAGATGGCGCTCAAGTAAAGAAAAGCCGGGGAAAGGATGCGGC
>NZ_JBHXLF010000045.1:0-1547 GCF_042721515.1 Lentzea sp. NPDC058436
TGTGGAGCGCGGGACCTGAACTTGTAGTAGTCAAGCGATGGGGTGACGCAGGAGGGTAGCTCCGCCAGTGAGTGGTAGTACTGGTGCAAGCGTGTAGGCCGAACTGTAGGCAAATCCGCAGTTCATATAGGCTGAGACGTGATGCGTAGCCGATTGAGGCGAAGTAGAGTGATCCCATGCTGCCGAGAAAAGCCTCTAGCGAGCTTTCACGCGGCCCGTACCCCAAACCGACACAGGTGGTCAGGTAGAGAATACCGAGGCGATCGGGCGAACTGTGGTTAAGGAACTCGGCAAAATGCCCCCGTAACTTCGGGAGAAGGGGGGCCGTAGCGCTTGAAGCCTCTTGCAGGCTAGGGCGAGACGGCCGCAGAGACCAGCGAGAAGCGACTGTTTACTAAAAACACAGGTCCATGCGAAGTCGCAAGACGATGTATATGGACTGACGCCTGCCCGGTGCTGGAACGTTAAGGGGACCGGTTAGTCTTTCGGGGCGAAGCTGAGAACTTAAGCGCCAGTAAACGGCGGTGGTAACTATAACCATCCTAAGGTAGCGAAATTCCTTGTCGGGTAAGTTCCGACCTGCACGAATGGCGTAACGACTTCTCGACTGTCTCAACCGCAGGCCCGGCGAAATTGCATTACGAGTAAAGATGCTCGTTACGCGCGGCAGGACGGAAAGACCCCGGGACCTTTACTATAGCTTGGTATTGGTGTTCGATTCGGCTTGTGTAGGATAGGTGGGAGACTGTGAAGCGGCCACGCCAGTGGTTGTGGAGTCATCGTTGAAATACCACTCTGGTCGTATTGGATGTCTAACCTCGGTCCGTGATCCGGATCAGGGACAGTGCCTGGTGGGTAGTTTAACTGGGGCGGTTGCCTCCCAAAGAGTAACGGAGGCGCTCAAAGGTTCCCTCAGCCTGGTTGGCAATCAGGTGTTGAGTGCAAGTGCACAAGGGAGCTTGACTGTGAGACTGACGGGTCGAGCAGGGACGAAAGTCGGAACTAGTGATCCGGCCATGGCTTGTGGAAGCGTGGTCGCTCAACGGATAAAAGGTACCCCGGGGATAACAGGCTGATCTTCCCCAAGAGTCCATATCGACGGGATGGTTTGGCACCTCGATGTCGGCTCGTCGCATCCTGGGGCTGGAGTAGGTCCCAAGGGTTGGGCTGTTCGCCCATTAAAGCGGTACGCGAGCTGGGTTTAGAACGTCGTGAGACAGTTCGGTCCCTATCCGCCGCGCGCGTAGGATACTTGAGGAAGGCTGTCCCTAGTACGAGAGGACCGGGACGGACGGACCGCTGGTGTGCCAGTTGTTCTGCCAAGAGCATTGCTGGTTGGCTACGTTCGGAAGGGATAACCGCTGAAGGCATCTAAGCGGGAAGCTCGTTCCAAGATGAGGTATCCCACCCTTTGTGGGTTAAGGCCCCCAGCTAGACCACTGGGTTGATAGGCCAGAGGTGGAAGACCGGTAACGGTTGGAGCTGACTGGTACTAATAGGCCGAGGACTTGTTACAAAGACGCTACGCATCCACTGTGCGGTTCTGG